>NZ_JAFFPZ010000044.1 GCF_016918505.1 Desulforhopalus vacuolatus
TGCGGTGCGAATTCCGCTGTGCAACAGGAGCAAGTTTTTACCAAATTCTAACCGCTCTGTCAACACTTTTTATTTTCTTTTCTTTCCTGCCGTTTGCTTTCCCTGCAGTGCAGTTTTTGCGTCCGGCGAGCCGTCAGTATTTATCATTTCTGATCCATCCTGTCAACTCTTTTTTTACTCTCCGATGCAGAGTCTCTGTGGCGTCCTGCCCATGTAATCTGCAACGAAGGCGGGAATATACGTGATCGAAGAATAAAGAGCAAGGAGAAAAGACTCAAAGAGTACGTTTTCTCCTTATCCCACTGTTATTTCGCTGTTCTTATTTCTCTTCATCAACCCAGGAAGAGAGCGCGGCGATGATCTTCTTCGCCTGGTCGGTACTTGATATGTTGAATTTAGACTTCTGGCGATACTCTCCCTGCTGCTTTTGATAGCGACGGATGGAGTATTTATCCTTGCCGTACTCACCGGTCTTGCGGTCGAGATCATTGTAGCGGTAGAGAAGAGTCGCCCATGCACCTTTAGAAAGGACTTCCTTGCCCGTTTCTTTGACGATGAGAACATCATTTTCCTCATAGTTCATAGTGAGGTCATCAATTGTTTCGTTCATGTTTTCTCCTGAAATAATGCCGGACAGGTGTGTTTTCTGAATTCACATCCTGTCCGGCAGGTCTGGTTAATTATGGGTACCCTTGTGTTTTCCTGCAAGAGGTTTTGTAAACCAGCTGTCCTCAGGAGTAAAGAGTTTTACGACGTTTTGCTTGTGGTGAACGTCAATTCTGCATCGATTCCTTCGACTACGACCTCACTCTCCGGGGGGAGCTCCCCATCAAGGAGCAGCATGGCAAGCGGGTCCTCAAGCTCTTTCTGTATAGTCCGCTTCAGTGGACGGGCTCCGAAGGTCGGATCATACCCGTGTTCTGCCAGAAGTTCTTTGGCGGAGTCCTTGAATATGATGGTTATTTCCTGAGTAGTCAGGCGTTTTGCCAGTTTGCCAAGCTGGATATCAGTAATGGCGATAATGTCCTCTTTCTCCAGTTTGTCGAAGATAATAGTCTCATCAATTCGGTTGAGGAATTCCGGTTTAAACTTGCTGAAGAGTAACTGATCAATCTCTTTCTGCACTTCCGCACGGTTCCGCCCCTCCTCATTCATGCTCATAATCAGACTGGAGCCGAGGTTGGAGGTCATAATCATAATAGTGTTCTTGAAGTCCACCGTCCGCCCCTTGCCATCGGTCATCCGGCCGTCGTCAAGAACCTGCAGCAGAATGTTGAATACGTCAGGATGGGCTTTCTCAATCTCATCAAAGAGAATGACAGAGTAGGGACGCCTCCGCACAGCTTCCGTCAGATAACCACCTTCATCGTAACCCACATAGCCTGGAGGGGCCCCAATGAGTCGGGCGACGCTGTGTTTTTCCATAAACTCAGACATGTCGATACGGATCATTGCGCCTTCATCGTCAAAGAGAAAATCGGCAAGGCTTTTCGCCAGTTCGGTTTTACCGACTCCCGTCGGACCCATGAAGATAAAGGAACCCAGCGGCCTGTTCGGATCCTGCAGGCCGGCTCTCGCCCGGCGCACTGCATTAGAAACTGCTTTGATCGCCGCTCTTTGACCTATGACTCTTTTCCCGAGTTCGGTCTCAGCATGCACCAGTTTGTCTTTTTCACCTTTAAGCAGTCTGGTTACCGGAATGCCGGTCCACTTTGCGACAATGTTGGCAATGTCTTCAGCGCTGACCTCTTCCTTGAGCATCATCTGTCCTTCCTGCACTTTCCGCAGGGCGGCGTTTGCGGTTTCAAGCTTCTTCTCGAGTTCAATCAGCCTGCCGTAACGAATCTCTGCGACCTTGCTCAGGTCGCCGGTTCGTTCAAGGCGCTGAGCTTCTGCCTGTGCGGCATCAATCTCGCTTTTTATGCTGCGGATTGACTGAATGGTATCCTTTTCCAGTGTCCAGTGTGCCTTCATTACATTGAGCTTGTCGTCGAGCTCGGCAAGTTTGCGTTTACTCTCTTCAAGACGTTTTTTCGAGGTGTCATCGCTCTCTTTTTTCAGCGCTTCCTTCTCAATTTTCAGTTTGATCTTCTGCCGTTCCAGCTCATCAATTTCCACCGGCATGGAATCAATCTCAATACGCAGCTGCGAGGCAGCTTCGTCTATAAGATCGATGGCCTTGTCGGGCAGAAATCGATCGGTAATGTAACGGCTGGAGAGGGTGACGGCCGCAACAGTGGCGGAGTCTTTGATACGTACCCCGTGATGCACCTCATACTTCTCTTTAATCCCTCTCAGGATGGCTATGGTATCCTCTTCGCTCGGTTCCTGGATGAGTACCGGCTGAAAACGTCGTTCCAAGGCGCTGTCTTTCTCTATATATTTACGATATTCATCCAGCGTGGTCGCCCCGATGCAGTGGAGTTCCCCCCGCGCAAGGGCCGGTTTCAGCATATTAGAGGCATCCATGGATCCTTCCGCTGCACCGGCACCGACCAGGGTATGAATTTCATCAATAAAGAGGATAACTTCCCCGGCTTTCTCTTCCACCTCTTTCAGCACCGCTTTCAGTCGGTCTTCAAATTCACCACGATATTTTGCCCCGGCGATAAGTGCACCAAGGTCAAGGGTAATGACCTGCTTGTTGTGCAGGCCGGAGGGGATGTCTCCTTCGACTATCCTCTGGCTGAGACCTTCGGCAATGGCAGTTTTTCCAACGCCCGGTTCACCAATAAGGACAGGGTTGTTTTTCGTCCGCCGGGACAACACCTGAATGATACGACGGATCTCTTCATCCCGGCCAATAACCGGGTCAATTTTACCCTGTCGGGCAAGATCTGTGAGGTTTTTCCCGTATTTCTCCAGCGCCTGATATTTTTCTTCGGGATACTGGTCGGTTACCCGGTGGGAACCGCGGATCTGTGAAAGTGCCTGGAGAAATTCCTCATTCTTCACACCACTCTGCTTCAGGGAGGTGGATACATCTCCGCCGAATTGCAGGATGGCCATGAAAAGGTGTTCTCCGCTGACAAAATCATCCTTCATCTTTTGAGCAGTTTTTAAGGCACCGTCGAATACCTTCTGCAGCTCGTTGGAGGCATAGACCTGTCCTGCGCCACCGCCGCTGACTTTGGGAATATTCTCGAACTGCCTGTTCAATTCCATCAGCACAAGTGAGGGCTCTGCCCCGAGCTTCTGCAACACCGGTACCACGATTCCATCGGGTTGTTTCATCAGTGCGATGGCAAGGTGGACGGGGCGAATTTCCTGGTGATTGTTGTCGCGTGCAAGCTGTTGCGCCGCCTGTACGGCTTCCTGGGATTTAACGGTAAATTTATCGAATTGCATAACCTTTCTCCCTCTCAATAATTGGTGGTTTTTCCGACCTTTCTTGTGGTCACAAACGCATTCTTTAATAGAAGACAAAATAAGGAGAGGAGAAGTCGTGTCAAGAATTGTGTCAAAATATTGACACAAAAAGAGGCAGTTCCCGGGATGGGAACTGCCTCGAAAAAACAGCGGTTTTGTAACAGGTGTTTAGCCGCAGGAACCGCATGAACCACAACAGCTGCCACCACCAACCGGTTTTTCGGAGGTGATGCTGAAGCCGGAGTTTGCACCTGCGTCGATATAGTCTACGGTGATGTCACCAGTAGTGTCGAAGATGCCTTCCTCAACGAGAAATTTCAACTTGTCCTTATCATAAATTTTGTCATTATCTTTAGGCTCATCCAGAGCCAGTCCGAGAGAAGAGCCGCTGCATCCCCCCTGCATGAGTGCAATGCGCAACGCGGATTCAATGCTGTTGTCCGCAAGGTATTCGTTCAGTCTGGTAACCGCGATATCTGTTACTATTAATTCTGCCATGATACATCCTCAATAAAAGAGTTTTAAGAGCTGGTTTCAGCCCGCCTGCCAACTTCTTTTTGAAGACTGAAGTTGATCTCAAAAAAATGCCCGTTTCGGAGACAGCAAAATTCTTTACAGGGGCATAAGCTTTTTTTTGCGGAGTGCGGACAGGGGATTACCTGCTCAAGAAGGAGAGTGAAGAAAACAGGAAGTGACGGGAACGATACAGAAAGGCGCGGATAATTTTACAACAAAAAAAAGGACAGCCCCCGGTGAGGGAGCTGTCCGCAAGACAGATGGAAACATTGAATAACCCGTCCTTCAATGTACCCGGATGTCTTACTTCAACTTCTCAACCGCAGGAGCTGCATGAACCGCAGGAACTTCCGGCACCAACCGGTCTTTCGGAGGTGATCCCGAACCCGGAGCCCGGGCCTGCATCCACATAGTCCACAGTAATATTCCCAGTGGTCTCGAAGAGAGTTTCTTCGACGAGGAATTTCAGATTCTCTTTGTCATAAACCTTATCGTTGTCTTTTGGCTCATCCAGAGCCAATCCCAAAGCGGGGCCGCTTCAGCCGCCCTGCATAAGTGCAATACGCAACGCAGACTCAATGCTGTTGTCCGCGAGGTATTCGGCCAGTTTGGTAACAGCGAGATCTGTTACTGTCAATTCTGCCATGGTATATATCCTCCAGAAAATAATTTTGAGAGCTGCAACCAGCTCTCTCCTGGCATATCCTTTCAATTGATCTGAAAAAAAATGCGTACTGCTCGTAACAATAAAATTTTTTCTGGAGTTCGCAAGCTTTTTTGTGCCATGCGCGAAAAGTCTACTCTCCCTCTTTTGAATTTACCGGGATATGAGCTAAAGTAGAAGAAGTGAAACAGTGCAGTATTTGACTCTGAAGAGTCCCGTCCGTGTGTCTGTGAAGGGAAGGATGTAATTCGACGTCTTCTTCTGCACAGCCATCGATAACTTGATCAGGAGAGTACAGTAATGAAGAAAATTGTTATTTCTACCGGTGGCGGGGATGCACCGGGCCTCAATGCGGTCATCTATTCAGTCGTGCACAGTTGTTACAAGCGGGGCTGGGAGGTGTTCGGCAGCCGTAATGGTTATGGCGGTTTTCTTGATGTGGATGACCTTGTGCGCCTCTATCCCAGAGATGTTGAGGGCATCTATAATCTTGGCGGGACGATTCTCGGTTCGACGAATAAGGGAAATCCTTTTTCCCGTCCGGTAACAAATCTGGCAGGGGAGGTGCAGGTTCTTGATATCTCCGATAAGATTCTCAAAAATTTTCAGAGGATGGGGTTCGACTGCCATATTGCCATTGGTGGTGATGGCAGCCTCGATATCGCCCATCGTTTTGCCCTGAAGGGGATGCCGGTAATCGGAGTTCCGAAGACCATCGACAATGACCTCGAAATGACGGAACGTACCTTCGGTTTTGATACCGCCGTCTCCACCGCTACCGACGCTCTGGACAAGCTGCATTCTACGGCCAAGTCTCATGACCGGGTGATGGTTGTTGAGGTTATGGGACGTGATTCCGGCTGGATTGCACTCTATTCAGGTATTTCCGGCGGAGCTGATGTCATTCTGTTGCCGGAGATTCCCTTTGACATTGAGGCAGTGTGCAACAAGATTCTCGATAATGACCTGCGCGACAAGCACTATTCTATCGTGGTGGCCGCAGAGGGTGCGGTGACCTGTGACGGAAAAGGCTTTAACAAGGGCTGTGGGGAACTCGGACGCGCCGAAATGATTCTCGGCGGAGTTGCCGAGTGGGTGGCCGGGGAGATTCACAGTCGTACGGAAAAAGATACCCGCTCCCTCGTCCTTGGGCATCTTCAGCGCGGTGGTTCTCCCACAACCTTTGACCGGCTGCTGGCTCTGCGTTTCGGGGCGGCTGCAGTTCGCATGGTGGAACGGAAACAGTTTGATCACATGGTTGCCCTGCGTGATTCCGAGATGCTGGCGGTGCCAATTGCCGAGGCGATCAAACGGCGGAAGAAGGTTGATCTTGAGAGTGACAAGGTGATAACTGCCCGTGATATTGGTATCTGCCTTGGAGACCGGCTCGGAGAAGAGGAGTTCGAACTCAATGCTGATGACTGATTTTCAGCAGGTGTATCACATCCTCTTTGACCATTACGGGCCTCAGCACTGGTGGCCTGCCGATACCCCTTTTGAGATCCTTGTCGGAGCTGTGCTCACCCAGAATACCAGCTGGAGCAATGTGGACAAGGCCCTTGCCGGTCTTCGAGAGAGGGGGCTGCTGGAGTATGAGACCTTTGCACAGCTTGCTCCGGATGAGATTGCGCCGCTTATTCGCTCTTCAGGGTACTATAATCTGAAGGCGCAGCGGCTGCGTAATCTCATTAACCTGGTGGAAGAAGAGTATGGAGGTGATTTTGCACTGTTTTGTAAGGGAGAACTGCACCCTCTGCGGGAGCAGCTGCTGGCGGTAAAGGGAATCGGACCGGAAACGGCCGATGCGATACTGCTCTATGTCTGTAAGAAGCCCTCTTTTGTGGTGGACACGTACACCCACCGTGTCTTTTCACGGCACGGCATGGTTGATGAGGAGAGTGACTACCACTCCATCCAGGAACAGTTTGTCAACAACCTGCCGGAGGATACGGAGCTCTATGGGGAGTATCACGGTTTGATTGTACGGGTGGCGAAGGATTTCTGTAAAAAAAAGGCTCCCCGCTGTGAGGGGTGTCCGCTGGATGGTTTGCATCGCCGCTGGTGAGACACTGGCACGACAAAGAGAAAAAGGGAGACAGGAGACGGGAGACGGGAGAAAGGAAAAAGCAGGGCAACAAACTTGATGACGTTCGTTGTGAGATAAGACGCCTGTTGTGCTAAAGAGTCCCTTGTAAAAGACGGAACGACAAAAGACTTTTTGCCAACGAATAAAGGCTCGAATCATGCGAATAAGGGCAAAGCAAACAACGGAAAAGCAATTTTTACCGCGAAGGACACGAAGGAACGCGAAGAAAGGCAAAAAGGCAAAAAGGGAGAAAGGAGACGGGAGACAGGAGGCAGGAAAAAGCAGGGCAACAAACTTGATGACGTTTGTTATGAGATAAGACGCCTGTTGTGCTAAAGAGTCCCTTGTAAAAGACGGAACGACAAAAGCCTTTTTCCCAACGAATAAAGGCTCGAATCATGCGAATAAGGGCAAAGCAAACAGTGGAAAAGCAATTTTTACCGCGAAGGATACGAAGGAACGCGAAGAAAGGCAAAAAGGCAAAAAGGGAGAAAGGAGACGGGAGACAGGAGGCAGGAAAAAGCAGGGCAACAAAACTTGATGACGTTCGTTGTGAGATAAGACGCCTGTTGTGCTAAAGAGTCCCTTGTAAAAGACGGAACGACAAAAGCCTTTTTCCCAACGAATAAAGGCTCGAATCATGCGAATAAGGGCAAAGCAAACAGCGGAAAAGCAATTTTTACCGCGAAGGACACGAAGGAACGCGAAGAGTAAAGATATAACAACAACAGCAAAGCCCTGTTTAGTTTTAAAATCTTTTTCTCAAAGGTTTTTGCCTTTTTTGGCGATTACAAATGATTAATTATTCGTGTTTATTCGTGTCCATTCGTGGTTCCTTTTGTTTCTGTTTCTGTTTCTGTTTCTGTTTCTGTTTCTGTTTCTGCCTTTCCCTTTTTCCTGTCTCTCTTTTTGTCTTTGCCTTTATTCGCCTTATTCGAGCTTTTATTCGTTGGCAAAAAGCCTTTCGCTGTTCCGTCTTTTGCTTTTCGCCTTTCTTCGCCTTCCTTCGCGTTCTTCGCGGTAAAAATTGCCTTACCGTCTTTCGCTTTTCCCTTTCTCCCGTCTCCTTTCTCCTTTCTCCCTTCTTATTTTCCGCTTCCCTCATAGGAGCCGGTGCGGTGGAAAAGAAATTTTCTGCAGATCGACCGGATTAACTGGGTATCCCGAGATTCCAGTCCATTGCGGGCAAAGAAATGTCTGATATTTCCCATCTTTCGCCGTTGCTCCTCCTCATTCAGAAAGTCAATCTCGAACAATGCTTCTTCAAGGGAAGTATACATGCTCTCCAGCTCCTGAGAGCTGGCCATGGTCGGGTTTGGTGTTGTTGCTTTCGGCTCGTGGACCATGGTCTGGAAGAGCTCATAACAGTGGATGGCTACTGCCTGGGCAAGGTTGAGAGAGGAGAAGTTGTCGGTCGGAATGGCGGAGGTTATCTGACAGAGTTTCAAATCATCATTTGACAGACCGGAATCTTCCGGGCCGAAGAGAAGTGCCACCCGGTTTTTTTCCATCTGCGGACGCAACCACTCCATAACCTGTTTGGGGCTGCGTTCCGCAAAACGCTGCCGTCCACGCCGCGCCGTTGTTCCCACCACCAGATTGAAATCCTGGAGAGCTTCCGGAAGCGAGGCATAACACGGCATTGTCTCAAGCAGGTCTGAGGTGTTATGGGTGGCGGTCTTTGCCATTCTCTTGCGGTTGGGCATTTTGTCACGGACAAGGATAACCGAGCTGATGCCGAAGTTGCTGGCCACCCGTACCGCGGAACCGATGTTTTCCGGAATCCGCGGGCGAACCAGAACAATACTCACGTCCTGCAATCCTTTCATTACTTCTCCAGTACTGGTTGAAAGGTGAGCTGCCGCCGGCTCATGCTGACGTCGGTGAGCTGGACCGTGAGCTGGTCTCCGAGCTGATACTCCTGTCGGGTGAGCTCTCCGTAAACCCGAAAGTTTTGTTTATCGAAGAAAAAATAATCGTCGCCGAGCATCTCGAGCGGAATCGCACCACTGACACAGGGGTCAAGAAGTTCGACAAAGAGTGTATTCTCTGAAACGCCGGAGATGATTGCCTTGAAATGCTCTCCCATCTTGTCTTTCATATAGGCCACTTTCAGGCGGTCATTCATGTCCCGTTCAGCGTCAACGGCTACACGCTCCCGCTGGGAAAGAAACGTTGCCGCTTCTCCGGTCGGGGCGGGGGAAAACTTTTGTTTTCGACTTTTTTTGCCACCAGCCTCACATATCGCGGAGAGCATGCGGTGGACGATGAGGTCTGGATAGCGCCGGATAGGCGAGGTGAAATGGGTGTAGGCAGGGGACGCGAGCCCGAAGTGGCCGTTCTCTTCAGTCGAGTATTGTGCCTGGTTAAGGCTGCGCAGGAGCAGGTTATTTATGATATATTCGTATTTCCCGCCCTTGAAACGGTCGAGTACGATTGAAAACCACTGTGGTTCCTTGTTGAATTTCGGCAATTTTTCGCCGAGCCGACTTGCGAACTGGACAAAATCTTTAATTTTTGCCGCGTCCGGTTTTTCATGAATACGAAAGAGTGGATGGGTGATTCGAGAGGTGAGATACTGAGCCACTGTTTCATTGGCAATCAGCATGAATTCTTCAATCAGCCGGTGTGCCTCGTTGCGTTGCGCCGGTTTAATGGAGGCGACCCCGCCTTTCTCATCGAGAAGATAGACTGGTTCACGCAGATTAAAGTCGATTGCGCCACGGGCAAAGCGTTTCCCACGCAGGACTTCCGCCAGTTCCCGTGCCTGCCGAAGCATGGGCAGGAAAGGGGTATCTTCCTCCGGCGCCGCGCCTTCAAGCAGCTGCCATACCCGGTCGTAGGTGTAGCGTCGTTTACTGAGAATGACGGAATGGTAGAATTTTGAGTTGACCATCTTGCCGTCAGCGTCAAATTCCATCTCGGCGGTCATGGTGAGACGATCCTCAAGGGGAACAAGGGAGCAGAGATTATTGGAGAGCTCTTCGGGGAGCATGGGGATGACCCGGCCGGGAAAATAGACCGAGGTTCCACGTTCGTAGGCCTCTTTATCCAGTGCGTTGCCGGGCGTAACATAGTGACTCACATCGGCGATGGAGACGAAAAGACGGGTTCCCTTTTCGGTTTTTTCTACGCAGATGGCGTCATCAAAATCTTTTGCGGTGGCACCGTCAATGGTAACGTGCATGGTGTGGCGCAGATCAACACGCCCCTCAAACTCCGCTTCACTGATCGTTTGGCTTTTTGCCCGGGCGATGGCGGCAGCAGAAAATTGGTGGGGCAGCTCGAACTTTTCAATGGCCAGTTTCATCTGTGTGTCGATAAGGGCGGGGGAGCCGAGAATGGCAAGAATTTTCCCCGGGCGGGTTTTGCCGTCTCCGGCGCGTTCAAAAGAGACCCGAACCACATCTCCCGGCTGTGCTTTATCGAGTGCTGTCTCGGTCAGTCGGATCTTGAAAGGAATCCGGGAATTATCCGGAGTGACGAAGAAAATCCCCCCCTTTTCGCGGAGAATGCCGCAGAGAATATTCGGGGCTTCTTCCATCACGCGGACGACAGTAAATTCGGGGCGGCGTCTCTGGGTCTGTGGTATCGCCCGGACCAGCACCCGGTCGCCGTGGATGGCGCCGCGAATCTCATGCTTGGGGATATAAGGGTCGTTTCGGTCAGCCTTGCGGCTGCCGACTCCATCTACGGTAACGAAACCGAATCCTTTGATGTTTTGCGTTAATCGGCCGCGAAAGAGCGGTGCCCGGGGATTCAAGACGTATTCTTCGCCGCTGCGCTGTACAAATCCCTGACCGACAAGCTCATTAATGCTTTTCTGTACCGCTTTCGGTCTGGTCCAGTCGGTCATCTCAGTGCAGATCTTCTCTTCACTCAGGGACTTGGCCTCGTCGAGTAATGCAATTACTACGTTTTCGGTACGAAATCGGCTAATATCAAAAGGAGTGGCAGGAGCCCTGCGTTCGCTGGTACGCTTGTGCTCTGCTGGTTTGGAGTTTTTCTTTTTTCTGGACATTTTCTCGCCGATTTTGTTTTCTCAGAAATTGAGACGCAATTCGTAATTAATTCGCAGCACGTCATTTTGGTGAACTTATGCAGCATATTCCTTTCAATCTTGAACTGTATCGCACGCAAATGCAAGGACTGATTGGTCACGTCGAAGGGGCTTCGGTGTTCTGGTCAGCGCTTGATTTTGCAACCGTCGCCCACCGGGATCAGTGGCGTAAGTCCGGCGATGCCTATATCCTGCACCCTTGTTCTGTGGCCCGGATCCTCATTAAAGAAATGGATGTTGAGCACCCGGAGATCCTCGCAGCTGCACTTCTTCATGATACGGTGGAGGATGTCGATAATGTGACACCGGAGGTGGTCGAGGAGAAGTTTGGTTTCTATGTGCGGGCGATTGTGGAGGGGTGTACCAAGGTGACTCATATCTCCGGCGATCGCCAGACCCAGAGTCGCCGGACTCACCGCAAGATCTTCTCCGGTGCGGCGCTGCGTCCAGAGGTCATGCTGGTTAAACTTGCGGACCGGCTGCACAACCTGCGAACCCTGCAGGCGATGCCAAAGGCGAAACGGCAACGTATCGCTGAGGAGACGCTGGCGATCTACGCGCCCCTTGCCGGAGCCCTCGGTCTCTTTAATATGAAGCGGGAGATGTATGATCTTGCTCTTCTCTATAAATATCCGCGTCAGGGCGGGCGGCTTAATCACCTTATCGCCCGGCTGATCAAATCAGCTCTCGGCAAAAAAGTGGTGAAAACTCTTCAGGAGGCCACAGCGGCAGCGGGTGAAAACTGTGAGGTGGATATCCGCACCAAGCGCCTCTGGGCCTACTACGATGTGCACAACAAAGTTCTGCTGCAGAAAATTGACACTCCGCAGGAGGTGGTCCTGCTGGGGGATACTCTTCAGGAATGCTACAGTCTGCTGGGATTGCTCAACCAGACGTATCCGCCTATTCCCCGAACTATCCGCGACTTTATTTCCAACCCAAAGCAAACCGGTTATCAGGGCCTGCACGCCCGGGCGATCATTGAAGGACAGAAATTCTTTTTCAAAATCCGCACCCGCGAAATGCAGCGCAAAGCACAGCGCGGTCTGTTCAAAAACTGGAGCTCAAAAAGGGAAAAACAGGGGCGTTTTATCCGAGAGATCCAGGAAATGTTCGATATTCTCGGCAGCGAAAAGGCGGTTTCCTATCGTGATGTTATCGCCGCCAGCGGCGTTAAGGAGATCTATACCTATACTCCCGACGGTGATCTTATCTATCTGCCAAGCGGTTCCTCTGTACTTGATTTTGCCTTCCGCGTTCATACTGAGATTGGACTCAGCTGTACCGGTGCCATGATTCGCAACCGCAAGGTTGGCTCGACGCACGTGCTTAAGGATGGCGATATGGTCCGCATACTTCGCGCCGAGATGCCGGTGCGCTTTGATCAGAGCATGCTGATGCGTTGCAAGACACCCCGGGCACGTGCCGAATTGGCTCGGAGCTTCAATCTGCGTCGCGGCAAGGTGACCACTGAAGTGGGAAAGAGTCTTTTTGCCCAGGAACTGGCACGATACGGTCTGACCACAGATATCCTTGAAGGGACAGGCAGGGAGACGTTGCGGAAACACTTCTCGGCAGAGAGCTTTAAACTTTTCTACCGGGGAATCGGGGAAGGAAAATATCGTCTTCGCCACGTCATGGAGGGGGTAATTACTCTGTTGAACAACGGAATTTCAAAACGCATTGAAGGATGTTCGGAATTCAATCAGATTGAGTTGAAGACCCTTGATCCGGTTACGGTGAAACTCTCTTCCTGCTGCAAACCTGATCCGACACATGATGACAATGTTGGCCTGCTTACTCCGGGCGGGATCTCTATTCATCGCCCGCAGTGTCTAAAATACAAAAAATTGAATCTGCAACGGGAGGATATTGTTGAGGTGCGCTGGGAGAAGCACGATACCCATGTGCGTAAATCGCAGATGTATTATGTGTTGAAAGCAGGGCGAAAAGAATTACTGGAGGCGATGGCATCTGCTCCTGCAGAGATGAAAGTGCTCCACCTTGAAGTGCTTACCACCGCCTTTGAAAATCCTCCCTGGGAACTGGTCTTTAAGGTACATGATCTGTCTGTACTGCAGAAGGTCAATGCCCACTTTGCCCATACGTCCATTCCTATTGAGTTTGAGCTGGAGGTATAGGCCGCTGCACCCGCCCCTTATGGAATAAGCTCTTCTTTTTCTGTCTCATCAAAAAGCTGTTTCTTTCCCTTCCCTGTCTCATAGTGAGCAAGAATCCGCGCCAGCATTTCGGGAATATCGTTAGGCTGTCGTGAGCTGCGCTGCAGCTGGGTGAGGACTTTGCCCAGTGAAAGCTGCTCTCCAAGAAAAATATGACGTAAAATAAGAGATGTAAGCCTCGTGATGGTGGTCAGGTTGGAGAGTTTGGCCTGCAACTGCTGCTCACTTTCAAAGGCCGAAGAGGCAAACAGCTCCACCGGCCGTCCTTCAATTTCACTCACCGAAACATACCAGATGTTGCGATCGCGATCCGTGGTGCGGAAGCGAATTCCGTCGAGCACGTCGGGCATTTCTTTCTGCTTTGCTGAGGGTGGTGCGATTCCCGCAGTTCGGGCAAGGATCTGCAGCAGCTCCGGGTTTTCGGCGATACGTCGGGTGAGCGCAATGCAGTCGGGGCAGATTGTGCCTGCGGCGGTCTCTGTCAGCCCGGCAGTTGCGCCGCAGAGGATGCACTGTTTTTCGGCGATTGTTTCGGAGGAGATTGTAGCTGCGAGAGTTTTATCACTCATGGTCATTCCATTGTTGGGGTTCAATCTTTTTTATCCAGCGTTCCAGTGCCCCGAGAAAAAGGGCTCCTGCAATTTCTTTTGCTCCGAAACGCTGGAGATGTTTTGTCGTCATCTGACAGTCTATCAGTTTACAGCCGCGGCCTGCCAGAAATTTTACCAGTCCGGCCAGGGCATACTGAGATCCCTTTGAGACTCTGGAGAACATCGATTCTCCAAAAAAAACCCGGTCGAGCGAGAGGCCGTAAAGCCCGCCGACAAGCTCTCCGTTGAGCCAGCTCTCCGCCGAGTGAGCGTAGCCGAGGTGATGCATTTTGATATAGGCCTCAATCATCTCCGGCAGGATCCACGTCTCATCTCCTGCCTCGGTGCGAATTCCGGCACAGTTCTGGATGACCTGCTCAAAGGCGGTATCAAAGCGGATTTCGACTCCGGAGTTGCGACGGTAGCGGGCAAGGCGCGAGGGGATGTGAAACTCTGCCGGATCAATAATAAGGCGCGGGTCGGTGAACCACCACAGTATCGGTTCACCCTCGCTGTACCATGGGAAAATTCCCTGTCGGTAGGCGGCGAGCAGCCGCTCCGGACGAAGGTCACCTCCTACGGCAAGAATGCCGTCTGGTTCGGCGAGTTCGGGAGGAGGAAATGTAACCTCTTCAGTGAGATGGAAAATGGGCATGTTATACCTCACCATTCGCGTAAAATTATTTCAATTTATTCTTTTTTTTGATTAACTGCCAAAATGACTACTATACCAAAAGTTTTAACCGAAAGAATTGATGATTTTGTCCTGCTGATTGGCCTTCTCAAACGAATGGGTGTGGTAGAGCTTTTTGATGCTCATCTCCCACGCCATGGGCATCATCAAG
>NZ_JAFFPZ010000045.1 GCF_016918505.1 Desulforhopalus vacuolatus
ATTCTCCAACAGCGGAAAGAATCCTGAAGGCCTATTCCCAAATCACTCTGACGATCATCGAGTTAGCCGGGCAAATCTTTCACCATGTCACACCACTTTCACCGTTACAAGTAAGGATGTTGGAACTTCTTGGTCTGGGACCAGAAATCTATTCCGGCCTGGAGAGTAATTCCGGATAGTTTTTCAGTTTACGCGAATGGTGAGTAAATATGATGCGAATTGGTGATTGCTGCAGCTGCAACGGTGGGATTGTTTTGCCGTTTACCGAAAATCGGCACGACGCGATGGTTCCGGCGATGGTGTAGACAAGGCATGCCTTGTCTCTACGGTGACGGCAACCGTAACGGAAATGGCAACCGTTGCCGGATACGAAACAATGAAAATCCGCTGCACCTCAAAACCGATAAACCGGCACTGAGACCAGAGTAGATGTCACCTTTGGCTGACGCAGAATTACAGTACTATATAGGAACCGCCACGACGCGCGTCACCAGCAATGCGCCCACAACATGCCTTGTTTGATGGCATTGACAGCAGGGTCTCCAGTAATCCTGAGAAGCATGCGGAGGCTTCTTTTCTTCGTGGAAAACCTGCAGGGCAGAAGCAGCGAATTTCAAATATCTCCTTGACCTTCTCGCCTAAAAAGTGTACAAAACGCTCTTTCATACATTTAATTGCACACATGGCAGATGTTACCCCGCAGGGGACTGTTTTTGTGTGCCTGTAAATCCCCGCGGGGTACCTTAAAGAGGAGTTAAACGTGGCAAATCACAAGTCCGCTGAAAAAAGAAATCGTCAAGCTCAGGCCAGTCGCCTGCGTAATCGCGCTAATAAATCTGTAATGAAAAACGCTGTCCGCAGCTTCCGTGAGGTTATTGTTGAAGGGACTGTTGAAGAGTCTCGGGAAGCTCTGCGCAAGGCTACCAGTGTTATCGCTACAACCGCCCGCAAGGGTACTATCCCGAAGAAAACTGCTTCGCGGAAGGTTTCTCGTCTGGCAAAAATGCTTAAGGCAAAGGAAGCCCCGGTGGAAGTCGCAGCATAAGGTTTTTGCTTCCATGAGTGGTATGGTTTTATAAGGCCATGAAATCTTTGTGATTTCATGGCCTTTTTTATGTATTATAGTTCCCGATGTTCCCTGAACTGTAGTTTTCCCTTTCCTTTCAACGCGATACTGTCATGCCAATAGTTCCCAATTTCAGTACATTTATCGACAAGAGCCGCACAGGCGGGCTGGTGCCCATCTCTCTTGAGGTGATTGCCGACCTTGATACGCCACTGACGCTCTTCTCCAAAATTCAGAAGGAGAGCAGCCACTGCTTTCTCTTCGAAAGTATGCAGGGCGGCGAGAAGTGGGGCCGCTTCTCCTTTATCGGTTTCGACCCGCTTGCCACCTTCACCTCGCAGGGCGAACAGATACATATTAACGAATTCTTTAACGGTACCGTGAAGGAGCAACATTCCTCCGGGGATGCCCTCCAGGCACTGCAGGAACTTCTTGCTTCCTGCCAGGCGCAGGTTGCACCGGAGCTGCCACGGTTTTCCGGCGGAGCGGTGGGGTTTCTCGGCTACGACATGGTCCGTTTCATGGAAGAGCTGCCGACCAGCAAGCCGCAGCACGACCTGCCGGACTCCTCTTTCATGATCCCCCGCTTCATCCTCGCCCACGATAACTTCAAGCAGACGCTGACCATTATCTGCTGGGTGCGGGTTGATGACGGAGATGCCGCCGTGCTCTACAAAGAGTCGGTGCAGGAAATGGAACGCATTGCCACACTCCTGCGCAGACCGGTGGAGGATACTCTTTTTACCGATTCTGCCAAAGGTTCCCCCGCCCATGAGTTTACCTCCAACTTCAATAAAGAGGAGTTTGAGGCAATGGTTGAAAAGGCGCGGGAGTATATCTTCCAGGGAGACATTATCCAGGTGGTGCTCTCGCAAAGCTTTCACACCACCACCAAGCTCTCGCCGATGGTGCTCTACCGGGCACTGCGCCATATCAATCCCAGTCCCTATCTTTTTTATCTGCAGATGGGAGATATCCTGCAAATCGGTTCCTCACCGGAGATTCTGGTGCGCAAGGAGGGACGTGAGATCTACCTGCGGCCTATTGCCGGGACGAGAAAGCGCGGTGTAACTCCAGAAGAGGATCTTGCGCTGGAGAAAGAGCTGCTGGCCGATCCCAAGGAAATCGCTGAACACATGATGCTGGTCGATCTCGGTCGGAACGACGTTGGCCGGGTGGCCAAACCGGGACAGGTGTGGATGGAAGATCTGCTGGTTATTGAACGCTACAGTCACGTCATGCATATCGTTTCCGGGGTTCGCGGTGAGATTGCCGATGGGCTGGATCAGTTTGACGTGCTCAAGGCGAGCTTTCCCGCCGGAACGGTGAGCGGGGCGCCGAAGATTCGTGCCATGCAGATTATTGATGAACTGGAGACGGACCGCCGCGGACCCTATGCCGGTTCTGTGGGGTATTTTGGGTTCTCCGATAATATGGACTTTTGCATTACTATCCGCACCTTTGTTCTTAAAGGGGAGGATCTCTGGATTCAGGCGGGGGCGGGAATCGTTGCCGATTCTGTAGCGGAGAAGGAGTATGAAGAGACCGTCAACAAATCTCTCGGCCTGCGCCGGGCGGTAGAACTGGCTGAGAGGGGATTCTGATATGCTGCTTGTTATTGATAACTACGATTCATTTACCTGGAATATTGTGCAGGTTATTCACGCCGCCGCACAGGCGGAAGGACGCAGTGAGGATATCCGCGTCTTCCGTAACGATAAGATTACCCTGCAGGAAATTGAGGCGCTGAAGCCGGATCGGTTGATGATTTCTCCCGGTCCCTGCACTCCGCTCAAGGCAGGGATTTCAGTGGAAGCAATCCGCCACTTCGCTGGCAGGGTGCCGATTCTCGGTGTCTGCCTTGGCCACCAGTCAATGGCGGTTGCTTTTGGCGGACAGGTCGTGCGTGCCGAGCGCTTGATGCACGGGAAAACCAGCCCGATCAGCCATGACGGCAGGGGTATTTTTGCCGGGTTGGAAAACCCCTTTGCAGGGATGCGTTACCACAGTCTTGTGGCTGAGGAAAAAAGTCTGCCGGACTGTTTTGAGATCAGTTGCCGCAGTGATACCGGGGAACTGATGGGCATGCGCCACCGCGAGGTGCCGATGGAGGGTGTGCAGTTCCATCCTGAATCAATCAGGACTCCGGCCGGAGTTCGGCTGCTGCAGAACTTTATGGCCGATGACTGGTTGAAGGAATTTTAAAGAAAAGGCTGCCTTGAATATGAACGAATCCAAGATTATTCAAGGTACCCAAAAGAGCGAAATTCACAGAACTACAGCTGGAGAGAAGATATGAATATACGGGAAGGAATTGGCAAAGTGGTCACCGGCGAGAATCTCACTGAAGAGGAGATGGTCGGCGTAATGAGTGATATCATGGGAGGGGATGCCACTGAGGCACAGATAGGCTCCTTTATCACCGCACTGAGCATGAAGGGCGAAACGGTGGATGAGATTGTCGGCGCGGCAAGGGTCATGCGCGAAAAGGCAACCCGGGTGGATACTGGTATAGATACCGCAGGCGGAGAAGATCTCTTTGAGGTGGTCGGCACCGGCGGGGATTGTACGGGAACCTTCAACGTCTCCACCTGTACCAGTTTTGTGGTCGCCGCAGCGGGAGTACCCGTTGCCAAACACGGTAATCGCAGTATCTCCAGCAAGTGTGGCGCCGCTGATGTGCTCGAAGCACTTGGTGTCAACCTTGCCCTGAACGCAGAGCAGGTTGGTGAGAGTGTACGAAAGATTGGTCTCGGTTTTCTCTTTGCTCCCAACCTCCACAATGCCATGAAATATGCCGCCGGGCCACGGAAACAACTCGGTATTCGCACCGTATTTAATATTCTCGGGCCGCTGACCAATCCCGCAGGGGCTAATGTGCAGCTTTCCGGTGTTTTCGATAAGAAGCTGACCCGGCCACTCACTGAAGTGATGGTGCGCCTCGGCGCGAAGCGGATCATCTTCGCCTGCGGGGAGGGCGGAATTGATGAACTCACCGTTACCGGAACCACCTGGATCGCCGAGGGAAAGAACGGCAGTGTGCAGGAGTACAGCATTGAGCCGGAAGATCTCGGCCTTGGCCGCTGGTCACTGGCGGATATTCAGGGTGGTGCCACCGCCGCAGAGTCTGCACAGATCCTGCGCGATGTCCTTTCCGGTACCAAAGGAGCACGACGTGACATGGTGTTGATGAACGCCGCCTACGGATTGATGATGCTTGACCGTGCCGCCGACCCGCTGGCCGGTGTGAAGCTGGCCGCGGAGCTTATTGATTCTGGTGCTGCCTTGAGAAAGGTGGAGGAACTGGCAGCTTTTTCAAGGGCACACGGTTGATCCCTTCTCCCTTCTTCCATAACTTTTTGAGAAATTACGGGAAATTGAAATATGTCTTTTATCCTTGATACTATTGTAGATCGCAAGAAGGAGGAGGTTAAACTTCTCTACCGTAATGGAATTCAGATTCCCGGAGAGTTTGCCGATACACCGGTGGACAAGCCACGCGGTTTTATCACCTCCCTGCTCAGTGCAAAGGGCGTGGGAATCATCGCTGAGGCAAAGAAGGCGTCACCCTCCAAAGGAGTTATCTGTGAGCACTTCCTGCCGGTGGATATTGCCCGCAACTACGAGAAGCAGGGCGCATCGTGTATCTCGGTGCTTACTGACGAACATTTTTTTCAGGGCTGTCTCCTCTATCTCATGCAGGCCCGGGCGGCGGTGAAGCTGCCGATTATCCGTAAAGATTTTATTATTGATCCGCTGCAGATTGATGAAGCTGCCTGCTGTGGTGCCGATGCCATCCTTCTCATCGCCGCCATCCTCGAACAAAATCAGTTCGCCGACTATCACGACCAGGCCGAAGAGAAGGGTATGGATGTGCTGGTGGAGGTGCATGATGAGGCGGAGTGTGAAATGGTCCTTGAGACCAGCCGTCCGCGCCTGCTTGGCGTGAACAACCGCAACCTGCGCGATTTCACCGTTAATATTGAGACCACCTTCCGTCTGCAGAAAATGGTGCCTCCGGAGATTCCGCTGGTGAGCGAATCCGGGCTGACCAGCGTTGCCGATATGAAACGTCTGCGGGACGCAGGCATTGCCGGAGCACTGATTGGCGAGACGCTGATGCGCGCGGGAGCGAAGAGCGAGCTGCTCCAGGCTCTGCGGGAGGCTGAATAATGACGAAACCAGAAGCAGACGTTGTGGCAATCCGTACGCGGGTAAAATTCTGTGGCATGACGAGGCTGGAAGATGCTCTTACGGCGGCAGATGCGGGAGCGGATGCTGTCGGGTTCATCTTCTACGCGAAGAGCCCGAGATATATCGAACCAGAGAAGGCCGGGAATATTGCCGAAAAACTGCCGCCCTTTGTCCACCGGGTCGGGGTCTTTGTTGATGCAGAGCTGAATGAAATTGAGCGGACGGTAACTCTGGCCCGGCTCACGGCTGTCCAGCTGCACGGCAGCGAAAGCGCGGATTTCTGTGCCGGGCTGCGGCAGCGGATGCCGTCGCTGACCCTGCTCAAGGCTTTTCGTGTGGGAGAGGCGAGTTCGGCTGCTGATTTTGCTGAGTATAATGATGTGGTGGATGCCTTTCTGCTGGATACCTTCGTGAAAGGTGAAAAGGGCGGTACCGGGCATTGTTTCGACTGGGAACTGGTGCACAAGCTGCAGCTTGCCAGACCTTTTTTCCTTGCCGGCGGGCTGAATCGTGGCAATGTCGTCCCCGCCATGACGCAGTTAAAGCCCTATGGGCTTGATCTTAATTCCGGAGTTGAGAGTGCGCCTGGAGTCAAGATTCAGCAGGAGATTGTACGGGTGATGCTTATGGTACGCGAGGTGAACTCTGAACCGGGAAATGAGGCGCACTGAGATGTCGCTTCTGCTCTTCATCACAGCGCACGATAAAGGCACCTTTATACCCTTTGTCCTGAAGTTTGCGTTCCGCATCCTCTGCCCGACTGAGAGTGTGCCCCACATAAACCCACAGACGAAATAACTCCTGCTTTTCCCCTTGCCAGCGATAGATCATGGTTTTGTGTCCGGCGTCATGAAAACGTTTTGCCAGTGCCTCGGCGTTGCCCGGATAACGAAAGGCACCGATCTGCACGAAGTAGTCTCCATGCTGAATATCGTCGTAACTCAGCACTGCGCTGCCGTCTTTTTTCTTCCTGAATTTTTTTGCCAGCGCAATAATCTCCACCCGCATTGTTCCTTTCTTCACTATTCCCAGGGCCTTCGCTGCCTTATGGCTCAGGTCGATAATCCTGCCGCGGACAAAGGGGCCGCGATCATTAACCCGTACGACCACCTTCTTGTCATTCTCCAGATTGTGTACCAGCAGCGTGGTGTTCATCGGCAAAACCTTGTGCGCTGCTGTCATTTCATGCATGTTGTAAATTTCGCCGTTTGAGGTCTTATGACCGTGGAAACCGGGACCATACCATGAGGCAAGGCCCTGTTTCGTGTAGCCTTCAGAGGAGGGAATGGGATAGTAGGTTTTGCTGTCGATGACGTAGGGACGCTGTGTGGCAGGGATCTTCTTTGCATGGATCGCCGGCAGCGAACCGAAGAGTACAAGGGAAAACACCGCACCTGCGAGAACAAGAAAGCGGAACAACCCCCCGAACAATCGTGGTCTGGAGAAGAAGGAACAGGTCCAGCTACTTCTTTTTACGGATTGGTGTGGCTTTAATCCAGAGGGGCGGCTGCGCCTCAGAATCTCTTTCCTGGCTGTGGAATAACCTGATACGCTCAAGGTACTGCGATCCGGCAGAGCCTGTAGTATGCGGGGTGTAGGGCTGATATTCCCCCCTGGCAGGATAAGAATGTACACTGTCAATACGCAATTCACCATTTTTATCAATCCAGGAAATTTGATAGTCGAGCAGCGGACGCACGGTGGTGATGGTTCCATCGGCCCGGCGGCCAAGTTGAACCTCTTCCCAGCGCCGCATGAGAAAGCCCTTATACCATACCCCGGGTATTGCTTTTCCGGTGATTTTATCGGTCATGACGAGCGGTAATTTTTTTCCGCTGGAAGTATTGCTGGTCTGCACGATACGCTCCACCTCTGAGCTGCCCTGGATGGCGAGGTTGAGGAACGGGTCGTCATTTTGGATATCAGAACGGAGATAATGCTTCTCCATATCGTTGAAACCCCATTGAGCGTGGCAAACCTGACAATCCACCTTCTTCATCAGGTGCGCCGGATTTTGCATCAGGGGTAACGGGTGAATCTGCCCGCTGTGATCGGTAAAAGTAAAGGTGCCGCTCTCTGCTTTTACTCCACCGGGCAGGTCTGCCTGCAGTGATTCGCCATCGTGGCAACTGATACAGGTAAGACTTTGTCCTCCCTTCATGAGTTCGCTGCCGCTGTGGCAGTCGATGCACTGCATTCCCTTCTGCTGATGGATATCTGGTACGAGCTGGATATATTCAACACCCCACGGACGGGCATCGGCTGCCTCATCGCTGGTCCACCACGGGGCGCGATATCCCGGGGTGAAGTCAGGTTCAAAATGACCATAATAGTCGGCACCGACATAATTGCCATAGTGGCAGGAGAGACACTGCTCGTCACCCGGCTGCTGAAAGGAGTGCGGCGTGCTTGAGCCCTCTTTCAGCTGTATATGACAGGCGGCGCAGCCAACGCCGTGACGCACGGCGTTGTATTCGTCTCCAGGGGAGAAAAGGTGACAGCGGAAGCAGCGGCGGCGGAGAAGATCATCGGCAAGTTCCAGCGGATTCTGCGGATTTGCATGGGAATTTACCTCGGCAAAGCTCTGCACCTTATCTTGTGCATTGTACGCATTGCGGAAGAGATTGATGGCCGGAGCGAGCGTATAATGACTGGTATGGGGCAGGGCGGCAGTAATCTCTTTATGGCATTCCCCGCATTTTTCATTCATTTGAGAGGGACTGGCCGGACGGGCTATAAGATTATTGTGTGCTTTTTTCTTCTTGTCTGTCCTGTCCTGCCCGCCATGACAGGTGATGCAGGAGAAGTTGTGAGAGGTATCCATGGTTTTGTCATATCCCTCATGACAGGAGAGACAACCCGAGTCTCTATCGCCGGAACAGCCCGAAAGAGCCAGGAGCGATGCACAAAACAGGAGTATGATGATGCGATTGACGATACATTTGGATGGCATGGGCAGGTTTCATTACTGGTTAGCAAACAGACAAAAAAAGGTAATTTTTTAGAGCCTTATATTGTAAATTGGTTGAATTTTCAACTCCTACCTGATATATGTTGTGCCGCAAACGGGTGTATCTTTTTCCCGTGCAACAATGCCAGCATGGCTCAGTTGGTAGAGCGGCGCTCTCGTAAAGCGCAGGCCAGCGGTTCGATTCCGCTTGCTGGCTCCAGTAAATTCAAGGCTCCCGGAGATTCTTCTCCGGGAGCCTTTTTTCGTAAAAAAAGGAACCACGAATGGACACGAATTATACCATTCCTATTAAGTTGTGACCGTACTGAATGCCATTTTCACTTTCTATTGGCGAATTCAAAGGCAGGGGGATGGGAGACAGGAGAAAGGAGACAGGAGAAAGGAGACAGGAGAAAGGAGACGGGAGACAGGGAAAAGCAAAAGACGGAACAGCGAAAAACTTTTTGCCAAAGGAAAGCTCTAATCATGCGAATAAAGGCAAAAAATTTTAAAATTAAACAGGGAATTGTTACCAGTTTATTCCGTGCGTTACAAGTCATTCCACCGTTATCGTTACGTTTACCGTCACCGTGTAGACAAGGCATGCCTTGTCTCTACAACACCATTGCTGGAATCACTGTTGTGCCGATTTTTCACCAATGATGTGTAATTCCACCGTTATGACAACATGGCGTGTATTGTTTCGCGGGTTATCGGTGATGGTTGCCATTTCGCTGATTGCCGCCACCGTAGAGACAAGGCATGCCTTGTCTACACAACAACATTACGGGAAACCACTGCCGTACCGATTTTTCACCAATGGTGATGGTCGCGTTCTCTCGTTAATACAAAATATAAATGGTACAATCTGCACTGCTTCAGCGTTTTGTTTTGTGACCTTCTCGGCGAATTCCCGTCTGGCCATCGTTGTGACTATACTCTTAAAACGATTCAGTGTTCCGGCAATCTCTGTCTGCGAGCTTCCTGTTTGAAGAAAGGCCATGATCTGGTACCTTTCTAAAGGAGGGTGTTGCACTTATTGTACTCATTACGGATGATACACGTTTTTCAGAGCATTCCTGCGTAGTGAAGTTGATATCATCTGTCCAGGGAGGAGAGAAGAGAATGGCAAAATTAGTCCCAAAGATGTCAATGGTCTGGCATGTTTTGATTCTGCTCGCAGTGCTGCTTCTTCTTGTCACGTCGTGGTCGGTGGCTCAGGAAGGTGTCACTGCCTCCAGGGCGCCACGCAACCAACATGAAAATAAAGAATCATATCGTGTTTTGTACTTGAGCTTACGCTCGGGTTCATGGCCGTGGTCACTCGCCATGTTTACCGAGTCCCGCGACCATCTGCAAAGAATCACCGGCGTTCCAGTGGAAATGGTAATAGAAAACACGACCATCGCCGACATCGATTCTCCCGCTGCCCGTCAGGCATTTTTGACGTTATTCCGGGAACGATACACCGATAAAATAGATTTTATTGTTGTCAGGCGCGAGTTCTCGCAAATAGACACTATTCTTGAGGCACTGCCTTCTGTGCCGTTGATCATCGCCGATCAGAACCTGGCGCTTCACAGGGAATGGGAGGTGCCTCCGGTGAATGTACATGAAGTCCGTTATAATATCAGAGCGGATAGAAATGTACGGATTGCCCTTCAATTGCGCCCTCAAACCCAAAAGATAATTGTTGTCACCGGTCTGGACCCTTATGACAGATCACTGGAAGCCTCTACCCGTCAGCAACTGGGGACTCTTTACCATGGCGTAGAGATTGCGTACTGGTCCGGTGTACCAGTAGCGGAACTCAAAAAGCGGGTTGCCTCATTATCTGGAGAGCATGTGATTTTGTTTTTGGCGACGACTGTGGATAAAAACGGTACGCCATCTGTTTCTGCAAAGGTTGTCAAGGAACTCTCCGAGGTTGCAAGTGTACCGATTTTTGGTATTGCCGACACGTTTATGCCTGATGGTATTGTGGGAGGTTATGTCCTTTCATCCAAAATGAGCGGGCGTCGATCGGCGGAGATGATAAACCAGATTTTGCATGGCAAACCGCTGCCCGGCATTACCTCTCTGGAAGACTACGGTCAGGAACAATTTGACTGGCAACAGATGCGACGTTGGGGCATCTCAAAAAACCTGATATCGAAAGACGCGGTTGTGCTGAACCGTCCCTCCAGTTTTTTTGAGCGTAACGTCTGGATTCTGCATGTTCTGAGTGTTGTTTTTCTCTTGTTGGTCCTGAGCATAATCGTGTTGCTGTGGTATCTGCACTTACGCAGGCAGGCAGAACACGCGCTGCAGGCAAGCGAAGAGAAATTCAGGATACTGTTGCAGAGCATGCCGTTACCAGTCTGCCTGGTGAATAAAGAAGGTGTGATAACCTATATGAACGAACGTTTTTTCAACGTGTTCGGCTATTCAGAACAAGAGATACCGTCGTTGGCAGAGTGGTGGAAAAAGGCGTATCCTGACAAAGAATACCGGGAATGGGTAATCAAAAACTGGGAATCAGCCGTCAGCCGTGCAGCTCAAACGGGTGTTGATATCGAAGCAGAAGTATATCATGTAACGTGCAAGGACGGCGATATTCGCGAAATCATCATCTCTGGAATTACCATCACCAAGAACTTTCTGGCAACCTTTATAGATATAACTGAGAGGGTAAACGCTGAAAAATCCTTGGCGGAAAGTGAAGAAAAATTCTCAAAAGCCTTTAATTTAGGCCCCACTATGCTTTGTATTACGCGTGTACGTGATGGGAAATTTGTAGATTACAACCAGGCCTGGCTCGCCGGGTTTGAATATTCAAAGGAAGAACTGGATTCGAAAACCTCTTTAGAATTAGGTGTGTGGGTTAATCCAGAAGAGCGAGATGCTGTTACTTCAGATTTGGTTAAAGGTATACCTTTTGTCAACAGGGAGGTGATACTTAAAAGCAAAAGCGGGAAGATTATACACTGTTTATTTTCAACAGAAATTATTCAAATCAACAACGAGGCGCATGCTGTAACCAGCCTCAATGATATCACCACGCGCAAGGAGAGGGAGCAATTGCTCCGTACAAGTGAGGCTCACCTTCGCACCCTGGTGCAGACTATCCCGGACCTGATATGGCTGAAGAATACTGATGGCGTCTACCTTACATGCAATAAACAATTTGAACGATTTTTCAATGCCAGAGAAAAAGATATTATCGGAAAAACTGATTACGATTTTGTCGACCGAGAAGTTGCAGACTCTTTCAAATCAAACGATGAAAAGGCGATTGCAGCGGGAAAAGAGTCCAGCAATGAGGAATGGGTTACCTTTTTGGAGGATGGGCATCGCGCCTTGCTGGAAACTATTAAGACCCCTATGTATGACGAGAAGGGGACACTCGTTGGCGTACTGGGAATCGGCAGAGATATCACCGAGCGTAAACGGGCTGATAAGGAGCGGGCCGAACTGCAGAGACGACTGACCCAGTCTCAGAAAATTGAATCAATCGGCCAATTGGCAGGAGGAGTGGCCCACGATTTCAACAATATGCTGAGCGTTATCCTCGGGTACGGCAATATGCTTCTTGAAAAAATCTCACCGGATGATCCTCTGCATGAATATGCGCAGGAAATTGTCAATGCCGGTACTCGTTCAGCCACTATCACCCGGCAACTTCTGGCCTTTGCCCGCAAACAGACAATAGCCCCCAGAGTTCTTGATCTCAACGAGACCATTGAGGAGATGCTCAAGATGCTCAGGCGGCTTATTGGCGAGGACATTGATCTCAACTGGCACCCCTCCTCTCTCTGGCCTGTCTTCATTGACCCCTCGCAATTAGATCAGATCCTCGCGAATCTCTGCGTCAATGCCCGGGATGCCATAAACGGGGTGGGTAAGATTACCATTGAAACGGAGACAACATGCATTGATGAAGCCTATTGCTTAAGCCATCCCGGGTTTATCGCTGGGGATTTTGTTCTCATGTCTATTAGTGACGATGGCATCGGCATGGATTCTGACACAATCGGCAGGATCTTTGAACCTTTTTTTACCACCAAGGAACCAGGTGAAGGCACGGGGCTTGGACTGGCCACGGTTTATGGCATTGTAAAACAGAACAATGGTTTCATCAACGTCTACAGCGAACCGGGCCAGGGGACCACCTTCAGAATCTATCTCCCTCGACATGCAGACCTGATCACTGCCTCGGAGAAACAAAAGAAAGATGAGATTGTGCAGGGCCATGGCGAAACCATCCTTGTTGTGGAAGATGAAGCATCAATTCTCAAACTCACATCAAAAATACTGATAAATCTTGGTTATGTCGTTCTCGTTGCCAGTAACGGGAAAGAGGCTGTCAAGCTTGCCAAAGAAAACGACAAGACACTTGATCTCCTGCTCACAGATGTCATTATGCCGGAAATGAATGGACGAGATCTTTCAAATGTACTTTTGGCCATTAATCCAGACCTCAAGTGCCTGTTTATGTCAGGATATACCTCGACTGTCATCTCAGGGAAGGGGATATTGGAAGAGGGAATGTCTTTCATTCAGAAACCATTTTCAGCAAGAGATTTAGGCGCAAAAGTAGATGAGGTATTGAAAAGTTAATTGTAAAAATAACAGATCAATTGATTGCCTTTTTTTTCGTCTGTTTATCCATTTGTAGTCGCCAAAAAAGATATTCACGCAGTCACGTTCTGCGGCCAATACAAAGGCAGGTGGGACAGACGCACAATTTGGGCGTCTTTGCGATTTCGGTGATTTATCTTACGGGTATTGATTGTACAAATTCGGATACAATTCTGCCGCTATAATCCCGTGGTGACAAGATTGCGTTGTCTTTGTGCAAAGGATCTCCTTGTAGAGACGCACAATTTGGGCGTCTTCAGCACAACAGGTGGCTCATCTCAAAAATCCGGGTCTGGAACTGGGTTAAAATTGGGAGGTCAAAAATTCGCTGAAAATCTTGCTGGCGGCGGATTTATGCAAAATCCTATGGAACTTTAGAGCCGTTTGTTTAATTGCACCCCCCTTTCTGGCTGATGAAAAAGATTTGCTATTTGCAACAAGAGACTTTATTCTTTTGCTATACATGTATAGCAAAAGAATAAAGGAGAATCTCATGCTTGCGATACGACTACCAGAAGAAACCGAAAAAAGGCTAGCAGAGTTAGCAAAGAAAACAGGCCGGACAAAAACCTTTTATGCCAGAGAAGCTATCGAAAAACATCTCGAAGACTTGGAAGATGTTTACCTGGGCCTTGCGATCTTGGAACGAGTTCGTTCAGGTGAAGAAGAAATTTTAAGCTCAGAGAACGTCTGGAATGGCCTGGACGATTAAATACACAGCGAGTGCGGCCAAAGACATCAAAAAACTCGACCCTCAAGTACAGCGCAAAATACGCGTTTTCTTGGAGGATGATCTTACCACCTTGGAAAACCCACGCTCGAAGGGAAAAGGTTTGACAGCAAATCATGCCGGTCTTTGGCGTTACCGGATCGGGGATTTCCGACTCATCTGCAATATCGAAGACCACCAGTTGATCGTTTTAGTCCTTGCAGCAGGACACCGGAAAAATATATACGGAAGGTATTAATCCAACGTCCTCCCCCCCCCGGTTTGTTTTTCATCCCTTCAGGGGTTGGCAGCTCTTCCCGGTGAAACAGCGATATGGCCTCTTTTCAGTAGTTGGTAAAAGGAAAGCGTGATTTTACCAAATCACGACCCCGAAACGCAACATGAGCCAATATCAATTACCTCAAAGCAAATAACAGACCGAATTCAACTACAAGAGCATTCTCTTATGGTTTTGTAACTACTCACCCCCACCAGCCTCAAGTCCTGGAATTTTACCACCTAAAGCCAACTGAATAGCGACAAGCGGATTGATTCCTTGGTTTGCCATTGTTTGCAGGTAGCTCGAGATTCTACAATAAGC
>NZ_JAFFPZ010000046.1 GCF_016918505.1 Desulforhopalus vacuolatus
CTCAGATTATAATTTGAGTATCAATACAGTCGCTGCTGTTAATGATATAGTTAACGGTACCACTATCAGTGGTGGTGATGCGGGTAACTCTCGAACGGGAGCCACTGCGGTTTCACTAGACAGTAATGGAGATACCAGCATTACAGGTTATGCTGGGGAAAATGATTTTTATACGTTTGTCGCGCAACACCCTGGCACCGCGACCATTAATTTAACGGGATTGAGTTCAGATATTGATTTAAGGTTATTGAACAGCTCTGGATCACGGTTGGATTCCTCCTCTTCGCATTCCTCATATTCGGGTGGAAGTTCCAGTGAATCTATATCCTATAATCTCATCTCAGGAGAGACCTATTACGTCAAGGTCGATCCTTTTGGCAACAATACCTCAGATTATAATTTGAGTATCAATAGTGGCAATATTGATATAATTAACGGGACCACCGTCAATGGTGGTGATGCAGGTGACTCTCGAACGGGAGCCGCTGCGGTTTCACTGGACAGTAATGGAGATGCCAGCATTACTGGTTATGCTGGGGAAAATGATTTTTATACGTTTGTTGCGCAACACCCTGGCACAGCGACCATTGATTTAACGGGATTGAGTTCAGATATTGATTTAAGGTTATTGAGCAGCTCTGGATCACGGTTGGATTCCTCCTCTTCGCATTCCTCATATTCGGGTGGAAGTTCCAGTGAATCTATATCCTATAATCTCACCTCAGGAGAGACCTATTACGTCAAGGTCGATCCTTTTGGCAACAATAACTCAGATTATAATTTGAGTATCAATACAGTCGCTGCTGTTAATGATATAGTTAACGGTACCACTATCAGTGGTGGTGATGCGGGTAACTCTCGAACGGGAGCCACTGCGGTTTCACTAGACAGTAATGGAGATGCCAGTATTACAGGTTATGCTGGTGATAATGATTTTTATACGTTTGTCGCGCAAAACCCTGGCACCGCGACCATTAATTTAACGGGATTGAGTTCAGATATTGATTTAAGGTTATTGAACAGCTCTGGATCACGGTTGGATTCCTCCTCTTCGAGTGGAAGTTCCAATGAATCGGTATCCTATAATCTTATCTCAGGAGAGACCTATTACGTCAAGGTCGATCCTTTTGGCATCAATACCTCAGATTATAATCTGAGTATCAACAGTGGCAATATTGATATAATTAACGGGACCACCGTCAGTGGTGGTGATGCAGGTGACTCTCGAACGGGAGCCACTGCGGTTTCACTGGACAGTAATGGAGATGCCAGCATTACAGGTTATGCTGGGGAAAATGATTTTTATACGTTTGTCGCGCAACACTCTGGCACCGCGACCATTGATTTAACGGGATTGAGTTCAGATATTGATTTAAGGTTATTGAGCAGCTCTGGATCACGGTTGGATTCCTCCTCTTCGGATGGAAGTTCCAATGAATCGGTATCCTATAATCTCACCTCAGGAGAGACCTATTACGTGAAGGTCGATCCTTATGGCAACAATACCTCAGATTATAATCTGAGTATCAATACAGTCGCTGCTGTTAATGATATAGTTAACGGTACCACTATCAGTGGTGGTGATGCGGGTAACTCTCGAACGGGAGCCACTGCGGTTTCACTAGACAGTAATGGAGATACCAGCATTACAGGTTATGCTGGGGAAAATGATTTTTATACGTTTGTCGCGCAACACCCTGGCACCGCAACCATTAATTTAACGGGATTGAGTTCAGATATTGATTTAAGGTTATTGAACAGCTCTGGATCACGGTTGGATTCCTCCTCTTCGAGTGGAAGTTCCAATGAATCGGTATCCTATAATCTTATCTCAGGAGAGACCTATTACGTCAAGGTCGATCCTTTTGGCAACAATACCTCAGATTATAATCTGAGTATCAATAGTGGCAATATTGATATAATTAACGGGACCACCGTCAGTGGTGGTGATGCAGGTGACTCTCGAACGGGAGCCACTGCGGTTTCACTGGACAGTAATGGAGATGCCAGCATTACAGGTTATGCTGGGGAAAATGATTTTTATACGTTTGTCGCGCAACACCCTGGCACCGCGACCATTGATTTAACGGGATTGAGTTCAGATGTTGATTTAAGGTTATTGAGCAGCTCTGGATCACGGTTAGATTCCTCCTCTTCGCATTCCTCATATTCGGGTGGAAGTTCCAGTGAATCTATATCCTATAATCTCACCTCAGGAGAGATCTATTACGTCAAGGTCGATCCTTTTGGCAACAATACCTCAGATTATAATTTGAGTATCAATACAGTCGCTGCTGTTAATGATATAGTTAACGGTACCACCATCAGTGGTGGTGATGCGGGTAACTCTCGAACGGGAGCCACTGCGGTTTCACTGGACAGTAATGGAGATGCCAGTATTACAGGTTATGTTGGTGATAATGATTTTTATACGTTTGTCGCGCAAAACCCTGGCACCGCGACCATTGATTTAACGGGATTGAGTTCAGCTATTGATTTAAGGTTATTGAACAGCTCTGGATCACGGTTGGATTCCTCCTCTTCGAATGGAAGTTCCAGTGAATCGGTATCCTATAATCTCATCTCAGGAGAGACCTATTACGTCAAGGTCGATCCTTTTGGCAACAATACCTCAGATTATAATTTGAGTATCAATAGTGGCAATATTGATATAATTAACGGGACCACCGTCAGTGGTGGTGATGCAGGTGACTCTCGAACGGGAGCCACTGCGGTTTCACTGGACAGTAATGGAGATTCCAGCATTACTGGTTATGCTGGGGAAAATGATTTTTATACGTTTGTTGCGCAACACCCTGGCACCGCGACCATTGATTTAACGGGATTGAGTTCAGATATTGATTTAAGGTTATTGAGCAGCTCTGGATCACGGTTGGATTCCTCCTCTTCGCATTCCTCATATTCGAGTGGAAGTTCCAGTGAATCTATATCCTATAATCTCACCTCAGGAGAGATCTATTACGTCAAGGTCGATCCTTATAAAAGTAATACATCAGATTATAATTTGAGTATCAATACAGCCCCTCTCTTTGTTTTCTTAGATGCTGATATTAATAATGACGGTAATTGTGAAACGAGTGTAAACAATTTATTTACAGTCGCTGATATACCTGAAAATCAAAGAGCAGAATTGGGAGAATTCGACGACGTTGATTTGGGTGAGGAGATAGAGCTGTCTGGTGTGTCTTTTGAGGGGGTTGAAATATCTCTCTAAGAAATTGTGTAACTGCCCATTTTTCTATCCTGATGTGTCAATACTTTTCCGGACATAAGACTACGCAGCTTCCTGCATCATCTCAAAGACCAGCGGAGCCTCATACCCGTTAGAGGAATGCAGGAATCTGAGACGAACGGGAGACGAACGGGGTCGGGCCACGTTAACTCTCTGATTACTCGAAATTAACGTCCCATTCAGAGGTGTTTATTGAGGCTATATCTTCATTTCTACCATCATATTTGACATTATAGGTTCTGTGTTTTTCACGAAGTTAAAATCCGATGTCATGTTCTAAAACCTTCCGACCTTTACCACGAAATCCCAATTTCGAATGAATTGTTTCTACAAAACTTCGGCTTCCTACAGCTACACTTTCACTCCAACCCGGTTGCCTGCCGCAGGTCCTGTTGGTAACGGATTCATTTACCAATTCTCTGTGAGTATCGTTCTTCCAATAATATGCTGGAACAGTTGAATAAAGAGATCTTGTGTCGTGCAGGAGCTGCGACTCTTTCCCCAGATACAGCGTCATGTCTATGACTTCTTTCAGTTGTAATGATGGAGGTTTCAGAGGATTGGCTGACAGTAAAAAAGTATCTCTCAAAATAACGCATTCTCTATGTTGGGGCTTCGTTGGAGTCGTCTCACCGTTATCGCCATTTTTAGGCTCGAAGGGGCAACGCTATGAAATAATTTTCACCAGGTGCACAAAGTTATTTCAATTTGTTTCCTTTTTTTTGGTTGACAGTCATACTGATAAGGGTATTTTGAATAATCTTGTATTTCGTTCATATTCGAGGCACAGGAGGAAATTTACTCGCCTGTATAACTGGGATGTTGTTTTTATAACAGGGAAAGAACAACTAGGATAAGTTGTTGATATTGTTGAATAAGTATTAAAGGCTCTACTTCAAGAATGATTTATGTAATGCAACCTGTATAACAAAAATAAAGAGGCTAAGGTGATGCAAATAATAAGCAGAGAAATCGTTATCGTTGATGCCGGGGTAGATGATTATCAGCAATTGATTCCGGGACTTTCAGAAAATACAGAAGTTTTTTTCTTGGATCAAAATGCCGAGGGGGTACAGCAAATACTCGATATCCTGGATGAAAACAGCGGAGAACAAGCTTATTCAGCGCTTCACCTTATTTCCCACGGCAGGGAAGGTTTGTTGCGTCTGGGCAACGGGACACTAAGCTCTCGCAATATAGATTCTTATCAAGAAAAACTTCAACAGCTGGGGACTTACCTTGATACGGATGGAGATATTCTCCTTTATGGTTGCAATGTGGCTGCTGGCGATGAGGGCAGAGCGTTTGTTGAGGACCTTGCGGCGATAACCGGGGCTGATGTGGCGGCTTCTGATGATTTGACAGGGCCCAAAAGTTTATCTGGAGATATTGATTTAGAAATTGTTTCTGGAGAAGTCGAGAGTTTTTCTTCCAGAATTATGGAATTGATATCCAATTCAAATAGTTTGTTAGCTGATGACTATTCTTCTGATTATTACGGCACAGTAAACGGCCATTCTGTGACTTTAGTAGACGGGAATTATACATTTAGTGTTACTAGTGTTCCGTCGGGATATTCCGGGGTATTTTATACGAAAAACAATGATGGCTCTTTAGTTAAGTATGATATCGATAACATGACATGGGGGGATCACACAGCGAACTTCACAATTAATACCACTGGAAAGGATCTTGTCCAATTTGATATTTATTCAGGGGAAGATGGTGGTGGTAGTTATATAGAAACTCACTATTGGAACCTCTCAAAGGCTGTCCCTGATGTAACGCCATTGAATGTTGATCTTGATGATTACAATGTTACATCGGGTGACAGTTTGACTGTTACGTTCGATGCACGTAACGACGGTACAGCAACAAGCCTAAGCGAACGCTACGACATTTATTTGTCAACGGACACCAAATACTCAACAAATGATACGTGGATTGATAAAGAATATGGTTCATTGAACATTAGTCCAGGAGAGACCCTTAAAGATTATAGTGAGAATGTGACCATTCCGAGTAGTTTTTCAGGAACAGGCTATATTATTGTAAAGACGGAATCGACTGGCGATACGGCATATTCGCAAAGGATTAGTGTGGCAGCTTCAATTCCTGATGTAACGCCATTGAATGTTGATCTTGATGATTACAATGTTACATCGGGTGACAGTTTGACTGTTACGTTCGATGCACGTAACGACGGTACAGCAACAAGCCTAAGCGAACGCTACGACATTTATTTGTCAACGGACACCAAATACTCAACAAATGATACGTGGATTGATAAGGAATCTGGTTCATTGAACATTAGTCCAGGAGAGACCCTTAAAGATTATAGTGAGAATGTGACCATTCCGAGTAGTTTTTCAGGAACAGGCTATATTATTGTAAAGACGGAATCGACTGGCGATACGGCATATTCACAAGAAATTACTGTTAACCCTCCCCACAATGACGACTTCAGCGCTACTTCGTCCACAACTGGTATTGTTACTCCCGCTACCTTACCTTCTTGGTCTGCAGGCAATCTCGAAACACCCGGCGATGTTGATTGGTTCAAAGTCAATTTTTCATCGGGCTATCTTTACAATATTCGTGCAGAAGAAACTGATAGGATTTGGAATCTAGACCTTGGTGGTATAGACCCTCAAATAAGAATTGTCGATGCCTCAGGCAACACCGTGGACAGTTACACTGCTCAGCCAGACGGGCTGGAAACATCTTTGGGAAATGCAGACTTGTATGGCGTTTCGCTCTCCGGAACCTATTATATTGAAGTACGGGATATTGATATGGGTATCTGGGATAATGCAGACGATACGGGTGCTTACCAAATTCAGGCGGAAATGATTGGTGATGATGTTCCCGGAAATTCAACAACCACAATCCCGGTTCTTCTGGATGGATCACCTGTCGCAAAAGAAATCGAAACTATTGGTGATAGCGATTGGTTCCAGCTTTCACTGGATGAAGGAAACATCTATACCATCCGTGTAGAAGAAACAACTTTTGGAACGGGAGGAATTGATCCTGCCATCCGCATCGTGAATGCGGCGGGTGATACCATTCAAGATCTGCAAGTTTCACCCTCGGGTCTGACTGAATTTTTTGGTGAAGTCGAACTGAGCTTTAAGTCAACTGTGTCCGGCTCTTATTTTCTTGAAGTTTGCGATGCCGATTATGGTCTTTCCGATGACGCCGAAGATATCGGAACTTACCAGATTACTGTTAACCCTCCCTACAATGACGATTTCAGCGCTACTTCGTCCACAACTGGTATTGTTACTCCCGCTACCTCACCTTCTTGGTCTGCAGGCAATCTCGAAACACCCGGCGATGTTGATTGGTTTAAAGTCAATTTTTCATCGGGCTATCTTTACAATATTCGTGCAGAAGAAACTGATAGGATTTGGAATCTAGACTTTGGTGGTATAGACCCTCAAATAAGAATTGTCGATGCCTCAGGCAACACCGTGGACGGTTACACTGCTCAGCCAGACGGGCTGGAAACATCTTTGGGAAATGCAGACTTGTATGGTGTTTCGCTCTCCGGAACCTATTATATTGAAGTACGGGATATTGCAGACGAAACGGGTTCTTACCAAATTCAGGCGGAAATGATAGTTGACGATGTGGGGGCGACTGCAGAGACAGCAGCCGACTTAAATATTGATGCCATTTACCAGACGGATTATTCAATCAATGGAATAAACGATGTTGACTGGTTCAAGGTAATGCTTCTTTCCGATGACCATTACACATTCAGAGTGGAGGAAACAGATGGCCCCGGAGTAGGTATTGCTCCACAAATTCGTATAGTCGATGCAGATGGATACGAGGTTGAAGGTTGGGTTGGCGGTGCCCCGTCTATTTTTGGTAATGCAGAGTTGTCGGGCACTGTTGCCCAATCCGGCGCTTATTACCTTGAAGTTAAAGACATAGATACTGGGCTCCTGGATATTTTTGATACAGGAGATTACCAGATAGTTGGTTCTGGATTCAAGGAGGTAACTACTGCACTCAATAGTTCAAAAAGTATATTAAATTTGGGTAGTTCGTCTCATTATTATGAAACCTTTGCTAACTTCGCCAAGGCTAGCTATTTTTTAGATTCGTACGAAGATTTACATTCTGGGCAAACGATATCCCAACCCATTGACGTACATGGGGATGGCGATAATTTTGTAAAGCCTTATGCAGCAGACGCTTACTCTGTTATCAACAACGCCGATACGAATGATTGGCAAATATTGCAAGCCGAGAACCTTGGCGGTTTTAACCAGGGCCTTAGTTGGTCAATGGACTCCAGTTTGGATGCATTGAACAACTTCTCTAATCCAATTGATCCTATTGATTATCTCTGGTACATAGAGGAGACAGGAATCTATCACGCACAAAATGCTTCGGCGTTTGCTGCTGTTTGCGGTGACGCACTCATGCTCTCATTTCGAGGCACGAACGATAACGATAATGGGTTTTGGGAAACCTTTCTTTTGGGTGAAGACTCTTTTTTGGGTGATGAAGCCGATTGGGTGGCCATGGAGGATCACTATTTGGAGCTTCTTCCATTTCTTGGTCGAGTCGACAATTATGTAGCGCAATTCGATATTTCTCAGGTATATGTGACAGGCCACAGTCTGGGTGGTGCAATGGCTCTGGGATATATGGAGACGCACCCAGATACTGCTTATACCGACTACGATGCAGTGACATTTGCAGCCCCAGGATTCGAGTGGCCAGTTGAGCTTTTTTCGACTGCTGCAGGGATTGCTGGTTCCCCGTTGAGCGCGGCTGCGATTTCCTATTTGTCGACTATGATTCCCAATGTTGGCAGTTACGAACTCGATCCCCGCACGGTTTGTGTCGAAGTCGATGGCGACCCTGTTCCAGATCTCAAGGTTAAGGATGGCTACATCGTCAGCGTCGATGTCACAGGCTTGGAGAATGTGCAGAAGGAAAAGGCATATTCGGGAACCGACTTTCATTCGGCAGATCTCTACCTTGCAGTGGCCGGTGCGTTGGACAGCGAACTCCCGGATACAAGTAGTGTTCAAACCATTGGCATGGTTCATGGTCTGTTGGAAGACCTATTTACACAGGAATTTTTTGACGGCAACATGGGCCGTACAGTTCAAGTTGCGCTCGACGGCTCTGAATACAAGCCGTCTGATTTCGAGCAGTACACATGGGTCAACAGTAATTTCCCTGACTATGCTCCAAAGTACGATGTCCTTTCCAATGCCGGTCTATTGGAAGATCAAGGTAACGATGGTTTCTTTTCCCTCTTAGATGGCGCTATTGACTACTACCTGGGCGGAGGCGGTGATGATGTAATTGTCTCTCTGGCGACAGGGGATGGCGCTATTCTCATCGGCGGTGCTGATAATGATTTATATCTTGTAAATAACAGTGGTGACTGGGTAATTGAGGATGCTAACGAGGGTCTCGACACTGTTCAGTCCTCGGTACCTTATGTGTTGACCGACAACGTAGAGGAACTTCAACTGGCTGCCGGATGGACGATTGATGGTTGGGGTAACGATCTGGATAATGTTATTGAGGGTAATGATAAACAGAATCGGCTATTTGGGGAGGGCGGCAATGACACCATTGAAGGAAATGGTGGCAATGATACCCTTGTCGGTGATACCGGAGCCAATATACTTGACGGTGGGGCGGGCATAGATACCGCCGTGTATTCTGGCAATAAAGCCAATTACGTTATCACACACTCTGTCGATGGCTTCCGTATCACCGGTTCCAATATCGATGATACTCTGACGGGTATTGAATATCTGCAATTTGCAGATCAGACGATAGATCCAGAAACAGGCCTTGCTAATGCGGCCCCAACCGGCAGTTTGACTATCAGCGATACCACCCCGACAGAAGATCAGCTCCTGACAATTACGGATTCACTCTCGGACACGGATGGCCTGGGTACACGCACTTACCAGTGGCAGAGCAGTACCAGCAGTGACGCTTTGTGGCAGAATATCAGCGGTGCCAACGGCAGCAGTTTTACCCCTGATGACACTCAGGTGAAAACCCTGTTAAGGGTTGTTGCGAATTATACTGATGGAGAAGGTCGGGGAGAAACTGTTGAATCTGCCGCAACCGCACGTGTGGTGAACATTAATGATCTTCCAGTGGGCTCAGTATCTATATCAGGGGCGCCATTTTCAGGACAAATTCTTACGGCAAGCAATAATCTCAGTGATGCTGACGGTCTGGGGCTTATCCAGTATCAGTGGAAAGCCAATGGAACCGCGATTAGTGGTGCGACAGGATCCTCATTTACCCTGATTGAAGCACAGATTGGCAAAGCTATTACGGTAACGGCAAGCTACACCGATGGGCACAACACGATAGAGAGCTGGTCCAGCGACGCGACGGCTCTTGTAAGCGCATCAAGCATGAACACCTCTCCCACCCTTGCACCCCCGTCAGCGCCGACTTTTACCGATACCAGTGGTGATGATACGTTCGATGCAGCGCAGGGCACGTTTATCGGAAGTGATGCCGACACCGGCACGTCTCTGACCTACGGCATCAGCGACGGCATTGTTGCCAGCGGTACAACAACCAGGGTTGGCACCTACGGTACACTCAGTGTCAACACCAGTACTGGTGACTGGCAATATTCCCCCGTCGATGCCGCCATCGAAGCGCTCAAAGCAGATGCCAGCGATTCCTTCATGATCACTGTGAGTGACGGTAGTGCCAGTGACAGCAAGGCCTTCAATGTCAGTCTGGTGGGTGCCAACGACACCACGGCGTTTGGTGGGACTGCGTCGGGTATCGTCAGCGAAGATGGTACGCTCACCACTTCAGGCACATTGACAACCAGCGACCGTGATACAGGCAATTCCTCCATTGTTGCCCAATCAAACGCAGATGGAATTTATGGCACTTTCAACATCGGCAGCAATGGCGCCTGGACATACACTTTAACCAACGACGCGGCGAATGTGCAGGCGCTCAACGCTGGACAAACGGTGAGCGATACTTTCTCTGTTGCTACGGTGGAGGGTGCCGCGCATGATGTGGGGATTAATATCGTCGGGGCGAATGAGGATACCCCACCTACAGACGAACACTTCAACGTATCTGGCTGGCGCTACAGCCGCAGCGACTTAGCCTCAAGTGCCAGCGACGATACCGTTTACAGCGTCACCAGTTTACCTTTCAGCAAAGACTGGTTAGTCACCCTTGCAGCAACCAAAGTGTACAGCGTCACCGGGGATGTCAATGGTGACAGCGACTTGGAGCTGGTGACCTTGAGTGGTAATCAGATCAGCATTTACAACGGTGGCGGCAGTCTTCAAAACAGTTTCTCGACCACCAGCGACAGCGGCTATCTGATACTTGAAGATATCAATGGGGACGGCGATGTCGAAATTATCACAGGGAGCAGCAGGACATCCAGCCTGCAGGTGAACATTTACGAGGATGATGGCACACAGCTGGCCACCTTATCTCGTAGCGGTGGCTACGATTCCAGTGTGAAACCTGCAGCGTACCTTGGCGACGATAAACTCCTGGTCAGCTACACCAGCGGTTTCTCTCTTGACCCTCGGGGCTACAGCGTCTGGGACCTCAGCACCGAAACAGAGCAGTGGTTGTACGATATTGGCCCTGTTGTCATCGACTTGTCAATTGCCGATGTTGATGCAGACGGGGACATGGACATGGTTGGAAAAACATTTACTCCCCATAATGGCGCAACAGGTACTGGAATTGATGGCACTGGCACCACGACCAACGATGGCAATATGTACACCATTCTGGTTGATGAGAACGGCAACGAGCAAACCGTTGCCCTGGTCGGTGATGCCACCAGCGGAGGGGCTAACGGCTCCAGTACCCAGGTTTTAGCCGACCTTGAAGGCGATGGTAACTATGAGATTGTAGCCACGGCAGGCCATAGCAATTCCTACGCTGGCGATGCCCAGATACAAATACTGAATCTCGACGGCTCAGTACGCTATAATATCTCCATTGGCGACAACGCCAACCCAAACTTTCTCGTCTCTGATCTGGACAATAACGGTAGCCAGGAGATCGTTGTCTGGAGCTCAGTGAACAGTAGTGTTCAAATATTCGACAGCAGCCTCAATGAACTGCAAAGCTATGCAGACAGCAGTGCTACAGCTCTCTATGGCTTTGCTGCTGCCGATATCGACGGCGATGGCATTAAGGAAATTCTGATTTGTGATGATAATCAACTGCTCTCACTCAGTGGTAATGATTTGTCTGTAGAATGGACATCTGACTTTGACAGCACTATTCGAAACATTATCACCTCAGATTTAACCGATGACGGTTATGCCAATATTGTTGTAACCACCGATGATGGTGATATTAGTGTGTTGAGTTCAGGGAATGTAATGGGTAACAATAATACCTCTCCTACCCTCGCACCCCCGTCAGCGCCGACTTTTACCGATACCAGCGGTGATGATACGTTCGACGCAGTGCAGGGCACGTTTATCGGAAGTGATGCCGACACCGGCACGTCTCTGACCTACGGCATCAGCGACGGCATTGTCGCCAGCGGCATGACAACCAGGGTTGGCACCTACGGTACACTCAGTGTCAACACCAGTACTGGTGACTGGCAATATTCCCCCGTCGATGCCGCCATCGAAGCGCTCAAAGCAGATGCCAGCGATTCCTTCATGATCACTGTGAGTGACGGTAGTGCCAGTGACAGCAAGGCCTTCAATGTCAGTCTGGTGGGTGCCAACGACACCACGGCGTTTGGTGGGACTGCGTCGGGTATCGTCAGCGAAGATGGTACGCTCACCACTTCAGGCACATTGACAACCAGCGACCGTGATACAGGCGATTCCTCTATTATTGCTCAATCAAACGCAGATGGAATTTATGGCAAATTTAACATCGTCAGCAATGGCGCCTGGACATATACTTTAACCAACGACGCGGCGAATGTGCAGGCGCTCAACGGTGGACAAACGGTGAGCGATACTTTTTCTGTTGCTACGGTGGAGGGTGCAATACATGATGTGGCAATCAATATCGCTGGGGCGAATGAGGATACCCCACCTACTAATGATATAATTAACGGGACCACCGTCAATGGTGGTGATGCAGGTGACTCTCGAACGGGAGCCACTGCGGTTTCACTGGACAGTAATGGAGATGCCAGCATTACAGGTTATGCTGGGGAAAATGATTTTTATACGTTTGTCGCGCAACACCCTGGCACCGCGACTATTAATTTAACGGGATTGAGTTCAGATGTTGATTTAAGGTTATTGAGCAGCTCTGGATCACGGTTAGATTCCTCCTCTTCGAGTGGAAGTTCCAATGAATCGGTATCCTATAATCTCACCTCAGGAGAGACCTATTACGTCAAGGTCGATCCTTTTGGCAACAATACCTCAGATTATAATTTGAGTATCAATACAGTCGCTGCTGTTAATGATATAGTTAACGGTACCACTATCAGTGGTGGTGATGCGGGTAACTCTCGAACGGGAGCCACTGCGGTTTCACTGGACAGTAATGGAGATACCAGCATTACAGGTTATGCTGGGGAAAATGATTTTTATACGTTTGTTGCGCAACACCCTGGCACCGCGACCATTAATTTAACGGGATTGAGTTCAGATATTGATTTAAGGTTATTGAACAGCTCTGGATCACGGTTGGATTCCTCCTCTTCGAGTGGAAGTTCCAATGAATCGGTATCCTATAATCTCATCTCAGGAGAGACCTATTACGTCAAGGTCGATCCTTTTGGCAACAATACCTCAGATTATAATTTGAGTATCAATAGTGGCAATATTGATATAATTAACGGGACCACCGTCAATGGTGGTGATGCAGGTGACTCTCGAACGGGAGCCACTGCGGTTTCACTGGACAGTAATGGAGATGTCAGCATTACAGGTTATGCTGGGGAAAATGATTTTTATACGTTTGTTGCGCAACACCCTGGCACCGCGACCATTAATTTAACGGGATTGAGTTCAGATGTTGATTTAAGGTTATTGAGCAGCTCTGGATCACGGTTAGATTCCTCCTCTTCGAGTGGAAGTTCCAATGAATCGGTATCCTATAATCTCACCTCAGGAGAGACCTATTACGTCAAGGTCGATCCTTTTGGCAACAATACCTCAGATTATAATTTGAGTATCAATACAGTCGCTGCTGTTAATGATATAGTTAACGGTACCACTATCAGTGGTGGTGATGCGGGTAACTCTCGAACGGGAGCCACTGCGGTTTCACTAGACAGTAATGGAGATACCAGCATTACAGGTTATGCTGGGGAAAATGATTTTTATACGTTTGTCGCGCAACACCCTGGCACCGCGACCATTAATTTAACGGGATTGAGTTCAGATATTGATTTAAGGTTATTGAACAGCTCTGGATCACGGTTGGATTCCTCCTCTTCGCATTCCTCATATTCGAGTGGAAGTTCCAGTGAATCTATATCCTATAATCTCATCTCAGGAGAGACCTATTACGTCAAGGTCGATCCTTTTGGCAACAATACCTCAGATTATAATTTGAGTATCAATAGTGGCAATATTGATATAATTAACGGGACCACCGTCAA
>NZ_JAFFPZ010000047.1 GCF_016918505.1 Desulforhopalus vacuolatus
GTTCCCACCCGATTTGCATATTGTTGCTCAAAAACCACATTATACTGTTTGGTTTTGTGCTGAATTCACAGCCGATGGTACGAAAATCAATTTCAGGCCGTTTTTTAGCTCCAACCGGGAATAGCTGTCTCATCTTCAGCCAGTTGCGGATTTTCCAGTATATCAATGACCACAATTTCATACTTTTGACTTAGCTCTTCCCTGCACAGGCGCTTCAGATTTTCAAGAGCTCTCATAGAATTTGCTGTTTTACCAGTAATATATAATCGTAAGACATAATCAGACAATTTTATTCTCCTTGTATTTTTTTATATTTCTCAGTTTGGTCAATAACAGTAAGTAAACCTGTTATATAAGAATGTATTTATGACTAAAAAAACAAACCCTTCGGCTTTGTGTAATATAACTTATATTTCATTTAATTTCACCGTATAATTCTTCTAAGTTTTTATAATTTTACTTATGTTTAAACCTGTTGTCAAGACAATAAATCAAGGCTCATGTTGCGTTTCGGGATTGTGATTTGGTAAAATAAAACTTTCTTTTTACCAAACTACTGAAAAGAGGCCAACAATATGAAGGTAAACATACAGACCTTGATAGATGATGTACAATGTTACGACACTGTGCGTGAGTTACGTGGCCTGAAGGCCTCGAGTGTCCGTTTTGTTTTGTAATTCGAAGAAAGTTATCAAAAGATGACCACTCAGTTTCGCGATGACGTGATAAAAAAAGCCCTTTCTGGAAAAGAAGCTCTGAGTATTCTTCTTAACAATGAAATTGCACTGATACTTCTCGATGTAAATATGCCCGAAATAGACGGCTATGAAACAGCAAAAATTATTCGGGAAAGAGATTTATCCCGCCATATACCGATCATTTTTCTAACGGCAGATGATTCTGAAATTAAAAATATTATGGTGGGCTACAAATTGGGTGCAGTTGATTTTATTTTCAAACCCATTGTATCAGATGAAATTGTTATTTCCAAAGTAAAGGTCTTTGTTGAGTTATATGAGTATAAGGAAGAAGAACAGAAGAAAAAGGCACATGAATTGTCTTCAAAAAGAGATGCGCAAGAATTCGCCTCAATGAAGAAACTTGCTAACTCATCGATTCAGAAAGAACAAGATCAAAATCTTGATGTTAAAACAATGAATGTAGTTGCTCCAGATGTTTTTAATGACCTTATTCAACAATTTCAAAAAATTATGATTAGAGCTCTTGATCAGCGTGTTTTAAAAGTAGAGTACAATATTGAAGATGAACTGAAATATATGGCAGAGACAATGGGTAAAATCAAGGCTGGTCCAAGAGATGTAATTAATATATTCCTTCAAGCGCAGAAGGAGCTCAACCGCAATTCTCCTCCACAGAAGGTTCAAGCATACACTGAAGAAGGGAGATTACTCCTTATAAGACTTATGGGCGAGCTTGTCTTATTTTATCGGCGCCTCATGCTCGTATAAACAGATGCAGGCTGTTGTAAGCTGCCCTTACATTATCTTCTGGTAAAAGATGCGGAAAATCTCTTCCGGTACGGTTGATTCCCAGACACCGAGACCGAAGGCGATGAACCAGAGGAGCATAAACATAATAATTGCCCCGGCACCGATATACCACCAGCGGATGGGGCTGTCTCCGAGGCGTGCAGTGAGGCACTCTTCCTGCGGACAGACTGCGCGGCAGCGCATGCAGCCGAGGCATTCGGTTGAGATTATCTTCTCACGCACGTCCACTTCAATTCCTGCCGGGCACGCCTGGCGGCATTTGCCGCAGTGAATACAATTTTCCTCTTCTCGGTTGATATATATCGGGCTGAACTTACTGAAGAGACCCAGCAGGGCACCGTAGGGGCAGAGATAGCGGCACCAGAAACTGCGCAGCACAATTCCGAGCACGAAGAGGCTGGCGAGAATAAGCAGGGTTGTGGTAGAGGGATGCAGGAAGAACTGGAGCATTTGGGCGTCTGCCACAAGATTGAAGGGGGAGCGCATGAAGCCGTGAATGTCGTCCAGGCTCATCCTGAAAACTACACCCCATATAAAAAAGGCGAGGATACTGTATTTTATAAGCTGCAGCAGATAATCAATCCAGCGGGGTGGAACTTTGCTCAAGTGAAGTTTATTGCCAATACAGTTGAGCCAGCCGGAGATCAGCCCAACAGGGCAGATATAGCCGCAGAAGGCCTTGCGAAAGAAAAACGAAATGGTGATGGCGATGAGAAAGAGAGAAAGCCCGGCGGGATGGATTACATCCCAGTGGTGGGTTTGAATCAGGTCACGCAGACTCATCAGGGCGGAGATTGGCAGGAAGGCCTCCACAGAGTCTGGACGGGGGGTGTAGATGTCGGTCTGTCCGGAAGCCCAGAGGGTGAACTGGTAGAAACGCCAGCCGATCCAGATCGAGTAGAGCAGAAAGATGCTCTGGATGGTGCGCTGAAAACGGACGGGAGTGATGTACTCTGGAAGGTGGTTCAATAATTTCATGGGGACTCTGTTAAAGTGATTTTTACACACTGTACTTCTGTGGAAGAACATTTTCCACAGTGGAAGCCTTGACGTAACGAAGAAGATGGGCGACAGACTGGTTATTTTAGGTATCTGTAACTCAGGAGATCGCAGAATTATTCCAAACCCGTATATGTTATACGTGAAACCTGTGTGGGCAACGTTTTCACAGCTATAAAAAAAGGGGCTCATTCCGAAGAACGAGCCCCTTTCAAAGGAGAGAAAAAAGAAGGAAAAAAGGAAAAGAACTCTAATTCCTGCTTTTACACCGGAGCTGCGTTTTCTCCGATGCTGTCCTGTCAACATATATAAAGAGGGTGAGCTTGTCAACAGTGGATTTTTACGTGGAAAAAATATTGCTCACGTGTTGAAAATTTGAAAAAAATGTTAAGTACAGGGGGTTCCAGAAGGGGTTCTGGTAATTTCTTCACTCTGAGAAGAAAGCCAAATCATTGAAAAAACGGGATAAAAAAGAGAGGGAAATATTTTTCTGTAAACCACTGTGTAAAATTCATATTAAAGGAAAATAAATCAGCCTTCCCTGGCCAAATCCGGTGGAGTCTTTTTGTCACCCTTATTTCTTCAGGAGTATCTCATGACGTACATTCAACGCGGTCTTCTCTGCACTGTCCTTTTTCTCGCCAGCCTCTTTTTCGGAGTGCATTTTGCTGCGGCAACTGAATTCCAGCAGTGGCTTGCCGGAATGTATCCGACAGCGGCGAAGCAGGGGGTAAGTCGCGCTGTCTGGGACGCCGCCTTTAGCGGTGTTACCGAACCGGATCTGGTGGTGCTGGAGAAGGCGGCCTGGCAGCCGGAGTTCAAAACCGAGATCTGGGATTATCTGGACAGTCGAGCCAACAGCATCAAAGCGGGGGAGGGGAAGCGGCAGTGGGCGCTGCATCGAGCCACTCTTGATGAGGTGAGCAATCGTTTCGGGGTTGATTCCGCTATTCTTCTGGCCATCTGGTCGATGGAGAGCAACTACGGCGCAGCACTCGCACAGCCTTCCCGCCTGCACTACGTGCCTCAGGCGCTGGCCACGCTGGCCTGGAAGGATAATAAACGGCGCAAATATGCCACAGCTCAGCTTTTTGCCGCGTTGAAGATTTTTGCTGCCGGGGATGTGAAGAAAGAAAATTTTACCGGTTCCTGGGCCGGAGCAATGGGGCAGACACAGTTTATCCCCACCAGTTATCTTGCCTACGGGGTGGACATGGACCACGACGGTCGCCGGGATATCTGGAACTCCATTCCGGATGCCCTCGGTACTGCCGCGAGTCTGTTGCAGCAGAACAAATGGCGCAGTGGCAAACCCTGGGGTTTTGAGGCCGCAGCCGCGACGGGTAAAAAGGTCGATTTAAAGAAATATGAAGGGGAGACCATGACCCTCGGGGAGTGGAGTCGGCGTGGTATGCGGCGTCCGGACGGCAGCCCGTTTCCGTTTCAGGGGGAGCGTGCCGAGTTGAAACTGCCTGCCGGTGCGCAGGGGCCCGCCTTCCTGCTGCTGAAAAACTTTTTCGTTCTTAAACGTTATAACAACGCTGATGCCTATGCCCTCGCGGTGGGACTGCTCGCCGACGACATCCGTGGCCGCGGCGGGGTTGTCACACCGTGGCCGCGTCCGGCGGGTTCGCTGGGATTTCAGCAGAAGCTGGAACTGCAGCAATTGCTCAGTGAACTGGGTCATTACGACGGCAAAATTGATGGTGCCATCGGTTCCGGCAGTCGGCAGGCTATCCGTGATTTTCAGGGACAGAACGGTTTGCCGCAGGATGGTGAACCCTCCGCTGCGCTGACGGGGCAGTTGAAGAAGGCTGTGAAGCGGACGAAGTCTGTACCGAAGATTCAGGAGGTGAAATAATGGGTGCGGCGCAGGAGTTTGCCGCCCAGTGGGGCGAAGCAAAGATCAAGGTGAAGTTTCTTCATCGGGGTATTGAACACGGGACGCCGGAGGAGACAAAGCTGCTGCTGCGTCAATTTCCCGTTTCACGACCGCAGTGGGGCGACTGTTACTTTGATTTTGATCCCAACTGCAGTGACTACGACTGGCTGGTGGTTTATCACGACCTGCCGAAACACCTGCACGGAGAGAAGCGCAGTCAGGAACATCTGGCCTGTGCCAAAGAGCGCACCATGCTGGTAACCCTGGAGCCCTCGTCGATTACCGTCTACGGCACCGATTATCTGCGCCAGTATGGTTCCATTCTCACCTTTCAGGAACCCTGGGCAGTACGCCATCCCAACGTCATCTTCCACCACCCCGGTCTTACCTGGTACTATGGCATGCCGGTGGAGGGTGCGAATTTCCGCAGCTGGGATGAAATCTATGAAATGGAGGTGCCGGAGAAGACGAAGCTGATCTCTACTGTCTGCTCAGACCGCTCTTCCGGCGGGACTACCATTCATGCGGCACGCACCCGTTTTACATGGCAGTTCAAGGATGAGATGCCGGAGCTGGATATCTACGGCCACGGGGTTAATCCGATGAACGACAAAGCGGATATTCTTGATCCCTACCAGTATCACATCGCGGTAGAAAACCATATCTATCCGCGTCATCTCACGGAAAAACTGCCCGATGCTCTGCTTGGTTTCACCCTGCCTTTTTATTATGGAGCACCGGATGCGGCGGAGATCTTCCCGCCGGAGAGTTTTGTGCCGGTGGATATCACCGACTACCATCGGGCACGGGATATCATCCGTTCTACCATCGCCGCCGGGGAGTGGCGCGATCGCCTGCCTTATATTATAGAGGCGCGGCGGCGGGTGCTGGAGGAGGAGAATCTTTTTGCCCTGCTGGCGCGGTATATTGACGGGCAGGAGAAGAAGATACGCGGAGAGACCATGGGCTGTTCCATCTGCAACCGGCCGACACTGCGGGTGAAAAAACCGGTTGCTGCTCTGCGCGGAGGTGTGGAGAAGGCGTTCATTGGCGGCTGGCACTGGTGGCAGCAGCGGCATTGACTGGGGGAGAGGGGGGCAGTTTAGTCAGAGAGAAATGTACTGACGAGACACTCTTCCACTTCTTCCACGCTGAGGTCGGCGAGTTTTTCCTTCTGCAGTACGGTGAGATCACTGTGGGTGATGCCGGTGGATTCCGGGGTGGCGTGGCCGCTGAAGAGAGCGAGCCCGCGTCCGCCGAGATCGGCGGCGATATGGGTCGGGCCGGTATCATTGCCGACGATGAAAGCGGCACAGCGGATGAAACCGGCAAGGAAAAAGTAATCGTACCACCCTCCCTTCGGCGGGATGAGCATTCTGCCCGGCAGAGTGCGGCAGAGCACAAGCTCGTCGGGGCCGGGAACGGTGACCGGAGTGAGACCGCGGGCGAGAAGTTTTTCCGCCAGTTCCGCAAAATATGGCCAGCGTTTCTGGGGATGGGCGGCGGAGGCTCCGGGGATGAGCAGCACGTAGCCTGCCTTCAACCCTTCACGGCGGAGGATATCGTCCACCTGCTCCGCCATCCAGCTGACATCCGGATGCAGGGTATGTTCCGCCGGAATGTCGGCAGCCTGCAGGGCGTCGTGGAAATGATCCAGGGCCGAGATGCCTTTGGGCCGTTCGCGGAAGAGAGCGCAGCCCGGAGCGTTGCCGAACCACTCCCCCCTCGGAGAGAGCCAGCGATAGTAGAACGTCGTGCGGCCAGCCTGCTGCAGATCATAAACCCGGTCAAATTTTCTGCTGTGAAAAAAACGTCGCAGCCGCCACATTGCTGCCAGATTCCAGCGGGGCGGGCGGGAATCGCACACCACTTCATCCACCCACGGACAGCGCTCCATAATGGTGCGGAAGCGGGGCATGGTAAGTACGGTGATCTGCTCCTGCGGGTGGTGCAGGTGGATGTCATGGATTGCACCCTCTGCCTGGATCACGTCCCCGAGGGCGCTCAGTTTAATAATCAGAAGACTCACTCATACTCCTCATAACTCTTTTCTTCCACCAGCTCAGAACCGAGCAGGGCGTTGATCTGGTATTTTATCTGCGAGCGGCGGTCGTTGGTCTGATAGACACTGCGTGCCAGTTTGATAAAGCGCTGTCCAAAGTCCTTTTCCTTTTCGCAGAGGCGGAGTTCGTCTTCAATATCCCACAACGCCTCATTTACCTGTCGCAGTTCCCCGCGCAGAGTATCCAGTTCTGCTGATGTCGGGCACTTCTCCTTCAAGACTTTGTCGAGCATCTCGAATTCCCGCGTAATATTAACCCGTTTTTCCGGGCTGGAGATACGGTCTTTTTTGATAAGCAGGATGGAGAGCTTATCGAGCAGTTCTCCTTCTGAAACGGGGACGAGCAGGGCCATGGGAACCTCCTGAAAGTGGTACGGCGTATGGGGCACGGCCGCGAAAATAATCTGCCGAAAAATACCATATCTCGGGCCTGGCGACAACCCGCCGCAGTGTTGCTTCTCTGGTGAAAAAAAGAAGAGCTTTCACACCTGCGCTATAATTCGCTGTTTTTCAAGCGTGGCGGAACGTGTTATATTCGCTATTTTTCGAGACTGGCTTGTCGAGCCTGCTTCCACACCCATTTCCACAGGAAATCTATCATGAAAAAACTGCTGCTTCTCCTGCTGCTCTTCTCCTTTTTTGCCGTGCCGGCGGGCGCAGAGACCACCCTGCGCCTTGCTTTGCTGCCCATTCCCGATGCCCTGCCCGTCCATGTGGCTGAGGCGATGGGGCTTTTTGCCCGGGAAGGGCTGAAGGTAGAGGTGCTGTCGGTGGGATCTGCCGTCTCCCGTGACCAGCTGATGCAGGCGCAGCGCATTGACGGCATGGTCAACGAGATTTCCGGAGCGGCGGCCCTTAACCGCAGCCAGGCAACGGCGAAGATTGTCGGGGTGGCACGCTCCCCACTGGGGAAATCACCACTTTTCCGTATCCTCGGCGCACCGGGCAGCGGGGTGAAAACCGCCGCAGACCTGGCTGGTATTCCTATCGCTGTCTCACGCAATACGGTTATAGAATATATCAGCGATCGCATGCTCGGCGAGGCAGGAGTAAAAGTACAGGATATCCGCTATGTCTCGGTACCGGTGCTGCCGGACCGGCTCCAGCTTCTCCTCTCGGGACAGCTGCAGGCCGCCACCATGCCTGATCCTCTCGGTTTTTCAGCGATGGAATCTGGTGCGGAGGAGATTGTCAACGATATCGGGAATCCTCTCAGTCTCTCGGTTCTTACCTTCAGTGATACCGCCATTCGTGAGAAAAAAGCGGCGGTAGCGGGCTTTGTCCGCGCCTGGAACGAGGCCGCAGAGGCGATCAACGCCGATCCGGAACGCTGGCGTCCACTCTTTCTAAAAAAGGCGCGGGTTCCGAAAAAAGTGGCACAGAGCTATCCCATTCCGCCCTTCCCTGTGGGAAAACTCCCGACAGAGGCGCAGTGGAATGATGTTATGCAGTGGATGACAGACAAGGGGCTGCTGAACAAAGCGCTGCCGTATGAGAGCTCTGTCACTGCAGAATTTCAGTCCGCCGTGGCAAAATGATTGAGATTGATCTCCTTACTTTCGGTTATGGGGCTGGCCATCCGGGCAGTCAGCAGAGCGAATCAGTGTATCAGGACTTCTCCCTGACTATCGGCAGGGGGGAGGCGTGGAGTATCATTGGCCCATCCGGCTGCGGCAAGAGTACGCTTTTACTGCTGCTTGCCGGACTGAACCGTTCACTCTCCGGACGCATTATTATCGACGGCGAAGAGATTGTGCGCCCCCGTCCGCGCACCGGCCTGGTTCTGCAGGATCACGGCCTGCTTCCCTGGGCGACGGTGGCGGAGAATACCCGCCTCGGCCTGAAAATACGCCATTTCTACGGGCCGGATGGGCGTCACAGTCCGCTGGAGATGGAGACTGATCCGGTAAAGTGCGAGGCACGGGTGCAGTACTGGCTGGAGTGGCTTGGTATCGCGGCGCTGCAGGAAAAATATCCCTCGCAGCTTTCCAGGGGGCAGCGCCAGAGGGCTGCCATCGCCCGCACCCTCGTGCTGGAACCGGATCTTCTTTTGCTTGATGAACCCTTCTCTGCTCTCGACGCCCCAATCCGTGAGGAACTGCAGCGGGTGATGGCTGGTTTCCACGAGGAGTCCGGGCTTACTTCCATCACCGTCACCCACGATATTGAAGAGGCAACCCTCACCGGCGAGAAGATTCTCGTTCTGACTGCGGGGGAAAATCGCTCCGCTCATGTCCTCGACAACGAATTTGCCGGTGCCTTCGAACGCCGCAGCGAGGTCCCCTTTCTCGAGCGCTGTGCCGAACTGCGGCTGCTGCTTGGCGGGGTTCCGGCGGAGGAGCGGACATGAATCGGAGTACTGTTCTCTCAGCCCTTGGCGGGCTCTGCATGTTTCTTCTTCTCTGGGAACTGGCGGCGATGCTGCTCAATCAGCCTGTTCTGCCGGGGCCGATCACCGTTGTACCCCTTTTTCTCCAGGGAATGTGCGGTGATCTCGGACACCACTTTCTTGCTTCGGCGGGGCGGGTACTGGCGGCGATTTTTCTCGCCACCATCGCAGCCACTCCGCTCGGACTTGCCCTCGGCCAGATGCCGCGTCTCGACCGCCTGGTCAACCCGTTGATCGCCATCATTTATCCCATCCCCAAGATCATCTTTCTCCCGGTGATTTATGTGCTGATGGGTATCAGTGACTTCTCCAAGATTTTTTTGATTGCCATTATCATTTTCTTCCAGATTCTGGTAGTGGTACGGGCGGAGGCACGGGCTTTGCGGCCGGAGCTGATTCTCTCAGTGCGTTCCCTCGGCGCCGGACGGCGGGCACTCTTTCGCTACGTTTATCTGCCGGCGTCACTGCCGGCGGTGCTCACCGCGCTGCGGGTATCGGTGGGAACGGCGGTAGCGGTGCTCTTTATCGCTGAGCAGTCGCTTACCCAGTGGGGGCTTGGCTACTATATTGTTATAGAGACCTGGCAGGTACTGATGTATGACGAGATGTATACCGGTATTATGGGTATGGCCCTGCTCGGTGTGCTTCTCTATTTTGCTCTCTACGCGGTAGAGCTGCGGCTGCGGCCGGAAGGTTGCCAGGACTGAAGGGAAAAACAAAACGAAAAACGGAACAAAGGAAATCATAACGAATGGGAATTGCAACAGATATTATCATGCTTACCGTTGCAGCTTTTTTCTGCGGTGTATTGTTTCAGCGGATTGGCCAGCCTGTAATCCTCGGCTATATCGTCGCCGGGGTAATTCTCGGCCCGAACACACCGGGCTTCATCGTCAGCAATATTCACGATATTGAACTGTTGGCGGAGATCGGGGTGGCACTGCTGCTCTTCGCCCTCGGGCTTGAGTTCTCATTGAAGGACTTAAAACCGGTGAAGAAAGTCGCGCTGCTCGGGACTCCGCTGCAGATGCTGCTGACCATCGGCCTTGGCTATGGTATCGGACGTGAACTTCTCGGGCTGGACTGGAACGCCTCCCTCTGGCTGGGTGGCCTGATCTCTCTCTCCTCTACCATGGTATTGTTGAAGACGCTGATGAATCAGGGATGGATGGGGACGCTCTCCAGCCGGGTGATGATCGGCATGCTCATCGTCCAGGATCTCGCGGTAGTACCGCTGATGATCATTCTCCCCCAGCTCAGCAGCTCCGACGGTGGACTGCTGCCCGCAGTCGGCATGGCGGCGCTGAAGGCCGCTGCCTTTATCGCCGCCATGGTTCTCCTTGGTACCAGGCTGCTGCCGCTGGTGTTGAAATATATCGCCCGTCTTGGCTCCCGCGAGCTCTTTCTGCTCGCCATCACCGCCATTGGTCTCGGGGTCGGTTTTCTTACCTGGAGAATCGGCCTCAGTTTTGCCTTTGGGGCGTTTGCCGCCGGTATGGTGCTCTCTGAATCGGATTATGGCTACCAGGCTCTGAGTGATATTATTCCCCTGCGGGATATCTTCGGCATGCTCTTTTTCTCTTCGGTAGGCATGCTTTTCAGCCCGGTCTTTATGGTCGACCACTGGCGGGAGGTGCTGTTGCTGGTGCTTGCTGTCAGTCTCGGTAAAGGCCTGATCTTTGCCGCTGTTGCCCGGCTCTTCAGATACACCAATGTTATTCCGCTGGCGGTAGGACTCGGGCTGTTTCAGATTGGTGAATTCAGCTTCGTCCTCGCTCAGATCGGGGTCTCCTGTGGTGCCATTGATGCAGAGTTTTACTCCCTGATCCTTACCACCACCATCATCACCATGATGCTTACCCCGATTGCCTCCAGCCAGACCGCCCGGCTCTATGCTCTGAAAAAGCGTTTTTACAAGGGAGAAAAGCTGGAAACAGCGGGCCTGCCTGAGGAGGGACTGAAGGATCATGTTATTCTCGCCGGCGCGGGTAAAATAGGTTTTCAGATAGCTCTTGGCATGCAGCAGCTCGGGCGTTCTTTTGTGGTTATTGAGTTTGACCAGCGTTGTTTTGAACGGGCGAGGGCAGCGGGGATGCCCTCTGTCTATGGCGATGCATCGCAGGAGGTGGTTCTGAATTCGGCGGAGATCTCTCGGGCCACTCTTCTGGTGATTGCCATTCCGGGGATCGCCACCGTTCAGGCGATTGTTGACCATGTGCATAAGCTCCAGCCGGAGATGGAGATTATCGCCAGGGTCTCCGGACCGGAGTCGATGAAGTTGATGGAGGAGATCGGGGTGAAAAAGCTGGTGTTGCCGGAGTATGAGGCGAGCCTTGCCCTGCTCCGTCTTACCCTGATGACCCTTGGACTGAGCCCGGCTGAGACACACCGGCGGGCGGAAGGGGTGCGGCTCAGGCTCTATGCTGACCTGCTTGAGAACACCACAGACTACACCCTGCTTACTTCTTTTCGCGGGGCGGAGCAGGAGTTTGACCTGCAGTGGGTTCAGCTGGATTCCTCCAGCGCCTTCTGCGGCCTTTCTATTGTTGAGAGCGATATCCGCAACAGCACCGGGGTCTCCGTGGTGGGGATCATCCGTGATGGAAAACTGCACGCCAACCCTTCACCTTCGGTAGTGCTGATGGCTGGCGACCAGATCGCGGTGATCGGCAATGAGGCAGGGCGGCGGGTTTTTTGTGATTTGAGCACGCACCACTGATTATAGCGGTTTCATAAAATCATATTTCTGTAAATTTTCATGAAAGGAACTTCATGTCGAATAGTAACCGTTTTTCCTCAGGTTTCGGTTTTGTCCTTGCCAGCGTTGGTTCGGCTGTGGGCATGGCCAATATCTGGGCCTTTCCCATCCGTGTCGGACAGAACGGCGGGGCGGTCTTTATCCTCATCTATCTCTTTTTCATTGCCTTCTTTTCCTGGGTTGGACTTTCCTCCGAGTTTGCCATCGGCCGCCGGGTGAAAACCGGCGTCCTCTCGGCCTTTTCCATCTCCTGGGGAGATTCAGGAAAAGGGAAGGCGGGCCGCATCGTCGGCTGGATTCCCCTGCTCGCCTCCATGCTGCTGGCCACGGGATATGCTGTAGTGGTTGGCTGGGTGCTGCGCACCTTTGGCGGTGTTGTCAGTGGTGATCTCTATGCCGTGGGCGCAGCGGATTTTTTTGGTTCAGGTACAGGTGGCTTCAGTACAGTTGGTCCCCATATCTTTGTTCTCGTCGCCACCCTCGCCACCCTGCTGCTGGGGGCGCGTTCCATCGACTGGAGCAACCGGGTGATGATGCCGGCCTTTTTCATCCTCTTCCTTATGCTGGCTGTGCGGGTTGCCTTTCTGCCCGGTGCCATTGAGGGGTATAAACACCTTTTTATTCCCCAGTGGGAGTATTTTTTCCGTTTTAATACCTGGGTCTACGCCATGGGGCAGGCGCTTTTTTCTCTGAGCCTCATCTCCGGGGCACTGGTGGTTTACGGATCCTATCTCGGAAAGGGTGAGGATATTGTCAAGTCTGCGCGGCTGGTGGCAATTCTCGATACAGTGGCGGCACTGGTGGCGGCGCTGGTTATTATCCCTGCGGGTGCGGCTTTCGGTGTTCCCTATGAATCGGGGGGACCGGGGCTGATGTTTGTCGTGCTGCCAGAGGTCTTTGATATGATGCCGTTCGGTCATCTGCTTGCCGCATTCTTCTTCTTTTCGGTGATTCTCGCCGGGGTGAGTTCTTTGCAGTCGATGGTGGAAGGGGTGGTTGGTTCCATTGAGCCGCATACCAGATGGACACGCATTTATGTGGTGGCGGCGGCGTGGGTAATACTGGCTGGTGCGGGGATTTTTCTTGAAGATGCTGCCATTCTTGGTCCCTGTCTGGATTTTGCTTCCATCTATGCGCTGCCGGTGGCCGGAGCGCTCGGTGCCTTCTCCTGGTACTGGATGCAATCGCCGAAGGAGTTCCTGAAGGAGGTGAATACTGGGGCATCACACCGACAGAACAACACCTTTATCTTCTGCGGGCGCTATATCTATGTGCCACTGGTCTTTGTTGTTTCCATCCTTGGGCTCTTCTATGTCTTTTGACAGCATTCGGAGAAGAGAATGAATGTGGAGAGGGTGGAGTTTATGCCCCGTGTATGGCTGCGTAACAAACAGATGTCTACGCAGTCCCCCAAAACACGACTGGACAAACAGGGTGATACATTAATTCATTGCAGAAACGTCTGTTGTGAGATGAGCCACCTGTTGTGCTGAAGACGCCCAAATTGGGCGTCTCTACAAAAACCTTTTGCTTTTGCTTTTTCCTGTCTCCCGTCTCCTGTCTCCCTTTTTCCGTCCCTGCCTTTGTATTGTTTCATCACCATTGATGGAAAATCGGCACGGCAGTGGTTTTCCACAATGTTGTTGTGTAGAACAAGGCATGCCTTGTCTACAATGTGGCGGCAATCAGGCAGATATTCAGCTGGCTGGAGTGTGCTGACGGCGTAGCAATATTCAACGGGCTGTTCTGCTTCACTTTCCCTCTGGAAGACTTTCAACGGTGCCTCTTCCTTCCGGTGCGTGGGTTCCCATTGGGTATATGCAGGCCTCAAGCATTCGGGTTGTTTATTCTCCGGCATGGGTGGCGTCTCGTCTTCACATATCCGTTCTTTTTTATTCACTGGTCTGTTCTCTTCTAATCTGTTCTCCTTTAATCTGTATTCGGTCGTTTCTGCTGCCTGTATTCCTGTTGCATTTTCTGGTATATTTACGTCCACTTCATGGTGTTTTACATACATAAAAACCCCACTGGTGGACGTTTGTACAGATTCTACAGGCTCTTGTACAGTCTGCATCCTGCGTGAGGTTGCTTCCAGATATGCGACTCGAGCCGCCTTCAATCGGTAAACTCTGCGCCTGTCGCCATCGCTGCCGTTTCGCTTCACTGCTTGAACTTCATAACCGCACAGTCT
>NZ_JAFFPZ010000048.1 GCF_016918505.1 Desulforhopalus vacuolatus
GTTCCCACCCGATTTGCATATTGTTGCTCAAAAACCACATTATACTGTTTGGTTTTGTGCTGAATTCACAGCCGATGGTACGAAAATCAATTTCAGGCCGTTTTTTAGCTCCAACCGGGAATAGCTGCTCTTGCGTGTTGATTGCTGGAACAACAGGAACGGGTAAAACGACTCTTTCCTGTCTCTTTGCTCGAGATGCATGCAGCAGAGGAGAAAGAGTTTTATATATCTCATTTGAGGAATCTCAAGAGGCAGTGATTTCCACTATGCTCAGCCCTGGAATCGATTTGCGTCCTGCATTCCAGGAGGGTCTACTGCAAATGATATCCAGTATGCCTGAATCCATGAATGTGGAAGGACATCTCTTTGTTGCCTTTGAGAAGCTCGATTCCCTGCAACCGGATCATATTGTGGTCGATGCTATTTCTGCCTGTGAGAGAATGGGCAGTCGTCAGCATGCATACAGTTACCTGACCACTCTGTTGAACGAATGTAAGAGACGATCAATTACCTGTATTTTCGTCAACCAGGTTTCAAAAATGGCAGATCTTCATGAAATTACTGGAATTGGTGTTTCATCCCTGGTGGATTCAATTCTCTTTTTGCAATTTGGAGAAGAAGGTGGTGAGTTGAACCGTACACTTACTGTTATTAAATCACGTGGGGGAAAGCACTCCAATCAATTTCGTGAATATTGTATCACGGATCAGGGCCTGGAGATAAAAGAAGTGTACCTCGGTGAAGGAGGTGTACTCACGGGTGTGACCAGACAGGAACAAGAAGCCAGGGAAGAAACTCAACGACAGCGCAGGCTTCAAATTATCCATATACAGAGGCAGGAACTCAATCAGAAACGAGCAGCCCTGGAAGCTAAAACGGCCGACTATCTCTCGGAAATAGAAATGGCCAGGGCCAAACTGGATATCCTGGAGGAAGAAGAGCATGTATGGAAAAAGAGCCGTATTGAACGGGGAAAAATGCGCGGGGCAAAGCTTACAGATACTGGAATCACTGGAACGGCCAAATAAACTGAGTAGCATGACTGGATAACCCCCGTGATAAGGAAACAGATGCCAGAATTCAAGAAGAAAAACCAAAGAAAGAGACCTGTAGAAAAAAATAAAAGACAATTGTTGCGTCTATTTATTTCCGGTGCCGGGGGCAGTTCTCTCCAGGCAAAAAATAATTTTATGGAGATGTATGAATCAGAACTTAAAGACTACTACCTCTACGAGATTATTGACATCTTAGAGTATCCTGAAGTTGCATTGGAATATAATGTTTTCGTTGTCCCCATGTTGATTAAGGATACGCCGCAACATAAGGTGAATATTATTGGTAATCTTGAGGACAAAGAAAAGGTGCTGATTACCTTACAAATCTCAGCGCAAAATGAATAACAGATGACCTGTAAACAAAAAAATTATGGCTCATGTTGCGTTTGTGGGTCTTATTTTTATCAATGGCTTGATGGTTACCTGGCGGACATTGGCAAGCACCTGAATCACCACCTCCCCTTTTCGGTGGATCATCCCGAAAAGGGGTGGTTTTTCTTTCTCCAATGTACTGCGGCCACGAGCACCCTTCAGGCGATTACGGAGACCTTTACGCCCTGCCACATATTAGACCTCATCGAACTCTACCTCACCTTCAAGGGTCACTTGAGGCTTTTTTTTATCACACCCTCGCGAAGCTGAGTGGTCATCTTTTGAACATCGGTACGATCCAACTCCAGTTCGGCGGCGATCTGTTTGTTAGAGAGGTTTAAAAACATAAAATAGAGGCACAATATCAAGACCTTAAGAGGTTGATGATGCCCGGCAAAGAGAGTGCCGATCAGATCGTCAAAGCGTTTACCACATTCTTTACACTCATAGCGTTGTCTGGCAGGTACCCTATCGTCATAACCTCTTTTTATACCATTTACATTTTGTATTAACCAGAGAATGCGAGTAAAGATAGAACAACAGTAATTCTCTGTTTAATTTTAAAATATTTTTTAAAGTTTTTTGCCTTTATTCGCATGTTTCGAGCTTTTATTCGTTGGCAAAAAGTTTTTCGCTGTTCCGTCTTTTGCTTTTCCCTGTCTCCCGTCCCCCTGCCTTTACATTCGCCAATAGAAAGTGAAAAGGGCATTTAGTACGGTCACAACTTAATAGGAATGGTATTATAACTTTCTTCGAAGTACAAAACGGACACTCGCGGCCTTCAGGCCAGCGTAACTCACGCACAGTGGCGTAACATTGGACATCATCCATCAGGGTCTGTATATTTACACTTCAGGGTCCCTTCATAGTGTTGGCCTCTTTTCAGTAGTTGGTAAAAAGAAAGCGTTATTTTACCAAATTACGACCCCGAAACGCAACATGAGCCAAAATTATCATCACTACTGATCACCCCATTATTCAGATATAGTCTTGAGGAGCTGGAACGTGAAGATGGCCAAAAGAGGTTTGACACAGTTTTTTTTGTTCACCGTTTTTTTTCTCATTCTTTTTTCTAATCTCCACATTGCTCTAGCTGAAACAAGCCAAAAGAACGTCCCTCACGAAGTCCTCATCGTCCATTCAGATTACCAGGGTTATCCCTGGACTGATTCTTTAAACGCTGGCATTACAGACGTTTTTAATTCTTCTCCTTTGATGATTAATCTTCAATTTGAATATCTTGACTCAAAAAGAAACAAGGATAAATATTACTTCGAGCAATTACGACAACTGTGGAACATCAAGTACAATAAGCGACATGTTGATCTCATTATAGTCTGCAGTAACCTGGCTTATGACTTTGTAATGCTGGAGCGGAACAATTTATTTAATGGTATTCCTATAGTTTTTACGAGTTATATAGGTTTCACGGCTGGTATGCTCGATGGTAAACAACCAGTTACAGGGGTGGTTCAAGAAACTGACATTATATCTACTATCGATACAGCACTTCTACTGCATCCTCAAACCAGGAAGATTGTATTTGTGGCTCCTGGAGCCCCCCCGTTTCGTATGGTTTGGTTGGAGGGACTTGAGGAACGATACGCAAAAAGAGTAGAAATACGTACCGTAATTGCAGACACTACTGCTCAAATAGATGCAGAGATTAACTCACTGGGTAGGGACATTGTCGTTATTCCTTTAAATAGTGTGCTGAAAAACGATGGAACATATATTCCTTTTGTCCAGTTCGTTTCTCATCTTTCAATCGAAAGACCTTTCCCTGTGTACGCCTTGTGGGATATTTCCCTGGGAGCGGGTGTTGTCGGTGGAAAAATGGTCTCAGGTATATCACAAGGAAGGGGAGCGGCAAAACTGGCATTACAAATTTTACAAGGTACTCCTTTAAGTGATGTTCCTGTGGTGACTAATAGCCCAAACCAATACATGTTTGATTGGGAGGCCATGCAACAATTCAAAATACATGAGAGAGATCTACCGCAAAATTCGATTGTGATTAATCATCCCATAAGTTTTTACACAGAAAACAAAACAATTGTACATGTTACTGTTATCATCATTTTGTCCCTTATTTTACTCATCTTGTCACTTTTTATTGTAATAGTTCGTCTTCGAAAAGCTCAAAAAGATCTTCTGATTTCAGATAAAACATTAAAAGAGAGTGAAGCTCGATTCAAAAAAATAATAAAAAAGTCGCCTCTTCCTATGCTGATAACTGATCAAAATCAAGATCTCTCTTTCTTGAATGATAAATTCACAGAATTGTTTGGTTATACCATCGAAGATATCAGCACTGCTGAAGAATGGTGGTGCACAGCATATCCCGACCTGGAGTATAGGAAAAAAGTTCAGAACTCATGGCTGGTCGCCATAGAAAAGGCAAGTGCCTCTGCCACTGATATTGAAATTCAAGAATGGGATCTAACCATTAAGAATGGAAGTACAAGGAGATGTGAGTTTTTTATGTTTCCTCTAGAGGAGATGTCGGTAATTATTATGAATGATATCTCTAAACGTATAAGTGATGAAGCTGAAAAAAACGATCTTGGATTACGCCTGCAACAAGCTCAAAAGATGGAGGCTATTGGCACCCTGGCAGGTGGTATTGCACATGACTTTAACAATATACTTTCAGTAATCCTCGGTTTTACTCAGTTGGCAAAGGATAACAGCGAACCTGACTCAACCGTTTCAAAATATTTAGATGAAGTGCTGGGGGCTGGACTCAGGGCAAAGGGTCTTGTTCAGCAGATACTTGCATTTAGTCGTCAAAAAGATGTCGAGCGTATATTTTTACAACCCGCAGTTATTGTCAAGGAAACGATAAAGATGTTACGTTCGTCATTGCCTTCGACCATTAATATTAATCAAAACATTGATTCCCAAACGGGTTGGATTTTAGCAGATCCGACCCAAATCAATCAAATTTTGATGAACCTTTGTACAAATGCTTTCCACGCTATGGAAAAGACTGGTGGAAACCTTGATATTTCATTAAAAGAGGTTAACCTCAGCAGTGAGTATCTTATCCATGAACCAGGTATTGCAGACGGTACTTTTATTCAGCTGTCAATTGCTGACTCAGGAGTTGGAATACCACCAACCGTTAAGGCTAAAATTTTCGATCCATATTTTACGACAAAAGAGGCTGGCAAAGGCACTGGAATGGGCCTTGCGATGGTCCATGGTATAGTGAAAAGCTATGGTGGGGTTATTTCCCTTTACAGTGAACTTGGTGATGGGACAGTTTTTAATGTGTTTTTGCCTGTCGTAGAGAAAGAGTTATTATCCCAAAAAGAAAAAATTGACCAAATTCCATCTGGCAAAGAAAGGATTCTTTTTGTTGATGATGAAGAATCACTTGGCAAGATGAGCAAAACCATGCTCGAAAGGATTGGTTACCACGTAACGGTCAGAAAAAGCAGTTTTGAGGCTTTAGAGACATTTCAAAAGCAACCTGATCAGTTTGATCTTGTTATCACAGATCAGACTATGCCCGCCATGACAGGTAGTGAGATGAGTAGAAGAATGCTGCAGATTCGTCCTGATATCCCCATTATCCTTTGTACTGGGTACTCCAGCACTATTTCTGAGGAAAAAGCTAAATCTATGGGCATAAAGGACTTTGCACTGAAACCACTTGAAAAAAAGGATATTGCTACATTGATCCGAAAAGTTCTTGATGCATAGTGGTGTGAGTAAAATAGTCGATATAATATTGACTGTGTGAATCTCTTCACATTCTATATCCACCTGATATTATTATTAGACAAGGCATGCCTTGTCTCTACGTGGGACATTGCTGGAGCCAGCGTTTTGAACGAACCTGGAGCACTGGACGAACGGTTACGGATCAACGTTTATGCAGTCTTTTGGAGAGGTCCGGTGAACGGCTGCAAACGTTACTCAAGGTACCAAAGAATTTTCAAGTCGTTCCAGCCGTTCATCGATTTTAGAGAGGGAATTCTCAACATCACTGTTGTGTTTGGCAGAAGAAAGAGCAGGATTATTAACCCACCAATCCATTCCCATTTCCTTGGCCTTATCCACTGAACAGATAACCAGGCGAATTTGAATGGTCAATAATTCAATGTCAACCAGACTGATTCTGATATCACCTGCAATCACGACACCTTTATCAAGTATACGTTCAAGCAGATCAGCCAGGTTGGATGATTCAATTGAATGTTGTGCACCATGTTGAATTGTCACTTACATCTCCTTATAAAAGCTTTCCAAGAGGACCGAGATCAATATTGAGATCTTCATCTTTAAAACCAAACAGTTTCTGTAACTTCACAAGCTCCTCAGCCTGCCTCATCAAAGTCAAGCCGACTTTTTCAATCTCATCATCGGTTAGAGATTCGGCATCAATTCGCCTGACCGCCTGTTTCTCAAGAAGCTCATGAATAAGCTTCACCACCGTCAAAACTAATTGGGCAACCCCATTTTTCATTTTATCCGGGTCAACATTTACGCGATTAACCTGCTCCTGTGTTGTCTGTTGCGTCTCGGCTGTTCGCCCCATCCCTGCTTCCATTACCTTCATGAAATCGCTGAGATCCTCTGAATCAACCCTCGCTGGTTCAACTTTTTTCACGAGCACCTCCAAGTGAAGTATTGTCCCCTGGCAACCCAGCCCTAATAGCTGTTTCAATTGATGTCACAACCAAATTAAGCTGCAGGTAGAGAAGATCTACATCAGCCACAGAAATAACAATATCACCTACAACCACAGCACCTTTGGTCAGGACACGATCAAGTGTTTCGCATAGAGAGATGTGCTCTGTTTCTTCAATTGCAATCTTAGGCATATTTTATCCTTTGTCCTGACTTATGGGTATCTTGAATAATCTTGTTCTACCTTCTTAATTTACACTACTCTTTTTTGCTTCTTCGTACGGTAAATATAAAGCAGCACCTAAGGCGGTGAGCTGTGTCACACCTCTGGGCTCAGCCTGACGATAGATTATTGGTTGTTGTTTTGATGCAAAAGTCCTCTTGAATGCCTTTCTGATCTCTTCTTCCTGACGTGAGCGGGCATTGCAAAATGGGCAATCCCCAGCAGGGGTGACGAGATTTAAGAAACAGACTGGTACCTGAATGCCAAGTTGAACTTCACAGGCGGCTATAAGATCTTTTGTCTCACAAAAGGCCATTTCTGTAAGAATGCTGACAGCGTAAACATTTGTTCGTGCCTCGGTTTGCAACAGCGTTCGCATTTTTTTAAGATCCTTTGATATCTGCACTAATCGTTGCGAGAAATCAGGGAGTTTAAATATCTGTTTATATTTTAAAAAAAGAGCGAAAAATGCTTTTAGCCATTGCGTTATCATCTCAGGAGATTCGAGGAGCTTGAGGAAGTGCCCTGTTGGTGCTGAATCGAAGACAAAAATATCGTATTTTCCTTCCTCATGCAACTCCATAATCCTGGTGAGGGCCATTACCTCGTCAAGACCAGGTGGGGCAAGATCCAGAACCCGTTCCATGACTTCGCGATCAAATGCGACATCAACATGAGATGAAACGCGATTAAATAATTCTTCCAATTCTTTTGCATACTGATTTTTTAAGGCTTTGAATTCTTCTTCCGCGTTTATCTCCAGGGCCGTGAGCCCTTCCGCCACTTCCGTTAGCTTTCCTCCGATCTTTATATCAAGACAATCTGCCAGAGAATGGGCCGGATCTGTTGAAAAAATTAAGATATTTTTGTCCGGAAAGTCCTGGGCCATGCGCAAGGCGGTAGCGCAAGCAAGAGTGGTCTTCCCCACTCCGCCCTTACCGGCAAAAAAAAGAAACTCTATTTCAGGACCAGGTGGATTACCAGCATTCGCCACTAATGGTGGCCGATATGACGGTAATTTTGCGCTGGATGATTGTGGTATATCAAGGGTGAATACTTTCTCCCAAAATGACTCAAGGGGCTCTTTCCCTCGTATTTCTATAGGAGATTGGGGGATTCCCCAAAGAGAAATGGCTGATAAACTTTTCACAAATCCCTCAAGCATCCGATTCTGCTGCATCCGCTTATCCGAACATACCGGACAACCGTTATCATCAGGATAGAGATTATTTACAACTATATCTGAAATCGGAATTTTGGCATGATGCAGTTCTTTTAAAAGCCTTTTTGTCTCATTGCCACTCAGTGTCTCCGCGAGCATAACTGGTACAAATCGACAACGAACAGTATCCGAAAGAAGCATTTCCAACTGTTGAACCGAACGTGAGATTCCAAGAAGAAATTCATCAAGCGCATCCTGTTGATATGTCCCCTTGAACAACTGCTTCATATACCTGTGCTTGGCGAGCATGGCGTCAAGCGCCGCCAGCCATTTTTTAATCAGGCCCGGCATTGCAAGTAATCGTAAAGTATGCCCGGTGGGGGCGGTATCCATCACTATGCAATCATACCTGTTCTCCTCAATCCATTTTGAGATCTCAAGAAAGGCCATCAACTCATCGAGACCGGGGAGAGAGAGAGCTAAAAAACTGCTAATATCGTCATCATCGAGGAATGTGCCTCTTGAGGCGATCTCACGAAGACGTTCGCTGTATTTTTCCTTAAAATCGACCAGACATTTTTGGGCATCCATTTCAAGAACGGTTACATTATCTGGGGGAGAATACTCCCCCAGGCAGTCTATCAAGGAGTGAGCGGGATCGCTTGAGGCAAGGAGGACAGATTTTTGTGGGTATTTGTTGGCCAGGTTTACGGCAGTGGCTGTAGCACATGTGGTTTTACCAACACCACCTTTACCGCCGAAGAACAACAGTCGAAATTGAGAATTGCAAAAAAATGGTGATGTCATAGTAATCACTCCAAGAGTGGATAGTGATTGGGGGGTAGTGATTGGTGGATACATGCTCCGAGGTATTATGTGGTATTTTCACGCCTCTTCCTCTACCTCACCATCGGATTCATCTTCTTCTTGTAAATTTTCTTCACTTTGTGCCTCAATCTCATCGAGACGATCGAGTAATTCTTTCTCCCGGGCATCGAATTCATCTTCTGTAATATTTCCGATATCAAGCATCATATAGAGTTCGCTTAACTCAGCAGTAATATTCTCAGCCTCACCATCGATCTCCTGCTGGACGGCATTGGATATTTCCTTAAAAACCCAAAGCAACCCCCGAACCGGAGAGAGTAGAATATCGTCGACCAAAATCATTGTGTCTTAATCCCGTTCTGGCAGAGTATGAAGGACTTTCTACCCCCTCAAGGGGTCTTATCAAATCAGACTACGTCACATAGTCGATATGTGTTGATCAAATCGCCAGGTCAATTTCAACGAAATTGTGAGGTGCCCATGGCCCATTATAGTCGAATGAAAAATTATTATCAAATTGGCCAGCAGCCTCTAATATGCCTTTTTCAAATTCAGCCTCCTGATCTCGCCCTATGAGGAAGACCAGATTTGCCACCTCGCTTTCATTGCGATACTTGTTTCGTTTACTCTCAAAACAATATGGCACCATATCGTCTTCAACTTGTTTCGTAAATGTCTCTCTGTCCTCATTGAGGATTGCATCAAACATCCTGCCAAGCTCAATTTTATTCTCTGGAGAGGGTTCGCTGTTCGAGCCGAAATATCGATCTCGGGCAGTCCTGAGATCGGAGTGAGTATTGATAAAAAACTCAAATATATTCGGAACGTTCAGGGTGACCCTTAAGCCCATTTCTATCTTATTTTGAACCCGCGCAAGTTGTTCAACCAGGACTTCCTGATTGTTTGCAAGAATACGTTCAACAGCCTTGTGATCGTCAGCAATAATACCGAAAGCCATAGGTAATGGAGTAGTTTCTTCCATCAGTCGCCTCAGTATTTCCTTATGAACCTTAAGGTGACGACGTTCCGGTCGAATCTTCTTATTGGCGGGAGCGACACTAACTACCGCCGAAGTAATCCCATTGGAAATGGTATACACATCTTCACCGTTAAGGCCTGCCCCGTCATACCGCTGGGCAGAAGTCCCTTCAATTATCGCGTAAAGGTACATACAGCCTTTTTGTGGCGGGGAGGTATTTGAAACCATGTTACACCTCAAAGGTCTTGGATTAATCTACCCGGTTAAGCATCTTGGAAAAAATGTTCACCGTTCTTTTCAGCAGTACTCAGCAGTACAATGGGCCTGTATAATTTTCTTTATCACAGAGGCGAGGTGTCATTGTCAGTTACAACAGCTGGTTGGGTGCTAGTGTCAGTGTCAGTTGTTACAGCAGCCGGTGGGGTGTTATTACCAGTTACAGCAGCTGGTTGGTTGCTAAACAACCCCATTGTTTTCAAACTTCCCTCTTTAGCTTTGATTGCCAGAAGCGCTCCGCAAACGTAACATTTCACAGGCCCCTCATAATCGTCATAGGCATCGCCGAGATCAATTTTGTGCCCGCAAGAAATACAACTTATTTTCATCACGTTATCCTTAATGACTGTTTCTAAACTACTATATACCAGGAAGGGAATAAAATTTATGGAATTTATTCAAAATAAACTTCCGTCTATTTTCCTGATTAATTAGTGTTTTTTTATCTCAACCCAGGCAGCACTACCCGCTTTTTCGAATACTGACTGGTCAGTCAGATATCTCCAACCAGCACACTGCATCCGAGGGTCAATACCTAATTTTGAATCCTTCTCTCCCACTGTTGTCGCTATGGTTGCCGCTATGGTTGTCGCTATGGGATGCAGTACTTCCAACTTGCCGAGAATTTGGTTTCTTTTTCTGAGGCTGACTATCAGAAGACGGTACGCCTTCTTCTATTTGGGCTAATTCGTTTTTCAGTGCCTGTTTTTCACCCTCAATCTCCATAATACGCGAATCAATCAGGTCTATCCTTGCCATTGCTTGTTTCTTTTCCTTAAGGCGCCTTGCCTTCTCCATTTCAAGGCAACTGATTCGCATATAGGCCTTATATGGTATTGCTGCTTGATCAATACTGCCTGAGTGGGTACGAATATCTTTTACGCTTCGAATGTTGTTGTTTGGTTTAACACTCATTGGCTCTCTCCCTTTGGACCCTGACAGGTTCAGTTTTTCGATCCTACAACAATTGGCCGACGTTTTCCAATAACCTTTTTAATGACATCATCCACTACATTGGTCATCAGTGGTTTTCCATCACGGGTAACTTTTGTCGTGTCGATATTTAAAACATCCCGACAGACACTGAGGAAAACCGGATCGTCAATGCGGGCTTCTCGTCCGAGATTAGCAAGAATTCTGGCCATGGCAATACTGGCCCGGATTGTTGGCCTGTTGTTGTTCACACCTACGGTCCGCAACTCCCGAACGATATCCACCACCAACTCAACTTCCACTTGCGCCAGTTCGGATTTAGCCATGGCTACCTGTATTTCTGTATCCCTGTCGAAGTGACTGAGGTTGATGGTGATCAAGCGGTCTAACAGTGCATCCTGGGTTTTATGAACACCGGCATATTCCTCTGGATTAGAGGTAAAGATAGCTTTAAAATTTGGGTGTACCGTTAAGTAACCATCCCCACCTCGGCGTAATTTCGGAAGATTCAGTATCTTTTCCTCCAAGACACTGAGAAAGGGATTGTTTGCTTCCGGTCTTGACCGGGTAAATTCGTCATATATCAGGGTATATCCGTTCTGACAGGCCGTTGTGAGCCGATTATCCACCCATACCGAATTCATATTTTCCTCGGTCTTCGTGACGGAATGGATATAGTTGTCAACCAGCTTTGATTTACGATAACCGGAATCTCTACCAATGAGATCGGAACTGCCGAATTCGTCATCGCCGTGGATGAGAGAAACAGGTTGATCAAACTGAGCCGCGACATGAAAGGCAATGGTCGTCTTGCCAGTTCCGGCTGGACCGGCAAAATGGACAGGATATCCTACCTCAAGATAAGCAAAGGCCCGACTCATCAAATCCTGGATATATGGGGTATTGACAAAAGAGGCACTTGGTTTTGGCACCACGTTGTCCCCTGAAGGGGAAACCTGTACTATTTTTTCAGATTGGTTCTGCAATACAGAAGCACTCATTTTTGCTTATCTCCTTTCTTGAATTACCCACTACCATTGACTATTTTACCAGATCCTTAGCCTTTTCAATCCATTTGTCCACCGGCGCAAGGCGGGCAGCTTCAGCTCCCAATATTTTATTCAACATATCAATGGTACAGTCAGCCAACTGAGCAAAGGTAAAAATTCCCCCACTGTTCAGTTGTGCTGCTCTGCTAGAGCCAATTCCTTTAATTTCTGTCAAATCATCTCGCTCGATTTTATCTTCGGTTTTCAGTACTTCATCTTTACTCACCGGTTCTTTTTTCGCCAGAGGTTCGACTATTTTTTTTTTCTCGATTGAGGGAACATAACTCTCCCCTCCAGACCACGCCTGGCGGGCACCGGAGGCTACTTTGCCAGAGTCAACCCCTTTAATTCCTGTCAAATCATCTCGCTCGATTTTATCTTCGGTTTTCAGTACTTCATCTTTACTCACCGGTTCTTTTTTCGCCAGAGGTTCGACTATTTTTTTTTTTTCGATTGAGGGAGCATGAGTCTCTCCACCAGACCACGCCTGGCGGGCACCGGAGATATCAGCGGCGAATTCAGCAATAAGCGCTGTATTTTTTTGTTTAAGATCATCAACCGCCTGGATGATATTGTTAACGAATTCCTGGCGTGTGGCCCTGGTTTCCCCGGCCATTTCAGCCCGATCGCTGCAAAATCCAACAACCATGTCGTCCACCACAGTTTTCAAGTTTGATGAAAATTCATCAAGCTCTGCATGGAGGTTTTCGGCCATATCGGCATGATCCTTGCGGAAACGGGACATCTCTGCTTTCGCTTCATTTCGTATGTTCGAGACTGCTACCTGAATATCAGCAATGAATTGCTCGCGCTCAGCTTTTGTCTCTTTGCCCATTTCCATCCGATCACTATAAAATTCAGTGGTCATGTCGCCAACGTTTGCTTTAAGGTCTGAAATAAACTCATCAAGCTCTGCATGCAGTTTTTCAGCCATATCAGCGCGATCATTGCGAAAACCGCTCTGCATGGTAGCCACATCAGCCTTAATACCTTCTACATCAGCCTTAATACCTTCTACATCTTCCTTCAATCCGGTAATGAATTCATGGCGCGTATGGTGCGAAGCGTTTGTTTCTTCGCGTAAGCGTGTCATATCATCAGTTAATTGTCCCATATCATATCTCCTATGCATAATTAATACCCCCTGCATGACTGAACCATCATCGGGGATAAATCCTGGCGTTGCCTATAAAAATCTAATCGTGAAAGGGCTGAATGTTATGCCCTTCACGATTAGATTTATGTAATTACACGGAGTACAGTCCTTAAGCGGGGGTGGCCGCACTTGCGGTCAGGCCAATCGCTTCAGCATACTTTAAGTATGTTTCAACTGAAGCGACAACTACCCTTGCTTCGATGGACAATAATTCGATTCCAACCAGAGACACTTTGACCCAGGCGTCAATCACAATACCTTTGTCAAGAATCC
>NZ_JAFFPZ010000049.1 GCF_016918505.1 Desulforhopalus vacuolatus
GACCTTCTTCAGGGTACCGTCATCAGCCTGGCTATATGATTTTACAAGAATATGGGGACTGGAAAAAGTTGTCAGGTTTATGCGTGCGGGAGTATCCATTCAAAAGACCTCTTTGAACAGACGGGCGCGAGAAGGAACGTGGAATAAAGAAAGAGACGCTGATAAATGTCAAATATGTTGACAGTCTGGGGCGATTAAGGTATCTTTTTATTCGTCATTCGGTCTGGTTTGGCCTGTCCGTTTGATGTGTTTTATCACCTGTCGCAGTGATAGTGTTTTAGAGCCCGGTCATGTTTCCGCATGTTCCGGGCTTTGTTTTGTGCAAAATTTACGAAATTTTCAAATTAAGGCTCATGTTGCGTTCAAGCAGGCTCATACTACGTTCAAGCAGCGAGTGAAGCAAGGTTTTTCCGCGTTTTGCTTCTCCCTTTTCCCGCCTCCTTTCTCCCGTCTCCTTTCTTCACCCCTTCCCGGTGACCTTCTTCTTCTCAGCCAGCAGAGTGCCGAACTTGCCATAGTTGACCTTAACGCCGTCGTCGATCTCTTTCTGGAATTTCTTCCAGGCTGATACGGAGTCAGCAGCATTCCATTCATTCTGCAGGTATTCCAGGCGGGCATGGAAGTTTCCGAAGAGGGGGGTCACGCAGGCATTTCGTACCCGTGCCAGGGTGGATTCTTTATAGCGATGCAGGTAGACGGTGCATAGCAGCTGAAGTGAGCCAGTAGATGGGAGGCAGGAGAAGGGAGACGGGAGACAGGAGACAGGAAAAGGCTCCGTAGAGACGACCAATTTGGGCATCTCCAGAACAACGGGCATTTCTATTGTGTCATTCCACGGTTATCATTACGTTTATCGTCACCGTGTAGACAAGGCATGCCTTGTCTCTACAACACCATTGCTGAAATCACTGTTGTGCCGATTTTTCACCAATGATGTGTAATACCATTCCTATTAAGTTATGCCTCATTTGGGGGCCCAATCGCGGTTGTACCTGCTCTTAATAATTCCGGGAATTACTACCAGTTTAGCCCACCAATGGTTGTGTAATTCCACTGTTATCGTTACGTTTCCCGTCACAGTGTAGACAAGGCATGCCTTGTCTCTACAACACCATTGCTGGAATCACTGTTGTGCCGATTTTTCACCAGGGATGTGTAATGTCACCGTTATCACCCCGTGGTAATGATATGGCATGTATTGTTTCACGGGTTATCGGTGATGGTTGCCATTTCGCTGATTGCCGCCACCGTAGAGACAAGGCATGCCTTGTCTACACAACAACATTGTGGGAAACCACTGCCGTGCCGATTTTCCATCAATGGTAATGAATCAATACAAAATGGAAATGGTATAATTTCACCGTTATGACAACATGGCGTGTATTGTTTTGCGGGTTATCGGTGATGGTCGCCATTTCGCTGATTGCCGCCACCGTGTAGACAAGGCATGCCTTGTCTCTACAACGACATTGCGGAAAACCACCGCCGTATCGATTTTTCACCAATGGTGATGGTTGCGTTCTGTGGTTAGTAAAAAATGTGATTGGTATAATTGTGAAAGATGAGGGAAGGGGAAGATGCCGATTCGTATCGCTGTAATTGATGATGAACAGAATATGCGCCACATGCTGATGTCGCTGCTGACGCGCCGGGGGTATGAAGTTTCGGCGCTGGCGGACGGGGCTGCGGCGGTGGAGTTCTGTGCGGGACATGCGGTGGATGTCGTGCTGTGTGATCTGTGCATGCCGGGGATGAGTGGGATTGAGGTGCTGAAGCGACTCCACGAGGGCAATGAAACGCTGCCGATTATCATGATGTCGGCCTTTGCCACAGTGGATACGGCGGTGGAGGCGATGCGTCTCGGGGCGTGGAATTTTATCACCAAGCCGTTCAAATCAGAGGAGATGTTGCGCACCCTTGAAAAAGCGGTGGAGGTGGGTGAGCTGAAGCGGGAAAACGTGGAGCTGCGCAATCGGGTGGCTGAGCTTTCCGGAGAGAAGGGAGACGCCTTTTCTGCCATAATTGGAGAAAGCGGGGTACTGCAATCTCTGAAGGAGCAGGCGCGGAAGGTGGCGGAGTATAAAACCACGGTGTTGATTACCGGCGAGTCGGGGACCGGCAAAGAGCTTTTCGCCCGGGGGCTGCACCGGGAGAGTGGTGCCCGGGCTGGCGGTGAGCTGTTGTCGGTCAACTGCGGGTCTATTCCTGCGGAGTTACTGGAATCTGAGTTTTTCGGCCACCTGAAGGGGGCCTTTACCGGTGCGAATGAAAGCCGGGACGGAATCTTCGTGGCGGCGCAGGGGGGGACGATCTTTCTTGATGAGATTGGTGAGCTGCCCCTGGCCCTGCAGGTGAAGCTGCTGCGGGTGTTGCAGGAGCGTGAGGTGCGACCGGTGGGGAGTAATGTGGTGCAGGCGGTGGACGTGCGTGTGGTAGCGGCCACAGCCCGCAATCTTAATGAGATGGTGGCGGCGGGGGAATTTCGTCAGGATCTGCTCTACCGTTTGAATGTTATTGAGCTGCATCTGCCGCCACTGCGGGAACGGCGGAAGGATATTCCGCTGCTGCTGCAGCATTTCATCCGGCGTTTCAACCGGCGTTTTGAACGGCAGGATCACCCTGTGAAACGGGTGGCCCGAGAGGCACTGGGCGGGCTGTTGCGCTACAGCTGGCCGGGGAATGTTCGGGAGCTGGAGAATGCGGTGGAGCATGCTTTTGTCTATTGTGACGGGGATGAGCTGCGTGAGGAGGATTTCCCCGCCCTGACTCGGCAGGTGCCTTCTGCTGAAGGGAGTGCGGGTGGTGGTTTTGCCGAGATCTATTCGTTGAAGGAGGGAAAGAAGCTGCTGGAGCGGCAGTTTATTCTCAAGGTTCTTGAGGTGACGGGTGGAAATAAGACGCAGGCTGCGGATATTCTTGAATTGAGTTACCCGTCCCTGCTGGCGAAGATTCGGGAGATTGAGAAGCAGGGGGATGGGAGAAGGGAGACGGGAGACGGGAGAAGGGAGACGGGAAAAAGCAAAAGATTTCCGTAGAGACGATCAATTTGGGCATCTCCAGCACAATGGACGATTCTACCATGAGATCATTTTACAGCCTGTTTATCCATTTTTGCGTTCTCTGGTCAGTAAAAAATGTAAATAGTATAACAGTGATACAACGGCGGGGTTGCATGATCATTTCAGGAAACCGGCACGACGCGATAATTCCGACGCTGGTGTTGTAGACAAGGCATGCCTTGTCTCTACGGTGGTGTGGCAATCGTAATGGGAAGGGCAATCGTTAGCGAGAATATGAAACAATGATAATCTGCTCAAACCCCACAATCGATAAACCGGTTAATGATGCAACGGCGGGGTTGCATCACCATTTCAGGAAATTGGCACGGCGCGATGGTTCCGACGCTGGTGTGTAGACAAGGCATGCCTTGTCTCTACGGTGGTGTGGCAATCGTAAGGGGAAAGGTAACCGTTAGCGAGAATATGAAACAATGCTAATCTGCTCAAACCCCACAATCGATAAACCGGATAATGATACAACGGCGGGGTTGCATGATCATTTCAGGAAACCGGCACGGCGCGATGGTTCCGGCGCTGGTGTTGTAGACAAGGCATGCCTTGTCTCTACGGTGGTGTGGCAATCGTAAGGGGAAAGGCAATCGTTAGCGAGAATATGAAACAATGCTAATCTGCTCAAACCCCACAATCGATAAACCGGGCAGTGATACAACGGCGGGGTTGCATCACCATTTCAGGAAATTGGCACGGCGCGATGGTTCCAACGCTGGTGTGTAGACAAGGCATACCTTGTCTCATAAAAAGGGGTTGCCTTGTTGAGGCAACCCCTTCTCTCTGACAATGCGTTTATACGCACTGTTTTTTCTCGTTCAGTTTCTTATCCCAGTTACATCAGAGAACGCGACTGCGTGGGCATCTTTTTTGGTGATTACGAATGGATAAACAGGCGAAAAAAAACATTTTATATAGATAATCTTTCGCGTGTTTCGCTGGATATCCAGCCTTTGTCTTACCGTCTTTTGCTTTTTCCCGTCCCTGTCTTTGAATCCACTAATACAAAATGTAAATGGTATTACTCATCCATCTGCTCCCAGGATATTTTTCCGCTGGAGCTGGCAAGGGGGAGAGTTATTTCTTCACTCAGCAAGTCGGAAGCACTGCTTAGGCCAAGGAGTGTGCCAGTCGTGCTGCCATCTTCTGATTGTGATGTATCGCTGGTAACGTAAACGAGTTTAGGGAGAAAACCGCTTACATGAAAGACGTCAATGGCGCGATAAAGTCCATCAGTATTTTCATCTGTTTCGTCAACTCCCACAGAGCCTTCCCAATATGCGGTTCCTGTTTTGTAGTAGCGGACGTAGACATTACTTGTTCCTCCGCTATCACAGATACCGGATTCTGGAGAGTAGGTGTTAAAGATAATGTAGCCACTTACAAGCAGCGAATCGGTGATGTTTCGTTCTCCACTGTCTGCATCAAAGTCCACCCTCCAGCCGTCGTAAGTCGAGCTTTCCATAGCGGCTTCAAGCTCAAAGAAGTTTGTTATTGGTTCTTCCAGATTTTCCAGCCCCGTTACCGGTGAATCTTCTGCGGAGTCGCCAACGTAAACTTTTACGTTAGTTACGTCTAAGATCTTGTCGGGGTCGACAGTGCCGCTGTAGTACGGGTTGACGGTATCATTGCTCGGCTCCTTCAGACCGTAGAATGACTGGGTCGCCACGCTTGTTGTGTCCTCTTGTTCGTACTTTTGTTTGTCCTGTATGTCATAAAAACGGCCGGTGCCGAAAAAGAGCCAGTAGTTGTCCTAGTCGTCCATTCCCATGACTGGGGCGGTGCTGATGGGGGCGCCTGCATCGTAGAAAACACTTTTTTCCCATGTGTTCGGATCTGAGGGAGTCGTCGTTATCAGATCTGCGAGATCCTCTATTACAACCCTGTACATTTTCCCACTCCATGTTCCAGAGTAGTTTTCATCCTCGGGAAAACTGCCGGAGATTGTTCCAAAGTAGGTGGCGTCGGCAGTAAAGGCACCCGTTACCACTCCCTGCTGCAGATCCACAGTATAGGGGTTGCTGATGAAGGAGTTCAGGATGGAGACGTCATCCTCATCCGTGATGGGGAAGTATACTTCAGGAGATTGTGTTGTAGTTTCCTCTGTTGTCCCCTCATCTGTCGTTGTGGTCGTCGTAGTCGAGGCACCAATTCCTTCCCAGAGATCCCCCGTCTCGCTGAGGCCCTGTCCCATATCCAAATCGGTCTTAAACTGCCGAACAATGAATTTCCCCACCTGGTCACTTTCCCCTTTGAGATTTGTTGGACCATTTCCCAGTGCGAGAAACCATGATTCAGGATCATCACTGTCAGCATCACTTTTCACTGGAATGACAGAGGGATAAACATTGGCAAAACTGAAGCGGTCATCGTCATCGAGGGTAAATTCGCTGAGCAGAACTGGTTCCAGTTCCGGATTGGTGATATCAAAGACAAAATAGGCCGAGCGCATGGTGCGGTTATCTTCATCTTCGCTGGTTCCGGCATTGACATCGACAGTGATCGGACCGCCGCCCCATTTCATTCCGCCAATAAGCAGGGTGCCCCAGCCTCCGACATGGACGTCGTCCTCTTCCCACAGTTTGGCCGCAAAGACCTTCGGTTTCAGGTCGTTATAGTAGATGTGCTCATAGTCTTCCCTGGTAAGCCACTGGAGATGGGGCAGGAGGTTGTAGGGGGCGTAGGCCCACATTTCTGCGCCGAGGTCAAGACCAGTATCATTATAACTGACCGTATCACCCGAGATGACCCTGTTCAGCCAGAATTTATTGGTTATCGGAGTGGTTTCGTCGGTCGGGGTGTATGAAGATTGAAAAAAGCCGCCGTTGAAGGCATGGAAAAGGCCGTCGTTGCCGCCGGTGTACACCATGGTGCGTCGATCGGCGTAGGCCAGTTTGAACTTCCGGTATGTTGTACTGTTAAAGCGGGTATCGAAATTGTCACTTGGCGTCTGCACAGCGGTGGGGGTGGAGTCAATAATGTCCCCGAGCCGGTATGTTGTGCCATTGAGGGTTCGACTGCGCATTCCTGTGATCTCTTCACCACGGATATAGTTGATCAGGTTATTAAGGTCGGTAAGATCAACACTCCCGTCTCCGTTGAGATCGAGATTTGTGATACCGCTTCCGAGGAAGTAGCCGTAGAAGGCATCTTTTCCAAGGACGTCGGTAGTGAAATATTTTCTTTCCCCGGCATCAATCACTCCGTCGTTGTCGCTGTCGATCCATGTGGTGATGAAGCGTTCCTTAGTGGTGCCGCTGTAACTCCGCTGAGTGGTGGGGGCGAGGGTGCTGTTGTTGAGCCAGTCGGAGGCGGACCAGAGATATGCGACCTCGTCAATGGCGGCCGTTGAAAAGGTGGTTTCATCATCACTCAGAACTCCATCGCCATCTTCGTCGAGGGAGAGTTTGGCCCGGACAGTACCATCGTCAGCGGTGTATATTTCGTAGATGCGGTCTTCCGTGGGATCAAGCTGATTATCATGAACTGTGTCTTCTCTAAGATTCCCTGCGGAGTCTATAAAGAGGGCCTGTACGTCTCCTGTCCATGTTATGGATGTTGCATCTTCTTCACTCTCTTTTTCCGGGAAATAGGATGCCTGAAATGTTGCACCAGAGCCGTCCTGCGAGCCCTGAATGACAGAAACGGAAGTTCCTGTGGTAGCGTTGGTTGTAATATCTCCGAGGATTTCCCCCAGTGCTTTGACGATGGCCTCTCCCGAGGAGGCGTCATAAGCACTGTCCGTACCACCATTCTGGGAGGAGGCATTCATCAATTTCATAGCGACGTCATCATCGTCTTCAGTGCCGAAGGTAAAGATGTTATAGATGTCCAGGGTTTGATCCTCATCTATTTCCTTATCATCAGCAGCACCGTCCGGGCGGAGATCCGTATAATGAGCGTACCAGCTGACATCATCGTAGTAGGTGCCATCTATAATATCTGTACTTTCATCCGTTGTTATTGCCGATGAGGGAAGAATATCATCCGCCATGGGAGCTCCGTCAGTCAGGGTAATAACGTAGGCAGGTACACAGTCGATTGTTTCTTCTTGAGCGCTGTTATAATAAGGATCTGAGCTGTTACTGACTGTGTAAGCTCCATCCTGCTGATATGCGGAATGGTCTGTTAAACTCTGTTGGAAATAGCCGATAATCGTCCACAGGGATTCGGCAAGTGGCGTTCCACCATATGCGATGGCATGGTTTATGTTGTAGATAATGTCATCAGTTAAACTCCCAATGGGATCGGTAACTGTTCCGCCTACGGCTTCGCCGGTTGTATCAAAAGTAGTGAGTCCAAAACGAACATCATTGGCGAAGGATTGAATAATTCCGCTTACCTCTCCATCCTCTTCCTCGACTACGACTTGGACTTTACTATAGCTATTCTCATTGGCATTGGGATTTTTTGGATAGGTAATTTCCAGAGCCGAGTCACCGTCTTTAGTGGTTACAGCACTCCCGCCGGTGAGGACTTTTCTGGCGATATCCATCCGTCGCATATATATACAGTTCAGTACTCGGCCGGATGTTCCCCCACTGTCCCGCTTAAAAAGCTTCTCCCGACCGTAGGCATTACCAGGGTTCTCCATCTCGTCTGTGTAGTTGCTGTCTGGATCAAAATAACCATATTCGGCAAACTTCTCATCCGCCGTACACTTCGCCTTACACGTTTCGGTGTAATCATCCACATCTTTCCTGTCATACTCTAAGTTATTAGTGGCATTCTGGTTATACGCCAGGTAACGCATACTTCCGGAAGTGTCGAGGAGAAGCATGACGACAGGTTTGGCTCCCGAGCTGATATAAACCGGATTTTTAGTGTAGTCGCCCATTGAAGGGGTATCTGGATCAAAGGCCGTGCTCTCGGCAAGTGCCGTCCCCTGAAACAGGAAGGGTGAAATCCCGAGGAGGGAAAGAGAGAGCAAACGGTTGTATTTTTTCATTATTTTCTCCTGTTGTACTCTGTTATCAATCTACATGAAGCCAGTAAACCTCAATATCGGTGACACTTCCTCTGGTGCCGTAGTTCCGTGTTTGAATCTGTATTGTGGACTGGCTTGAGCCTGGGGTAGCATCGGCACCGGGGACAGCATTGAGATCGACGCCGATTGATGTGTGGAGCGAAGATGTCATTTGCACGATGGACGCAGGGATGGTTGCGAGCTTTTTCTCGATGACTGCACTCTTCGGCATTACTAGGGATGGCGACGGTATTGAATCTCCCAGGGCAGGCATGTCATCAAAGTCAATATCGTCGGTATTCATATCAATATTTTCACCTGTTATGACGATGTTGTCGGTATAGGCTTTTTTTGAGCTTATATCGACGGTTCCGCTTACTTCAACAATTTCAGTGGCCACTTCGGACGTTCCGTCGGCCTGGTAGAAACTCTGTTGAGACCATTTTTCATTTCCAGCGATCTGCACCCCAATTCTGCTGCCTCTTATAGCGGTGATGCCGATAAGGGTGAGGGTGACGAGAATCATCATGGTGATAACAAGGACAAAGCCCTGCTCATTATCACGGAAGGTGCTGTTACTCATCGGATCTCCTTACAGGTTGGATTTGATATATTCAAAGACAACGGGTTCTGTAACATTGGCCGTCTGCTTGACAAACATCTGGATGGTTTTGGTATTGGGGATGGGATAACCGGTGGATATGGTCCAGAAGATAGAGTAATCGCCATTGGCGATACAATGGTCGACCTCATCGCCAGTATCGGAGAAAACGTCGGTGCCGGTACATGTCCAGTTTTTTGTTTTCTCTCCCCAGCCCGAGCTCCCGCTGGTAAGGGGATCTCGGACTGTTGTCGTTTCAAGAAGAGAATCATCGTAAGAAAGGCCGAGAATCTTCTCAATCTGATTAGAGGCATCGTTGGTGGCAACCGTGGTAATATCCGCAGTCGTATTTCCCCTGATACCCGAGGTTTGCAGCAGCATGAGAGAGAGGATACCGAAGGCCAGGACTCCAAGCGCGACAACAATTTCTATGAGGGTGAATCCCTGTTCGTTCTGCAGCTTTTTCATAATTACAGTCCCATGTTTCTGCAGTTAATGGTGGTAATCAGCATCCGGCGACGGTAGTGATCATTGGCGGCAGTGAATTTCGTGCCGTTGGGCCATGTCGTTGGTACGGTGCCAGAAAAGTTTATTCCAGAGAGATTGGACCCCGGGGTGTAGGTGTTTTCATTCGTAAAGCTCGCGTCGGGGGTGGCGGCGATGCCGAGTACAGAGATAGTAACCGCACGAATGTTTTTGAGTTCGGCTGTGGCAGTCGTCGTGGAGGTACCATCGGCAAGGGTGTAGAGAAATTCTACCGCTTCAATATTTTCTCCGAGGGTCTGGTCACCGCTTCCAATGTTTCTTGTCAGTTTCCTGTCAGCAATTTTGGCAGCATTGTGAAATTCATAGGTGGTCTCTTCTGAACCAACCAGAGTTCCATCGCCGTCAAGGTCTTTCCCAAAAGTAAGTGTTGTCGCGGTGGCTGCCGTAAACCCTGGTTTTGAACCCGTTCCGTCTTCCGGTTGAAAGCCTGCCATGCGAATGTCCCGTGACATTAGGAAAACAGCTGCACTCAAGGTCTGCTGAATATCGAAGATCTGTTCCTGTTTACCGTATGCCCGGCTCTGGACGGTGTAGACAGCGTAGACGGCGGCAACAATGATTCCTGCCATTGCCAGGGTGATCATCAATTCAATGAGGGTGAAGCCCCGGTTGCTGATTTTTTTCATCTGAAAGTCCTGTCTGGTAACTTTGTTTTATTGGCTGGTTAAAGATACTCTTTACGGTCAATACTGATTGCGCCCCCGAGGCTTACTGTGATTGTGTACCAGGGATCTCCTGTGTCTTGTTCCAGTGATTTCAGGTCAAATGTTGCATCGACAGTGGCGGTTGTATAGCCGCGATTGGTGAAGGTAAGGTTTGTCGTGTTGCTGCTGTTACAGAGTGCCGTGCCGTCGGGGAAGGTGTATGTGTCCCCGCTGCTGGCGCTGGAGGAGCTGCTGCTCATGAGGGGGATATATTCGCCATCCTCATCGGTGATTTTATAGCTGGAATCTGTTACCGGAGGAAAGGTGGCGCAGTTACTGGTAGTGAATTTTACCGTCACCTCTGTATTGCGCTTCACCGCCTCAATGCGGGCGAGTTCCAGATTGTTCCTGAGGTCTCGAGAGGCTGCTTTCAATCTTGCTTTAGGGCCGAATTGCAGCATTTCCGGTCCGGCGAAAAAGGCCATAACAACGATGATGGCCACTACCACCATCATCTCAACGAGAGTTATTCCTGCCTGGGGGTGCAGCTGTTTCTCTTTTAATTGCATGGGGCTCCTGTGTGGAAAAAATAAATATGAATATATCATACAGGATGCAAAAATTGGGCCAAATTTCGCAGATGGAATGGCAGGATGTTTTTTAGGGGATATGCGGTGTTTTTAATTATCACATTACATCAATGATATAGATGTTGGGTGGGGGTGTTCCCGGGGGGAAATATTTATTGGCGCACAGAGAGGATACAATTTTTTGTGGTCACAAGGAAAATACAACCCGGGGGAAAGAGTGGTTTGTACTGACAAAAATTGGCGGATTATACGTTTAGTTGTTGATTTTTTTTACTGTTGGATCAGGCAGGAGACAGGAAAAGGGAGACGGGAGAAGGGAGACGGGAGAAAGGAAAAAGCAAAAGACGGTAAAACAGTTTTTCACCGCGAAGAACGCGAAGGAGGGCGAAGGAGGGCGAAGGAAAGCGAAAGCATTTGAGAATAAAGATTAAAAAAGGGGAGACGGGAGACGGGGAAAGACAAAAGACGGAACAGCGAAAAACTTTTTGCCAACGAATAACTCACCATTCGCGTAAATTGAAAAACTATCCGGAATTACTCTCCAGGCCGGAATAGATTTCTGGTCCCAGACCAAGGAGTTCCAACATCCTTACTTGTAACGGTGAAAGTGGTGTGACATGGTGAAAGATTTGCCCGGCTAACTCGATGATCGTCAGAGTGATATGGGAATAGGCCTTCAGGATTCTTTCCGCTGTTGGAGAATCCGTTTCCTTCTTGGGATTTTCTGCGTGGAGGCCTGTGAGTTTTTCGCTATTTTGCTGTAAACCTCGACGAACGACAAACTCAATCAGCGTTAAGGCTCGCAAGGCTATACTCAGAAGATTTGTCAGACCTTCAACCTGGTCATTTCTTTTGACAAAGACAGGATCTAAGGAGAGCGGAGCTCCCTTGA
>NZ_JAFFPZ010000004.1 GCF_016918505.1 Desulforhopalus vacuolatus
TACGGTTAGTTTCTGCAAGTAGATCAGCATTTCAGAATTGCTGAAAAAAAAGAGAGTCCTGACCTAACCATGCCGAGAGCATCTGTGGGTATTAGGAATAATATTTTCACAAAGTGCGAAATATAAGCTGACAGGATCTTTGTCCTGCCTTTTCCGTGACGCTCACCACCTTGACTCTTCATCAACCCAGCTCACGGCAATTTGGCAACTTCTTCTGGAAATCTTCGACACGGAGGGCCTTCCTCCATCTTTCCTGCAGTTACGAGCAAAATTCCTGCTCTCATGGCACACACCACCACCCGGCATACGGATCGCGTACCAGCGCGGTTTGGCTGATATGGGCAGGAGACCCGGGGATATACAGCTTGAGATTATGCGTGAAAAACCTGTTCTGCAGTGCAATTATCATCCACTTGACCTTACTCATCCGCCACTCGTCTTTCCTGGAGTTACCCGTTTTAACGGCGTGGTACTTATAGATGCCTCGCTTCAGGCTACCCTGTAGTAGTTGCCGAACCCGGATTCTCGGGTTCTTCTACCGTTTCTAAAGAATTTCCCATAGCCGTCTCATTATCCAGCCGTTATTGAACGAAATATACTGTTGCTCTGAGTGATTAAATAAAATTCCACCACCCGCGCAGATGTTTGCTTTTGACGAAGATGACAAAATAATCAGCGTAACGGGTAAATCGCAGATTACGCTGTTCACGCTCATGATCGATCTCGTCCAATACTCTATTCAAGAGCAAGGGAGAAAGAGGTCAACCCTGTGGAGTACCTTCCTCGGATTCCTCAAAAATACTACCAATTAATACTCCGGTGGTAAGAAATGCTCGTATCAATTTCAGTAATCTTTTATCATGAATTGTGGTAGCCCTCTGTGTCAGGATACTTTTTACTTTAAAAAATCAGTATAAAGCCAGGGGCACCACCCTATCCAACATCTGTTTCAAAATTATGTAGAGAATTTAAAACCTTGAAATATACCGGCGTATCTCGCACAACATTTTAAAAAAAGTGGTGCTGCACGCCGGTGGGTTGCGACATTTTCTACCTGATATAACCATTGGCTCAGCTTCTGCTTTGGGCTCGTGATCAGCCTGGCAGGAGTCCGCGCTTTGGCAACCCTGGTGGAACCAGATTCGTTGGCAAACCTGAGCGAGAGGCACAGGATGTTTTTCTCATTTGTCGACGTTTTGTTGACGGGCGGAGTAATCGCTGGCGGCAGCGCGGCCATCGACAAGATCGGACGAGGTATCAGCCAGTTCTTCAACCTCAGCTCCGTAACCGACTCGAAGGCTCAGGCGAACCCTTCCGCCAGTCAGTAACCCCTGCGGGTTTGCTGTCACCTGGGACCACCAGATGCTTTCGGTGATGAATGACGAGAGGTAATCCGACTCTGTGTACAAAATGTAAATGGTATTACACCTCAAAGGATCGGATGAACAAAACCCGAAAGCCGTACAAAAGAGATTTTAAATAACTATCAGGTGAACTGAATTATAGGTAAAACGTATGCTTACAAAACCGACCTATGAAGAATTACAAGAAAAAATTGAGGGGTTAAAGAGAGAACTGCATAAGAGTGAATGCAGTACTCGAAAAATACAATCACTCGCTAAGATTGGTAATTGGGAATGGGATATAGAGCATCAATGTCTCTTCTGGTCCGACGAGATATACTGCATTTTTGGTTTAGAACCTGCCTCTTTCAAACCTTCTCCAGAAGTTTTTGAAGCTGCTGTTCATCCAGATGACCTGGAGGGATTCTTACAAAAACGCAAAAAAATGTTACGTGAAAAAACGAATATCAGTGTTGAACATCGTATTGTTTTGCCTGACAGCTCAATTCGCTATGTAAATGAACGTACACAGCAAATAATTAATAAACAAGGTGAAGTTTACCGTGTTATTGGTACAGTACAGGATATAACAGAGAGAATTCAGTCGGAAAAAGCCCTTAAAGAAAGTGAGGAAAAATATCACGCTTTGTTTGACAACAGTTTAGAAGCAATATTTTTAACTGCTCAAGACGGTAAGATATTTACGGCAAACAAAGCAGCATGTGAAATGCTCAAAATGTCTGAATCGGAAATTATATCTTACGGAAGAAATGGCGTAGTTAATTTAAATGATCCCAGGATTCATTCAGCATTGGAAGAACGACGCAAGAAGGGTAAATTTAGGGGAGAGCTCACCTTTAAAAAAAAAGACGGAAGCATTTTTCCCGTTAATGTGTCATCTGCAGTATTTCAGGACAGTTATGGAAATGAAAAAACGTGCATCTTTTTTCGTGACATAAGCAAGCGTAAGCTGGCTGAACAGGCATTGGAACAAGAAAAAAAACAATGGGAGATAACTTTTGATTCCGTTTGGGACTGGGTATCTATAATAGATAAAAATCATAACATAATCCGCTCAAATACCCCTCCTGAAAATTTTATAAATATTGAACCAGAAAAAATAAGTTGTATGAAATGTTATGAAATATTACACAAAATAAATTTTCCTATCCCTGACTGTCCATTAAAACGTGCTGTTAAAAGCCACCATCGTGAAAATATGGAAATTTATTTAAAAGACAGCGACCGATGGGTCAATGTCACAGTTGATCCTATTCGCGATGGAAGCAACCAGGAATTGTTTGTTCATGTCGTAAGAGATATTACTGAAATAAAAAATAGAGAATATGAAATATTATCTGCTCGAAAAGCAGAAGCCTTCAGCATCCTGGCTGGTGGGATTGCACATGATTATAACAACCTTTTGTCTGTTATTTGGGGAAATATTTCATTTTTAAGAGAAGAAATAACAGATGGTGTACACCAGAAATTCCTGGATGATACTGAAAATGCCTGCAGGCAAGCGAGAAATCTGACGCACCAATTTATCACTCTATCCGAAGGGGCTCTATTTAATAAAAATCTTAATTTTGTCGAAGATATCCTGAATACGGCCATAAAAAAGACTGAAAATACAAAAAACGTTAAAATCTCAGTTCATCTCCAAGACAAAATTCCAGCTATTGAAGTTGATCCTTTTTACTTGGAAATTGCCTTTCGAAATATTATACAAAACAGTCTGGAAGCAATATTAGATGATGGGAAAATAGAAATTCAGGCAGAAATAGAAACTTTTACTTCCGAAGATGAAATAAATTCCAAACGCCTTAAGTTATCCTTTACAGATAATGGCAGAGGGATACCAGAATATAATTTGGAAAATGTTTTCGACCCATATTTTACAACCAAAGAAATGGGGGCTCAGAAAGGGGCTGGATTAGGACTTTCTGTTTCCAAATCTATCATAAAAAAACACGGTGGAGACATACAAATATATTCTAAGATCAATAATGGATCCATGGTGACCATACGTCTTCCAGTGCCTGAGTTAAAGATGAGTTCATCAGCATCAGGCTCGAATACGGTGTCATCAACAGAAAAACCAATCATTTTAATAATGGAAGATGATCCTTCGAGAAGTAAACTGTGTTCTCTAATGCTTCGATGTTTAAACTGCACAGTTATTACAGCGAATTGTTTAAGGGAAACGATAGAAAAATATTTAGATGCGGTCAAAGATAATATAAAGATTGACTTGATCCTTCTAAATCAGAATATAACAGGTGATACTGGCGGTGTACAAACCCTCATAGAACTGCGGAAAAATGGTTATGATAACGAAGCTGTTCTTGTCACAGAATCACCTGATATCCCAGCAATGTTCAATTTTAGAAAATATGGATTTGATGCAATACTTTTTAAGCCATATACAAAAAAGGAACTTAAAGAAATCATAAGTCAATTTTTATTAATTTAAACATTTTTCTGCAGCTTGGATTTAAAGATAATTAGTGAGATATATGAAATTCAGTTCCGATGGCTTTTAGGGCCAGTTATCTCAAGCGTTATCTGTACCCAAAATTTACTAAGGAGAAAAAATGATATTCATTTACAGCTTAGAGCGGTATGAATTTATTCTCTTGCTGATTTTTTTTGCTGTTGTTGCAGCTGTTTGTTATTATTTTGCTGTAAAATCTCGCAAAACATACACATGTCCTGAATGTGGAGAGAAAGTAAAAGTTGAACAGATGGAAACTTCACGATGTGGCATGTGTGGTTCCCTCTTAAAAAAAGACAAAGAGGAATAGAAAATGGATAGAGTAGAACTCCTTTCCGGAACTCGGCCTGATATAAAAGGCGGGAAAAGTAAAATTATTATTACTGGAGCTGATGGTTTCGATGGCTACGAAATAATGGAATATAAAGGAATGGCCTGGGGAATATCTGTTCGAGCAAAAGATCTGGGGCAAGACTGCGCAATGGGCTGTAAACAGTTTACAGGTGGTGAACTTACCTCCTATTCACAGCTCGGTGAAGAATCTCGCCAAAGAGCCATTGATAAGATGCTTCAAATGGCCAACAGGCAAAATGCAAATGCTGTTGTTCATGTTGAGTTTGAGCTGACAGGGGCAGCTCAAGGTGCCTCTGAGGTTGTTGTCCACGGAACAGCAGTAGTCATTAAGCCTATTATTAATTATGTTCCAGCAGGTGCTATTGGTAACATTCTTGCTGATATGCAAGAAAATTTCGAAAAGAACCAAATTCTTGTAAAAAGCAAAAAATGAACTTAGCTGCCAGGGCATATTTAAAGTGGTTATGGATATCAAAAACATATCCTTTTCTATGGGCACATAAGCCGCTCTGTAATCATTTCAAAGAAGATACAATATTAATCAGAAATATTTACTTGTGTAGAAGCTGTTTTTTTACCTATCTGGGTATCTTTACAGGCTTTTCCCTTACTGTATTTACATCAATATCAGCAAATATAATTTCTGGAATTTTGGTATCGATATTATTCATAACACTACCGTTATCACATCCAGCAATTTACAAATCAACACCTCGACGACTGAGAGATATATTACGCTTTAACTTAGGTCTCGTTATCAGTTTCTCGCTATTATTACTTATCTGCCATCACAAATTCTATCTTCCAATAATATCTATCGGAATTTCCGTAATATTTTGGAAATTTTACTACAAAAAAAGGAGTATTCGAAAAATAAAATTCTGTGAAAAATGCAATGAATACCGAGCGAATTCCATTTGTTCTGGTTATCAACTGCAAGCAAATTTAATACGAGAATACGAGGATGAAGCGACAGCATTCCTCTATAAAATAGGATATACCCCAAAGATATCACAAGAAAAAGAGTAACAATAAACAGATAACAATGGGTTCAACGCCGACCTGCACTGTATCTTGTTATACCATTATTTCTATTAAATTACCCCCCGTCTTGTATCCTGTTTATTCATTCATGGTTACAAACGACAAAAGGAACCACGAATGGACACGGATAAACACGAATTATTACTGAAAGATGAGGTTTATCAGATTGTGGGATGCTGCGCCATGGCGGTGCTGAACACGCTGGACCATGGATTACTGGAAAAACCAGATGAGAATGCCCTTGTGGTTGAATTCGGTCTGTTGCCTGCTTTGAGGTAATTGATATATGAGAGCGTAAAACGCTCAACCCCGACTTTCGGATGACTCCCAAAGTTGAGTAATACTCCTGGGGCACTGTACGGCTTAACTTCGGATACAAACGTTTTCGTTTAATGCGTTGTTCCTGTTCGTGAAAATTCGTGTCCATTCGTGGTTACAAAATGTAAATGGTATTACATCACGCTGCTTTTTTCCTTGTCACCTTGATAATGAATTTTTGTTGCTGCCTGTCAACAGCCAACAGGTAAGCCACCAAATTGCGAGTTGCTTACTTCATTTAAATCAAAAAGGGAGGTTGAATTATGAGTGATGACAGTTTTACGGAGGTCACCAATCAATCCTATTTCCAAAGAATTGGCGGTGCGTTCAAGGGAATCGTTATCGGAATTATCCTTATCCTGGTCAGCTGCTTTCTCCTTTTCTGGAATGAGGGGCGGGCGGTCAAGCGATACAAGACCCTGGTGGAGGGGAGCAAAACTGTGATCAGTGTCGCCTCAGATATTGTGGATGCTGGTCATGAACAACAACTGGTTCATCTCACGGGCATGGCCACCAGCGACGAGACTCTCACTGATCAGGAGTTGGGGGTTTCAGCCGCATCTGTGATCAAGCTCAAACGTACGAGCACTCTATTTCAATGGCAAGAAAAGTCGAGCACCAGGACCGAGAAGCAGTTAGGCGGTGGTGAACAACAGACCACTACGTACACCTATTCAAAAGTATGGGCTGAACAGCTTATTGATTCTTCGTCATTTAAAAAAACTGAAGGCCATCAAAATCCTGCAAACATGCCTTTTCAGAGCCGCCAATTGACGAGCCTGCAGGTTTCCGTGGGCAGTTTTTTTCTTTCCCCATCCCTCATCTCCAACATCACAAACTATGAATCCCTGACCGTCGATGGTAGTCTGGCTCTTCCTTCAGCCTGGGAAGGCAGGAGCCGGGTTATGAATGATGGCTTTTATCTTGGGGCGGATCCTGCCAACCCGCAGGTTGGTGATATCCGTATCAGTTATCAGGTGGTCAAACCGCTGGAGGTAAGTGTCATTGCCAGGCAGGCTGGGAACCATCTTCAGTCTTACCAGGCCAAAGCCGGAGATACTATTGAGTTGTTAGAGTTGGGAGTACATGACGCCCAGACCATGTTTGAGCAAGAACAGCAAAGTAACACCATTCTCACGTGGCTGCTGCGGGCCGGGGGCTTTTTTCTGATGTTTATCGGGATCAGTCTGATCGTCAAACCACTGTCAGTCCTGGCAGACGTTATTCCTGTTCTGGGTTCCCTGGTCGCGGCCGGGACTGGCGTAATCACCTTTCTTCTTGCGGGGATACTCTCTTCATTGATTATAGCTGTCGCCTGGTTTGTTTTTCGACCCCTTATCGCTATCCTGGCCCTTTCCATGGCTGGCGTCCTTATCTTCCTGGTCGTGAACAAGATGAAAAAAGGAAAAAGCATTCAGGGGGCGTCAGGGTCACTTTGATCAGGGTCGAAACATGCCAGGTATTGTTTTTTATAACGTAATGTTTTTCTAAAAAGAGCCGTTTTAGTTCTTAGAGAGATTCTTTTTGAAAATTATGAAAAACAGATGATCTATAACAAGCCAATTAACGCTAACCGCAAATATCGGAGGTTTAACCAGGCTGAGCAATGCGCATCAATTTTCTATAAAGTCCAAATTTAATATTTTGCATTATCCGACAGATTATCGCAACGTTACATTTACAACTCATAATTGAAAGGAGAGTTTTATGAAAAGGATAAATCACCGGTTTTTTATTTCTCTTGGCACTTTTTGTGTTTGCTTCTTATTTTTCACTATTCCGGCATATTGTGATGGGTTACCTCTTGAGCTTCGCCACTCTGGGGATCGTTATACCGTTTACAACAGAGGAGAATGCACTATTTACAAACTTCATGTAAAAAGTGTCCCACCAAAAAAAGAGGGAGTGGTAAACTTCTTTTCAAGACTTGGAGCTGAAGTAGTAAGTATAGGTTCATTTTCAAAGACTTTAGATAATATTGAAAAAGGGGAAAGCCTTTCTTTCAACAGATCTGAATTGACGAGTTCTAAAGGAGAAAAACTTATTACCGATTTTGTAATTGGTAGCCTTATTTTCGAAGGAAGTACCTGTGGTGAATGTGGTCTCACTATAGAGTTTGAGGCAGAATAGTCTTTTTTAAAATATAAGGGAATGCTATGGTAAACACACCTTAAGAACGTGTGCCATGCCCGGCATACAACCAATCATTTTACTGGATTTCGCCAACAGCGCAAAACCAGTGTAGACAACGTTATATTGCAAAAACATAGAGAGGTAATATGAAAACAATCGGTCTTTTAGGTGGAATGAGTTGGGAAAGTACTATTGGATATTACAAAGCAATTAATGAAGGCATTAAAAATGCTCTTGGAGGTCTGCATTCAGCAAAAATCGCTATGTATAGTGTCGATTTCGATCCAATTGAAAAATTACAACACGATGGTGATTGGGAAGGTACTGCAAAAATACTTACTGAAGCAGCTAAAAGCATACAATCTGCTGGAGCTGATTTTTTACTTATCTGTACAAACACCATGCATAAAGTAGCTCCACAGATAGAAGAGTCTATTAATATCCCTTTAATTCATATAGCGGATGCAACGGCTGAAGTTCTTGTGAAAAAAGGAATTAAAACTGTGGGATTATTGGGAACTTCTTTTACAATGGAGCAAGATTTTTATAAGGGGAGGTTAAGTGAAAATTATGGTTTAACCGTTCTGACTCCTGATGCACCAGATAGAGAAATAGTTCATAACATTATTTATAAAGAACTTTGTTTAGGGAAATCACTGCCAGCTTCTAAAGCTGAATATTTACGAATTATTGAGTCTTTAGATAACCATGGTGCTGAGGCTGTGATTCTTGGTTGTACTGAAATTGGAATGCTGGTCGACCAAACTGACACTGAAGTGGAACTTTTAGATACAACATATATTCATGCGCAGAAAGCTGTTGAATGTGCGATATAACAAGTTATGCAACAAGGTCAAACATTACTGCTCTGAATATCTTTCTGTATTACTTTCCCGAATTTCTTCCTCCGGTGGTTCCTTACAACCATAAAAAAGATACTCAGAGCTCTTTTTTTTAATCTATTTTTATCGACTTTAATCAGATTTCTGGGCCAGATAACGTTTGATCAATGTTTCTTTTTCTCTACCATTTTCAGGTTAGAATTTAGATGATTATTGATTTCTTGTATATTTTTTATGTTTTTCTATGCGGTTATTTTTGAAGGATATGATTTATGAACTTTGTTAAGAATTTCGATCCCAGGGGCTCACAACTTTTGATAATTATTTCAGCCATTCTTGTGATAAACCTTGTGCTTACAAATTCTATTTCTTATGTAACAATGAAGAAAAATATTAAAAAATCTATCATTGAAAATGATCTGCCTGTTCATTCCGCATTGGTTTATTCAGAAATAAAGCAGGAACTGCAACCTCCAATAATTGCTTCAGCCACTCTTGCAGATAATTTTTTCCTCAAAAAATGGTTAAAAGAAGGTGAGAAAGATCCTGAGTTTATCAACAGATATCTGGAGTCGATTCGTAAACAATATGGAGGAATGACCTGTTTTTTGGTTTCAGAGAAGACAAAGACCTACTACAATATGCAAGGTGCTTTTCCTATAGCAGAAAATGATGTCGATGCTCAGTGGTATTTTGATTTTCGCAATGAGGGTAAGCAGAGATCTATAAACTGTTCTATAAATGTTGATATGGACAATATGCCAACAGCTTTTATTAACTACAGGATTCTAAGTAAAGATGGAGAAACTCTGGGGGTTTCAGGAATTGGTTTGCGTCTTTCTACTATTCCGAAACTGTTGAGTCGATATAGTAAAGATCTTGAACGTGACATATACTTTGCCAGTTCAGAAGGTAAGATCATCGCCCGATCATCCGATGCCATAATAAAATCAGAGAGTCTTTCGGGTGTTGTAAATCTTCGAGATTCATTAGAAAAAATATTGTCGGATGAAAACAGCATTTATGAATTTAGTATTGGTAATGAACCTTTTATCATGCAGTCCATGTATCTCCCAGAACTTGGCTGGTGGTTAATAAATATTCAAAGGGAATCAATTACCCTGAACAAGATGAATCGAATGATCTATTCGGTTATTGCAATCAATATTGTAACAATACTATTAACATTATTGTTGGTCTTTTTTTCAGTAAATATCTTTCAAAAGCGTTTAAAGAGTATGGCAATGACAGATGCACTGACCGGTATTTCCAATCGGCAGATATTTGAACTCTCTCTAAAGAAAGCCTTTATTCAATATAAACGCAGAAAGCTACCTTTTTCTCTTCTTATAATAGATATCGATTTTTTCAAAAAAATAAATGATTCTCTGGGACATCTGGAAGGTGATCAGGTTCTGATCAAAACTGTTGAAACGATTAAAAATAATATTCGTAAATCTGACGAATTCAGTCGCTGGGGAGGTGAGGAATTTATTGTTCTTGCTTCTGACTGTAATCACTCACAGGCTATCGATTTGGCGGAGAAGATAAGATCATCTATTGAAGACAGTAATATAGCTCGGTACCCAGATGGAAGCGTATTGACAATCAGTATCGGTGTGAGCGAAATAAAAGAAAATGATAACAGTTCTTCTCTGATTCAAAGAGCAGATTATGCATTATACACAGCAAAAGAAATGGGGCGGAACTGTGTTATATTTAGTAGTTCCGGGACGTAAAGATATTACGTATTTACACCATTCCTATTGAGTTGTGACCTCACTAAATGCCATTTTCATTTTCTATTGGCGAATTGAAAGACAGGGGGACGGGAGACAGGGAAAAGCAAAAGGCGGAACAGCGAAAAACTTTTTGCCAACGAATAAAGGCAAAAAAAATTACTCATCTCTACGCAGCCTTTTTCTTTTTTCTTTATCCCTTTTCCCGCCTCTCTCAAATGTAAATAAGATCCTTGTATTTGTCGGAATGTAAAAGATGGTACGTTCCTGTAGCTTTTGTGCAAACAGTCCCCTGACTGTTTGTAAGTATTGCCTGCATATATATTTTGGGGCCTTTCTTTGACGTTATCCGACATGTAACATTTAATTTATTTCCATCTATATATGCCGGGTGCAAAAAATCGATGTTAAGATGAGATGTAACCGCCATTTCTTGTGTGAAAACATAGCTGGTCCACCCCATGATTTCATCAAGGAGACCCATTTGAATTGCTCCATGGAGAATGTCACCCTGGCCAACGAAATGCTGAGCAGGTAAATATTCTGTATATACCTCTTCCTTCTCTTTATCCCAATAGAATTTAAGCTTTAATCCCTCATTGTTACTCCTTCCACAAAAGAAGCAATCATTATCAGGATAGGGATTCTGTATTTCTTCTTTCATTAAATGCTCTCCATATAATAAACAAGGGGCTGTTTGTTAAAGACCAACATTGATTTCATCGGCGAGATTCCTTCTCCCGCCCTTCCCGCTTGTAAATTACAAAATATTTATTCTCAAATGCTTTTGCCTTCCTTCGCGTTCTTCGCGGTAAAAAAATGTCCTACCGCCTTTTGCTTTTCCAACGATTCCGGTCTAAAGGCTACCTTGAATAATCAGTCTTTCGCCCATCTTCTTCGTTACAGTAAAAAATTTATCCTCGGAATATCAATCATATACCTGCGGTAAATTTCTTCCTGTGCCTCGAATATGAACGAAATACAAGATTATTCAAGATACCCTAAAGAACAGATTTCCCTGGGTGCTGCAGGTAAAAAGAGCGAGAAACATAATGTTTTCCGCTCTTTTCAGGTCAAGAGAAGGAGAGATTCGATGAAAGTGTACCCGAAAGTCAGGCCGCTGGCTTTTTACCAAACCATGAATGTATCCAGATACCGCTGAGTATATAGGAGTAAAGCCATGTGCCCAATATAATAAAAATAAAGGCCTTGATAATGTTCAGTGCCGAGCCGTCGAGTGAAAAAGCGGGAACATAGGCGAACAGCAGAGGACCAAGATAGAGAAACTTGGCAAACTTGAAGGAGGCAAAGGCGGTCTTCCACATATTGGCTTTGGCGATAGTAGCCCCGGCAAAGGCGGCAATACAGACCGGCGGGGTAATATTGGAGTCCTGAGACAGCCAGTAGACGATCATGTGGGCAGCAAGCTCATTGACACCCAGATGGGTCAGGGCCGGGACCGCAACAACGGCGGTAATGAGATATGCCGCTGTAACCGGAACCCCCATACCGAGAACCAGCGAAGCCAGGGCAATCAGCAGGATGGTCATGAGCAGCGAGCCGCCAGCGAGTTCAATGACGATATCGGCAAAGGTCAGAACCAGTCCGCTGTAGGTCAGGACACCGATAATAATACCGATAACACCTACCGTCGCACCAATTTTGAGACTGCTCTCGGCACCGCTGCGGGCTGCTTCGAGGAATTTTTTCGGGCCGATCCGGGTGTCTTTACGAACCCATGAGACGACAATACAGGAGATCAGGCCGAGAATGGCGGAATAGCCGGGTGAGTAACCAAGCAGCATGAATATGGTGATAACAACAAGGGGAATGGTGTAGTACCACTCCGCCTTTAAAATCGCCATGGGGCTGTTTTTCGATTTTTCGCCGACGATATTCAGTTTTTTTGCTTCGTAGTGAACCATGACAAAAACACTGAAAAAATACATCAGGGCCGGAAACAGGGCAACGAGCATGATATGCGAGTAAGGTTCTCCGGTCAGTTCCGCCATGATGAAACCGCCAGCACCCATGATCGGCGGCATGAACATTCCGCCGATCGATGCAGCAGGCTCAATGCCGCCAGCCTGGTGTGGTTTAAAGCCAGCCTTTTTCATCATCGGAATAGTGAAGGATCCGGTTGAGACGACGTTGGCGATGGCGCTGCCGGAAATGGAACCAAACAGGCCGGAGGCGATGACCGCAACCTTGCCCGGACCGCCGATCTTATGTCCCACAGCGGCCAGCGGGAAATCGATAAAGAATTTCTGGGCGCCGCATTTTTTCAGAAAGGCGCCGAACAGGACAAACAGCAGGATGTAGGTGGCCAGGACATTGGCCATGATGCCGAAGATGCCGTCGCTTTTATAAAAAATCGAGACGCACAACTCCGGGAAGGTCGCCCCGGCGTGCGAAATGAGATCCGGCATGTAATCGCCGTAGACGCCATAGGCAAGCATGACAACGCCGATCATGACAAAAATATTACCAACGACCCGCCGGGCCAGTTCAATACTGACCAGGACACCGGCGATAGCAATAACCGTATCAAGATGTGTTTCGGCTCCAGTGCGGTAATTGATGGCTTCAAAGTTGTAAATCCAATAAGAGATGGTCACAACCGAGACACTGATCAAGAGATAATCGACCACCCGCATTACTGTCGATTTTGATTTGTACAACAAAAAGACAAGGATGTAGGTGATAAGGACGTAAACCCCCCGATGATACTGGGTGGATGCCGGTGAGATTACGGCTGCATAGGAGTAGAAAAGCAGAAGAATGAGGGCACAGACATCAAACAGAATCTGTTCAAAACGATTCAATTGTTGATACACGGGAAACCTCTGGGCGGTTGAGGATTGATGTTGCAAGCTGGGAAACACAGAAGAATAAATAAAATTGTGAGCCGAATTTATTCCCTGTTCCCGATGCGCGAATTGAGCATCAGCCGCATATTTGAGGCAGGGTTGGAAAAGCACAAAAACACCCTGCCTCAAATACCCTTTAGCCTGCAGTCAGATCAGATGACCCCTTTCTCTTTCCAGAACTTGATTGCACCCGGATGCATTGGAGTAACGATGCCATCGATTCCATTTTTAACCGACATGGCTTTAAAGGTTTTCTTCTGTGAAACCATGTGGGCCAGGCCTTCGTCGGTGAAAATTGCCGCGAGCATGTTGTACACGACGTCATCGGGAACGTCTTTGTTGGCAACCCAGAGGGTCGAATCCTGAAAGGACGGCGTGTCGGTCTCAACACCTTTATAGGTTCCTGCCGGAATGGCGATTTTTGTGAAGTAGGGGTATTTTTTGTAGAAACCGGAAGCTTCGGCGTCGGCATTCAGATCGATCATTTCAATATCGTTGGTCTGGGCAGCCATGATCACGGCTCCCGACGGGAATGCGGTAAAGAGCCAGAACGCATCAAGCTGATTGTTGCCAAAAGCGGCCGCAGCATCGTTGTAGCCCATGGCATTACGCTTGATTGTGTCCCAGACGCCCATGTGGCGGAAAAAGAGCTCACAGTTGGCAAAAGCACCGGAGCCGGCATTACCGACGCCAACTCTTTTCCCGACCAGATCCCTGGTTGACTTGATTCCGGAGCCCTTGCGTACAATCAGTTGTGCGGGGGCGCCATAGAGAAAGGCGACCGCACGGACATTGGTGTACTTTTTGGTATCATTTTTCATCTGGCCATTGGCACCGAGGTAGACGTGCCCGGAATAAATAGTGGCAAAGTCCATTCTGCCTGAATTGACCTTACGCAGGTTCTCCACCGAGCCTGCCGAGGATTGTGCCTTGACAGTGACGTCCTGCATATCCTTGATCGGCTTATACACCTGGATCGCATTGGCCACGGTCTGGAATGTGCCGCCAGCCGGACCGCCACCAAATACAATACGTTCCCTGGCGATGGCCGGAACACTGAAAACGACGGTTGCTGAGATAAGCAGTGCTAAAATTTTGACGATTTGTTTCATCTGCTGCGTCCTCCTGCGTGGGGGGTGATGAAGTCCTTTTTTCAGTGCAACGCTGTCGCTATGAAAAAGACTTCAGATAAATACTGTAAGAGCAGGGAAAGGGATAAAAATTTTATCCTCGGCGGGAAGCGTCAGGCTCCAAGGTAAGCGCTAGGCTCCGATATCAAAAGTATACCTGCGGTAAATTACATCCTGTACTTCGAATAATATGAACGAAATGCAGGCTGTTTCAAGGTGCCCTGCAGTCATTGTCCCCAACAAAAACGGGATGTCGGTTATGACCGCGCTGGACGATATGATGAGGTGTATTTGGAAGAAGTATTCGTAATGGGCGAGGAATGCTGTATCCGCTGCAAACTCTCGACAAATAATTCTGCCTCTCTTTTTCGGACCACAGCATTGATAAGACAACGCTCCTGTTCAGAAAAATAAAAAGCCGAACCACCTTATTGAAAAGCAGCACGGCTGTCATTTTTGACCCGTGGCTTTCTGTCCCTGCCTTGCGACAGGTTTAGCTTTCTCTAAGCTTTCTCTATATCAACATAAATGATATATTAATGAAATTAATAAGATACCAGTTTCTAACGAAAAGAGTCAAGAAAGAATGATCTCAAGACTGGGAAATAAAAAAATATGATGTTGATTTTACGATATTTTCTGTGTAATTTCAAGTGATTACGCAGCAGCGAAAATATCAATACTGAATGTATCCCTGCCGTCAGTTGCCGTAGTCTCCGCCCCCTTTCCCCTTCCCTGTAATACCATTTATACTAATTCCATTTTGTATGGTGAATTCAAAGGCAGGTGGGACGGGAGGCAGGAGACGGGAGACGGGAAAAAGCAAAAGGTCTTTGTAGAGACGCCCAATTTGGGCGTCTTCAGCACAACAGGTGGTTCATCTCACAACAGACGTTTCTGCAATGAAATTATCATCCTGTTTGTCCATTGGTAATCGCCAAAAAAGATGTCCACGCAGTCGCGTTCTCTGGTTGGTAAAAAAATATAATTGGGATAATGACTCTGTCAGATCATAGAGAAAGTCTCAGCAGTCATAATGACGAGAGCATATCGAAAGGCCTTTCCTAAAATTACCCAAAAAGTAAAAATATACAAATTAAGGTTAAAGCCTCCTGCCACCATTGTTAAAGGATCTCCCACTACTGGCACCCATGAAAAAAATAAAATAGGAGATCCCCATTTCTGGTACATTCTTTCAATATTTTGTCGTTTCTCAGAATCCACTTTAAGATAACGTGAAAATATAAAATTCGCGCCGTACTTGCCAACATAGTAATTTGTTGCAGCACCAAGGGTATTTCCTGTCGTTGCTGTCGCAAAGATGGCCCATGGATTACTGCCAGAAAGAGTCATAGCTGCTACGAAAATTTCAGAACCAAGAGGAATGAATGTTGCTGCTAAAAAGCTGACGATAAAAAGACCCAAATATCCAGAGTGAAAGACTACATCTTCTATCAATTTACACCATTTCTATTAAGTTATGCTCGTTTTACATCCTGTTTATCCATTGTGGTTACAAACGACAGAAGGAACCACGAATGGACACGTATAAACACGAATTATTAATCATTTATAATCGCCAAAAAAGATGCCCACGCAACTGTATAGACATTTTTTTTGGCGATTATGAAGGGATACAGGCTGTAAAATTGATCTCATTGTAGAAACGTCTGTTGTGCTGGAGACGCCCAGATTGGTCGTCTCTACGGAAATCTTTTGCTTTTTCCTGCCTCCCGTCTCCCTGCCTTTGAATTCGCCAATAGAAAATGTAAATGGTATCACTATATTTTAAGGGTACCTTGAAGAATCATTCTTTCAAGGTACCCTTATCCTTAAACCAGCTGCCATACCCATTTTATCCCGAGGAACACTGTGACACCCAGGGCAGTGGCACCGCCAATGTTGAGAAGAATACCGTTCTTATTTTCCTGTGCAAAGGATCTGTCATTGAGCAGTTTCATGAAAATACCCACAAAAAGGGGCGTGCCCACAAACGCCAGGGCAAGCATAATCATCAGAAGGTTGATTGGTTTTCCAGGAAGAAAGGCACCAGGCAGAGCAATAAGACAGCCGATCAAAATGATCAGCCGATACATCTTATCCTCAGGTACCATCTTCCGGTTCATCTGATCTCCAACCACGTAGGCGGCCGCAATAAAGGTGGGCATGATGGTGGAAAATACAGCACACCAGATACCCAGGCAGAAAAACCCATAAGCATAGTCTCCCAACAGGGGTTTAATGGCTTCGGCCATCTCAAACAGGTTCGCTACCTGTATACCTGCAGGATGAAGAACGCTGGCCCCCGTCAGGTAAATGGCAGTACAATACAGACCGAATGCCCCGAGAAGGGAAACCGCCGTATCAGCCAGAGCCAGCGGTAAATCTTTTGTTGTCCATCCCCGCTCATGAACGGTATAGGTCTGCATGGAAAGAATGGTCACATGAATTGAACCGCCCATGATGGCGGTCATCATCAAAACTTCAGCCTTGCCGAAATGGGAAAGGTCTGGAATCAGCCCGGTTAATGCAGCTCCAAGATCAGGTTTGGCAATAAACAGGGTGGCGACAAAACAGATGACCAGCAGTGAAACAATGAGTTTGCAGAAAGTTTCAATGATTGCATACCCCCCGTGGGCCACCAGTCCATAAAACAGAGCGACAAACAATATTCCCCACAGCGGGCTTTCTATGCCTGTAACGAAGCCGGTAACAGCAACCAGGACTTTTAAAAGCACTACATTGCACAGCCAGATGACGATCAAGGCGTCCAGGGCCACAAAAGTGGCAAACTCTTTTCCCCATTTTTCCCGGACAATGCCCACGATACCCTGCCCTCCGATCAAGGCGGTTTTTGCTGCCATGTACTGGCAGACAAAGGCCAGAACCACACTGAGCACTATTACCCATAAAAAGTCGTATCCAAAGGTACCACCAGCCTTGGCCACGCTCAAAGTGGTGCCTGGACCGGCGGCCACGGCGCTGATAATCCAGGCAGGCCCAAATGAGAGCGCAATTCGTTTAAACCGGGGAAGAGAACGTATGTTTTCCATGTCTTTTTTCCTTATTTTAATGCAAAATTTACAGGGTAATGGGTATCTTGAATAATCTTGTATTTCGTTCATATTCGAGGCACAGGAAGAAATTTACCGCAGGTATATGATTGATATCTCGACGTCTCGTTCCTCGCTTTGTCGGAGGATAAATTTTTTACTGTAACGAAGAAGATGGGCGAAAGACTGATTATTCAAGGTAGCCTGATATATTCGGCACGAAGCCGGGAAGTGATGGCAGGCAGGTCAAGGGTGTACAGGACGTCTATGAAATTTGAAAGAAACGTGCCAGGACCTGCTGATTTTTCAGCAGCAAGCTCGCCTGCAATGCCTGCAGTGGCACAGGCTGCTGTTGCCGCCTCAAAAGGAGTTCGACTCACAGCATAAAAGGCAGCGGTCATTGCAGACAGGATACATCCGGTTCCTGTGACTACATTCATGAGAGGTGAACCATTTTTTAAAATCAATGCCTGAGAGGCATCTGTGATCATATACTCTTTCCCGCTGACCAGAAGGCAGGACGCGTGTTCCTTCAGCAGTTGCCCACTCTTTAATTCCAGACCCGGCCCCTGGCCCCCGGCGGTATGCTCCCCCGTCCGGCCATGGTTGATAAGGATTTTCTTTGCCTCGGCCGCACTCACGGCATTGTTTTCCCCCTGGGGGGATGAATTGTCATCTGTAAGAGAAGAGAGTTCAGAGATATTGCCCCGAATAATTTTATGGGGCGCGACAGCCGACAATCTTCTGGCAATCTTTGTCCTGTATGGGCCAGCTCCGGCCCCCACAGGATCGAGGACAAGAGGTTTGTCTGATGCTTCGGCCAATTCCATGAGGGTTGCCATGGTCTCAACCCGCTCCCGGGTCGGTGTGCCGATATTCACGCACAGCCCATCTGAAATCCCGGAGATGTACTCAAGGTCTTCAGTGGCCCAGGACATGGTAGGAGCGGCTCCCATGGCCAGCAGGACATTCGCCGTCTGGTTCATGACCACGAAATTGGTCACCACATGGATCAGAGGCCGCTGTTTTTTAAGTTTTAGGCAGAGTTGATAAATTCTGACTGCGAGGTCTTCCGGGTTGTCCATTTTCTCCCCTTTTATGAAAATTCAAACCAGAACTCTGAGTCAATGGACCAGGGTGCCGGCAGATAAAACAACAACGGGGGGAGGAAGCCATGCAGAACATACCAGCAAGCATAATAGGAAAAAATGAAGTGAATGATACATGATCCGCTTCCCTACGTCGGTATTACCCGCATCAGGTTCCAAGGGTCAGGACGTTTCGGTCCTTCTCAGCTGTTAAAGCTCCCCCAGCAAAAAAACTATGTCGTCTATATTCCCTGTGGTGGATCGATTTGTCAACCGTGTACAAGAAAAAAAGGAAAAAGGAGGCAGGAGGCAGGAAAAAGCAGGGCAACAACACTTGATAACATCCGTTGTGGAATGAGACTGTTTCGAGGTGCTCTTATGAAAGACGGAACAGCGAAAAAAGGCATTTTATTCTTGGCTCATGTTGCGTTTCGGGGTCGTAACCTGGTAAAATACCATTTTTCTTTTAACAACGACTGAAAAGAGTTCAACACTATGAAGGTAAAGAATGTGGTAAACGCTTTGACGAAGTGCAATATCAATTTTTTAGATTACATCTAAGAGGTTAAGAGTGTCTTTCAGCAATCTTTTTAAATACTTGACCTGCAGAGTCTTTGCTCCCGGTGCGATACTGCGCTCTACTTATGAAGCTTTTCAGGAACTCCTGGAGTATGACACCCTGACCCATAAGGAGATGGCAGAATTGGAGGCTCTGTACTATCAGGGAACAAAAGAAGATTTCAGCAGCATACGGAATCGATATGAAAAATTTTCTGCAGATGTTCTGGGTATGGTGGAAAGTCTGGAAAGAATGACTCCCGGATCCCATGCCAGCCTGAAAAGCTATTATAAAAAGTTTGACTTTTACAGCACATTTCTCCTTGCCCCTCCCCCGCTTGATACGGATCCTCCCTATGTGTGTTCTCTTCAGGAAGGGGTTGGCAGGGAAGAACTTGTCGGAGGCAAAGCTTCTCAACTGGCAACATTGGGATCAGAGCTCAATCTTGATATTCCTGAAGGCTTTGTGATTACAGTGAACAGCTTCAATTATTTCATAGAGTACAACGACCTTCGCAAACCCGTTGATGATATTCTCTGTGACATTAAGAGCCGGGAACCCCGCAGCCTGGAGGAGGCCTCTGTCCGACTCAGCAAATTGATCAAACATGCTGAGATTCCTCCTGATATCAGTAAAAAAGTGACTGCTGCCTGGAAACATTTTGCCAGTGGATTTGACGATCCCCCACTTGTGGCTGTGCGCAGCAGCTGTCTCAATGAAGACGGACCCTGTTCTTTTGCTGGACAGTACCTGACTCTGCTCAATGTTGCCGGTGATAATATCCTTGATGCCTGGCGCAGGGTGATCAGCAGCAAATACACCCCGGAAGCCCTGGCGTATCGCATCTCTTCCGGCCTCGGAGATGAGGAGACAGGAATGGCGGTGCTGGTCCTTGAGATGGTTGCCGCAAAGACCAGTGGAGTCTTGTATACGGCTGATCCCTCTGGAGAGGGAGAACAGGATATTTCCATCCATGTTGTTCGTGGGGAAGGAGACGCACTGGTCAGTGGGCGTATTATTCCTGAATCCTATGGGTTGCATGAAAAGAGTGACAGCTCCCCAGGAGGTACAAAGATATTAACGGACCATGAGATTGACACTCTTCGACAAATGGGGCAGATCATTGCTGATCATTTTCATTCCCCAAGAGATGTTGAATGGTTAATTACACAACAGCAACATCTTGTCTTTCTCCAGTGCCGGCCCCTTGGTGTGCAGCATTCCATAACAGCTTCTGAAAAAACAGCACCTCTTGAAAATAAAGGCCGTCTGCTGTTCAAGGCTGGTGTGACCGCAGCGATGGGACAGGCCTGCGGTCCTGCGTACATTGCCGGTCCCGGGTATCCTCTGGAAGATGTTCCCCTGGGATCTGTGCTGATCCTCGGGGAGGCCCTGCCTTCTGCTGTTCGTGTTTTGAAACGAGTGAGTGGAGTGGTAGCAGAACTTGGTTCTGTGGCTGGTCATTTTTCCACAGTCTGCAGAGAATTTGGGGTGCCCCTGCTCCTGGCTGTGGGCGACAATATTCAAAAAATTACGCAGGGTGAAAAACTCAGCCTTTTTACAGATATCCAGGAACTGTGGCAGGGAGATTGTCTGCCGCCACAAAAAACCGTGGCACTGTATGAAAAGGAAGCAGCTCTCCCCTATTTTCGAAGACTGCATGGTCTTCTGGGTTTTGTAACTCCACTGAATCTACTTGATCCAGACTCTAAAAATTTTGTTCCTGAGTCCTGTCGTTCCCTTCATGATATCATACGATTTTCTCATGAACAGGCAGTACGGACGATGTTTTTTCTTGGTGACAGAGGCAGTGGCAGGTCAAAAGAAAAAAGAAAATTAATTTCCAGGCTGCCCCTTGATATTTTCCTGCTGGATGTCGGTGGCGGCCTGCAGACAAAAGACAGCGAAAAGGAGGGTATAGAGGTAGAGGAAGTGTGTTCAGCCCCCTTTCTTGCTCTCTGGGAAGGGCTGACCCACCCTGCTGTGAAGTGGGAGGATCGTTCCCATTTTGATTGGAAAAGTTTCGATGATATTGCACTGGCCGGAGGAGTTGCCTTTAAAAGCGGATCAGAATTTGCCAGCTTTGCAGTAATCGGAGCCAATTACGTGAATTTCAACTTACGTTTTGGATATCATTTTACTCTGGTAGATGCCATCTGTGAGAAAAATGCCGTGAAAAATTATTGCCAGCTGCGCTTTGCGGGAGGAGGTGGTGATTTTTCCGGACGCAGCCTGCGAATTGAGTATGTTGCGACTATTCTCAAAGAGAGTGGTTTTCAGGTGACTGCTAATGGAGATCTTCTGGATGCCAGGCTCCAGCACAAAACCGCAGAAGAAACATTAAAACAGTTACAGGTTGTGGGACGCCTTCTGGGAATCACCAAATTGATGGATATGCGCCTCAAAGATAAACGTATGGTGCAGGAACAGGTGAGAGCATTCTGGGAAGATGCCGCGTAAAATGAGAGGATCAGATATGTCATATAAAATTACCTGGCTGACAAGCCAGCTGGCGGTGGGATATGCTCCCATGTCTTACGAAGAGCTTGATTCTATCAAAGACCAGGGGATAGGGGCCATTGTCAATCTCTGCGGAGAGTTTACTGATCTTCATGAGATTGAAGAACAAGCAGGTTTTGAAGTATGTTTTCTTCCCACTCCGGATGAATGTGCCCCGGATATGGAAAAGATGAAAGAAGCGTTGGAATGGCTGGATGAGGCCCTCTATTTAAAGAAAAAGGTTCTGGTTCATTGTCGCCATGGACATGGGCGTACAGGGACTTTCATCTCTGCCTATTTGCTGCGGCGGGGGCTGGCACTGAAATATACGGAGAAGAAGCTCAAAGGAACCAGGGCAAATCCCACCAACTACAGCCAGTGGAAGCTTCTCAAAAAATACAGTAAGCAGCAGGGACAGCTGGATGCAAGAGAAGCAAGCATTGAAAACCCCGCCACCATTGATTTGCTTCCGTTCTTCGGTGATTACGAAACCCTGCTGGCAGAAGCAGGAAATCCGGCAATTGATACTGCCGTATGTCTGCAGCCTTTTCAGTTACAGCTGATTGAGGCGGTGTATCTCAGCCATACCGTAAACTCAAAACTCAGTCGTAAAAAACGTAATGATGTCCTTGAAAAGGCACTCAAAGATGTCCCCCCGGAGCAATACTCCTGCCCTCTTTTTGCAGAGGGAAGCTGTTTGATATGTGATCAGCGGCCGTTACATTGTCGCAGAATTGAAAATGAAGAACAGAAAAATACATTTAAAAAGAGAACAACACAGATTTCGAGAGAGATATTTTTTGCCCTGACCGATTCTTTTCTGTCGAGTGAAACATTACATTTTTCCATTATTGATACAGTGTCCGGGCGTTTTGTGCAGCAGTATTTCCAGGCAATGCGGGATGGAAAAAAGGAGTAGCAGAAGATGAAAGAGGAAACGTCAAAACGGTTACTTATTGTAGATGATGAAAAGGATTTACTCGTTCTTCTGCGTAAGGTTTTTACAAAAAAATGTGCCTGTGATGTCTCCTTTGCCCAGTCTGGTGTAGAGGCTCTGGAAAAAATAAAAACCTGGCACCCGGATGTGATCATGACTGATATTGTCATGCCCGATATGGACGGGCTGGAACTTCTTGCCAAAGTCTCCGAGTTGGATAGAACTGTCAGTATTGTTATTATGACGGGCTACGGCACCATAGAAATGGCGGTTACAGCGCTGAAGAATGGCGCATATGACTTTTTAGAAAAACCTTTTGATAATACGAAGATATGTCTCATTATTCAGCGAGCCTTTGAACGGACACTGCTGTTGCGTGAAAACCTTCAATTACACAAGGAGTTGCAAAAAAGTGACAGACCCACTGAATTTATAGGTCAGAGTAATGCTCTGCGGCGTACCATAAATCTTTTAACGAGGCTCGGACAGAGCGATGCTACTGTTTTGATTCGTGGAGAATCCGGAACCGGGAAAGAAGTTGCTGCACGGACAATCCATCAGATGAGCAAACGCCGGCAACAAAAAATGATCACAATAAATTGCCCCGCCCTGCCGGAACAGATTCTTGAAAGTGAACTCTTTGGATATGTAAAAGGAGCTTTTACCGGAGCGGATAGAGATAAGGACGGACTCTTTCTTGAAGCATCGGGCTCCACCATTCTTCTTGATGAAATTGCTGATATTCCCGTTTATCTTCAGACCAAACTCCTTCGCGTTCTGCAGGAAAAAGAGATTCAGCCTCTCGGCCAAACCAGCACTGTAAAAGTGGATGTAAGAGTCCTTGCCTCAACGAATCAGGATCTTGAGGCGAAGATAGCTCAAGGTGAATTTCGAGAGGATCTTTTTTATCGCTTGAATGTAATGACTGTAACCATGCCGTCACTTGATGAAATGCAGGAGGACATTCCTTTGCTGGCTCTTCATTTTTTACACGTTTATATGGAGGAATATCAGCGTAAGGGGATGGAGTTTTCCCCGGAAGCGCTGCAATGTCTGGAGCGCAGGGAGTGGAAGGGAAATGTCCGTGAGCTGCAGAGCAGAATCAACCGTGCTGTTTTATTGACACCGGCAAATATTATAACTCCCGACAACCTTCTCAGTCCTGAAGAGTTCGCAGAAAATGAATCCACAAACAATGCAGGGAGCGTCGTTCCCATCTGCATCCACCGACTGCCGTATAATGAAGCCAAAGTGGAAGTGATGAAGTATTTCACTACCACCTACCTCAAGAAAGCCCTGACTGGGAATAGTGGAAATGTATCGGCTGCAGCCCGTGAAAGCGGTTTGGGACGTCAATCGTTTCAGCGCCTGATGCAGCGTTTCAATATCCAGTCTGAATCCTTTAGAAACTGAGTACAGACCTTTCATCCAGGCAAAAGACCTCGACCCGGCCATGCATCCATTATGAGGCACCCCATTTTTCATGGCTCAGCACCTCTGTAGTTCAGTCACGTTCAGCCGTAAAAAGGTATCTTTAAGAACCTTCTTTTCTGTTTATATTTAAGGCACAGGAAGAAATTTCCCGGATCTATGACTTTGATATTACAAAAATAATTTTTTTACTGTAACGAAGAAGGGAGACGAAAGATTGATTATTAAAAATACCATGAATTCGATATCCGATGGTGAAAGATCTACAGGTGCATCATAAATAATGCTGTGCATCATTTATGATGCACTTTTGGTCCCATATTTTTCAAATCCTCTTTACCTCCAGTTGTACATCATCAGCAGTAACTCACTGATTATCCGAGTCAGTTCTTTTTATTACAAAAAAAAAATAACTTTTGGTATTGTATATGCTTACAATAAAATAAATGCAAACCATTGCTCCGTTGTTGTGGCCCAGATCTGAACAAATTCAGGAATAAGCCTGATACCGGAGATGACGGTAAGCCAGCATACGTACCTTCACGAAATTCTTTTCACAAAAGCACGGAAATAATTTCTACGTACTCACACTTTGGATGGTTACGATATGAACGTTCAAAAACGACTCCACAGGATCTTTCCCTTTCTCCTCTTTTTACTGCTGACGATGTTTCCCGGAAGTGCGTGGGCTGTTCAAAGTCATGGTGCTCCTGAAGGTTTGTATGTCCATCAATTTGCCCACATCTTTTATACTGCGGCATTGTGTTATCTTTTCTGGGGTATCCGACACGCTGTATTCAAGTCAAAAGGATGGCGTTATCTCCAGATTTTCTGTTTTTTCATGATACTCTGGAATGTGGTGGCCTTTACCGGGCACGCCCTTGACGCATTGGCAGGCAGTGTCACTTTCAGCAGTGACACTGGATACCTGGGCACCCGCATCCTGGGTCCTTTTACCAGTTTGAAGTTCTGGTATTATTTCACCAAACTCGATCATCTCTTTAGTATTCCCGCACTCTTTTTCCTTTATCTGGGAATGAAAACATTATACCGCAACACCATGGAGGAGAAAGAAGTATGACCAGTCTTCCCATGCTTCCTGCCATTCTCGTAGATATGGCAGGATCTTTTATTATTATCGTCCTCTCATTTCTTTCCCTTCGCTATGCCTGGCTCCTTATTCGCAGGCAGCCGGAAAATTTTCTCTGGGGTTTTCTTTTCTATTTTTGTCTGACTCTGGGGTGTTTTTCTGTTTCTCGAGCCCTTGGACACCTCCTTAAACAAATTCTGCTGATTTTTGGTTATACAGAACAGTGGCATGTACTCGCCCCATACACCGGGGGCTTCAACACCCTGCTGATGACTTCCCTTGCAGCCGTAACTATTTATTATCACAAAGGAATAGAAGGATACCAGGCTATTCAGAAAAAAGCAGACAGTTTGAGAATTGCCAATGAACAGCTTGAAGTATCAGCAGACAAACTTCTAAAATTGAACGAAAATTTAGAGAAAATAGTAGAAAATCGAACCCAAAAACTCTCCGAATCAGAAAAGAAATTCCGGAATTTCTTCACGAATTCCAAGGACATGGTTTATTTCTGCGACGCAACAACCAGAATCGGGACCATGAACCCTGCAGGATTTGAGATGCTTGGATATTCCATGCAGCAGGCGCCGCAACTGGGATTACAGGATATCTTCTATAACCCGGAAGATTTGGAAAAGTACACCGAAGCCCTCACCACCATGGGGTTTGTACAAGACCTGGAAGTGGAATTTGTCCGGGCCGAGGGTACAGTTATTTATGTACTTCTCTCTGCCACGGCTATCTTTGATGAGAATCAAAAATTTAGCGGCTGCGAGGGTATTGCCAAGGATCTCACCAGAGTCAGGACCATGATGAAGCAACTGGCCTCCAGTGAAAAGATGGCCTCTGTCGGACAGATGGCGGCCGGTGTTGCCCATGAAGTCAACACACCACTGGGGGTTATTCTTGGGTATGCCCAGTTGATGATGGATGACTTCAGCCCTGAAAGTGAAGAAGGGCAAAACCTGGAAGTTATCGAACGGCAGGCCAAAGCATGTCGAAAAATTGTTGCGGACCTCCTCAAATTTTCACGCCAGTCAGAAAGTGCCCGGGAAAACATTTTGCTCAATGAAATCCTGGAGGATGTCCTGGCAGTGACAGAACATTCCCTGAACATGGACCATATAAAGGTCTCCCGTGATTTCGACGAAGACCTGCCGATCATTGTGGGAGACCCCGAGAAATTGCGGCAGGTCTTCGTCAATCTTGTCAATAATGCCCGTCATGCCATGGAAGAACAGGGAGGCGGTAAATTGTTCCTGTCCTGCCATTATGAAAAAGAGAGGGACCAGGTGACAGCCACCATAAGGGATACCGGACACGGTATTCCCAAAAAAGTTATGGCACAGATTTTTGATCCTTTCTTTACAACAAAATCCGTAGGTAAGGGAACAGGTCTCGGCCTTTCTGTTTCCTATGGCATTATCAAAGAACATGGCGGGGTTATCGAAGTTGAGAGCCCGGTGCAGACTGCAGATGGAGAATTGAAAGGAACGGCTTTACATGTAAAACTTCCGGTACCACCACTGGAATCAGCGATTGTAATAAAGGATAACCACAGGGAACCTTGAACACTCTGCATTCGTTCATCTTCGAGGCACCCCTCAGTGAAAAGAGTAAAAAACATTTGATGGTGAAAAAAATTACACAACAAGAGGAATCTCATGGCTGAAATATTATCTCTGGATGATGTACAGGACGCAACGATACTGATCGGGAAAATTCTTTCCAAAAAAGGACATACCGTACACAGTTTTACCGATGAAGATGAGGCTATAGCCTATGCGAAGAAAAACAAGATTGATCTCGCTATTCTCGACATCAAACTGGAGAAAATGAGCGGCGTTGAAGTGCTGGGCTTTTTGAAAGAGGCACAGCCGGCCATGAAGGCTATTATGCTCACCGGTTACCCTACCGTTGAAACAGCACGTGAGGCAATCAGTCTCGGTGCTGATGAATACTGCGTTAAACCCATTGACCGTGATGAGCTGGAAGAAAAAGTTGAAAAAGTTCTGCAATCACGAAGCAATAAAAGTGCGATGAGAGTCTAAAAAAAAGGGACACATAATGGATATTAAAGCAACAAATCTGGCCCGAGCCAAAATCTATCAGTTTCTTTCCACCCTCTATCGCGACGAAATTCCTCTGCAGCTTATCAAAAAGATGGGAGAAAGCTCCTTTCTTGACCAGATAAAAAAACTCCAGGATGCCTGCACTATTCAGGATTTCTGCTCCGGTCTGGATCGAATGTGCGGAGGCATAACGTCTTCATCGGCAGAGAACGTTTTTAACGAACTCCGCTACGAATATGCCGATCTGTTTCTCAATGCCGGCAACAATCCCGCATTTCCCTATGAGTCCTGTTATACCACACGGGACCCCCTGGTAATGCAGGAACCGGTGGTAAAAATTCGCGAAGTCCTGAACAAGGCTGGCCTGCACAAAAACAAAGACTATCTTGATCTGGACGACCATATCGCAGTGGAACTTGAACTCATGCGTTATTTGACCGAACAGGCGGCCTGTAAAGAAGTAAGTCAGGAGGCTGAGTTCGAATTTCTGCGCAATCATCTCATGGGCTGGGTGGTAGAATTTTCAGCAGTGCTCACCAGTGCATCCCGGACTGCATTTTATCGAGGCCTGGCAGAGATCACCATGAGTTTTCTCTTCCACGAGCGTATGTTCAGCTTTGCCATGCTCTCCCAGCAGGTCACTGATGATTCCTACGGATTTATCCTGGAACAGATGAGTTCGGCCATTGCAGCATTGGAACTTGGCGATGAATACGTCACTCTTGCTGAGGGAGCAGTTGCACCGGAAAAAGCAAGAAGTGTCAAATCCCATTGTTACATCTGTCTGGGCCTCTGTGGTCAGGAAGTGCGGGTTAAAGACAATATCATCACTGGTTGCAAGGGACTGGCCGGGGACCCGAAGGGTGCTGGCAGACTCTGTATTAAAGGCGGAAACGCCCACAATAACACGTACTCCGCCTACAGGCTGAAAAGCCCCCTGATTAAAGAAAACGGGAGATTTCGCAAGGCTGGCTGGGAAGAGGCCCTTGATCGTATCGTGGAGAATCTGAAACGGATTCATCCCTCAGAAGTTGGCTTTCACCGGGGCAATGACTTCAACAGCTGGTGTCACGAAGCGGTTATGTCTGCCTACGGTACTCCAAACAAGACGACCCATCGACAAATGTGCGACAATCCGGCACGTATGGCAAATGAAAAAAACTTGAGCGAGAAGCGTCCCTGGATTGATTATGAAAATTCAGAATTTATCATGCTGTTTGGTATGAATGAGCTGGCAACCTCTGCCGGACAGCGAAAAGTTGCTGATCTGAAAAAGGCGGTCAAGCGTGGCTGCAAGCTGGTGGTAATCGATCCCCGGTGCAGTGAGACGGCCGATCTTGCTTCGGAGTGGATTGCCATTAAGCCCGGAACCGATGGCGCCATGGCAATGGCCATGTGCTATGTGCTGGTCAAGGAAGATCTCTATGATAAAGAGTTTGTTGAAAAATGGACGTATGGCTTTGAGGCCTTTAAGAAACGTCTCTTTGGTGAAGAGGACGGTATCGTACGTTCACCCGAATGGGCTGCCGAGATCTGTGGCATTTCAGCAGGCACCATTACCCGCCTGGCCCAGGAATTTGCCAGTGCAGCCCCGGCGGTAGGAACCAACAGCTGGACCGGGGTCAGCCAGGGAGCGAACACCTTCCACGCCACGCAGGCACTCATGGCCATGAACGGCCTGATGGGCACCTTTGATGCACCTGGTGGACCGGCCCTTGTCCGGAAGAAAAAACTTGCCTCCGCCTGGGGCGATAACCAGCCCACGCCACCCAATAATGAACCCAAAACCAAGCTTGACAAGGGACGTCTCTGGAGTGGCTGGATTCCTGCCTATTTTGAAAAAGATGTGGATGAAGGCAAACTCAAGGCCATGCTCTGTTACTTTGGTAACCCGGTTATGTCCAGCGGCAGTGAGCCATCAATAAAACGAGCCATCGAAAAACTGGAATTCTCCTGTTCCATCGACTGTTATATGTCCAACACCACCGAACTCTGTGACGTGGTTCTGCCCGACTGCACGTATCTCGAACAGAGCAGAGTCATTGCCGACTGGATGTATGAGTCCTTTATCTCACTGTTTCAGCGGGCCATCGAACCCATGTATAATTCCAGGTCTGTTGTCTCCATCTTTCAGGAGATTGCCAAACGGCTGGGCTACGGGGAGTTCTTCAACTGGAAGGATGAAGATGAGTTCCTGGAAAATCAGCTCAGGAATCAACCTGTCACCCTGGAAGAATTGCGCAAGGTTGGATATTACATCACGGACGAGCAGGAGTATTACAAATATAAGGAATGGGGGTCTATGAACCCGCCAGCCGGATACGGTTCATCCGGAAACACGACGACCGGCAAGTACAACTTCATAAATCCTCTGGCTGAAACAAATGGAGTGGATGGCCTTCCCGACTACAAAACCCCCTGGGAAGACTGGCCGGAACTTGAGCCGGATGATGACCACCCGATGGTCCTTGGATTTTTCCGGGTACTCGAACATGAACACACATCAACCTTCTGGAACGTCTCTTTGATGAAGGCCTGCGGCAACAATCCGGTATGGATCAACTATGTGGATGCCAAAAAGCTGGGAATTGCTGATGGTGACGCAGTGAAGGTCAGTTCACCGTGGAACTCTGTTGAGGCAACAGCCAAAGTCACCTGGGGAATTCGCCAGGGTGTCCTTGCAACTGCCGGAGGCTTTGGCCATAAGTATGGCCTTGAAGGGGATCCCAAGTATCCACAGTACAAGGGCTTTAACAGCAACACGCTTTTACGGCCGAATACAGCCTGCAAATGGACGGCAACACCGCCCTTGAAATATATCAAGACCAGAATAGAAAAAATCTGATCAAAGCCAGACAGGTCCATGCCCTTGTTACAGGAACAAAAATATCTCAAGGTCCTTCAGAAGGTAACCAAACTGACTTCCATGGTCCTGGACCATCAGCAGGTGATGGATACCATCGTCTGCAGTCTTCCAGATCTCATGGCAGTGGACGCGGCGACCATTCGCCTCCTTGATTCCGAGACCGGTCAGTTTGTTATGGGTGCTGCCCATGGCCTGTCTGTAGAGTATCTCTCCCGCTTCAGGATTGATACAGAAGAGACCATAGAGATGATCCGTTCCGGGTATCCAGTTGCCAGAACAGATATGGACCAGAAGGCTGATTACCATGATCAGGAACTGGTGCAGGGTGAGGGTGTAAAATCCGTACTCACCCTGCCCATCATTTTTCAAGACTCCATCATCGGGATGCTTCGGCTCCTGACTCGGGAAAAGCGAATTTTTACGGCCGACGAAATTTCTTTCTCCATGGCCCTTGGTGAACAGGTAGGAATGGCCATCTCCAACAGCAGGATGTTCAACGAGATGGACAACCAGGTGAATTTCATGAAAGAGATTCAGGAGATCTCTACTCTCGTCAATTCCAGTCTCGATCTGTCAGCAATCCTTGATACCATAGCCGAGCGCCTCCCCCGGTCTCTGGGCTGCAAGGGTTGTACTATCCGTCTTGTACAGACTCAAACCAATCAGCTGGATCTGGTGGCCTCCCATGGGCTGTCAGAGACGTATCTGCAGCGGGGGCATGTGGAAAATGAAAAGAACGTAGAGGCGGCCCTCTCCGGTTCTCCGGTTTCCATCTATAATGTGAGCCAGGACGACCGCATTTCCTACAAAAAACACATGGAAAGAGAGGGTATTAAATCTCTGCTTTCCGTACCCATCAAAGCAAGGTCTGAGGTTATCGGGGTGCTGCGCATCCTTTCCGAGAAATCTCACTGTTTTACCAGCAGTGAAATTAACTTTGCAGTCACTGCGGCAGAGGTTGGGGGACTTGCCATCCGTAACGCCAAAACCTATCAACAGATCAGCCTGCTTTGTAACCAGATTGAGGAAAATGAGCATTTTCTGACAAATATTCTGGACTGTATCAGGCCGAAACTCCTGGTTGTTGACAGGGACAAACGCCTGGTGCTGGTGAACAAGGTTTTACAGGAAGAGATGGGCCACTTCGAAACAGAGCTGCTGGGCTCCAGCTATGATACACTCTGGCAGAATCAGGATTGTGATATAATGGAGTGTCCGATAAGCCGGGTCTTGAGAACTGAAAAGAGTACTGCCTTTACCCACAAAACCATCCAGAACGACAAGGTAAACTGGTGTGAGCGTACTGCTTCGCCTATACGTGGACCGGATGGAAAGATTGAATATGTGATTGAAGTTATACGTGATATTACGGCCCAAAAACAGCTGGAAGAAGAACAGCTGGAACGGGTTAAGCTTCAGGGAGTTGTGGAGCTTGCAGGAACAGTTGCCCATGAAATCAACTCACCACTGTTTGCGGCCCTGGGCACTGCTCAATTCCTTGAAGAAGATCTGAAGGAACAGGAACTCATTGATGACATGGGTACAATTATCAGGAACCTTAAAGAGATCAGGGTCCTGACGGGAAAAATGACCAGTATGACCGGCTTTGAAAGCCGTGACTATGTCGGTGATACCAAAATTGTCAAAATAAAGTGATGTTTAAAAACGCTGGTTAACGAACCAGCCCCAAAAAGGAGAAAGTATGAAACGAATTTTACTGCTCTTTATTGTTCTTGCAGGCGCAGTGTTTGTGAGCAGCAATGCAATGGCCACTCAGGCCACATTAAGTGCCGATAAGGTAAAAGCAGGGGGAGCCATCGGGGTTGAAGGTACTATTGATCCCGGCCAGGATCTCTTTGTGGTTGTCTCTACCGACAAATTATTTTCTGCAAAAGATGCCCTCGGCCCCAAAGAAAGAGAACGGTTGATACATGGCCAGGATGGGAAAAATGCCTTTGGTGATACAGCCATCCCTACATCTTTTTACGTGGTTACAAATAGTCCGGATAAACTGGCGACGCCTACAGTCTCTCCCAAAGGCCAGACTTCAGGCATATTTGCGTTCCCGCCATTCAAGTATGATGTCAAGGTGAACAAAATTAAGGCATGGGGTGATATTGATCCTGCTGTTCAGGCCATGATGGGACCTGTCAACAGTGAGAGTCAATGGAAAATGCTCACCTTCACTCATGAAAACAAGTTCGGAATAAATACCGTTGTCAAGGAAAAGCCGAGTACTGGCGGTAATGCCCGAATGATCATGAGTGATTATGCTGCGCAGACCGAGCAATGGAATAAAGGCGTCTCTCTGCAGCTGGACAAGGCCACAGGCAAGTTCTCAGTTACTGTTGCTCCTTACAAAAACATCGCCCCTGATACGGTAATGGCGGTTTATGTAAATGGTCAGAAGATTAACACCTTCAGCATTGAGAAATCAGGATACTTCTTCAAGACAGGCAACGTCTACATGAACCCCCTGGTTATCTTTTTTGGTGCTTTTATCATCGGGATTCTTTTCGTTATCATGGGTGCTGCCGGTGGATTGTTTACCGCAGCTTTTCAGATTACTGCCATTGGCACCAATGGCCCTGTTGGTATCAACGCCGGGAACACCATAAAACCCACCAACCTTTTTCTCACTTTGTGTTCTCCTATCAGTGGACTGCTCAGTTATTTTAAAGAAAAACGCTTCGCCTATCCGGTAGCGATTCCATTTGCTCTTGGAATCGTCATTGGCGCCTTCTTTATTGGACCCCCACTCTCAGCAAAGTATCTCAACCTTGCAGCATTTAAATTTTATCTTGGAATAATCTGCCTGGTTATCGGTGTCAAATTATATATCGAGTCTCTGCCTGGTTCCATTGAAAAGAAAAAGGCAATGAAGGCCATTGTCCAAAAGTTTAATGCAGCAGTGAAAGAAGCCAAAGTATCAGGCAAGGCCATGCAGCTTGGTTCCATTGAATTTGATAAATTTAATCCCGTTAAATTTGAAATGCGGTTCTGGGGCGAGACATTTGTTGCCCAGCCAATGCTGATGCTCTTTGGTGGTATTGTCATGGGCATTATTGCCTCCTCCTTTGGTGTAGGGGGCGGATTCATGTTCATGCCTTTTATGACCACCATGGTTGGCTATCCCATGTATCTGGCAGTACCCATTGCCCTGGCAGGCGCCTTTGCAACCTCTATTGGCGGCATTGCCAAATATGTTATGATGGGATACCAGCCTGACTGGATTATGGCAGCTCTGATCGCAGCCGGTGCCATGTGCGGTGGCCTCGTAGGACCAAAACTTCAGAAAAAGATGCCTGAAATTTTTCTGAAGCGTCTTCTCGCCGGTGCCTTGATCCTGACCTGCTTGAATTACACTGGACTCATCTGGTTCATGCGTTAAGGACCTTTCAGTACATTCCGACAATAAGGGTGAGAGGAGACTCTCACCCTTATTGTTTTTTGTAATGCACACAATACCTTATGGAAGTGTGGATTTATGGAACTCTTGAATACTCTTCTTGATTACATCTTTTACAGAGGAATTCAACCACTGATACTCTGTGTTCGAGACCTGTTTACGTTCATCTTTCTCGACACCATGTCTCTTGCTGGCATTCCTTATAGCGGGCAGGTTGTAATTATTGCTGTCAGCACTGTTCTCTTTGCATTTCTTCTTCGCAAATGGCTCGATGTTGAAACCAAAGAAAAAATATTTCAAAAGAAATTTGCTGCCCAAAAAGCTGAACGAGACAATATCACTGTTATCCCTGATAAAAACAACAGGGATGCCATGTTTACTTCAGCGGATCAATCCATCGACGAAGATTTTAATATCTATCTGGCACAACACTATTTTCGCTATGTCCTGATCTATCTCTTACCAATATTTCTGGTTATGGCCTGGTTGAACAGCACCCTGGATGAAAAGGTTCTCCCTGTCGTTTCAGAACACCCTTACCTCTTTCTACTGCCCTCAAAACCCTTTGGCATGGAAGGTGTCTCAGTAACCCTGCTGTTCCTGTTCAGCTATCTTGTTTCTCTAATCGCTGGTTTTCAACTAAAAAAGCGATACTTTTCACATAAGCATGAGAGTGAATCGTAATATCATACCATTCCTATGAAGTTGTGACCTTACTCAATGCCATTTTCACTTTCTATTGGCGAATGTAAAGGCAGGGGAACGGGAGAAAGGAGACGGGAGACAGGGAAAAGCAAAAGACGGAACAGCGAAAAACTTTTTGCCAAAGGAAAGATCGAAACATGCGAATAAAGGCAAGGTACCTTGAATAATTAAGTTATGCCTCTATTTAAGGAGGCCCAATCCCGGTTGCATCTGGCGTGTATGTTTCGCGGGTTATCGGTGTTCCGTATTCGGTTACGGTTGCACCGTTATCGTTACGTTTATTGTCACCGTGTAGACAAGGCATGCCTTGTCTCTACATCATTGCTGGAATCACTGTTGTGCCGATTTTTCACCAATGAGGTGTAATTTTACATTTTGTATCGGCGGATTCAAAGGCAGGGACGGGAAAAGGGAGACAGGAGGCAGGAGGCAGGAAAAAGCAAAAGATTTCCGTAGAGACGCCCAATTTGGGCGTCTGTCCCACTGTGTCAGCTGCGATCCGCAACAAGAAAAAGATGCAGCTCCCGCGGTCCATGAGCGCCATGCACCATGACCAGCTCAATGTCACCCGTTTTACTGGGGCCGGAAACAAGCGAGAGGTTGTTGGTCAGGCCCTCGGCCTGTTCTGCCTCGTCCCACTTGAGCAGAGTATAGAGCTCTTCCAGTGTTGCAAGCAGTTTGCTCTCCTCTACCACGGCCAGATGAATAGAAGGAACAAGGGAGACAGATCGTGCCTGCCCCGGGCGTGTCTTCATGGCCAGCGTGGCGGTTGCCGCAATACAGTAATCCGCTGAGGTGATGCCGATAAACGATTCCTCAACCTCTTTTCGTGTCTGCTGCCGCTGTTGCTGCCGCTCCTCAGCGGACAATGTCGCAGCAACAGGGCTGGTAGTATAAAGAGAGATATCTTTCAGCTCTGCGGCGGCTTCCAAATTCAGGCTGTTGAGCAGAGGATGGTCCCAGCGAACCACGCTTTTTTTTGTACCCCATTCCGGATCCTTCTCAAGAATGAGTGTGATAATGGCCTGCCTGATATCTTCAAGGCTGCGTTCAGGATGAAAATCAAGGTGCAGAGGGACGGAGACTTCCTGCAGCGTCTTTATGAAAGGCTGACGCTCACCGGGGCTTCGCTGCCTGATATTCTTTAGAATATCCTGCTCTGCTGTGGTCGGTGCTACGGTAAACAAGTCGACTGCCGCGGGTGTTGGACGCCCCAGTGCTGTACTGATATCCCCAATAAAATCTTTCTGAGTTGTCATGAGTCTTTTTTCTCCTTTGTCTCTTTCCATTGCTGCATAAACGTTTTTGGTGCCAGCTTCTTCATGTTGCGGTTGGCAGTCCAGCCGGAAAAGGGCCAGGGCAGACGAGTGATCATCCCCTGTTTTGCCGGGAGCAGATGCTGCAGCATCCTCATGAGGTCGAGCAGTGTATCATAGATTTTACGGTTGTTGTTCAAACGCTGCCAGCCAGAAAAAAGCAGGTTTTCTCCTTTGCTTTTTGGCTGTACCTGCCAGTCGGGATCGCCGTCGGACAATTTGGAGCGAAGCGCCAGCAGCATCCTCGGCAGATTGATTTCCAGCGGACATGCCTGTTTGCAGGCACCGCACAACGTCTCGCCAGCACAAAGGTCGGCAGAAGTATTGATCCCAAAGAGAAGCGGTGTCACCACGGCGCCCACAGGACCGCAATACGGTGAGCCATAAGCCTGGCCGCCAATTTTACCATAGACCGGACAGACATTGAGGCAGGCACCGCAACGGATACAGCAGAGCATCTCGCGAAATTCCGGGTCAGCCAGTATCTTTGAGCGGCCATTATCAATGATGATCAGATGGAATTCCTGTGGGCCGTCGCTGTGGTCTGCCTGAGCCGGACCGCCAACATAGCTTACATATCCGCCAATCTCCTGTGCGGCAGCGCCCATGGACATCAACCGGAGAATACTTTGCTGCTCCTCCAGATTGGCAACGATACGTTCCATCCCCATGAAGGCCACATGGATTTTCGGCAGGGTTGTCGACATGCGGATATTGCCTTCATTGGAGACCGTCACGATATGGCCGGTTTCCGCACAGGCAAGATTGCAGCCGGAAATCCCCATGTCTGCCTTTAAAAATTTTTCGCGCAGGGCCTTCCGTGCGTACCTGGTAAGTGTGGGCGGATCTTCGGTGTAGGGTGTTCCCAGCTTTTCGGTAAAGAGTTCAGCAATCTCTCGACGTGTTTTATGGATGGCCGGAGCAACAATATGGGTCGGGCCTTCACCTGAGAGCTGGAGGATATATTCACCGAGGTCGGTTTCATAAACCTCTATCCCCTCTTTTTCGAGGGCGAGATTGAGGCCAACCTCTTCAGTAACCATGGATTTACCTTTAACCACAGTTTTGACGTCATTCTCCAGCGCAATTTTTTTGCAGATTTCCACAGCTTCTTCTGCCGTTTTTGCAAAATGGACAATACCGCCATGTCCCCGGACCTTGTCAGCCAGAGTTGACAGCAGGACATCAAGGTTATCAATGGCCTTACGTCGAAACTGGTGTGCCCTGGGGCGCATGTCGTGGCCTTCGGGCTGACTGTTGTACAGTTTTTCAGTGGCTGGCCCGAGCCGGTCCTGCAGGCCACCCAGCGCCTTTTGCAGTACGGGATCAGCAATGCCTTTGGAGGCGTTCTCTTTATATTTTTCTGGTGCGATTGTACTCATGTCATTTCTCAGCAAGCAGTTGCGCTATATGTTTAACTTCAATCGGAATATTTTTCCGACTGAGCATTCCCTGAATATTCATCAGACAGCCCATGTCACATCCCGTGACAACCTCAGCACCGCTGTCAACAATATTCTGTACCTTTTCTTCCAGTACCGCTCCGGAGATCTCCGAGTATTTTACGGCAAAGGTCCCGCCAAAGCCACAGCAGGTATCAGCGTCCTTCATTTCTATCAGAGTCATATCATCGATGTGGGCCAGCAATGTGCGCGGCTGCCTGTCAACGCCGAGAAAACGGTTAAGATGGCAGGACGCATGATACGTGACCTTGTGGGGGAAACGCGCTCCCACAGATTCAACCCCAAGGACATCCACCAGGAATTCGGTAAACTCGTAAATCTTCATGGAGACAGCCTGAGCCCTGACAAGCATTTTGGGATCATCTGCAAAAAGTTCAAGATAGTGATTCCTGACCATGTTCACACAGGAACCGGATGGACAGACAATAACCTCCGCATCTTCAAAAATATCGAGAAATTTTACTGCTGCCGCGCGGGCTTCCCGCTGATGTCCCGCGTTAAAGGCAGGTTGACCGCAGCAGGTCTGGTTGGAAGGACAGTCCAGTTTCAGGCCGAGGCGTTCCAGCACTGTCACCATAGCCGCTCCCGTCTCCGGGAAAACAGTGTCCACAAGACACTGGATAAAGAGTGTCACTTTTTCAGGTTTATTCATGGTGTTATCTGTCAGTTAATAAAATTATTGGGGAGCCAGGTGATGATTTGCGGAAAAATCACTAAAAGAATAATAGCCAGTATCTGCAGACCGACAAAGGGCATTACTCCACGGTAAATATCAGAGGTCTGCACCTCCGGAGGCGCAATCCCTTTTAAGTAAAAAATCGAATAGGCAAAGGGTGGTGAAAGAAAGGATATTTGCAGATTGACCATGACTAAGACCGCAAACCAGATCGGGTCAAAGCCCAATCCTGCAGCAATCGGTGTAATCAGCGGTACAATAATAAAGAGAATCCCCATCCAGTCGATAAACATGCCGCAAAAAACGAGCAGCAGCATAATAGTTGCCAGCACGCCCCATTTGCTCAGGGGCAGGTTCAGGAAAAGATCGGTGATGACATCATCGCCGCCCAGCGCAACGAAGACGGTGGAAAAAAACGATGCGCCCACCGCGATCATCATGATCATGGCAGTGATTCCCAGGGTCTGTTCACATGCCAGCCTGACAACGGAAAAATTGAGTTTTTTGTAACAGGCCGCAAGAAGCATACTTGCCACCGCACCCACGGCAGCAGCTTCAGTAACGGCAGCAATTCCAAAAAAGATGCTGCCAAGGACCGAAAAGATAATGAGACCCGGCGGGATCACCGAGGTGAGCAGAATCTTAAGCTTTTCAATGTTGGAATGCTGATGTTCTTCCTGAGACAGGGGCGGACCGTCCTCCGGGCGCAGATGGCAGCGAATAGCGATATAGAGCATATAGAGCACTACCAGCAGGAGACCGGGCAGGAGGCAGCCGAGAAAAAGCTTGCCAACGGACAGCCTGGCAATAGGACCGTAAATAATGATCATAACACTGGGTGGGATAAGAATGCCGAGTGTCCCGCCAGCACAGATCGTTCCACAAGCCATGGACCTGTTATATTTTTTCTCAAGCATGGCGGGAAGTGCCATGAGACCGATGGTAATTTCTGAGGCACCGACAACGCCTGTGGCAGCAGCGAAGACTGCGGAGATTGCAATAGTGGAGATACCAAGCCCCCCACGAAAACGCCCCCAGAGAATGTGCATGGCGTTAAAAAGCCGCTCAGCCATGCCCGATTTCTCCATAAAAACACCCATAAAGAGAAACAGCGGCACAGCCAGCAGCGTGTAATTTTTCATCAGCCCCAGAAGACGACCGATGAAGAGCCCGAAGATATCAGGGCCCATGGCTCCAAAACCAAAGAGAAATGCCACCCCGCCCAGCACAAAGGCTGTGGGAAAACCGAGAAAAATCCCGACAAACAGCGTGATGAACATCAATATGACAGCAATTTCAGGACTCATGCTGTTCACCTCCATCAAGAACAATCTTAAAATTTTTCAACAGCTCGGCCACTCCCTGCAGCAACAAAAGTCCAACACCTATGGGCATAACCGTTTTAAAGGGATAAATAATTGGCCGCCAGTAGCCCTGCATGGATCGTTCCCCCATCTCCCAGGAAAAAGCAACATAGGGAATAAGTGCATAAAGCAGGCCTCCCCACAGGGGGAAGAAGAAGACACAGAGCAATATAATGTCTGTTATGGCCCGCGTTTTTTTAGAGAAGCGGCTGTAGAAAATATCGATCCGCACATGTTGTCGCCTGCTCAGGGTCCAGGCTTCACCCATCAGGAAAAAGGTGCCCCCGATCATGTAGCTCAGATCAAAACACCATTTAGTCGGGTTATTAAGGACATAACGACAGAATATTTCGTAGCAGATAATGAAGGAGAGCACCAGCACAAGCCACATACAAACCCTGGCCATAAAACTGCTGATCGCGTCAATACCCTGGATAAGACCCTGGATTATTTTCATTGAGAGTTTCTATGTAGAACTTTAGAAGGACCCTGCTCTCTGGACAACTCTGCAGGACCTGTTGATCTCAGCGGATACTGCTGGATGTATTGAAAAAAACGTCATCCACCTGCAAAAAAAAGCGGGTGCATTTTCTGCAGGTGAATGACGTTTGGCTGATTACCCTGTCTCTTTATTTGTAGGACGGGGTCATGAGCTCTTTATATGCATCATATTTTTTTCTGAATTGCTTCTGGGATTCCCACACCTTTTTAAAGAAAGGATCTTTCTCGCTCTTTTGCTGCATAACTTCTTCTGTCTTCGCGGCAAGCTCTCTCTGGATAGCCGGATCAAGATACTGAATTTTCACCCCTCTTTCACGGAAAAAATCGAGTGCCGGAACATCTGCGCTGATGAATTTCGTCAGCATTTCAAGTGTGGTTGCCTCGGCAGCGGTGCGTACGATTTCCTTGAGATCATCCGAGAGTTTGTTCCAGGAACGTTTATTGACGCGCAGGTCTGTGATGGTGCTGGTCTGGTGGATTCCTGGTACGAGCAGATATTCAGCAATTTCATAGAAAGCCAGGTTTTTGTCTATGCTGGGAGTACTGAACTCACCTGCATCAATAACATTGCGCTGAAGCGCTTCATAAACCTCACCGGCGGGCAGCATGACAACAGATGCACCGGCAGCACTGAGAATCTCTCCCCAGTAACCGGAGGTTCTAAATTTCAACCCTTTGAAATCTTCGAGTTTGGTGATCGGTTTATTGGACCAGGCCAGGTCTTCGCTGGGGATAATCCCGCAGGGTGCAATAAAGCCAAAATCATATCTCTTATACAGCTCAGGAAAAAGAGTCTTCCCCTCACCCTCATAAAACCAGGTCAGGTATGGGATAGCTTCCATGCCAAAGGGGATATAACCGAACAACGCGGCAGCCGGGATCTGGCCGACGACGTATGCGGGAGAACTGTGAGAAGCATCAATCGTTCCCATGCGTACTGCATCAGTGACTTCAAGTGCACCCATGAGGACACCGGCCGGATAGCTTTTGATAATCAGCCGCCCACCACTCATTGTGGTAACCCGCCTGGCAAAGCTGTCAGCCATATCCTGCAGCAAAGTACCCTTGGGCCAGGAACTGGCCATTTTCCAGGTGATGGGTTTGTCTGCAGCAGATGCACCTGTACCCGCGAACGAGCATAGAAAAAGAACGACCGACAACACCAAGATGATGTTTTTCCTCATGTTTACTCCTTTTTTAATTATAGTTGGACATCGTCTAAAAAGACCTGCATAACTAACTGCTGACAGAAAAAGATGTCAATGCTTTTTGCACACAGGGGTTCCTTGAAGAAGTGATTCCTTTCAGTTCCCCTTCTAACAAAAAAGCAGGAAAACCAGTATGATAAGGCGAAATTGAGTTCTAATTTCGGCCAAATCCATCTTCTTGCAGGAGCACATCATGAAACAACTCGGTATTCTCTGCTGCGCTATACGTCTCAGCCGCATTGCGAAAACAGGTCTGCCACTGGTCAAACGGGATGGGAGATATTCCGTTTTATTCTCGAAGATATTGGGAACAACCCCGGAAGAAGGATACAGGGCGGAGATGATTTGAGGCGGTTTTGCTCTTCAAAAGACTCATTCTTCAACCGCGTTATAAACTGACGGATGAAGCGTTAGAGTTTCAAATACTCGATAGATATTTATTTTCCCGCTTTCTGGGACTTCATGCCGGTAAAGGCCCTGTCCCGCGTAACACTCGAAAAGAAAACCAGGAAATCAAGAAGGGAAATATTCCTGAAAAATGGTTTGCGAAAAATCATAACAAGGTCATTCGGAGATTAGCGGAAGAATCCATAAACGATTATTTTCATAAAAACGGTAAAAATTGCCACTTGCTGTGGTGCCACAGTGCAAGCACTCTGGATGTGGATGAAAATGTTGCCATAATAACAGAGACCGGATAGATTAGGCATGTGTTGATAAAGCGATTACTTATCATATTTTCTTCATGGGGAATATCTTGTCCTTGACAAGGATCCTTTTAATTGGTGCCTCCTGGCAACCATTATCGGAAAGGAGAATATATTCATGAAACGCTTATTAATGGCTGTAGTGATAATACTGCTGACAGCAATTACCAGTCAGGGAGCAGACGGTTGGTCATTGAAATGCAGTCCAGCCGAATTGAAGAGCCAGACTTTCGCATCTACTAAAAATTCGTATATTGTCTCATGGGAGTGCTCAAGTCCAGGCAGCAGTGATTACGGATGGACAATAAAACTCAATTATTACGGATCCTTTGATAAAAATACGAATACGGCCACCGAACATGTCATTAATCATGCCCGGTGGAAAGAAGATGGTTTAGTCAATGATCAGACGTATTCTTATGACATAAGCGTGCAATGCATCGATGACCCATGGTTGTCTGGCAGTTCGTGCCATGCTTCAACGTACAGCGCAAATCCAGTCTATCCTGTCTGGAATGATGAGGTGCCCCACGACAAGCCAAATCCCCGCAGCGCAACTCTGCTGAGCATTTCGGATCGACAGGCTCTGGTCCAGGACTACATGGGACAGCGAGCTGCACCGACGTTAGTAGAGCCTCAAAACGGACACATCTATAACTTTCCGGTTGAGTTGCCGGTTATTGTTCATCACAATCCAGATCATCCAATACAATTCAAGATTGAGTGGCGCCCTGACCTGCAGCATTCCCTGACTCAAGTGACCAATTCAATTCTGACCAGCATCCAGACCATAAACGGTGTCACGTCGGCGAAACTGCATCCGATCAAGGAAGGGCTCTGGACAGTTCGTGCACAATTGCAGACGAACGCTGACCCTTTCTGGAGTGATCCATGCACTTTTACTGTCAGACCCGGTGGAACCAGACGATTCACTATCCTTTCTCCTTCGCAGGGGCAGCACGTGACAGGAAATGTCCGTATTTCACTTGCGGTCTATGACCTTCCGCCGGAAATTATGGCAGAGGGTCCCAGGGTAGATCTGGATTGGACCTGGTCCCCGCCACCCATCCCCGGAGCATGGCTGGAAATACCGAAAGATATGAACGTAATCCCGGTCATGACCGGAACGGAGCTGGTTATTCCCAGAACAGCATTTACCAAAGACGGTCTCTGGTCTTTGACGGCTATTATCAAACTAAGTGCCAACCTTACTGTTACTGACAGCGTATCCTTTAGCATCGATACACTGGAAAAACACCTTGTATTTAAACCGCCGCTGCCTACAGCCATTACCACTGCACCAACTTTAAAAAACGCAATTTCCACAACCACTCAGCATGTAGAAGATCAACTGCTGAAACCCGTGATTTCAACACAGAAGATTCAGCCTCCAAACTATAAAATTATCCCAATCACTGCACTTAAGAAGCCACGGATTAAACAAAAAACTACTTTGGTCTTTTTGCAACCGCAGCAACTGCAGGAGATTGCCCATCGTGGCTCGGTTCGTCTTCAAGTCAAGGGGGTTGAAAATGCCCAACAGCTTGACTGGCAAATTGCGTATAAAAAATTCGATTCTTCCAGATATAGCAAGAGTGAATTACTCAACCCCCAGGTTGTCGGTAGGAGAAATCAAATAACGGGTTCTTTTCAGGTAACCAGGGAGGGAGATTACCGGATAAGGGTACGATCAAAGGAAAAGGGAAGCCGTTGGAGTCCGTGGCGTTTATTTCGTGTTGGTAAACCCAATGCTAGAAAATTGACAGAAAAACCTTTGAGGCCCCGCTTCCAGCGTCCAAAAGCCGCTGAATAATATTAATACGGCTGGTAAATAGATCCACATTGCATGCTTGATCGCCGGATGCCTGAAATCACTTTTTCAGATACTCGTCAGGGTTGAGTTCTGGTGAATAAGAAGGGAGATACAAGACCTCGATCTCATCCTCGTTCCGTGCGAGCCAGGCTTTGACTAACCTGGCATGATGCACACGTAAATTGTTCAGGATCAAGAATACTGTACGCTTTGCATCTTTAACCATGAGACTGTTTCGAGGTGCTCTTGTGGAAGACGAAACATGCGAAAAAAGGGATTTTATTCTTTATACCGGGGCACTGCATCACACAAGGGATCGGTGAACGGGATAAGGAGAAGGTTACCCATGTCAGATACAAAATTTACACATGTACCCTGATGATAACAAAGGAAACATGTGTAAAAATACAGGAGTCAAGGTGGTGAAAGCCTGTTCAGTTTACTCCGGATGTAAGTCGGAGCAATGCCCATTATCACCAGTTTTGTCGGTACAGTTTCCGTACTCCGCATACGTCGGATCGTTGCTGACAGCATCGCACGCCTTCTTAAAGGATTTGGCGTCAGCTACTTTGACCGTTTCAGTTGCTCCTGACCATTCGCTTGTACAAACCAACTTCCACGAAGCCCATACGGGACTGCTGGAGACAAGAAGCAGACCCGTCAGAACTACAGTCAGAACTACAAACCGTGAGATTGATTTCATTTCATACCCCCTGAATTCATAGAATAAGTACATACCTGTGCAAGTATCTGAAGAAAAATACATCTTTGGAGAAAGCAAAACTCAAGGTACCCTCAAGTGTATTCTGGAAAAAGTTATCAAATTATTTCCAGAGGTTATAACTGACTTTCCAGCACCTAACCCTTACAGAAATATATTATATCAAAATAAATCAAAAAAAAAGAAGTTAATTTGAAGAAAAATATATACTGGGCACTGAGAATGATCTTACTTAATAAATAATAAATAAACTTTATGTTGCTTCGTTTTGATGGTGCCTGATTTATATTGACTACCGTCTATAGTCATTCCTTTAGCAACACTGACTTTATATGTGATGGCATCCTTGTTGTTACAACCTTTAGCTGATCCAGCACTATGCACACCAACTATTTCAAGCTTGTGTTTACCACGACTGATTCCTTCTATATTAAATGATCTCTTGTTCCCAGCAGGAGTATTGCCTTTATACTTCCCATCAATAATAAGACCAATCGTATCATCATCACATTGATTGTCGTCTAAAACGATTTCTCGTTTATAACAACCTTCATCAATCTGATTGTTCCCGTTGTTGTCAATCCCATCACCACATATTTCATATTTACTGTACGGTTGAGGATTTATTGGTTTTGGTTGATTTCCGTCACTATTTGAAGTCCATACATTATAAGAAACCTGACTCCTTGCTCGCAATCTGTTCCCATCCCTTAAATCATATTTACCAGTAATCTCTTTGACGCGACCATGATATCGTTTATCTGGATTGTAGATTTTTCGATTCAACCGAGGTATAAGATTCCTCATTCTCAATTCAACATTTGCTTGATTGATCGTAAGGTTAACGATTGGAACTGCCTTGGCATATACTTCAAGTTCAATGACCTGTCCGTAATATGTTATCCATCGACTCAAAGCAGCATTTACAGTCCCATCATATAACTTTCCACCTCCATACCCTATAGCAGCTCCAACAAGAGTTGATTCAGTCAATGCCATTTTTAAAAAGGTTGCATATTCACTTCTATATGCATGAATAAAATTCCTGAAATCATATCCACCCCACATGGGATAAATCATTGCACCAACCCTGATACGAATCTTTTTCCTTTCTGGTTTGAATCCTATCGGAATGTGAATGACAATTAAATCATTACGTCCCTCGTATGTGTATTGTGGGGTTGGATTGTCATTGTATATCGACCAATACGGATCACGACCGACAACTGATGCCCAATAATACAATCTGACATTTTGATTAAACTTTCGCCACAACGCTACTCCATTCCCGTTATCAGAACTTGGTCTGGAAACAATTAACTTGTATGTGTAAAAAATATCACCATTAGATATTAATTCTTGTGTCAATTGAACATCTCTTACAACAAGATGCTTTCCTATAATGTCTGAATCATTTCCATGATAAACAATACGCCAGGGATCACTTGCCTGTGCTAAGCCAGCAACGATTAACATCAGCACTAAACTTGCAAATACGATAAAAATACCTTTCTTCATTAATCCCTCCTAAATATTATTTATCTTTTGAACTCCCCCGTTGATTTTGCAACATTCTCTCTACAGACTTTGAATGGAAAGGTTTCTCCCTTGTTCGTTGCTGAATCCAGCTTCCCTCCACTCCAATCACGAATACCAGTCAATATCCTCCACGGACGAATATTATGCGTTCAGCCGCTTTTTTTTGACTGTATGAAACGATACCGGAGGAGATATCGTGTAAATCCCATGCCTGGGATACGCCGGGAGGACTCCTGAACATAGAGGTAGAAGACCAGACGGCACCGGGAGCCTCGTGGGTCGCTGGCTTGGCATAGGGAGATAATGTGGTAAAATCGAAAACCGAGCTGTCAATGCAGGGGGCCATTTTTGTCACATCGACGAGAGAAAAAAGTTCTCTAATGTTTGGCAGCCGCCAATCTGTCATTCCCGCATAGCCACCGGCCGCATTGAGTGCGTTGACGCAGGCGAGCGCTTCTTCCCATGTATATGTATCCCTGGAAAGCGCCGACAGCCAGACAAGCCCTGTATAGTTGTCTGTCACAGTACCATTTCCGTTATTGGTGAAATGTGTGGCAGGTATATGCGGAATGACAACGGTACGCACCGCACGGACATGAAAGTACCTCACCCTGCCGTCGCGACCGACTTTACCCGGAGCGGCGCTCGCAGTTTCGCTCTTTATATGGGCTCCTATACCTCCACCCGCATTTGTAACCCATGCTCTCAGATCCGTATCGGCACGTGGATCCGAACTCCACCAGTAGAGTTCACGAATATAGTCCGCCCCATAGAGCTCTTCGTAGTCTTCTGTAAAAGCTTTCTTTATCTCAAGAGCAGGGTTAATTGCCCCCAGGTCATTAATCGAGAAAAGCTCTTGCGCTGTGGGGAGCCGCCAGTCGTCGTATTCACCGAGATGTAATGCTTCGCAGTACAAGAGGGCTTTTTCACAGGTCATCTCCCCTGCATCTGCTTGTTGCCACATCAGGCCGGTAACGTTGTCTGTAACCGTTCCATCGTTATTTACAGTGTATGAAAGTGCATTGATGGTGAAATCAGAATCCTCCCCGTATGTATCAGTATATCCAGTTATCTGACCCGTATCGGGAAGGCCAAATGGATATGACACGGCTGCTTTCGGGGGAGTGTTATTTATGGATACAGGGATATTTTGGGTATACCTGCATGAAAAACTCAGCACCGCAGTAATCAGGATCAGTGTGCAGGATATTTTACGCCCCATTATTTCATCTCCTTCGGTTTATCTGGACTTCTTAATGTATTCTCATGGGAGACCAAACGGAGGTCTATGATTTAATGCCTTCAAGGAAAATTGAAGGTATCAACATATCGTTTTCTGGTTCCGGCCACTTCGTATTCACAGATAAATTTATGTTTTACATCAATCATTTCCTCTTTGCGAGCTGCGAATCCATTGTCTCGTACAAATCCATCAAAAGTTAAGAATAATTTTTCACCTTTGCCTGCCCTTGCAAGGTCTTCACGAAAATGCCGGATGATAAAGTAAGTGAAGAATGTAAAGAATTGACATATCCTTGTTTTTGTGTTTAAATTCTCTGTAATGCAATGGATTGCAGAGGTCAGCAATTTTTGTTTTTTCCAGCTCTTCAAGATTGATTTCCGGGAAAGTATCTGGCTCGATTTATTGCCGATCGTTTCTCCTCTTACTTTTCGATCTCTTCCGAAAATCTGTGCAGAGAAAGAACTCAAAACCTGTTACTCTAAAATCAGGTATATCTTGAATGATCGCCCTTCTTCTTCGTTACAATAAAAAAAAATTTTCAGAGGTACGCGCCAGATTCCAGGTAAGTGCCAGGCTCCGATATCAATCAGGGCTGTAATAAATTTCTTCCTGTGCCTTGAATATGAACAAAATATTTTACTGCCCGGTGGAATCCTTGAATGTAAATTTAAAATCCGACAAACTCCTGGTGGAGAAATAGAGTGAAAAATGAATTTTATAAATATTCTTACCGTATTGCTTTATCGGTGGGAGTATCAGCGCTGTTACTTGCCATCCTGATTCACGGTAGTTTGTCTTCTACCTCTTTTTCCTTTTTACCAAAACTCATCGCTGTTATTGCTGCAGTCCCTGCCAGCGCTATTGCGGTGTACATTGCAGCTTCCATCTTTCGCACCAGCTTGAGAGCGTACCGGTATCGTATTATAGTTGCCTCCTCGGAGTCCCATATCCCCTCATTTTTTCACTTTTTTTTAGTAACAGCATCAAGGAATATGTTTGTTGACATGCTTCCCGCCCGGCTTGGAGAGTTAAGCTATGTTGCCATGTTAAACAAAGGATATGCTGTTTCCGGTCCGACGTGTCTCTCTTCACTTATCATCAGCTTTGTCTTTGACCTTATCGCCCTGACACTATTAATTGTTGTTCTTGTTCTGGTGCAGTTGTTTGCAGCTGGGAATTTTTTATGGCTTGTACCTGTCCTGTGCCTTTTGTGTGTGCTGCTGACATGCTTTTATCTCTTTTTCCTTCCTGTTTTACGTTGTATCACCACTGCGCTTGACAGGTTGAGTTTTTTCCAAAAAGGGATGGGAAAAAAAATCACTCTTTTTGTCAAAAAAAATATTACAGCATTAGAGCAGGCGAAGAACGCCGGAATTGGATGGCGCCTTTTAGGTTTATCCCTTGGGATAAGAGTCGGGAAATATATTGGTCTCTACGCATTGTTTGTTGCTGTTGCCGTGAGTTTTCCCCTGGTGAATACTGCTCCTGCAGCAGCGGTTATTGCCTTGATCAGTGCAGAAGCCGGTGCTTCGCTGCCTCTTCCTGTTTTTATGGGATTCGGGGTCTATGAGGCTACTGGCAGTCTGGCAATGGTTGCTCTTGGTGCAACGGCATCTGTTTCCCTTATTATGATGCTGGCATTGCATATAGTCAGTCAGATTGTTGATTATACTTTTGGAGGTATTGCTCTTGTCCTTTTTTTAATTACCTCTACTCAACCTGTAGTGAAGAAACAGTTTGAACAAAAAAAGTTTTTCAAGCGTTCTGGACTGGTTGCATTCATTATTCTGGCAGCAGGTGCATTATTATTAGTCCCACAGCTCAGAAAAATAAAGAATCTGGGGACCATTCAACCACCTGACAGCGGGCAGATGATAGAACGTGGAACTGATGAGCCCAAAACGGAGCAGCAAAAAAACCTCCACGGATTTATCGTGTGGAGTTCAAATCGGAATGGGAATCATGATATCTTTAAATATTCTTTCGACAGTCAGAAAATTATACCGCTCACGTCTCACCCGCATACAGAATATTTTCCCCGAATATCTCCGGATGGTAAAAGAATAGTTTTTGCCAGATCGCAGGTTCCATGGGTTTCGCAGCGCAATCATTATCCCTGGGATATATATGCGTTGAATCTGGCTGACGGTGTGGAAACCCTGCTGGCTCGAAACGGTACGTTTCCGACATGGTCTGATGATGGGCAATATGTTTATTTTTTACGGGAAGCGCATCAGGTTGTTCAGCTGGATATTGCATCTGGTAAGGAAACGGAAATATTGCGAACCGGAGGAAAAGGGATATTACCCAAAACAGTACAGTTGGAAACACCCTCTGTTATGCCGAATAACAATCTGGTTGCCCTGACGTTACGCGGCAGTGAACGAGCCGTGGTTATAGCTGCACCGAATGGAAAAATTACGAAACTTGGTCAGGGGTGTCAGTTGAGCTGGTCCCCGTCAGGAGAGTATCTCTATAAAATTGACCATGGTGGCAAACAGCAAAATGCAGTTTTTTTTATTGACGCTGCAACCCTTAAACAGAAGAAATGGTTTGACTCTCCAACCCGTTACAGTCACGAATATTTCCCTAAAGTATCCAATGACGGCAATGTATTGGTGTACGGTGCCAGTAAAAGAGGGCATGAACACGATACCGCCGACTATGAGATCTTTGTATGGGTCATAGGAACTCCCTGGGAGACAGCCCGGCGAATTACCCATCACACCGGAAATGATTGCTGGCCTGATGTCTATATTACACGAGCAGATTAAGACAGGAACAAAGGAGGAAGGAGACGGGAGAAGCAAAAGACGGAACAGCGAAAAACTTTAAAAAATATTTTAAAATTAAACAGATAATTGCTGTTGTTCTATTTTTACTCTTTGCGTTCTGTGATCAGTAAAAATGTAATTGGTATTACTGTTTCTTGATGAAGTATTCGCTGTAATATTTTAACTCAGCGATCGACTCCTTGATGTCGGCACAGGCCTGATGGCAGTTTTTTTTCTTGAATTTCTGCAGGTTGGGAGCCCAGCGATAAGACAGTTCCTTGAGGGTGCTGACATCGATATTGCGATAATGAAAGTAATTCTCAAGGTCAGGCATAAACCGGGCAAGAAACCGGCGATCCTGACAGACCGAATTGCCGCACATGGGAGATTCCTGATATCCCACCCACTGACGAATAAAGGCCAGAGTTTCCACTTCAGCCTGTTTATAATTGCAGGTACTCTTGCGAGAACGTTCTAACAGACCAGATTTCCGATGCTGCCTGGTATTCCAGGAATCCATTGCATCCAGCACCTCGTCCGGCTGATGGATAGCACAAACCGGCCCCACTGCAATGATCTCCAGGTGGATATTGGTAATAATTATCGCCGTCTCTAAAACTCTGTCTGCAGCACAGTTCAACCCTGTCATTTCCAAGTCAACCCATGCGAGATTGTCACAGTCTTTCATAGAGATCCATCCTTCAGAAAAATTCAAGTACCTGGTACGAAGATAAACACAGGTTAACATAGAACTCCATCTGTGAACACAAAACGAAGATAAAACAGTTTTTTTTATCACGAAGGTGGCGAAGAAAAACAGAAAAAGACAAAAAGGGAGAAAGGAGGCAGGAGACAGGAGACAGGAAAAAGCAGAAAATGTAAATGGTATTATTTTCCCTGGCATTGTCCCGGCTGATCATGGACGGGCCAGCCACCACCCAGGGCCTGGTAAAGCCGAATGGTCGCCTGCGCCATGTTTAAGCGTGTCTCCACCCATCTGTTCCGATATTGCAGAGTAGCCAGCTCGGCATCGAGCACATCCTGAAAAGCCTTCTCGCCGTGCGTATAAAGCATTTTCGCGGCGTGCGTTCTCTCTTCTGATTTTGATATGGTCTTGTCCAGGAACGTACTGCGGGCGTTCAGTGCGGATCGCATTTGACAGGTACTGTCTACCTCGGATAATGCCTTCAATATGCTCTTATCATATTGCCGCGCGGCCTCATCAAGACGCGCTTCAGACGCACGAATATTGGCCTGGATACGCCCGGATGTAAAAATTGGCAGATGCACTCCCACATCTAAAAGGCCCATCCAGCCATCGACATTGGGAAGGTCACTCAATCCGATATGCCCATCCTCAGCCAGAAAACTTATATAAAAGCGCGGGAGCAGATCAGCCCTGGAACTCGCCAATCTGGCTGAAAACGCATATAATGCCAACGCTCTGGCCCGGATATCCGGCCGCCGCAGCAACAGATCACTGGGGACCACTCCCCGGGGAGCAGGTGGTAATTGGGCCAGCACATCGCTTTTGCTTTCCTGCAGGGTAAATGTTTGCGGAGGTTCTCCAAGGAGCACGGCAATCTGACGCACATGCAGGTCATGCAAGGCCTGAAGCGGTGCACGCTGTGCATACAGGGCAGTCAGTCTGGTTTCCACATCAGCCAGCTCAAAACGGGTTGTCTGACCGGCACCGAAACGGCCCGCGACATAATGTTGCATTTCCGTTACCGTTTTTATGGTGTCATCCATGAGCTGCATCTGTCTGGCGATACTGCGGGCCTGAACGTAATGATCGGCAACATTGGCCGCCACCACTATCCGGGTACCCCAGGCAATTTCTTCAACTCCGAGGGCCGCGTATCGTGCAGCATCGGCATCGCTCTGTTTTTTTCCGAAAATGTCAGGTTCCCACGAGGCGGCAATCCCGTAAGCATAATGAATACCATTCACGGAGAACGAGTCCGAAAGATCCTGGCCTAGAACCGAGGTCGAAAGGCTGTTCACCTCTGCGCCGAGATTGTTGTCGACTTCTCCGGCCTGCCCGCCGAAATGAGCATTGACACCCACCATGGGACCCAGATCAGCGCGGGCGAGATCGGCAAAAGAACGTGCCTCCAGGACCCGTGCCTGTGCGACCTTAATGTCGATATTATTGTGCAGGGCTTTTTCAATCAATTGGTTTAAACAGGTGTCACCCCAGCTTCGCCACCAGTGGGCGATATCAACCTCCACACCGTTGTCGGCCAGGCCGGCAAAGGTATATTGCGCCGGGAGTTCTATCTGAGAAGTGGTGTTTACCGTGGTGGGCTGGCATGCTGTCAACAACAGCCAGACGCCTGCCAAAAGCCAAATACATGTCTTGAAGTTCATCATTTTTTCATTTCCTTCCCCTTGAACCACTCTACCCTGAAATGACTCTAAAATACGTGTGACATTCATCTCTTCATCCCTGCCGGGCCAGCATGGATCGGAATTTTCCCAAAGCCAGTATCATAAACGCCACTCCCATGAAGCCCATGGCCGCGAATTCCGGCCAGACAATACGAAAACCAGCCCCCCGGAACAGAATATTCTGGGCCAGAGCGACATACTGGGTTGTGGGAAAGACCTGGGAGATATATTGCATCGCTATCGGCATACTTTCCAGGGGCGTCGCCGCACCGGAGAGCAGATACAGAACCAGAATCACAATGGAGGCGAGGAGCCCAAACTGGGGCATGTTGGGCGCCAGAGTCGCTAAAAATATGCCCAAAGCCGTGACGGAAAACAAAAAAAGGGCCGTGCCGACGGCAAAGAGCAACCTGGAGCCGTGAATGGGAACCCCCAGTCCAAGGTGAACCACGAGGGCGATGGACAGCAGGGACGCCACCAGGATAACTGCAGCGTTGGTGAGAATTTTGGCAAAGGCGATTTCACTTGCCCGTACGGGCATCACCAGCAAATGTTCAATAGTGCCATGTTCCCGTTCTCGAATAACGGCTGCTCCCACGAGGATAATACCAAGGATCGTGATTGTTATTACGATGTGCATCACGGAAGTAAACCAGGCTGTTTTGGTGTTGGGATTATAGAGCATCCGAATGACCGGTTGTACAGGCAACATCGAATCAATACCCTGCATCTGCAAAAAAAACAGAATTTCCCGGGTAAAAATTTGCTGAAAGTAGAAGACACCCACCCCGGCCTGCGTCATGGCGGTTGCATCAACCAGCAATTGCACCACAGGCTGCCTGCCAGCAAGAAGATCTTCCTCAAAATTTGCAGGAATATCGAGGACAAAAATAACTGCACCCTTGTCCATCAGCCCATCAATCTGGCCATGGGAAATTATCTGGGGAGTTTTGAAATAGGGTGGCAAAATGGCATCTCGAAGACGCATCGACAAGGTGGAGTGATCGTTATCGATAATGCCCACGGAAGCGTTGTCTACCTCTGCCTTTACGCCTTTGGCCACGCTGACCACCGCAGCGGACAAAGTGAAGGCAATGAAAAACATCAAGATAACGTCAGTGAGCAGGCTGCTTAATTCCTTTCTGCTCAGACGAACTACATTCCAACACCACTGTTTCATAACACTCAGACCTCCTGCTTTTTCAGAAGTAAACAGGCGGCCAGTAAATAGGTCGCGGCAAAAGCGGCCAGCGCCGCATACATCGGGAGAAAGCTTCGCCAGTCCAGCCCTTTTGTGAAAGCGCCCAGACTGATGAGTTGATACCACGACGAAGGAAAGCCCAGCCCCACCACCATGCTGGAGCCGGTCAGCGTCGAGACGGGGTAAAGCAGGCCGGAAAAATTAAGTGAAGGGATCAGGCAGATAATGGCCGAGGCAAACATCGCGGCCACCTGTGAGCGAACGAAGCAGGAAATCAACAGCCCAAACGCGGTGGCGGCCATGACAAAAAGCAGTGCTCCGAAACTCATGCTCAAAAAAGAGCCGCGAACCGGAACACCCAATACCGAGATACTCAACAGTACCAGGATGAGATAGCTCACCATGCCCACAGCTACATAAGGAAGCTGTTTACCAATAAGATACTGGCTGACTCCAGCTGGAGATGCATAAAGATTGATAATGGAGCCAATCTCTTTTTCTCGCACCACGCCCAGTGCAGTCAGCATGGTGGGGATCAGAATCAAGGCCAGCATGACAAGACCAGGAGCGATGGCATAGATGCTGCGGAACTCCTGGTTGTAGACAAAACGCGGTTCCAGTGAGGCGGGTAAAACTGCCTGCTGAGGAGAGCCCACGCTGCGCATGAAATTTTGAGTGAACTGCAACAAAATCCCGGAGATGAAACCGCGGACATTTTCGGCGGTGAAGGGCTGCGCACCGTCTATATAAAATGCCACCGCCGGTTGACGCCCGGCGAGCAGATCTCTGCCGAAATCCGGTGGAATTTCAATCACCATGCGGACACGGGACCCCCGGAGCAGGGTATCAACCTCGGCTGTATCACGGATTGGAGGGCGTATATTGAAATAATGCGATCCGCTGAACTGTTCGATCAGTTCTCGACTGGAAGCACTCTGGTCGTGGTCGAGAACTGCGAACTTTACGTTTGCCACATCAAAGGAGACGTTCCATGCCGCCACCAGAAGCAAGACAACAGGTCCTGCAATGGCAAAAGTAAGTCGAATTCTATCTCGCAGCAATTCCTTCGTTTCCCGACGGGCAAAGGAGCCGACAATTTTCCACCACTGTCTCCACCCGTGTGAAGAGCTTTCCCCCCCAACAGGAACCAGCGACGGCGTGCTCTCTTCAACAGCTCCCGCCGTCCTGGTTTCATCATCATTTTCTTTTGCACCCTCCTGCTCCAGAGAGCTGATAAACGCCTCTTCCAAAGTTGGAGAACCTGCTTTCTCCTGCAGTTCTTTTGGCGTGCCCATTGCCAGCACCCTGCCCTGATGCATGAAAGATATCCGGTCACAGCGCTCGGCTTCATTCATGAAATGAGTAGAAACGAAGATGGTGACTTTTTCTTCGCGGGACAGCTGGACAAGGCGTCTCCAGAACATATCCCGGGCCGCCGGGTCCACCCCGGAAGTCGGTTCATCAAGAATCAGTATCTCTGGTTTGTGAAGACAGGCAGCCGCCAGCTGCAGCCGCTGACGGATGCCCAGGGAGACCTGCATGGGAAGACTGTCTGCCACCTCATTCAAATCGAAATCATTCAACACGCCCTTGACCACATCCTCCCTTTGCTGCGAAGGAATTTGATAAAGCTGCGCATGCAGCACCAGATTTTGCCGTACCGTTAACTCTTCATACAGTGAAAAGGACTGGGACATATACCCGACCCGCATGCGTGTGCGCATATTCCTGGAGTCAATCGGCTGGCCAAGCAGCATGGCAGTGCCGCTGGTGACCTCCAATAAACCGGTAAGCATTTTCATGGTAGTGCTTTTACCGCAGCCGTTGGAGCCGAGAAAACCGAAAATCTCCCCCCGTTCGATGCGGAAATTCACCTTGTCCACGGCTGTGAAATCGCCGAACTTCCGGGTGAGGTTCTCCGCCTCTATGGCTGGAGGAGAATCTTTTTCCGGCACAAACGGTGGAATTTCCAAACCAATCCCGCTCCCCCTCCTCTCTTTGGGCAGCAATTTCACATAGGCTTCTTCAAGGGTTTTGCTTTTTGTGTCTTCCAATACTTTGGAGGTAAGATCATTGACGAGGATTTTACCGTTATCCATTGCAATGATATATTTGAAATTCTGTGCTTCTTCGATATAGGCCGTGGCAACGATGACCGACATCTCAGGCCGATCGGCGCGCATCGAATCCACCAGCGACCAGAATTGACGCCGGGCCAGGGGATCCACGCCCGTGGTGGGTTCATCAAGAATCAACAGATCGGGGTCGTGGACCAGCGAACAGCACAGGCTCAATTTCTGCTTCATCCCCCCGGAGAGTTTTCCCGCCGGACGATCAGGAAAAGGAGCCAGGCCGGTGGCATCGAGCAAATGCCTGATGCGTCTTCCCCGCTCGCGTTCCCGCAGGCCAAAGAGACTGGCGAAAAAATCGATATTTTCGTACACGGAAAGGGTTGGATAGAGGTTCTTGCCCAGCCCCTGGGGCATGAATGCAATCCTGGACGAATTCTGCCGGCGGAAACGTTTATCCGCCATATCCCCCCCCAGGACCTTCACCTGACCCTGTTGAATGATTTTGACACCGGCAATGACGGACAAAAGTGTCGATTTGCCCACGCCATCCGGACCAATGAGGCCTGTAGTTTCGCCAGACGCCAGTTGAAGGGAAAGATTCTCCAGAGCAGTGACTTTACCATAAAAATGCGACAACCCATCGATGTGCACACTGAGATTTTTTGCTGCGGCTTCGGGCTGTAGAGATGCACTCATCTCAGTTCTCCCGTTCCTGCGGCAGATGTTCGTCAAGGTACGGCGGCCAGGGAACCTCGTTTGTCAGCCGTACATAGCCGTTGCCCGTAAGCCCGCCCTTGAGCAGATCCTTGTATTGCAAGGCAAGATCGGCCGCCAGCTGCAATTTAACGCGATACATCATTTTGGTACGTTCATCCGCAGTTTCTACATACTTGGGAGTAAATTGTGCTTCTGAGGCGATAAAACTGACTTTTGCCGGGAAGACGGCAGTGATGCCATCCAATATAATTCTGGCGTCGCTGCCGATACGAACCTGTCCCAAAGTATATGTGGGTAAAAAGAGGCTCATGCAGGCATCAGAAGGATCCAGCATTGTAACTACCTTGCCGCCAGCGGGAATCACCCTGCCCAGCTCGGCAATACGATATTCAATGCGTCCCGCCCGGGGTGCGCGAATTTCCAGATCTTCCTTCACGGAATTGATCCGCCGGACCTGGGCTTCGGCTTCACGGATGGCAGCTCTGGCCTCGGCTTCCGCAGCCTGGGATGCTTTCACGGCAGCGGTTTCTCCAGCAAGAACTCTTTGCCGCCGCTCTACTTCCACAGACGAAACCAGAGAGTCCTTTTGAAGTGCTTTGGCGTTTTTAAATTCCAGCTCAGCCAGCCGCTGCTGTTCTCTCCGGGCCGCAGTTTGTGCCTCGGCACGATTCACGGTCTGAGTGACCCTGTCTCTTGCCGCCTGGGCTGCCTGGAGCAGGGCCTGTGTCTCTTCGGATGAGAGTCTGGCGACCACTTCCCCTGCTGCTATCTCCTGTCCCTCTATCACCGGCAGGGCTTCAATACGGCCCGGGTACAGGGAGGCAACATCCATCCGTCCCAGCTCAAAACGACCGTTTACTTTAACGATACCTTCCGGCAGCTGCTCCATCTGACGTTGATACCACCACCATCCTCCTGCGGCAGCGACTCCTGCCAGAAGTATCAGGGTTATAACAATAACGAGTTTTTTCATGACAAAACCTTGAGGCAACTTCGGCCATATTCAGCTGCCTTCTCAAATTTTCACCCAACATCGCCTGCACCGTGGCCAGGGCAATCAAGGCATTCCTGAATTTCTGTCACAAGAAAAAAAACAGCCACTGCTTGAGAAATCAATGCAGTGGCTGTCTGATTCCTTCACAGCGGACAATTCTTTAAGCCGATCGGCTGCTGTCCCTTTGTCGCAGATTCTCTGTAAAGAAAATTATATCACTTTCCAAAAATTTTGCCTCTGATCTGAGGATTCTCTACCTGTTCTCACGAAGAAGAGAATCCTCAGCACTCAGCAAGCCTGGCAGCGGGTACAATCAGGCCGCTGCAAAAAAAGATTTTACCTGAGCAACCAGCTGGTTTTCAGTGAGACTGTCGCAGACTTCGACGGCTGCAATTCTTTCGGGCTGGCCTTTTATTTTCTCAATTTCTTTTACCAGTTCACCCTTTGCTTCCCCTGGACCAAAAATATAGAGAAGGCTGGCGTTGCGAACCTGCTCGATTACCTCTTGATAGAAATTGCGAAACTGGTGTTTGCGGCGCTCGTCCGCTGTTTGTTCTTTTGATACAGATTGAGCCACGTTCGTTCCAGAGGACTTCCAGCCACCTGATGGCCGAAAGTGACTTTCGGCGTTAGACTCGATCCGCTCAACCGTTGTCTGGCCGTTTTGCAATGAGACTAAAACCGCCTCTTTATGATCAATCCAAATCCCCATCTTCTGCATCATGGTGCGGTCTGATTTTGTCATGTTGCCTCCTGTGGTTTATTTTGTTCCTGCTTCCACTCCTCTTTCCTCACACGACACATCAACCTTCCGGCTCATTTGACGTGTGATTGTGTATCAGTTCGCCTCCCCGTTCAACGCTTCAAAGCCGGAGATAACGTCGAAGAGTTCCTCATCAATATTACTCTGGCGTAAATGATGAAATGTTCTATTGAGCTCCTCCAGTAATTCACTGATGTTATTGTCGGCACGTTGCATCGCTGCCAGACGGCTCGCGTTTTCACTTGCCAGCGACTCGGCACATGCCCTGAATATCGAGACGAAAAGATATTCGCTGATGAGCTTCTGCAACGTCGTGATACTGTCTCCTATAACCTCTGGAAGGTTTCCCGATGGCCAGGGGCGTTCGGCAAGGTTGTCCCGCCACTTTTCGTCCAAAGGGAGCAACCGCTGGCTGACCTGTGTATACAAGGATCCAGAGGCAGGCCGGTTATAAAAGAGGTACAGTTCCGCGCCTTCATCGAGACTGTGGCGCTCCCCTGCCTCCATGAGAATTTTCCCGACGAACGGTGTTATGGCTTCAACGGTATTTGGTACGGCGAATTGTCCCACCAGTTGCATCCCACTGTCTGCCAGATAGTCATGGACGCGCTCACCAACCGTCCATATCTCCGGTTTGACGGACAGTGCTGAGAATGTCCGCACAGCAAACGTGGCCACCACATCATTAAACTGGCCCACGAGTCCCTGGTCCGAGCCAAACACGACTGCACTGATCGCATGTGCATCTTTTGCTTTTGCCGGTGTCCCTTCAGCACGCAGCGAAAGATTTCCTTTCTCCCGGAAGCATGCCCCCAGCCCGAGCTCCACAGTGCGATGGTAGTCGCTTAACGCACGCACAGATTTTTCATATTGACCTATGCTTGAAGCAGCTACAGCTTTCATGGTCCGGACAACAGATTGCAGGTCCCCTGCTCCGCTGATCTGCCGTCCGAGACTCGCTATGGTATCACTCATCACACATCCGAAGGTTTCGTCCCTGTCTTTTGGGGCAGGCGCGGCTTTTTTCTCGTGTCACTATCATAAGGGAACCTCTGTTATGGGAATATCAAACAGCAACAAAAACCGATGACATCCGTTGTGATATGAGACTATTTCAAGGTACCCTTGTAAAAGACGGCACCGCGAAAATATTTTTTTGGCGATTACGAATGGATAAACAGGATGTAAAATTGATCTCGTTGTAGAAACATCCGTTATGCTGAAGACGCCCAAATTGGTCGTCTCTACAAAGACCTTTTGCTTTTTTTCCTGCCTCCTTCCTCCTGCCTCCCTTTTTTCCCCATAAATACAACACCATGTTGTCACCACGGGGATAACAGCGGGATTGCATTCGGATCTGCACAACCAATACCCGTAAAATAAATTTCCAACATTGTTTGGCTTTATTGTCTTTTTCTGTCTCCCGTCTCCCGTCTCCCGTCTCCCCTTTTTACCCAACAGACTGAAAACGTGCGCAAGACTCGCGGGCGACACGAATAATTGATTCACGATCCTCTTTACTCATCTTATTCCCGGCCTCCAGACGATCAAGTATATCCTGGGGAATATCCACCGCTGCTTCCTGAACGGCCTGTTCCGCTTCCAGCATCCTGTCAAGTGGAACGCTGTCGAATATTTTCGCGGTCAACGCCAGCAGGACTGTAATCTGCGTTGGCATGGATAATGGTTCAGATTCCGGCTGCCTGAGACAGGCGCGAATCCGCTTTCCGTGTTCAATTCTGATACGGGTAGCCTCATCAAGACGGGCGCCGAACCGGGAAAAGGTCTCAAGTTCTTCAAACTGTGCATAGGCGAGCTTGAGGTCGCCCGCCACTGACCGATAGGCTGCGCGCTGCGCCTTGCCGCCAACCCGCGAAACAGATTTGCCGACATCAACCGCTGGCAGTACACCGAGTTCGAACAAGGCAGGTGAGAGGTAAATCTGTCCATCGGTGATGGAAATCAGATTGGTTGGGATGTAGGCCGAAATGTTTTGTGCTTCAGTCTCGATAATGGGCAGAGCGGTAAGCGAACCGCCTCCGAGTTCCTGGCGCAGATGCGTTGCCCGCTCCAGCAGCCGGGAATGGATGTAAAAAATATCGCCAGGAAAGGCTTCACGGCCGGGAGGACGACGCAGCAACAGCGACAGTTCACGATAGGCGCGTGCGTGATGGGTGAGATCATCGTAAACGATCAGCACATCTCGACCTGCCTCCATAAAAAACTCGGCAATACTGGTCGCAGCATACGGCGCAATATATGAAAGACCAGGCGGATCATTTCCCTCTGTAACAACCAGAACTGTGTACTCCATGGCGCCTTTCTGCCGCAGGGTTGCCAGGACTTTGGCAATGGTCGCTCCCCGCTGGCCAATGGAGCAGTAGACGCAGAGCACATCCTTGCCGCGCTGATTTAAGATGGTGTCGATGGCAATGGTGGTCTTGCCCGTCTGGCGGTCTCCGAGAATCAACTCTCGCTGCCCCCTGCCAACAGGAATGAGCGCATCAATGACCTTGAGACCAGTCTGCAGCGGTTCCGTGACGGGTGCGCGATCCATGATGGCCGCAGCACGACGTTCTATGGGCAGACGATGACTCACGGCAACCGAACCGTTATCATCAAGAGGCCGACCAAGCGGGTCAATCACCCGTCCCAGCAGTCCTTCACCGACGCCAACGTCCATCACCCGGCCGGTACGCTGTACTTCATCGCCAGCATGCAGATGCGAGTATTCGCCAAAGAGAACAACGCCAATTTCGCTGGCGTCCACGTTGAAAGCAACACCGAGAACATCCCCTGGAAATATCACCAGTTCATCGGAACCCACTCCGGGCAGGCCTGACACTTTGGCGATGCCGGTGGCGACGCTGATAATCGTCCCTGTCTCCCGCAGCCGCAGTTGCGGAGAAAAAATTTCCCGCGCCTCGTGCATCCCGGTAAAGGTGGTGTCGAAAAGATTCTCAAGATTGTCAGTTGCCATCGTCATGGACTCGTTCTTTCCTGTATGGGTTGCTCATCATTCGTTTTGGGTTGCTTCTTTTCCTGCAGGAGTTCATCCACAGCCTCTTCCAGGGACATCAGGTAATCCTCAATGGACCACGCAATCTTCCGGCCATCGCTGGCAAGTTCTATGCCGCTGATGATGTCGGGTGAGGTCTCGAAACGGATGCGGATTTCAGCTGAAAAGGTCTCGTTGAGGGCCTTTTGCAGTATTGCCTGCTGTTCGGGAGGTAACTCAAAACGGCTGCGTACGACTGCCGGATCAGACGATTTTGCAAGAGATGCGGCCAGTTCTGTTTTTACCTGCTCATCCATCTCCTTTAAGCGACGAGTAAACACCTCGACCATCTGTTCTTCGAGGCTGGTCGTAGCAAGATCTGCCAGGGTTTTACGCGTGATGGCAAAAACCTCATGCCGGGTTCGGCGGCTGACAGCCTCCTGCAAAGAAGAGGCTTCGTTTTGTAATGCCTTCTGTCGTTTTACCCGCAATTCCTCAGCATCGTGCCGCGCCTCGTCGAAGAGTCGCTGACGCTCGGTATGCGCCTCCTCTGCCGCCTCACTGAGCAGTGTTGCCCGTTGCCGGTCGAAGTCTTCATTCTTCGTCTGGAAGTCGTCACGTTCCTTCTGCGCTTCAGCCGCTTTCGCATCGGCGCTCGCAAGTTCCCTGGCTATCCGCTTCTCCCTGGCATCAATGGCATTGATCACAGGTTTATAGAGAAAGCGTTTCAGCAACCACACCAGAATGAAGAAATTGACGATCTGTGCTCCAACGGTGAACCAGTCGATTAACATGGTTTTATTGGCCCGCAGTTTGAGATATTGCGTGGTTCCAGAATGGATTGGCGAAGATAAGGATCATCGAGACCACGAAACAGTAGATGGCTGTGGATTCGATCATCGCCAGGCCGACAAATAAGGTTCGGGTAATGGTCGCGGAGGCATCCGGCTGCTGGGCCAGTGAACTGAGCGCTGTGGCGACCGCTCTGCCTTCCGCAAAGGCAGGCCCCATGGTGCCAAATCCAGTGGTGATACCAGCGATGACGATTGATGCCACCGCGATAATAGTCATGTTGTCATACATAGAGCCTCCTTATTGTGATGTTTATTCCTGCAGTGTGGCTGGTTTTGTTACACGCACCTGCGTAGCCGCCGCAATGTATACAGCGGCGAGGATACTGAAGATATATGCCTGTACCATGCCGGTAAGCAAGCCGAGCACTGTCATCAGAATCGGAAAGAAGAAAGGCGTAATCGTCAGCAGGATAGCGATAATCATAGTGCCGCTCATCATGTTGCCGAACAGGCGGATGGCAAGAGCAAGGGTACGTGAAATCTCACTGATAATATTAAACGGCAGCATGATCGGTGTGGGCGCCATATAGGAGTGCAGATACTCAGACAGCCCCTGCCCTGCAATGCCGTAAAATGGTACCGCCACAAAGACACAGAGGGAGAGTGCCACAGTCGTCGAGAGCGAGCCGGTGGGAGGTTCGTAGCCTGGAAAGATGGTGCAGAGACTGGCCGCAGCGACGAACAAAAAAATCGTGCCAAGAAAACCGAGGTAGGTGCGTGGCTGGCTCAGGCCCACCTCACCGAGCTGTTTTTCAATGCCGGTAACAATAATCTCCAGCATATTCTGCCAGCGTGTCCGTGTCAGGTCGGTAGAAAGATGCCGGGTGATCAGTTTTGCGCCGACGGCAAGCAGGAATATCAATCCCCAGGTGAACACGATGGTTGCGTTGAGTTTCACAAAACCGTATTGCCAGAAAATGATTTCATCAGGACTCAGTCGCATGGTCGGTCTCCCTGGCTGGCAGGATATGCTGTTTTTTCTGCAGGCCGGTATAGCGGGTGATGATGATTCGTGCAATGATGAATCCAGTCAGACAGAAGAGTAACTTTTTCAAGTCATCACGGGCAATAATATACAAACCAGCGAGGACAACAGTCGTCCGCAGCACCAGGCTGCCAAGAAGCCACAGGGTCGGCCGATTCGATGAAAGAACCTTCTGCACAGTCCACCACAGGCCGCCGAAAAACAGTATCCCGAGAACAAAACCCGCCAAAGTTACAAGAAACAGTGTCAAAACCTCATTCATCCGTGTCCTCCTGGTCTTTCTGTATTTCACTGTCTTCTTTTGCCACCCAGTGCCAGGCATTCAGACAGCCAATTCCCAGACCGGCAACCAGCAGCATCAACGTCCATGAATAGCTTCCCGTGTGCCTCGCATCCAGCCAGATGCCAAGCGCCGTACCGAGCAGGGTCGGAACCACCACCGACCAGCCAACGAGCCCCATCATCCCCAGACCAAACCAGACGTTCCGGGTGGTCTTTCGCTGCGCCCGAAGCTTGTTCCTGGCCTTCCTGCCAATCTCCTCGCAGAGCGGCGTCTCCGGCGTCACGGGATGTTTTTCGGTTTGATCATCCATGTTGAAACTCTACAAAGCGACGGATGAAACCACTTTCTATTTTCGCCAGCTCAGAACGAATGCTCTGCTCCCGTTCGTGCAAAGCGAGAAACTCTTTCTCAACTGCTGCACGCAGTTGCCCGAGATCTGTTCCGCCGATGGCATTGCGTACTGAAACAGATACTTGTGGTCCCACTTTCGCCAGGACACCTTCATCGACAGCCACGTACACTTCGCCCTCTTCTTCGTTTTCGTAGATCAATATTCCGGGTACCAGAGACGCGATGCAGTCGAGTCTCTGGGGCAGAAACCCATACGAGCCAGCCTGGGTTTCGGCCACGATGCGCGTAATACCGGTTTTCTCAGTGAAGACCTGAAATGGCAGGAGAATTTTAAGCGTCATGAGTGACGGCCGCATTTTCGACCTCCTTTTCCGGGTCCGGGCTTTTTTCCCTGACCTCATCAATAGTTCCAATCATGTAAAACGCACTTTCAGGGTAGTCGTTCAATGTATCATTTAAGATTTGCTCACAACCGTCTAAAGCATCTTCGAGGGAAACGAGCTTCCCTGTCAGGCCGGTGAACTGCTCGGTCGTGAAAAATGGCTGGGTGAGAAAACGCTCCAGCCGACGGGCACGGGCGACAACTTTGCGATCCTCAGATGAGAGTTGCTCAAGGCCAAGCATGGCGATGATGTCTTTGAGTTGCGCGTATTGGGCAAGGGTTTTCCTGATTTCCCGTGCCAGGCGATAATGTCGACCTCCGATAATGCCGGGGGTGGCCATCTTGGAACTGGATTGCAGCGGATCGATGGCAGGATACAGCCCTTCGGCTGCCCGCTTGCGTGAAAGCACGATGGATGACGAGAGGTGTGAAAAGGTGTGAACTGCCGCCGGATCGGTCAGATCATCTGCCGGCACATAGACCGCCTGGATGGATGTAATGGCCCCTGCGTCGGTATTGGCGATACGCTCCTCAAGATGAGAAAGCTCCGTACCCATGGTCGGCTGATATCCCAGACGAGAGGGCATTTGTCCCATGAGACCTGAGACTTCCATACCGGCCTGAATAAACCGAAAGATGTTATCGATGAGCAGGAGCACGTCACGCTGCTCATCGTCTCTGAAATATTCAGCCATGGTCAGGGCCGCGTGGCCTACCCGAAAGCGGCTGCCCGGTGGTTCGTTCATTTGCCCGAAGATCATCACCATATTTGGCAAAACGCCTGCATCCCGCATCTCGCGGTACAGCTCCTCACCTTCGCGGCATCGTTCGCCGATTCCGCAAAAGATGCTGACCCCTTCCTCGTGTCCGATCATGTTATGAATCATTTCAGTCAGCAAAACAGTCTTGCCAACACCCGCTCCACCGAAAAGACCGGCCTTGCCGCCACGTTCCAGTGGCACCAGAACATCAATGACCTTTATTCCTGTTGCAAAAATCTCGGATTTGGAAGAGCGCTGTGCCAGTGTCGGGGGATTGCGATGAACTGTGCGCCACACGATATCGGTTGGTGCCGGCTGCCGGTCTATAGGATTTCCAAAGACATCGAACATCCGCGAAAGAATTCCCTTGCCGACCGGAGCTTTCAAAGGCCCGCCCGTATCCTCAACCGCATCTCCGCGGGCAAGTCCCTGAGTGGGGGTCAGCGCAATCCCACGGACGCGATGTACATCAAGTTGAGCAAGGACCTCTATAATAATCGCCCCGCCATTGGCGTGCAGCAGTGAATAAATGGGAGGCAAATGTGCATCGAAATGGATATCGACTACACTTCCTCGAACCAGAAGAACCTTCCCTCTATTGGCAATACCTGCTGTATTTTTCATAGTGCCGCCACGATTTTCACCGCATACCTTCATAAAAAGATTGCTGACAGCAGTCGTCACATCCCTGAACTGGTATAATAAACGCAGAATCTCTGCAGGCAGCTGAAGAGAAAGACCTCTTTGAAAAAAATCAAGAATCAGGTGTATTCTGAAAAAAGTTACCAGTTTGTTTTCAAAGAATATAAATAGTAACTGCCAGCAATTGAACCTTATAGAAATACACTATATCAAAATACGTCAGAAAAAAGAAGGATATCATAATTATAGAGGAAAAGATTTCGGTTACTCTTCAGCCTGCTGTTTCTCGTGAAATACTCCGTAACACCACGCTGATAAGCTCTCAATATAAAAAGCTTAAAAGCCATGTCAGAAAATCGAAATTCGTCAATCTTACGAATAAGATCAAGGAGTTGCACTGTGTATGCCTGCGAAATGAATGGAACTTGGAACAGAGCGCTGATCATTTACATGATGATGGGCAGTATCACTTTATCATAACGGCACAACATCCCGAAAACGTTAGAGAAAACGTTATGGATCAGCTCACGGTCATAGTGGTATCCCCAGTCGTGCAGATATTGATCACCTGCCAGCTGAAGTCAGCGGCCGAGAATGTATTGGCAACGGAGAAGCAGGCGCACTCCCAGGCAAAAAGGGTAAAAGTGCTCTTCAATGCATCTTGCAGCACCCTTACCAGGGAAAAAGGGAAAATATGTTAAAGAGGAGATTGCTGGCATCACCATGAAACAAGTTGTTGAAACGATAGACAAAATTAACAGCAGATCAGAAAAATATCTGAATTTTTAAATACTTATGAAACATTTAAAAAACGAACAGAAGTGTCTGTCAGAAAAGTAATGGGTTCCTCACTTATCGCTTGAATTCAGGTTTGGGCCAAGGTACTGTGAATAGAAGATAAACTTTGGATTTTTATTAAATTTATTCAATAAACAAACCCGCATGCTCTGTGATTCATCGTTGCCCCGGACAATCGAACCGGACAGCCGAACCGGACAGGAAAGATTTCTGTTCGGTATCCCCTGGAAGTATCTCTTTTTTCATCCGATTCATTACTCCACCAGCCTTTGCAACCAGAGTATTTATGCAGTTTACTCTCATAATGCTGGCTCAACAGAGAATCATCCGGGTATCTTGAAACAGCCTGTATATGTTCATATTCAAGGTACCCTGTAATGAAAAATATGGGCGATTATTCAGAGTCCTCATCAGTTGACTGCAGAGGCAATGCGCTTATTATACAAATTCATGGGTGGAGTATTTAACGAACTCCACATTGGTCATAGTTTTAATCGCTATGGACCTGACATAGGTTGCTTCTTAAAGTGACAGCTCTGAGGCGCAATTATAACTTGAATTGGGGGGATGAAAATGAACCAGATAAAAAACTTTGCTGAAATACATTTAAAAGACATAGCTCTGGTTGGTGGTAAAAATGCTTCGCTTGGTGAAATGTTTTCAGAACTCTCATCCAAAGGAATTAAAGTACCTGATGGTTTTGCCGTTACAAGTGATGGTTACTGGTCTTTTCTCAATGAAAATAATCTTATCCCGAAGCTCACCGATATCCTCTCCAGACTCGACATTAAAAAATTTTCCAACCTTAACGAAATTGGTTCAAAAGTCAGGCATCTTTTACTTGATTCTTCTTTTCCAAAAGAACTGGAAGATGAAATAAAATTGGCCTGCAAACAATTAGAAAAACGTTCTGGAAATCCTCTTTCTCTCGCAGTTCGCAGCAGCGCAACAGCTGAAGACCTGCCTAATGCAAGTTTTGCAGGGCAACAGGAATCGTATCTGAATGTGCAGGGAGAGGAAAATTTAATTGTCGCCTGTCACCGCTGCTATGCCTCCCTTTTTACAGATAGAGCCATAAAATACAGAGTTGATAATGGCTTTGATCATATCAAAGTGGCTTTGTCCATCGGAGTTCAAATAATGGTTCGCTCCGATAAAGCATCTGCAGGGGTAACCTTTACACTGGACCCTGACACGGGATTTGATAAAGTGGTTCTTGTTTCCGGTGCCTGGGGACTGGGTGAAAATGTAGTCCAGGGAAGTGTAAATACAGACGAATTTCTGGTCTACAAATCATTTGTCGGAAAGGTCAAGCAACCAATCATTTCGAGAAAGTTGGGCAGCAAAGAAAAAACAATGGTGTATGCCGAAAAAAACATGTCTGAGATTTTGCAACCTGAAGATGCCATTATTAACTTGGATACATCTCCGGAACGCATGCAGCAGTTCATTCTTAATGATGAAGAAGTTGTGCAATTGACAACGTGGGCCATGATCATCCAGGAACACTATAAAAGACACATGGATATTGAATGGGCAAAAGATGGTAACACCAATCAAATATATATTGTACAGGCACGCCCCGAAACAGTGCACAGCCAAAATAAACATAAGAATGTATTCAAGGAATACGAAATAAAAGACAAGGGGAAATTAATTTGCAAAGGAATTGGCCTGGGAAACAGTATAACGTCAGGTATTGCACGAATACTCGCGTCTCCCAAAGATATTGATAAACTGAATGATGGAGAAATCTTGGTTACAGGAAGAACGGACCCCGACTGGGATCCTATTCTCAAAAAAGCAGCGGGCATTGTTACCAATCAGGGTGGAAGGACGTCACATGCAGCTATTGTAGCCCGGGAAGTAGGCGCAGTAGGTATTGTTGGAACAGGGAATGCGACTACAGCCATTAAGGATGGGCAACTTATTACCATTTCTACTGCTGAAGGCGACACCGGCTATGTTTATGAGGGCAGGGGGACATGGGATGAGCATGAGATTGACACAGCAAAAATTAAAATGCCAAAAGCTCAAATCATGCTCATTCTTGCCCGCCCAGATCAGGCTTTCCGATATTCCATGTTTCCGAATAATGGTGTCGGGCTCATGCGGATGGAATTTATTATTAACAACGTCATAAAAATCCATCCTATGGCGCTGCATCATTTCGATAAATTAACAGATCCATCTGTTAAGAGTGAAATTGAAAAACTGACGCATCATTATCCCGACAAGAAAGACTATTTTATTCATAAACTGGCAGAGGCAACTGCAACCATCGCTGCAGCTTTCTATCCTAAAGATGTAATTGTCAGAATGAGTGATTTTAAATCAAATGAATATGCGAATCTTCTTGGAGGAAAAATATTTGAACCCGTTGAACAAAATCCAATGATTGGATTCAGGGGGGCATCACGTTACTACCATGCTTTATACAAAGATGCTTTCGTGATGGAATGCAAGGCAATGAAAAGAGTGCGTGAAGAAATGGGTTTCACCAATGTAAAACTGATGCTTCCATTCGTGAGAACAGTTAAAGAAGCTACCAGTGTCATTCATATTATGGAAGAAAATGGCCTGGTACGAGGAGAAAACAAGCTTCAATTATATATGATGGTTGAAATCCCAAGTAATGCCCTGCTTGCCGAAGAATTTGCCAAACATTTTGATGGCTTTTCAATTGGCAGTAATGACCTTACTCAGTTAACCCTCGGTGCCGACAGGGATTCAGAATTACTCAGTGAGATTTTCTCTCCGTTTGATCCTGCGGTTATGCAGCTTATCAGTATGGCTATTAAAAAAGCAAACGTTGCTGGTGTGAAGATTGGGTTGTGCGGCCAGGCTCCAAGCGATTATCCGGAATATTCACGATTTCTTGTTGAATGTGGAATTAACTCTATTTCCTTCAACCCGGATGCCTTGATAAAAGGTATTGAAAACATGAATCAGGCGGAAAAGGCATTAGAGAGCTAACCAGAAAAGCCCCCCGGGTAAAATCTTACAGGAACAATAAGAGTAGCTAACACGGCGGATTCAAGCAGTCACAAATTCGTGGACGCTGTTATTCGCCAACAGAAAGGAGGTACTGCAAATGCCAAATAAAGATAAAACTGGACCAAAAGGTCAGGGACCAAAAGACGGTCATGGTAAAGGTATGGGGCAAGGGCCGGGTAAAGGTAAAGGCAAGGGCGATGGCTCTGGTCAAGGTTCGAGGACTGGCGGGAATAAAGGGGGTAAAAATAAGACTTGAGAGATTGCGAATAATCGCATGAACATAAGGTCAGAACTGAACAGGAGAAAGGAAAAGACGAAAGACAGAACAGTCTCATCCCACAACGGATGTCATCGTGTTTTGTTGCCCTGTTTTTTCCTGCCTCCTTTCTCCTTTTTATCTTTGTCTTTTTCCATAACTTTTTGAGAAATTACGGAAAAGAGAGGTGAAAACATGAAAGAAGCTCTATTTTATAAAACTGGAAAAGAAAACAAGGTTATCTGTGAACTGTGCAGCCATCGTTGTCACATAGGTGATGGAAAACGAGGTATATGTGGGGTGCGGGAAAACAGGGGCGGTGTTTTATACAGCCTTGTTTATGGCCGACTGATCGTGGAAAACCTCGATCCCATCGAAAAAAAGCCACTGTTCAACTTTCTCCCTGGCAGCAAAGCGTTCTCTATTTCCACCACAGGTTGTAATTTCCGCTGCCTTCACTGTCAAAACTCCAATATCTCACAATATCCACTTCTTCACAATGGTGAGATCATAGGCGCTGAGTGTACAGCTGAAACCGTCGTTAAAGAAGCCATCCAAACTGGAAGCAAAAGTATCTGTTATACCTATGTAGAGCCAACAATTTTCTATGAATTTGCCTGGGATTGTTCGGTGCTTGCCCATCAGCGACAGCTGAAAAATGTCTTTGTCAGCAACGGCTATATGACCCCGGAAGTTACCCGTCACCTGGCACCGGTCCTCGACGGTATCAATATTGATATTAAGGGGTTTACTGATGATTTTTACAAGACGGTCTGCAATGCCAGGCTGCAACCTGTTCTTGACAACGTGCAACTGATGCATGAACTCGGAGTATGGGTTGAAGTCACTACACTTATCATCCCTGGTCTCAATGATTCAGCGGAAGAATTACGCGATATTGCCAGGTTCATTACATCCGTTTCTCCAACGATTCCCTGGCATGTGACAGCCTTTTATCCTACCTATAAGATGTTGGATCGCCCGCCTACGCCGATTGCCACCCTGCGTAAAGCAAGAGAAATTGGTCTTGAGCAGGGGCTGCACTATGTCTATGAGGGCAATATTCGCGGCGAGGGTGGAGAAAACACTTTCTGCCCGAATTGTGGTGCCGAACTGATCAATCGTTTTGGTTTCAGTATCCGGGAAAACACTTTGACTGATGGGTGTTGCAGCAAGTGCGGTCAGCACATTTCTGGAGTTTGGGCATAACACCTTTTACATTTTATATTGGCGGATTCAAAGGCAGGGAACGGGAGAAAGCGGAAAGACAATTTTTTCACCGCGAAGAACACGAAGGAACGCGAAGAAAGACAAAAGGATTTGAGAATAAAGATTCTGTAATGTACAATCGGGAATGCAGAAAAAAAAATGGTGAAGGGAGATAAAGATGATAGATTCAATTTTATTGCGCATTGCGAAAACTGCTATTTTATCCCGGTTTGACAGGAATATAGAGATAGACAGAAATAAACTCCTGACAGATTATCCTTTTTTACAATTAGAGGCTGCTTCATTTGTAACACTCAATTACAATCACCAGCTCAGAGGATGTATTGGGTCAATTATTGCGCAGAGAAAATTACTTGATGATATTATTCAAAATGCTGAATCAGCGGCATTTAATGATTACAGATTTAAACCTCTCAGCAAAGATGAGTTGCAAAATTTGCATATTGAGGTTTCAATTTTAACTCCGCCTGAAGAACTCAGCTATACTGATTTCGACAACTTGCGTGATAAAATAAGACCTGATATTGATGGATTAATTTTAAAGTATGGTCAGAACCAGGGGACTTTTTTACCACAAGTTTGGGAAACGTTGAAAACACCAAAAGAATTTTTAGATCATCTCAGTTATAAAGCAGGTCTAAGCCCCTCTGTCTATGAGAAACACCCAACAATTTATCGCTATGAAGTTAAAGCGATAGAAAATTATTTTGACGCAATAGCACCACTATAAAAAAACCAGAGGAGTGTCATCATGATCAGAAAAGAGATCGCATCCGGCACATTTTATCCTGATAATATTGACGAATTAGGTAAATATTTTGATCATTTTAATACAATTTTCAACGAACAATTTTCAGCGAATGATATTCAAAGTAGAGCTGTAATCGTTCCTCATGCCGGTTATATCTATTCAGGGATTACCGCTAATGCGGCCTATAGGATATTACAAAACAGCAATGCAAAAAATTTTGTTGTTATTGGTCCTTCACATAAAATTGCATTTAATGGAATAAGTCTTTGTGAATTTGAATCTTACAGAACGCCATTAGGAAATATTGACAGCGCTGCTGTTCTTATAAAAAAACTTAAAACTAAATTCGAAATAAACTGTGTTCTCCAGGCTCATGCTGAGCATAGTACAGAGGTACAATTCCCATTTATAAAACATTATTTAAAAGATGTAAATATCGCAGAGATTGTCTATGGAAAAGAAGATCCACGACATCTTTCTCAAATCATAGATTATATTTTGGAAGATAAAGAGAATGGAGTTATTATCAGCACTGATTTAAGCCATTTTCATAATCTTCGTGACGCTGAGAAATTAGATAATATTTGCCTCAAAGCTATTGAATTACTTGATATAGACACGTTGCATAGCGGATGCGAAGCATGTGGAATGATTGGCGTTGAGGCAATTTTGTTAAGTGCAAAGAAAGGAAATTTAAAAGCACATCTGTTGGATTATAGAACCAGCGCAGAGGCAAGTGGTGATGAATCAAGAGTCGTTGGCTATGTGAGTGCATATTTGAGTTAGAATTCTAATATCGAAATTAAAACGGAGAGGACGGGAGACGGGGAAACAGGAGATGGGAGACAGGGAAAAGCAAAAGACGGAACAGCGAAAAACTTTAAGAAGTTACGCTTTTATAAAAAATGCCCTTTTTCACATGATTAGACCATTTCTATTAAGTTATGCTCGTTTTACATCCTGTTTATCCATTCGTAATAGCCAAAAAAGATTTCCACGCAGTTGCGTTATCTGGTTAATACAAAATGTAAATGGTATTACAGTTGAGGAAATTCCATGTAAAACTGATAAATGATTGTAATTACGTCAAAAGGGAGGTGATCACAATATAAACACGAAAAAATTGCCTGTACGACAGGATTCCTCAGGAATCTCAACTGAAAAAGACAATTCAATGTTTAAAAGGAGAAGATGATGAAAAAAAACATTTTTATGATCACGAGTTGTATCATGATGCTCTCAATATCTTCTGTTGCCTACAGTGCGCCAGGTCCGTATATGAGTGTAAATGTTGGTGTCGCGATCCTAAATGATTCTGATGTAACTGATTCTACAGAACCAGGTCTGACAATGGATATGGAATCAGACTCCGGTTTGGCACTTGGTGTAGCTGTTGGTTATGCTGTTGCTGGCAACATGAGATTTGAGGGGGAATTTGCATATCAGGAAAACGATCTGGATAATGTCAGTTTTTATGGTATAGGTACTGATTTAACCGGTGATACAGCGAGCTATGCTTTTCTTTTAAATGGCTACTATGATTTCAAAAATACAAGTGCCTTTACTCCATTTATAAGTGGTGGTGTTGGCATGGTACAGGTCGAAATAAATAATATGAATTTCCCAGGATCAGATGATCCCGATGTAAGTGATGATGACACTGTATTTGCCTATCAGTTTGGAGCGGGTGTGGCTTATGCTGTAAATGAACAAATCAGTATTGATGTCAAATATCGCTATTTTGGAACTTCTGATCCGGAATTTGAGACCACAGAAGTAGAATATTCCAGCAATAATATTTATGCCGGTGTAAGGATTGCTTTTTAACCAGATATTTCAGCAGGTGAATGATTTCAGGAGCAAAACCTTTCTCGCCCATGAAATTGCGGAAATCAGCACGACAGTGGTTCCAGCAATGCTTTTGTAGAGACAAGGCATGCCTTGTCTAATGACATTGCGACGGGATTTATGAAATTAACGATTACTGCGAATGCAACGGCGGGATTGCATTATTATTTGCGGAAATCAGCACAACGCGATGAGTCCAGCCATGATGTAGACAAGGTGACGGCTATCGTAATGAAAATGGTAACTGTCACGGAATACGAAAAATAAGAATGAACTAAAAAATCGGCACTCCTCAAAAGGAATGCCGATTTTTTTTAAGTTTTTTTGCCTTTATTCGAATGTTTAGAGCTTTTATACCATTTCCATTTTGTATTGATTCATCACCATTGATGGAAAATCGGCACGGCGGTGGTTTCCCGCGATGTTGTTCTGTAGACAAGGCATGCCTTGTCTCTACGGTGGCGGCCATCAGCGAAATGGCAAGCATTACCGATAACCCGCTGCCATATCATTACCATGGGGTGATAACGGTGACACTACACATCCTTGGTGAAAAATCGCTACAACAGTGATTCCAGCAATGGTGTTGTAGAGACAAGGCATGCCTTGTCTACACTGTGACGGGAAACGTAACGATAACAGTGGAATTACACAACCATTGGTGGGCTAAACTGGTAGTAATTCCCGGAATTATTAAGAGCAGATACAACCGCGATTGAGCCCCCAAATAAGGTCATAACTTAATAGGAATGGTATTACCCCATTCACCCCTCTATATCCCGACTCCAGGAGAGGGCCATCATCGTCTTTGGAAATCCAATGGTAGAGATCAGCAGAAGCAGGGCATGATCAATCTCTTTTCGATTCGCACCTGCTTCAAAAGCCCGGCGGGTGTGAGAATGAACACTTCCCTCAGAGGCAATGGCGGCGGCGGCGGCAAGCTGGATAAGCTGGCTTTCTTTTGCTCCCAGTGGACCAGCTTCCCGTACAGTCTTCCCAAGGTTTTTCACCACACGCTGAATCTCGGGATACTCTCTGCCCAGATCGTTATAAATTCCTTTTGTCGTCATTTTTTTTCCTTGATATTATTTTGAGATTAACCGCAGCAGCTGCAGGGCAAAAAAAAGAGAAAAGACGCCTTCCGTCTCCTCCCCTTTTTCTGATTATACTTTCCTCAACCCTTCTACATCAACAGTTCCAGTCCGGAAAAGAAATAACCAATTTCAAAGGCAGCCGTCTCCGGTGCATCAGAACCATGGGTAGCATTTTCTCCAAGGTTTGCACCGAAATCCCTGCGCAGCGTTCCTTCTGCCGCATCGGCCGGGTTGGTGGCCCCCATCAGATCACGCCATTTTTTGATGGCACCTTCTGCCTCAAGGACCATGACAATGCAGGGTCCACTGGACATAAAGTCAGTCAGCTCGCCGAAAAAGGGTCTTTCTTTATGGACAGCATAAAATCCCTCAGCCTCAACCTTGCTCATGTAAAGCTTCTTGATGCCGACAACGGTAAATCCCTCGGCATAAATGCGGGCAAGAATCTTACCGGCGTTGTGGTCTATGAAGGCGTTTGGCTTAATGATTGCAAAAGTACGTTCTTGAGTCATGAGAGTTCCCTGTTAAGAATAATTGGTTGAGTTAAGCGTAGAAAAACAGTGAAAGCAGGGTACAGCTGAGCACTGTCCCCAGTAGAAAAACAAACATACTGTACAGCACCAGACTATTGGCCCGCAAAATATCTTTAGCCTCAATTTCACGGGTGGGATCTCCAAGAGTCGGCTTATAGACCGATTTCCCGAAATAGACAGCCTCTCCCCCGAGTTGAATCCCCAGGGCACCGGCCATTGCTGCTTCCGGATGACCGGCGTTGGGGCTGGCATGTTCTCGGCGGTCACGCAGGAAAATACGCCAGCAGTGTCCAGTATCCAGCCCTGCCAGAGGACAGGCTGCAACAATACAGAGTCCGCTCAGTCTCGCTGGCAGATAATTCAGGACATCGTCGAGTCGGGCGGCAAAAAAACCGAAATACAGATATTTCTTGTTTTTATAGCCAAACATGGAGTCCATGGTGTTGGTTGCCTTATAGAGCATGGCACCAATTGCGGCGGCGGCCACCGGTGAAAGGGAATCGGGTGAGATGGGGAGAAGCCCCTGCAGTAATACGGCGAATGCACTGAAGAACAGCGGAGCGATGATACCGTCGGATGCACTCTCCGCCACGGACTCCACTGACGCGCGAATTACTCCCCCCCGGTTAAGGGTGTTTGTGTCCCGCCCTACAATCAATCCAACCCGCCGCCGCGCTTCTTCCAGATCACAGGAAGGAATCAGAGCAAGATAAACGTTTTTTGAATGCCGCAACAAATCCCGCGTCGCAATAGAGGTGTAGAGCAGAAAAACGGCAAAGAGCACTTCCACCGCTGGATGGATGGTTCGAGCAAGACTCAGCAGCCCCCACAGGATGATAAAGACACCGCCCAGGACAGACAGCACCGTGACTGTTCCGGCCAGGGTCTCCCGCTGCGGCAGCCAGCGGCGCCAGCGATTTTCACAAAAGGTACACAGCCAGCCGATGAGCCGCACTGGATGGGTGTACCACCTCGGATCACCCAGCAACAGGTCAAGCAGCACGGCCGCGACGAGACAGATGATATATTCTCCCATCACAGCTCCAGCAGACGATAGATTGCGTTCATATCAAGATTCTCACGCATGCTTGTGGCAAGGCGATCAAAAGCCGCCTCAAGATTCCACGGTGCGAGAATCCGCCCAGCCGGTTCCAGTCCCTTCTTCTCCCGCAGGTGATCTATGAACCAGCGGCGAAACTCGTCACTGTCAAAGATTCCATGGAGGTAACTTCCCCACACACCGTTGCCAGGGGCCGCCTGTCCACAGTGTGAGCCGTCCTCAAATTCAAGGAGTGATGCAGAAGTGCCGGAGGAAACACCGTGATGAATTTCATAGCCGAAGACCGGCTTGCCGGAAGGCAGATGCCGACCGCTTTTCCTTTTAAGATTCTTCTCTTTCTCAATCACCGTAACCATGTCAAGAAAGGCAAAGCCCTTCACCTCACCGAGGGTCGATTCCAGCTTCAGCGGATCACAGATAGCCCGACCGAGAAACTGGTAGCCGCCGCAGATCCCAATAATTTCACACCCACCCTCCCGCAGGCGGTTCACCGCTCCGGCGAAACCGCTCTCCTGAAGATAGTGCAGATCATGAAGCACATTTTTTGTTCCCGCGAGGATAACAGCATCCGGACTGCCCAGCTCGTCAGGGGTATCCACAATTCGCAGATTAACGTCCGGTTCCTCAAGGAACGGCTCTACATCTGTAAAGTTGGAGATATGGGGCAGATTGATCACCGCAATCTCCACGGTGTCTCCGCTTTTCTCCTCCTGCATCTCGTTAAAGGAGCCCTTTTTAAAGCTGACCGAATCCTCCTCGGGCAGGCCGAGGTGATTAAGCCAGGGGACGACACCGAGCACCGGTCGTCCGGTATACTCAGCAACGTAGTCATGGGCCGAGCCGAGCAGAGAGGCATCCCCGCGAAATTTATTGACCACAAAACCAGCCATCAGCCGTCGTTCCCACTCGGCAAGGGTTTCCATAATGCCAATAAAGGAGGCGTACACCCCGCCGCGGTCAATATCTCCGACCAGCAACACCGGGGCAGCAGCATACTGTGCCATGCGCATGTTGACGATATCGTCATGCTTGAGGTTGATTTCCCCCGGCGAACCGGCACCTTCGAGGACGATAACATCATGCTCACCAGCAAGGGAATCATAGATTGACTGCACCCGTGGCCACAGCTGAGCCTTGTAGCGGCTGTATTCCTTCACGGCCATATTACCCACGGGTTTCCCGGCAACAATCACCTGACTGCCGGTATCACTGTTGGGTTTGAGCAGCACTGGATTCATGCGGCAGTCGGGATCGAGACGCGCGGCCTGCGCCTGCACCACCTGAGCCCGTCCCATCTCATCCCCCTGCAGGGTGACAAAACTGTTCAGTGACATGTTTTGTGCCTTGAAAGGTGCCACCGAGATACCGTCGTTAAAGAGAATCCGGCAGAGCCCGGCGGTGAGGATCGACTTGCCGGCATCAGAACAGGTTCCCTGGAACATAATTGACGTTGCGCGCTTTCTGCCTTGAGATTTGGACGCACTCTTTCCTTTACTGCCGAAATAGCTGTGAAAAAGTTCGACAAGTCGAGCGTTCTCCCGTGCCGTACGTACGGCAATGCGAAAGCAGCTTTCGGCGTGATCAAGCAGACGATAGTTGTCACAACGGCGGATGAGAAGGCCCTTTTCTGCACAGAAATCAGCCAGTTCGGCGACGGTTCCGTGTTCCAGGCGGCAGAAGAGATAGTTGGCAGTAGAGGGAAAAACCTTTAACGGCAGTGGCGACAGCTCTGCACAGAGCGCTTCACGTAATTCTCGGCAGACTGTGCGGGACCGTTGCTGATACTCCCCGTCGCCAAGAGCGTGAATGGCAAAGGCGACAGCCAGAGAGTTCACACTCCATGGCGGCACATTACGGCGAATTTCTTCCGCAATGTCCTGCGGAAAAAGACCATAGCCGATACGCAGCCCGGGGACACCGTAAAACTTGGTCATTGAGTTGAGGCTGCAGATATTCTCCGCTGAGGCACCGAGGGTATGATGTTCTTCCTGAAAATCGAGGAAAGCCTCATCAAGGAGGAAAAGAGATTCCGGGTGACGTGCGGCAAGCTCCCTGACTGCCCCGAGATCAGGCATGCATCCCGTGGGATTGTTGGGGGTACCGAGAAGGAGCAGGTCACCTGGCTGAAGAAGTTCTTCCAGCACCGAAAAATCGGGCATAAAATTCTTCTCTTCGGCAAGGCCCACGAGATGAATATCCAGCCCGGCCTGCTCAGCGGTGCGGTAGTAATCCACATAGGAAGGAACCGGCAATACAAGACGACGGCACCTCCCGCGAATGGACTGCATGAAGAAGTGCAACAGCTCGGAGGTCCCGTTGCCGACCACCGCACACTCCCTCGAAACACCGGTGTATGTGGAGAGAGCAGTACACAGTTCCGTGTACTCCGGGTCAGGATAGTGAAACACTCCTTCCAGCTCACGGCTCATCAGTGGCCGCAGCCACTCAGGCGAACCGAGCGGATTGATATTTGCGCTGAAGTCAATTACCTCGGCACCGTTTACCCGTTTTGCCCGATGGATATTTCCGCCGTGTTCAAAATCTCTCATTATACAACGCCTCAGTAGAGAAAGGAGACGGTCAGAGCCGTCATTAGTTCGGCCAGCTCACACTGCGCTCCGAGAATATCACCGGTGGCCCCGCCGAGAATCAGGATACTTTTCCGGCGCAGAAAGGCGAAACCGAGCAGTATTCCGGCAAGCACAAGAAGTCCATGACTGCCATAGACCATACAGAGCAGCACGGTAAGCAAAACCAGCGCGATAACAGCGTGCCGCTGCATGTCATCACCGTAAAAAAGTGCCCCCATACCGCCTTCCTTCCGAGCGTAGTGCATAGTCCCCATGGAAAAAAGCAACGCACAGCGTCCGGCAAAGGGCATGAAAAAAAGAGCTGCGGGCAGGCCTTCGGCTGGAAGAGAAAGAAGTGCAGCGAATTTACCAAGCAGGAGAAAAATGAGCGCCGCCACGCCCATGGCCCCGACCCGACTGTCCTTCATAATTTCCAGGCTGCGCTCACGGCTGCGTGCCGAGAGAAGACCATCGGCACTGTCGGCAACGCCGTCAAGATGCAGGGCGCTGGAGACAAAGGCGAGATAACACAGCAGAATCACTGCCGTTACTGCAGGAGACGCAAAAGAGGCAACGCCCCACGCAAGCAGGGCCCCGATACCGCCAAGCAGAATACCGAGGAAAGTAAACCAGCCGACACTGCGTCGAAAACGACTGCTGTCCTCCTCCTGCCGCCACGGAAGTGGAAAGATGGTAAGAAAACGCAGCGCCGCACAGAAGTTGGCGGCCGCCTCCTTCACTGAAAAGGACATTACTTGTCAGCTCCACTTACGGCCGCTTCCTCAAAGGTCGCCATCTGGTTGAGAATGGCGAGGCCACCTTCAACGAGATTCATCGCCATCGCCGCGCCGGATCCCTCACCGAGGCGTAATTTGAGATCAAGCAGCGGTTTGTTGCAGCCGAGAAACTTCAGCATCTCGGCGTGCCCTGGCTCCACTGACCCATGGGAGAAGATCATGTAGTCTTTGGTAAAAGGTTCGATAACGGCGGCAATCATTGCCCCCGCAGTAGAGATGAAACCATCTACCACTACTGGTTTATGCTGGGATGCCGCACCAATAATCAGTCCGGCGATACCACCGATCTCAAAACCGCCAACCTTGCTGAGCACATCAAGAGCATCTTTCTTTCTCGGGCTATTTATGGCAATGGCCCGCTCCACTATGCGGATTTTATGTGCAAGCTGCTCATCGTCCAGCCCGGAGCCCCTGCCGCAGAATTTCGCAGCGGGTCTGCCGGTAAGCACTGTGGCAATGGCCGAAGAGGCTGTGGTGTTGCCAATACCCAGTTCTCCAGTGCCGAAAATATCGTAGTCACTGTTTTCTTCTGCCACCGCGATGCCATTTTCCACTGATTTCTGAGCCATGGTTCGGCTCATGGCCGGTCCGGCAACCATATTATCCGTTCCGTTGCCAACCTTTTTGTTTATAAGTTTTCCACTCTTTTCCACTTCGGTCATATCGCCTGCAATACCAAAATCATATACTTTAACATCGGTGCGGGACTGTGAAGCAAGGGCATTCACCCCGGCACCACCGTTGATCACATTCAATGCCATCTGTACCGTAACTTCAGCGGGATACTTGCTCACGCCTTCGGCAGCTACTCCGTGGTCAGCGGCCATGCAGGCGATCAACTTTTTATTGATCTGCGCTCTGGGATTATCCATCATGCCAGCGATGTCAACGGCAAGATCAAGCAGGTCTCCGAGAGCCCAGTGTGGCATGGTGAGCTGCTCAATATGGGCAATGGCAGCTTTGCGGGCGGCATTGCTCTGCGGGTAAATCTTTATCAACGTTTTTTCAAGAACACTCATTACATTTTTCTCCACATTTAAAGTATTTGATACGGCAAAGATATATTGAAAACACTGTTTTATTCATATTCAAGGCACAGGAGAAAATTTACCCGCTTCTCTAATTGATATCGGAGCCTGGCGTTTATCTGTAATACCAATCACATTTTTTACTGACCAGCCTCCCTTCCCCCCTCTTTTAATACAAGAGGGATGCCGCAACTGACCAGCACCACTTCATCGGCGGCCCTGCCAAGCGTCTGGTTGGCAGTCCCGACAAGGTCGCGGTAGAGACGGGCCAGCCTGTTATCCGGCACAATTCCCAGTCCCACCTCATTGGTAACCACAAAAAAACGGTGTGGAGAAGAAAGCATCTCCGCAATAAACGCCTCTGCAGCCACGCGAATTATGCTGTCGGTTGTTTCAAGGTGAGCGGCTTCGGCGGTAAAGAGGATGTTATTTACCCACAGCGTAATGCAGTCAAGCAAAACGACGCCCGGCTCGACGGGAAGACGTTCGCGCACAACCTGAGAAATGTCATGTTCCTCCTCAAAGGTCTGCCACCCCCGCCCTGCCCGTTCTTCCTTGTGACGTGTCACCCGGCAATTCATCTCTTCATCAAGAGAGGGGCAGGTGGCAATAAAGAAGCGCTTTTTACTTACGGCTTCGGCACGCTCCAGCGCGTAACTGCTTTTCCCACTCCGCGCACCACCGGTTATAAGGGTAATTTTTCCCATGACTGCCTGCATATATTTAAGAATTCAGGGCAATTCGCAGTTGAAGCGAGTCAACACTCCGCCCTGCGAATGAAGTCGGATCTCACAAAAACGCCCAGGTTGAACATCGAAAAGCAGATAATTTTCCACGGACAGATTCAGCAGCAGACAGAGCAGGATGCGAATGACTCCGCCATGGGCAATGACAAAGATATCGTCATCTGAAACCTGCAGAATTTCTTTGCAGTGTGCTACCCGGCGGTGAAAGTCGAGCAACCGTTCTCCGCCCGGAAAGGTGAAACTGCTCCAATTCTCCAGCCAGCGATGAACAATTTCCGGTTCTTCAGCGGAGATTTCGGAAAAGCTGCGTTTTTCCCATCGGCCAAAATCAATTTCCCGCAGATCATCAAGCAGTTCTCCTTCCCTGTCAAGATCAAGCAGAGAGAGTGTCTGGCGGCAGCGACGCATGGGGCTGAGAAGGATTCGACTGAAACCGTCCACATCAACTCTCCCGGCAAGCGCCGCAATCTGCGCAGCGCCTTCCGCACTCAATTCAACATCACTTGAGCCGACCCAGCGCCCGGTGAGTCCGGTATCACCGTGGCGCATAAAGAGGATCTTCCGTCCTGCATCCTTCATGACAGGGATTCGAGAATATCGCGGGCAAAATCCAGCGAGGGATCAAGAGTCAAGGCGAGAGTAAGATATTCCTTTGCATCATCAATGCGCCCGAGCCGCTGGCTGTTGACGCCTATATTGGCGTAGTCCATGGCTGAGGAAGGATCGAGCTCCACGGCACGTTTGAACTGTGCAATCGCCTGCTCAAATTCACCGAGTTTAAAGCAGCAGACACCCATGGTGTTATAGATATCCGGTCTCTGTTCGTCATATTTCAATCCCTTCTCCAGCACTGCCAGCGCCTCAGTGTAGTGTTCGAGATCACGCAGACAGAGTCCGAGATAGGAGTATATATAGGGAAGATCTTCCTCTTCGGGATGCATTTTCAGGGCGTTCTCGAAAAAGGGCAACGCCATCTGCCCCAGTCCCATGTTGTACAGGTTGCGGCCGCGATAAAATTCCACATAGTAGGCGTCCGGCAGCATCTCTTTCAGCTCAAGGAGTCGTTCATCCAGTATTTCAGGATCCTGAATAAGATCTACGGCAAGGCGGGCAGCAAAGAGTCCGGCATTTTGCAGACGCGATCGTTCGCGGAAGTGAGCACCGGGAGCAAGGGTGTAGGTCGCCGGCAACTGCAGTCCTTCATGGGTAATATCAAGCATAAAGATATCCATGCCAATTTTTTTCAGCACTGCGACGGTGCGGTCAACCTCGATTTTGATGTCGTGATCAGCCAGATTTGCCATGTCGTCAACGCTGATGCTCAAGGGCGAATCGGTGAGCCAGGCAACCTCGTCCATACTGGTCGGCTTGGGCAGACCTGAAGCGATATAGTTGGCAGAGGTCTCAAAGTCTCCGCCAAGCTGTGCCACTTCGGTGAGGGTACGGATCATCGCTTTCTGCGGGTCTGGAGCGGTACCGGCGGTATAAACGATCTCGCTGCTTTCGGGGAATGTTGTCCGGTCAATGGCAAGAGCCGCCACTGTAGGAATACCTGTATCGAGAGTGAAATCAAGGAGATGAATCTCAATGCCGTTCTCAGCAAATTTGTGGAGAAGATCCAGCGCCACCGGATCAGTAATGCTCTTCATGTCAATCTTCGGTACGGGAAGCTTTTCATACGTTACCCGTGAACAGACGTGGCGCTCGATAATTTCACACAGCCCCTGCTGTGCGGACTCCTCGAGAGTGTTCCCTGCTGCAGAGCCGTTATACTCGTTGATGGTGTAAAACCATGAGAAGGGAACAAGAACATTTTCGTTGCGGGTGAGGCTGGTCGCCTGACACCAGAGCATCGGCAGACCGGCAAGCAGTTTATGAAGCTGCCCGGGGCTGGTCTTTTCATCATGCACCGACTGCAAAAGATATGTGATCGGCAACACCGGGTACCCCTGCTCCTCCATGGCGGCGTAATCACCGATGAGGAAGTTTTCAGGATTGGCCTTGAAGGAGAAGAAAGAGAAGCGTTCGGTGAGTTCCATACAGGCTGAGGTCTCCGCCTGTACGGGACCTGCTCCCTTGCCCATGGTCTTCTTCGCGCCGATAATCTCCTGCGCGTCGTCCCCGCAGACACCGAAATAAACTGGAATCCCGAGACGTCCGGTATCAATACGTTTTACTTCGCTGAGAATTTTCAGATCGAGCGCCTGGACGCGACTGTAAAAGGTTTCGAGGGTTTCAGCGGGAGTTCTGGCCTTGTCGAGATCAGCGGTGAACGTTTTCGGGCAACTCTGCAACTCAATTTTTTTGAGGATCATATCACTGTTTGTAGTGGAAGTAAGGAGAAGTTTTGAGGGAAATTCTTCCCTGTCGGAGAAGAATTCTCATCACCTGAAAGAGGAGAGATCAGCACTGCCTGCGCCCTCTCTCAAGATGGACGTGCATTGAAGAAAAAAACATATCGCCCTCACACCCGCAAGCGAAAAGACTGCCTGGTTCCCTCCGCTGTGTCCGTATTGAAGTCTGATTGCTCCGGGACAGAACGTCAAGGCATCGAAAAATCCGTCATTTTTGCAGGTTGGTCACCAGGGAGTGTTTCAGCTGCGGGGAAAATTATATCTGCCCTGCAGGGTACCTTGAAACAGCTTGTGTTTCGCTGGCCATCCAGTCTTTGGCGTTCCTTCGTGTTCCTTCGCGGTAAAAAAATTGTCTTGCCGCCTCAAAGTCTCCACAGATGGTTCACCGGGCCACTCCCCTTTCCCAGATTAAGTCCCGCCGCCAGAGCGCCTGACAGATATTCCTTTGCTTTTTCTATGCTTTCTCCAAGGGACATCCCGTCCGCGAGATTACAGGCAATTGCCGAGGAGAGTGTGCAACCCGTCCCGTGGGTGTTCTCTGTAAGGATGCGCTCAGCTTTAAACCAGTATGTGTCACCCTTTTCAAACAGGAGATCGTTGGCGTCACTGACAGAATGCCCCCCTTTAAGGAGCACCGCCCCACCGATTTCCTGGGAAATACGCCGAGCGGCGGTCACCATATCCTCTTCATTGTGAATCTTCATCTGACTGAGTACTTCAGCTTCCGGGATATTTGGCGTAATAACATTTCCAAGCGGTAACAGTGTAGAGATGAGACTCTGCCTGGCATCATCGGAAAGCAGCGCGGAGCCGCTGGTGGAAACCATTACCGGATCAATCACAACATTCTCGGCATCGTATTCAACGAGTTTTTCGGCAATGGCTTCAATAATTCGCCCATTTGAGACCATGCCAATCTTCACTGCATCGGGCCGAATGTCATTGAATATACAGTCAAGCTGCTGTTCAACAAATTCAGGCGTTGCTTCCATGATGGCAAAAACGCCAGTGGTGTTTTGCGCGGTGAGAGCCGTGACGGCGCTCATAGCATACATCCTGTGGGCAGTTATTGTTTTTATATCTGCCTGAATCCCGGCACCACCACTGCAGTCGGAACCCGCTATGGTCAATATTTTTTTCATCATTTTCCCTCCGGCTTTCCTGAACACATCCTTTCAGAGGAGGCGCGAAGCTCCCGGCATTCCTTCTCGATATCATCACTGGCAAAAATTGCGCTGACCAGTGCAACACCAGCGACGCCCGTACCGGCAAGTTCCATGATATTGTGTTTATAAATTCCGCCAATAGCGACAACAGGAATGGCAACAGCTGCGCAGATTGCTTTCAACGTCGCGTGATCCAGCAGGTCCGCATCGGGCTTTGTTGATGTGGCAAACACCGCACCGACACCGAGATAATCGGCCCCGCTTTTTTCGGCCTCAACTGCCTGTTCAAGGGTTTGAGTGGAGACACCGAGCATCATGGACTCACCGATTTTGCTGCGGACATTTGAGGCTACCATATCCTCCTGGCCTACATGAATCCCATCGGCCCCGCACTGAATTGCAATATCAACATTATCGTTAATAAAAAAGGGAACACTGTATTTTTTGCAGATCTCTTTAATCTCCAGAGCCTCGGCAAGAAAAGCCTTTTCATCCATCGTTTTTTCACGAAGCTGCACACAGGTAACACCCCCCTTCAGGGATTCTTCAACCTGCATGGCCAATGTCTGCTCTTTCACCCAGGCGCGGTCGGTTACTGCATACAGACGCATATACTGCTCAACAGATTTCATATTGTGCACCACTTTCAAGAGTCTTGCCACCAAGAGTATAAATGGCATCAATCAGATAAATTTTAAAGGTCGCGTTGCCGTCTCTACCACTCATCCGCGCGTATGCCTTCTCGCCACACAGCCCCATGGCACAGACCGAAGCGAGCGTGGCTTCCAGGACATTGTTGGGATTGGCGGCGACATACGCTGCCGTCATTGCACTGAGCATGCAGCCTGTACCGGTGATTTTTGACAGCATCGAATGACCGTTATGAACGGCATACGTGGTGGTACCGTCTGTAACAATGTCGACAGCGCCGGTTATCACGATGATCGCTCCGGTCTCTCTGGCAAAGGCTTTCGCAGAATCCACGGCGGCGACACGCGTCGCATCGGTGATCAGATCGGCGAGATCTGCATCAACCCCCTTTGTGGCACCGCTCCCGGAAGCGAGAGTCTTTATCTCAGAGATATTTCCTTTTATAACCGTGAATTGCACCTCATTCATCAGCATGAGGGCCGTCTCCGTACGCAGGGTCGATGCTCCCGCTCCAACGGGGTCGAGGATAACGGGAAGGCCAAGCACATTTGCCTTCTTACCCGCAGCCGACATGGAGGAAATCGTGCTGTGATTCAGCGTACCGATATTGATATTAAGCCCGCTGCTGATGGCGACTATCTCTTCGACCTCACGAATATCATCCGCCATAACGGGAGAACTGCCGCAGGCAAGAAGGACGTTGGCACAATCATTTACCGTCACGTAATTTGTAATATTGTGAATAAGCGGTGTTCTCGCCCGCACATTGTCCAGACATTCTTTCAGCATGATTCCTCTCTTATTATACGAATTTTCATTTCTTTCCTGGCTACTTTCGTTCCAGCAATCAATCCGACCGAGGGGATGAGTACAATACGTGCAACACCGTGAGATGAAAAAAAGTGCGCTGCCGGTACAGTTACGTCACCACAAACTGACCGGAAGTTGCCATGCACAGGTCCCCGCACCAGCTGCCAGGAAAGAAAGGTACCAGATCATGGCCTTTCTTCAAACAGGAAGATCTCTGACGGAGATTGCTGGTACACTGAATCCTGATTATACTCCCGATCAGACGAACGCTGTTCTCCAATATCACCCCCCCTTTTCGCTCTTGAGAGTGATCGACGTCAAGAGGGCACCTTGAAACGGCCTGCATTCGTTGGTATTCGAGGTACCCATAAGATCAGTTTTACATCCTGTTTATCCATTCGTAATCGCCAAAGAAGGATTTCTCTTATGATCTACACAGCATACACATTACATCCTGAATTTATTGAAGAGTTATCGAAACGAATCCATCTGTTGATTGAATCAACGGTGCCAACGACAATTGTTGGCAGCATCTTCCAGAATATTCCCTTAATTCCCTCCCAGCTCCTTATTTCGCAGATCATCGATACCGCTATATGGTCAAGCTTTGCCACCGACGAAGGGAATACTGTAACCATATCGATCATCCTCAGCCCGGCAGAAGACTCCTTCAATACGTTTATCTTCGACAAGCCAATCAGCTTCGATGTCAATAACCTCGTAAAATTAGGTGCGGCGCTTGAAAATCCACGGGCTGATATTTCTGTCTGGCCCAACGAAGAAAATAAATTGGTTGTCTGGGGGTTTAGAACACGTTCTGTCGGCACCCTTCTCCCCAGCCTGTGTGTAGAAGTCATGGTGCCGGGGGGGGTGCTGATAACTTTTGGCGGAAAAAGCCTTGCAGTACTGTTTGGCAATAAGGCGTATTTTATTGATCACTCTTTTTTGATAAAAACAATCCTTCCCAAGCTCTCAGCACTCAAAGATCAACAGAGCGACAGGATACTGTGTTTGATGCGTTATATGTCACTCTTAAACACAGCCAGACAGATGCGGGCACATGGCAGAGGGGGAACTCTGCTTGTGGTACCTGAGAACAGCGAATGGCAACGTTCCATTGATACCCCTGTCCCCTATACCGGCGGGGCAGACTTTCTTGAAAGTGATTACGATGTGACCAAAAAACCTTCATTAACCAGCATTGTTAAAAATTTCTTCGGCACATCATCCCAGAGTAAAACAATTACTGAAAGGGAGAATCTTGAACGTCTGGGCCGCCAGTTGGATCAGCAGTGTAAACATATTGCCAGACTGACTGCTGTAGATGGAGCACTGGTCATGTCTTTTGACCGGTTTGTTTATTGCTTTGGTGCAAAGATAATCCCCGCCCCAAACCAGACTCCCCCGGCAAACATACGCGTATATAAACCTGTAGAAGAAGACAATGGCACAACGGTAAACTTCATGGATCTGGGAGGGACCAGACACCAGTCAGCGGCCCATTTTGCCAATGATCAACCAGGGGCCGTTGCCGTTGTTGTATCCCAGGATGGTCATGTCTCCTTTATATCCTCTGATCCAGAAACCAGCGATCTCATTGTTATTCAACATGCAGAACTGGCTGTTATTCCTGAAGGACTGGGAGCCGCTCTCTGGAGTTATGCCCTCTTTGCAGAGATGAATCTGCTGTAATACCATTTTTTAGGGAACCTTGAATAATCAGTCTTTCGCCTATCTTCTTCGTTATTGGTGAATTCAAAGACAGGGGGTCGGGAAAAGGGAGACAGGAGACGGGAGACGGGAGACGGGAGACGGGAAAAACCAGAAGAGAATGCCCTGTGGTTGAATTCGATCTGTTCTAATGCTCCTCGTAAACCACGGAAGACACGGAAAGCACGGAATATTAGAGCGTAAAAAGCTCAACCCCGACTTTCGAATGACTCCCAAAGTTGATGAATAATTCTGGTGCATTGTACGGCTTAATGCGTTGTCCCTGTTTGTGAAAATTCGTGTCCATTCGTGGTTACAAACTACAAAAGAAAACGGGTGAATATGGGACATTTTGTCTCCACAATTCACCCGTTTTTCCATACCACTCAGGAAAAATTTACTTTTCCTCTTTCATCCGAATCTGAAAGAAATCTTACTTGATGAGAAAGTCATCCATCGATTTTCCCATGTCAAGCTGCTCTATGAAAACATTGGGCTTCCGTCCCTGACCAGTCCAGGTAATATGTTTACCGGCGTCAGTATAGATTTCATATTTAGGCGGACGCGGGGCACGTTTCCCCTTCCGCCCGTTCCCGGATACTCCACCCGAGATTTCATCAACGGAAATCTCGGCGCGAGCCATTATTTCTTTTATTGCCTCAATATCGGCGAGTTTTTCTTCATTTTCTCTTTTTTGTTCCTCTATTTCCTCATATCGATCTGCAATAATGAGTTCGAGTTTCTCTTTAATTTCCTCAAGTTGTTCAATATCGAGAGATTTAACAGCACTTTTCAAACGGCGGGCATGGGTAATGATTTTCACAAATTCCTGCATTGAGTTCTCCTCTTTCTGAATGTTAAGCGGGTTAAGTCAAGCAAATTATATTTTGATTGACTCTGCCAATAATATAAACAGATCAGAAAATTTCAAGGTTATTTTTTACAAAAGAGAAGTATTGCTGAATTAAAAGAATAAGTGCAATACGTTTTCCCGTGAATTTTTCCATTGGTGTCAGCCCTTTTACGATCTTTCCCGGTGTCAAATCCAACAACAGAACTCCGTTTTCCTTTTCCTCTTGAGACAGAATTACCATATCATTTTTTTTATCCCAGGTATAAATTTTTATATCGGAGTCTAACGCCTGCCTCCGAGGATATTTTTTTTACTGTAACGAAGAAGATGGGCGAAAGACTGATTATTCAAGGTACCCTTAAAACGATTCAGTGTATCAGAAATCTCAGTCTGAGATCTTCCTGTTTGAAGAAAGGCTATAATCTGGTACCTTTCTACAAGAGTGCTCTCGTAGAAAAGATTCTCAGGAAAAATAACAGATGCCCCTTCTCTCACTACATGAATTCATCCTTGTTCTGTCGACCCTGGTGTTGATCCTCGTCTATCACGGATACCTCTATTTCAAGGTCCGGCGGCATCCATTGCGAACCGCCATCGGCATTACCAATCATGCGCGCCAGATGTGGGTGAAGGGTGTCATGCAGAACAAGCACGATATCCTCGCCGTCCAGACCATGCGCAACCAGGTGATGGCTGCCTCACTGCTGGCATCGACGGCGATTCTGCTGAGTCTTGGTGCCCTCAATTCCGCCTTTCGCCCGGATATGTTCAACGAAGTCTCCCATGCGTTCAATTTGTATGGAATACAAACTGAGGGGCTGTGGATGTTCAAGTTCATGTTGCTGGGCATCCTCTTCTTTCTCACTTTTTTCAATTTTTCCCTGGCCATCCGCTACTACAACCATGTCTCCTTTATGATCAACACCAATGTCCAGGATGACCCTGCCGTCTCCGCCCCTGCCGTAACCTACGTCCTCAATCAGGGGGCACTGCATTACACCTTTGGCATGCGGGGTTTCTACCTGTCCGTCCCCCTGGCCCTCTGGCTCTTTGGCCCAATCTGGATGCTCGAAGGCTGCCTGACCCTCATACTGGTTTTATCTCGTCTGGACCGTGAAGCGTGAAGTGACTGGTACACTCCACAAGGGAACACAGGACCCATTCTGCCCATAAAACAGAGACGTCGCTGGATGTTTAATACCGTTTACATTTTGTATTGGCGGATTCAAAGGCAGGGACGGAAAAAGGGAGACGGGAGACAGGAAAAAGCAAAAGGTTTTTGTAGAGACGCCCAATTTGGGCGTCTCTACGATGTCGGCGATTTATCTTACGGGCATTGATTGTACAAATCCGGATACAATTCTACCGCGATCACCCCGTGGTGGTAATATGGCGTTGTCTTTGTGAAAAGGATGTCCTTGTAGAGACGCCCAATTTGGGCGTCTTCAGCACAACAGGTGGCTCATCTCACAACAGACGTTTCTGCAATGAAATTAATTTACACTATGCTGCTGTCTGTACAGTGTAAACCACCGGCAATGAGGATTTCAAAATGCTGAAACTCGAAGACATCAAAAAAGACGCTCAGATTCGCGGTATTCAAGCCGAAGAAATTGTCCGTATTGTACAGATCGAACCTGTCGGTGAAGCAGCACTGACTGTCTATTACAAAGACAGCCAGGGCAAGCTTGGTGAACAGATGCTGTTTCGTTCTGATGAAGCCCGTCTGGAACTCGCAAAGGCCGGTCGTCCGTGGGCGTTTGATGCACCCGGAGCCGAATTTAAACTGGGCCTTGAAGCGTATCGTATTTCCCAGGCAGCCCTGTTTGATCCGATGATGGCCGTGCATACCTCGAATGTTGAACCTCTGCCCCACCAGATTTCCGCTGTTTACGAAGCCATGTTGCCCAGGCAACCACTCCGTTTCGTCCTGGCAGATGACCCTGGAGCCGGAAAAACCATCATGGCCGGGCTGCTCATCCGTGAGCTGCTGATGCGGGCAGACGCCAAACGTATCTTGATCGTTTCCCCTGGTTCTCTTACGGAACAATGGCAGGACGAACTTATTGAAAAGTTTAGTGTGCAATTTGAAATCTTCAGTCGGGAGAAACAGGAACAATGCGCATCTGGCAATTATTTTGATGAAGTGGACCAGCTTATTTGCCGTCTTGACCAGCTTTCTCGCAGCGAGGAGCTTCAAGAGAAATTGAAGAACACAGAGTGGGACCTGATCATCGTTGATGAGGCCCATAAGCTTTCTGCACATTATTATGGCAGCAAGGTAAAAGAGACAAAACGCTTTAAACTTGGCAGGCTTCTTGGCTCCATCACCCGCCATTTCCTGCTGATGACAGCAACCCCCCATAATGGGAAAGAGGAAGATTTTCAAATCTGGCTGTCCCTGTTAGATGCTGACCGCTTTTACGGTAAGTTTCGTGAAGGCGCACATAAGGTGGATGTGTCGGATATGATGCGGCGCATGGTCAAAGAGGAGCTGTTCAAGTTTGACGGCACAAAGTTATTTCCGGAAAGAAAAGCCTACACTGCCAATTATCAGCTCTCCCCCCTTGAAGCGTCCCTTTACGAACAGGTAACAACCTATGTTCGTGAAGAGATGAACCGGGCCGACAAACTCAATGGCAAGAAAAAGAATACAATCGGTTTTGCATTAACCCAGCTGCAGCGTCGTCTGGCATCAAGTCCTGAAGCGATATTCCAATCACTGAAACGTCGCCACAAGCGTCTGGAAGCCCGTCTTCAAGAAACCCGGGTGATAGCCCGGGGACAGGCTGTGCAAGGTGATGGTGTTGCTGAAACTGTCGGTGAATACAATGTCAAGAAGACAATAGAACTGCCGGAAAACTTTAATGAACTGGATGAAGAACTCAGTGCAGAAGAGTACGAGATGTTTACTGAACAGGTGGTTGATCAGGCAACTGCCGCTGAGACCATCCCGGAACTGGAAGCGGAAATTTGCAGCCTGAAAGATCTTGAACGACAGGCGCTTGTGGTTGTTCAATCCGGAAATGATAAAAAGTGGGAAGAGCTGTCCTGCCTGCTGCAGGACAAACCTGAAATGTTTACCGCAAGTGGCAGCCGTCGCAAGCTGATTATCTTTACTGAGCACAAGGACACGCTGAACTATCTGGCATGCCGCATTAAAGACATGCTGGGGAATCCCAATGCGGTACGCATTATATACGGTGGCACCAACCGTGATGAACGCAGAAAAATTCAGGAAGAGTTTCGCAATGAACCTGAAGTAGTCGTTCTTGTTGCCACGGATGCTGCTGGCGAAGGTGTTAACCTGCAAAATGCCAACCTCATGGTCAACTACGACCTGCCATGGAACCCCAATCGGCTGGAACAGCGTTTTGGTAGAATCCACCGTATCGGTCAGACCGAAGTCTGTCACCTGTGGAACATTGTGGCGAATGAAACCCGGGAAGGCGATGTGTTTCAAAAGCTTTTCAACAAGATAGAGATAGAAAGAGGAGCTCTGGGCGGTAAAGTCTTCGATGTATTGGGAGAAGCTTTTGATAATGTCTCCCTCAAGGATCTGCTGGTTGAAGCCATTCGTTACGGTGAAGATCCGGAGGTCAAAGCCAAAATGCATGAGGTCATCGAAGGTGCACTGGATTCCGACCACTTGAGGGAAATTCTTAAGCGCAATGCTTTAGTTGAACAACAGATGGGACTGGAGGAACTCTACGCAGTCAAGGAAGAGATGGAAAAAGCCGAGGCGCGTAAACTGCAGCCTTATTTTATCCGTGCCTTTTTTGCTGAGGCGTTTCAAAGCCTGGGAGGTGACATGCGATTGCGTGAAGCCAATCGATTTGAAATACGCCATATACCTGCCGCCATCCGGGAACGGGACCGGGTGATTGGAGAAACCCGTACGCCTGTACTGAAAAAATACGAGCGCATCTGTTTTGAAAAAGATGCCATTCGACAACCTGGCAAACCCATGGCGGATATGATTCATCCCGGCCACCCGCTCATGCATGCAACTATAGATCTGGTACTGCAGGCGCACAGACAGAAACTCAAGCAAGGTGCGGTCATGGTTGATCCCAATGATGACGGTATGGATCCCAAAGTGCTGTTTATGGTGGATCATACAGTCCGCGAGGCATCCATCGGGCAGGCAGACAAAGGCAGGCACATCGCTTCGCGTCGTTTGCAGTTCGTGGAAATTGATGAAAAAGGGAAAACTTTTAATGCGGGCTGGGCACCCCACCTTGATCTGCAACCCATTGACAAGTACGACTTAAAGCTTGCAGGCGATATTTTACAGGCCCCCTGGCTCAATAATAATCTGGAAGCCTTGGCCCTTAACCATGCCTCCCGGCAATTGGCACCCGAACACTACAATGAAGTGAAAAAACGTCGGGAACAACAGGCAGATAAAATCCTGGCTGCAGTAAATGAGCGCCTGATAAAAGAGATCAACTATTGGTCAGATCGCTACATCAAACTACAAGATGATGTAAACGCAGGTAAACAGCCTCGCATGCAGCCGGAAATAGCCCGTCGTCGTGTGGATGATCTCAGCGCACGACTGGAACAGCGCAAAGTTGAGCTTACGGCATCAAAAAATGTGGTCTCAAGTACGCCCGTTGTAATTGGGGGTGCACTGATCATCCCCCAGGGTCTTCTGGCTTATCGTAAAGGAGAGACTTCGTGTGTACCCAATGCCGCCGCCCACGCCCATATCGAGAGTGTGGCCATGAATGCGGTCATGGAGAGAGAAAAAAGATTTGGTCATGATGTTAAAGATGTCGGAGCCCAAAAGTGTGGGTGGGACGTTACGTCCAGACCACGAGTACATGCTGATGGTTCCATGAAGCCGGACCGGCATATAGAAGTGAAGGGTCGCGCCAAAGGACAAAGCACTATCACCGTAAGCCGCAATGAAATCATCTACGGCTTGAACCAGGCAGACAAATTTATCCTGGCCATTGTGATTGTGGATGGAGATACCTTCGAAGGTCCGTTCTATGTCAGAAACCCTTTTACGATGGAGCCAGATTTTGGCGTAGCCAGCATCAATTACGATTTAAAGGAGCTGCTCTCAAAGGCAGTTGAACCCGAACAGACAATATAAGGGACCCATAAGGTTGATAATGAGTAGTATCAAAAGCCCGAAGAAACTGATTGAAGTGGCCCTTCCCCTGGATGATATCAATGCTGCAGCTTCACGTGAAAAATCCATTCGCCACGGTCACCCCTCCACCCTGCATCTGTGGTGGGCAAGGCGTCCTCTGGCTGCGGCCCGGGCGGTTCTTTTTGCACAGATGGTCAACGATCCTGGCGGTGAGCGAGGGTGGACTGGCACCAAAAGCAAAGCCCAGGCAGCCAAAGAAAGGGAAGAACTCTTCGATATTATCCGTGATCTGGTGAAGTGGGAAAACACCAACAACGAATCAGTGCTCAACCGTGCCCGGGAAGCCATTAAAAAAAGCTGGCGTGAAACCTGTGAACTGAACAAGGGAAAACCTGGATTTGATCCTGAAAAGCTGCCTGCCTTTCACGATCCCTTTGCCGGTGGAGGGGCTATTCCCCTGGAGGCTCAGCGCCTGGGGTTGGAAAGTTATGCCAGTGATCTCAACCCTGTGGCGGTAATGATCAATAAAGCCATGATTGAAATTCCACCCAGGTTTGCAGGACAGGCCCCTGTGGGATCAGTGCCTCCAGGGCAAAATCAGCTGGATTTAATGGAAGATTGGAGTGGGGCCCGGGGGCTTGCTGAGGATGTGCGGCGTTATGGGCACTGGGTGAGAGAACAAGCCTTTGAACGTATCGGTCATTTATACCCGAAGGTCAAAGTGACGGCTGAAATGGCGGTCGATCGGGAAGATTTAAAACAGTATGTGGATAAAGAGTTGACGGTGATTGCCTGGTTGTGGGCAAGGACGGTGAAAAGCCCGAACCCGGCTTTCAGCCATATCGATGTACCCTTGGTTTCAAGTTTCGTTCTTTCGAGTAAAAAAGGGAAGGAAGCCTGGGTTGATCCTCTCGTGGATGGGGAGAATTATCAGTTTGTTATTCGAACAGGTGCTATTCCAAAAGACGCCAAAAATGGCACCAAGTTAGGTCGTGGTGCAAATTTCAACTGTCTTTTATCTAATACCCCTATTAATCCTAAGTACATTTATGCAGAAGCCCAAGACGGTCGTTTAAATCAGCGCTTGATGGCAATTGTGGCTGAGGGTAAAAAAGGCCGAGTTTATTTGCCCTCTTCATCAGAAATGGAAGTTGTTGCTAACTCTGCAAGACCAAAATGGGCACCTACAGCATTGATGCCTGAAAATCCACGTTGGTTTTCTCCGCCCATGTATGGAATGAAGAGTTATGGAGATCTCTTTACCCCCCGCCAACTGGTAGCCCTCACCACCTTCTCCGATTTGGTGCTGGAAGCACGCAATAAAGCGATTGAAGATGCCAAAGCACAAGGGTTTTCCGACGATGGGATTGGGATTGATGCAGGCGGAACTGGCGCAACGGCCTATGGGGATGCTCTGGCTGTTTATTTGGCATTTATTATTGAGCAAGTTGCTAATCATAGTTCTACAATTTGCGGATGGAATTCAGCCAATGCGCAAATGAGAAGTGTATTTTCACGACAAGCGATTCCAATGACTTGGGACTTTGCGGAAAGCAATATTTTTTCTTCGTCTTCTGGAAGTTTTAATAATTTATTTGTTCGTATGATTAAAGGATTTTCTGCCTTGGGTGGGGGACTTCCCGGTGTTACTTTACAAAAAAATGCTACAACGCAGAATTTGAGTAGAAATAATGTTATATCAACGGACCCGCCGTATTATGATAACATTGGATATGCTGATTTATCTGATTTTTTTTATGTCTGGATGCGTCGTTCTTTGAAAAATATATACCCCAACCTGTTTTCAACCATGGCAGTGCCAAAAGCCGAGGAACTGATTGCCACACCCTATCGACACGAAAATAAAAAAGCTGCCGAAGCATTTTTTCTGGATGGTATGACAAAAGCTATTCACAATATGGCAGAAAAAGGTCATCCTGCTTTTCCCGTTTCTATTTATTATGCTTTTAAACAATCTGAAACAAAACAATCGACTACGTCAAACACAGGATGGAGCACTTTTTTGGAAGCTGTTATTGTAGCGGGTTTTTCAATCGTCGGTACTTGGCCTATGAGGACAGAAAAACCGGGCCGAATGATAGGTCTTGGAACAAACGCACTGGCTTCATCCATTGTCCTTGTCTGCAACAAAAGGAAACACGATGCAGACTCCATCTCCCGTCGCCAATTCCAAAAAGAACTCCGTGAAAAAATGCCCGAAGCATTGGAATCCATGATAGGCGGCAGTGAAGGAGTTTCCCCCATTGCCCCGGTGGATTTGGCGCAATCCGCCATCGGCCCCGGCATGGCCATATTTTCCAAATACAAAGCAGTGCTCAATCAGGACGGCAGCAAGATGAGTGTGCACGACGCCTTGATTATGATCAACCGGGCTATTACCGATCACCTGAACCCGGACAGCGGTAACTTTGATGCCGACACTCTGTTCTGCGACGACTGGTTCAGCCAGTACGGGTGGAGCGAGGGACCGTTCGGGGAAGCCAATGTCCTTGCCCGGGCTAAAGGATCAACCGTGAATGGCGTGGCAGATGCCGGTGTCATCATGTCCGGTGGCGGTAAGGTGCGGCTCTTGAAATGGAGTGAATATCCCGTTGACTGGGACCCCCAGACTGACAACCGTGCACCGGTATGGGAGGCCTGTCACCAGATGATCCGGATGCTGAATCAGCAGGGAGAATCAGAAGCTGGGACCTTGCTCGCCCGTATGCCGGAGCGGGGGGAAGTCATCAGACAGCTTGCGTACCATCTTTATACCCTGTGTGAACGGAAGAAGTGGGCAGAAGAGGCCCGGGCCTATAATGAATTGATTGGTTCATGGCGGGCCATTGTTACAGCATCCCTTGCTGTCGGGTATCGTGGTGAACAGCTTAAATTAGAATTTTAATTTCGGGAGAAAATATGCTCAAGAAGATAAAAATCAAAAACATGACTGTTTTCCCAGAAGCTGTGCTGAATTTTTCTCCAGGGTTGAACGTAATCATAGGTGAAAATGGTTCCGGTAAATCCCACCTTTTAAAAACAGCGTATTCTGTTATTGCTGCAAGTGCCGAAGAAGGTAGAAAGCCCAACGCTGGAGAGCCCACCAAGGCCTTACTCCAGAAAAAATATGCAGAAAAACTGATCAATGTATTGCGGCCGGAAAGCCTGGGAAGACTTGCCCGCAGAAAACAGGGCAGGGAAAGGTGTGAGCTTGAATTTTCTTTTGCCGAATCCGATTTAGACAGCAGTTTCGGGTTTGCCACATCCAGCAAATCAGAGGTTCAAATCGATAAACTGCCCTTAATCTGGGAAAAAACGTTGCCGGTTTTTCTGCCAACACGAGAATTGTTAACCCTCTATCCGGGGTTTATTCCAATCTACGAAAGTCATTACCTGGAATTTGAAGAAACCTATCGTGATACCTGTCTGCTATTGGGTGCTCCCGCACTTAAAGGCCCACGGGCGAAAAAAGCAGCGGCACTTTTGAAACCCCTTGAAGATGCAACGGGTGGTAAAGTTGTTTTGGAGAATACCGGACGCTTTTATCTCACCATCCCCGGCCAGGGTAAGATGGAAATTTCCCTTGTTGCAGAAGGGTTACGAAAACTTGCCATGCTCGCCCGCCTCATCGGGACGGGCTCTTTGCTGGACAAAAGTTATTTGTTCTGGGATGAGCCTGAAGCAAACTTGAACCCCAGAATAGTCAAGCTGGTGGCAAGGGTTATTCTTAGTCTCTGTAAAAACGGCATCCAGGTCTTTATTGCTACGCATTCCCTGTTTTTATTGCGTGAGCTTGAAATCATTTCCCTGGACAAGGCTTTTAAAAAAGTTAAACACCGCTATTTTGCATTAACCCTGAAAGATTGCGGTGTGGATGTTGAACAGGGTGATTCTGTTCAAGACCTTCAGTCCATTGTAATGCTCGACGAGGAGCTTGCCCAGTCTGATCGCTATATGGAAGCGGGAGAGTTAAATGCAGGAAATTGATGAAGGAAGTATCAGCAAATATGATATGAACTGGACGGTAAAAGGAATTTCAATATGAGCTTAAAACCATGGCGTGAAATTGCACGGCCCCACAAGGATGTATTGGAAGGCACCTTTAAACAGTCTGAGTTTGCAGCAGACATTTCACAGGTTGCCTCAGGGACAGCCCCCGCTGAATATCAGGATGCGGAAAAGTTTTTTTCTCGAACTTTTATTACTGAAGGAATGCGATTGCTGTTGATTTCCGTTGTCCGGCGTCTCACCTGCCAGGGTGGAGATCCGGTGATTCAACTCCAAACTGCATTTGGTGGCGGGAAGACCCATACCATGCTGGCTGTCATGCACCTGGCGCTGCAAAAAGTCAGCCCGGACAAGATGGAAGGCATCCCGCCACTCCTGGATGCGGCGGGTATTCACGACATGCCCAGGGCAAAAGTTGCCGTCATTGATGGAATTAAACTGTCCCCCAGCCAGCCTCAAAAATATGGAGCAATAACCGCCAATACACTGTGGGGTGAACTTGCCTGGCAGCTGTTGGGTGAGGAGGGTTACACCATGGTGGCCCAAAGTGATAGCGATGGTACCTCCCCTGGTAAGGAGGTCCTTCGCCAATTGCTCGAAAAATCTGCACCCTGTGTCGTCCTGATTGATGAGCTCCTGGCGTTTATCCGTCAGTTGGAGGTGGGACAACAATTTAAAGCCGGTACGTTTGACAGCAATATCTCTTTTATCCAGGCCTTGACCGAAGCAATGAAACTGGTGCCCAACGCTCTTTTACTGGCGTCATTACCGGAATCGGAACTGGAAGTAGGCGGTGCAATGGGACAACGCACCCTGAACTCTTTGGAAAAGTATTTTGCCAGGGTAGAGTCTGTCTGGAAACCGGTGGCAAGTACCGAGGCCTTTGAAATTGTTCGCCGCCGCCTGTTTGAGTATGCCGGGGATTCTTCCGAAGTGGAAGAAATCAGCCGTACGTTTTTTGATTATTACCGAGCCAACAGCAATAAATTTCCAGCTGAAACCCAATCCAACGACTACTTTGAACGTTTGTGCCGGTCCTATCCCATACATCCCGAAGTTTTCGATCGTTTATATGAAGACTGGTCCACTCTGGATAAATTTCAACGGACCCGGGGCGTACTGCAATACATGGCCATTGTCATCCATCATCTTTGGAATTCAGATAACCGGGACGCCATGATCATGCCCGGTTCCATTGATCTTAACGACAGTAATGTTCGCAACAAGAGCATTCACTACCTGCCTCAGGGTTGGGAACCGGTTATCGAAAAAGAAGTGGATGGCCCACGTTCAGAGCCTGCGAGTATTGATGGTCATGACACCCGTTTCGGAAGTGTTCAGGCTGCCCGGAGGGCAATGCGAACCATTTTTCTGGGCAGTGCGCCAACCGTGTCCTCGCAAATGGTTAAGGGAATTCTGATTGAACATATCTTGCTGGGATGTGCACAGCCACAACAGACGGTGGGTGTGTTTGAGGATGTTCTCAAGAGATTGCGCGACAAGCTTCAATATTTGTACTCCGATGAAAGTCGATTCTGGCTGGATACCAAGCCCAACCTGCGTCGTGAAATGGAAAGCCGCAAGCAGCAGATCAATGATCAAGAGCAATTAACACCGCTGCTCAAAGAACGTGTCGGGCGTTTATTGGCCGGGAATCACTGTTTTGCCGGAGTTCATGTCTTCACCTCCTCTGTGGATATCCCGGACGATTATGGCAAGGGTCCACGACTGGTGATTCTGCCCCCTGACATGTTCAGTGCCTTGAGTAAAGGGGATTCAACCAATGCAACCAATGCAGCCGAAGAGATCCTCCGCCATCGAGGTGAACAGCCCAGGCAGAAACAAAACAGGTTGATTTTCTTTGCCGCAGATTTTGATGTGCTCAGCCGGCTCAAGGATTATACCCGCACATTAATTGCGTGGAAAGAGATCCTGTCTGATATTGATAATGGCAAGCTGAACCTGGATCTGTTTCAGATTAACCAGGCGAAGAAACAAAGAGATGTTTCCGAACAAAGTTTACAGCAAATTATACGAGAAGCATACAAATGGATACTCTGCCCTGTTGAAGATATTGTTCATGGTAAACCACAATTATCATGGGAGGCCGTTGCTGTCTCAACATCCTCACAGAATTTAGCAGTAGAAATTGAGAGCAGATTAAAAGAAGAAGAGTGGCTGATTACCGAATGGAGTCCGATTCATTTACGAAATCTTCTCAACCAGTGGTATTTCAAAGATGGTGTCACAGAGGTAAATGTGCTTAAGGTCTGGCAGGACAGTTGCAATTATTTATATCTGCCCCGCCTGTCAAATGAGCATGTTTACAGAAGTGTTATAGAACAAGGTCTCCAGAGCGAGGATTATTTTGGCTTTGCTTCAGGAAAAGAGGGAGACAATTTTCTGGGGTTTGCATTTGGAAGCGCTGCAATTGCAGGCGTGGATGACTCTTCTCTTTTCATTGAACGTGAAGCAGCTGCTGAGTATAGAAACCGCACCAAAACTGCCCTTTCGCTTCAGACACAGGGGCAGGATAAGAGTGTCACCGATGGAGGGAATATCGGGACCGGGTGGCAGGCAAAACCATCAGTCGATCCTCTTGTTATAGAAGAATCTCCAGCAGCAACTATCAGAAGACAGTTCTATGGGAATATCAATCTTGATCCGGTTAAATCAAAAATGGATTTTGCGACGATCGTTGATGAGGTCGTAGAGCGGTTCATCACAAAACTTGGAGTCAATGTTACCATCTCGGTTGAAATCCAGGCCAGGTCTCCAGATGGTTTTGATGAAGCACTGCAACGGACTATTAAAGAAAACTGTAGTGTGTTGAAGTTCGGCAGTGCGGAGTTTGAGGAATAATACTATTCCTATTAAGTTATGCCTCATTTGGGGGCCCAATCGCGGTTGTATCTGCTCTTAATAATTCCGGGAATTACTACCAGTTTAACCCACCAATGGTTGTGTAATTCCACTGTTATCGTTACGTTTCCCGTCACAGTGTAGACAGAACAACATCGCGGGAAACCACCGCCGTGCCGATTTTCCATCAATGGTGATGAATCAATACAAAATGGAAATGGTATTATATGCCTGAACAATTGAAAGGATAAAGAGACATGAAAATAAAACCTGACCCTAACGACAAAACACCGTCAGCCAATACTCTGCAAATCGCAGAGCCAGCTGAAGTTAATCGTCGCATCGCTGCGGGTGATACGTTTGTTGTTAATGTAGTAACCGCATGGTGCCCGGACTGCACCGAAAGGCAAAAGCTGCATATCGTTGACTTTGCGCAGAAAATGAAATCCCATGGCATAGATGTACTTCAGGTTACTGTCCAATTGCAAAGGGGATGTTTCAGGAGTGCCGAGCATGAACAAATGACCACCCTGTTTGGTGGACACGGTTATCCAAGAACCGTGTTCATTAACCATGGAGATGTGGTAGATCAAAATAACGTTGAGATTATCACTGAAGAGACCTTGTCAGAGCTGGCTGTAAAATTTCTTCAAATAAGAGATGAATCGTCAGGATTACATAAGGAAGAAACAACGGTATTATAAAGAATTTGCAGTCAAGAGTTGATCGCCATTTTTTACTGATATTATTCGTGTTTATCCGTGTCCATTCGTGGTTTCTTTTGTCTTTTGTAACCACGAATGGACACGAATTTTCACTAATACCAATTACATTTTTACTGACCCCAAAAACACAACAGAACAAACAGGATGATAAATTAATTTCATTGCAGAAACGTCTGTTGTAAGATGAGTCACTTGTTGTGCTGAAGACGCCCAAATTGGGCGTCTCTACGGAGCCTTTTGCTTTTTCCTGCCTCCTGCCTCCTGCCTCCCGTCTCCCGTCTCCTGTCTCCCATCCCCCCTGCCTTTGAATCCGCCAATACAAAATGTAAAAGGCATAAGGTTCCCATAACTTAAGAGGAATGGCCTTATTCGTGTTTATTCGTGTCCATTCGTGGTTCCTTTTGCAGTTTGTAACCACAATGAGAAGACAAAAACGGATCACGCTTCAGGGGAAAGATGTTCGTCCAGAATGTTTCTGATGGTTGCAGCCAGAGTGGCGCCTGAGATCGGTTTGTGCAGCAATATTCTGGCGCCGAGATCAGTCGCCGTTCGGCCAATAAGTTTGCTGCTGAATCCCGTACACAGGATGATGGGAATGTCCGGCCGGATTTCGAGGAGTCGTGCAGTCAATGTGTCTCCAGACATCCCGGGCATGGTTATGTCGGATATAACCAGATCGAAGGCGTCGGGGGCAGCCTTGAGAGTGTCCAATGCCTCGAGGCTGGAATTCATGGGCGTGACTGTGTAGCCGAATTGTTTGAGTAAATGGTGGTATGCGGATGTGATGTCGGGTTCGTCATCCACGAAAAGAATCCGTTCAGTACCTTTCTTTAGAGATGCGAGCTGTTGTAATTCTTCCGTATCCAGTTCTTCTGTTGCCGGCAGGAAGATGGTAAAGATACTTCCACGGCGTGGTTCACTCTGGACCTGGATCGTGCCCCCGTGGTTTTCGACGATGCTGTGGGTGAGGGCAAGCCCCAGTCCCGTTCCAGAGCCCTGTTTTTTTGTAGTAAAGTAGGGTTCGAAGATAGAGTCCATGATCTCCGGCGGGATGCCCTGGCCCGTGTCCGATACCGTAATCCGAACGTAGTTTCCGGGTGTTAGTCCAATGATGAGTGGATCTCCGGGAGTGTCAATGGATATATCATCCAGAGTGAACTGCAGGATACCACCGTCTTCCTCCATGGCCTGGGAGGCATTGGTGAACAGATTCATGATGATCTGGTGTATGCGGGTCGCATTGCCCATGACCAGGTACTCACTGTTGATATCCGATCTGATCTCGATGGTCGAGGGAATGGACGAGCGCATCAGCTTGAGCACTTCACTGGCCAGAGGTGCTATCTGGAGGGGATAGATTTCTTCCTCGGTCTTACGGGCAAAAACCAGAATCTGACGGACCAGGTTTTTGGCTCGGATCCCTGCATTGTAGACCACTTCCAGATGTTTTTTCAAGGTCGGGTCCAACCCAGTCCTCTGCAGGCTCAGTTCCGTATATCCAAGGATGGAGGTCAGAATATTGTTGAAATCATGAGCGATACCGCCTGCAAGCGTCCCGATAGCCTCCATTTTTTGTGACTGCATGAGTTGCTTGCGCAATTTCTCTTTTTCTTCTTTTTCCTGCATGACATCGGTGATATCCCTGCATTCCACGACAACGCCATGGATGGTTTCCCGATCCGTGTAGGGCAGACAGGATATATCCATATATCTCCTTCCCTGGTCTGGATATTCAATCCATTGCTGTCGTCTGAACGACGTGCCCTGCAAACAGAGGTCAATATCCTTTCTTGTGATAGGATGAGGATCGTTTGTTTCGGTACCATCATGCACACTTATACCGATGAATTCCCTGGCATCTTTTTTTCTGTAGGCAGTAAAGGTATTGTTAATGATGCGATATCTGTGATCCTTGTCGATCAGGAGCATGATATCGTTGGAAAGCGACACCAGGTTTTTGTACGCCTGCAGATTTTCTTCCATGGTTTTTCGTTCGGTAACATCCGAAATGACGACTACGACCCCGTATTCCTTCAGAGGAATGGGGGCTGCCCTGACATTCAGCCAATAAATGCTGCCATCGGGACTCAGGTGCATGACATCCTGATTGGTAACGATCCTGTTTTCCCGCAATGCCACAACCGCAGTGTACTCTTCCGGAGGGACCGGGGTACCGTCAGGGCTCAGGATTCTCCATTTTTCATCCCCCAGGGTTCGCGACATGTATTCCTCGCGTGAAAGTCCGACAAGGTTCTCGCAATAGCGGTTGAGTTCCAGAATTTTTCCCTGTGGATCGCTGACGATGATTCCCATGGGAATGGTGGCAAAGAGCACCTTGTATTTCTCGAGACTTTTTTTGAGTTCGCGTTCCTGTTCATGGAGATAGTCCTCCCGTATTTGCAGTTTCCGGGAAAGCATCTGTATTGATCTGCCTATGGAAACCATTTCGCTGCCACCCTTCAGGGCAAGCTCCTCTCCATAATCACCCTGTGCAATCGTCTGGATATACCCGAGCAGATTCTTGAGTGGGAGTGAAAGATAATAGCGCAGGATAAACAATGTTGCCAGAATGGAGAGAACCATGATCGGAAAAATGAGGAACACTGCTGTCAGCATGGTACGCAGCCATATCGGCCCGGCATCGAACGGAGAGAACTGAATGGCCAGCGAACCCACCTGCCTGCCCTGGTAGACGATCTTTCTGTTTAGCGTGATGTTTTCCCTGACCAGGGTATCACCTCTCGAAGATATGGGATTCGATGATTCATCGAGTAGCCTGATGGACTGGACATGGTCCAGTTCAATGGCCACCCCTGCAAGAGAGTTTATGGCTGAGGCATCGTATCTCCACACGTTCAAGGCCAATTTGCTGGCAAAAAAATCGGCCTCTTTATTGATCATCTCCGTATAGTGGCTTTTTTCCGTTTCAACGAGAAAATATGAAGAGCAAACGGCAACCAGGGATCCTAAAGAGAATATCAGTATCGAAAGCCATCTGGCCAGAGTTCTGCTTATGGGGTGCAAAGTCGGGTTTCCTTAACGGGTATTTATCGGATGTTTGTCCGCAAACGGTCGAGAGTTCCGTCTTCCTTCATCGAGTGCAGTGCGTTTTCAAATGCAGGGATTACGTTCTGGTGTTTCTTGTGCATATAAGGGAACAATGGGGTTTTCGAGACAACGAATGCCGGGACGATGTCATGCAGCCGATTGTCATTGGGGTATTGGTTCTGAAGTCTCTTCAGAAGGTGTTTACTGACGACACCGGGGCCTGCAAAATAGGCGACTATCCTTTTACTGCCCAGCATTTTGAATGCCTGTTCCGGAGAATTCAGGGGAACCTTGTTTATTTCAGGAAGCTCAGCCAGTACAACGGATGCTTTTTTGCTTCCACGCATATAGCCCACAAGGAGGCTGGTATTCCGGGCCGTTCCGATAAGGTTCTGAAGGTTTCGAAACCTCGGCATCTCTTTCCTGTTCATAAAAATAATATGTTCGACGCTATAAAGAGAAACCTTTATCTGAACGAGATTCTCATATCCGGATGATTCCAGCCCGGCGACTCGTGCGGCTACACCGCTGTAATACCCCTTGTTTCCGTCTTTGAGACATCTCTTTTTGGGAATTTCGACAATACGACAGGGGATATGCGATCGTTTGCCGATTTCTTCGAAAACCTCGATCAGGTAGCTGGTGAAAACGGATTCGTTGGTCGGAGTGGCAAAGACCAATACTTCGGATTGCCGCCCCGGATTTTTTACTGATCCGGCCACACTGATTCCGGGCTCGATTATCAGCAGACAAAGGATGAGGCACCAGGTAACTGGAGTCGACACGCGGGGAGTGGGAATCCTCGAAGACATGTACTTCGTACCGAAAAGTACAACCTGAATCCTGCTTTTCATTGGTTCTCTTCACAGCTGTTGTTATGGGGTATGGATGACTGTCCGTACAGAAAGGTTAAGAGTTCCAAGGTGAAGAAACGCTCTTTGCCCCATGCCTGGATGGTTGCGATTTCCGACATACGATGCTGTCATTGCAAGGAGAAATCTGTCCTGCAATGAATGAAAATACTTAGTACAGTATTGAGTTTCTGTCTCATCTTGTCAATCGGTTTTGCATCTTCAGATAAAGAAGCAGGGGCGCTGAATTGCTGGGCAAGTGTTGGATTATATTTCAGGGTGACAGTCTTTAAGCCCTTTTCCGAATTTACCGCTTTAGATTATAAAATCTTTATTCTCAAATGCTTTTCCCTTTCTCCTGCCTCCTTTTTCCTTTCCCCCCTGCCGTTGCATCCACCAATACAAAATGCAAATGGGATTATAGCAAATTTCACGTAAAATTGATCTCTTATACCATTCCTATTAAGTTATGCCTCATTTGGGGGCTCAATCGCGGTTGTATCTGCTCTTAATAATTCCGGAAATTACTACCAGTTTAGCCCACCAATGGTTGTGTAATTCCACTGTTATCGTTACGTTTCCCGTCACAGTGTAGACAAGGCATACCTTGTCTCTACAACACCATTGCTGGAATCACTGTTGTAGCGATTTTTCACCAAGGATGTGTAGTGTCACCGTTATCACCCCATGGTAATGATATGGCAGCGGGTTATCGGTAATGCTTGCCATTTCGCTGATGGCCGCCACCGTAGAGACAAGGCATGCCTTGTCTACAGAACAACATCGCGGGAAACCACCGCCGTGCCGATTTTCCATCAATGGTGATGAATCAATACAAAATGGAAATGGTATTAAAGCAATTTAGTGCACCAGAAATCTCAGCCTGCGATCTTCCTGTTTGAAGAAAGGCCATGATCTGGTATCTTTCTACAAGAGAGTGTTGCTGGCAGTGAGTGCTGGAACCTGTGCATGCTTACGGATCAGTCTCGACGTAGAGTCATTTAAAAAAAGAATCGAAACTTCTCGTTTCGGAGTCGGATAATATTTTTTTTTGGAAGACTGCAGCAGTCTTTCTGGTCAATGACTGCTTATATTTCAGGCGAATTTTGAATTATCTGGGGGGTGTCAGGTTTCTTATTATTCTGTTGGTATTTGTAATATTAGGAAACCAGATACTAAATTATTATGGGTTCCTTGAATAATCTTGTATTTCGTTCATATTCAAGGCACAGGAGAAAATTTACCGGAGCTATATGTTTGATATTGCGAGGATAAATTTTTGACTGTAACGAAGAAGATGGGCGAAAGACTGATTATTCAAGGTTCCCTTATGTTCTTATACCTTTTGAGATATCAGATATGAAAATACATTTTACAAAGAAAGAGTTTCGTACACTCATTAAGTTGATGCAAATATCCGATTGGATTATGTATGCTCATAAGACTCAATCAGAAATAACTAAATCAGCAGAGATACAGTTAATACAAAAAATATATTCTTACTCGAAGGAAATGGGATGTGAGGATTTAATTGAATATTCAAAAGGACTAAACATATTCGTAGAAACGCATGAGGCAGAATTCAATTCTGAAGCGAATACTGTTATAACAGAATACAATGAAGAAAACTTTTGGGAAGAACTTATTGACAGGCTTTCCAATAGAGATATCCTGCATAAATATACTAAAGAGGAATTTTCTCGCCTTTCAGATGAGGAGAAAATTAATACAGACTTTGACTCAGAAACTCCCTGGGTTGAAGAGTTTAAAAAATATGGAATAAAAAGAATAGGTATAGTTAAAAAATAATAAGTCCATTAAGGATCGCCAGCGAAAGGCGCAGCGCATTGAGTGTCCATTATGGCGGCGTTATGACATTATCAAAAAGGAAGAATCAATGAAATTTTTACATTTTATTATGGTTTGTCTATTTTTTGTAATGATGAATAATTCCTTGTATGCTGAAGATACAATTCCTTCTACCGAGGGAGGAGGATCTGGTCATGAACAGACGAAAGCTGCCCAGAAAGAAACGTATGATGCCCATCGTTCATACACTCGATATCATTTTGAGAATGACGAAATGGACTTTGCTTTTCAATGGCTTTTGGGGAGTATTTCAAACGGCGGTGCCGAAATCGGAGAGGCGTTCTATGTTGCAGGAAATATTAAAGATGGTGATCCTGCAAGTTGGCAAAGAGAATGGGAAAAGATGGCAATACGGAAGGAAAATCGCGCGAAATCCGCTCTCGGGAAAGGTCATAAAATCGCGGCTCGTGATAATTATCTCAAAGCGTCAAACTATTATCGTACGGCGCTTGTCTCAATGTTGCCTGACAATCCAAAGTTCAACGGTATTGCCAAAAATATTCGCGCCTGTATGAAAAAAGCTGGCAAATTGTTCAATCCCCAAATGATCTATTTTGAAGTCCCATTTGAAAAGACAGTCCTTCCCGGTTATTTCCGCCCTGTTGTGAAAGACGGCAAACCCCGAAAGACTCTCTTGATGATTGGTGGTGGAGAAACATTTATCGAAGATAATGTCTTTTACATTGAGCCACAGGCGATCAAAAACGGATACAATTTCATTACGGTAGATATTCCCGGCCAGGGGATGCTTCCTGCTGAAGGACAATTCTTTAGAAAAGATACAGAAACTCAAATTAAGGCGATTTTGGATGTTATTCTGAAGTTTTCCGAAGTCGACCCTGAAAAGCTTGCCGTTTACGGCATCAGCAATGGCGGCTACTTCGTGCCACGTGCAGCAACTGTCGAAAAACGGATTAAGGCAATTGTCATCAGCAGTGCTGTTGTGGACAATTATCGCATGTTTAAAGAAATGCCTTTTTCCAAAGAGACACAGGAACAGATTGACCAATGGCCATCTTTTAAAAAGGCGGTAACGTCTGCTGTAACATGGCGTTGGGGTCTTGATCCTGAGAATGTCAAAGGACAGGCTGAAGCCACCAGAGACTTCCAGTTTGATCCAGCAGAAGTGACTTGTCCGGTTTTAGACATCGTTGGAGCTGGAGAATATGTAAATAAGGAAACGGAACGCCAACAGAAAGAATTCATGGACAAGGCAGGAACAAAAAACAAAACCCTGGTGATTACTCCAGAAAATGAAGGGGCTTCTTCTCATTGCATAGGAGAAAACCGAACCTTGATGGCCGGAATAGTTTTCAGCTGGCTTGATAACCTTTTTGAGCAGAAAGATAAATAGCATAAGGGTGCCTTGAATAACCAGTCTTTTACTTATATTCTCCGTTGGAGTTAAATTTATCATTGGAGGTAGGCGCAGGACTCCGATATCATTCACACTGGTGATAAAGAGTAAACCGGTATAAGTATCTTCACGAAAATAATTTCTAAGGTAGCTCTCCAATCGTTTGTTGACCGTAGAAAATCTACTTTTACACAAAAAAATGGACAAAACGATTAATAAAATGAAAGCAAAAACTCAAGTGAAAAGTTCTCTTTCTACCGAATATCATGTTCAAAGCAGAGTTCAAAACAGCCCTGAGTCAACCGCATTAAAGCCCACAAAAGCGGAATCACCACAGGGATCTGCTAATGAGAATATATCTGTTGTTGTTGAAAGGATTCTGAATAAAGATTCCTCTATGTTAAAAAAAGGAACGGTACAACCCGTCGGTACAAATAAATTTAGCGCCTGGCAGATGACCTGTGATGAAGGAGGGCTCAGCTATGAACAATCCTCGCCTAATCCCTTAAGTTATCTGACAACAGGAATTACATCCAATCTACTCACTCAGTTGCAACGTGGCATTGAGATACTCAATCTGGATATTGACAGCCTGAAGGTTGAAGTTAAGGTTTTTTTTAGATTTCACGCACCAATGTCTACTCAGTGGGCTGGGTTTACGGATAAGGTGATTGCTAATATTTTAATAGAGAGCAAAGAGCCTGCTGAAAAAATATCTGAGCTAAAAGAATTAGCGCTTCGCTCCTGGGTTGCGGGGGCTGCTTTAGCTCATAAGACTGACATTGAGCCTGAACTTGTCATCAATGGACATCATTGGGATAACAAGGGTTCTATGAATGGGAGTGTCCCTGACGACGTTTCTGTCGATAATAATCTGACGCTTACCGCCAAAGGCTCTATGCTGGAGCCTGAGACAATTGAAGTTGGGAAGGATGTCGGTATAGGCCCAACGTCACTTTTTAAGAAAGATATTAGGTTTGCTGTGGTGGCAACTGCGGAGTCAGCTCACGATTCACAAAGTCCCTGTCTACAAAAGATAAAAGTCAGAGCTATTCAGAAAAACTATACACCCTGGGTGCTCTATGCAGACGACAGCTATGGTTATGACGGATTAGATAAAGCGCCTTCATCCTTGGATTATCTCACCGCAGGAACCGCTTTTTGTCTGGCATCCCAGCTGGATTTAAACTTTAATTTTTTTAGGATTATAAACAAAAGTTTTTCTAAACATCAGATTGAAGACTATCGTGTGGAACAGCAAATCAACTATAGAATGGAGAATTTTATGACTCCAGAGATGGCGGGTTATGCGGACAAAGTTATTACAAAAATTGTATTGAAGGGACACGTCTCTGAAGAAAATTCAAATAAATTTTTTAATCAGTCTCTACAAATGTGTTTCGCAGGTGAGGCCTTTAAAGATGAAATAGAGATCGTATCAACGATCTACCTTAACGGCGAGATTCAATAATGCTGTATTCTCATGTCGAAAACAGAAAGTATTGGCCTCTATTTATACCCAACCTGCTCACAAAACGCCCGTTCAGAGGCAAACTATGCTAAGCTTACTTTGCGTTACACAGCCTGGTCGTTAAATTTTTTAAAGAGTACTCGAAATTGGAGATAAATATAATGAAGTCCGTAATTTTCTGTGGAAATGAAGTATACCCTTCAAAAGTAGTTTGCATAGGAAGAAATTATGCGGAACACATCGAAGAACTGAATAATGAAATCCCTGCTGAGCAAGTTATTTTTCTCAAACCAAATTCCGCAATATCAAATGAGCTTTGTTTTAACCAGAAGGATGCTGTTCATTTTGAAGGTGAAATAACTTTTTTGGTACAATCAGGAAAGCTTGCAGGTATTGGTTTTGGTCTGGATCTTACGAAGAGGGAGGTTCAATCAAAATTAAAGAAAAAAGGATTACCATGGGAAAGAGCAAAAGCATTTGACCAATCTGCCGTATTCAGCGAATTTGTTACGTTTGATGGCGATTGTCGAGATCTCAGAATGGAGCTTTATATTAATGAGATACTGGTTCAAAGAGGTGACTGTGACGTAATGTTGAATACGCCAGATGAAATATTAAAAGAAGCAAAGAGTTTTCTTTCTTTTGAAGATGGTGATCTGTTAATGACGGGAACCCCCAAAGGAGTTGGAGCTCTCAAGATCGGAGATACATTCCAGGGTAAAATATTTCATAAAGGGCAATTGCAGGTTGAAAGCTCCTGGACAGTAAGATAAGCAGAAGGTTCCCAGAACACATCGATGATGTTGACCCTTTCCGGGGGCGTATACCTCAAGCGTTAAGAGATAAAAAAATCATGAAATCAAGTAAAAATGATGGAATAGTGTATTCCACAGATTCTGGCAAAACCTGTCCCAAATGCGGGCATCCAGTCAAAAATTGTGCTTGCAGCAAGCGTGGACCTGCTGTTCCAAATGATGGGGTTGTAAGAATATGTAAAGAAACAAAAGGCCGGAAAGGCTCAGGGGTATCCGTTATTACAGGTGTTCCTCTTAACGAAAAAGAATTAAAAATCCTTGCGAAGAAACTTAAGCAGAAATGTGGGACTGGTGGAACTGTAAAATCCGGAAAAATTGAGATTCAGGGTGATCATAGAGACATCCTGAAACAGGAAATATCAAAACTTGGGTATACAGTAAAACTATCAGGTGGATAAATTACGAAAATGCGCCTGCAAAATATCGCTGTTTCAATGCGTTACAAAAAAACCAGGAAGAGCTGACAGCATGTCATTTTCTTATCGATAGTTTTTATCGATAAGTAGCTATACTTTATATCCAAAAAATCGATTTGTTACCCCCTGTGGGGCGTGCTATATAGAGTCGTTTCGAATTCTTTCTGGTTTATTTGAAGCGGGGTTTTTTTGGGAACATACATTGTAAAGCGCGTGATTCATTCGTTACCATTACTTGTAATGGTCATCATCTTCTCCTTTTTCGTCATACATATCATGCCGGGCGATCCGGTCAGGACCCTGCTCGGAGATCGGGCACCCGCTGAGCAGGTCGCCAGCATGACGAAAAGCCTGGGCCTTGATCAGCCGCTGGTCATACAATTCACAGTCTGGCTGAAAAACCTCCTCCATTGTGATTTCGGAACCTCCATCTCCCTGGGAGAACCCGCATTTTCACTGATTTTACAACGCGTAGAGCCCACATTTCTTCTGGGAATTCTCGGAACCCTGATCAGCGTTATGGTGGGCATCCCCCTTGGCATCCTTTCCGTCCAGCATCACGGGAAATGGACTGAGAATCTGTTCACCCTGCCCGCCCTTGTTTCGATTTCTGTCCCGGCTTTCTGGACCGCAATCCTCATGATCCAGCTTCTCGCGGTCAAAATTCATCTGTTTCCTGTTGCGGGCTATCATGTTATCGCCAAATACGGCCTCTCGAAGGCGCTTTACGATTTGCTGCTTCCCGGGCTGATTCTGGGCATCATGTATTGCGGTCAGATTGCGCGTATGACCAAGGTCTCAACCCTTGAAATAATGCGTCAGGATTACCTGCTGACGGCTCGGGCAGCTGGCATCAGCGAAGGAAAGATACTCTATTATTATGCGCTGAAAAATTCTCTGGCCTCAATCATCGTCGTTATTGGCTACAGTTTTGCCAGTATGCTTGCCGGAGCCGTGGTCATAGAACAAATATTCAATATCCCAGGTCTCGGGAATCTTACAATCACCTCAATACTCAACAGAGATTATCCTGTTATTCAGGGCACTCTGATATTTGTCACAGTCATTTTCATCATAATAAATATGCTTACGGACATTCTGTGCGCATACGTCAATCCCAAAATCAAACATGAAATCGAATAGTGCATACTCTTCTTAAGATAAGGGAAAAAACAAACGCATATATTCTCACGGGTATCGCGCTTTTGACCATCGTTTTCATGTTCAGCACCATTGGCCCTCTCGTCTCCGCCTTTGATCCCCTGCTCACAGCGCCGGCCATGCGGCTGACGGCTCCGGGCAGTGTTCACTGGATGGGGACTGACGATGTGGGGCGGGATGTTTTTATTCGAGTTATCTACGGCATCAAAATATCCTTGATAATTGGCGTTGTCGTCGCCCTTATAAGCGGGATTACGGGTACCATTGCGGGTGTGAGTGCCGCCTATTACCCCATCACCTCAAAAGTCATCATGCGCATCGTCGACGGCATCATGGCCTTCCCCACGATTATCCTCGCCATCGTGCTTGCCGGGATTCTGGGAGCAGGCATGAGGAATATCATCATTGCCCTGTCCATTTCGTATTTTCCGATGATCGCCCGGGTTGTACGGAATGCAACTGCTGAAGTTCTCGCAACCGAATATGTTGAATCAGCTGAAGTCCTCGGTAAATCAAATACCTACATCATCTTTCGCTATATACTCCCCAATATTGCATCTCCGCTGATCGTACAGATCACCTACACCTTTGCCATGGCCATTTTGAATGAATCAATCCTGAGTTTCCTCGGAGTCGGGATACAAATTCCCACGCCGAGCCTGGGGGGAATGGTCAGCGATGGCCGAAACTATATCAGTACAGCTCCCTGGATCATCACTTTCCCGGGACTGGTGATTTCATGGATAGTCCTTTCACTGGATCTCCTGGGCGACGGGTTGAGAGAAATGCTGGACCCCAGGCGCAGGCGTGCCAGCTGATTTCCAAAAAAACATGATATTCCCCCAGAATGCGGACAAAACAACAGAGATTGAGATGCAAGACCTTTTGAGAATAGAAAACCTGAGTGTTGTGGCAACAGACAAAAAACGCACAACTCAAATTGTCAGTGAAGTTTCCTTTACTGTCCGCAACGGCGAAACCATGGGGATTATCGGGGAATCAGGATGTGGAAAGAGCATTACCGCAATGAGCATCCTGAAGCTGACAGAACCCAACATACATATCGACAAGGGGCACATATACTGGGGAAATATCTGTCTGAGTGAACTTTCAGAGAGCAGATTGCGAAAAATATGCGGAAAAGAAATCGGCATGATATTTCAGGAACCCATGACGTCTCTCAATCCAGTTTTTACAATTAAACAGCAACTTTCCGCACCCATCAGATTGCATCTTGGCCTGAGTAAACCAGATATTCATCAGCGCTGTATAAGGCTTATGGAGGATGTGGGCATCAAAGATCCTGAAAAAACACTCAAATCATATCCCCACGAACTTTCAGGCGGTATGTGCCAGAGAGTGGCCATCGCCATCGCAATATCCTGTGACCCTCAACTTCTGATCGCGGACGAGCCCACAACGGCCCTTGATGTCACAATACAGGCACAGATCCTGGGAATCCTCAAAAACCTGATCCGTACAAATCAGATGGCGCTTCTCATCATCTCCCATGATATGGGTGTCATTGCGTCCTTATCCGAAAACATAACGGTTATGTACGGTGGAGAAATTGTTGAGCAGAATACGAGGGACAATATCATAAAGCAGTCTTCCCATCCCTATACGAAAAAGCTGATACGCTCGGCTGAAGAACTCTATGACGGTGCCGACGAACTGACCCTTGTCAGGGGCAATGTCCCCCGACCGGGAGAAAACCGTACAGGATGCAGATTTGCCCCGCGATGTGATCTCAGTACACAAAGATGCCATGCAGAACACCCCCCGCTGGTACAGAAAGAACGTGGAAAAGGAACTGTAAGATGTTGGAACTGCAGATGAGAGAACAAAATTCACACCCAAAGCCCCCTCTTTTACTCGAAATAAAAAATATCTGTAAAAGTTTTGTTTCGAAAAATTCTGTAATCAAGGCGGTAGACCGTGTCTCCTTCAATATACATAAAGGTGAGACCTATGCCCTTGTCGGCGAATCCGGCTGTGGCAAGACAACAACCGGGCGGATGATTCTCCGTCTGCTGGATGTCGACAAAGGGCAAATCCTTTTTGAAGGCATTCCCATAAGCGGGCTGACAAAACGGCAATTACGCAAAAAGCGGCACACTATTCAGATTATTTTTCAGAATCCTTACGGTTCTCTGAATCCAAGGATGAAAATCAGCACACTTCTGGCAGAGGCCATTGTAAGCAGGGCCGAAAAACCTTCTCATATCCGGGCGGAAGCGGAGAGATTGCTGCAGAGCGTCGGCCTGGGAAAGGAGAATCTGGATAAATATCCCCATGAATTTTCAGGCGGACAGCGACAAAGGATCTGTATTGCCAGAGCCATTGCCACACATCCAAAGCTGATCATCTGTGATGAGCCGGTCTCGGCACTTGATCTGCTCGTTCAGGCCCAAATTCTGTGTCTCTTACAGAAACTTCAGAAAGAGTATGGGTTTTCTTATCTGTTTATTTCGCATGATCTGTCGGTTGTCCGCTATATGAGCGACAGGATCGGCGTGATGTACAACGGGAGAATTGTTGAGGAGGGTACGCGCGACGAAATATTTAAGAATCCGCAGCACAGCTATACGAGACTTTTATTTGCATCATTACCCACACTGAAAAATGCAGACGCGTTCGCTGCAGCACATATTCAAAAAGATACGGAGACCTGTCAGAAGGTGCTTCGTCAGGGAAAAGAACACTCGAACCAAAAGGTAGAAGTAAGCCCGACACATTATTTGCTTGCAGATCAGTAGCATGGAACCTTGCATCTGAACGAAATACAGGATGTTTCAAGATACCCGCATATTTACCCTCATCTCATGACAAAAAGGAGAACCCATGAGAAAACGAAAATCCACCCTGCTGTTTATTCTGCTCGTTGCGGCCTTTGTTGTTGCCGGTTGCAAGAGCAACGCTGAACAGCCCGAAAAATCAAATCAGGCAGCAGAGCAGGCTCCTGTTGTCTCCAGCGAACCACAATCCGGTGGAGAAATTACTATTGCCCTGCAAAAGGCCCCTGACAATCTTGATACAGATTTTGGTACACAGTGGGAAGCCACCCAGGTCATGAATCACGTGTATGAGGGACTCTTTGAAACAGACGGAAACGGCCAGGCCCAGCCGTATCTCGCCGAGTCCTGCACTCTTTCCAGTGATGCGAAACAGTATGATATCAAACTCAGAAAAGGCGTAAAATTCTCAGACGGCCATGAAATGAAGGCTGAAGATGTAAAAGCCTCCATTGACCGCTGGCTGCGCAAGAATCAGGCAGGCCACATTGTCAAAGATAAAGTCGAAAGCGTCGATATCATAAATGATTATGAAATAAGGATTACCCTCAACCAGATCTATGCGCCTATTCTCAGCATCATGGCGTCTCAGGTCTCCGGCCAGAGGATGTATGTGCGGGAAAAGAAAATTCTCGACACATTCGGGGATAATATCATTACCGAATATATCGGAACCGGTCCGTATAGTATTGAGGAATACGTCGCCAGTCAGAAGGCAGTCCTTGTAAAAAATGACAACTATACACCTGCGCAGGGAAAAATTTCCGGCCTTACCGGCGAGAGGATTCCCTATCTCGACAAAATCACCATGGATTTTGTTCCGGAAGAAAGCGTGCGTGTGGCCGGGCTGCAAAGCGGCCAGTACGATTTCATAGACGAGGTCTCTACAGACCAGTACACCACGCTCTCCGAATATCCCGGAATCAAGCCGGTCATCTGCAATGATGGTACCATCAGTGTTATCGCCTTCAATTGTGCAAAACCACCCTTTGACAACAAACGTATGCGGCAGGCCGTAACCTGCGCCATTGATAATGCAGCGCTGGCCCAGGCGCAAATTGGCGATAAAAAATTCTGGAGTGTTGAAGACGGCAGCTGGTTCAAAAAAGGGAATATCTGGCATGACCCTGAGGCTGGCAAAGACATGTACAATGTGCACGATGTGGCCAGAGCAAAAAAACTGGTAGAGGAGTCTGGATATAACGGAGAAACAATCAGCATCGTTGGCGACAAATCAAACATGTATGAAAGTAACGCGGCACTTGTTCTGCAAAACGAGCTTCAAGCCATTGGACTCAATGTCTCCGTTGACCTCTATGACGAGGCAACCGCTTTTGATTACGAGACAACGGGCAAATGGCATATCCGGGTCAGCAGATGGAGCGATATGACCCCCGATCCCCAGAACTTCCAGCCGTGGACAGGTACCAACGGGTGGATTACCGGCTGGAACGATAAGGCATCCCACGAAATGGACGCACTGTTCGAGAGGATGGCAGTCGAGACAGATCAGCAGGCACGGTATGAAATTGTCAAAGAATTTTATGCTAAATTCTGGGAAGAAGTCCCGTATATAAAGAGCTTCAATGATGTCCGTCTTTATGGCATTAGCGAGCGGGTACAAGGCTTTAAGGCTTATGGACAGCCTTTTTTCTGGAACACGTGGGTAGACAGTTCAGCCAGATAAGACCAGCAGGGGGAAGGGAGACAGGAAAAAGTAAAAGGTCTTTGTAGAGACGCCCAATTTGGGCGTCTTCAGCACAACGGACGTTTTTACAATGAGATCAATTTTACATCCTGTTTAGCCATTCGTAATCGCCCCAAAAGATGTCAACGCAGTTGCCTTCTCTGGTCAGTAAAAAATGTAAAAGTATTACACAAGAACAACAGAACAACTCAATCCAGGGTGTTACCCATGAAGAATACCAATGTATGGAAAATGACAACAGCACTCGGCCTGCAACACAGAATTGCAGGGGTGCATTTTCTCGACTTTCAGGAAGACTATAACAACTGCAAAGCCAGTCCTGGATCACAAAAAGGGTCTTACTGCTATCAAGTCCGACAGGCACTGGACGGCAAACATTTCAAGGCAGATAAGAATCTCGTAACCTGCGAATATGCCCGTGCAGCCCTTGGTCTGGAGAAACCGGATATTTCCATGCGCGAAGGCAGAAGCTTTGACTATTGCGGACTTTCTGAAAGTCGGACGATTGGGAAAAATATTGCTGATGCAATGATGTACATTGATCAGGATATTTACGGTGTTGAACTCGGCCCTCTTGAAGAGATGGAACACGCCGATCTTGTTATCATGGTGGATTATGCGCAGACTATCATGCGAATAATGCAGGGATACGCCTACAAATACGGAGCACCACAACATCTCAGCTTTTATGGCAACCAGGCCATGTGTTCCGACATGACATCAAAGGTTTTTCATACAAACGATATCAATATCTCACTGATGTGCAACGGCACAAGGCGGTGCGGAAAATACGACAAAGGGGAGATTGCTGTTGCCCTGCCGATCAATATGTTCGACCCCCTTGCCGATGGCATCATTGAGACACTCAATGCGGTTCAACTTGTCACGGAAAAAAAGAGAATCATAGAAACCCTGAAGCATACCGACAGACCTGATGATGAAGAAAACAGTGCTGCGGACAAGGCGGACCCGCAAGGCCCCGCCCAGGAGGGTAGAACCAATGACAAACCGGATCATACGGGTACGTCGGGAAAGAGAAACAGCCTGGGTCTCGAAATAGATACGCAGTACAACTACGGCAAGGGATTGCTGGAATACGACCATCACGTTTTGGATCTTCGCAAAAAAGGCGACAGCAGTTTGTAAGCAACACGGTGGTTATCTCTTAACGACAATCAGCCCGCCTCCTTAGATATTTTTTTAACCATTTTACTTTTGCTTAAATTCCATTGAGTAAATTCCGATTATTAAACATAATGTTGGTGTTGACCTTACGCCGTATTTAGCGCAAGCAAGGATAGCTTGGTTGTAATAAATACGGCGCAAGATGTTCGACGAAGTAAATACGAGTTATAACAAGTTTTCATGAAGTGTTTCTTTCATGGCCTTGATAATTATTTCTGCAGCATTGATACCCTTGGAAACCTCTTTGAAACTTTTGTGAACACCCCCAGAATGTGCGACTTTATGCCTTGCTTTAACAATATCTCCAAAAAGTGTTACTTCAGGCTCAAAACCCTTCAATTTTTCATTGAATTTATTTTTCATCTCATCGCCGAATTGAGCCATAAACCCTACAAGAGACTTTTTTTCAAAAGATCTTAAAATTTTTTATTTCTTTAGATTCAATAGTTTCAACAGATATCTCCAACTCATCATATACAGACTGTTGTAACTCTGCACACAGACAAATGAGAGCATATTGCGCTAGATAAGATTCTATGGGACTGCCTTCGAGATTGTTATTCGAGATAAGCTTTTGGGCATCATCTAGCACGGTCTTCGTTCTTGCAAAATGCATAACGGATCCCTCACCCAATAAGAATTTCCTCGGCCTTGACAAAACGCCCTTCTACCGATTTTGTATCGCTCGTACTTTCGTAAACATTTTCTTTAAAGTTTTCATTATATTTTAAAATTTCAAATCTTTCTTTAAAATCATCGGGAATACTTTCAAATTCAGTCCTAAGAATTACAGCCATGATGCAATCTATTGCCGCATAATTAAGCCGTCCCTTGAGATGAAAAGGCTTGTCTCCCAAATGTTCAAAGACAAAGGCACATACTTTTTCAAAAGCATTTATTAATGGCTGTACATCGTCAGCAATAGTTCTGGAATTATCCTTCATAAACTCAGTTAAAAAAGATTTCATAGGCTTTTCATACTCTTCTTTTCGTGCAGCAAGAGCAAGAATTCTTAAAACAAGTTCAACATCTTTAAACCGTAAATCCATTTTTTCTTTTCCAAATATTTTTCTCCAGTTACTATTTTTATTTAATTCCTCAAGTTTGTTTGCAAAAATTCCTGAATATACACACCTGCGAACTTCCATTGGATTTAATTTTTTACCACCAGTGTTTAAACGTTCAAAAATATGATAAATGCTCGTATCATCTGCAGGATCAAGCTGTTGAATAATAGTTGCACGCAAAATAGAATCTTCTAATGCTCTTTTATCTGCATCTGTTAAGTCTTCAAAAGAACTATTATCCCATGGTTTTTCAACATTACTCAGCCGAAATATTTTTTCTTTGAAAAATCCTTTCAAAAAAAATATTGCACTCAGTATTCTTTGCTGACCATCAACAACCAAAAATTTATTATCTTCCCTTCTTTTATAAAGAAAGACCCCGGGAACTGGTAATCCCAAAAGAAAGGATTCAATCAACTTACTTGCATCACTCTTATTCCAAACAAACTGTCTTTGAAAGTCTGGAATGATTAGATCACCCTTTTCCCATTTACGATAGTATTCAGCCAGCGACATATCGGAAGGATAATTCGAGATCTCATACGTAATCTTCTTTTTATTTTTATTATTTGAATCTGTCACTTTGTCATCTCCCTATTTTTCTCGTTCTTGAAAATCATTCAAAATTTCATCTATACCCGCTCCCATCCCCCTGTTTTTACTTCCCAATCCTTCAGATTATAAAATTCATTAATCCAAAAAAGAATTGGAAGTTGTTTGGTAGCGGTAAGATCCGGTTGATACTTAGGCGTGTGAAGGGAATACCAGTCATCAGCAGCGCTGCCCCGCCGCTGAATCCCAAGCAATATCAGGCCTGTATACATCCCCTTATGCCTTTTGTCATTGCGTCGATGACAAGCTTGTCGATAATATCTGGCATGAACCTTGATGGTGACACCGCTTCTCGTTTGAACCCGAACGGTCTCAAATCCTTCGCTTTTCATTCGTCCTGGCAAATGATTAAGCAGTTCTTTTTCCTGGATCTGACATTCAGAACAATCCAGATTTATCTGAAATTTTTTTTAATAACAAAGCTGCCAATTGGTTTGTATAACTCAGAATTTCCAATTCCACCGCTTCTACGTCCTCTGGGCTTCTTAGTCTCCGTTTGTCTTCGTCAAGTTCTTTCAAGCAAACATAAACCTCTTCAACTGTTTCACAATCGCCAGCCTTTTTCATTCCCATGACCATCCTCTCTGGTTTATAAATGAGTTGTACTTGATGAAGATACCATTTTTAGACATCACAAGTAAGCTTTTCTTAAACCGGGAAAATGGGAATGCGCCCGGGAACATGTACGCAGTAAATTTTGGGATTTTTACATCGAGAATATGGAGGATTTATATCGTTCCCTGTTGGTGTACAATCCGGTTCCACTGCAATACTGACAGTATAATCGGACTGATATAAAAATTGAGATCCCTGCTCGAAAAATATCGACAGGGGCAAATGGATTAGTGTGTCAAAAAGACGTTATAAATACGGCTGGTTCCCACCCGATTTGCATATTGTTGCTCAAAAACCACATTATACTGTTTGGTTTTGTGCTGAATTCACGGCTGATGGTACGAAAATCAATTTCAGGCCGTTTTTTAGCTCGGACCGGGAATAGCTGAACAAATGAAAATACCAATGGCAGATTCAGAAGATTCTGGCCAAAAAAATTTAATATGCCGACTCTTTCTCAAGAGGAAAGAGACAACGGAGTTCTGTTGTTGGATTTGCCACCGAGAAAGGTCTTAAAAGGGCTAACCCCGCTGGAAGTATTCACTGGCAAACGCCTGCACTTATTACTTGAATTCCGCTTCTCTTCTCCTTTTTTTTGTGATGTATAACGCCCGCATAATAGACGCGATATTGCGAGCGTCCTAATTGACGCGTTTGTTATGAATTTTTAGTACTGCTTCAGAGCTTCCAAATACAGTACGATATGATTTATTAATTATTTTTTTGTTTAATTTTTTAACGTCATCCAGTCCAATTGAGTACGCCAAGTGATTATAATCTTCTGAGTTATTAATCATATATGCGTATTTAGGCGATAGAGGGATATAGAAATCAGCACTTTCCGGCTCCTTTCTCTCTGGAATCAACGCCAAAGAGGAATGTACATTAATGACAGGATGATCACTGGTTATGAATGGGTGGCCAGTATTATTAGTAATGAATATATGATTATCCCTATCTTTTGACTCGTATAAACTATACCCGATACTTGTGCCAAACATGAAGCTCAAAAACCACCAATTTTTTTCAAAGAGAGCTAAAAGTTCTTTGAGTTCTTTGTGTTCAACACCAATATCTGGATTCACTCTAACAGCCCCTATCGACTTTTCTTTAAAAGATTTTATTCTCGACATTTGATGGCCGACATATGAACAAAATGCCATCATATTATTTTTTGACTTTAGGCATTCCGAATCGCCTTGTGCCAACTTTGAGATTACTTCAACTGCAGTGCCTTCAATAAAAGAATGCAAATTCTCTAAACTATTGTGTTCCATTGCCTTCTGAACAGACAAAAGCTCCTCTGGAGCATTCTTTACCTTAGAAATAAAACCCGAAAAATTTGATAGCTTTATAAAATCATCTAGGTATGACATATGAATTTCTTGAAGAAACTGTGGCGATTTCACCAAAATTCTCTTTATAAACTCTATATCCTTTTGATTCAGCGTACTTATCTTGTAGAAGTCTGTTTCTTTTGCAAGCCCTTTGACGCTATCACACGCGATTTTTCCTGTCTTTGATATATAGAAAATATTATTACCTGTCGCCCAGCTCTTCAGATAATAACTCCAAACATAATGATGATTTCTTTTAATCTGCTTATGCTTTTCCATAAAATATGGCACTCTCTATCTTATCGTAGTTACTTGACTGATTATTTCTTCATTTCTGGGTCGAGTAGGACATCAAACTCCACACCTGAGATAACGACATCTACGGGAATCGGACCAAACTATCAGTCTGCATTACTGCCATTTAAGTCAATAAAATAGCTATTATCGAGCCTTAGAGTACTCTTTTTACCCTCAAAAAGTGTATTGTAAGAAGCTGAAGCCTCCTTCAATACGGTCTCTAATTCCTTAGAAGGTCCTTTTTAGGGGGGAAGGGCGCATTCCCATTTTCCCGGTCAATAAGAGATGTCCGCTAAAACTCACTAAATAAACAAAAAATCAAATAGTTATACAGCAAATCATTCCAGTATGATTTTTAAGATGAACTCTCATTACGCCTCAACCAGATGAAATTTTCAGACATAAATTAGCTAAAACCCTCAATTTTGCTAGGTTTAGCCTGCCCGGAAAATGGGAATGGCGTGCCTCTTAATTGATCTAATACCATTCCTACTAAGTTCTAACCCTATTTAAGGAGACCCAATCCCGGCTACAGATGCTATTAATAATTCCGGGAATTGCTACCATTTTATTCCATGCGTCACAAGAGGCATCGACTATGTGTTCATAAGAATCATAGACTCGATTAGATAACCATTTTTGTTTCAGCCATTGCCAAATTTGTTCTACTGGATTTAATTCTGGTGAGTAAGGAGGCAACTTTAACAGAGTTACATTATCAAGGTTTAAATATTCCTGATGCCATCCAGCGCCATCTACTATTAACAACGCGTGGTGACCTTCAGGTACATTTTTTGAAATTTCTTCCAGATGGAGCTTCATCGCTGCCATATTAGCACAAGGAAGAACTAATCCTACGGCTTGATCTCGACTTGGACACACGGCACCAAAAATATAAGCATGTTTGAATTGTTGTTGGCGAATAGCTCGAGGGCGACTTCCTGTTGGAGCCCAAACCCTGGTAATATCGCCTTGCTGCCCCACTCGAGTCTCATCTTGAAACCAAATATCGACAGTGGAAAGATCAACACTGGCAGGCAAAGCTTCACTGATCAACTCAACAATTTTTTTTTAAAGTTTTCCTGAGCCTCTTCGTCTTGCTTGGGATGTTTGGAGCGGCTGCTGATCCATGACAACTCAAGGTAATGAAGGAGTCGATATACTCCAGCTAAACTATAATTAACGTTCCATTTATCCTTAATAATATCTCGAATTTCGTAGCCTGTCAGGCGACCACCTTCACGTTGTTTTTGTCTTTCAAGTATGTACTTTTTAAATTCTTCATGTTGATCTTTTGGAAGCTTAAAATTTGCTCCTGTTTTAGGTAAGTCATTTAATCCAGAGATGCCATATTTTTTAAATCTTTTATAAGTAAGCTTCACAGTGGAAGGACTTGTTTTCAAAGACTTGGCTGTTTGTTCTTGTGTTTTTCCGTCTTTTAAATGAGCAAGAATCAAAAGACGAATACGAGTCCTTGGTTTCGTTTCTCTGTGGGAGAGGCCTACAAAATCGTAATCCTGTAGGTTGTATTTTATTGTTGTCATAAGAAATGTATAATACATTTGTTATTCTTGGTCAATACAAAATGGAAATGGTATAACTTGCTTATTTTGTGGTATTTTTCACAATAATCTCTCTTCTGGGCTGATATTGTTGCTTTTTATGTTTATGAGTAACAGACTCATGGTAGCCGGAAAAATGGAAGTGCGCCCGGGGGGAAAAGGGGCTTCTAAGAACAAAAAAGCTGGAATTTTCTAGCTTACTTTAACAATAAAACGGTTAGTTACCACGGTCCGACCCTATTGTCTCTGTCATGTCACTCGAATTCAGGAAAATTCATCATGGACCTTTTTTGCACTCAATTTTATTCCATCAGGGCCCAGAATGATAAGCTGTTTTTTATAGAGGGCACCAATTGCTTTTTTAAAAACCTTTTTACTTACCCCAAACACGTCGTAGATATCTTCAGGCCGACTTTTATCGGTGACGGGAACCATACCACCGGACTTGTTTATCTTTTTGAGAATGGTCCGACAAACATCATCAACTCCACTGTAACCTGTTTGTTGAAGTCGCAAGTCGATTTTGGAATCTTCACGTATCTTTTTTATGTATCCCTTCTGACGGCGACCTATTTCAATTTTTTGAAATATTTCATTCTCGTAGATTATGCCTGTATGTAAATTGTTAACAACCGCACTATATCCCAGCTCTGATTTGGCATAGATGATAATATTAACCTCGTCACCCTCTTCGTATTTATGAGGTTTTTTATTAAGGTATTTTTCGATCTTTGATGAGCCTGTAATGCGATTGCTTCTTTCACTCAGGAAGACAAATACAACATAGGATTTCCCTTCCTTCATATCTTCCTGTTGTTCGCTTTTGGGCACGAACAAATCGTCATCAAGGCCCCATTGCAAAAAGGCTCCGGCCTCTGTCGCATCCACCACTCTCAACCTGGCGACTTCACCAACGAGTGCATAAGGTTTTTGTGTCGTTGCCAACAGGCGCTGTTGCCTGTCTACATAAACAAAGACATCAATTTCATCACCTGCATTATACTTTTGGGAAGAATAACGGTCCATTAAGAGAATATCCCCTAATTCGCCACCATCAAGCTGAATTCCCTCTGACTGTATTTCTTTGATCGAAAGCCTGTTTATTTTGCCTGTCTGTATCATGTTATCTTCTCTCAACTTACATTAAATTTCTATTGCATTCCGCTGGAGCCATTCCACCGTTCTCGTTACGTTTACCGTCACCGTGTAGACAAGGCATGCCTTGTCTCTACAACACCATTGCGTAATCACTGTTGTGTCGATTTTTCACCAGTGGTGATGAAATTTTACAGGTATCACCATTAATACCATTTACATTTTTATTAACCAGAGGATGCGAATAAAGATAGAACAACAACAATTCTCTGTTTAGAGCTTTCCTTTGGCAAAAAGTTTTTCGCTGTTCCGTCTTTTGCTTTTCCCTGTCTCCTTTCTCCTGTCTCCCGTCCCCCTGCCTTTACATCCTGCTTATCCCCCCTCACACCCAAACCCTCTGCTGCGCTGCTGATCAAATGTAACTGATGCTGACAATATCCAGGCGCTGTTGAAAGATTTTAAGGAAATCCTTTTCTTTCAGGGTTCCTTCCACTTGTGCAATGCGGCTGTTGTTTTCCCCGTCTTCTTCAATTGGGATATCCATATCAATGATCAGGGTGAGGGTGAGACGTTCGGGCGGCAGGGATGCCTCCGCTGCCTGGGGCCATTCAATCACACAGACACCTCCGGCAAAAAAATATTCGGAAAAGCCCTGCTCTTCAACCTCAGCACTGTCTCCGAGGCGGTAGAAATCGAAATGGTAAAGAGGCGCCCGCCCCTCGTATTCCTGAAGAATGGCAAAGGAGGGGCTGGTCACATAGTTGTCTTCTTCCACTCCAAGGCCAAGGGCGAGGGCCTGGGTGAGGGTCGTCTTGCCTGCCCCGAGGTCCCCTTCGAGACAAATGATGTCTCCGGCCACAGCCAGCTCTCCGAGAATTCTGCCGAGGAGTTGTGTCTCCTGCAGGTTTTTCAATTTCAGTCGCATATCTTTCCCCCATTCTTACAGGCACCCTGCCTCTGAACGCTCTAAACGAAATACACGTTGTTTCAAGGTACCCTTATTTCGCGGCCCCCTGCAGGGCTGCCCAGAAGGCCCCCTGCAGTCGATTTTTTATTCTGGATTCCCTGGCACAGACACCCACCTGATACGGTTCGGGGGGATGTGCCACCTCCAGCCGCAGCAGATCCTGTTTCAAACTGCTCTCCGTAAGCACCGGCTCCGGAACTACACCGGCACCACAGCCCAGTGCCACCATCGACAGAATTCCTTCATTTCCTGCTACCCGGGCGTAGATATCAGGGCGAATGCCCTGCCGCCGGAGCCATTCGTCCACCCTTTCTCGAGCCACCCCGCTCTGTCCGAGTATCAGAGGAATCTTTTCCCAGGGAAGCGGATCCGCAGAGCCAACCTCCTCAGAAAATGCCCAGGTCGCTTTTGGAACAACAAAAACCAGTTTTACCTCCGCGAGATGATGGAAAACCAGCCCCTCCGGGACACTCGCAGGCAGTGCCGAAACCCCGAAATCCACATCCCCCGCCATAACCTTCTCCACGGCACTGCCTGCGTCTCCGGTCTGCAGGCGAATCCGCACCACCGGCGCGGCAGCGCGAAAAGCGGCAAGGGCATTGGGAAGCATGCTCAGGCTTGCCGTCACGGAGCAATAGATGGAAATCTCTCCATGGAGGACCGTCTCTTCACGTTCGAGTTCCTCCGCAAAGCCGCGCCACAGTTCCAGTTCAGAACGGGCATAGCGGCGGAAAAGTTTACCCGCGTCGGTGAGCCGGACAGTGCGGTTGTCACGGTCAAACAGCCGATGTCCCACGACCTCTTCGAGTCGTTGAATCTGTCTGCTCAGAGCAGAGGGACTGATATTGCATACCCGGCTGGTCGCCCCAAAATGGAGGACGTCGGCAAGTTGCAGAAAGATTCTAAGGGAAGCGTGATCCATAAAATTTACCAGGATAATGGGAGGGCATTCCCCCGTCACGTTGCAGTTTACACAATACAGTATTGCCGAAATAACGATTTACGCAACGCTTTTTTACTAATAGTATAGGGCTGGTAACAGTACTTTTTATCGATAGAATTACAGGGAGCACTGACCTTCACCATTCAATCTCAGACAGGAGCAGTTCAATGGGAAAAACCATAGCAGAAAAGATCTTCGATGCACATCTGCGGGAGCAGGTTTCCGCAGAAAACATGGTGCTCGACCTCGATGTGGTCTTGTGTCACGAGATCACGACCCCCATCGCCATCATGGACCTGATAGAAAAAGGCATGGACAAGGTTTTTGATCCAACGAAGATCAAGGCAGTTATCGACCATGTCACCCCCGCCAAAGACTCCAAAACCGCCATGCAGGGAAAAATCATGCGTGAGTGGGCAAAACGGCACAAAATCAAAGATTTTTTTGATATTGGCGCCAATGGCGTCTGCCACGCCCTTTTCCCCGAAAAAGGTTTTATCCGCCCCGGTTACACCGTTATCATGGGTGATTCTCATACCTGTACCCACGGGGCCTTCGGTGCCTTCGCCGCCGGTATCGGCACCACTGACCTCGAAGTTGGGATGTACAAGGGTGTCTGTTCTTTCCGCGCCCCGAAAACCATAAAAATCGAGGTTGAAGGCGAACTTGGCACACGGGTTGCCGCAAAAGACGTCATCCTCAGTATCATTAAACAGCTCACCGTTAATGGCGCCACCGACCGGGTGATTGAGTTCAGCGGCCCCACCATCGACACGATGAATATGGCCGAGCGCATGACCCTCTGCAACATGGCAGTCGAGGCAGGCGGGACCTGTGGTATCTGTCAGCCGGACCGCACTACTGCAGAATACCTCTGGCCCTTCATCCAGGACGACTATGCAACTCTTGATGCTGCCGTTGAAGATTTTCAACGCTGGTGCAGTGACGCCGACGCGGAATACGCGAAGGTCATCAAAATTAACGTCGCTGACCTGACCCCGATGGTCACCCATGGTTATAAGCCGGATCAGGTGAAACCCGTCGCTGAGATGGCAGGGACAAAAGTTGACCAGGTCTATATCGGCTCCTGTACCAACGGACGCATTGAAGACCTGCGCGCCGCCGCCGAAATTCTGAAAGGGAAAAAGATTGCCGAGGGCATTCGCGCCATCGTCACCCCTGCAACCCCGCTCACCTATACCATGGCGCTGAAAGAGGGCCTGATCGCCATTTTCATGGATGCCGGGTTCTGCGTCCTCAATCCCACCTGTGGCGCCTGCCTCGGCATGAGTGCCGGTGTACTGGCTGAGGGTGAGGTATGTGCCTCCACCACCAACCGCAACTTCAACGGACGCATGGGTAAAGGTGGCATGGTTCACCTGATGAGCCCGTGGACAGCGGCCGCCACGGCCGTGAAAGGCGTTATCACCGATCCCCGCGAAATCTAAAAAAGAGGAATACCATGAGACAATTTGGCGGTCCGGCCATCCTGCTGGACAGAAACGATATCAATACCGACGAGATCATCCCCGCGAAATACCTCACGGAGATAACCAAAATTGCACTGCGCCCCCATCTTCTTGAAGATTTACTGGTCGACGGCAAGCCCTTTGATCATGAAAGTGAGGCAATGAGGAAGGCGAAGGTTGTAGTGGCCCGGGAAAACTTCGGCTGCGGCAGCTCCCGTGAGCATGCCGTGTGGGCCTTTGAGGTGAATGACAAGGACGTTATTGTCGCCTCAAGCTTTGCCAGAATCTTTCGCCAGAACATGTTTAACTGCGGTATTCTCGCCGTAGAACTGAAGCCTGAAGAGATTGATCAGCTCTTTGCCATGAAAGGCGATATGACCATCTCCATCAATCTTGAGAAAAGCCTGCTGCTGGCCGAAACGGCGAGTGAGAAGAAAGAATTTTCCTTTGCAATGAACAGCTTTGACCGTCAGCTCGTAGAGGCAGGCGGCTGGCTGGCCTATGCGGACAGCAAGTATTGAGGTTCCCAAAGCGGGGCATAAAGTCCCGCTTCACCGCTGAGCAGATAAAAAAGGGAAAAAGGAGACAGGAGACAGGAGAAAGGAGACAGGAAAAAGCACGGCAACAAAACTCGATAACATCCGTTGTGGGATGAGACGGCTTAAGGTGCTCTTGTGAAAGACGGAACGACACAAGATTTTTGCCAACAAAAAAATGCTCTAACCAAGTGAAAAAAGACATTTTATAGAGAGAATCTTCCGCGTATTTAGCATGTTTCTCTGGCCATCCAGTCTTTGTCTTACTGTCTTTTGCTTTTCCCTGTCTCCCGTCTCCCGTCTCCTTTCTCCCGTCTCCCTTTTCCAGTCCTTCTAAAGGCCAGCCTCCCGCAAATTCTCAATCAATGCCACCTGCTCTTCCGTCAACTCCTTCGGCACAGCCACGGAGAGTGTGACAATAAGATCTCCCCGCGGTCCCTGCGGTCCCGAGGGAAGGCCATAATGAGGTATACGCAGTTTGCTTTCGCCCACCGTGCCAGGCTTGATGGTAATATTAAACTTCTTTCCCTCAAGGGTCTCCACTTCCACCTTGTTGCCCAGACAGGCATCGGAGAAGGAAACCTCTTTCTGCACCACGAGGTCATCATTTTTACGGGTGAACTTGTCACAGGGAACCACTTCCACTTTGAGAAAGAGATCCCCCGGCGCACCACCATTAGGCGAGGCATGCCCTTTTCCAGCAAGGCGCAATTTTTTCCCCTCTTCGATTCCTTTGGGGATCTTCACCGAGACATTGTGGGGAGCCCCGTTTTTGCTCAGAGAGATGGTTTTCTCCGCGCCGTTGAGCACTTCAGCAAGGGTTACACTGATCTGACAGTTCATATCGTGGCCTTTCTGCGGGGCCGGACGACTGCTGTAACCTCCACCGCCCTGATTAAAGAAAGAACCAAAACCGCCTCCCCCGCCTTTGTTGGAGCAGTGTACGTTCTGCCGTCCACCACCGAAGCCAAACTGATTAAGGATATCTTCCATATTGGAACCGCGAAAGATATCTTCCTGCGAGTATCGTCGGTGGAAATCCTCCGAACCATAGGTGTCATACTGCTTCTTTTTCTCCGTATCAGAGAGTACCGCATAGGCGGCGGAAATTCCTTTAAACTTCTCCTCTGCAGCTTTGTTCCCACTGGTCTTGTCCGGGTGGTACTTCATGGCAAGTTTACGATAGGCCTTTTTTATCTCGGCTGCGGGGGCACTTTTCTCTACACCAAGCACCTTGTAATAGTCTTCCATTGATATCTCTCTGTAGATTCTCCAAAAACAAAAATAGTAATATGGGTACCTTGAATAACCAGTCTTTCGCCCATCTTCTTCGTTACAGTCAATGTCCTCCTGTGCCTCGAATATGAATGAAATACAAGTTGTTTCAAGGCACCCACATGCCGAAGAAAATAGGAATTATGCGCGGCACCGTCAACGGAAGGATAAAAAAAACCGCCCTCCGGCCTGGAGAACGGCTTAAGAATGTAAAGCTGTCAGGGCATTCAAAGAACCCTGCAGTTAAAACGGAACATCATCACCGGTACCGCTGTTACCAGAGTCTCCACCGAAACCGCCGTTGTCAAAGCCGCCGCTGCCACCGCCGAAGCCTCCATTATCGCTATTGGAACCACTTGTAAATGGTTTCTGCGATGCGGACGAATCATTGAAGCCACTACCTTTATCACCACCACCACCACCACCACTGCTCCGCGGGCTCAGGCTCTGCAGATTTTCCGAAATTATCTCGGTGGTGTAACGGTCATTACCGTTCTTGTCCTGCCACTTCCGGGTCTGCAGGCGTCCTTCGACGTAGATTTTTGACCCTTTTGAGAGGTAGTTACTGCAAAACTCGGCGGTCTTCGCCCAGGCAACCACACTGTGCCATTCGGTTTCTTCAATATATTGGCCCGACGCCTGATCTTTTCTGCGACGACTGGTGGCAACCCGCAGGGACGCCACCGCAGTCCCGGAATTGGTATAGCGCAACTCAGGGTTTGCCCCAAGATTACCGATAAGAATTACTTTGTTGACCATGCTCTTACTCCTGTAAAGAATTAACCCGGAAATCCGGTTTGAAATTTAAGGGAACAGAGTAATAAATTCTGCTCAACCCTGCACTGAAATATCCAGCATTTTTCGCAGCCCACCATGCTCTTCCGGTGCGAATCCCATGACTTCACGCCATATTTCTTCACTTTCCATGCAGAAGTAAATGCATGTGCGCTCCGCAGCTCTCTCTTTGAGCAGGCCGTAGATATGCTGGTAGAGACGCACTCGTTTTGGACGAAAATAGCGGCTCTTGTTATCCAGTCCGTTGATAAACTCGTTGTAGTAGATTTTCGAGTTGGGAAACCGATGAATGCCGATCTCTTTCAGTTTGGGTATATAGCGCAGAGCACCGAGAGAGATCCAGGCAATCGACTCTGCGGGAACCATGCTGTAGAGACGTCGAATAGTCTCGGCATATCCCTCCTCCCAGCCTTCATGTTCAATGATGGGATCGAAGTGGAAGGCGAGATGATAGCCGAGGGAGGCACACTGTGCGGCAGCTTCAAGACGCTCATCAAGAGTCGCGGAGCGGATCTCCTCAGTCTCCATGATCGTCGGGCTGTTCAGCGACCAGGCGACCACTGTACGGCCGCCGTGGTCAAGATCAATCAGGTTGTCGATTACCGCACTTTTGGTTTTCAGTTCCAGCACGGCGTTGTCGCAATCACGAAAGAAAGGAACCAGTTTACGGCTGAGGGCGGTAAAACGGTCGAGGGCCAGGGAATCAGTAAACTCCCCGGTACCGATACGGAAAAATTGTGAGGGGTTGTTCCCCAGCCCCTCCCGTAATTCGTCAAACATCTTCTCTACGTTGACGAAATGGAGAATCCACGGCGTGTTGAGATACGCCTGAAGGATGCAGTAGACACAGTCCATGGGACAGCCAGCGCCGCAGCCCAGCACCTGATATTTGCAGCACTGATACTCCCGGGTGCCAGGGCAGGGCTTGAAAAACTGCCCGCGATTGGCAGTAAGAAAAAGCTGCCGCTTCCCGGCGGTAAGGTTACGCACATACTCCGCGTCGAGATCATTGGGCTTGCCCCGCTCCGGCACTATATGCACCGGCAGGCCAGCCCGCTCTATTATTTCCTTTGTATATGGCAGATCAGCCACTGACTCCTCAACAAAAATCTCCTGCACATATTTTGATGGATCTTTCCAGGTCATTATTCTCCTTTTCTGCAATTGTAAGACAGTGCGACCAGTTCGGCCTTGAGTCCGGCACACTCAACAAACAGTGCCGCACCCTCTTCTTCCCGGCCGTGTTTGCAACACCCGCCCGCATAAATTGTAATTTTTCGTATTAATTCCGCAAGGGCGAGACGACGTCTCGGGGGCGCCATTGTGCCGGCAAGCAGTTTCCGCAGACTTTTGATCCGCAGTGCATCCATTCCCACCCGATACTCAAATGAGACCTGATCTTCACGTCCACCCTCTTTAACAGTCAACACCTCATCCACCAGTAGAAACTGGTGATGCAGTGCTATACGCAGCCACATATCATAATCCTCACAGCAACGCAGACTTTCATCAAAAAGGCCAATCTGGTTAAAAAGATCCCGCCGCACCATTAAGGTGGACATGCCCACCGCACACACCTGCAGGCAGTGAGCAAAAATATCACCATGACGCGGGATATGGATCTTTTTCTGGTTAAGATGTTCCCCCCGCCGCAACCATCGCTCTCTGGTGTGAGATATAAGAAAATCACTTGCGCTGAGGGCGGCATACTGTTTCTCAAGCTTGCGTTTTTGCCAGTGATCATCTGAATCGAGAAAGGCGATATATTTCTCCGTCGCCGCAGCGATCCCTGCGTTGCGTGCGGTGGACGGGCCCTGATGTGCAGTGGAGAGGAGACGAAGACGCGGCTCTTTCGCCGAAAGCCCGGCAAGCATTTCAGACGTCCCGTCCACAGAGCCGTCGTCCACGACAACCAGTTCGGCACAGGGCCAACTCTGGCGAAACACCGAATCCACTGCCCTTTTCAGCATAATCCTGCGATTGAATGTGGGGATAATGACGGTGACTGGAAGAAAATTCATTGTGGAATTACCTGGAATTGGCGGGGGTACTGCGTTATATTGTTTTTTCTCATTATACTAACATTTTTTTCTTCCATAAAGATTTTCAGAGAACCTTCACGGTTTTCTCGATACTTTCGTTTCACAATTTGGGATGACCACAGAAATTCTCATCAACGCCGCAGACTACGAGGTGCGTCTTGCCCTTGTAGAAGACGGCAACCTCGCTGAATTCCACATGCAGCGGCCTACAGAGCGCGGAATTATGGGTAATGTCTACAAGGGCCGCGTCGTGCGCGTGCTCCCTGGCATGCAGGCGTCCTTTGTCGATATAGGCATTGAACGTACTGGATTTCTCTATGTCGATGATGTCTGCGTTGCCTTCAACTCCGACGAATTCGCCCCCTGCGTCACCGACTGCGCCAGCACCAGCGTACGCGAAAAGCCTCTGCGCATAGAGGACCTGCTCACCCAGGGCCAGGAAATTCTTGTGCAGGTGAGCAAGGACCCCATCGGCACCAAGGGAGCCCGTCTTACCTGTCATGTCAGCCTGCCCTGCCGCAGCCTGGTCTTCCTGCCTCAAACCAGCCACATCGGTGTCTCACGCAAGATTGAGGGGGAGACTGTCCGGGAGGAAATCAAGAACAGAATTGAAGCTATTCGTCCCGCAGGAACCGGCTTTATTGCACGTACTCTTGCGGAGTTCGCCTCCAATGAAGAACTTGAAGCCGACATGGAATACCTGTTGCTCTCCTGGCAGGAAATACTCGACAAAGCCCATAAACAAACGGCCCCCTCGCTGCTCCACAAAGATATCGATATTATTCTCCGTTCCGTCCGCGACTACTTCACCAGTGGTGTAGACAGACTGCTTATTGATGACCGTACAGCGTGGCTGGCACTGCTTGAACATGTGGAGACTTTTGCTCCCAAACTGCGCGACCGCATCCAGCTCTACACCGATCCGGTGCCACTGTTTGAAGCACACAACATTGAGGTGGAGATATCCCGTGCCATTGATAAAAAGGTGTGGCTGCGTTCCGGTGGATATATCATCATTGAATCGACTGAAGCGTTGACCGTTATTGACGTGAACACCGGCAGGTTTGTTGGCAAAAATGACTTCAACGATACTATTTTGAGAACCAATATGGAGGCCGCGACTGAAATCGCCTGGCAGCTCCGACTCCGCAATATCGGTGGTATTGTCATCATCGATTTTATTGATATGGAAAGTGCAGAGCACCGTGAGGCACTCTTTGCCACCTTCCAGGATGCGGTTAAAAACGATAAGAGCAAAATCAACATTCTCAAACTCTCGGAGTTCGGCCTTATACAGATGACCCGCAAACGGAGCAGTGAAAACCTTCACCAGCTCATGTGCGAGCCCTGTCAATACTGTAATGGCGAAGGAATGCTGAAATCACGGAGAACCATCTGTTACGAAATCTTTCGTCAGCTCAAACGCGAGAGCGAAAATCATCTGGGAAAGCAGGCAGAACTGCGGGTTCACCCCGATATTGCAAAACTTCTTTCTACAAATGAAGCAAAAAATTTTGCAGGGGTGGAACAACAGATAGACCGAAAGGTTGAGATTATCCCAACGGATGATCTGCATCTTGAAAACTACACTATTAACTGGTCGAAGTCCTCGACCTGATCTCAGGAAATTCTGGCAGAGCGACGACGAATTCGCCCTGTCAAAAATGCCCGCAAATCTTTAACGACTCTGGAATTATGCGTAGAAAATATTCAACTCGATTTGGAACCCAGCGCCGAAAAGGAGGAATTCTTCTGCCTCTGCTCATTCTGCTCACCGTCGCAGGCGGAATTGCCTGGTTTCTTTTTTTTGAGACCGAAAGTCCTGATGCCAAACTCTCTGTAAAAAGCAAATATCTCGGCACGGATTCCACCATTTCTATCGATGTCGTTGATAATGAGAGCGGAGTAAAAAGCGTTGAACTCAAGGCCTTTCAAGGCGACAGCGAACAAGTTCTCTACAATAAAGAATATCCACGTACCGGGTATCACAACCCTGTCGGACCGAGGGAACACGCTGTACGTTTTCAGGTGGACAGTAAAAAACTTGGCTTCAACGAAGGTCCGGTTACTCTGCAGCTCACGGTACTTGATTTTTCCCTGAACGGCTGGTTTCAGGGCAATCAGACGGTCGTTACCAGAGACCTTATCATTGACACCGAGGCCCCGAAAATTCAGATTCTGCATGTAGAAAACTCCATCTCTCCTGGTCAGAGTGGTATCGCAGTCTTCAAGGTATCCGATCTTGAAAGTACCTCGGGAGTGCAGTTGAACGATAATTTCTTCACAGCGTATCCGGTAACCAAAAATTCCAAAGATACCTTCATCACCTATTTCGCCCTGCCCTATAACGCGGTTAACATTCGGGAAATGAGTATTACCACCACTGACCTTGCCGGGAATACGACCCGGGTACCCTTTGCAACCAGATTCAAGGCTGTGAGCAAGCAGAAGGATACCATCAATATCTCCGACAGCTTCCTGAATCGTAAAATCCCCGAGTTTCAGCAGTATTATCCGGAGATGGAGGGCAGTTACCTCGATCGTTATATCTATATCAACAACACTATCCGCAAGCAGAATGCCAGGAAAATCAAAGAGATCTGTACCATGCCGGTTCCGGACAAGCTCTGGACAGGAGATTTTCTGCGCATGCACGGTACCAATAAAGCAAACTTCGCAGATTATCGCTCCTATGTCTATGACAAGCAAGTCATTGACCATCAGGTTCACCTCGGTATTGATATTGCCTCAGTAAAACGTGATAATGTCAAAGCTGCCAACACCGGCAGGGTGAAATGGGCTGATTACCTTGGAATTTATGGCTATATGGTTATACTTGACCATGGCCAGGGAGTGTACAGTCTCTACTCACACCTCAGTCAGATCAACGTTCGCCCTGGGGACACTCTTCAGAAAGGAACGCTGATCGGTCTCACTGGAGCCACCGGCATGGCCGGGGGCGACCACCTTCACTTCTCCATGCTGATAAATGGAATTTTCGTCAACCCGCGGGAATGGTGGGATAAAAACTGGGTGGAAAATAATGTTGAGGGACCGCTGAGAGAACTGCGTTTCATTCCCGCCAGGACAGAAAAGTAACAGGGCGCCTTGAAACACCCTGTATTTCGTCCATTAAGGGACCCAATAAACGGAAAAGGTTACGCTTTCCAGCGTAACCTTTTGCATGCCTGTAAAAATCTTCTCCGGGTTCTCAGGTGAAGTCCTCAAAATCGTAATCAGGTTTGCCGCAGATAACACAACGCAATTCGAGATCATCACGATCAAAAATATACTTCCAGCCCCGCTTTTCCAGTTCTTCCTTCTGTTCTTTGGCGCAGTTGACACACACCCACTTGTCTCCCTCTTCAGTTTCATACAAATGCATTGTTCCTCCTTCAGCGTATGGTATTGTTAGATATATTCACAGGGTTGTGAAAAACCCCATTGTTTAGAACATGATACACTTTTTCAATAAAAAACTGTAAAATAACAAACGTGCTGTATGGGCTTGATATCCTCTTTCCCAAAATTTACAGAGCCCCCGAAGAGGGCTTCATACACTGTCAATCCGCTGATATTAATGCTCCCTGCGAGATATCCTGGATACCCGAATGCCAAATATCCCCAAACTTCTCTACGCCTATCTTGCCAGAGAGATGCTGGCCCCATTTTTTGCAAGTTTCATTATCATGAACTGCGTCTTTTTTCTGGTCAAATTCATTCCCTTTCTCAACTTTGTCCTTGATCTCAACATCTCTTTTGGAGACTTTATCCGTCTCTTCTCCTATCTCTTCCCCAACATATTTCTTTATACCATCCCAATGGCGGCCATGCTCGGGGTGACGATAGGTTTTGCACGACTTTCAAGCGATACAGAAATTCTCGCCCTTAAGGCAAGCGGGGTCAGCATGTATCAGATCATCCCGCCGGTACTGCTTGTTACCGCAATAATCGCTCTCCTCACAAGTTACTTCTCCATTAAGCTCATTCCCCTGAGTGAAATGGCGATGAAACAACTCACCTATACGCTGATGAAGGAGAAAATCACCAAGGGGATAAAACCCCAGACATTCACCGAGGCCCTCGGAGATGTAGTAGTCTATGTTGATGGCATCGATAAAAATACAGACCAGTGGGACAAGGTGTGGGTTTCCGACATGCGGCACGTTCGCCTGCCCACCGTCACCATGGCCACCAGCGGCAATATGACCTCCAACATTAATGACATGAATGTCTCCATTAATCTAAACAACGGCAGTCTGCACCGCTCCGAGCAGATGAATGCACAGATTGTGGAGTTCAAACACTACCAGATCAATATCCCACTGAACTCGCCGAACAGCAAGGCAACACAAACCAAACAGAAGAATATTCTCGGGATGTCAGAGCTTCTTGCAGCATGGAGGACGGCCCCTGTTGACAATGATCATAACCTCAAAGAAAAGCGAAAGTTATTCATTGAGTTTAATAAACGCCTTGTACTGCCAGCTGGCTGTCTGCTCATTAGTCTACTTGGACTTCCTCTCGGACTGCAGGCAAAACCGGGGAAAAAAGCTGTGGGAATTCAAGCAGGTCTGGCGATTTTCGTTATCTATTATATCCTTTTCTCTACGGGGCGTTCTCTTGCTGAGGAAGGGACACTGCCAGTGATTATTGCCATGTGGGCACCAAATACCTTTTTCTTCCTGCTCACCGTTTTCTGGATCTACCGGGTAGCAGCTGAGAAATCACTGGTGCCGATGCCGGTCTCCAACCTGTATTTTGCACTCAAACAATTCGAGATCCATTGCATGGAGGAAATTCGCTATCGTTTTTTCCCGCACTCGGACCCGGAATCGGCAAAAGAGGCTGAGAAGCAGAGAAAACTGCGGAAAATTCGAAACCGCGATCTGGTATCCGGAAATCCGAAGACCAAAGAATTTCACTATATTACGTGCAAACATTTTCTCGATGATGACTGCACACTGAAGTTCAAAGATCATAAAGTTGCCAGACGTTCTGGTTTCAGCCCCTGTCCCAAATGCAGGGAACTTGAGAAACAGAAAAAAACAAAATCCTGAAAAGACCTCCGGGATACAAAAGAAAGGAGAAAAAATGAAATTATCTTTAGTCAGTGAAATGCGTGAACTTGAACGTATAACCATGGAAGATTATGGTATTCCCTCCCTGATTCTAATGGAAAATGCAGGCCTTGGAACAGTCTCCATGGCAGAAAAAATGCTCGGGTCCTGCAAAGACTGTTTCTGTCCAATCTTTATCGGCCCCGGCAACAACGGCGGAGACGGTCTGGTCATAGGGCGTCAGCTGCATCAGCGTGGCTGCCAGCCTCTTTTCTTCTTTCTGCAGCCCCTCGAAAAATTCAAGGGTGATGCCCTGGAAAACCTCAAGATCGTTGAAAAGATGCACCTGCCCTTCCACATTATCGACAACACAGAGCAGGTAGGTACCATTCAAGAGATCATCAGGCAGTATGAGTCAGGCGACCTTCGCTGCTATGCCGTTATTGATGCCATCTTCGGGATCGGTCTCATGCGGGATATCGAGGGGTATATTGCTGACATCATCAGATGCATAAACTCGCTGAAACTGCGCGGGCCGGCACCTGTCATTGCTGTTGATACTCCGTCCGGGCTTGATACTGATACCGGCAAGATTCGCGGAGTCTCAGTGCGGGCGGATTATACCGCGACCTATGGCTGTGCCAAACCGGGGCACGTTCTCTTTGGCAACAATGCCTGGACCGGTCATCTCGAAGTCATTGATGTCTGTATTCCCCGGGAAGTCGTATCTCACGTCAAAATCAATACGGAACTGGCGGACATGGAGGTACTGAAAGAAAATTGCACCCGACTGCGTCGCCAGAGTGCATCCCACAAGGGAACCAACGGGCACACCTTTATTCTGGCTGGCAGCACAGGTTCCACGGGAGCTGCTGTCCTTGCCGGACGCGGTGCCCTGCGTGCAGGGACCGGATTACTGACTCTGGGCTCCATTGCCGAAAACAACATGATTCTGCAATCTGCTGTCCCTGAAGCCATGACCATGCTCCTGCATGGGAATCCCTCTCATCTCAGTATCAAAGACTGGCCGCAGATCAAAGAAAACCTTGACCGCTTTTCCTGCATAGTCACAGGCCCCGGAGCAGGTCAGCATGCCGATACCGCTGAACTGGTTCTGAAAATCTATCACGAAGCACACCTGCCGGTAGTGATTGATGCGGATGCTCTCAATATTCTTGCTGCCCACCGCAAAGTGCTGGGCACGCCGTCCGGTCCCCGCATCTTTACGCCACACCCCGGTGAAATGGGACGTCTTCTCGGGAAATCAACTGCGGAGATCGTCCAGGATCCGCTCGGTGCTGCAAAACAGGGATGTCTTCTTTTTCAGAATGACGAATATGAAACCGTCATGCTGCTTAAAGGAAGCGGAACCATCGTTTGTAACAGTGAGGGGCGCTGCTTCATAAACACTACGGGAAATCCTGGTATGGGCACCGGCGGCATGGGAGACGTCCTCAGCGGCATTATCGGCGCATTTATCTCTCAGGGAATGGACCCCTTTCCGGCAACGACTACAGCAGCGTATTTGCACGGTAAAGCGGCAGATATTCTCTTTGAGCAGAAGGGTCCGGGGTTTTATGCATCAGAAGTCACTGACAAACTGCCGGAAGCGAGACACACTCTTCTGCAGCATCTCTATGGAACAGATGTACTGGTATCTTAATAATTCGTGTTTATCCGTGTCCATTCGTTGTTCCTTCTGCAGTTTGTAACCACGAATGGACACGAATTTTCACGAACAGGAACAACACAGTAAACGAAAACGTTTGTATCCGAAGTTAAGCCGTACAGTGTACCAGGATTATTATGAATAAGATTGGCTACCACGGAAAACACGGAAGGACACGGAAAACATCAATTATCTTAAAGTAACAAATTTAAAACCAGGATATTAATCAACTTTGGTAGTCATCCGAAAGTCGATATTGAGTATTTTGCGCTCTAATACCATTTACATTTTGTATTAACCAGAGAACGCAATAAAGAGAGAACAACAGCAATTCTCTCTTTAATTTTAAAATCTTTTTTAAATTTTTTTGCCTTTATTCGCATGATTAGAGCTTTTATTCGTTGGCAAAAAGTTTTTCGCTGTTCCGTCTTTTGCTTTTCCCTGTCTCCCGTCTCCTTTCTCCTTTCTCCTGTTTCCCGTTCCCCTGCCTTTACATTCGCCAATAGAAAGTGAAAATGGCATTGAGTAATACCATTTCTATTTTGTATTGATTCATCACCATTGATGGAAAATCGGCACGGCAGTGGTTTTCCACAATGTTGTTGTGTAGACAAGGCATGCCTTGTCTCTACGGTGGCGGCAATCAGCGAAATGGCAACCATCACCGATAACCCGTGAAACAATACATGCCATATCATTACCACGGGGTGATAACGGTGACATTACACATCCCTGGTGAAAAATCGCTACAACAGTGATTCCAGCAATGTTTTTGTAGAGACAAGGCATGCCTTGTCTACACTGTGACGGGAAACGTAACGATAACAGTGGAATTACACAACCATTGGTGGGCTAAACTGGTAGTAATTCCCGGAATTATTAAGAGCAGGTATAACCGCGATTGAGCCCCCAAATGAGGCATAACTTAATAGGAATGGTATAAGGTCACAACTTAAGAGGAATAGTATGATTTACCATTGAACAGGAGCAATACCGTTCTGCAGCAGGGCGGCATTGCACTTCACAAAGATGTCAGAGCCAAGAAATCCGCGATAGGCCGAGAGGGGGGATGGATGAGATGTCGTGAGAATTGTATGAATGGAGGGATCTATCAGTCGCGCCTTCTTTTGCGCAAAACCACCCCAGAGAAGAAAGACAACAGGATGCTTTTTTTGTGAAATGATGGAGATTAATTCATCCGTAAGAGCAAGCCAGCCGAGCTTTCTGTGGGAGTTCGGCTTTTTCTTTTCTACAGTAAGGGTGGCATTGAGCAGCAGCACACCCTGCTCTGCCCAGCGACTGAGATCACTTGAGAAAGAGTTTTTTCGTTCGTCGTAAAGAGAGCGGTTTATCTCTTTAAAAATATTACGCAGGGAAGGTGGTACAGGAAAACCGTTACGGACGGAGAAAGCCAGTCCGTGGGCCGCACAACCGAGTCCCGGATATTCGTTGAAATAAGGATCCTGCCCGAGAATAACGACTTTCACTGTAGAAAGCGGTGTAAGGCGCAGAGCATTAAAGACATCATCACGAAGAGGAAAAACAGGATGTAATGCAGTCTGCTTATACGCCTCATCAAGCAGTCGCAGATGTTCCCCGCTGTGCATCATCGGTGAAGCTTCCACCCACTCAGCAAGCCCATCCGCAGAAGAGAACTTTTTCATGCAGCGCTGCCCACATCGCGGTGCAGAGAGTGAAGAGACTCAATTATCCGGGCAGTGGAAAGCTGTTGCAGTTCAAGGTCAGATCCGATTGATTCCGACACACCTCCGGTCAGTTCTGGAAAAAGACACTCCTCACTGAGCAGAAGTTTCACCCGATCGGGAGATTTGGCAAAAGTTTTCAATCCATCCCCCACAGTCATCTTCCGGCCAGAAAGAAAATAAACAGAGGTATTGTCTTTAAACGTATCTGCAGCGGAGGCCAGCAAAATATCGAGAGGGGGTGCCTCTGTCATGGTGGTATTCTTCTGCAGCATGGCTTGGGTCAAGTTTGAGATAAAGCTCATATTATCATTGCAGGAGAGCAGATAACAGGTTCCCGAATCAATACTCATACCCTCATCCGCACGCAATACGCGTATACTGCAGATGGAATCGAGGTATTCAACAAAACTCTTTAAGTGATTGTCATGCCCGCTCTCAACAAAACAGATAATGGAACCAGTAAAACTGTTGTCCAGGGAAGGCAGTATGGAGAGGAGATTGGAGAAAGAACCACAGCCGCCAATAAGAAAACTGACGAACAGCTCCTGGTGCACCTGCTCCCCGGCAGGAAGCGTATAGGTAATCTGGTCTCCACAGGATGAGCAGGTAAAATACTGCACAGACTTTCCAGGATCTATATCGACAATCTGACGATGACCACACTCTTCGCAGAAAAGCACCCACTGTTTTGTTTGCGGACCAGGGGTATCATATTCTTCCGGGACCAACCTGGCAGCAAAGGGATCTCGGGCAAGAAGTACCATGTTCCCCGCTTTTTCCACCTTTTCCACCAGCAATTGCTTCTGCACGGAGAGATTGCTGCGCTGAAAGATAAAGTCTTTGTTAAAGAAATATACTGCACCGTTTTTCAAGGTATCAAAACAACGGGCTGTCCCCTCTTCTGTCAGGCTGGAAAACATGATTGTCGGGGTGGGACAATGGATCATGAAATGTTGCAAAGCAGTCATTCCATTCATAAGTGGCATCTCAAGATCCAGCAGGATGACATCCGGCTTCACTCGGAGGAGCATTTCAAGGGCCTCAATTCCATTGGAAGCCTCGCCTGCGATCTCAATGTTATCGCAATCTTCAAAGATATCCCCAAGGAATCTTCTGAATACGAGGGAATCATCAACTATCAAAATTTTAAGCATAACATCTCTTCAACTTTCTTTTTAATGTTTCTCCGTCAATTCAGATACAACCCGTTTTCCCTGATGTAGGCAAGAACACGTCCGGCGAGAAATGACGAACTCAGTTCCTTTCCGCTTCCACCATCATGAACAGCCTCTTTTATATCACTTGAACTGATGAAGGGTGGTTCACATCTGAGCATGAAAATATCTTTCTTCTGCGGATGACTCCAGTTCTTGTCGTTTTGCGTATAACCAAGCGTAGATATAAGTTTTTCCATCCGCGTATTATCATATCCCGTTCGAGGTGAAATAACGATACTTACCCGTTTGAAAATCTCATTATATTCTTCCCAACCGGTTATTTCGAGAAATGCATCAACCCCAAGAATAAAGAAAAATTCATCTTCTTCACGCTGCTGCAGGACACGCAGGGTATTGCAGGTATACGAAGGAGGAGGCAGCTCGCTTTCCAGTGTACTGATGACGAGTCTGTCAATCCGTGGATCATCTGTCCGGGAAGCCAGCGCCAGTCGAATCATGGCAAGGCGATGTTTCCAGCTGGTCGTTGTGCGTAATGTCTTATGCGGCGGGGTGGCAGCAGGCATTATCAACACTCTGTCGAGATTCAGTTCCGTCAGGGCCGCGAAAGCCACCGAAAGGTGACCGTTATGAAAGGGATCAAAGGTTCCCCCGTAGATGCCGCTGCGCCGACGTACACGCTGAGAATCGTCTGTCACCTTATTGCCGAACCTGACCTGTGCCCATGACAATGAATTTACGGGTTGTCAATTCCTCCAGCCCCATGGGTCCGTATGAATGAAGTTTGGTGGTGCTGATTCCTATCTCGGCACCGAGGCCAAGCTCTCCGCCATCGTTGAAGCGGGTAGACGCATTAACCATTACAGCCGAGGCATCGATCTCCGAGAGGAAACGCTGCGCCATCTCATAATCTTCAGTCATAATGGCCTCGGTATGGTGTGAACCATATCGGTCAATATACGCCCTTGCCTCATCGTAATCAGCAACCACTTTGATACTGATTATCAGGGCGAGAAACTCTTTTCCCCAGTCAGACTCCACTGCTGGTACAATCTTTTTGGAAAGCGTGCAGCTCTTCCTGCAGCCCCGGATCTCAACTCCGGCCTCAGCAAGCTTTTCAGCAATGCGGGGAACAAAACCGGCAGCCACCTTTTCGTGAATAAGCAGTCCTTCAAGGGTGTTGCAGGTCCCGGGACGCTGGGTCTTGGCGTTAAGGATGACTGGAATTGTTTTATCAATATCTGCTGCCTTGTCGACATAGAGATGACAGACACCCTTATAGTGTTTGAGAACTGGAATTCGCGAATTTTCCATAACGTTACGGATCAACCCTTCACCTCCCCGGGGAATCACCAGATCAATATTATCCTCTTCATGGAGCAGGCGGGTGATAACGCTGCGGTCGGTGACGCCGACCACCTGTACAGCATCCCCGTTTATTCCCTGTTCCTCAAGAGCCCGCTTCAAGAGAGTGGCCAGGGCTCTGTTGGAATGAATTGCCTCAGAACCTCCCCGCAGGATTACGCCATTCCCCGTCTTCAGGCAGAGAGCGGCGGCATCCACAGTGACATTGGGACGGGATTCATAAATCATCATAATAACACCGAGGGGGATGCGCATTCGACCGACCAGCATGCCATTAGGCCGCCGTGTCATCTGATCAATGGAACCGACGGGGTCTTTGAGATTGACCAGCTCATGCAGTCCCTTCACCATAGAGGCGATGACATCATCAGAAAGCTCAAGCCGGTTGAGCATGGCATCGCTCATATCGGCGGCACGACCAGCCACAAGATCCTTCTGATTCTCCTGCTGCAGCCACGGTTTTTCCTGTTCCAGCAACTGAGCAATCTGCAGTAATGCTGCATTTTTCCGTGTAGTAGAAAGTGTCGCAAGTTCCCGGGAAGCTTTTTTTGCCCGGGGAGCAATTTGATCAACCTGAATATCCATGGAATCCTCCAGAAAATACTGCTGATAAGATCGAATATGACCGAAATACAAGGTCCCTAAAGCAGAACAAGATTATCACGATGCATTACCTCTACACGATGATCGTCATCAAGGATGTCTCGAATCTCCGCACTGCGCCGCCCCTTAATTTTCCTCACCGTTGCGGAATTGTAGCCGGTAAGACCAACGGCAAAGACGTTACCACTCTGATCTGCACACTGCACGGCATCTCCTTCAGAAAAATCGCCCGTCACATTAAGAATTCCCGAAGGCAGCAGAGATTTTCCGTGTTCACTGAGGGCTCTGCACGCTCCGGCGTCAAGGGTCAGGCATCCCTGCGGTTTCAAGACCCAGGCAATCCAGCGCTTGCGGCTCTGCATCTTTTCACTGTTGGGCATGAAAAAGGTACCGATCTCTTCCCCTTTAAAAATCCTCTGCAGCACATCCACCTCTTTCCCCGAAGCAATTATCGAACTGCCCCCGCCAGTCGCCACGGTCTGTGCCGCACGAACCTTGGTTATCATTCCTCCGGTACCCACTGTACTTTTACTGCTGCCGCACATTGCAAAAATTTTTGGAGTTACCTCGTGAACAAGCCGAACCGGTTCCGCCTCCGGATGAAGTGATGGATTACTGTCAAAGAGACCGGCAACGTCAGTGAGACTGATATAAAGATCCGCCTCAAGCAGGTTGCAGATAAGAGCAGCAAGATTGTCATTATCACTGAATTTCAGTTCGCGGGTAGAAACAGTGTCGTTTTCATTGAGGATGGGAATGATTCCATTCTCAAGCAGGGTATGGATGGTATTGCGGACGTTGAGGTAGCGACTGCGGCTGGCAAGGTCAGAGTGAGTGAGGAGAATCTGGGCAATAATTTTGCCGTGAAGAGCAAAGGCTTCAGAGTAGTCATGCATCAGACCAGACTGTCCGACAGCGGCAAGGGCCTGTTTCTGACGCATGGAGAGAGGTTTTGACCCCGCAAAACGCATTTTACGGTTTCCGGCGGAAACAGCACCAGAGGTGACAAAAATTACCTCCCGGCCAGAATCCTGCAGAGAGGCAATGCCATGAGCCAGTCCCTTGATAACCTTCATATCAAGGCCGTCCTCGGCAGTGAGGACGGCACTGCCCGCCTTCACCACCACCCGTTTCGCGGCATTGAGAAGCGGTTGACGACGGGAGTAATTCTCTTCGTTGTCCATTCCTTACCTTTTTATCATTCAGAGAGGTTCAAATCTGTCGGTGGATTTTCCTCTTTCTGTTTTTTCTGCTCTGCCAGTCGTTTGCTTTCAAGAGTTGTACAGAGCAATTCCTTTAATTCTTCCAGACCCTCGCCTGTTTTTCCGGAGACCAGCAGTACGTTCAGGTTGAGAGGCTTGAAATAGCGCAGCAACTCCTCCTCAATCTCAGGAATCATTTGATCTTTCTTATTCAATACCAGTATCCGGGTACGTTCAGCAAGCTCATCTTTATAGAGTGCCAGCTCCCGAGAGATAATCTCATAATTTTCAATCGCCTTCTCATCGGACATGTCAAGAACATGCAGAAGGATGCTGGTGCGTTCCACATGCCGCAAAAATGTATCACCAAGACCCACGCCAAGGTGAGCTCCCTCGACAAGACCGGGGATATCCGCAATGATACAGGACGGATAATATTTGTAGTGCAGAACCCCGAGTTGAGGTTCAAGGGTCGTGAAAGGATAGGGAGCGATTTTCGGGTTGGCAGCGCTGAGTTTTGACAGGAGTGTCGATTTCCCGGCGTTGGGCAGCCCGACAAGACCGACGTCGGCAAGGAGTTTCAGCTCTATTCGCAGCCACTGCTCATCGCCGGGAGCTCCATTGGTTGACTGACGCGGGGTGCGGTTTGTTCCACTGGAAAAGTGAGGGTTGCCAAGTCCCCCTGCTCCACCATGGCCAATGACAAAACGGGCACCATCTTCAGAAAGGTCAACAATCACCTCACCCGTTTCATCATCCTTGATAATAGAACCGACCGGCACTTTCACAAGGCAGTCTTTTCCACCCCTTCCGTGCATATCACTCCCTTTGCCATGTGCTCCCCGGTCCGCCTTGAAGTGGGACTTGAATTTAAAATCAAGCAAAGAGTTCAGAGCTGAGGTGGCAACAAGGATAACGTCGCCACCCCGGCCACCGTCACCACCGTTGGGGCCTCCCCTGGGGACGAACTTCTCCCTGCGGAAACTGACACAGCCGTTTCCACCATCGCCCGCTTTTACATAAAATTTTGCTTCATCAATAAACGACATGACCAACACCCGAAGGAAAAATAAAAAAGCCCGGCCATCAAAAGTGATGACCGGGCAATACACTCACAAAGTATAAAAACTCTTCAGAGCTGAATAAATCGGCAATTACGCAGCAGGATAAACACTGACACGCTTTTTCTTTTTACCGAAATCCTCAAAGGTCACGACCCCATCAACAAGAGCGAACAAAGTGTAGTCCCTGCCACAGCCAACGTTGGTACCCGGATGAATTTTAGTTCCGAGCTGACGAACCAGAATATTTCCAGATTTAACAACCTGACCACCAAAACGTTTTACTCCACGCCGCTGGCTGGCACTGTCGCGACCGTTTCTTGAACTTCCGCCTGCTTTCTTATGAGCCATAACTTACTCCTTCTTCCCGTCGACCAGCAGTCGACGCACGATTTATCTTGTGGGTATCTTGAATAACCAGTCTTTCGTCCATCTTCTTCGTTACAGTCAAAAATTTATCCTCGGAATATATCTCATATACCTGCGGTAAATTTCCTCCTGTGCCTCGAATATGAACGAAATACAAGATTTTTCAAGGTACCCTTGTCTCTTTACAGAGAAATATTTTCAATTTTCAATGCGGTATAAGACTGTCTGTGGCCCTGCTTGAGGCGATAGCCTTTCCGTTTCTTTTTCTTGAAAACAATAATTTTCTTATCGCGTCCCTGCTCAGCAATTTTCGCAGTAACTTTCGCATTTTCAACAACAGGCTTCCCTACAGTAACATTTTCACCGTCAGCGACGAGAAGAACATCGGCAAGATCAACAGAGTCACCAATATTGCCTTCAAGCTTTTCAACACGAAGTTGATCGCCACAGGCAACCTGATACTGTTTTCCACCGGTACGAATTATCGCATACATATTTAGACCTCATTTAAGTAACAGATCAGCGCTTTTTTCATTAAGCACAGTAAATAAATTCGAGAACCAAGAATAAGAACAAAAACACACATTTCTGTCAAGATAAATTCGTGAAATACTGAAAAAACAGAAAAAAACGTTCTTTGCTGGCACCTCTGTCGAGGGGTCAATTCCCGCTCTCAAGGCGTTCCTGTTCTCGTTTATGGCGGATGGCGCAGGCCTTCTCAAATGCAGTTTTTTTACCGTGCCTGTTTATTGAGACAGATGTTTTACCCTGTTTCCCGAGCGGAGTCACCCAGCTTACCTCATAACGGGCAAGCTTTTCATTCAACCGCACACCGACAACTCCGGTACCGGAGTTGCTCACGGTAACGATATGCTTGTTGGTCCGGGTTTTACCGAGATTTTTCTCTGTCTTATTCCGCCAGCTGATTGCGGAGAGAAGGCTTGAATTGCGACCGCCACACTTTCGATCTGAAAAGAACTTTGAGTAGGTTTTCCCCACGAACCGCACTCTTACGTACCAGCCATGGGTCCTCTTGGAATCCTGATCTATTCGTGCAATATCTTTATGCTTTTCTTTTACCCTTCTGTGCACTTTATTTTCTTTATTATTGCGCTTTCCCTCTAAAAAAACCTTAAGTTGTTGTTCCACGCTTGTCCTCCCCTCCTTTTTATTATACCTTCGTGCTTCAAATCAAAATTGTTTCCCCGATACCCCGGAGTGGTTCTCCCGTCCCCCGGAGTGGATTCAGTTTACAGATCGAATGGCACTCAAAGCCTCTGCCGGAATAAGGCTTCGCAAATTATAGTGAGGTTTTCAGTCATGTTTTTCCGTCATCGGATGAACATGCAATATCAAATTTATGCCTGTGGTAAACCTCCTCCTTTCCCTCGAAAATGAACGAATGCAGACTGTTTCAAGGTACCCATGCGCCGTATCGCCGCTTCATGCCGATACGTCTGGAACAAAGCGTTCACATTACAAAGAGCCAATCATACCGCTGGTAAAAAATTCATCAATCATTTTACAATGCGCAAAGAGCTTTCTGATTGGGGAAAAGCAAAAATAAAGAACGCCTCATCAAGGCGCCCTTTATCACATTGAAGCACTCATATCAGGATAAACCTGTAATTACAAAATGTTACAACTTCAGGAAAATTCATGCACAATACCGACATCTCTACATTAATTACGACAATTAACCGCCTTCGAGACGAGAAAGGCTGCCCGTGGGACCGCAAACAGACCACCCGGTCACTGGCAAAATACGTAAAGGCGGAAACAAAAGAACTGATCGAAGCCATCGAAAACCAGGATGCAGAAAACACCTGTGAAGAACTGGGCGATGTCTTTTATCTGATTCTAATGCTGAGCAGCATCGGCGAAGATGCGGGGAAATTTACCTTTGCCGACGTAGTCCAGGGAATTAACGAAAAGCTGATTCGTCGTCATCCCCATGTTTTTGCCGGTACACCCTGGGAGAGCGAAGAGGATCTCGCTCGCCAGTGGGAGGAGATCAAAGCAATGGAAAAGTCTGCGAAGCAAAAAAACAAAGTATGAAGTAAATTTTTTACAGGTTGACTTCACGCCTTTTTTTTCGTAAAATTATTTGCTTTGTTTTCTAAGGTCGTCGTCCAATGGGATGGGTGATGATTTTTGTTGCCTTTCCCTGACAACCTGTAACACCGCGATGGCCTCAGCCATCGCATCCTTCTTACTCTCTGCGATCAGGCATGAGAGCCACCAATGCGGAATCTCCGCAAAAATACATGAGTCCACGAGGAGGAAATCATGCGCAGATATGAAACCGTCTTCATCATTCGGCCGAACGCCGGTGAAGAAGAAATTAATCGTATTGTAAATTATGTCGCAGAGATCATTAAAGCTGACGGCGGAACAATTATTGAAACCAACAGGTGGGGGCTGAAAAAGCTCGCTTACCCTATCAAAAAAGAGATCATGGGGTATTACATCCTCTGTGATTTTGCCTCTGTTCCCGCCAGCGTTGCTGAAATTGAACGTCGGTACCGCATTGATGACGCTGTCATAAAATTCATGACACTGAAAATCGCTGACGATATCAACGCAGAAGATGCTCTTCAGGCCGTTAATGCAGTAAATGATCGTGTTGCTTCGGAAGAAGCCGCACGTCAGGAAGCTGAAACTGAAACTGAAACTGAAACTGCCGAAAGTGAAAAAGAGAGCGAAGAGAAAAGCGCAGAATAACGTTCTGTAATGCTTTCCTTATATATATTTTGTTATATATTTTGTTCAGGAGATAATATATCATGGCCCCAAGACCCCAGAAAAAACTTTTTTCCCGTAGAAAATCCTGCCGGTTCTGTTCTGATTCTGATCTGGTGATCAATTACAAAGAAGTAAAAACTCTGCGCAATTTTGTTTCCGAGCGCGGAAAGATTATTCCCCGGCGCATTGTCGGCACCTGCGCTACCCATCAGCGTCAGCTCTGTGAAGCAATCAAGCAGGCCCGCCACATTGCGCTCCTGCCCTACTCCGGCAACCCCCAGGGCTGAAAAAAAAATTAAAGGATTGGCAGGCTGATCTGATTCTCCTTCGAAGTGATATGTACTTGCCCGGAGAAAAAACAGACAGGCTTTATAATCCCCATAAATTTGACGTAACTGCCCCTGGCAGTTTATGTGATAAGGAGTGTATAAGATGAAACTTATCTTGAAAGAAACCATAGGTTCCCTCGGGTTCCAAGGTGATGTCGTTACGGTAAAACCCGGTTATGGTCGTAACTATCTGTTGCCCCAGGGCAAGGCCGTTGCCGCCACTGAAAGAACTCTCAGAGAACTGGAAGAAAACCGTGCCGTATTTGCTGCCAAGCGTGCGGAAGAGCAGAAAATTGCTGAAGCAATTGCTGCCAAAATTGAAGGTCTGGAGGTCATTATCGAGCAACTCGCAAGTGTCGATGAGCGACTTTTTGGTTCTGTAACCGCCAATGATATTTGTGCAAAACTTGCAGAAATGGAAGTGAAACTGGATAAACACCAGGTTCTCCTCAATGACCCGCTGAAAACCCTTGGGGCAATAAAAGTTACCATCAAGGTCGGCTTTAATGTCAATGCTGAGATAACGGTTAATGTCGTGCCGCTTCAGGCAAACTGATTTTTACCCGCAGTTCTCCGCCGATTACGGCAATATAAAACACACCTGAAAGTTTTACTTCAGGTGTGTTTTTGTTTGTGCTCGATTTTCTTTCATCGGGTATAGTTACACCATGCTGCAGGCAGAATCCTTCATAAGGTTCCCATAATACACCCTCGCCCACCTGCTCTGAACCCAATCACAGTGAAGAATTCCGGACCACAATATGACAGATTCACAAAACCCCGAAGCAACCTTTCAAGGTCGTATTCCTCCCCAGAACATTGAAGCTGAAATGGCAGTGCTGGGTTCAATCCTTATTCAGGAAGATTTGTTGCACCGGGTTATTGATAAATTACGGGCAGAAGATTTCTTTCGCAAAGATCATGCACTTATTTACGAATCTATCCTTGAACTCTTCAATAAGAATCTGCCATGTGACCTCGTCAATGTGAAGAATCATCTCGCCTCCAGTAATCAGCTTGAGAGGGCAGGCGGAGCGTCTTATCTCAGTATGCTGACAACGGTTGTTCCACTCACCTCCAACATTGCCAGTTACGCCCTTATTATTCGTGAAAAATCGATCTTGCGCCACCTCATCCGTGCCAATACCGACATCGCCACCCGCTGCTATGAGGCACAGCATGATATCGACCTGCTGCTGGATGATGCTGAGCAGGCGATCTTTGATATCGCCGATAACAAAAGCAGTCAGGGCTTTACAGCAGCAAAGCATATTGTACCCGGGGTATTCGACGCCATCACCGCCCTTTCCAAAAATAACGAATCAATCACCGGCGTACCGACGGGATATTTTCAGCTCGACAAGATGACTTCCGGACTGCAGCCCTCTGACCTTATCATCGTGGCGGCCCGCCCCTCAATGGGAAAGACCTCTTTTGCCATGAATATTGCAGAGCATGCTGCACTCACTGAAGGTGTCGGTGTTGCGGTATTCAGTCTTGAGATGTCCAAAGAGCAGCTCGTTACCCGGATGCTCAGCTCAGTGGGGCACATAGATTCGCAGCGTATCCGCAAAGGGAATCTGCAAAAGAGCGACTGGCCTGATCTTACACGGGCTGTTGCCTCCCTCAGTGAGGCCCCGATCTATATTGACGACACCCCTGCCCTTTCCGTTCTGGAGATGCGCGCGAAAATACGTCGTCTGGCCTCACAGTACAAGATAGGCCTCGTGGTGGTGGACTACCTTCAGTTGATGCAGGGTCGCTCTACTGAAAACCGCACCCAGGAAATCAGTGAAATTTCACGGTCCCTCAAGGCGCTCGCCAAGGAATACGCCGTGCCGGTAGTCGCCCTTTCTCAGCTTAACCGGAGTCTGGAGAGCCGTACCGATAAACGTCCGATGATGAGTGACCTGCGCGAATCCGGAGCTATTGAGCAGGACGCGGATGTCATCCTTTTCATTTATCGCGACGAGGTCTATAACAAAACCGACGATAATCCGAACCGGGGTCTCGCGGAGATCATTATTGGCAAACAGCGAAACGGGCCGACCGGAATTTCTACCCTCGCCTTCGTCAAGGAGTGCACTCGTTTTGAAAATTACAGTAACCTTGATGTTCCAGAAGAACTTGAGGAAGAATGAACCCTTTCGGCCTGTCTGGCAACGGAATCAGAGATTTATGGGTGCCTTATACCGGTTACCACCTTTGGTAAATTTTAATTGAATTCATGGAGACACAATATGAGCGAGATCCCAAACAGATACGATTTCAAGGCCATTGAACAAAAGTGGCAGAACCAATGGGAAAAACAGCAGACCTACAAGGTGGAAATTGACAGTGACAGGAAAAAATACTATGTGCTGGAGATGTTCCCCTATCCTTCTGGACGCATTCACATGGGCCATGTTCGCAACTACTCCATCGGTGATGTGATTGCCCGCTACAAACGCATGCAGGGTTTCAACGTTCTCCATCCCATGGGCTGGGACGCCTTTGGTCTGCCAGCGGAAAATGCTGCACAGAAAAACAACACTCATCCCGCCGACTGGACCTATTCCAACATCGACTACATGCGCGGCCAGCTCAAGCAGCTTGGTCTCTCCTATGACTGGTCTCGTGAAATAGCAACCTGCAATCCCAAATATTACAAATGGGAACAGCAGTTTTTCATTGAAATGTACAACAGGGGACTGGTTTACGAAAAAAGAACCACCGTCAACTGGTGCAATCACTGTCAGACAGTCCTCGCCAACGAACAGGTTATCGACGGTGCCTGCTGGCGATGTGATCAGCCCGTGGTTCCCCGCAAGATGAACAGCTGGTTTTTCAAGATCACAGACTACGCGGAGGAGCTGCTCAAAGACCTCGATCAGCTTGACGGATGGCCTGAAAAAGTAGTTACCATGCAGCGCAACTGGATCGGCAAATCTCAGGGTCTCACCTGCGATTTTAAAGTAGAGGGAATGGATGAGACCATCTCTATTTTCACCACCCGTCCGGACACTATTTTCGGGGTGACCTTCATGTCGCTGGCGGTTGAGCATCCGCTCATTGAGAAACTGATCGGCGGTACCGAACGTGAAGCCGGGGTGAAGGCCTTTATTGAGGAGATTCAGCTCGAAAAACAGCGCCAGTCTTTGAATGAAGAACCTGAGAAAAAAGGAATTTTCACCGGCCAATACTGCATCAACCCCTTCAATGGAACGAAGGTCCCCATATATCTCGCAAACTTTGTTCTCCTTGAATACGGAACAGGTGCGGTAATGGCAGTTCCAGCTCATGATAAACGTGATTTTGAATTTGCCAGAAAATATAACATTGAGATTAAACCGGTTGTCATCCCGGAAGGTGTTGAGCTCAACCCTGCCGAGATGAATGAGGCATCGACGGTTCCCGGCAATCTCTTCAACTCCGGTGACTTTACAGGTCTGTCTTCCCGTGACGCTCAGAAAGCAATTATCGAATATTCTGAGAAAAAAGGTTTTGGTTCCGCTCATACCACCTGGCGGCTGCGCGACTGGGGAATTTCCCGGCAGCGCTACTGGGGGGCACCAATACCAATGATCCACTGCGAGAAATGTGGTGTTGTGCCGGTTCCCTTTGATCAGCTGCCGGTTACCCTGCCTGAGGACACTGACCACAGCAAGACCTGTGTTCCGCTGCATCAGCGTCCGGATTTTATTGCCACCACCTGTCCAAAATGCGGCGGCCCGGCGAAACGCGAAACGGACACCATGGACACCTTTATGGAGTCCTCCTGGTATTTTTCCCGTTATGCCAGTCCGCGCAATGCTACGTCCCCTCTGGACGAGGAGCAGACATCTTACTGGCTGCCGGTAGATCAGTATATCGGCGGCGTGGAACACGCCATCCTCCATCTGCTCTACTCGCGCTTCTTCACCAAGGTACTGCGCGATCTTGGTTACCTGAAAAATATCGACGAACCCTTCAAAAATTTGCTCACCCAGGGAATGGTGATCAAAGACGGCTCCAAAATGAGTAAATCGAAGGGCAATGTCGTTGATCCCCACGAACTCATCAATGAATATGGCGCAGACACAGTCCGTCTCTTCAGCCTCTTCGCTGCTCCGCCGGAACGCGATCTTGAGTGGAGCAGTAAAGGTGTAGACGGCGCCTCCCGCTTCCTCAATCGGGTTTTCCGTCTCATCTCTGGCAATCTTGAACTTTTGTCAGCGGGGACGGCGATCATACCGCAGGAATTAAACGATTCCGAGCGGGACCTCCACCGCAAGACCCACCAGACAATAAAAAAGGTTACCGAAAGTATTGAGCAGAATTTTCACTTCAATACCGCTGTTTCAGCAATGATGGAGCTGTTCAACACCCTCAACAGCACCCTCGGGGACCAGAAAAAAGAGGATATTGCGGCAGCTGTAGCTGGCGAGGCAATTTCTTCCCTGCTGGTGCTTCTCTCCCCCATGGTTCCTCACTTCACCGCTGAGATGTGGGAGGTAATCGGTCGAGAAGGTTCTATTGAAAACCAGCCCTGGCCGCAATTTGACAGAGAAGCCGCCAAAGAAGACCTGCTTACCATTGTTATTCAGGTAAACGGCAAGGTTCGCTCCCGTCTTGAGGTCAACCCTGATATCGATGACGAAACCCTTAAAGAGAAGGCACTGTGTGACAGCAACACGATGAAATTCATTGATGGTAAACCCGTCAGAAAGACCATCGTGGTGAAGAAGAAACTTGTCAATATTGTTGTTTGAGGCTACTCTTTGCTGAATTATTCAGTACAATTGTTTTCCTGTTACGATTATTTTTTCACTACTATTCAAGGAGTTTGATGTGAAAATCTGTGTAAAAATCATCCCTGCCCTGATAGCAGTTCTGCTTCTCACCATGTTTTCAGGTTGTGGCTACCACAATCCCAACGTCTACACCGGTTCTGACAAGGTGATCTACGTTCCTGACTGGAAAAACCGCACCAGCAAGCTCAACCTGGACTCGGATCTCTACCGTAAACTCACCGAGTGGTTCCAATATTCGAACTCTCTCTCCCTGACCAGGGACAAGGCCGGTGCAGATCTTATTCTCGCCGGAGAGATAATCTCCATTGACCTGCCTTCCCTCGCCTACAATGCGGCAAACGTAGCCGAAGAGGTAAAGGTAAAATTGCGAATTCGCTACATCCTCAAGGATCTCCAAACCAACAAAATTCTCCTTGAAATCCCGAATCAGCAGTGGACAGAGGAGTACACCGTCAACAGCTCTTCCAGCACGAATGAAACCAGTGAAGATGAAGCCCTTGACACCATTATAGATGATATCTGCAAACGCATCTATCAACGGACCATTGCCATGGTATCACAACTGTAGGATACCCTGTAATTCACAGCGCGATACAGCACTGTTTCCGGGGGATGCGTCAAGCGACGCATCCCCCTTTTTTTACCGCATTTACAACCATGCTTACCATCGGCAATATTTCCTTTACATCTCCTTTCATTCTTGCGCCTCTCGCGGGTTATACAGACTTGCCCTTTCGGCTGCTCTGTCGCTCTTTTGGTGCGGGGTACTGTGTTACAGAGATGATCAGCAGTCACGGTCTGCACTACCGGCAACCCAATACTCTGCGCATGCTGCGCACCGTGCAGGAAGAGAATCCCTTCGTCATTCAGTTGTTCGGAGCGGAAGTTGACTGTATGGGAGAGGCGGCGAAGATCGCCTGTGAGTTTGGCCCGCAGATGCTCGACATCAATATGGGCTGTCCAGTAAAAAAGGTGACGAAAAAAGGGGCAGGGGCAGCACTGATGCGCACCCCGGAGCTGGCTGGCAGGATTGTGCAGGCAGTGGTGAAGAACTCGTCCGTACCGGTTACCGTCAAGATGAGACTCGGTCCCGACCGTGAAAATAGAAACGTTCTTTCTTTTGCCCGCATGGCCGAAGAGAACGGGGCCGCCGCAGTAATTGTCCATGGGCGCACCATGGCACAGGGATTCTCTGGAGATATCGACCCCGGTTATATAAAAGCAGTGAAAGATGCCCTGAGCATTCCCGTACTCGGCAACGGTGATATTCACTGCCTTGAAGACGGTCGCCAGATGATGCGCGAAACTGGCTGTGACGGTGTCATGATTGGCCGTGCAGCCCTCGGTCGTCCGTGGATCTTCAGCGATGTTCCGGAACCGCAAAGTGTGGGCGAGGTGAAAGCTGTAGCTCTGCGCCACCTGCAGCTCATGGAGAAGTATCTTCCGGCGGAAAAAGTACTTGGATATGTGAAGAATCAGATGAGCCGTTATTTCAAGGGACTGCACGGCTGTGCGGCATGGCGACGCGACATCTTTTCTGCGCAGAGCACGGCGGATATCCATGTTGTTCTTCAAAGGACTACCGATTCCCACGATGCAGAGAAGATCAGGGAACCTTGAAACAGCCTGCATTCTTTCATATTCGAGGTGCAGGAGGAAATTTACCGCAGGGATATCAATATTTCATAGCATTTACATCTTATACCATTCCTATTAAGTTGTGACCGTACTAAATGCCATTTTCACTTTCTATTGGCGAATTCAAAGGCAGGGGGATGGGGACAGGAGAAAGGAGACGGGAGACAGGGAAAAGCAAAAGACGGAACAGCGAAAAACTTTTTGCCAACGAATAAAAGCTCTAATCATGCGAATAAAGGCAAAAAACTTTAAGAAGTTACGCTTTTATAAAAAATGCCCTTTTTCGCATGATTAGACCATTTCTATTAAGTTATGCTCTTTTTACATCCTGTTTATTCATTCGTAATCACAAAAAAAGATGTCCACGCAGTCGCGCTCTCTGGTCAATACAAATGTAAATGGTATTATTACTGAAAAAACTATAAGAGAATGCCCTTGTAGTTGAATTCGGTCTGTTATTTGCTTTGAGGTAATTGATGTTTTCCGTGTCCTTCCGTGTTTTCCGTGGTAGCCAATTTTATTCATAATAATACTGGTGCACTGTACGGCTTAACTTCGGATGCAAACGTTTTCGTTTAATGCGTTGTCCCTGTTCGTGAAAATTCGTGTCCATTCGTGGTTACAAAATGCAAAAGGAATCACGACTGGACACGGATAAACACGAATTATTACTCATTCGTCATCGCCAAAAAAGATGTCTACGCAGTTGCGTTCTCTGGTCAATACAAAATGTGATTGATTTCATGGTAATCAGTTGGTTTGTTTTTGCCTTCCTTCGCGTTCCTTAGCGTTCTTCGCGGTGAAAAAGCTGTACCGTCTTTTACTTTTCCAGATCTTTGATTTTCTCCTGCAGATCAAAGCATCTTTTCTTAAACGCCTTCGGCATTGACGTATCCCCGAGGGCACGATTCAAGCTCGCCTTTGCCATTTTCATATTACCAGCATAAAGCTGGCTGGAGGCAAGGTAATAGTTGGCAATGCCGTTATTCCCCTGCCTCGCTTCAATCTGCCCCATCTCAAAGAGCAGTTTCGGATATCCCGGATTGACTCGCTGTACCTCTTTATAACAGTGCAGTGCATCCTGAACACGTCCCATTTGCTGATACAGCCTGCCAAGCGCCCAGCTCGCATAAAGACTGGCTGCATCATCACGATGGACCTTCTCCAGCAAAGGAAGTGCCTCGTTCAGTTTCCCGGCCTCTGTAAGAATAACGCCCTTGTCCACTTTGAGTATCCGCTTCCTCGGATAGACTGTAATTACCTCATCAATCAACTTCAGCGCATTGTCAAAATTCATTTCTTCACAGGCCAGTCGTGCAAGACCGTACGTCGCCATGGCCCGTGTCTGCTCTGTGGCATCCCGACGGGCGAGACGATTGCCGAAATAATTCCGCAGAGTATCCGGGTCTTCAGTCAGCACAAGAAGACGGTATTTAAAACGAAGGAAGGCAAAGTTGTCGATAACACGGGTATCTTCAGGGATACCGTCGCTGTCGATAAACGACGCCACAGTATTCATCCGTTCTTCGGGATTGGGATGTGTGAGCAGATACTGCGGCAGTTTCTCGCTGCGATAGCGGGCAATGCGACGCATAATGGCGAGCATCTGCACCTCCGCCTGCGGATTGCGCTTCATCTTGCAAAGCCAGTGGTAGGCAAGGGCATCCGCCTCCTGTTCATGGACTCGACTGTAGTGCAGATTAACGGTCTGCCCGGTGGCCAGCGCTCCGGTTATCAAAGCAGGCGCGGCATCCCCGCCAACGGCAATGCCAAGGATGGCGAGGGCCAGTGCCGCTCCCGTGCTGTACGCCCCTTCCTTCTGTCCGCTGGCAATGTGACGTTTAACGCTGTGTCCGATTTCATGAGCAAGAACAGCAACCAGTTCATTTTCACTCTCCATCTTCGTAATAAGTCCGGAATAGAAGAATATCATGCCCGAAGGCGCGGAAAAGGCGTTGAATTCACTGCTTTTAATGACATAAAAATGATATTTGAAATATTGTATTCCGGCGACGGAGAGGACATCATCTCCGAGCGAAGTGATATACTGGCTGATATCGGGTTCTTCGAGCAGCGGAAAGGCCTGGCGAACCTGATACACAAGCTTCTCTCCCACTTCTCTCTCTTCTTTAATGGAAAAAGAGGCGGCGGGCAATGCAGAGCCACTGAGCAGCGCAACGGTACAGAGTGTTGCGACCGTTTTCTTTAAAGACAATGATCCCTGAGCCATGGAAGAGTCCTCCGTAAGCCTTCTTCTGTGCTGACCAGCTCACGGTAACCGAGGTCACGTTCAGCGGCCGCGTGGGAAAACCAGTGGGAGCGGGCGAGCTGTTCGGCGACAAAACGGGTCATCCCCGGCTCCCGCTGCAGCCCGAAACGATTCAAGAGAGTACAACCAGCCTCAAGCACTGCACCAATGCGGCTGGCGGAGGCAAAGGAGATATGCCTCTCTACCGGCGGTATATCAAGAGCAATAAAGAGATCATTGAGCCATCCCCAGAGATTGACAGGCTCTTTTTGACCGATGAAATAAGCATGGCCATTCGCCACAGAACCCTTTCCGTCAAGGAGTTTCGCTCCGGCACAGAGATGCATTTCGGCGACATTGTCGATATAGCTGATATCCACAAGATTACTGCCGTCGCCAACAATACGCAGTCCCCTGCCCTTCCCGGCGGCAATCAGTCGTGGCAGGAGATGGGGATCTCCCGGCCCCCAGATAAGATGAGGGCGAACAGCGCAGACCGGGATACGGTCAGCCTCCGCAAGGATACGTTTTTCTGCATAACTTTTTGTTTTAGCATAGTTGCAGAGGAAATGCTCCGCATGGGGAAGTTCTTCCCCTGCGCCGAGAATATCTTCTCCATTGAAAACCACCGATGGCGTAGAGGTATACACAAGGGGCAGTTCATGCTCCAGGCAGGCATTGAGCACACATTCCGCCCCAAGAACATTGGGATGGAAATATACCTCACGCGTTCCGAACACTCCAGCCTTCGCAGCGGTGTGAAAAACCAGACCAACCCCTTCCACCGCAGAGTGAACCGCGTCTGAGTCGGCAATATCACCAGTCACAAGGCGTACGCCCCGTTTGGCGAGATCCTCATATCTGTGCCGTCCAAGCACCGTTACGGCGGTTCCCGCTTTAAGGAGACGGTCAACAACAGCCCGTCCCACGAAACCACCACCGCCGGTGACCAGAACCCGGTCTACCTGTGCGGATATATTTTCTGCTGCGCCCATAGAGCAAGTTTCTCTCGAAAAATTTTAGCATTATGACGGATATCCACCGGAAAATCGGGATAGACAAGAAAATGGTGAATTTCCTTTGTTAATGGACTGGCCGATGCGAGAGCTTCAACCTCACAAAGTTCCTTTTCTCCCGCATGCACATCCTTATGGTACTCCACTATCAACACCGGTTCAACGCGCTCTTCAGGGGAGACAACGCCCACCAGCGCAGAGCGGTAAACAGCCGAATGCTGATTGACAATTGCTTCACAGGGAATGCTGAACCATGTAGTGTCGGGCTGTCCCTCTTTTTCATGACGCACGACGCGATGGGCCCGCCGCCCGCAGAACCAGAGAAGACCTGCTTCGTCAAGGTATCCCGTGTCACCCATGCGATGCCAGAAAGACCCCTTTTCTCCAGAAATCTTTGCGAGGCGGGTCTCCTCTGCGTTGTTCATATACCCGCGGGTCACAACCTCACCCTGAACGATAATCTCACCGATCTCCCCCACAGTACAGGGCACAGTGTCAGAGATCTCAGCAACAGGCTGATCAGAGATGGCAACAATACGGATGGATATCCCCGGCAAAGGTCTGCCTACGCAGATACCATATCCTTTACAGCTTTTCTCTGCCGAACTCTCAAGAATTTCATCTCCTTCAATAGAGACAATGGGCAGGCTTTCCGTTGCACCATAGGGAGTAATAACCTCTGCTCCCTCCGGCAATATTTCTTTCATTCGCCGAATCAATTCCGGGGCAACCGGTGCGCCGGCCATTAACACCTTGCGCAGAGAATCAAGCCGTACTCCGTGATCAAGACACCAGCGTGAAACCACATTCCAGATAGCCGGGGAACCAAAGGAGTACGTCACTCCATATTTTTGGATGCTCTCAGTAAATTTAACCGGATCAACCTGTGCCGGTCTGGTTGGATCCATGTCGGGAATGACGGCACAGGCACCAAGGGCCGTGGAAAACAGTGCAAAGAGAGGAAACGCCGGCTGGTCTATGTCCTGAGGACCAATCTTATAATAGTCACGGATCATGCGCAGCTGGGCGGCAAAGATGGAGTGCTCATAGCGGACTCCTTTTGGCGGACCGGTGGAACCGGTGGTGAAGATAATGGCTGCGAGATCATCGGCACCGGGTTGATAGACCGGAAAATTTTCAGCAGCAGTTTCACGCATTCCACGGCGGATATCAATCCCTGGAAAACCGAAAAGGGAGGGGCCCAGGCAAAAAAACTTCTCCACGGAGGCAAAAGTTCTGCGGGCCATACGGGCAAAGTAACAGGCCAGGGGGACACCGATAAGATATTGCGGTGCGACTCTTTCAATACAGCGCAGCAGATTTTTATATCCCATCCCCGGGTCAATTAAAACGATGGGGGTACCAATTTTAAACAGCGCAATCGTAATACAGATAAAATCGATGCCGGGAGTAACCATCAAACTTACCACCTGCCCGTGAATCAGACCCGCCTCACGGAAAGAGACAGCAAAGGCGTCAGCCCGCCGGTCAAGCTCGCCAAAAGAAATGGATTCTCCACTTCCAGCATCAACAATGGCCGTACGTCCGCTGTTCTCACTGGCAGCCCGAACAAAAGCGTCGGCAATATTATGGATCATACCTCTCTCCTGAAAAATTCAGCAATACGCGGAATAACCTCTTCTCGTGCATCTTCCAGCACATAGTGCCCCGCGTCTTCATAACAGTGATGTTCAGCCTCAGGGAAAAGCGTACACCAGCGCTGGTAAAAGGCCATATTAAAACAGAAATCCCGTCCACCCCAGAGAATAAGCATGCGTCCCGCACCAGAAAACTGAGGAAGAGCCTTTTCTATCTCCATCAGCTTCGCCATACTGACATCTCCTTCTTTCATTGGGATATCTTGAACAAAGCGATGGACAGCAATCCGGTTGTGCCAGTTATTGTACGGCTTGAGGTACGCACGTTTCACCTCGGGGCTCAGTGGTCTGGTCACCGCCATAAAGGTGGCAGGCCAGGCAAAGCCGTTCATTCCACGTACCAGAATTTCACCAAAGAAAGGAATGCGACAGACAGCAATACGTCTCGGCATCCAGTGGAACCGAAAGGCAGCAGTATTGAGAATAACTACTTTGTCAACCTGTTGCGGTCGTCCTGCCGCCAGTCCCATGCCGATTGCCCCGCCCCAGTCATGCACGACAAGCGAGAATCGCTCCAGGCCGAGAGAATCCAGCAGAGACTCGAGGTTGGAAATGTGGCTGGCGAGGGTGTAGTCATACTTTTGTGGTTTACTCGACAGACCACAGCCAAGGTGATCCACAGCGATCACCCTATGGGTTAAACGCAATTCCGCCACAACGTTTCTATAGTAATAGGACCAAGTGGGATTTCCATGAACAAGCACTACTGCGGGACCTTCACCTTCATCGAGATAGTGCAGACGTCCGGCTGGCAGTTGATGATAATGAGATGCAAAAGGGTATTCAGGTAACACAGCAACTCCCTGGGAAAAAAGAATATCGAATAATCGCCATCTTCTTTGTTACAGTCAAAAATTTTTCCTCCAATAAAGCGAGGAACGAGACGTCGAGATATCAAACGTACAGGCGGTAAATTTCCGCCTGTATCTCGAATATGAACGAAATAAAAACTGTTTCAAAGTACCCGGCAGTTAATAAAAATAAATTCAGGGCAAAAAAAAAAATGTTTAAAATTGAGTAAATTCATTCTGTAATGATTGTAGAATTTTTACACTTATTCCAGATGAATATCCAGCAGGAATAAGACCTGCAGGAACAAAATGACAAATTATGCGCTCCTCTGCGGAGTTGGAACAGATGAAATCCCCCTGCAAACGCAAGAGAAAGAACGAGTATTTTCTCTTGCGTTCGCACCCCGAGTATGATAAACATACCTTCAGTGTTACATTTTACGAAGTGCATCTCTTTGAGATAATTCTGAAGGAGGGTACTGGACTCTGCTAAGGTAGAAGGGTAAAATTGTGACAGTTTTTTAAGTCCGGCCGGAAGTGAGATCTTAATTCAACAGGATTCACATCAGCAAGGCAGGAAATTTTTTTATTGGTTCACAATGTGAACCCGATTACCAACAGGAGTTGTATCATGGCAGAAGGAACAGTTAAGTGGTTTAATGACGCTAAAGGTTTTGGCTTTATCGAGCAAGATGGTGGACAAGACGTATTCGTACATTACTCTGCTATCCAGGGCGACGGCTTCAAATCTCTCGAAGAAGGTTGTCGAGTAACTTTTGAAATCGTTGATGGCCCGAAAGGCCCCGCTGCTGACAAGGTCCAAAAAATCTGAGCCTGGTTATCCCGCGATTTCATAAAAAGCTCCTGTAGAGTATTTACTCTGCAGGGGTTTTTTTTTCTCATTTTTCTGACATCCACCCATACGGTGTTTTTGAAATTCAGGACTCTCGAAGACATAAGGGAGAAAGGAGGCAGGAAAAAGCAGGGCAACAAAACCTGATGACGTTCATTGTGGGATGAAACGGCTTAACCAGAGAACACAGCTTTAAAGTTTTTCGCTGTTCCGTCTTTTGCTTTTCCCTGTCTCCCGTCTCCCGTCTCCTTTCTCCCTTTTCCCGCCCCTGCCTTTGAATGCGTCAATACAAAATGTAAAAGGTGTTACATAACCGTCAATGGCAGATACCTCGGTTGCCAGCGCATTCGTTCGATCAGTCGTACAAGCCGGGATTCATCATTGTTATGGGTAAAATCAGAGAAGGCGCAGGGCCGGGAAACCCCCATCTTCACAGCACACAGAGCTACAGCACAGGCAACGTGCAGAGATGCTTCCTGAATTTTGGATATATCCGGGGTGAGCCTTCCCTCACCAATCTCAGCCGGTCCCATCATAGTGGAAAGTGCCTCTGCAGCAACATCGAAAAATTCCGGCAGAATCTCTCTGGCACCTGAAGCGAGAACCCCCAGTGCAACTCCCGGACAAATCATTGCACTGTTGCACTGACTCGCGCCACTGCATTCGAGATCATCAACCTCATTGCAGGAGTGCCCTATGGAGAGAAGGAAACCCTCCTCCACCCATTTACAGACATTCTGACAAAAGATATCCGGAACGGAAATGTGTTGAAAGAGAAGCAATACTATTGGTCTCGGTGTGTTCTGTTTCAGTGCTGCAGCAATTTTCTCAGAGAAAAAGTAGTTTTGCCCCGAAGTCGCAATGAGTGTTGTAATTCCAGCCTGTTCAACCACCTTTGCAGCATCGTTGAAACTGACATCTCCCATCCACGGATATTTTTTCAGAGATTTGGCGTATGGAACTTTGTAGTATGGCACGCTCTGATTTTTTACCAGCATCTCCTTTTTCCCAATGATAAAGATTTGTTCGCATGCCTCTTTATCCTGCAGCCCGGCCTGTATAAGGGAGCGGCGGAGTTGATCAGCTATACCGATTGCACTGGGTCCACCACCATGAATGAGAAACTTCTGATTGATCAGCTTTTCTTTTTTTACTTTCATGGCCGAGAGAATATTCGCAAGAGCAATTGCCCCGGAGCCCCTCAGATCATCATTAAAACTGAGAATTTCATCGCAGAATGCGTTTTGAATAGAGATTGCATTAGGGGTGGAAAAGTCCTCCCACTGACAGACTGCGCTGGGGAGAACACTGCGAAATGCCCTGACAAAACGACCAATAAAAGAGAGATATTCTTCTCCTTCGAGTCTCGGCTGGCACCAGCCAAGATACTGTTCATCGGCAAGCAGCTCTTCGTTGTCTGTTCCGACATCAAGAGTAACCGGAAGACAGTGCCACGGGGCTATTCCCGCGCCCTGTGTATAAATCATCAATTTGCCAAGACAGACTGCAATTCCTCCCGCCCCCTGATCACCAAGGCCAAGAACCCCCTGGTTATCTGTCACCACGGCAAGGCGGATATCACGGTGGTCGAAACGACGCAGGAGGTCTTCCGCTTGATTAATATTTCCCGGGTGAAGATGGAGACCATGGGCCTGGCGGAACATGGAGGAGTAGTTCTGCACGGCGATTCCCACCGTGGGCGTATATATTATTTTAATCCAGGAGGGAATGTCACTGGCGATAAGTGCATGGGCAAGGGTGACGTTACGACCAAACAATGCACGGATAAAAATATATTTCTCAAGGTCACTCTGTTTCTGCGCCACCTTCATCCTGCTGCCGGTAAGCTGCTGTTCAAGAGTTCGATGACCGGGAGGCAGAGAACCTTCAAGCTGAAGCATCTTTCTCTCAGCAGAGGTAAAAGCCGTTCCCTTGTTGATGTAATTTGTTGCCCGGGCAGACCGACCGTCAGCATACACAACTATTTCTCTGGTATTACCATACTCATCATACTTCAAGCGAAACAGGCTGCTTATCATCGTAGCTCCTTAAACATGGCTGAAATTGAGATTTTTTGAAGTGCCGAAACCCCGGGCAGTGAATGATGGTAAAGTATACATTTGTCTTCATACAACCTGAAACACATTGACAATGCTCCTCTGTACTTCCATAATGCGGATATGGAAACATGGCAGAAAGCAATACAGGAAAGCATTACCAGACCGCAGAATCTCCCGGAGCATCTACGACCATCAGAGATGGATAATACCGCATTGGCTGAGGTAATTGCAAACTTTCCAATGAGGATTAACAGCTGGTATCTTGCAAAAATCAAAGCAATTGATGACCCCTTGTGGAAACAGGCAGTTCCAGATGTCCAGGAACGTGCAGAATCTCCCTGCCTGGAAGACCCGCTGCAGGAAGAGCGACTCAGCCCCGTCCCCTGCCTCGTACATAAATTCCCCAATCGTGTACTTTTTCTCGTCTCTTCGCAGTGTGCAATGTACTGCCGGTTTTGCACGAGGAAACGGAAGGTTGGTCACCCTGAAATGAGCGTAAGCCGAAACGAACTGGATGCCGCTTTTCGGTATATTGAGGCTCACAGGGAAATTCGCGATGTGCTCATTTCCGGTGGAGACCCGCTGCTCCTCAGCGACGATCGGCTGGATGATATTCTGGCACGTCTCTCCCGCATTGACCATGTCAAAATGATCCGTATCGGCAGTCGCACCCTTTCAACCCTGCCACTGCGAATTACCGGACACCTCGTAGATGTGTTGAAAAAATATCCTCCACTTTATATAAATACTCACTTCAATCACCCTGCCGAAATTACTCCCGAGGCAGCCGAAGCCTGTGCCCGACTCGCCGATGCAGGAATTCCACTGGGCTGTCAGACTGTTCTGCTGCGGGGCATCAATGACTCCACAGAAACGATAACCTCGCTGATGCACTCCCTTCTTGAAATGCGGGTGCGGCCGTACTACCTTTTTCAGGGCGACATCACTCGCGGTACCGACCATTTCCGCACCAGTATCGATACCGGTCTTTCCATCATGCACGACCTCTCCCAGAGTCTCTCCGGCATGGCTCTTCCAGCTTTCACTTTCGATCTGCCAGATGGCAGTGGTAAGATTGCCCTTACCCCCGATGCCATCGTGAAACGTGAGGGATCCATCCTCTTTCTGAGGAACAATTTTGGTGAAATTGTTCCCTGTCCGGACGGGTCCGCCAGCAGCTGAAGATGAAGGACGGAAAAAAGGAAGAAAGCAGGATGTAAAATTGATCGCGATGGTGATAACGGTGGCATTCACATCATTGGTGAAATATCGGTACAACAGTGATTTCGGCGATGATGTAGAGACAAGGCATGCCTTGTCTACACGGTGACGATAAACGTAACGATAACGGTGGAATGAATTGTAACGCATGGGATAAACTGGTAGCAATTATCTGTTTAATTTTAAAATCTCTTTTTAAATTTTTTTGCCTTTATTCGAATTTTTAGAGCTTTTATTCGTTGGCAAAAAGTTTTTCGCTGTTCCGTCTTTTGCTTTTCCCTGTCTCCTGTCTCCCGTCTCCTGCCTCCTTTTTCTCCTTTACATCATGTTTTCCGGATCGATATCCACCGAAATTTCCGTTCCGCCCTGTAGAATTTCCTTTTCCACAATCAATACCTGCCGACTCAGCCGATGAATCAGCGCCGGGGTCTGCCCGCGTACAAGAATCTGATAGCGATAGTTGTCCCGCACCTTGTCAATCGGCGAGGGTGCGGGACCGAGAATTTCAATCTCCATCGCTTCTTCCTTTGCCCACTGACGACAGAAACGTGCCAGGGCAACGCTGTCCAGCCTCACCTTATCTTCGACCCGTCCTTTCAAACGGAAGAGTACAAGGCGGACAAAGGGGGGAAATGCGGGATTCCGCCGCAATTTATATTCGTAGTCGAAAAAATCAACATACTGCTGCCGGGTGGCGTACTGGATCGCGTAGTGTTCCGGCCGCAGGGTCTGGATGACCACCTCGCCGGGCAATACCCCACGCCCTGCCCGCCCGGTCACCTGAGTGATGAGCTGAAAACTCTTTTCCGCCGCCTTGTAATCCGGCATGCTCATGCCGCCGTCAGCCCACACCGCACCCACCAGGGTTACTGCAGGAAAATGGTGTCCTTTGGCGATCATCTGTGTACCGATGAGAATATCAATGCGGCGCTCATGCATATCGTTGAGCAGTTTGTGAAACTGCCGGCGGTCTCCGGCGATATCGGAATCAATACGGCGCACCACCGCATCGGGAAAAAATTTCAGCGTCTCTTCCTCTACCCGTTCTGTCCCAAATCCGGCAGGGAGCAGTTCCGTGGAACGGCACTGGCTGCAGACTATTTTTCCCGGCTGCCAGGCAGTGCTGTTACCACAATAGTGACAGATGAGACGACTATTGTGCTTATGCAGGGTCATGCTGACGTTACAGTGAGGACACTGCACCGGCGTCCCGCATTGACTGCAGAGAAGTGCCGAGGAAAAGCCCCGGCGATTCATCAGCAGTATGGTCTGGTGACCGTCCGCAAGGTTCTGCTCCATTTTCTTCAGTAGTGTTTCCGAAAGGATACGACTGCGCTGGAGCTGATGGCGGGCATTGAGATCCACCAGCACGACCTTCGGGAGATGACTTTCACCAATGCGTTCATCCATGGAGAGCAGAGTAAACTTGCCCCCGCGTCCGTGAGCGAAACTGGTCACGGAAGGGGTGGCTGAACCGAGTATGACCGTGCTTTTCTGCTGCAGACCGCGCACGACGGCGAGGTCCCGACCGTTGTAGCAAAAGCTGTCATCCTGTTTGTAGCTGCCGTCGTGTTCCTCATCAACGATGATCAGTCCAGGATCCTTCACCGGCGCAAAGATCGCCGAACGTGCACCTATAACGATTTTTGCCTCACCGCTCAGCGCAAGACTGTATTGATCAAGTTTCTGCGGCCCACTCAGGCCGGAGTGCTGCAGCACCACCTGATCGCCGAACCGGGCAACAAACTGTCCTTCAAGCTGGGTGACAAGGGAAATTTCAGGAACGAGAACGATAACATCCCGGCCCTCCGCCAGTGTCGTCTCCGCCGCCCGCATATAGACTTCAGTCTTCCCGGAACCGGTGATCCCGTGGAGCAGGAAGGTCTCATAGCGATGCGCCTTTATGGCCGGTTTGATTTTTTCCAGCACCTCCTGCTGCTGTGGGCTGAGAAGTTCGGGACGGGTATAACGCAGACTGAAATCCGCCACCATGCCGCCGAAGGGATCACGGAAGATACGGCGGGTATGCTGCAGGATGCTCCCCTGTTCAAGCAGCTGCGCGAGAGGTTTTGAGGCTCCGGAATAGACTCGGCGCAACTCCCTTCCTGGAAGCTCGGCGAGCTCGTTCTCTGCACAGAGGGTGGCAAGTGTATAAAGAGTACGTGTCTGCGCCACGCTGAAATCCTGATTCAGCTCAATTTCTATCTTCCTGCGAAACGCTTTAAGTATCTCCGCTATCACACTCTCTTTCTGTTCCTTGAGAAAACATGCAGAAAGTTTCTGCAGTTCCGGTGACAGGGAGAAACACTCCTCCATCCTGCGACCAGTGCGCTCGCGAATAATGGTTTCCACACTCTGCAACAGTCCCTCTTCACAAAGCCGGGCAAGTATCTTTGCTGTGCCCTTCTTCCGTAAAAGCGCGCTGCTTTCAGCCGTTGACAGCTCTTTTTTTTCAACAAATACCTTTAACCAGCCACCCTCCTCCAGTGGCAGTTCGGAGGGATCACAGAGACGCACCAGCCTGCGGCCTCCCTTCACCGTAGTACCGCCCGGCAGTGCCGCCTTGATCACCTGGCCGATAGGGTAGAGATAGTATCTGGCAACCCAGCGGAAAAGCGGTACCATCCCCTCATGAAAAAAAGGTTCGTAATCAAGCAGCTGCAGGACATTCCGCAGGCGGATCTTTTTTCCGCCGGTTTCTTTGACGGCCTCGCCCGGCCCAAGAATATAACCGGTCACCCGCTGCCGTCCGAGCGGCACAAAGACCCTGCGCCCGATAAGCGGAGCAGCATCTGCAGCCGTGAGTTCATCAGACAGCACATAGGTGAGAGTCTGGAAAAGCGGTGCAGTGACGGCAATTTCGAGGAGTTGTGACATAAAGAAAAGAAATAGAAAATGGCAATACAGCGTTATTTAGAGTAGAAAGTGACGGGGCAGGACATCCCGACTTGAAAATACGCCCCCCCGTCAGTTACAGTCCCCCTACACTACCCCGGTCCCGAAAATCTGAAAACGAATTTCTCTGTGAAACAATGAATCTAAATTACCCGGCAGAACTTCCCGTCAGCGCGGAGAGAGAACACATCCTCGACGCCATCCGTAACAACCAGGTTGTTATAATTGCAGGAGAAACAGGATCCGGCAAGACAACCCAGCTGCCAAAGATGTGCCTTGAGGCAGACCCGGAAACCCGGGGAATGATCGGCTGCACTCAGCCCCGCCGGATTGCCGCAACCTCTGTGGCAGTCCGCGTGAAGGAAGAACTTGGCCCGCTGCAGAAACTTGTGGGCAGTAAGATTCGTTTTCATGACCGCACCACAAAAGAGACGAAGATCAAATTCATGACGGACGGGGTACTGCTTGCTGAATCCCGCAGGGACAAAATGTTTCGCCGTTACAGCACGATTATCATCGACGAGGCACACGAACGCAGTCTCAATATTGATTTTCTTCTCGGGTTTCTCCACCAGCTGATCACAAAGCGCAGAGATCTCAAGCTGCTCATAACCTCGGCAACTATCGATACCGGAGCATTTTCCAGGCATTTTGGCAATGCGCCGATTATCAACGTTACCGGGCGGGACTGGCCCGTGGAAATCAAATATCGTCCTCTGCCCGAGGAGCAGAAGGACGACAGCGAGGGCGGCGTAGAACACTGCGTCAGTGCCGTGGAGGAGATCTTCCATGCCCGTCCTGAGGGAGATATTCTCATCTTCCTGCCCACCGAGCGTGATATCCGCGAATGCTGCCGCCTGCTTGAAGGGACATACCCCGGTGCCACCGTCCTGCCGCTTTTCGGCCGTCTCGCCTCGGGGGAGCAGAGCCGTATCTTCAAAGCAGCACGCGGCATCAAGATTATTGTCGCCACCAACGTTGCCGAGACCTCCCTCACCGTACCGGGAATCCGTTACGTTATTGACAGTGGCACAGCCCGTATCTCGCAGTACAACGTCCGAGCCAAGACCACCAGCCTGCCGATCAGCCGCATCTCTCAGGCAAGCGCCAATCAGCGTGCGGGCCGGGCAGGCCGCATCGGTCCAGGCACCTGCCTGCGTCTCTACAGCGAGGAGGATTTCAACAACCGTGCGGAATTTACCGTACCGGAGATCAAACGTTCCAACCTCGCCGAAGTCATCCTGCAGATGACCTCTCTTGAACTCGGAGTCCCGCAGGAGTTTCCCTTCATTGATCCGCCTCATGCTTCCGCCATTCGCGAGGGGTACAACCTGCTTAAGGAACTCGGCGCGATCAGCGGACAGGGAAAACTCACGAAACGCGGTCGAATCATGGCCGACCTGCCGGTTGATCCCTGCATTTCCCGGGTTCTGCTCGAGGCAAAAGAACTGAACTGTATCCGGGAAACCACCATTATCTGCTCCGTGCTGGCCATTCAGGATCCGCGTATCCGCCCGACTGAGGAGGAGCAGGTCGCTGATGAAAGACATCGCGTCTTCCGTAATGAGAAATCCGATTTTCTCACCCTCCTCAACATCTGGGACAGCTGCTTTGCGGATGATGAACGGCGGAGCTGGAACACTCTGAAAAAGTTTTGCAAAGCCAATTATCTCAGCTTTCAACGGATGCGGGAATGGTTTGACCTGCGCGAACAGCTGGAACGTATTCTCTCTCGACTCGACGGTTTTACCCCCAATACCGAGGCCGCCGGATTTGAGGCAATTCACAAATCTCTTTTTACCGGATTTCTTCGTAATATCGCAAAGAAAAAAGAAGAACCTAAAAACGCTTCGCACAAAAGTGGGAATGCAATCAAGAGCTCCCCCCGTCGCAATAAAATGCAGATCTATCAGGGCGGGCAGAATAAAGAGTTACTCATTTTTCCCGGTTCCGGTCTGGCAAAAAAGCCGCCTGAGTGGATTCTGGCCGCCACCTTTCTTGAGACCTCCCGCCTCTACGCCCTCACCGTAGCCGCCATCGAACCGGAGTGGATAGAAGCTGCCGCCGGCCACCTCTGCACCTTCTCCTGGTCTTCCCCGTTTTGGCAGAAACGCAGTGGTCAGGTACGTGCCACAGAGACTGTCTCCCTTTTCGGACTGATTCTGAACGCAGGCCGTCGAGTCAATTTTCCGCGTCGCAACCGCAGGAACATTCCCGAGGCACGGCAGATTTTTATTCAGCAGGGTCTGGTTACCGGAGAAATAAATGGCAACTATGCCTTTCTCACCAATAACCTTGAGCTGGTGCACAAATGGGAACAGTCTGAAGCGAGACTGCGTACCCGCAACCTCGTTGCCGATGAACAGACCCTTTTCCGTTTCTACGATGAACGACTGCCGGAAGATATCTATGACCAGCACCAGCTCAACCGCTTTTTGAAGCAGGAGAAGAGCCGCAGCGAACTGCTTACCATGACCGAGGAAGATGTCCTGCTGCGCGATTTTGCCGAGAAAGAGCTCTATGACTTCCCGGAAACCCGTACCATCGGCGGACTCACTCTCCGCCTCGAATACAACTTTGAACCGGGCTCAGAGAGCGATGGCGTCACCTTTCGCCTGCCCCTGCAATTTGCCCTCAACCTCGATGAACGTCCCTTTGCATGGCTCGTTCCCGGCCTGCTTGAGGAAAAGCTGACCTGGTATCTGAAATCTCTGGTAAAAAGCCTGCGTCGCCGCCTTGTTCCAATCCAGGAAAGTGTTGATATCATTCTCGACGAGATTGAATTCGGCCGGGGTGACCTCCTTGCTTCCATTGAATCGGCTATTCTCAAACAGCATCGCATGAGTATCCACCGCAGTGACTGGAAAGAGGATCTGCCAGATCACCTCCGGCCGCGTTATCTCATTTTTGATGACCAGGACAAAACTGTGGCGGCAGGCCGCGACCTGCCTGTGCTGGTAGAAAAAGCCCGACTCCATCTCGTAAAGCATCCACAGAAGCAGCAGAGTGCCCCTGCCAGTGTGAAAAGCGGCAGTGCCCAGCAGGAAAGCTTTGAACTGCTCAATCGCTGGCGGGAAGGCGAATACCGGGAGTGGAACTTTGCCGGTCTGCCGGAGAAAATACCAAGCTTCACTGCGGCAGGTGAAATCTCAGGTTTCCTTTTCCCGGCACTTAAGCCGGAAGTTCAGAAGGGTTGTGTTTCCATTGTCTTTGAAAAGGAACAGCAACAGGCACGGTGCATAAATCGCAACGGCGTGCTTTCTCTCTTTTCCCTGCAGTTCCGTGAGCCTCTCAAATCCCTCAAACGCTTTATTACTACCGCCCTCTCCGGCCCCTCAACGATCTTTCTCACCACTCTCAAAATGGGCCGAGCTGAACTGGCAGAGCTGGTGCTGATGCAGACATTGAATCGTATTTACGGCGATACAGAGACGGGGATTCCCGGAAAAGAAGAGTTTGAAAAACGAATTGAGCAGGCAAAGGAGGCAGGTTTCTACAAGATCGGTCAGCTCTATCTTGATCTGTTCATGACTGCCCTGCGTAAACGACGGGAGGTGAATGAACAGCTTTCAGACCTGTTTGTCAAGGCGGGGAAAAAGGGACACAAACTCCCGGGGCGGATGAAGAAAGAGTTTGAAATGGAACTGCAGGACATCTTTCCAGCGACGCTGCTTCTCTCTACGAAAATGATAGATTACAGTCTTGTTACGCGAAATCTGCAGTATCTTTCGATACGACTTGAGAGGTTTTATACAAATCCTCAGAAGGACGCAATGAAAGCGGAACAGGCAGAAGAGTATTGCAGACGTCTTGAGCAGCCCGCAGCACACTCTCCACGCACAGTGGAAGCAGCCGAAGCACTTTACCGCTATCGTGAAATGCTGACGGAGTTCAAAATCTCCATCTTTTCCCCGGAATTAAAAAAACGCATGCCAGTCTCCAGTAAAAAGCTGGAGGCACAGTGGCAGGAGTTTTTGAAAAAGTAAGGGAAAAGGCGGGAAGACTGCTCTTTGTGCACAAAAAAAATTTCATTGTCGGCCTGCCGGGCCTTCAACGTCGGATTTCTGGTCCTCAACGACGACAGAATGCCGTAGAATCGTCACTGCCCCGGTGATTTATACCATTTACATTTTGTAACCACGAATGGACACGAATTTTCACGAACAGGGACAACGCATTAAACGAAAACGTTTGTATCCGAAGTTAAGCCGTAAAAATTTTTTCGCTGTTCCGTCTTTTGCTTTTCCCTGTCTCCCGTCTCCTTTCTCCTGTCCCCATCCCCCTGCCTTTGAATTCGCCAATAGAAAGTGAAAATGGCATTTAGTACGGTCACAATTGAATAGGAATGGTATTATTCCCAGGTTTTTTTCAAAAAAACGACATCACGGAAAAAGTCGATAGTTTTGCGCTGCCGTTCGGCCATTTTCAACTGGCTTGGAATCAGACTGGAACTACTGATCTGCAACACCGACATCTTGTACTCAATGTTGCTGGCAAGCCGGTTATCCACATACCAGGCATAGGTCATTCCCATTAACAGCCCCGGCGGGGTAAATCTTTCATTTATATTGATCAGTCGATAGTAATGTCCCGGTTCACCTGGTACCCGGGACATTCGCGCAAGATGAAAGAAGGTCTCCAGTTCACGATCTGAAAACCAGCAGGTTCGTTCCTCTTCCGGGCGCAGTTTAATATGGAAGACATGGCCAAGCCGCAGACCGTCCACAAACACATCTCTGATCTCTTTTTTCGCTGCATAATCCCCGAGCAGCGACTCTCCGAGAGCAACCATCAGGGCCAGTTCAAGGCGTTGATGACTGGTCAGTTCATCGGCGAGAATCTTGATACAGCGATCCTCTGGATCAAAATAGGAGAAAACATTGTCCCACTTCTGATCCCGTCCCCACATCCTGCGGTTTATTAATTGAATATCCTTGAAAAAATCAAGATGAGACGCAGGGATAACAGGATGGTCCCAAAAAATATCAATCAATTCCCGTTTAAAATCCTCTGCAGGCCAGGGCGAAGAACTCAAATTCTGAACGCTCATCGCCTGGATGCGTTTGCAAATCCTGTCATAACGGAGACGCGGCAACACCACTTTCCCAGGTTCAATATGTGGTCTTGTGACGATTTCCTTCCTCTTTTGCACAAAGCTCGGGCCTGCCTCTTCGAAGGAAACACGACCGTAATACAGACCACGAATCACCTGGGCAAGACTAACGGCATCATGTTGGATAACACCTCGATTATTCAAGAGATTCTTGGAGTAGATATCACACTCCACAGGAATAAATCCCCGTGTAATCAGTGCGCCGCGATCGAGGTAAATCGGCACCTTCCCTTCAATGGCATAACGCTGAAGAACAGAGGCGGGAATATCCCGCATGGAAACGCAGAGTACTTCGTGAAAAAGCCCCGCTGTCCCGCCAGGAATATTAACCTCATAGGCGTCAAGCATGTCAGAGACGTAAAAACGACGCTCAGGATCCTCAGAGGTAAGATCAGTCTCCCCCTGCTGCACCCAGATATTGGAGATGAGCATTTTCAATGCCCGTCGATTCTGCCGCACCGCATCAGCAATTCCAGGTGTTTGCAGAACGGGAATGATGGAAGAGTAGAGACTTCCGGGAGCGAAAATAATGATATCGGCTTCAAGAATATCCTGGAAAATTTCCGGGGTTGTATTGATCTTGTCACAGTATTCGATACGAACAGTTGTAATGGGAATTCCGCGGCGGGCAGTGTCGAGTTTGTGCTCACCAGGAATTTCAACACCATTGGCATAGCGTACAAGGAGCTGCGACGGCGTTGTCGTACAGGGCAGGACTCCCCGCTCGCCAACACCCATTACACTGCTGAGCCTGTTAAGGGCGCAGGCAAAAGAATCAGGCCCGTTTTCCGCACAGGAGGAATTTTCACTACTGAGGACAGCGGCAGCAAGCAGCAGATTTCCAAAACAGTGATCGCGCTGCAGAGTTCGACTCATACGAGGGTCGGTACGGAGAAAAACAATCAATTTTTGCAGGAAATGCCGCAGTTTCGCCGGCAATTCTCCAACCTTGCGATCAAGTAGAGTCCAGACAGGATGATCGTCTTCAAGCGGTCCCTGAAAACGGTAGTTGAAAATTAAACTGAGATTATTGGCAACATGCTGCACTTCCCTGCAGGAGATCCCGTAGAGTCGGTGCAGTCGTGATGCCTGAATGGAGGAGAGCAGTACGTGGCGAATATCGCCAAGGGCAACAGTATCAATATCCTTGAGGAGCTGGCCGGTGGAGCCACCATTATCAGTAACACAGACCACTGCCTTCGTCTGCGGAAAGACCCGCTTCAGCCCTTCAAAGGGCCGCTCGTCCCAGCCTTGACGCCGGGAATCCCCGCCAATGATATTGGAAAGCCCGGTCCCGCCACCGAAGACCACAACCTTTACATCCTCCCCCGTGCTTTTGTTGAGTTCAACACGAAAGGTCTTTAGCGCGGCAGCTGCTTCTCCCTCCAGTCCATCCGGGATACCGTTGAGGACGAGGGCAGCGATTTTTTCCCGCATCTCCGGTTGTGGCAGCAGATCAAACGGGGAAAAAGATATACGGGAAAGATGCTCCCAGGTTTTAGAAATCATGGTACATCCCTATGTCATGGTACATCCCTGTGTGAGTTTCTGACGGCGGAGATCTTCTTCCACCCGCAGCACATCTTCCTTTCGATCCACTTCAATGGAGTCATGGTCAGTAATCACCACCCGGATTCGGTATCCATACTCAAGAGCGCGCAGCTGTTCCAGCTTCTCAAAGCGTTCCCATTCCCCAACAGGCAGAGCGACAAAGGAAAGCAGAAAATTTTTACGGTAGGCGTAGAAGCCAAGATGCTTATAGTAGACCGGCTGTTCCGAATCTTCCGGATTCCGTTGAAAAGGAATCGGGGAACGGGAGAAATAGAGCGCGTTCATATTGCAGTCAAAGACCGTTTTCACATGGTTGGGATCACGGATCTCTTCGGGTCGCACAATACGGTAGATGAGAGTGGACATGGGCAGGGTCGGATCTTCCAGCAGCGGGGTCGCCACCTGCTCCACCACTTCCGGGGGAAAGAGCGGCTGATCCCCCTGCACATTAACCACGATATCCTGTTCGGAGATGCCTATGAGCTGTGCCGCCTCGGCGAGGCGATCAGAACCGGAGATATGATCTTTACGGGTCATGACAAACTCGCCACCAAACCCCGTTACACATTCTGCAATACGCACATCATCAGTGGCTACCACAACCCGGGAAAGCATTTTTACGGCCTTTGCCCGCTCATAAACGTGCTGAATCATTGGCTTGCCATTGATACGTGCAAGCGGCTTTCCGGGAAAGCGGTTGGAACTGTAGCGGGCGGGGATAATTGCAACAACAGATGGTTTCATGGTAATTTCCTGAACGGTATAAAGATCCTCAGAAGAGTTTTATTCCCTTTTTTGTGGAGAATACAATCCTGCGGGCAACGAGATAAACGATGAAGAATATAGCCATTTCATTTACACCGAATCTCCCGGAATTACGAGAAAAAGCCTCTATTTTGGCCTCTCATCCCCCGTTTTTTACGGTGGAACTGAAGAGTTTTACAGGAGAAATGCTTTTGCTCTACACCCCGGACGGCCTCGGTCTGCATGAATTTCAGGGAAAAAAGCGTCGCTTAAAGGAGGTTCTGCGGGTGGATTTTCTCAGTGCCAGAACACTTTGGCGACTTGCTCACGATAACACCATCAAACAGCCTCTCGCCCGGGCCGCAGGTATTCGCGCCGGTTTCCGCCCGCATATCTTTGACGCCTCTGCGGGGCTTGGCCAGGATGCCTTCATCCTCGCCAGCCTTGGCTGCAGCGTAACTCTCTGTGAACGCAACCCTCTGCCTGCAGCACTTCTTGCAGACGGCATGGCAAGGGCATTGCAGTCGCCGGGGGATATTGGCAACATCGTTCGTGAAAGGATGCAGTTATTGACAGGAGAGAGCGAAAAGGTGCTGCGGCAGGAATGTGCAGCCGGAAGGGATTTCGACACAGTGTACTTCGACCCCATGTATCCACATACCGGTTCCTCGGCGGCAAATAAGAAATCCATGCGGCTGATTCGCGGTTTTGTTGGTGATGACGACGACAGCACCATGTTTATGTCCACAGTCGAAATACTGCAAGCGGAGCGAATTACCATCAAACGGCCAAGTGATGCACCGTTGATCTCAGAACAACAGCCACACCACGTGGTCAGGGGAAAAAGCTGCCGCTATGATATTTATCTTCCCCGGATGCAAAAAATGTAAAGTTGCTTATACCATTTACATTTTGTAACCACGAATGGACACGAATTTTCACGAACAGGGACAACGCATTAAACGAAAACGTTTGTATCCGAAGTTAAGCCGTACAGTGCACCAGTATTATTATGAATAAAATTGGCTACCACGGAAAACACGGAAGGACACGGAAAACATCAATTACCTCAAAGCAAATAACAGACCGAATTCAACCACAAGGGTATTCTCTTAAAGTTTTTCGCTGTTCCGTCTTTTGCTTTTTCCCGTCTCCCGTCTCCTTTCTCCTTTCTCCCGTCCCTGCCTTTGAATCCACCACTACAAAATGTAAATGGTTCAAGGCACCCTTACTTACTTATGATATTTCTCTCCTGCCTTAATGGTATGCGCACGATACAGCTGTTCCACAAGAAAGAGACGTACCATATCGTGGGTGAAGGTCATCTTTGAAAAACTCAGCGTCATGGCTGCCGCATCCAGCACCGCCTGCGAGTGCCCTTCTGGTCCGCCAATAAGCCACGCGACGCTCTTTACCCCGCGATTTTCCCAGCGGGTAAGCTGTTCAGCAAACTCTTCTGAACTGAACTGCCGCCCCTTCGCGTCAAGCACCAGTATCAACGCTCCTGCCGGCACAGCCTTGAGCAAAACCGTTCCCTGGCTTTTGCGGGCACTCTCCCCACTCCGGCCACCGGCTGGATCTTTCAGGGTAAGGGTCTCAAGACGGGTATAGTGCTTCAGCCTCTGTGTATAATCGTCGATTCCCTTTTGAATCCAGGAACCTTTCGCCCTGCCAGGAAAAAGAAGATGATGGCGCATTTCAACACTTGATGCGCCCAATGCGCATCAGCTCTCGAAGGACAGCGGTAAACTCGGCGTAATTGAGTTCTTTATTTATGCCGGGGCAGGAGTTGCGGATAATATTGAAATTCACTTCATCATCCAGAAGAGAGGGATGCAGTGGCCACTGCCCGCAACGCCATGGCCGGGCATTATGCACACGACAGCCGCCGAGGCCGTTTTCTTCCGTGTAGAAGATACACCGGCCACCAGGCGTCTTCATCTGTACGACCTCGCCGCCACCGGCATCAAGGGAAACCCTCCAGTACTTTTCACGAACGGCTTCACTGTCACCACCGAGTTCCGCCACCATACGCCTGCGGTCATCTTCATTCAGAGAAACGGTGGTCTCACCGTGGCAGCAATAACCGCAGCGGGTACATTGAAAAATATCTTTTATCTCAGGCATTACCGGTCTCATCTTCAAAAAGATTTATATCTATGCCGTACTGTTGTGCGGCGGCCTGCCATTTTTCGCTGTCTTCAAGGCGAAAAATAATATTGCTGTCACCCGGTACCACCAGCCAGCCGTTACGGGTTAACTCCGTTTCGAGCTGGCCCGGACCCCAGCTGGCATAACCGAGAATAAAAAGAAAAGTTGCGGGACCTCTGCCAGTGACAATATCCTCCAGCACCTTCCGCTCCCGCGTCAGCGCGATCTTTTTACTCACCTCCAGCACTCCTTCCATCTCGTAGTCATCCCCCCGCTCGTAGAGAATGAATCCGGCCTCGTGGTCCACCGGCCCGCCCAGATGTACGTTCACCGCACTGAATGTCGGCAGGACATCAAGATCCGCAAAGACTTCCGCAAGAGAAATCTCCCCTGCAGGGCGATTGACAGCAACGCCGATGGCACCATCTTCCGCAGTGTGTAAACAGATGTAGATCACCTGTTCGGTAAAACGCGGATCGGGCATGTTACGGGTAGAAATAAGAAATTTCCCAGCTATACTGCTGTCTATCTTTTCCATATTTATCAGGATTGTGGTAAAGTATTGGAGTTGTTTACGAAGTGAATTCCGAAGTGCATAATATTTTTTCTGCACTATACCCCGGAGTTCTTGCATATTCAATCCGGAGAGAATGAATGAACCATCTTGAAATGATTGTCGCCGGGTGCCATTACGACCCTTTTCAATACCTTGGAGCACATTTTGAAGAGGAACCCGGAAAAGTGGTTGTCCGCACCATACGCCCCGGCGCGATAAAGGTGGGCTTTCGTCACGGTGATAAAATTGCCCTGATGAATAAAATTCATGAAACCGGAGTGTTTGAGTGCGTGTTAGACCAGGCGATGCTCAGTGATCCGAATCTCAACCCTTTCAACTATCAGTTCATTATCACCTGGCCCGGTGGATATACCTTCTCGACCAATGATCCCTATCGCTTTCCAGTCCTCCTTGGAGAGGAAGACCGGTATCTCTTTAACAAAGGTGAAAACTACCTGCTCTACAATCACCTCGGTGCCCACCGTATCATGGTGGACGGTATAAACGGCACGGTTTTCCGCGTCTGGGCTCCCAACGCCCGTTCCGTCTCAGTCATTGGGGATTTCAGCAACTGGAGTAAACTCACCTATCAGATGCGCACCCTTGGTCCTTCCGGAATCTGGGAACTCTTCATACCCCAGATGAAGGAAAATACCGTATATAAATTTCTCGTCTCTGGAAGAGACGGCGTTGACCGGGAGAAGAGTGATCCCTTCCAGTTCTACGGCGAAGTACGTCCCCGTACCGGGTCAATTATTCGCAAAGTTGATAATTACCTGTGGGAAGACTCCGAATGGCAGCGGAAGAAACAGACCTGCGATCCCTATAAAAGACCGATGTCGATCTATGAGGTCCATCCCGGTTCATGGAAACGTGATCCAGACGACCCGGAACGCTTCCTCACCTGGAAGGAACTGGCAGATATGCTTGTACCATACGTAAAGGAGAGGGGCTTCACCCATATTGAGTTCATGCCGGTGGCAGAACACCCTCTTGATGAATCATGGGGCTATCAGATCACATCACCTTTTTCCATTACCAGCCGCTACGGCATCCCGGAAGAGTTCATGTCCCTCGTGAATCTCTGTCATCAAAATGATATCGGTGTGATTCTCGATTGGGTTCCGGCTCATTTCCCCACCGACGGCCACAGTCTCGGACGTTTTGACGGTACAGCTCTCTACGAGCATGACGATCCACGCAAGGGATTTCATCCTGACTGGGGCACATACATTTATAACTATGGCCGTAACGAGGTGAGCAATTTTCTCATCGCCAACGCCCTTTTCTGGCTGGACAAGTATCACATTGACGGTCTGCGTGTGGATGCCGTTGCCTCCATGCTCTATCTTGACTACTCTCGCGAGGAAGGCGAATGGGTGCCTAACGAATTTGGTGGACGTGAGAACCTTGAGGCGATCAGTTTTCTTCGTCATCTCAATGCAACGATCTACCGCGAATTTCCCAATACGCTGATGATCGCCGAAGAGTCTACAGCCTTTGCCGGTGTCTCCAAACCTACTGATGAAAACGGTCTTGGTTTCGGTTTCAAGTGGAATATGGGATGGATGAACGACACTCTCAGCTATTTCAGCGAGGATCCGCTTTTTCGTAAATATCATCACAACGAGATAACCTTCTCGATCATCTACGCCTTCTCAGAAAATTTTATTCTGCCCCTCTCCCACGATGAGGTTGTACACGGCAAACACTCACTGATGGATAAATTTCCCGGCGGCTGCTGGGAAAAATTTGCCAACCAGCGCCTTCTTTTCACCATGATGTGGCTTCACCCCGGGAAGAAACTGATCTTCATGGGTGGGGAATTCGGTCAGTGGCGGGAATGGAACTGCAAGCAGAGCCTCGACTGGCATCTGCTGGAAGAAAACGACCATCAGCGGCTGCAGAATTTTCTCTCCAGACTCAATGCAGTCTATAAGGAGAATCCCGCCATGTGGGAAAAGGACTATGAGGGAGACGGCTTCCGCTGGATTGACCTGCAGGATCAAGATAATTCCATTCTCAGCTTTGCCCGCATCGCCGACGATTGCAGGGATCATCTCATTTGCCTGCTCAATTTCACTCCACAGATACTCTCCGCCTACCCGCTGGGACTGCTGGAGAATGTGGATTATGAAATTATCTGCTCCTCGGATGACCACTGTTTTGGGGGTGCAGGCGTTTCAAAGACGGGGACGGTGGTACATCCTGTAAATGAACCCTGGGCGGAAGCGCCCTGTCGTACCACCATTGATCTCGGGCCACTCTGCGGCATCATCCTGAAACCAGTAAGGTGAAAAAAATGACTCTGAAACCAAAAGGTGAAAAGATGAAGCAGGCACTGCGTGATTTCAGTGACTCGCTTCATCTTGAAAAAATTGAGGATGCCGCAGGCCGCAAGGCCCTGGTAAAAGAAATAATTCTCAAATACGATCTCTCTCCCCTGGAAGAAGAATTTTTTCGTCGCCAGGTACAATCTGAGAATCCTCCAACTTCGGTCTGAAACCGCAGCGCAGATACACCAGATCTCCATAAAAGCTGAGCGTTTTTTGACACATGGCCCGGGCACTGAAGTATTTGAGCACACGCCTGCGGTTGCGTTTGCCCATCTCACGGATCTCTTCGGGGTTGTCCCGCATCAGGGTAATCGCCTCGCGCATGGCGGCGGCAAGGTCTCCGGTATCCGAAGGCTTCACCAGCCAGCCGTTTTCTCCATCCACAACCGTTTCCAGACTTCCTCCATGGGCGGTAACGATCACCGGGCATCCCATGGCCATAGCCTCCACCGTCGTTCGGCCAAAAGCCTCCGGTTCCGAACTGGACGCTGACACCACCAGATCCGCAAGAGTAAATGCGGCGGGCATATCGCCACAGTACCCGACCATTTTTATCTTATCCCCCACCCCGCAGGCATCAATAACTTTCTGCAATTCCGCAGTATATCCGGGATTATCCTGGGTATCGCCGATGATCACTGCCTGGAAATCAAGATCACGCAACTGTGCCACGGCATGGATAAAATATTTCTGCCCTTTGAGTCGAGTCAGGCGTCCTGGCAACGCCACAATGGGTCTGGCAGCCGTGATGTTCCATGCGGAACAGAGTGTATCAACGCGTAACTGGTTAATACGATCAGGCGAAAATGCTGCCTCATCCACACCACGAAAGATAAGCTGTACGTTCTCCGTTCGCCCATATTTCTCAGCAATATGCTGTTTTATAGCATCGGAAACAGCAATCACTCCGTCACCCTTTGTCATCACGGCACTGTAGGCATTGACCGAATAGAAGCCGTGAAAGGTGGTGACCAGTACCGGCCGCTTTGTTCTCGGCAGAGTCAGCCAGGCAAGGCGCCCAACCCAGGCAGGCATGCGGGAACGAAGATGGAGAATATGTACATGCTCCCGTTTCATCAGGCTGCGTATGGCGGGAATAAGGAGAAGAGCGAGGGGAGACTTGCTGCCGATACGCATGCGAAAATGGGTAGAACCTTCCCTCTCAAGTTGAGGCACCAGCCGGCCACCGCCGGAAACTACCAGACTGCGGTGGCATTGACTGACAAGATATTGCCCCACCTCCAGGGTTCCACGCTCTACACCGCCGCTGTTCAACTCGGGAAGCAACTGCATGACAGTGAGTTTCTGCTGAGAAAAAAACTCCTGCTTCTCCTGTATCAGTTCATTGTAGATTCCCAGAGTGGCATGGCACATCGCCTCGTTGGTAAAGTGGGCAAGCACTCTCTTCCGCCCGGCCCTGCCGTAGCGGACACATCTTTCAGGATCACCCAGTGCCTCATCCATGGCTCTGGCAAGTTCCTTTGCATTTCCCGGTTTCACGAGCCAGCCGGTTTCCCCATCCACCACCGTCTCCAGGGATCCACCATGGGCAGTGGCAATGACCGGCCGGGCCATTGCCATCCCCTCAATGGCCACCTTGCCGAAGGCTTCCGGCTGGGTGGAAGAAGAGATGATAATATCGGCGAGCATATAGGCTGCAGGCATATCGCTGCAATGCCCCACCATCTTCACCCTCTCACTCAGACCGAGGCTGGAGATAAGATTACGCAACTTGCGGAAGTATGCCGGATTTTCATCCGTGTCCCCTATAATAAGGCAGATGACATTATCGGAATGCAGGCCGGCCATCGCCTCTATCAGCACATCCTGGCCTTTTAACAGGGTTATTCGGCCGGGAAGAACAATGACACGTTTTTCTTCCTGCCCCTGCATCCATTTTTTCTGCAGCCGTTCCACTCGCTCCGGCGCAACATTGTCTGCATTAAAGGCCTCCGCCGCAAAACCGCCGTGGATCAGACGGAGTCTTCCCTTATCGGGTTGATAATACTTGCAAATATGCTCGTAAATTGATTCAGAAACAGCCACGACCCTTTCGCCACGGGTCATAATCCGCGAATAGGAGTTGATGGAGTAGAAGCCGTGAAATGTGGTTACCAGCGAGGGGCGCAGATATTCCGACAGAGAACACCAGGCAAGCCAGCCGATCCAGGCGGGAAGTCGCGAGCGCAGGTGCAGAATATCAATATGCTCGGAGAGAAAAAGCTTGCGCAACCTCCAGAAATAGGGGATGCAGCGCGGATTTTTATCGCCAATTCCAGGCCAGCAGAGATGAATACACCCGGCCTTTTCAAGGTGAGTGACAAGACGTCCCCCCGCAGAGATGACAATGGAGCGGTGTCCCTGTCTGGCGAGATAAACTGCCAGATCAACGGTTTCACCTTCAACACCGCCCTCCTCAAGTTCGGGGAGCATCTGTACTACTGTTAATTTTCGGGCCACCATTTTTCCAATATAATATCGGCGCAGCGTTGCGCCTCGTTGAGCACAGCCAAATCGGCACTGTGCGGTTCACCTTTGCACCAGTCCGCAAAAGTACGCACATAGCCACTCTCCTTCAGCATCTTCTCATTGTACGCGTGCTTGCCCTGCGGATCCTTCCAGCGAATAGAAAAAATATTGACCCGACAGCCGGAGGAGAGAGCCTCATAAAGCATGGAAATGGAATCACTTGTCAGCCACACCTCAGAGGCAAGGTCATATTGCCTCTCAATCCACCCCTGTTCTGTCTCCTTCCAGTAGAAAAACTGCACGCCATATTTCCCGCAGAGACGAACCACTGCCTCGGAGGTACTCTCCGGGGTACGCGGAGAATTCGTGACAACCCAATGCCCCTCACCTTTCAACACCTCCCCGAGCTGCGAGAGAAGCTGTGCTTCATCCCACTCCAGCCAGGGATTGAGACCGCCGATGCAGATAAGTCCTTTCCCCTCCTCATGCCTGCCTCTATCGACACAGGAGACGGGTGCACCAAGGGTAGAGATAATGTTCTCCGCCGGGGGCACGCGATCGTGCACGGGAATAAAACAAAGACTGAAGAGATGACGAAAACCGTGCCCCGGTGTCATGCAGGTGCACACCGGAACGGCAAATCTCCTGCCGAGGGTGAGGGCCGTAAGATGCGTCTTGCCTCCGGTGCAGAGAATAAGGTCTGCCCCGGGAATCGACTGCCATCTCCGACTGAGACGGGGAAGGAAAAGAGCGACAAGATCTTTCAACTGAGAAACCGCATCGCATTCCACTTTTAATGATGTCAGTTCCACCTCACAACGACGCCTGAGAGCGGCAACGATTCCAAGGGTTTGCTTTCCGTGGCCGGGTCGGCCATCGACAACGGCAAGAACATGGAGCACGGCAATACCTTTTCAGAAAGAAGTGGATGAAGGATAAAATTGTAAGAGAAAAAATGATTATTTCAATTCTTGAAAATACCTGCAAGGCCTTCATAATACCAGGAAAAACTCAGCCTTCCCGCTCCGGAATCGGTTTTCCATAACCTTGAGGACGGGGACGTCCCCCCGCCGGAGCTCCTGGAGGACGACGCCCGTTCCCTGCCAGTTTGAGCACAATCTGGTTGGTGTTGTGCAGCCTCTTGGAAAGTGAGGCGAAGATATGACGGGAGACATCTGGATATTTCTCAATGAGATCCTCAAGCTTGTTCCCTGGATAGCGCTTCACTGTGCTTCGTCCCATACTGATAATTGAAGCCGTCCGCTCTTCACCGGTGATGGCTGCCATTTCCCCGAAGTAATCACCCAGTTCTGTAATTTCAGCAATTTTTTTGCCGCCTTTGACAACGGAAAGCCCGCCGCGAATTAATTTGAAAAAATCAATATCGGTATTGCCCTCACGAAGAATAATATCACCCTCTTCATAATGTTCCTCATCGGGGTTCACAAGGTAGGCAGGCAGACTTTCTTTATAGGCTGTGGTACGGTGCAGGGCTTCTTCCACCGAGGTGATCCCCTGACGGACCTTTTCGAGCGCAGCCTCACGCAGCGGTATCATTCCTTCTTTAACAGCCACCTTGCGCAGCTGATCTTCAGGAACACTGGCATTGATTGCTTTGCTGACCTCTTCAGTTATCTCCATCAATTCAAAGAAACCAACCCGTCCCTTATAGCCAACGCCGTTACACTGCGTGCAGCCTTTGGGACCATAAATCTTCAGTGTGTCGAGTTCTTTTTCTTTGAAACCAATATGAAGAAGCTCCTCTTTCTCATAGTGCACCTCCTGTTTGCAGTTGCTGCAGAGACGCCTGCCAAGACGCTGCGAAAGTACCATGGTGAGAGATGAGGCGAGCATGTAGGGAGGAATACCGATATCCACGAGACGGCCGATAGTCGCCGGGGAGTTGTTCGTGTGTAGAGTTGAGAAGACAAGGTGACCGGTCATGGCGGCTCTGATGGCAATCTCAGCAGTATCGTAATCACGAATCTCACCAACCATGATGATGTCAGGGTCCTGACGAAGAAAGGCTTTAAGTGCAGCGGCGAAGGTCATCCCCACATCCTGCTGAACATTCACCTGGTTGATTCCCTTAAAGTTGAATTCCACCGGATCTTCTGCGGTAAGAATCTTGAGATCCTCGCTGTTCCTGGAGTTAAGCGCGGAGTAGAGAGTAACGGTTTTCCCGGAACCTGTCGGCCCGGTAACAAGAAGCAGCCCCTGGGAATTATTCAAACACCGCGTAAGCTTCTCAAAGGTCTCAGGTTCAAAACCGAGTTTGGTAAGGTCAACGCTGAGTGAGCTCTTATCCAGAATACGCATGACCACTGACTCCCCCCACAGAGTTGGGAGCGAAGAGACACGGAAATCAACGGAGCGGTTTTTGCCCATGCGCATCTTAATACGGCCGTCCTGAGGAATCCGGCGCTCGGTGATATCGAGTCTGGCAAGAATCTTCATCCGGGCAACGAGGGCATTTTTGATAGTCAGAGGCAGGTTCATCGACTTGAACAGCAAACCATCTTTACGATAACGCACCTGCATCGACTTCTCATAGGGTTCGATGTGAATATCGGAGACACCGTCCTGAACAGCCTTGATAAGAATCCCGTTCACCAGTTTGATAATCGGTGCATCTGAAGCGTTGAACTGGTCTTCAAAAGCCACCTGATCACCCGAGTCGATCTCGAAATCATCGGCGGCCTCGGCCACGATGGATCCGAAGTCTTCTACCTCAGTAATCTCATCCTCATCATCAATTTCGGCAGCTCGAAACCCGCCAAGCAGCGCTTTAGCCTCTTCTGAATCAATCTTGTAATGCTTGATACAGGCATCAATGATATCCTGTTCAAGGGACACACAGGCAGCGATATCCATGTGGACCGCCTCCTGCATCGCTTCAACGGCATGGATATCACACGGCTCTGCCATGGTCACCTGCAGCGTGTTACCGGTAATACGCAGGGGAAAGGCCATGTATTTTTTCGCCAGATCCCAGGGAAAGAGTTTCAGCACACTGGCAGAGGGCACTTCCCTGTCAAGAGTAACCGGTGGAAAATTCTGACGGCTGAGGAAATTGAAAACGGTGTCATCGTCGATATAATCGAGACGACGGAGGATAGATCCGAGATGCCCCCCCTCGCGGTTAAGGATCTTCTTTGCCTCATCCATCTGCGAAGGGGTGATATAACCGGCCTTGCCGAGCATTTCACCAATTTTCAGTTTGCCCGCACCGGACTGGTCTCGTACCACTCTTTTCCTTGGTCCCCGCTTTGCCCCTGCGTCGATTCCCATATCATTTTATCCATGTAAAAATTTTCGGCAGTTCTGCTTCGCATACAGTCAGCCTTTTCGGTCCAAACTGTTTCAAAATACCCATACTCAAAGAGCATTGCTTTATTTTTTCAGGAAAATCCTTATGTTTATTCAGAAAAAAGGAGCGATAATCTTCTTTTTTTTAAAAAAAACTAATACTGAAAGTATACCCGCAGCACAAAAAAAAATCTTCTCTTTTTCTAAAAAAAAGAGAAGATTTCTAATAAAAAAGGATTCATTTTTACCGTTTCATTGTCTCCTTCAACCGTTCCAGAACGGTGATAAATCCCGCAGCGTCTCAATAATGCCAGGCATTTTTTCCAACACGAAATCAATTTCTTCCTCAGTATTATATGTACTCAGAGAAAATCGCACTGAGCCGTGAGCCGCCGTAAAAGGCACGTCCATGGCCCGCAATACATGGGATGGCTCAAGGGAACCGGAGGTACAGGCAGATCCGGAGGAGGCACAGATATTATAAAGGTTCATATGCAGCAGAATCGCTTCTCCCTCCACCATCTCAAAGCTGATATTGGTGGTATTCGGCAGGCGGTTCTCCCGATCACCGTTGAGAATTGATTTCGGGACAGACTGCAACAGCCCTGCTTCGAGACTATCACGCAGAGCCTTCACCCTCGTATTTTCCTCTTCCATACGGGCTCCGGCCATTTCACAGGCTTTGCCAAGAGCAACAATAGAGGCGACATTCTCCGTACCCCCGCGGCGTCCGCCCTCCTGATGACCACCGGTAAGAAACGGTACATAAGGTGTTCCCCTGCGTACATAAAGGATCCCGGTCCCCTTTGGTGCGTGCAGTTTATGGCCGGACATGGAGAGGAAATCGACATCAAGTTCAGCCAGATTTATCGGCACCTTGCCCACTGCCTGTACAGAGTCCGTGTGGAAGAGGATGCCGCGCTTCTTTGCCATCTGCGCCATCTCTTTAACAGGATAGATATTACCGGTTTCGTTGTTGGCCCACATCATCGAGACGATGGCGGTATCATCACTGAGCGCGTCTTCGTACTCTTGCAGATCAATCCTCCCGGTGCTGTCCACCTTGAGAGCTGTGACCCGATACCTGCGCCCGGTCATCACCTCAAGATTCTCACTGAGGTTTAGGATTGCCGGATGTTCCACCTTGCTGGTGATAATATGACGCTTTTCAGGAAAGGAGCGCAACGCGGAGAGCACAGCGGTGGAGTCACTTTCGGTACCACAGGAGGTAAATATAATCTCATCGGGATATGCACCAAGCAGGGTTGCCACCTGCTGTCGCGCTTTCTCCAACGCGTTCCCCACCTGTCCGCCGAAAGTATGCATGGAAGAGGGGTTACCGTACAATTCGGTGAGATAAGGCGTCATCGCCTCGAAGACTTCAGGAGCAACCTGTGTTGTTGCATTGTTGTCCATATAGATAACGGGGTAATCAGCCATCACTTCTCCTCCTCAACAAAGAGTGTGTTGAGTACCTTTTCACGGAGCTTAAGCTCCACCAGTTCTCTTATGGTCGCACCGGAACTGTCGCTGGTGCCACTCAGGGAAACAATAACAGTATCGCCATCGACATCCACCAGCTCAATGTCCCCGCCATCTTTCTTCAGGCCGGGACGAACCTCACTCTCAAGAACCTCTTCAATCTTTTTGATCTTCTGCAGAGCAGTCATTCTCTTTTTGGGCATCGGCACCACGGGAATGGGCTCGACCTCATTGAGGGTCTCATTGAGGATTTCCTGCAGGCGTCCGAGGCATTTTTCACAGCCTCCGCCCGCCTTGGTGAAATTGGTAATATCCTCTACACTGCGCAAATGGCTCTCAGTGACAGCCCGTTTTATCTCCACATCGGTAACGCCAAAACATTCACAGACCACTTCTCCCTCGACAGCGGGCAGCGGCACGCCGCGATAGTCGGCAATGGCAGCTTCCAGAGCCTCTCTGCCCATTACCGAGCAGTGCATCTTCTCTTTCGGCAGCCCGCCAAGGGCTGCGGCAATATCTTCATTGGTAATTTTCGCTGCCTCATCCACCCGCAGCCCCCTCACCATTTCGGTGAGAATGGAAGAAGAGGCAATGGCAGAGGCACAGCCAAAGGTCTTGAATTTTGCATCGGTGATAACATTATTTTCTATCTTCAGGGTGAGCTTGAGCGCGTCACCGCAGGAGAGAGAACCAACATCACCGGTTCCGCTGGGGTTTTTAATTTCGCCGACATTCTGCGGCTGAAGAAAGTGCTGCTGCACTTTATCTGTATATTCCCACATAGTATACTCCCTGGAATTGACGGATATGACGTATATAACGGCAGAAAGACTGCACTTTACAGTTTCTGTCAGATTGCCTTTATTTCAAGATTTTCTGCAAATTGCCCATGACCCTTTTCAGGCGAACAGGCACAATACTAATTGCTTGAACAAAAATCAAATCTGAAAGATTATTCACGGGACCCAGGAACCCTGCAGGAACAGGATTGAAAATTTTGAATTCTCCCCGCCACCTTCCCCGCCACGTTCACAACAGAGCTTACTCCACCAAACCTGCCTCTCTGAGCAGATCCGTTGCCGCGTCCATCAACTCCGCCGTTCCCTCTGAAGTGCGGCTCTCCACATAAAAACGAACCTTGGGTTCCGTCCCTGAAGGACGAATCATCAGCCAGGAACCGTCCTCAAAAACAAATTTATGACCGTCGAGAGTAATAACGTCCTTCACCCGGCGCGGGATACCGCCAACCTGTATCTCGCTGCCCACTCCATATTTATCCAGCCGGGCCAGCTTGTTCTGCAGCTCTGGACCCATTACCAGCACATCGAGGCCACCCTTGGTAGGCAGATACTGACCATACTCCGACTCAATATCCCGCAGATACCCGCCGAGATTTTTTCCACTGCTCTGCACCATGGCCAGCGCCAGCAGCAGGCCGATATAGGCATCCTTTTCCGCCGTGTGCCCAAGGATGGAGATACCATCAGACTCTTCAAAATAGACCAGCGCTTCACCGATCACCGGCTTGAAATTTTTGAAACCCACTGCCGGTTCATAGACCTTTTCTCCAAGGCCGGCGGCAATGCCATTGGCAAGATTGGATGTGGCGACGGTCTTGGCGACCAGTCCATGCAGACCCTTCTTCTCGTGGAGAAAGTAGTAGGCCATCGCACCAAAGTGATTCATGGTGATCTCGGTTTCCCCGTCGGAGAAACGAATGCGGTCGCCATCGGGGTCAATAATTGCACCGATCTTCAATTTCTCCGGCCGGCTCATCAGCAGCTCATTCACTGCCTTGAGATTAATCATGGAGGGTTCTGGAGCCACACCACCGAAGGTGACGTTGGCCTCGGCACGCAGATGGGCAAATGAGGGAGCAGTATCACCGCCCTCGGCACCATACAACCGTTTGATATGCTGACGACTGGCGCCATGCACACTGTCTACCGCGAGAAAGAGATCAGGATTGTTGCGGGCGGCGCGGGTAATCTCGTAGAGATCAAGATGGTGTTTTGACTCTCCCTTCTCCACCTCCTGCAGCCAGCTGGCAAAGGAATCAATTACCTGCACGCTGTCATGAGCCAGCAGTCTGGTTATGCTCCACAGTTCCGGAGCGGGTTCCTGCAGCTCACTTTCCACAATCTCCCGGGCATACGCGGTAAGCTTTTCGGTAAGCTCAGTGGCTGCCGCACCCGCGTCGGCAGCGTTATATTTGAACCCACCGTAATCAAGCGGATTGTGAGAGGGTGTTAAATTGATGGAGAAAGAGAGCTTTTGCTGTTCCACCACCGCAGAAAGAACACCAGTAGTCGTCTCCCCTGCATAATAGACCGCAAAGCCAGCCTCGGCCAATTCTCTCGCAGCCTGGATGGCAAGAACCTCACCTCCAAAACGACTGTCATGACCGATCACACACCCGTGCCTCCGTGCCTCGGCAAGACTGGCAACACCGAGGAGTGCGGGAAGATTGGGGAAATTATCCATTTCACTGTAGAGACGAATTACGGCACGGGTTACCTGAGTGACACTCTTCACCGTCAAATCTCTGCCAAGCAGACCGCGCCAACCAGAAGTCCCGAATTTCACGGGAGTGCGCGGCGCTGAGGTATTCGTTTTTATCTCATCAAGCAGAAGGTCATATACTTCAGAAAGGAGGCGGGCCCGCTGCGGATCGTCACCGGCAAGAAGGGTTCGGATCATCCCAAAATAATCGTTGTCAGCGTGGTTTTCGTGTACAGTAAAGTGGTCTATGAGCATGGAAGTCTCCTCAGTTGTCGGCAACATCGAGTTTTTTGGCTTCATCCACCAGCATTATCGGAATGTCGTCCTTTATCTCATACAAAAGGTGGCACTTCTCACAAATCAATCCACCTTCTTTCTCCTTCACCGGCCCTCTGCACTGTGGGCAGGCGAGGATATCAAGCAGTTCCTGTTTTAACATCATATTCCCCTTTTGCTCTTTTCACGTTATATTGGCCACCTGTAATTTTGCGGACTTTTATTATCTTCGGAAAGCGGAGAGCGATGCACACTCCCTTTCCGTTTTCATACTAACACAAATGACACAAATTTCTGGAGCGTAAAATGACCAAACATATTGGTTTTATCGGCAGTGGACAGATGGCAGAGGCACTGATTCGCGGGATTCTTACCGCCAAACTGTATACCTCCTCCCAGATTCACGCCACCGACCCAAACGAAACCCGGCGTCGGTACCTGCATGACACTTATGACATCACAGTCAGCGATGATAACGAGACGGTACTGCGCTGTGATTATATTATCCTTGCAGTGAAACCACAGCACATGGAGGAGGCTCTGCTCACCATCCGCGACAACCTCACCCCCGACCACCTGCTGATCACCATCGCCGCTGGCCTGCCCCTCTCCTTTTATGCACAGAAAACCGGCCGCAATAATCTGCGAATAATCAGGGTAATGCCCAACACTCCCGCGCTGCTTCTCGCCGGAGCCTCGGCACTCGCACCCAATGGCAACGCAACCAGCCATGACATGAACACGGCCCTGGACATCTTGAATGCAGTCGGCACCACCGTGGTCATTGAAGAGCATCAACTTGATGCCGTCACAGGTCTGAGTGGTTCCGGACCGACCTACGTCTACAGCTTTATTGATGGTCTGATTTCTGCCGGAGTGGAGCAGGGGCTGCCTCTCGCAATATCAGAAAAACTGGTTCTGCAAACCGTTGAGGGAGCGCTGAAAATGGTTCGGGAAACCGGAGAACATCCCGCCAGACTGACCACCCGGGTAACCTCTCCCGGCGGAACTGCCATTGCGGGAGTGCACGTGCTGAAGAGAGCCGGCTTTGAAGGTATCTTAATGGACTGCGTTGCGGCTGCCACCAAACGCTCAAAAGAACTCGGAAACAGCTGATGGAGATACCTGTGGAATCCTCCGTTGATACCTCTCGCTGTCCAGGGTTTCGCTGTGAGAAACGACTGATCCTGAGCCAGGTCGCAATTATCACCAAGCCTGGAAATACGCCTTCCGCTCACTACGCGGAAGTGCTCAGCGGCTGGTTGAAAAACCGGGGTGTTGATTCAGTACGGGAAGAGATCAATGAAAACATTGATATGGTGATTGTCCTCGGCGGGGATGGAACCCTCCTCCATATCGCCGATCAGGCCGCCCATCACGGAATCCCCGTACTGGGTATCAATTTCGGCAATCTCGGTTTTCTCAGTGACATCACTGAGGAGGAGGCATTTACCGCACTGGAAAGAGTCCTCAATGGAGAGATTATTATTGAGAATCGGCAGATGCTGGCCTGCCGATTGATCACCGCCGAGGGGGAAAGCGAGGTGTGTCACTGTTTGAATGATATCGTTATAGCCAAAAACGTTCTCGCCCGTCTGCTTACCCTCGCCACCACGGCCGACGGCAAACTGCTCAACACCTATCGGGCTGACGGTCTGATCATTTCCACCCCGTCAGGCTCCACAGCCTGGAACCTTTCCGCCGGTGGGCCGCTGGTCTATCCGGGACTGGCGACCACAGTCATCACGCCTATCTGCCCCTTTATGCTCAGCTCACGGCCGATAATTCTGCCCGCAGCCAAGCGCCTGCACATAACCCTCAAAGCGGATATTGAGCGTGACGCCGCCCAGGTAATAATGGACGGCCGCGCCCGCATGGAGATCAGCAACGGCGATACTCTTGAGATCTGCACAGCGAGTCAGCCGCTGCAACTGGTAGTCACCTCTACCCGCGACTGGTTCTCCATCCTTCGCAGTAAACTGCACTGGGGAGAGGGGCGGGAAAAATAGAATTTTCATTTTCTATTGGCGAGTTTAAAGGCAGGGGGACGGGAGACAGGAGACGGGAGACAGGGAAAAAACTTTAAAAAAAGATTTTAAAATTAAACAGAAAATTGCTACCAGTTTATCCCATGCGTTACCATTCATACCACCGTTATCGTTACGTTTATCGTCACGGTGTAGACAAGGCATGCCTTGTCTCTACAACACCATTGCTGGAATCACCGTTGTGCCAATTTTTCACCAATGATGATGTAATGCCAATCACATTTTTTACTGACCCAAAAACACGACAGGACAAACAGGGTGATACATTAATTTCTTTGCAGAAACGTCTGTTGTGAGATGAGCTACCTGTTGTGCTGAAGACGCCCAAATTGGGCGTCTCTACAAAAACCTTTTGCTTTTGCTTTTTCCTGTCTCCTGTCTCCCGTCTCCTTTCTCCTGCTTTTGCCTTCCTTCGTGTTCCCTTCCGGCGACTTACTTTGGTTTCTTCTTCAACTGATATTTCTTCATCTTATACTGCAGTAAACTCTTGGTTATACCCAGCTGTTCGGCGGCGCGGGCCTGCACGTTGTCATTCTCCTCCAGCGCCTGAGACAACATCCCCTTTTCTACGGAATAGAGCACTTCGTTAAGGGAAGCGCTGCGCGGGATCATCTTCAAAAGGTCGGATTCTCCCGGCATGGCAGTCTCTTCCAGCAGGGTATCCGGCTGTACATCCTCCGGTCTGATCTCCCCGTCACTGCAGAGAATCGCGGCACGCTCAATGGTATTTTCCAGTTCACGGATATTGCCCTCCCAGGGGAGCCGCATCAGCAGCTGCATTGCCTCAGGGGAGACACGCAGGTTGTCCTGCCCCAGTTCTCTGCGTCCTTTTTCGATAAAAGAGCTGACCAGCAGAGGCAAATCATCCAGACGTTCCCGCAGAGCCGGCAGGGAGACCGGAATGACATTCAGGCGATAAAAGAGATCTTCCCGAAAGCGCCCGGCGGAAACCTCTTCACGCAGATCACGGTTTGTCGCGCTGAGGATACGTACATCTATATCAAGGGTTTTGCTGCCACCCACCCGCTCAAAGCTCTTCTCCTGCAGCACCCGCAGCAACTTGGACTGCAGCTGCAGCGGAATTTCTCCCACTTCATCAAGAAAGATCGTCCCTCCGTCGGCGAGTTCAAAACGTCCTTTACGCATTGCTGCCGCACCGGTAAAGGCACCCTTTTCATGGCCAAAGATTTCACTCTCAAGCAGGTTTTCCGACAGAGCCGCGCAGTTGACCGCGATAAATGGCTTTCCCTCACGTTTGCTGCGGTCGTGAATGGCTCGCGCCACCAGTTCCTTCCCGGTTCCACTTTCACCGTTGATAAGTACTGAGGCCTGGGTCGGGGCAACCTTTTCAATAAGATCATAGACCTGTATCATACGCGGGTTTTTCCCCACCATGCCAGAGTAGCCGCTCTGGTGCGGTCTGCGCAGGCGGGTATTTTCAAGAATCAGCTTATAGTGTTCCACCGCTTTGCCCACGGTGACGATCAGTTCATCATTGGAAAACGGTTTGGAGAGATAGTTGAAAGCACCCGTGCGCATCGCCTCTACGGCCCGCTCCACCTCGGCAAAAGCTGTAATAACAATCACCGGCAGACCGGGAATTACCCTCTGTGCCTCTTTCATGAATTCAAGACCGTTGATCCCCGGCATCATCATATCAGTAACAACAGTGTAGATATCAATGTTGTTGACCATCTCCAACCCTTCTTCACCGCTCGCGGCAGTGAAAACTTCGTACCCCTCTTCCCGCAGCAGCTCTCTAAGGACAACGAGATAATTCGGTTCATCATCAACGATAAGAACGGGATTTTTCACCCTTTCATTTTCTTTTTCCATGGTTTTGACCTGTTATAAACGGAGTAATATCGGGAAGTTATTTGAGAGCAGGAAGGTTGACGAAAACGGCTGGCATGCAAAAATTCCTGTAGAACAACTGACTGACAACATAATACTTTTCGTTGAAATTGCGATGTTTCACGCCGGAATTGCAAAGATGTAATCCACAGACAGAGTTCTCCGAAAACAAAAAAGGTTTCGCGAACATCTGTTCGCAAAACCTTTTCCGGCCTTCCTGTTTTAAATTTTAAAAATCTTTATTCTCAAATGCTTTTGCTTTCCTTCGCGTTCTTCGCGTTCTTCGCGGTGAAAAAAAACTGTTTTTCCCGTCATCCTGTCAAACTTTTCCCATTCTTCCCGTTTTAATCTGTCGGTTCATTTCGAGACCAGTGCAACCGCCTCACGGGCAATTGCCAGCTCTTCGTTGGTGGGGATACACCAAATCTGAACTTTGCTCTCCGGGGTTGAAAGAAGAGTCGGCGTTTTCACCCGCTGTGCATTGATCTTTGTATCAAGGATAATCCCGAAATTCTCCAGTCCTGCCAGCGACATCTCGCGCACAATGTCATCATTTTCGCCAATACCGGCAGTGAAAACAATGGCATCAACACGACCGAGCACAGCCATATAGGCACCGATATATTTTTTGGTGCGGTAGGTTTGCACGGCGAGAGCAAGCTCAGCGTCTTTATCCCCCTTTTCTATGGCAGCATGGATATCACGCATGTCATTGAGACCACAGAGTCCCTTCAAACCGGACTCTTTGTTAAGCATATTATCAATCTCATCACAGCTCATCTGGTGATTGCGGGCGAGGAAGGCATGTACAGACGGGTCAATATCCCCGCTGCGGGTACCCATAACCAGCCCCTGCAACGGTGTGAACCCCATACTGGTATCAACACTTTTACCGTTCTCCACAGCAGTGATTGAACCACCATTGCCAAGGTGGACAGTGATGGCATTAATCTTGTCGACATCAATGCCGCACAGTTTTGCGCATTCGCCGACAACATATTTATGGGAAGTTCCGTGGAAGCCGTAGCGGCGAATACGATCTTTCTCATACAGATCTTTGGGAATGGCATAACGAAATGCGTGAGGGGGAAGAGTCTGATGGAAGGCAGTATCAAAAACACCAACCTGAGGTACTCCGGGAAAAAGTTCCTGAGCAATCCTGATGCCGTCAAGGTTGGCCGTATTGTGCAGCGGTGCAAGAGGGACAGTGTCCTCCAGAGCGGCAATGGCGGCATCGTTAAGCAGAGTTGTCTTACTGAAATTCTCGCCGCCGTGAACCACACGATGACCAATAACACCAACTTCTGATTTGTCGGCGAGAACTCCATGCTCTTTGTCAGTAAGGAGATCAACGACCATTTGGCCGGCAACTGTGTGGGTGGGGATGGGAAGAGTTTTTTTCACCACACTTTCTTTCTCGGTATCAGGATGAAAGGTGCACTTGATGTTACCTTCCGCATCACCAATACGCTCGACCAGACCGCTGGCCAGGACACTTTCATTATCCATATCAAGGAGTTGAAACTTAAGAGAGGAACTTCCGGAATTAATGACAAGGGCCTTCATATATTTTTCCTTTTTTTTGCTGCTGTCTCACTCGGCTGTGCCGGCGAGACAGCAACTGTTTAAATGTTGAATTTGAACGAATGCAGGCTTGTTCCAGAATATATCTGAGTCCTGCTTTTCTCAAAGATGTATTTTTCTTCAGCTGCCTGTAGAAACAGCGTGCTCACTCTACGAATCCAGAAATATCCTGCAGCACTGAAAATAAAAAAGTGCTAACCGTAAAACAGAGAGATGGGAAAAACAAGGAAAAGAAACAAAGTTTTTATCTCCTTTTGTTTCCGGATTTTCCTCCTGTACCTCGAATATAAAAAAAAAGCACATGGTTCTTCAAAGTACCCTTCAGGATGTTTTTTTACTGCGTTCAGGTCTGCCTTTTCGGCATACCTATTTGACACACTCAAATTGATATTTATTCTTGCGACTCATGGTTGAAGTATGGGTACCTTGAATAATCTTGGATTTCGTTCATATTCGAGGCACAGGAAGAAATTTACCGCAGGTATATGATTGACACGTCCTGCTGGTGTTATGAGGATCAATGGCAGGACCACCACCACGTCAGGCCTGTTTTGTACAGCCGTCGCCTGAATTTCCCCAGCCCTGGTCAAGAATCAACGTCTTGAGACGGGATTTGGCTTTTTGTTTCCTTGAGCTGCAGGGTGTCCGGCTCTTTTTCCCAATCAGGAAGCCATGTACAGATGGTAAAATGATTGATGATTTTTTTACCAGCGGTATGATTGGCTCTTCAGGCTCTGTATAATGCTGCGCCTCATTTCAGACGTATCGGCATGAACTGGTGAGACAGCGCATGTCTCGGCACTGCTCACCGTTTGGTATAATCTGGAAGTATTAAGGGGCATCTTATGGGGGAAACGCATTGTGGTTCCCTTCTTATTGCGCTGGCAGTTGCGGCGGTGCACCGATCAGTATTATTCGTCAATACAAAGAAGAACAACAGACACCTGAAGAAGAGGAATACGTTGAACGCCCAGGGTGTTCACGCTCTATATCCCTGCCCCGAACGGCGGGGATTTCCGCGCATTCAATTAAAATCTATAAAATATATGCTATGAATACACAATCGACCAGTCAAGAAACACAGAATACAGAGACACAGACAGCCCGTCCCCCCGTCGCTGAACCTCTTTTTGATCGCGAAGTCGCCTACAACTTCACCTCCGCCAGTGATAAACAAATTGTGGAGTTTATCCTCGGTGAAGAGGGGTGGAGATGCCTTGAAGAACTCTACAGCCAGCGCATCACCGGTCGTTCCGCGCGTCTCGTGATGCGAATCATTGGCGACCTTTTTATACTCCGTCGCAACCCTTTCCTCTTCCAGGAACTGCTCGACTCCCGTCTTCGTCGCCATACCTTTTTCGAAACAGCGAAGGCTGACCTCAATCTTATTGAAAAGTGGACAACAAATTATAAAAATGGAGCAAATCGGGGACAGCAGGTTTTTGAATTGCTTGCCATCTGCCGTCAGCGTCTCAAGGAGATGCGCCAGGAACTGAAAAAGACTCCGGAACTGCGCAGCAAAATAAACCGGCGTTTCGGTGCAGTCATTGGCAGGGAAAATGTCCGCTTTGACCCCTTCACCCTCATCAGCCACGTTACCGATGCCACCGACTGGCGGCTCTACCTGCCCCTTGCTGTTCTCCGCCCGTCCTCTGAAGAGCAGGTTCCGCCACTGATGGCTGCAGCAGCGAGGCTCGGCCTCGGCGTGATTCCACGGGGCGGTGGTACCGGCCTGACCGGAGGAGCTGTTCCACTGACACAGAACTGCGTCATCATCAATACCGAAAAGCTGACCCGCATCTACCCCATAATTCAGACCCCCTTCCCTCACCTCGGTGAAGATGCCACCGTGTCCACCATTAAGCTTGAAGCCGGTGTTGTTACTTCAAAGGCAATGGCTGAAGCGACAAAAGCGGGGCTTGTGTTCGCCGCTGACCCAACCTCCAGCTGGGCCTGTACCATCGGCGGTAATGTCGCCGAAAATTCCGGCGGGAAAACCGCTGTTCTCTGGGGAACCGCCATTGATAATGCTCTTGCATGGACCATCGCCATGCCCGGCACAGGGCTGCTGCGAATAGCCCGTAAAAACCATCCGATGCGCAAGATTCAGTATGAAGACACTCTGGAATACGAGGTGCGCGACGCGGAAGGCACTCTGCTGAAAGAAATTTCCCTCAAGGGTTCGCAGATACGCAAGAAAGGGTTGGGCAAAGACATTACCAACAAGGCCCTTGGCGGCCTGCCAGGCTTTCAGAAAGAGGGTTGCGATGGTGTCATCACCTCTGCCGAATTTGTTCTCTATCCTGCATGGGAGCAGAAAATCACCTTCTGCCTTGAGTTTTACGGGAAGGATATGGATGAAGCGAGCCGGGTCATTGTGCAGATCTCCGATGAATTCAAAAACAGCACCGAAGAGGCACTGATTGCCCTTGAACACTTCGATGCCGAATACATCAAGGCGATCAATTACAAGTATAAATCCGCCCGCAGTGAACGTCCCAAGGCGGTACTGCTGATAGACCTTGTCGGCCACGACACGGCACAGGCTAAACACGGACGTGACCGCCTGAAAAAGTTGCTTGATCCCTACCCGAACACGGAAGTCTTTATCGCCCAGGACGCCGACGAAAGCGAACGTTTCTGGCGCGACCGAAAACGACTCGGAGCCATCTCCAAACGAACCAACGCCTTCAAGCTCAACGAGGATATTGTACTGCCTCTGCCAGCCCTCGCGGAATTCACCCGTTTTATTGACTCCACCAACATCCGAGAAGATTACTGGAACAAGAAACAGGCCATTCTCAGCATCATGGAGTACCTGCACACCGCCGAACCGCTTGAGGATCCGGACTGGCTTGAGGCAAAGATTCCCGCTGCTGAGAAGCTTTGTCAAGCCGCCATCGATGCCCTTGAGGTGCCGGAATCCTGCCTGTTGCAACCGCAGACACCGATCAAAGATCTAATGAGCGCCCTGATGGAGCTTTTCCAGGGCTATACCAGAGTGAGTGCCGGTATCAACGCTGTTTATGATACTGTGCGCGAGAAACGCATCGTCATCGCCACCCACATGCACGCCGGTGACGGGAACAACCACGTTAACATTCCGGTCTTCTCCAATGATCGGAATATGATGCACCGTGCTTCCGCCACTGCGGAAAAAATCATGCTCAAATCGATTGCACTCGGCGGAGCAGTCAGTGGCGAACACGGCATCGGCGTCACCAAGATGAAGTTTCTCGAACCGGAACGGATAAAAGCCCTCAATGAATACCGGAACGAGGTAGATCCCGACGGCATGATGAACCCCGGCATGCTGCGTAATGAGGCCATTCTCAACAAGGTTTTCACCAACTCTTTCAACCTGTTGAAACTGGAAGCACGAATACTGCAGCACAGTTCACTCGCTGAGCTCTCCACCGCCATTGCCGGCTGCATCCGCTGCGGCAAATGTATGCCGGACTGCTGCGTCTACCATCCAGAAAGCAATCTCTTTTTCCACCCGCGCAATAAAAACCTCGTCATCGGCTCGCTCATTGAGGCTCTTCTCTATGACATACAGCGCTCTCATCTGCCAAAATTCCGGCAGCTTGCCAACCTTGAAGAGGTCGCCGACCACTGCACCATGTGCGGTAAGTGTCTGCCACCCTGCCCGGTAGATATCGATACCGCGCGGGTCTCGATACTGGAGCGGGAAATCCTTGCCGAGATGGGCTACAAGCACACCCCGATACAGACAAAACTCTCCCTCAACTTCCTGAAAACCCGTAACCGCACGGCGAACAGCATTTTTCGTAAATCGGTGCTGCAACTCGGCAGCGCTACCCAGCAGGCAGCGGTAAAGGTATTCGCGAAGGCCCCGGAATCACTGAGAAAAAAACAGTGGAAACCGCTGCAGCTTCTCAACGCGCCCATGACCTCTCCCACGCCACACACCCTTTCCTCAGTACTGCCCGCCTGCTCGGATCACGAGATGCTGCTGCTCACGCCGGAAGGCAGGACAAAAAGCACCGTCTTCTATTTTCCGGGATGCGGTTCAGAACGGCTCTTCTCCGACATCGGCAAAGCCTCCATCTACCTGCTGCTCAAGCACGGCGTGCGGGTTGTACTGCCACCGCCAAATCTCTGCTGCGGCTTTCCGCTGCAGGTAAATGCCAAGAAGAAAATGGCCGAAGAGGTCGCCCTGCGCAACAGCATTATCCTCACCCAGATCCGTGACATGCTCGGCCATATCGAGTTTGCTTCGGTACTGGTCAGCTGCGGTACCTGTCGGGAAGCACTGAACGAACTTGGTATTCAATCCATCTTCGAATGTGCCCTCGCCGACATCTCTGCCTATGTACTGGAAAACGGCTGGAATTTTACAGACAAAGAGCAGCGCACCATCCTCTACCACACACCCTGCCACGACTCCTTCAAGGGAGAAGCAATGCCCTTTCTCAAGCGCATTTACAACGACGTGCAACCGGTGGCAAACTGCTGCTCCGAAGCGGGAACGCTGGCTCTCTCCCGCCCGGATATCGCCAGCGCCATGCGCCTGCGCAAGAGAGAACAGTTTGAAATTGAACTGGAGAAACTTGAGGAGACAGGGCAGCGGGAGGAAGTAATGATCGTCGCCACCAACTGTCCCTCCTGTATCACGGGACTGGGACGAAACCGCGATGTGGGCGTAAATCCGCAGCATATAGCTGTCCTGCTTGCGGAAAAGATCGGCGGAGAAAATTGGCGGGAAGAGATGAAAAAGATGGCAGCCACTGGCGAATGTGTTATTTTTTGACACCATTCAAAACTGAATAACACCATTTACATTTTGTACATTTTGTATTGGAGAATTCAAAAGCAGGTGGGGCAGACGCCCAAATTGGGCGTCTCTACGATGTCGGCGATTTATCTTACGGGTATTTGATTGTACAAATCCGGATACAATTTTGCCGCGATAACCCCGTGGTGGCAATATGGCGTTGTCTTTGTGGGAAGGATGTCCTTGTAGAGACGCCCAATTTGGGCGTCTTCAGCACAACAGGTGGCTCATCTCACAACAGACGTTTCCGCAATGAAATTAATTTATCATCCTGTTTGTCCTTCCGTGTTTTAGGATCAGTAAAAAATGTGTTTGGTATGACACCATTCAAAACTGAAAAAAGCGGCCTGCAGAGTAACTCTGCAGGCCGCTTTTTTTTTAACGTAGGGGAAACCAGTCATACCAAAGTAAAAAGAGTATAATGCCAATTCCATTTTGTATTGGCGAATTCAAAGGCAGGTGGGACAGACGCCCAATTTGGGCGTCTTCAGCACAACAGGTGACTCATCTCACAACAAACGTTTCTGCAATGAAATTAATTTATCATCCTGTTTGTCCTGCCGTGTTTTTGGGTCAATACAAAATGTAAAGAGCCTTATTTATTCTTCTGCCGTTCCCGCTGCTCTGATTTATCTTTAAAGAAGATCTGTATGGGAATCATGTCGAGCCCGAGCCCTTCACGAAAACGATTTACCAGATAACGCTCGTAGGAAAAATGCACCCCTTTATAGGAGTTCGTCATAACGACAAACTTTGGCGGGCAGGTTCCCACCTGCGAAGTGTAATAAAATTTGAGGCGTTTGTTTTTATAGATCGGTGGCGAATGCTTCTCTACCGCCTCCTGCAGCAGACGGTTCAGCGCTGAAGTCGGAAACAGGGAGCAATACTGGCGATACACCGAACCGATTATCGGGAACATCCGTTTGATACCATAGCCGGTCAATGCGGAAACGCTGATAATCGGCACAAAGCCAAGATAGGGCAGTACTCGACCGATCTCCTCCATCACCTCTTTCTGCCTTTTTTTGTCCTTCTCCAGCAGATCCCACTTGTTCACCAGTACGATAAGCGCCTTGCCCTCATCCAGCACATAACCGATAACCTTGGTATCCTGTTCGGTAATCCCCTCTTCGGCATCAAGAATAACCACAGCCACATCGCAGCGACTCATGGCGGAGAGCGCTTTGAGGATGCTGAACTTCTCCAGCTTCTCTTTCGTTTTCCCCTTGCGGCGAATCCCCGCAGTATCAATGAAGAGATAGTTGTAGTTCCCGTGGCTGATGACGGTATCCACGCTGTCCCGGGTGGTACCCGAGACCTCAGAGACAACCATGCGCTCCTCTCCGAGAATGAGGTTTACCATGGAGGATTTCCCCACGTTTGGCCGCCCGAAAAAGGCAACCTTCACCGTATTCTCTGGAAGGCTGGTCGCCTCACTCGGAGTCTCTATCGTGGCACAGAGATCGTCCATAAGAGTGCGAAAGCCGTAGGTGTGCTCTGCCGAAAGCGCCCAGAACCGCTCCACGCCAAGCTCATAAAACGGATTCATTGACACTTCGTTCTTCGGACCGTCAATCTTGTTGATAATATGGAAGACCGGTTTCTTCGTCCGTCGGAGGATATCAACGACCTCGTGATCGGCGGGGGTAACGCCCTCGCGCCCGTCCATCAGGAAGAGAATAATATCTGCCTCCGCAATGGCCGCCATCGCCTGTTCACGGATATGTTGAACGAGAACATCTTCCGGGTTGTCGTCGATTCCGCCGGTATCCACCAGCAGAAAGCCTTTATCCTCCCAGACGACGCGTTCATACTGCCGGTCGCGGGTAACGCCCGGCGTGGGATCGACGATCGCCTTGCGTGAGCGGGTAATACGGTTGAACAACGTTGATTTTCCGACATTAGGTCGACCGATAAGGGCGACGACCGGAAGTTTTTGATCTGCCATGTTATTTTCCTCTCTTGAGGATTGTGGTATAGGGGAATTTAGATTGCGAAATGCGCCGCAGCTTCGGCTGCCATCTTCCGTAACAGGGGAAGGATGGCAAACTGCGGATTCTCCAGCCGCCGACACAGCATGGCAACCGAAGGTTTGAGGAAACGGGCAAAGAAAGGCTTGCACTTCTGCTGCGAAAGGAAGGCAAAGGCCCCGAGAATCTGCAGGTTACGCTGCAGGGCAAGGTCTTCATACTGACGCTGAAAAAGATCTCTGTCAACAGATGCCTCAGGGGCTGTTCTGTTGAGGAGCGCGCAGTAATACTCTATCAACTCCTCCTGCAACTGTGGTGCAAGAGAAACATAAGGGTCCAGCAGCAAAGAAGCAAGGTCATAGCCCAAAGGTCCCCTGCGGCCCCCCTGAAAATCGATGAAACGGGGTTCCCCCTTTTTAAGCATGATATTGCGAGACTGGCAGTCCCGATGGAGAAAATAGTTCGCAGGAGCCTCGCCTGCCCGGGCGGCCAGAGCTTGAAACTCCTTTTCAATACCAGCCGGTTCCCCGCGCTGCAGGAGACTGCCCCAGAAGGCACGGAGAAAATAGCCGGACTCCTGCACCAGCATTACATTTTCATCATATTGTGGAGTGTCACAGCACCAGCTGGAATCAAACGCCTTTCCACCTTCAATCTGTAGAGAGACGAGCTGCGCAAGCACCTTTTCGTAGAGCCGCTTCACACCTCCGAAATCCTTTGCCGTCTGCAGTTCCCGCACCCTGTTGTAGAGACTGAGGCTGCCGAGATCCTCCATAACCAGAACACCGCTTCCCGCATCGTAAGCAAAAACCTGCGGCACGGCACAGTGCCGGACTGCGAGATGAGACCCGATTCGCCACACCGCCTCCGCCTCGCGCATCTCTGCCGGAGCATGCCCTGCCGGGGCAACAACAACAGCATTCGGCAGTCGCCAGAAGCGACGGTTCGAACCGTCTGGAGAGAGCACCTTCACTCTCTTCATATTGCACTCCCGGCCGCTGTCGACCAGCAGTTTTGCGGCCGTCTCCAGCAGCATCGCGTCTTCTTCAACGCCGGAGAGAAAAGTGTCACATACCTCTGCCCCTGGCGCAATTTCCACCCCGCTCCAGATCACTGAACGGCGGACCCGTGCTCCGGCACCAATCTTTGCCGCGCCAATCACATTCCACTCCTCAAGCCGTGCCGCAGGCGCAATCTCCGCCGCACCAGCGACAGGATGTGCCGCTGCCTCAACCAGTTCAGGCCAGCACGGCGCAACACCTGTAAGCAATGCCCCCTGCAGTTCGAGATAGTCCTGCGGAGAACCGATATCAGTCCAGAAAAATTTTTCGTCCGTGGCCAGCTCAAGATCAGCCCGGTAGCAGGAAATCTTTCCGCCTTCCCGCAGCAACTGGTGATAGCGTTCAATGATACAGGAGGAACCCTCCGGCTCAATCCCCGCCAGCACCTGCGGTTCAATTATATGGATACCGGTGAAGGCCAGCGCGTTTTCCTCCCCCCGCGCGTCAAAATGATCAACCCGTGCCCCTGTGCAGGATACGGTGTTGAACCGCGGGCAGTCGTGCATGGCCATGGTGACGTCGGCATTACCTGCACAGTGTGCCTGATAGAGCAGACCAAAATCCACCGTGTGGTAAATATCACCGTTCGTCACCAGAATCGGTCCTGCATCAAAGGAGCCGAGTGCTTTATGCAGACCACCGCCGGTACCGAGAATATCCTCTTCCTTCTGCAGGATAATCCCGTCAACATCAGCCACCGCTGCCTCAATTTGTTCACTGAGATAGTGGCAGTTGACAACAATACGTGTAAAGCCGACACGCTGCAGTCGTGCAATGGTGAGCAGCAGCAGCTCTCTGTTCAAAATGGGGAAAAGGGGTTTGGGTCGCAACAGGGTGTGCGGCAGAAGCCTGGCACCAAACCCCGCCGCGAGAATCATAGCCTGCATGTTAATCCCCTGTGATGGTTCAATCGTATTTCAATTTGCCGTTTTCATCTTCACGCAGTCCGACCACCACAATTCCGGCCCCGTTGGCCATCTGCAGCATTTTTTCGCGGTCGAAGAGCAGGGACTGTCCCGCTTCCACGGCGAGGACAGAAGCTTTCACACTGATCATATTGTCGATGGTCTTCGGTCCGGTGGCCGGGAGATCGAAACGGAAATCCTGATCCGGCTTGCGAATCTTCACCACCACGGCCTTTTCACCGGCGAGTTTGCCACCGCGTAGAATAGTGGCGTCGGTGCCGTCGATGGCCTCAACCGCCAGCACGGAGCAGTCACGCACCACAACACACTGACCGATATCCAGTTCTCCAATCGCCCTGGCATTACGCCAGCCGAATTCGATATCCTGCCACTGCTCTCTGCTCGGCGTTTTCTTCGTCAGCGCCCCCTGCGGAAAGAGAAGATGCTGGAGAAAAAGGGTCGATTCGAGAACCTGAATGCCCTCTTCCTCGAGACTCTTCGCAATGGCGCGGAGAATGGCGTCGTCCTGCTTGCGGTCAATCTTGTTCCACAGGGTGAGTGCCTTGAAATCCGGCATCACATCGCGGAAGATACGTGTCTTGGTGATAGTGCCGAGGAAAACCGTCTCTCCCACGCCTTCATTATGAAAGAAAGAGGTGAGTTTCCCGAGCTGCCCAAGCTTCACCCAGCATACAGCATCGGCAAGAGCAGTCAGTTTCTGTTCAGTCTCTCCGCGAAAAGCCACCACCACGACCCGACGTCCCGCCTCCCGGGCAGCTTTAGCAAAGAGCAGTGGAAACTGTCCGCCGCCGGCAATAATACCTATATTTTCGTTTCTGACACCCATATTGCCTCAGTCGTCGTTCACGCGCTGAATAAAACCGCGCTTTGAAGCGGTGAGAAATTCAACGAGATGTTTCGCCTCTGCACTGTTGGGAAATTCCTTCAGCACCTCTTCAAAGGCATCTTTTTTCAGCAGTTCATTGGTCTTGAAAATCAGCCGAAAGGCTCCATCAAGCTGGCGAACAGCATCGTTGCTCAGCCCGGCCCGTTTGAGACCGATCTTGTTAATTCCTGAAATTTTTGTTCTGTTGCGCGTCCCCGCAAGCAGCATGTAGGGAGGGACATCCCTGCCGATACCAGACATCCCGCCGATATAGCTGTAAGAGCCGATCCGCACAAACTGATGCACTGCCACCAGACCGCCAAGGGTGGCAAAATCACCAATCTCCACATGACCGGCGAGGGTGGCGACGTTGGCCATGATAACCCGGTTACCGAGTTTGCAGTCATGGGCAACGTGGGTGTAGGCCATCAACAGGCAGTCGTTGCCGATCACCGTCTGGCTTCCGCCGTCAACTGTACCGCGATGGATGGTGGCGTATTCACGAACGGTATTGCCATTACCCATGATCAGCTCGGTATCTTCGCCTTTGTAGCTCAAATCCTGTGGCGCACCGCCCACGGTGGCGAAAGAGTGAATAATATTGCGTTCGCCGATGGTACTCGGCCCGCCAATGACAGAATGAGCACCAACGCGAGTCTCCGCACCAATGGTTACCCCTTCTTCAATGACAGCGTAGGGACCGATCTCGGCACTGGGATGAATTTTTGTGCCCGGTGCGATTACTGCGGTTTTATGTATGGCCATGGCGGCTCCTTCTCTCTTATGGGAACATTGAATATGAACGAATGCAGGCTGTTTCAGGGTCCCCTCATTGCGAACAGCTTCAGTGGAAGTGAACTGTTCTTTTGGTAACGTCTCAAAAAGTTATGGAAAAAGTAGAGCAACAAAATCCGACGACGTTCGTTGTGGGATGAGACGGCTTAAGGTACACTTGTGAAAGACGGCACAGCGAAAAGATTTTTCAGTCTTTGTCTTTCCGTCTTTTGCTTTTTCCTGTCTCCTGTCTCCTGTCTCCCGTCTCCTGCCTCCCCTTTTCCGTTCTTCCCGTTTTTTTTTGAGAAAAATACTCTGCTCAGGTAAAAGAAGCCATCAGTTCGGCTTCAGCCACCACCTTGTCATCAACCCTTGCCACACCCTTCATCACCGTTACTGTACGCTTGCGCTTGAGAAAGGTCAGCGTGTAATAGATCTGATCTCCGGGAACAACAGGCCTGCGAAAACGCGCTTTGTCGATTCCGGCGAAAAAGAGAATCTTGTTGCCAATATACTCGGGCTTGTCATAAAAGGCCATTATCCCGCCAACCTGAGCCATTCCTTCAAGGAGTAACACTCCGGGCATAATGGGCTGACCGGGAAAGTGTCCCTGGAAAAAAGGCTCATTAATAGTCACATTCTTCAGCCCGACAATCTCATTGCCCATATCCATCTTGACAATCCGGTCTACGAGCAGGAAAGGATAGCGGTGCGGCAGCACCTTCATGATCTCTTGAATATCAATATTTTCTGGAACTATAGATTTTTCCATGATACTTCTCCTTGAATTTCAGGACTTGGAATCAGTTATTTTCGGAATCAGTTATTTTCGCAAGGGCGCTTATTTTCGCAAGGGCGCGGGTGTTCTTCCGCACTGCGGAATGCAACTCCGGAAGTTTAGCAAAAACAGCACAGGCTCTCGCCCACTGTTTCACGGGAATCGCGGGTGCACCGCCGAGCCGTGAATCGGCTGGCACATCGGCATGCACAGCTCCCCGCGCGGCGATCATGGTGCGATCACCAACGCTGAGATGTCCGGCTGATGCAGCCTGACCACCCATTACCACATTACGGCCGAGGATGGTAGAGCCGGCGAGACCGACCTGGCTGACCAGCAGACAGTTTTCTCCCACCACCACGTTATGCCCAATCTGCACGAGATTATCGATCTTGGCACCGGACTTGATAACCGTCTCACCGTAGGCTGCGCGGTCAAGGGTACAGTTGGCACCAATCTCCACATCATTCTCGATACGTACAATTCCCACCTGCGGACGCTTGATATGCTCCCCGCGCTCGTTGGGAGCGTACCCGTAACCATCACTGCCGATCACAGTCCCGGAATGGACAATCACCCGGTCACCGAGGATGCACTCCTTATAGACAGAGACGTTGGCGTGAATCACGCAGTCATCACCGATAACCACATCGTCGCCGATAACCGCACCGGAGGCAACCTCCACCCTCTCTCCAATCTTCACCCGGTTGCCGATCACCGCGAGCGGTGCAATGGTCACCTCTTTCCCGAGCGTCCCCCCCTCGCCGACAAAGGCACGTGGATGTACGCCTTGTGCCGCAAAGGGCGTGGCAAGAAAAAAGTTATGGATAATCGCTCCTGCAAGGTAGGGGTCGCGTACATGCAGCAACACCGCGTCGCAGGGCAGACTCTCTACATCCTTTGGCACAAAAATCGCCCCGGCCCTGCAGCCGACGAGCTTATCAGCCCATTTTGCATCGACGAGGAAACTTACCTCCTCCGGTCCTGCAGTCTCCAGCGGAGCAAACCCCGTGATCGTCTTTGTGCTTTCCCCCGCCACCTCGGCAGAGGCAAGTTTTGCCAGCTCTTCAATCGTTATTATTTTTTTCATATTATCACGTATACAACATGTATTGTTCCCGCAGGGCCATAAATGTATCCAGTTCCCCACGCCATTCTGCCTCAAGCTCCATCACCGGAACACCCTCTTCAAGGTGTTCGCGAAGCTGTCTGTCCCCAAGGATAAGATCCATCGGCAGGCGTTTAAATTCATATTCGTACGGCGGCTGTTTATAGGTAAAACTCTCCGGATAGAGCAGCATCACCGCCTGCAGCAAAGCCAGCGAGCTGCGCCACGGACGAAAGGTTCGGGCATCAGTCAGATGGATCTGAAAGCCGATGCAGTTCTCCCCGGCATGTTTTCCCGAAGTCGGTTCAAAGGCAATCGGCCGGAAGATACAGCCGGGCAGCTCAGTCTCCCGCAACTTCATAAGAATGGGCTGATGTTGCCAGTATGGTGCGCCAACAAACTCAAAGGGCATTGTTGTTCCGCGTCCCTCGGAATCCAGCGTCCCCTCCCATATCACCTGCCCGGGATAGACCAGCGCCGTCTCCGGTGTTGGCATATTCGGTGAGGGAGCAACCCACGGGAAACCGCTCTCCCGCGCCGTCATCTCCCGCTGCCAGCCACGCACCGGGACCACCTCGAGATCGCAGCCGATACCAAAGGCGTCATTCATCATCAGAGCAAGTTCCCCCAGGGTCATGCCGTGGCGCATGGGGATGGGGTAGAGACCGACAAAGGAGGTACAGTCGGGACGGAGAATGTTTCCCTCCACTGCGCTACCGATGGGATTGGGACGATCAAGAATGATAATCTTTTTGCCGCATTCAGCTGCAGTCATCATGCAATAGGCCATGGTATACATGAAGGTATAGACCCGCGTGCCGACGTCAACCAGATCAATCAGCAGTACATCAAGATGGGCAAACATTTCCGGGGTCGGTTTGCGGTGTTCCCCGTAGAGGCTGAAGAGTGGCAGACCGGTAACCTCGTCATTACAGTGTGCGGACTCTATCATATTGTCCTGCTTTTCGGCAAAAAAACCGTGCTGCGGCGAAAAAAGACAGGTCAGCTGCCCGCCGAGTTTTTCCCTGAGCAGAATACGGCTCTGTATCAGATTACGATCAGTACAGGCATGATTTGAGAGACAGCCGAAGCGAAGAGTACCACTGCCGATATATTGAGCGGAGTCCTGTAAAAAATTTTCCAGACCAATCCTGAGCATGAGAGTCCTGCTGAAGTAATGCACCTGAGCACATGAAAAAGCATATTAACGGAAGGGTACCTTGAAACAGCCTGCATTCGTTCATATTAGAAGCACAGGAAGAAATTTACCCGCCTGGAGCTTTGATGTCGAAGTCCGGGAGTCTGTCGGATTGAGATCATTTTTACCATATTGGCATTATTTTCAAACAACAAATACTTGTAATATCAACGACATGCGTGTACTCGTTTTCTTAAAAACACCTCAATATAAGAAAAAAACTTATTATCCGACAGGTTCCTGACGCATACCTCCGAGGATATTTTTTTTACTGCACGAAGAAAAGAACAGTTCCCTTCCGCAACCATTCTAAAAAAATTGTGTAAATTTACTTCAGCCTGCTGAAAAAGTCAAAAGCTTGCACTCATGGTGAACAAAAAGATTTTGCCTTGTAATTTTCCACCGTCTAATGTTGTATAAACTTCTTTTTCAGAGCTCATTTTTTACATTTTAAGGGACCTTAAAGAACATCGTATTTCGTTCATATTCGAGGTGCAGAAGGGAGACGGGAGACAGGAGACGGGAGACAGGGAAAAGCAAAAGACGGAACAGCAAAAAACTTTTTGCCAAAGGAAAGCTCTAATCATGCGAATAAAGGCAAAAAACTTTAAAAAAGATTTTAAAATTAAACAGAGAATTGCTGTTGTTCTATCTTTACTCGCATCCTCTGGTTAATACAAAATGTAAATGGTATAATATGCAGACGAGCCAGGAATTTTCATGAACGTGTCGCACGCGGCCATCAAATTTACCCTTGTGGCCCTCTTTACAATCTCAATGTTTGGAATTTCTGGCACCACCAGCGCCTTTGCCGAACGAGTAATGTATGTCAAGCCTGATCAAAAAATTACCATTCGCCGGGGAACAGGCGTGGAATATAAAATTATTCAGATGGTAGAAATCGGCTCACAGGTTGATCTTCTCAAACAGGCCGGAGACTACGCTAAAGTCCGTCTGAACAATGGGAAAGAGGGATGGGTACTGCGCCGCTTTCTTGAAGCAGGAGAACCCGCCGATGTAATACTTCAGAGAATACAGAGCGAAAACGAACAACTCAGAAAGGAGCATAACGCCGCTATGAAAAAAGCGGCCGAGGCAATTGCCTCCCTCAAAGAGACACAGAAACAGTTCACCAGCGTGCTGCAGGAGCGCAACACCCTGTTGGGAAAATATCAGCAGCTCCAGGCAGACACCCGGGATGTAGTCAACCTGCGCAGGGAACAACAGGCCACTGCCCGGGAGAACGACGATCTGAAGCATAAGCTTATTGCGGCCCAGGATGAGAGTGTTCTGTTAAAGAAAGGCACCCAGTTGAAATGGTATCTGGCCGGAGCCGGGGTGTTGTTCCTCGGCGTACTGCTCGGTAAAATTCCACCTCCGCGCCGCAAAGAAAAGAGCTATCTCTCCTAAAAGGGAGAAAGGAGACAGGAGACGGGAGACGGGAAAAAGCAAAAGATTTCCATGCAATCGCGTTCTCTGGTCAATACAAAATGTGATTGGTATTATGGGTCCCTTATATAAAAAAGACAAAGAACTGTTTTACCGCGAAGGACACGAAGAACGCGAAGAGTAAAGATAGAACAACAACAGCAATTTCCTGTTTAATTTTTAAATTTTTTTCAAAGTTTTTTGCCTTTATTCGCATGTTTAGAGCAGTTATTCCTCACCATTCGCGTAAAATTATTTCAATTTATTCCTTTTTTTGATTAACTGCCAAAATGACTACTATACCAAAAGTTTTAACCGAAAGAATTGATGATTTTGTCCTGCTGATTGGCCTTCTTAAACGAATGGGTGTGGTAGAGCTTTTTGATGCTCATCTCCCACGCCATGGGCATCATCAAGGTTTAGGCTGGGGGTGGATGGGTACTATTTGGCTTGCTCATATTATCTCTCAAGGTGATCATCGAA
>NZ_JAFFPZ010000050.1 GCF_016918505.1 Desulforhopalus vacuolatus
TACGGTTAGTTTCTGCAAGTAGATCAGCATTTCAGAATTGCTGAAAAAAAAGAGAGTCCTGACCTAACCATGCCGAGAGCATCTGTGGGTATTAGGAATAATATTTTCACAAAGTGCGAAATATAAGTTAGAAGCATGAGAACAGACCGAATTCAACCACAAGGGCATTCTCTTATGGTTTTTTCAGTAATAATTCGTGTCCATTCGTGGTTCCTTTTGTCATTTGTAACCATGAATGGATAAACAGGATGCAAAACGGGTTACAACTTAATAGGAATGGTATAATTTAACAGGAATGGTATGACAAGTTCTCCAGCAAGGTATGGGAATATGACATCTTTTAAGCAATGGTGATGATATGGTTTTTTTTCAGATCCTCTTTCTGATAGTTCTTTCTCTTGTCTTTTTGGCCTGCCTTTGGCTGTTTCTTCTTACAATCGGGGCGTGGATGTTTACGCCGAAAAAGGTCACAGATGCGCCTTTTTTGAAGATGGGGGTGTTGATCCCGGCGCACAACGAGGAGCTGCAGATGGAACAGACCATCGCTGCCGTTCGTCGCTGCCACTACCCGGAAGAACTGCTTGACATATTTGTCATTGCCGACAACTGCAGTGACAGGACTGCGGATGTGGCAAGAAGCTGCGGTGCTGCTGTGGCTGAGCGGCACAACCTGGAGATGCGGGGAAAGGGACAGGCCCTCGACTGGTTTCTTACCAGTCAGACAGATCTCTACGGCTCCTGTGACCTGCTCACCATCATCGACGCCGATGTCGCCCCGGAAGAGGACTACTTCAAAGAGCTCAACTGCAGTCTTTCCCATCCAGAGGTGCAGGTTGTTCAGGCCTATAATGGGGTTGCCAACCCTTACGATTCCTGGCGGACGGCGCTTGTTTCAGCGGCCTTCAACGTCTTCAATCACCTGCGGATGGCAGGCAGTGTACGGCTTTTTGGTACCGCCACCCTCAAGGGCAACGGCATGGGCTTTCGCAGGGAAATTCTGCAGACTTACGGCTGGCCCGCCCACAGCGTGGTCGAGGACGTGGAATTTTCACTCACCCTGCTGGAGGATCGGGTGGATGTCCACTATAATCCGGACGCTGTCATTCGCAGTGAGATGGCGGTCAGCCGCTCTCAGGCATCAAGCCAGAGGGAGCGGTGGGAAGGGGGGCGCTTTGCCCTTGCAAGAGAACTGATCCCGCGCCTGGCTGGAAAGTGTCTGCAGGGAGAGTTTCGCTATTTTCATGCCTTGATGGACCTGGCGGTTCCTCCGCTTTCCCTGCTCATCGCGGCGATACTGTTCTCCCTGGCTGCCTCCTGGCTCCTGTTCCCATCCACCCTGCCCATAGGGTTCGCCTGCCTTCTCATCAGCGTGATCTATGTAGCTTCCGGACAACTGCTGATGCGGGCACCCCTGCGGCTTTGGTGCTACCTGGCGAGTGCGCCTGTCTACATCGTCTGGAAAATGCTGCTCTACCTGAAAATGGCATTACGGGGCAGTGAGAATACCTGGACGCGGACCACCCGTAAATCTGAGCTGGATAATCAGGACAACTAAACGATGGAAGCCCACGTCTTTGCAGCATTACAAGAGAGAATCGGCAAGCGTCACCTGGGAAAACGGTTGCGCATCCAGGTCGACTACTCGGCAAAAATGTTTATCCGTGGCGAGTCGTTGAAACGTTTTCATTACGAAAACAGCAATATCTTTAATACCCTGGTAACCCTGGCGTTCAAGGCCACACTCAGTTACGCGCGAGGGGCGGAAAACGCGCTCAAGTATCGGGTCCGAGAGCATGAATTTTACCTTCATGATCTTCCTGATGCCTTTGACGGATTGCGTATCCTTCATCTCTCAGACATCCACGCAGACGGCATCGACAACGAGGCCGAGGAGCTGTGCAGGCTGCTGGCAACCATTAAAGCGGATCTCTGCGTTATTACCGGCGACTACCGTTTCAAGACCCACTCCTCCTATCGGAAGACGATACGGGTGATGAAGAAAATCCTGGGTGCCATCAATGTTGTCATGGGCAACTGGGGCATCCTTGGCAACCATGATTTCATTGAAACTGTCTTTCCTCTGGAGGAAGCGGGACTGGCCATACTTCTTAACCAGGCAGTCAGCCTGGAAAAAGATGGTGTGAGGATCTGGCTTGCAGGTGTTGATGACGACCACCTTTACCACTGTGCGGATCTTGACAGGGCTCTGCGGTCTGTTCCTCCCGAGGAAACCGTCATTCTTCTCTCACACACTCCAGATTTGTATAAAAAAGCAGCCCTGGAGGAGGTGGACCTCTTTCTCTGCGGCCACACCCATGGCGGACAGATCTGCCTGCCCGGGGGGAAGCCGGTGATAACCAATGCCTCCTGCCCCAACCGCTTTTGCGCCGACCGCTGGGAATACATGAATATGCAGGGCTATACTTCTTACGGCACCGGCAGCAGTGGTGTGCCGATCCGCTTCAATTGCCAGCCCGACGTTGCTATCCACACCCTGCGCAGAAAATAATCAAGGATACGTTATGGCAAACACCATGAACAACAGCACCCCACCCCTTTTACCCGACATAGATTGTGTGGTGATCGGCGTCAACACTGAAGCAACTCTGGAGAGATGTCTTCAATCAATCAAGGACTGTGACTATCCCCGGGAGAAACTCCATCTGATCTATGTGGATGGTGGTTCCAGCGACAGCAGTGTGGCAATCAGCAGAGCTGCTGCCGGAGTGCAGGTTATCAGCCTGGGAGACAGACATCCAACCCCTGGAAGGGGACGAAACGCAGGCTGGAGGGTGGGGGACTCGCTGCTGGTCCAGTTCCTTGACTCAGACACCATCCTTGAGCCGGACTGGCTGACAAAGGGAGTCCAGGCTCTTGGCGAAAAAGAAGCAGGAGCGGTTCAGGGCTACAGGAAAGAGATGCACCCGGATAAAAGCGTCTTCAACTGGATCACCAGTCTTGAGTGGAATGGTCAACCCGGCGAGGCTGACGCATTTGGCGGCGATGTGCTTGTCCGCCGCGAGGTTCTGGAAGAGACGGGTGGCTATGATGATGTTATGGTTGGCGGCGAAGACCCGGAACTGAGCCAGAGAGTCAGGGATAAGGGATGGCGAATCCTGCAGCTGGATACGGTGATGACCTGTCATGATATCGCCATGTTCAGGATATCCCAGTACTGGAAGAGGGCCTTCCGTTCAGGCTACGGATTTGCCGCTGTTATCGACAAGGGGGCTGGCAGGGAGCGGAGATTCTGGTTTATCGAGTTTCGCCGCATTCTTGTCCGGGGAGGCGGCTCCCTCTTTTTTCTGGCTGCCACGCTTCTGCTGCTCTTATTGGGGCTCTTTTTTTCCCCGTTTTTTTATGCTCCCTGTCTCGTCTGCGCACTTGTCGCCTGTGTTCTTCTTTTTTGGCCCAGGCTGCTCAGAGTTCAACATTTCAAGGAGTCCATGCAGCTTGATGAAAAACAGGCACGCATCTATGCCTGGCACTGCTCACTGGTGGTGATTCCTGATATCCTTGGGGTAATTCGCTATTACCTGGGCAAAGCCACAGGCAGGCATTTGCGAAATAATCCCAAGAGGTTAAAAACCGGTACCAGCGGGAGCTGACGTCCTGGTCCAGGAAATATTTTTTTTATATTTGTTTAAAAAGGAATAATCTGATGCGTGTTAAAAAAGCCCTTGTCCTTTTTTTGTCCTTTTGTTTAGCCCTGTCATTGACAGCTTGTAATCAGGGAGACGGCGATTCTGTCTCAGCCAAATCAACATCTAAAAAAATGCTTTTCTACATTGGCATCACCATGGTCCGTCCGGTCAGTATTCTGGCCGAGCGTTTCGAACAGTTGCACACCGATGAGAATCTGGAAATTGTTATTGTCCAGGGAGGGTCACAGGATCTGTACAACAGCATTACCTCCAGCCAGCAGGGGGATTTGTATCTTCCGGGGGCTCTTTCCTACCGGAAGAACAACGTACATGAAGGGTTTCTTACTGATTTCCAGTTTGTCGGCTATAACCGCGCAGCTATCGTCGTAAGGAAAGGAAACCCCAAAAATATTCCGGCAAACCTGGGTATTTTTACTTCAAGAGATGTCAGGAGCATTTTATGTAACCCGGAAAGTGGCAGCATTGGCCAGGAGACGAAAAATGTTCTGACCGAATTTGGTAACTGCCAGGAAGCTTTTGCCAACGCAGCATTTCTCTCAACTGATTCCAGAAAATTGAACAAGGAGCTTCGTGACGACAACGCTGATGTTACCATCAACTGGAGAGCTACTGCTTTCTGGGATGACAACAGCAAGTACCTTGACGTATTACCGATCGACGAAACCTATGCAAAAAAGAAGATGTTGGTTTTCAACCTGCTGAGTACTTCCAAATATCCGGAACTGGCTCGTCAGTTTATGGCTTATGCTGCATCCGAGGGGGGACGAAGGGTTTTTTATACCTATGGTTTCCTCAATGATGCCGATTTAGAAAATTTTGACAAAGTCATCGTAGAATGAACGAAAAAACAGAAAAAAGTGGACTCTTTTTATTAAGGATTTTGATCCTTGTTGTGCTGCTTGGCTTCATCGCACTAATCGGCACACATCGGCTTTTCCTGTCTTTGACAACATCCCTCGATAACAGCCTGCACAGTGAAGAAAATCGTGCAATCGTCGGCGAAAACATCATCAAGCACATAAAATCGTTGGAAACCTGTTTTTACCTGATTTCTCTTTCAAAACGACACGATCATGCCCAGGTGCTCAAAAAAAAGATAGATAGTGAGATAGACCATGTGCTTCATACGTTCACTGTTTTACGAGACGGTGGAACAATTACTCACCAGTTCGAGTTAAACCTCCCTGGGCAGGATTATTACAAGGAATCTTTCAACTTTGAACCCTTGCAAGAGAGCGAAGGTTACATCCTTGAAGCCATTGACCTGTCTCCGAAATTTCGTGAACTGAAAGTAAAAGTAGATAAGATAGTTCTGATTCTGGCCATGATCGAAACGGAGGAAGAGGCAGGACGACATGTGGCAGCGGAGCAGAGAAGGCAGGAACTTGCTGTCCTTACAAAAAGACTGCCACCTTTTTTTTCCAGAATGCTCGAAAATGCCAACCGCCTCGCCTATACCAGCAAACACAATATCCAGATTCACTTGAATCGAATACAGCAGGAAAAAGAAAATTTTAAGCTGATAGAACTTGTTCTCTCACTGTTGGTTGCCCTGATTCTTCTGGTTATCGGCAGTAAAGCCAGCAGGCAATTGCTGAGAAGTAATGAGCGCCTTCAGGAGGCTCTGGATTCACAGGTTCAACTGGCCCAGGTGGCTGAGGAAGCAAACCTTGCCAAATCCAGGTTCCTTGCCAATATGAGTCATGAGTTTCGAACACCAATGAACAATATCATAGGGCTGACCCAGATGCTTGCCCAGCGACAGGATATTACACCCGCTGTCAGAGAAGAATTTAACACGATTCATACATCCGGTCAGATGCTGTTCTCTCTGGTGAATGACATGCTGGATTTGAGCAAGATTGAGGCAGGGGAGATTAACCTGGAAATGATACCGGTGCAGCTTGAGTCTATCTTCAATGAACTCCGGGTTATGCTCATTCCCCTGGCGAAAAAAGAGGGGCTTGAGTTGACAATCGGCTCATTGCCGTCGGTTGTCGAGGAATACGTTATCAGCGATCCGACCAGACTGCGCCAGATATTGCTTAACCTGATCAATAACGCGATCAAGTTTACCAGTAAAGGCAGTGTGTCGCTGTCAGTGGAAGCTGTTGGCGGAGTTTCCCAGACTGAAAACGGTGCCCGGTATGAGTCACTGCGCTTTCTGGTAAAAGATACTGGATGTGGCATACCGGCAGATATCCTGCCTGCACTGTTTGATGCTTTCCGGCAAGCTGACAGCTCGATAACCCGTAATTACGGCGGTACAGGATTGGGGCTGTCTATTGTAAAGCAGCTGTGTGAGGAGATGGGTGGAAAGGTGTATGCGGAAAGCGTTATCGGTGAGGGGAGCTCTTTTATTATTGAACTTCCTTTCCGCATTGCAACAGCTGAAGAGGTAAAAGAGGCGGGACTGTACCGTAAGCAGTTGCGAATCTTGTTGGCCGAAGATGATTCCAGCTGTCGTGAAAACCTGATCGCCATGTGTCATCAGCTTGGTTGGGATGTGGAAGCGGTAGAGAATGGCAGGGAATTATTGGATCGCTACGGGGAGATGTATCAAGCAGGGTATCAGGTTGACTGTCTTGTCGTTGACTGGCAGATGCCGGAACTGGACGGTCTCAATGCGATGTTTAAGCTGAAAGAGAAATACGATATTGAAGAAATTCCCGGACTGCTGATGGTAACCGGTTACGAAACGAAGAAACTCCGTCAAGCTGCCCACGCAGATATTCCTGACTGCATCGTGGGTAAGCCGATCACTATCTCCTCACTGGTCAATAGTATGGGGAAAGTTTTTAGCAGGCGTTCCGAGGATATTGATCTGGTGCTCAGGAGCTCGACACTGGATTTTGCCCATCTTACATGGTTGCCTGGGGTGAAAATTCTTGTGGTTGATGACTCCCAGGTCAATCTTGATCTCGCGACCAAGCTGTTTTTACGTGAAGGCGCGATTGTTTCCACCTGTATGAATGGTGCCGAAGCACTGGATTGGCTGAAAACTCCAGGAAACAGTGTCGATATAATTTTGATGGATATCCAGATGCCGGTGATGGATGGGAATACAGCTGTCCGGGAAATTCGCCGGATAGAATCGCTTAAAAATTTGCCGGTAATAGCCTTGACAGCAACAGCTCTTGTTAGTCAACGTAAGGTGTCTCTTGAATCGGGAATGGATGATTACCAGACAAAACCCTTTGATACCGAAAAGATTATTCGCCTGATTCGAAGATATGTCGGTCAGTCACAAGGTTTTTCTGTACCTGTTCAAGAAAAAACCGCCTCACCTGTCAAAAACCTTGATTGGCCCGTTATAGAAGGCATAGAATCAGCTGGGGTACGCGAACGTCTTAATGATGATTTGGACTTATTTCTGGACCTGTTGCATCGGTTTACATCCGAAAACAGGGACTTGTTGCAGCCTGTAGTACTGCCTCGTGAAAAACCAGAACTTGATGTGCTGCGTGCCTGGATACATAAATTCGCCGGAACTGCCGGGCTGGTCGGCGCTATTACTCTCTCAAACCTGGCAAAGAGAGTGGAAAATGCCTTTGGTGATAAGGAAGACCAGGAGATTGCCAAACTGCTTGACCAGCTGAGAACGAGTTTCTGCCAGCTGGTTGAGGCGATTGATCCCGTTCTTCAGCGGGCACAAAAAGCGAGCAATAAAAATGAGCCGGTTGCACTTATGAACGAAGAGCTTGACCAATTGAGAGAAGCTTTGCATCAGGGAAAACTTTCAGCCGTGAAAATATATCGCAAACTCCTGCCTGCCTTGCAGACCCGGATGAGCAAGGAGAGTTTTACAATCCTTAATGAGGCTATGAGGAAGCTTGATTTTGCACAGGCGCAGGATCAGCTGGAGCAACTTGCCACAGAGATGATGGCAGGTGGTTTAGCAGATGAAGGGTTCGGCGAGGGATAACAGGGGACCGGTTGTCTCTGCTCTTCATAATTCTGGGAATTGCTATCAGTTTATTCCATGCGTTACAAGAAACCAATTGTATATTCTGTTTATCCTTTCGTAATCGCCAAAAAAGATTTCCACGCAGTCGTGTTCTCTGATCAGTAAAAAATGTAATACCATTTATACCATTCCTATTAAGTTGTAACCCGTTTTGCATCCTGTTTATCCATTCGTGGTTACAAACGACAAAAGGAACCACGAATGGACACGAATAAACACGAATTATTACTGAAAAAACCATAAGAGAATGCCTTTGTGGTTACTTTGAGGTAATTGATGTTTTCCGTGTCCTTCCGTGTTTTCCGTGGGAGCAAACTGCATAAGAACTATGGCAATGTATTGTTTCTGCGTATCGGCCCATAAGGAGCGGTGTCTGTTCTCATGCTCCTGGTGCACTGTACGGCTTAACTTCGGATACAAACGTTTTCGTTTAATGCGTTGTTCCTGTTCGTGAAAATTCGTGTCCATTCGTGGTTACAAATGCAAAAGGAATCACGAATGGACACGGATAAACACGAATTATTAATCGTATCTGAACGAGAGAGGGACGAGAATTATACGTGTCGTTGAGCTCTGTTCACTGATCGATGATCGAGAAAAATTGCGGGAAAAAAGTTGCCAGAAATGTCAGGCAGCCCTGAACCCCTTCCTGGCAGCTGAGACGCCCTGGAGCAATCAGGTACTGAACATAGATACCGTCGATCATACTTGTCAGCATCACCGCAACAGCTCGCAGGCTCATGCCATGAATCATTTCCTGACCGTCCGCCAATTCTCTCATCACCCCTTCAATTGACTCCTCATACGCGAGATCACCTTCAGTAAAAAACTTCAGATAATGTTCTCTGTGTGGTGTGAGCCCCCAGTACGCAACCAGAACTGTCAACGCTTTGGGATCAGCGATGGGGGGACTCAAGAGAACTTTTATCATGGACGTCAGACGCTGCTCAGGAGCAGTATCGGGTTCTGTGAGAGCTGAGCGCCACGCCAGATCAGTCTTTGCATACAGCATGCGCAAGGTCTCAAGCATTAAATGCTCTTTGTTCTCAAAATGAAAGCTGCACAACCCTCGGGAAACCCCTGCATTGCCAGATACCCTGGCAAATGTCACTCCAGCTACACCTTCTGAAGCAATAATGTCAATTGTGGCTTCCAGGAGTTTGCATCGAGTTTTCAGCTTCTGCTCCGCACGCGTCAACGCTTCTGTTGCAGTTGATTGAATCATCTTAAAATACCCTTTATCGGAACATTGAATAATCGTCCATCCTCTTTGCTCAGGATGTTCAGCCAGGAAATTTGAACTTGACAATAACAGGCAACAAATATAGGCTCAATACTTGTTGGCTGGCTGGCCAGCCAACAAGTAAATGTACATTACCATGAATTGTGTATCAGTAACCATTCTGAGGGGTAAATGTTATGAGCACTGCCAAATTAGCCACTTTAGGTGTTTTGTTTGTCGCCTTTATCTGGGGTGTCGAATTTGTCTTGATCCACAACGCAATCAGTATCCTGAAACCTCACAGCTTTAATGCTATTCGTTTCGGTGTTGCCAGCCTGTCTCTTGTGGTTTGCTTATACTCTCAAAAAAAACGAAATCACTTCAATTTACTCACTTTTAAACATGGCTGCTTTCTGGGGCTGTTGCTTTATTTAGGGTTTACCTGTCAGACTTTTGGTCTTCTCTATACAAGCGTATCCAATTGTGCTTTTATCACCAGTTTAAGTGTAGTTCTTGTACCCATAATCGCTCTTTTTATACTGGGAGATAATCTCCGGATACAGACATTTACAGGAGTGCTGCTGGCAGCGGCAGGACTCTATTTTCTGACAGCTGCCGGTGAAGTACCTTTCAATACAGGGGACTCTATAACCCTCATCGGTGCTTTAATGTTTGCCCTGCACATTGTGTATACCGGAAAATACAGTCAAAAACATGAGGTTATGCCTCTGACTTTGGTACAACTTGGAACCGTTACAGTCCTCAGCCTCTGCTCAGTCCTGATCACTGAAGACTGGCGCGTATTGGCAGATATCAGGATTATTGGGAAACCTGATGTCCTCTGGGGCATATTTGTGGCCTCCATTCTCGGTACCAGTCTGGCCATTTTTGTTCAAACACAGGCTCAAAATTACATAAGTTCCACGAGAGTTGCTTTGATCTTTTCCCTGGAACCCATTTTCGCGTCTTTGACAGCCTTTTTTGTATTAAACGAACAACTTCCAGCTGCAGGAAGCGCAGGTGCTGCTATGATCCTGACAGGTATTTTCTTTGCCGAAGTGCCTTTGACAAAAATCAAAGCAGTATTACGAGCTGAAGGGAAATAAAACAACATTTAAGAACACAGAGTTTATCAAAATTAGAACGGGAAGGACGGAAAAGCGAAAGACGGTAAGACATTTTTTACCGCGAAGGAACGCGAAGAAAGGCAAAAGACGGAACAGCGAAAAGATTTTTTTGCCAACGAAGAAAGGCAAAGACAAAAAGAGAGACAGGAAAAAGGGAGAAGGGAGGCAGGAGACGGGAGAAAGGGAAAAGCAAAAGGCGGTAAGGCATTTTTTACCGCGAAGAACGCGAAGGAAGGCGAAAAGCAAAAGACTGGATAGCCAATGAAACACACGAAAGTTTCTCTCTATAAAAAGTCCTTTTTCGCATGTTTCGTGTATTCCTTTGGCAAAAAGTCTTTTGTCGTTCCGTCTTTTCCTTTCTCCCTTCTCCCGTCTCCTTTTTCTATCTTTGTTTTGCGGTCGGCAGGGGAGGGGACAGCGGGCAAAAAAAAAGAGCCCCGTAAGGAAAAACCTTACGGGACTCTATCGTAAAAAATGGCGACGACCTACTCTCCCACATAGTCACCCATGCAGTACCATCGGCGCAGAGAAGCTTAACTTCCGTGTTCGGAAAGGGAACGGGTGGATCCTTCTCGCTATGGTCGCCACAAACTTGAATCAGAATCATTATAAATGACACTGAGCAATAAAAAAGATAATTGAATAGT
>NZ_JAFFPZ010000051.1 GCF_016918505.1 Desulforhopalus vacuolatus
AAAGTCACGTCACCCGTCCATGGGAGATGTGTTTTCTCGGATTCAGAATTACCAGTATGATAAACTTCACCCGTATTCAGATCCACCCAAAATCAATCAAGCGATTGAAAGAAAGGGTGCGGCAATTAAGCAGCAGGTCAAGCGGCAAAAGCATTCATCAGGTTATTTTTACCCTGAACAATTTTCTGCGTGGTTGGTGGAACTATTACCGTTTTGCCAAGCTTAGTATCAAGTGGCTTCGCTCCCTCCATGGATGGATAACGAGGCGTCTACGGAGTATTCTCTGGAAACAGTGGAAGAATCCGCGAACCCGTGTCCGGGAGCTGAAGAAACGGGGTATCTATCATAAGTCAGCGGCAGTACGGGAAATGCCCGTAAAGGATCTTGGCGAATGAGCAGAGTCAAGTGGGTAATAATCGCATTACCGAATGCCCATTTCCGAAGAACCCCTGGTCTTTTTCTCCCAGGTATACAACTCCTGTCTTGATCAGCCGAACCGCCTTAGTATGGATCCGTATGCTTGGTGGTGGGGGAGGGGCGGTCAGTGATGGCCGTTCCTATCCCGATATGCTTGAGTTTCCTTTTGAAAAACTTGAACGGCCGAACTCTCCACTTCGATATACGATTCTGAAAGCAGTAGAACCCTTGGTTGTGCAGTACTTCTATCCCAATCCAAAGTTAATCCCTCTTTGGTTTTTCTTTTTAATTTATTTCCGGCACCAAGGTTCATTGAGAAAAAATCCAAGAAACGACGAGCCCCAACTCCAGTAAATGGTTCAAAAACAACATGTGAACCGCTTGATTCCTCATCAAGTGTCGTTCGAAGGGTAATTGAGTCTGAATGAAATTCTAAAGCTTTGCTTTTTGGATATGGCTCAACATAAACAACTCTTTCAATACCAGAAGCAATAATATGTTTTGCGCAATTATGACATGGAAAAGTTGTACAATATAGTGTCCCACCAACACAGCTTATGCCTGAACGACTGCATGATAATAGCGCTTCCATTTCGGCATGAACGACACGTCCAAATTCAGTTAAGTCACGAATTCTACTTAACTCTAAAAGGCTTCTTAAATTCTCTATTTGTTCGAGGGTAACATCGTTGATCTTTGATGCACCTGAAATAATTTCTTCTATTATTTGTGTTTGTTCAGCCTTGTTGGAATCTTCATTTCTTGTGTAATCTTTACCGTCATTTTTATCTACTACTTCACCGGTAGTATCATCAACTTCGGACCAGTAAAGACCGCCACCTGATACAGGACATTCATTTGCACCTGTTGCTATTATTTGATGATTTTTTGATATAACCGCACCAACTTGCCGAGATAAGTCACCTGACCTAACAGAACTTGAAAATGCCATAAACATTGCAAATTCATCGAATGTAGGATTTTTATAGGGATGAGAGAAAATTAATTCAAGAAATCGTTGTATTGTATTTTTTACCTGATCGTCATTACGGCCAAAATTTATATAGAAATCTGATAAATGATAGGTGTCACGTGTTCTTTGCCCATAAGAAATATTTTCATCTTCATCTATTTCCGTTAATTCGGCAGCTTGAGAACTATTTAAACCTTTGTCATTAATTAGATAGTACAGTCTACGTTTTTTATCAGTGTGTATTCCAAATAAATAAAAACCTTGCCCATATATTTTCCTCAATACTTCAACTTCATCGGGATGCTTAAGCGAATTTATTATAAAGGCTCTTTTGGGTATTGTTTCGTCTCTTTTTTCCTTGATTAGAGTTGCTGTACCATAAGCAAGTATTGCATTGTTTGATGAATTTTTCCTAAGGTCGTCACCTGCAATCATGTGATTTTTGATTCTTTCATATTCGTTTAAAGATGCATTAGCTTTTAGGAGAGAAGAAACTTTTATCTCAATGCTTTTATATCCAAATTGTTGTAGCCTATCACTTAGGGGGGTTATAACTCTTGAGCTTTCCGTCCCAACAGAACTTACAATTCCAATTATTATTTCGGAATCGTCAAATGTTCCACTTATATATTGATCAGAAACAGATTTTGATTCAGTGTCTTCAACTTTCTCTTCTTTCTCTTCAGGAATATCCTCAAAAGGATTATCGTCTACAATTTTAACTTGTTCCTCTTCAGAGAGGAATTTTAACTCAACGAGTTTTTGTAACTTTTGTTTAGGTTTTAACTTTCCTTGAAAGCTTATCGTACCCGTTGTTTCAAACCAATTCATCAAACCGCCATCAAGACGCAAAGTTTTTTTGCTTGGTTGACTTTCATCCCACTCACCACCAATAGCAGCTAATTTCTCTTTCAATTCTTCATAACTTTCTGTAAAAATCATATTTACTCCATTCGTGACTTGTGGATAGCATAACGTATAAATCAGCGGCGCGGCTTTTTGTGTCCGCTGAATTTTTTTGTTGTGTGGGATTTTCAATATGCTTTTTTGCTATGTAATAATTTCCTTATGAACTATTTTTGAAAAGTGCAACATTGATCCGGTATTGTAATATCCCTGTATCATTGAAGGTTATGTATAGGATAATTCACAACTCAATGATTTGCGTATTCAAGCGCCTCTCTGATTTTAACAGACAGTTCTTTTTTTGATAATGGTTTAGATATAAAATTGACACCTTCTTCAAGCACCCCCCTGTGAGCAATAACATTCGCTGTATAACCTGACATGTAAAGTGTTTTAAGGCTATGATCTTGGCTTTGAAGCCGCTCGGACAGCTCTCGGCCATTCATCTCAGGCATAACCACATCCGTTATTAGAAGGTCAATCTTTGCTATATTATCATCGGCGATTTTAATCGCTTCTGCAGGAGTGCTCGCTGAGAGTACGGAATATCCCAAGCTTTTGAGCATTCTTTCACCAAGTTTCAAAATAGCCTTATCATCCTCGACCAACAATATGGTTTCACCATTGCTCAAAGGGACTCGCTGGGCATTTTTCTGATGTTCCATATCCCTTTTGCCTTTATGCCTGGGCAAGTAGCTCTTGATTGTCGTCCCTTTATTAATTTCGCTGTATACATTAATAAAACCATCGTTCTGCTTAATAATACCGTAAACTGTTGATAACCCCAGCCCAGTTCCCTTGTGGAGAGATTTTGTTGTGAAAAAGGGCTCAAAAATTTTGTCTATTATTTCTGAAGACATGCCGATGCCGTTGTCACTTATCGCAATCATTACATACTCTCCAGGAATAAACCCGGCGTGGTCGGTACAGTATTCCTTGTCAAAACTGGTGTTTTTAGTCTCGATAGTGATCTGTCCGATGCCTGTAATAGCATCCTTGGAGTTGATGCAGAGGTTGGCCAGAATTTGATCGATTTGAGAAGGATCAATCTTTACCGACCACACCTTCTCCCCTGGCCGCCACGCAAGATCAATGTCTTCGCCGATCAAACGATGTAACATTTTAAGCAGAGCTGCTATGCTATCATTTAAATCAAGCACCTTTGGAGCGGTGGTTTGTTGGCGAGCAAAACCCAGTAGTTGCCGGGTAATATCTGCTGAACGCTTACCGGCTTTCAATATTTCATTAATATCCTCATAGATAGGATCATCTGGAGAAAATTTTTCCAGGGCCGATTCTGAGTAACCTATGATAATGCTCAACATATTGTTGAAATCGTGAGCGACACCGCCTGCCAGCGTTCCAATTGATTCCATTTTTTGGGCCTGCAACAACTGGCCTTCCAATGCCTTACGTTGATGGATTTCTTCACTTAACTTTTGGTTGACTAATTTCAGCTTTTCGGCATTTTCTCTGGCATTCTTTTCGTTTACCTCAGCCTGTTCCAAAGCATTATCCGAGATAATTTTTGCGATGATTAATATGATCATTATTGCATAGTACATTAGAACAGATACGATCGAAATTCCAGGTTGAAAACCGACTCGCAAAATGACGATTAAAAATTGACCTGTTCCAATAAATAGTACCCATTTAGGATTCTTCAATAACATTAATGTCATGGCAGGCGCAAACAGCATACCAGCAGGAAAAGCTGCTTGAAAGTACGGTTCATCAAAATAGAGTGAACATCCAATTGTGATTATAGCGACAGCCACATGACCTGTAAAAGCCCAACGCCACTTAAGGTAAACCACCATATTTATGAACAAAGTTATAGATGCTACGAGGGTGATGACAGATTGATTTAGATTATTTATATCAGAACGAAAAAGGAACGTAATGATACACATAATAAAAAGAGCCACTGAAAGAGTGATAGTGACCTGATGCTCGGAAATTTTCATACGAATCACACATTCCTTCTAAGATATTGACGTCCCCAAAGTACATGTTTTATGCGCAAATATACACTTCTTCAAGATTCTTGTTTTTCATTTTTATCCGATTTTCATGATAAACCCAACTCTCATAACGGTGAAATAACCTGCCGGCCGACGAACTCGAAGATTTTTAGAACGCGCTCAATTCCGGTCAGGTTTATTGACTGGTTGGGCTTTTCATAAAAGGTTTATCCATGATAATAGAAAATATTTCAACTGATCTGATTGAGAAACTTTATTTGGCAGCTATTCATTTGCGAGATTTCATTGAAATGCAACCAGTTTCAAGGCCTGTCCTTTGGTGTGGAGATGGTAAAAGTAAAGTGACAGAAATGCCTCATTACAAGGAATCATGTAAATCTATTGCCTTGTTTGAGTCATGCATTGATAGAAAAGCAACTGGCACTTGATAGTTTCCTGATGCCACTTTTTAGCCATACTATACATTGAATTTTATCATGACCATAATCACTGATACCAGCGATGCAGTATAAAGGCATTTTCATTTCTGTAATGTACAAAGATGCACTATTACAGCATGGATTTTTGTCTTTTACATCCCGAGAATTTTCAGCCCAGAACTCTAATTTGTCGAGAATATGTTCAATTGTCATACATAATTGTATGCATTCAACATCTTCTGTTTTGTCTAATTTATCGATTAGAATTTCAAGTGTTTTCAGTGTCTCTTTTGCAGCTATTGACATTGTTCATCCTTGTTTGTTGAAAGAATGGGCTTGGCAGCCCAACGTAGAATTCAGCGAGCCCGCGCTGTTCGCGGGTCCGCTGGAATGACTGGTTGGGCTTTTTTATTTCTTTTTCTTTATTAGACGATCATACTCAATGCCTTTAAGTTCTTTACTCAGTTCAGTCATGTAGGTGGCAGGTGCCCCAATTTTTTTTACTAATTGGCATCTTTCATCAGTGCTCATGAGTTTTACTTCTTCATAATTTCGTCGGATAATGCTTCCAAACGCTGCCCTGTACCAACCATGGCCAGCATTTTCATACTCTTTTTGAAGATCTTCGATTTTCATATGAGCCTCATTTCTTAGAAGGTTCTTAATGCTTTGACACCATTTTAAATGCAGAATTTCTTGAACCATATATATCTTGGATGAAAACATCCCAAGACTCATCTTGTGTCATGTTTAAAATCGTCTCTCCGCCCAATGAGTCTAGATTGCCTGCCAAGACGTCTCCAATTTCAGGATCATATCCGCCGATTAGTTCAAGAACGGAATAATCATCATTTTCTGTTCTTACACCAACCATGACTCTTTTGGGGCCAATTAATTCTATTGTTCCCCTCATGTTTTCATCTCCTCTGCCCAACGTTGAGCTCACAGGATTTTGCCTGGTAACAACCAGAGAGGCAATAACAACTGAGAACATTGGAAAAGCAATTCAGTGAAGCGATAGCCGGAAGTGGCAAAATTCCTTGTGAAGCGTTTTGTTAGCTAATTTATTGTAATAAATGTGTATATTGAGCACTCACTACATTAGGAACACTACCTGGGTCTATTAAGCCAAGTAAAACTTTAAAATTAGAACGATAAGAACCACCTGCGGTTATTCGTCGCCCCAAAGGATTATTATTAGAAGTAGCTGATTGAATTAAGGCTACAATTTCTCGTGGAGAGAAATTTTGTATCATTTTATCATAATAGCTTACTGCTGCATCAGAAACTCCGTAACCATTACCAACTCGACAACATGCAACAGTTTGCACGTATTCAAGTTGAACAGTTTCTGGTACTGCCCCTTGTGTAGTTAGCTCAAGCAACCTTTCAGCAAAGGCTGGTTCATTATAAAAATTATTCATGCCATTATGAACATCCCAGAGTCTTTGAACCGCTTTTGAAAATACAGAATGTTGTTCAGACTCATTAAGGATATTTAAAAGGCCCAGTTTTTCAAAAAACAGTAATGATGCATTGTGTTTTTCTTCATATCCCTTCGCTACATATTCAGAATGGCTATTAATTAGCTCAGACCGCATAGATGCCGTTAGGCCTTCTGGTAGTCCATTGCACAGATCTAGAGAGTTTAGACGCGCTTGCTCAGGCGTGTTTGGGTCACAGTAGATACCATGCACCATGGTTACAAGCATTTGTCTCTGTGCACTATGAGTATCCGCTAATCTCTGAATCCAAATAGCACACTGACTTGCATTAAACCTTGCTCCTTTGATAGCTGATATAAAAGCACTAATGTCAACTCCTCTTGGTGAGGATGAATCAGCTAAGGCATATCGCACACAACGATTAAGAAATGTAGTGAATTCTCTATCGTTGACTTTGCCTAAAGTTGGGTGTGCAGCTGAAAAGTTATTCCGTACATTTCGACATTGATCTAGAAAGAAAAAACCGTCTTCATCAATAATATTGAGTTTTAAACAAAGCTCAAGTAGGCGACTATCTTGATATTCTAATAGATGTTTTTCTTCAAAATCTTTTTGTAATATTTGTGATACGACAGCGAGGCCAAATGTCCTAATTTTATCACGTAAGTGAAGAATTGCTGCGTTCCAAATATAGTTCATTGCACCGTCAAACAGGCCTGTGCTTACAGCTACACACATTCTAGCAATAAGTTCGCCCCTGAGACTCTCTGGTATTTCTCGAAGTTCTCTAGGTAAATCACGCCAAGCGTATTGGATTTCTTCATCGCTCGCTAATGCTTCCCTTGGTATACCTAGTGAGTTTGTTAATTGGGTAATCGCAGGCAAAACTGTTGTAGGAAGAGCAGGCAAAGTTGGTTCACTATTTATTATATTGGTCATAATTGTGTTTTTTTGACGAGTATTGTTTATCTTAAAAGCTAACGCCGCGCTCAGCCGCAGACAAAAATGGCGCTGGTTTTGCGGCTTTTTGCAAAACAAGTGACAGTTTTGGCTGTCGGTTGCAGCGCCTTGTTACAAGCTCTTTTGAACCAACCTCAACGGCTGACTTATTAGTGATGCAGTGTCATGAACGGTTGCAATGTTGGATATATCACCGATTTTTAATGCATAGGGCCCAGGAATCTTCTGCTTAAATGTAATACGCCATTCGTATTGCCAGATATATTCATCGAACTTATTGAATACATCCATTTGTCCATGATGTTCATCTCGGCTTAAATAAGTCACTTGTTTAGCAACTACTCCATCTTCTCTAGGAGTATATATATCTTCGCTATCTTCTATAGCTTTCTTTAATCTTCGCTCAAACTCGACAATGTTAGAGCCACTAATTAGTACAGCCTTGTTCCCAAAGCCATTGAATTTTTCCGACAGATATAGCCCATTTTCACCGGCATTGAGAATATCTCCGTCGCTTATCTTTCCCATGCTGTAGATGTTTGTTTCGCCTTCATGGTTGTAACGAAAATCAACTTTTCCAATTGCACCATCTACTTCATGGTCACCAATTTTTATCACCACGTCACTTGCCTTCAATGACGCAGCAAGTCCTTCATGAATGTCGCTTCTTAGCGCAACATCTGTATCTTCATACTCCTTGAAGAAATTAATGTTATTCATGTAAAGCAAGCCTTCGCCAAGAAATGAATCAACATAGGATTCATCCATAAACTTAATTAAAACTCGATATATGTTATTTGGATCTTCCATTATTCTCGATCTCGCTTAAGACTTGTAACGTGGAGTTGAGCGGCGAGTTTCAGTGAGTCCGCTCGAACGTTTTGTTAGCATTTTATTTTAATTGTGAGTAACGAAATTCTTTAGGCAATTAGCAATTACTAAAAAAAGAACTTCTCGCGAACCATTTAGATATTCTGAAAAATTTACAAGTTGAGGACCATTGTGAAAACATTCATTTCTAATACAATAGATACATTCTAAAGCTCTAATAATTATGGACTTATAGTCATACTGATTACGCTTTAGTTCTAATGCCAAATCATTACTGAAATTGGTACCATTTCTTAGCTGTAGGTTTTGAATTGCTAGACATCCAATCTCTTTGCGATAACGATCATAAATTTTTTTAGCTTCGTCATTAGAAAGGAGCCCTGTTACAGTATCAGTAAATTGTGGCACTTCATTATAAAAAATTCGGTTGGATATTTTACGGGAATAGAGACCATATAATGAATTAAATGAGATCCATGTCAGAATAAATTTTTGGATGCTATCTTGTTCTGCTTCACTTTTTTCAATCCAGCTAGCAATTCTCAAAATATCAGATTCTAGACCAGCATTTTTTCCAGTAAAACCATTTTTCCAAAAACATTCACTTAATGAAATCTCATCATTGACTTCTAAAAGTGAAAAACTCATTACAAAACAGGTCCTTAAAGTACGGGTTAACTTAGCACCTTTCTCTTTAAGCTCGTCTCTATTTTTTAAAAATGGTTGTTCCTTAAGAAGGACAATAATTTGTTGGTATGTTTTTTGGTAAACCATTCTCCTCAACATATAATCTCGGAGAGTCTTCATATCTTCACGACATACTGTTTTACTTATGTCATCATAATTGTCGGTTAAATGCTCTGTTGTAACATAGGTTTTACTGTTAATTACTTCAAAATTGATTCCATCAACCTTTTCGCTTTGTTGTAGAGAAGGTGTTATTTCATACTGAACTTGCCAAATGAAATCCATTTTATTTTTCCTCTGCTAACAGTGGGTTAAGTGGAAAAAGTCCATAATATCCTGAAAGTCGGATAAAGCGTACACTACTTGGTGTCTACCCCCAAGTAGTTCAAAAACAGTCTGTCTCTAGCCACTGATTCAGTGGACCATCGATAGTTGCCCATCACAGTCTGTACCTTTGTGGTT
>NZ_JAFFPZ010000052.1 GCF_016918505.1 Desulforhopalus vacuolatus
GAATAAAGCGTAAATCACTCATCTTAGTATAGAGTTAAAATGAAGATCATCTCTTGCTTGACAACATCTTGAATGTTTGACGTTTTTTTTTAAAAAAATATTTTTTTTGCAAGGTGCGAAATATAAGTCATAAAGAGAAAATTTCACCATTTTTTGCTTCTTTTTCCTTACCCGTAGACAAACTGACAGATATGAATCGGCTGGAAGTCGTCTTTACCTATTACCTGAATGAGGGAAACTGCAAGGGAATGCCAGCGGAAATGGAAGCCACCTTGTTTGATGATTCAAGCCTTATCATTGGTTCTGAATATACTGGACAAGACCTGCAATTAAATAGAGTCATGGGCAGCATGAACGGACGAGGTGCCCTTGTTGTGCCCCGGATGTCCTCTACGGCCATGCGCCCTCTGGTGGAATGGGCTGCCATGTACGGTGAACTGCACCGTAAGGTCCCGGTGTTCACGCTTGTTGACAAGATCCCGAATACAGTGCAGTTTGATTATTTTGTTCTGTCTGTGACCGATAATCCGCTCCCTTCCGAATTCACACCACTGATAACAACAGGTGAAGATATTGCGATACGTAATCCGCTGACAGGTGAGATTCCGTTCAGGGTAACCCCCGATGCTCCTGTCTGGATCACTCAGACCTTCAGGCACCAGAATGCTCCGACATTGGTATTTTCATGCCTTGCACCGGATAACGCACCCATGCCAGCACTGGACCTGAAAGCGATGGAGCAACTTGGTGGCAATGCAGCCGCCAGCCGGGACCAGTACTGGCAATCCATGGTGATTGGAAAAAAACTGATTGCCAGCCCGCCAGATCAGCCCGATTTTACGTATTACTGGAATAAATACAGTCTGTTGGCAACCCTTGCCCTCGCGGGCATACTGGTTTGTTTCTTTTATTATGTATACACCCGACTTACGGGAAAAAGGACCCCATAATGGAAACCAAAATGTTTTCATATATCAGGCCGGTAACGGTGACCTGCCTCACGCTGCTCTGCCTCTGCCTTGATTCCTTCCCGGCAGGGGCTGAAGCATGGCCACAGAAACAGAACGAAATTTTTCTTGCTCCAAAAGTTGAATATTATTCAGCCGGAGAGTACTGGGATCGCAGCGGTGACCGACACAGCATGAAAAAAGATTTTAAGAAATTATCCACTCAGACTTACATGGAGTATGGCCTGACGGGAAAAGATACACTGACGGCAAAAGCCTTCTACGATTTCGTGGACAATGAAGATGGCAGCACACAGGGCTTTTCTGATGTTGAACTGGGGTACAGACGATGTTTGCTCAATCAGTCAGGTATTGCCCTCAGTGCCGGCATTACCGGATTGATTCCCGCAGGGTATTCCATCAATGAAATGCCGAGTCTTGGATATGACCGTCTGGGATTGGAGACATTCCTTGCTGCAGGCTACGGCTGGGAAGTAACTGGACGTAACGGTTTTGCTGAGACGACAGTGCGATTCCGGACCTATGAAGGATTTCCGTCAGATCAACTGCGAGGCAGTCTTGTTCTGGGGCAGGACATAACCCGCATTTTACAGTTCATTCTGGAGTCCGAAATCCAGTGGGGTCTTGATAACGGGAACACCGTACAGCTTGATGATGACACAACCATGGACGCCTATTACCGTCTTTTTAAAATGACACTGCACTGCCGGATAAGAATGACCGACGACCAGTCACTGGTATTCTCGGGATTCCACAATGTATGGGGAGAAAATACTGGAGCAGGTGGAGGTTTGGCCCTGGCGTACTGGATAACATTCTAATTCAAATCTCCCTGACTTTTTCACTTCATCATATTGAAAACGCGTGAGAGCACGTTGATATATCATGTCTATTTTTCACGCAATTTTAACACGTACTCACCAAAGGTCAGCACAGACACGACCTGAACTGATGAAAAATCCGGGCTGCACCTGGTAAGGCGACAACATGGAAAAACGGGTTGGCGACATTTTATTAGAACAGGGTCTGGTGACTCCCGAGCAGCTCAAAGAAGCTCTGGAACTGCAGCAGACAAAAGGTGGACGTCTGATGTGGATTTTGGGATCTTTGGGATATATTTCCCGGCGTCAGCTTTTTGAAACCCTGGCTGATCATTACGGGCTTGAGTTTACACTAATGGATAAAAAAGCCCGAAAAAGTGTAGACTGGTCCCTGTTGCCTGAACTGACGTCAAAGGAGGCTATTACCTTTCAGACAGTACCTGCAGCCGTACAGCAGAACCGGATAACGCTTTTGACAGCCTTCCCACAGCACACTGAAATGCTGAAGTTTTATGCACAAAAATTTCCGGGCATGATATTGCAGCAGGTGGTGATTACTGACCTCGATTTTTTAGAGTTGACGAATAGTCATTTTCAGGAAGGCCTCCTTGATGACACGGTATACGGGCTGTATTCCCGCAACCCTGATGAATCCGCCCGATATGTTTTCAGTCCCTCCCAGGTTCTTGCACTTGCTGCTGTCAGCCTGTGTCTGTTGACCCTGACTTATTTTATGCCCACAGTCGTTTCCAAAACAGTTTTATTTGTCATAAATGCAGTCTATCTTGCAACCATTCTCTTTCGTTTGACACTTTCGGTTGAAGGCGCTCGCAACGAGATTATTCAGCCTGTTACCTCAGAAGAAGTAGAGGCACTTCAGGATGAGGATCTGCCTTCTTATACAGTGCTGGTACCGGTGTACAACGAGCCTGAGCTGATGCCCGCTCTTATCAAGGGACTGGCTGGTCTGGATTATCCCAAAAACAATCTCGATGTATTACTGCTTCTCGAAGAAAATGACACCAAAACCATTGAGGCTGCCAAAAAAGCTGAACCTCCTGTTAACTGGCGTTTTATTTATATTCCTGACATTCCGCCAAAGACAAAACCCAAGGCATGTAATTACGGGGTCCATTTTGCAAAGGGTACATACCTGACCATTTATGATGCTGAAGATATTCCCGAGCCGGATCAACTCAAGAAAGCCGTTGTTGCCTTTCAAAAAAATCCCCCCGGAAAATTTCTTTGCTTTCAGGCAGCACTGAATTATTTCAATGCCGATCAGAATCTGATTACCAAACTTTTTACCCTCGAATACACCTATTGGTTTGACTACCTTTTGCCAGGCCTGGACAAATTGAAACTCCCCATTCCACTTGGCGGAACCAGCAATCATTTTGATCTTGCACTGCTCAAAGAGCTGGGATCCTGGGATCCTTTCAACACCACAGAGGATGCGGACCTCGGCATACGGGCCGCTGCCAGGGGATACAGGGTAGGTGTTATCAACTCAACAACCTTTGAGGAAGCCAACAGCCGTTATGGGAACTGGATCCGCCAGCGATCACGCTGGATCAAGGGCTATATGCAAACGGCCCTTGTTTTCAACCGACACCCCGTCAGGCTCCTGCGCAGGCTGGGACTCAAAGACTGGCTTTCTTTCCAGCTTTTTATAGCAGGCACACCGCTGTTGTTTCTGCTGAATCCGATTATGTGGAGTTTCTTTATTTTCTGGGGGGTAACTCAGATAGATATCATGCACGCTCATTACCTGCCGTTAACCACATTTTTCGGCATGATTAATCTGGTGCTTGGGAATTTTCTGGGCATCTATCTTAACTGTATGGCGGTCTTCCGCAGACGATTGTATTATCTTCTGCCCTTTGCCCTGCTCAACCCCTTTTACTGGCTTTTCTTTCATACACCAGCCGCCTATAAGGCATTATGGCAACTTTTTGTAAAACCCCATTACTGGGAAAAAACAACCCATGGTCTTACAAACTCTCAACATAAATAAGCTTTCTGATCCGAGACCGGCAGTTTCTCTCGTGTCCGGTAAAGAAAGCGTAATCCACAGTATCTGGCTGTTTCTTTTGCTGGCAACCGGCCTCGGACTGTGTCAGTTCATTATCAACATCAGCCTGTTAAAGACAGGAATATTGTCCGATATCAATATATATTTCGGGACAAAGGCGATACTGGCTTATAATGGGACTCCCCCAAAACTTGAAAATATTGGTGGAATTTACCCACCCATCCCCTATTTTCTTGTGCTGGTATTCCGAGATCCTCTCATTGCCAGCGCCGTTGCCGGGGGGATAGTTCAGGCAGCCATTATAGCGCTCCTCAACAGCCTTCGCCAAGAGAAGAGCATCGGGACGGTTACAACGTTTCTCTGCATTCTCTCTACTCTGTTTCTGCCCCAGCTACTGTTTGTGTTTACCCAGCGTATTGATCTCAGCCTGACTGTGTGTACGTTTATTCTCACAATGTGGAGCCTGCGTCGGGTAGAACTGTATGGTCAGACTTATCATCTGACCATCTGCAGCCTCTGCATGGCTTTATTGTATTTATGCGATCCGACCACGTTGATACTTTGCCTGCTTTTTGCACCTTATGTTGCCAAACGGGGTCTTGAAGTCCACCACTCCATAATTGCTGTCCTTGTCCTGACGTATCTCCCCCTGATTTTTTTCGCCCTTATTCAGAATCCCATGAGCCTGCTTCTTACCGGCGAAGGAGATCCTTTTGAACAATGGCGCTCTTTTCTTTTAATCAGCCAGCACATTGATATGATAGAGGCGAGACCCGGGCAGGGCAGCATTGTTGCTGCAGCCAGTGAAACCATCAAACGACTTTCTGACACCGCCTTTCTCCTGATACCCTGGGCAGTGGCATGGGGCCTGCTTCTGGTTCGGGGCAGCTGGAAAATGTTGCACCCCATGCACAAATATTTTCTGGCTCCCCTGCTCTACTGCGGATTGTCGCTGTATCTCGGCACCGGTCTTTTTGAACGTTCAAGTGCGGCTTTTCTTATTTTCCCCCTTCAGACACTGCTTATGACCACCCGGGATTTTTCATTTTCCGGTGTAAAGCAGCGCACGTGTTCCATTATTGCAAGTGCCTGTATACCGCTCCTGCTGATTGGTGGATGGTTTGATATGGAGCAATCTCCGGACAAGGCCGAGCAGCAGTTTGTTGATACTCTGTTGCGCCACGAGCCGGACCACCGCCTGCAAGGTATTAATAACATTCTCAATGCACTGAAAGATTCCAGGGGACGTATTCTTATGGATCCGAAAAGGAATATGGAATTGATCTTTTTTTCCAACAGCCCTCAGCGCTTTTTGCTCCCAGAACAACTCGATTATGAAATGGGCCTTTCCCTGCCTGCCATGTATGTCGATTATGTTGTGGTCTATACAGACCCGACCTATGATGCTTTTGCCAGAAGACACCCCTCAGTCATGGACGGGAAACTTGCCGGATTTCATTGCATCTTAAAACAGGGGAAACGTCTGGTATTCAAACGAACGGCGGCAGCCTCTCGTTTGCAGAATCCTTAATTTGAAGAACCGCCCGACCGTATCTCCAGATTAAAGTTATCAATGGTGGCTGCCGCTTCGGCGTTGACCATTTCAAGAACAAAATCCAGCTGGTATATTTTCAGATCTGCAAGTTGAGGGCGAGCACTACCTGGTTGCTTCAGTCCTGGGAAATTTGTCTGCACCGCCTGGACAAGCTGTGGAGTGATGTCAGTACTCCATGACATCTTCTCTCCGAGGATGCCGGGTTTCAGGGCAATGGGCACATGGAAGGCCAGGTCATCCTCCTGGGGAACGATGTTGCCCATATTGGATTTGTGGTAGATGTACAAATCAATGACCAGGGGTTTTCGACCGAGGCGATCTTTTCCCGGCGGCATGCCAGGACCGGAAAGCCAGATATTAACAGCAGCCATAACCCACGAATCATTGGGGGTCAGAAGCTTTGCCGTATCCACGATGCAATCCAGATTCAGCAGCACCCGCCTGTTGTGTAAAGAACCGGGAGACGGAATATGATACTGTCGAGGGTCACCACTCCCGCTCCCCCAGATGTCCCCCTGAACAAAACGGGCATACCCCCAGGCTCTCCCCGGATGCGTGTCTTTACCGTAAAGATAAACATCCCACCCGCTACTTTTAAACCTGGTCGCCGTCAAGTTGTGATCAAAAGAACCTTTAAAATTGGCATACGCAAAGCCCCAGGATCCGATCCCCCAGGGGGCAAGGATGTCACTGCCCTCTTTAATAACTCCGCTGTCAAACACCGGCAGAGAGAAATCCCCGTCGGTATTCCATCTGTTCATTTCCTGACACCTGGCCCCCCCCGGTCCCGCCCCTGGCAGACATTGAAAGAACTGAATTACAACAAAGAAGACCAGCAGCGTCTTATGATTTTTAAATCCCATTGAATTGCCTCAGACAAGAATAATTATCAGTACAACACACTATCGGGTACCTTGAATAATCAATCTTTCGTCCATTTTCTTCGTTACAGTAAAAATTTATCCTCCGACAAAGCGAGGAACGAGACGTCGAGGGAAGCGCCAGACTCCGATATCAAAGTTATACCATTTACATTTTGTATTAACCAGAGGATGCGAGTAAAGATAGAACAACAGCAATTCTCTATTTAATTTTAAAATCTTTTTTAAAGTTTTTTGCCTTTATTCGCATGTTTAGAGCTTTTATTCGTTGGCAAAAAGTTTTTCGCTGTTCCGTCTTTTGCTTTTCCCTGTCTCCCGTCTCCTTTCTCCTGTTTCCCGTCCCCCTGCCTTTACATTCGCCAATAGAAAGTGAAAATGGTATTAAGTAAGGTCACAACTTAATAGGAATGGTATTATCCCCCGTTTTGTCTCCTGTTTATCCATTCATGGTTACAAAAGGAACCACGAATGGACACGAATTATTACTGAAAAAACCATAAGAGAATGCCCTTGTGGTTGAATTCGGTTTGTTGTTTGCTTTGAGGTAATTGATGTTTTCCGTGTCCTTCCGTGTTTTCCGTGGTAGCAAACTGCATGAGTACTGTGGTAACGTATTGTTTTTGCTTATCGGCCCATAAGGAGCAGGGTCTGTTCTCATGCTTCAGGTAAACTACGGAAGACACGGAAAGCACCGAATATGGGAGCGTAAAACGCTCAACCCCGACTTTCGGATGACTCCCAAAGTTGAATGCTTAAAGCTCAGTAACAGACCGACTCGATAACCCGATTTTCCAGGGTGTCCATAATTTCAAGGAAGAAGGTAACTACTCACCCCCCCTCAAAAAATTAATAAATAAAAAAAAGCTTGACAGGTTTTTCAAGGGCAAAAAAATAAATTTGAGACCCATTGAAAAATGGTCGATGTGAGCCTGCTGGCGCTACCATACATGATAGCTGAAAGACAAATGCATCCGAATGGTTACAAGGAGACGTTTTCGTTCAGTACAAGGCATCTCTGGAGGTCGAAAAAAGCTGTGGTATAGTATAGCTATGGCAACGATGAACAAGATAAGTGTACGCGAAGAAGTTGCTCGCGTAAAACAAGAGTTCGAACAACTCTGCTCTGCTGGCAAGGTAACGCCGGAGGTCAAAATTGTGATGAACAGCTTGCTGGTCGTTGTGGAATTGATACTGTCGATCTTTCTGGAAAAGAAGACTCGTAAAAACAGTCAGTAGTGTCCGGTTAAGATTTTGCATGTAGAAAAAATAAATTACAAGGAGAAGCTTTTTTCTTGACAAATAAGTGAAATTCCGAGTTTGCCCTCCTTAAAAGACTAATCTTCTAAGGAGGTTACGATGGATTTTGTAACTTTTCGCTCCCGGCGATATGCTGTCCCATCACAAACACACTTACTCAAACCAACAAAGCAGGCCTTGGTCAATGCACCACCGCTTCGATCAA
>NZ_JAFFPZ010000053.1 GCF_016918505.1 Desulforhopalus vacuolatus
CAGTTTGGGCCATTTTTCGTCTGTGGCTTTTTATAGTTTCTTTTATGTGACGGGACATTGCAGCCTCCTTGTAAGGTTTTAATATTGCTTACAAAAAGACGATTACAATCGCATCGATATGTCAAGGGAAATTTTACCTTAACTTCTGAAATGTTTACGAAGACTTTTTTTAAAAACTACGCTATTGCTGGGTTTCAGGGGTGCCCGGGAATCGCTGGTACCACGCATAAAATGAAAGACATTCTCTTTGGTGATGATTAAATTGGTAACCTAGGTGAAGTGTTGTGTTTTGTGGGGCTTACTGTTTTTTTCGAGTATTCGACAAAAGTAACCTTTAGCTGTTCCTCTCCCGAGAGGTTTTTCTGCCATAAAATTGCTTTGTTATCGCGCTATTCATTTTGCCCTATGTTATTTTCATATAATAACAAATTGAACTTATGTTCGGCATAAGAGAATGCTGTTATTGAAACGCCCAACTCTCCAATTTCAGAGTACCTTCCAGCCCAGAATCGAAGGAGTTTTACCGTTGCCCCAGGGAATGTTGACAGTGATATGTATGCCACCTCAAGAGCAACGCCGCTTATTATGATAAAGTAAAATGCCAGCTTGAACGATGCTGGCGGATAAAAGAAAACAAACTGGTTATGTATTTTATGATTGTGTGTTTTCAGATGAATTAAAACCAGGCCAGTGAGTCCAAAGATGAGCAAGAGCCAATGTCGAAAGCGCTGAAAAAACCAAAGATTATGTAATGTAATTTCATTTTGAACATTAACTTGTTTAATGAAATCCGGGGTTGTTATGTTAAAAATTCTTTGGCCCCAGCTGATTTCTTCGCCCGCTAATACCAAAGTCAAAACAAACAATATGAAAAAGCCATATTTTAAAGTTTTATTTTCGTAAAGATCTCTGTCGCTCAAGACAATTCTCAAAAGAAATAATGCTGTAAACAGTAAAAAAAGAAACTGAAGCCACTGAATAATGCCATCTTCATGAACGAGTCGAACAGCCATGGTTTTGTTCATAAATGCTATGGATAGCCATCCAATGTTTACCATCAATATTAGTTGATTAACAAGGAATCTAATTTTTTTTGGGGATATGGTGTAGTTACGCATCAGCTATTCCCGGAGTAAAACCTTGTAAGTGTTTGTAATTGTTACTATGAACACTTCAGGCTTTACGAAAGGCAATTGTAAACCATTGATATTACAATAAAAAGCATCAATTACTTCAAAGCAAGCAACTTAAAGCCAAGATTATTAATCAACTTTGGCAGTCATCCGAAAGTCGATATTAAGCGTTTTGTTCTCTAATATTCCGTGCTTTCCGTGTCTTCCGTGGTTTACCAGGTAGTAACCCATGTTATCACCCTGAGGAAAATTGACACGATGGTGGTTCCACCAATGTTGTGGTGTAGATAAGGCATGCCTTGTCTATACGGTGGTGGGGCAACTGTAGCGATACCACTACCGGAAAACCCCGAAGTGACGGTTATCTGTCGCTCGGATGATAAACGTAAATATTACATTTCCCTTCTATTTTTGTAACTATTCAGGTGGGTTAACATGCTAATTTATTTGCATTTTTTTGTTAAAAAACAGTCAAAAAACGCGAAAAAATCTTTAAAAAGAGTGCTTTGACTCCGCAACTACCTGATTTTATGGAGTCTATGGGGCTGAATAGTTACCCCTATTTAAATATTGATGCAATAAAAAGAACAGCAGCTATAAAAATAACAACCGATATGACAAATCCCAAACCCTCTAATAAAAATTCCAAGAGAGCTGGTAGTATTTTTATGAGAATACCTATAGCAATAAGTACGACAATAACACCAAAAATTGATTCCATTTTCTCCCCTCTCTTTACGTTATTCTTACCCCCGGCAGAGCTCATGATATGAAATTTTTTCCACCGTTTTTTCTCTATTCAACCCCCAAAGCCTTAAAAACCGCATCAATGGGATCAGCATAGAAACTGGTTTGAAATTTGGCAAAGAGTTCACCCGGAATGGTGGTAATATCTCCCACGCTGCTCATGGGCAGTAAAATTCGCTTTGCCCCGGCATCACAAGCCACCTGCAGCGTTCCCGCCAGATCTTCCACCGGAGTAATACTCCCGCCCAGACTCATATCCCCCAGCACAACCAGCTGGCTTTGCAGAGATTTCCCCAGCCGACCGGAACACAGGGTGACAAAACTCGCCAGGGTTATGGCTGAGGCGGGCCCTGTATTGTGCATCTCAACTATATGCAGGTGATAGTTATGGTCCCTGGCTTTGGTTGAGGCACTCACCCTGGAGATATTCGCTTTGAAGTAATCAAAGGCTATCTTGATTGCCTCTTTCGTCTTCGATTGTGCGCCGACACCAGAAATAGTGAGCTTGCCGTTGCCCCTGGTTACCTGCAGTTCCTGCCGATACAGACCCGGCATTTCTGTTCCCTGAGCGACCAGATGCACTGTCCCTGGATTCAGCGGCCCCTGGGGAATCAGCTTATCCCCTCCCTGTTCCAGAACACTTACAAACTTTTCTTCCAACGTCTCATTGTCAATATAGCTGAAGTGGACATCATAAAACTCGATACCACCGATCTTCTTGAGCTGCTCCTTAACCCGTCGCCGACCTTCCAGGGCATATTCCAGACACCGCTCAACAGCATCTTTGGCAAAGTCGCCATGGGGATATATCAACTTCAGCAGTCCGGAAACCGTTCTGCGCACCCCGATGACATCTCTCTGGTTCAGGTTATTGCCCAGCGTGAAATACCTGTCAACAGCATCCGCAAAGGTTCTTTTTCGCATCTCCCGCAGGAACTCGGAGAGATAGTCGACAATAAGGCCATATTGACGGGTAAAATACTCCGGCCGCATCTTGGGGATCTCCCAGCCTGGCAGATAACAATGCATCCGGTCAAAAAATGCCGCATCGATCATCTCCTCAGGAAAGGGCGCAAAGAGATGGCTGGTCTTCACCAGACTGTCAACGCTCTGGTTGATATTGCCAATAAAGACCATGGAGGCATTGGCGCTGATCACATCCCGCCCCCTTGAAAAGGAACCGGATGCCATGAAATCCTTCATGATCTGGACACCGTCCCTGTCCTTGAACCTGATACCGGCCACCTCGTCAAAAGCGACCACATCCCACATACCGACCAGCCCGACCCTGCTGGTGTTCATATTGTAGAAGAGATTGGCAACCGTGGTCTGCCCACCGGAGACTAAAAGTGAATTGGGGCTTATCTCTTTATATATATGGCTCTTGCCGGTTCCCCTCGGGCCAAGTTCACAGATATTGCAGTTGTTTTCCACCAACGGTATGAGGCGGGCGACAAAGTGCCATTTTACCCGCTCGCTAAACCGCGCCGGTTCAAGACCTGTTGATCGCAGCAGGACATCAATCCACTGTTCCTCAGTAAATGCCCTCCGCCCCTCAAAAACAGTTTCGAGGTCAAGATTCGGCATCTGGATGGGCTTCAGTTCCTTCAAGAGAAACGGAGAGATATTCTGCCCCTCCTCATAATAATATTCCAGATCAATAATAGACCAGATGCCACCGGCCAGCAGCTTTTCATATCGCTTGACCGTCTCACTGGGAACAACAACACTTTTCACCCCCAGGTTTGACAGCACCGCCTCATACACATCATCTTTTTCGTTGAGCCTGACCGTAACCTTGTCAATGATCTTGTAGTTGCCCAGCTCTTTGATCCTGGACTTGACCTTCTCAGCCTCATCAGGGCGGACATAGTTTTCCGACAGGATGTCTTTCACTGTCTGCAGACCGTCCTTTATCACTTCCTCGTCATCGGAAGCACAGTACATGCCCAGCAAATATTCAAGGACATAAACGGGCACGTTGGCCCCTTCCTTCACCTGCATGGTGAGGTCCTTACGGACAACTCGACCGGCAAAGTGCTCGTTCAGCATCGCATCAAGGTTACTGTCACTTCTTTCGTTTTCCATCAGAAATCCCTTGAAAAGGCGAGATCAATATGGACAGGACTGCGCTCATACTCGGTATCATCCTGCTGATCACGAAGCACGAGATAATATTCCTTTTTCCTGTCAAACTGCATGCCCTTGAGAATCAATTTCACCGATTTTTTTCGCTCATCCATGGAGGTCGAAGAGCTGTCAAAGGTTACCACTGCCTCATTACTGACCAGTTCATTGCCGTCCCTGAGCGATACCGTCAAGACAATCGGCTTCATCCGGTCTGACACCGAATCTGTCTGGATAAACTCAAAACGATGAATGTTCGTAACCACCTTTTTTTGAGATCCAATACGGGAAATACCAACCTTCCGCACCTCGGATTTCGTCTTGGCAGCCCCCTTCAGCTCAGTCACTGTGAGCAGGGGCACAACCACTTCCTGCAACATTGCCCCGCCATGGATAAAGCGGGAGCCACCACTGAAATGAAACCTGTTGGTTCCCCTCGGCAGCCAGAACTCCATATCGTCTTCCGTGCCTGCCGTGTACCTGGTGTTTCCATGCCAGACGTTGTCCGAGTCTTCCAGTTTCCGGCCAAGGATATATCGTTTTTTGCTCTTTACCGCCTGCCCGGGCTTTGCATCGAGCACACTCTTGTTTAAATGATCAGGGGCTTTGTCCTGGTAAATAAAACCATGGTCTGCGGTTACATGCACCTGCCCGGCGCTGAGGCTGTTAATAGAATAACGAATGATGGCGTTGAGCTCATCAATCGCCTGCCTCACCGCTTCAAATGTCTTCAATTCAGTTGAGGCCGTGTCGCCAGTGGCATCAATCGTATTATGGTAGATATAGACACTCTTAAAAGGTTTGACGAATTCACGACCCTCTGCCTTGGACATGCCCAGCAGATCCTCGGCCTTAACGGCCACTCCCTGGTGCTGCGCCAGAATTTTACCCCGCTGTTCAAATCCTGCACAAGGCTGACCATCAACGACAATTCCATCGCTCATCTCTGTAAAAGCGATGGACTTATGAGGCAGCAAAGCCGCCATCCCCAAAGCGGTATAGCTGGGCAGAACACCAAGCATGGCGGAAAGGTCCGCCTGTAATCGATACTGGCTGTTGATCACTCCTGCCAGCTCCTCGGCAATCTCATAGCGCAACGCATCACTGATAATGACAAAAGTACGCACCCTCGTTGTCTTGCCCGGAGGAGACTTTATGACTTCTTTATAGAAATTATCCTGTCTTTTGACGTTGAAAAGTGTCCACTTCCTCAGTAATCCGCCAGTATCGCCACGTTCCAGAAAACCATCCCATGCAAGAGCCAACTGATCCAGGAACCAGCCGCTGTAACAATCTTCGACGGACACCTGCAGGGTTTTCAGGATGTCCCAGCCTGCCAGCTCAACCTTGCCAGCAGCTTCATGGAAATGTCGGTAATACTGATCAAACAGATACAACTCCCCGGTATAGGCAGAGAACATCTCTTCCGCCCCGGGATAACTCAAACCTTTGTCATATTTCCTGCGCAGCCGGAACAGGGCCATCGCCGATTCCAGGGCATCAAAGGTTGTCCCGTACAGGTTCTTCCGGGCATCACCGGTCGTGACCCAGTACCCGTCCCGACGGCATTGGATATGTTCCTCAATGGTCTCAAATTCTTCCTGTTTCCCCTGAAGAACAACATCCCGCAGGTCACTGACGATCCTTTTCTCAACCACCTCAAAGGTCATGACATCGAGCAGAACAGAGCGCTCATACTCCTGGATCAGCTCCGCAATTTTCAGTTTTCTGCTGTAATGGTCAGCGATACGATTATATGCCTGAAACCGGCTGATATCGTTTCGCCACTGGGAGAGGAAGACAGAAATGGTAAAGCTTTGAGAACCCGCCTGCAGGACAAAATGTTCGAGACCGGCAGGTGGTGGGACATCTTTCAAGGTATTGACGAAGTCGGTCACCAGCAGCCTGATGAGGAGATCAGACAGGGAAGGTGCAGCCACAGCATACCCAAATGTCCTGGCGACAAGATCCCAGAAGGGCTTTTCAAGATCCAGCTTGAGTATTTCCAGCCAGATTTTCGGCTCATTGTCAGGTGAATAGTTTCCCTCTTCACAAAAGGCCGCAAAGAGCTTCATAAATATCACAAAGGCATCCGGCTGCTCGACCCTGGTGATCACGCCCAGCATTTTCAGATCCAGATCCTCTTCATTATCCTCAGGTTTCACCCATTTCTTCAGCTTGTCGGTCCGCTCTTTGCTGTTGAAGAAGGTTTTCCGGCTGTTGCAATATGCGCGCATGCTCTGCCGGGACAGGCCCAGATCATTTAAGATGAGGGACGCTTTATCAGCATGAAAGAGATGGCTGTAGAGTTGGATATCAAGGAGCCAGTTCTCCTTATGGGCAGGTTCGGGGCAGGGCGAATAGAGCAGATAACGGTTTTCCGTATCTTCCATCTCCAGCCTGATCTTCAGTTCAAGTGATGCTGTTTTGTCCAGTCTGACCAGGGAAACATCTTCCAGCTCAAGGGACGAGATTATCTCTTCGAACTCGCCGTCCGTGTCATACCAGAAGACAATCCGCGTGTTTTCTTCCTGATAGATTTTGTTCAGGCTGTCTGTAATTTGTTTGATATTCATTTTGCTCTATTTCTTATGATTTCTGAAAAAGTCAGGGGATTTGTAACCACGAATGGACACGAATTTTCACTAATACAAATTACATTTTTTACTGACCAGAAAACGCGACCATCACCGATAACCCGAGAAACAATACACACCACATTGTCATCACGGGGGTTATAACGGTGAACCTTACACCTCATTGGTGAAAAATCGGCACAACAGTGATTCCAGCAATGGTGTTGTAGAGACAAGGCATGCCTTGTCTACACTGTGCCGGTAAACGTAACGATAACGGTGGAATGACACAACCATTGGTGGAATAAACTGGTAGCAATTCCCGGAATTATTAACAGCAGATGCAACCGGGATTGGGTCTTCTTAAACGGGGAGCATAATTTAAGAGGAATGGTATAAGGATGTTAGAAATCCCAGGTCTGGGATCAGAAATAGTGTCCGCAAGCTCTTAGAGACTTTTCCTTGTGAATCCAGGATTGTCTTTCTTCCAGGGTTGATTCGGATCTTCATCTCTCAAATCAAGAGGGATTTTCTGGGCAGGGGAGGGGGCTGGAGAAGAGGCCATTATGGGTACCAGGGTTAAAGAAGGTTAAACAAGGTTAAAGCTCACCATTCGCGTAAACTGAAAAACTATCCGGAATTACTCTCCAGGCCGGAATAGATTTCTGGTCCCAGACCAAGAAGTTCCAACATCCTTACTTGTAACGGTGAAAGTGGTGTGACATGGTGAAAGATTTGCCCGGCTAACTCGATGATCGTCAGAGTGATTTGGGAATAGGCCTTCAGGATTCTTTCCGCTGTTGGAGAAT
>NZ_JAFFPZ010000054.1 GCF_016918505.1 Desulforhopalus vacuolatus
ATTCCAACCAGAGATACTTTGACCCAGGCGTCAATCACAATACCTTTGTCAAGAATCCGATCAACAACTTCTGCCAAACTTGAAGAATCAGTCGATTTTTGTACCTTTGCCATAACAATCTCCTTAAGTTAAAATAAACTTTTATGGTAGCCCATTATCCAATGATAAAATTTAATCACTACCTATATGCTACTATGTAGCAAAGTCTGTGCCAGACGACAAAAATACTAATTACCTATGTCATATCAGTACTTTTGACAATTCAGGTGCCCTGGATTGATTAAACGAACAACCAACTATGGGAAAAATTCCATAGAAACTTTTCCATAGTTAGGTAAAGCAGGTCATGTTTCAGCAGCAGGAGAGGAGCTTTACAATTTCGTTATTATTGAAGGGCTTGGCGATAAAGGCTGAGATCGTACCAGTTTTCAAGGCTTCTTTTACCTCGTCTCCATCCTTATAAAAAAAACCGGAGATCATCACAATAGCTATATATGGATTATTTTTCCGGATCAACCTTGCCAGTTCAAGGCCTTCAATATCAGGCAATTTGGCATCAACAAAAGCCACCTGAAATCGGAAACGATTTGTTTCCAGCAGGGCAAGCGCTTCACCAGCGTTAGATGCTGTCGAAGAAACAATGTCATTATGTTTCAGTATTTGTTCCAAGGCCCAACACATATCAGGCTCATCATCGATAATGAGAAATCGTTTTTCATCGTCTTTCATGTATTCTCCTGGTATAGCTTCTCCCATCCTTAGTGGGCAACCTTACAATAAAGGTACTACCGCTGCCTTTCTCACTTCTCACTTCAATGACACCGAAGTGCTGTTTTACAATGGAATACGAGAGGGCAAGACCCAATCCTGTACTCATTCTGGTGGACATAGTCGTGTAAAATGGATCAAATATTTTGCCGATTTCATCTTCAGCAATACCTACCCCTGTATCGGTTATATAAACGGAGACGGTTGTTGGTGTTTTTTTCATGGAAATAGTTAACGTTCCTCCCTTCGGCATTGCCTCTATAGCATTCAGAAAAAGATTCATGAATACCTGCTGGATAAGATTTCTTATCCCTTTAAACCTAATGGACGAATCCTTGATTTCTGAAATAATGTTAATTTTTTGGATTTTGGCCTGATTGCGAATCAATAACAATGTATCTTGCAGGAGAATTGAGAGAACCATCGGTTCCATATCAACATTAATTGATGGGCGGGCATATTTCAGGAGATTCTCAATAATACCCGAGGCCCTTTGAATACCTGAATATATCTTTTCAGCGCATTCCTTACGGAATTCGTCCGTGAGATCACTTTCCATCAGGAACTGGGCCGATGACGAGCTGATAGCCAGGGGATTTCTGATCTCATGGGCAATGCCTCCTGCCATTACACCCAGGGCGGCAAATTTCTGAGAACGGACAAGATCCAGCTGCAATTTTTGGTATTCACTGAGATCTCTGCCTATCGCTACTATTCCAATGACATTTTTTTGATTATTAAACATCGGCGAACAAACCCAGGAGGCCCTGATAGTTATACCCTGTTTTGTTATAATATCCCATTCACCAATTCTGTGGGAACTCCTGCCAGCCAACTGGTCAGCAAGCACCTTCTGGATATCCAGGACAGACTCCTGGGAAAAGAAGTCGAGAAAATTCTTGTTAATTGCCTCAGAGTATGAATAACCGATAATTTGTGTGGCAGATCGATTCCAGGTTAAAATATGACTCTGGGTATCTAGAGATAACACCATGTCGCTGGCATAATTAACTACACTTGCCAGATGCCGTTCAACACGATTGAACTCCTCATTCAGTCGCACCTGTTCCGTAATATCGTCCATGAGAAAAATCACACCGTCAACAATCCCATTGTAAGAATATGGTGAGATTCGATAATAATAATTTGTCAGGGGAACCCCGGGCGCCCGATACGTCATGCTGTGTCCCTTCGTGGGTTGATTACTCCTGAAAACCTGGCGTATTTGTTCGATAATATCCAGGTGTTCCAAGATGATCTGAGGGAATACATCAGGCAGACTTCGACCGACAGTGTCTGATCTTTTGAGTCGATTTTTTTTAAGATAATTTCGATTGGCAGAAAGGATACGTAAATTCTTATCGAGAAATAAAACTGAGGAGGGAATGACATCCAGCAACATGAAATCAAGTTCGTTATAAGTATCCATGATGTTACTCCTTTTTCACATCATTAAAAGTGCATGTTTCCTTGAGCATCAGAAAAAGCCTCGCATTATTAATGAGATCAAAACCACCCTTACTGAATTCTAAAGGTACAAAGCTGTAAGGAGGTAGAAGGCCTATGTAATGAAAGGCCGGAACATCATCACTTTTTTCCGACAATTGTATTGATAGCCTTGTCAAAAGAATTTTCCTTCTCTCTTTCAACAAAATAACTATTGTTTATTCTCTGTATGTTTCATTTATTTTACTCGTTTCTACATAATCTACAACAAGAGGAGACAACCCATTTCTCCAGCCTTGTCTTGTCAACTGGACAGATAACCAGGCGAAGTTGAATGGTTAATAATTCAATGTCAACCAAACTGATCCTGATATCACCTGCAATCATGCCCCCTTTATCAAGTATACGTTCAAGCAGATCAGCCAGGTTGGATGATTCAATTGAATGTTATGATCATGTAGACAGCGTAAACATTTGTTCGCGTTCCGGTTTGCAACAGCGTTCGCATTTTTTTAAGATCCTTTAATATCTGCACTAATCGTTGCGAGAAACCAGGGAGTTTAAATATCTGCTTCTATTTTAAAAACAGAGCGAAAAATGCTTTTAGCCATTGCGCTATTATTTCAGGAAATTCGAGGAGCTTGAGAAAGTGCCCTGCTGGTGCTGAATCAAAGACAAAAACACCGTATTTTCCGTCCTCATGCAACTCCATAATCATGGTGAGGACCATTACCTCGTCAAGGAATGAGTTGGATCGCTCGAGGCAAGGAGGATAGATTTTTGTGGGTATTTGTTGGCCAGGTTTACGGCAGTGACTGTAGCACATGTGGTTTTACCAACACCACTTTTACCGCCGAAGAACAACAATCGAAATTGGCAATTGCAAAAACATGGTGGTGTCATAGTAATCACTCCAAGAGTTGGTAGTGATTGGTGAATACATGCTCCGAGGTAGTATCTGTTATTTTCACGCCTCTTCCCCTACCTCACCATCGAATTCCTCTTCTGTAATATTTCCGATATCAAGCATTATATGGAGTTCGCTTAACTCAGTAGTAATATTCTCAGCCTCACCATCGATATCCTGTTGAACGGCATTGGATATTTATTTAAAAACCCAAAGCAACCCCCGGGACGGAGAGAGTAGAATGTTGTCGACCAAAACACTGTATTTTAATCCCGTTCTGGCGGAGTATAAAGGAATTTCTACCCCCTCAAGGGGTCCTCTCAAATCAGACTACGTCACAGTCACATAGTCGATACGTGATGATCAAATCGTCAAGTCGATTTCGACAAAATTGTGCGGTGCCCATGGTCCATTATAGTCGAATGAAAAATTATTATCAAATTGACCAGCAGCCTTTAATAAGCCTTTTTCAAATTCAGCCTCCTGATCTCGCCCTATGAGGAAGACCAGATTTGCCATCTCGCGTTCATTGCGATACTTGTTTCGTTTACTCTCAAAACAATATGGCACCATGTCGTCTTCAATTTGTTTCGTAAATGTCTCTCTGTCCTCATTAAGAATTGCATCAAACATCCTGCCCAGTTCAATTTTATTCTCTGGAGAGGGTTCGCTGTTCGAGCCGAAATATCGATCTCGGCCAGCCCTGAGATCAGAGTGAGTGTTGATAAAAAATTCAAATATATTCGGAACGTCCAAGGTGACTCTCAAGCCCATTTCCATCTTGTTTTGGACCCGCGCAAGTTGTTCAACCAGAATTTCCTGATTGTTTGCAAGAATACGTTCAACAGCCTTGTGGTCATCAGCAATAATACCGAAAGCCACAGGTAATGGAGTGGTTTCTTCCATCAGTCGCCTCAGTATCTCCTTATGGGCCTCAAGGTGACGACGTTCCGGTCGAATCTTCTTATTGGCTGGAGCGGCACTCACTACCGCAGAAGTAATTCCATTGGAAATGGTGTACACATTTTCACCGTTAAGGCCTGCCCCGTCATACTGACGGGCAGCAGCCCCTTCAATTATCGCGTAGAGGTACATACAGCCTTTTTGTGGTGGGGAAGTATTTGAAACCATGTTACTCCTCAAACGTCTTGGATTAATCTACCCGGTTAAGCATCTTGGAAAAAATGTTTACCGTTCTTTTCAGCAGTACTTTTCAGCAATACAATGGGGCAGTATAATTTTCTTTATCACAGAGGCGAGGTTTCATTGCCAGTTACAGTGGCTGGTTGTTAACCAGCCCCATTGATTTCAAACTTTCCTCTTCAGCTTTAATTGCCAAAAGTACTTCGCAAACGTAATATTTTACCAGCCCCTCATAATCGGCATAGGCATCGCCAGGGTTTTCATCACGTTTATCCAACAAGTACCAACCCTGGCATACCAGGAAGGGGGCTAAAATTTATGAAATTTATTCAAAATAAACTTCCGTCTATTTTCCTGATTAATTGGTGTTTTTTATCTCAACCCAGGCAGCACTACCCGGTTTTTCGAATACTGACTGGTTAGTCAGATATCTCCAACCAGCACACTGCATCCAGGGGTCAATAGCTAATTTTGAATCCTTCTGTACCACTGTCGTCGCTATGGACTGCAGCACTTCCAACTTGCCGAGAATTCGATTTCTTTTTCTGAGGCTGACTATCAGAAGACGGTATGCCTTCTTCTATTTGGGCTAATTCGTTTTTCAGTGCCTGTTTTTCAGCCTCAATTTCCTCAATACGCGAATCAATCAGATCTACCCGTGCCATTGTTTGTTTCTTTTCCTTAAGGCGCCTTGCCCTCTCCATTTCAAGGCAACTGATTCGCATATAGGCCTTATATGGTATTGCTGCTTGATCAATACTGCCTGAGTGGGTACGAATATCTTTTACGCTTCGAATGCTGTTTTTGGGTTTAACACTCATTAGATATCTCTCTTAGGATCCTGACAGGTTCAGTTTTTCGATGCGACAACAATTGGCCGATGTTTTCCAATAACCTTTTTAATGACATCCTCCATTACATTGGTCATTAGTGGTTTTCCATCACGAGTAACTTTTGTCGTGTTGATATTTAAAACATCCCGACAGACACTGAGGAAAATCGGATCGTCAATGCTGGCTTCTCGTCCGAGATTAGCAAGAATTTTTGCCATGGCAATACTGGCCCGGATTGTTGGGCTGTTGTTGTTCACACCTACGGTCCGCAACTCCCGAACGATATCCACCACCAACTCAACTTCCACTCGCGCCAGTTCGGATTTGGCCATGGCCACCTGTATTTCTGTCTCCCTGTCGAAGTGGCTGAGGTTGATGGTAATCAAGCGGTCTAACAGTGCATCCTGGGTTTTATGAACACCGGCATATTCCTCTGGATTAGAGGTAAAGATAGCTTTAAAATCTGGGTGTACCGTTAAGTAACCATCCCCACCTCGGCGTAATTTGGGGAGATTCAATATCTTCTCCTCCAAGACACTGAGAAAGGGATTGTTTGCTTCCGGTTTTGACCGGGTAAATTCGTCATATATCAGGGTATATCCGTTCTGACAGGCGGTTGTGAGCCGATTATCCACCCATACCGTATTCATACTTTCCCTGGTCTTCGTGACGGAATGGATATAGTTGTCAACCACCGTTGATTTGCGGTAACCGGAATCTCTGCCAATGAGATCAGAACTGCCGAATTCGTCATCGCCGTGAATGAGAGAAACAGGTTGATCAAACTGAGCCGCGACATGAAAGGCGATGGTCGTCTTGCCAGTTCCGGCTGGACCGGCAAAATGGACAGGATATCCTACCTCAAGATAAGCAAAGGCCCGATTCATCAAATCCTGGATATATGGGGTATTGACAAAAGAGGTACCTGGTTTTGGCACCACGCTGTCCCCTGAAAGGGAAACCTGTACTTTTTTTTCAGATTGGTTTTGCAATACAGAAGCACTCATTTTACTTATCTCTTTTCTTGAATTACCCAGCGATTCCCAGAAAGGGTGTAACCTGCTGATTTTATTTATTATTCCATATCTCCCGTTCATAATATTTTTAACTAAAAAAATATTAAAAAACAATGGTTTAGCTCAAATTGGTCCGGGAATTACTGTGAACGACTCACTACATTGACTCTTTTATCAGATCCTTAGCCTTTTCAATCCATTTGTCCACCGGCGCAAGGCGGGCAGATTCAGATCCCAGTATTTCATTCAACAGATCAATGGTACAGTCAGCCAACTGAGCAAAGGTAAAAATCCCCCCACTGTTCAGTTGTGCTGCTCTGCTAGAGCCAATTCCTTTAATTTCTGTCAAATCATCTCGCTCGATTTTATCTTCGGTTTTCGGTACTTCATCTTTACTCACTGGTTCTTTTTTCGTCAGCGGTTCGACTGTTATTTTTTTTTCGCTTGAAGGAGCATGAGTCTCTCCACCAGACCACGCCTGGCGGGCACCGGAGATATCAGCGGCGAATTCAGCAATAAGCGCTGTATTTTTTTGTTTAAGATCATCAACAGCCTGGATGATATTGTTAACGAATTCCTGGCGTGTGGCCCTGGTTTCCCCGGCCATTTCAGCCCGATTGCTGCAAAATCCAACAATCATGTCGTCAACCACAGTTTTCAAGTTTGATGAAAATTCATCAAGCTCTGCGTGGAGGTTTTTGGCCATATCGGCATGATCCTTGCCAAAACGGGACATCTCTGCTTTCGCTTCATTTCGTATGTTCGAGACTGCTATCTGAATATCAGCAATGAATTGCTCGCGCTCAGCTTTTGTCTCTTTGCCCATTTCCATCCGATCACTATAAAATTCAGTGGCCATGTCGCCAACGTTTGCTTTAAGGTCTGAAATAAACTCATCAAGCTCTGCATGCAGTTTTTCAGCCATATCAGCGCGATCATTGCGAAAACAGCTCTGCATGGTAGCCACATCAGCCTTAATACCTTCTACATCAGCCTTAATACCTTCTACATCTTCCTTCAATCCGGTAATGAATTCATGGCGCGTATGGTGCGAAGCGTTTGTTTCTTCGCGTAAG
>NZ_JAFFPZ010000055.1 GCF_016918505.1 Desulforhopalus vacuolatus
TACTATTTGCCTCCACCAGGGTCCAGGGAGCATAAAGAGTACTCGTCTGGTCTACCATATCTGCAACGGCCAATTCGTACTCCTCCCACTTATTCCTGTTACGCCAGTCATCTTCAGTGAGTTTGAATCGTTTGAATCCAATCTTCTCCCTTTCCTTAAATCTCCGCAACTGCTCATCTTTGGTGGTGGTCAACCAAAACTTAACCACTACAATGTGATGACGGGCAAGTTGTTCTTCAAACTCGTTGATTTCGCTATAGGCTCTCATCCAGTCTTTTTTCGAACAGAATTGCTCCACTCTCTCCACAAGTACTCGGCCATACCAGGAACGATCAAACATGATTACCCGACTTTTACGGGGCAGATGCTGCCAGAACCTCCAGAGATACGGCTGAGCCCGTTCCTCCTCTGTCGGTGCGGCAATGGGAATTACCTGATACCATCGCGCATCAAGTGCCCCTGTGATACGACGTATAGCCCCTCCCTTCCCCCCAGCGTCATTGCCCTCGAACACAGCCAGTACTGAAGTGTATTTAAACTTTGGATCCCTGGTCAACAGATTCAATCTGCCCTGGTACTTTTTCAGTTTTGTCCTATACTCCTCCTTTGTCAGGGATTGAGTCATATCCAATGATTTCAACACGTTCAAATTGTCAATGGACGGCATGAGAGGAGAAGAGAGAATATCCTGTGGCGGTTGGGGCTTCTGATCCAATCGTTCCCGAATTGCACTGAGGATTTGCCTGCCTACAGTCAGGTTCCGGTAGCAGGCATCCTCTCCGTCAATAATCAGCCAGGGAGCTTCAGCGGTTGAGGTATGACGGATAACCTTTTCATGAACCTCACGGAACGTATCGTACATTTTGAAATGCTCCCAATCACGTTTCGTGACCTTCCAACGAGTAATAGAATTTTTCTCCAGCGATTTGAGTCGTTTTTTCTGTTTTTCTTTAGAGAGATGAAACCAGAATTTAATTACCAGAGCCCCCTCATCTACCAACATTTTTTCTAATTTCTTTGCCCGAGCCAGACTCTGGTCCAGGTCAGCATCCGTGGTTCTGCCGTAGGCTCTGTTCAATATCGGCCACGTGTACCACGATCCAAGAAAAACACCGATTTTTCCTTTTGGCGGCAAAGCTCTCCAGAACCGCCACATCATAGGTCGATCCAGTTCCTCGTCCGTGGGTTCACCCATGCCATGGGTTTGAATATGACGGGGATCCATCCATTCATTCAAAAGGTTCACAGTGGCTCCGCGCCCTGCACCGTCCAACCCACCGACCAATATAATTACTTGAAAAGCGGCTGACTCATTCAATTCCATCTGAACGTTGAGGAGTTCCTCCCGCAGGGCAGGCACTTCCTTTTTGTAGTCAGATTTTTTTATTTTATGCCCCAATTCTGCAGATTCAAACATACTATTACTCCTTCATGTTGGTAAAATATCATCCCGTTGGCCTGGGCCTGGCTTCATGACAGCTCAGCTATTTTCGGTTTTCTCGTAACGTATTGAAACAGCGATATTTTTACAAGTACGTCTTCGTGATAAATTTTAACGTAATTACAATGAGTTATCAGTTTTACACGGAATATCCTCAGCTGTAAAGAATGTATCCCCTTGTAATATCGGCGAAAATGCTCGCGAAAAGGTGCTAAAAAATATTCGCAAAAACAAGGAGTTATTGCAAAGCGGGAAGAGCTGCTTTAAATATTAAGCTAAAAATTATATCCCATATTAAGCCAATATTTCCAATCAGAAATAGCTTGTTGAGATTGTTGGTTTACTTTGATTGGTAATATATCTTCCAATGAAAAGAGGAGTTCATCTTCGTCATTAAAATTTACCAATACATACATTCCTTCTAAACAATCTGTAGAGTCAGCCATTCCGATAATCGTTCGCTCAGATTTGCCCTTTGCAGTCATTGCTTGAAATGGGAAGTCGATGTTTTTTTCAAGGTAATAGTACCATCCCATAGCAGCCTCTTCGGGATTATATGCATCCACAATAATTTCCATTTCAATACGGTTTTCTATTTCTTTATCCATATCCATGTCTACTTAATATCCACTTACTGGAAGCATGACGCCTCGCATCAGCGGCTGAGGGGAGCGCCAGCTCACCGAAGTCCGACTGCATGCGATTATTATGCGCGTACGTCTCATTTGCCAAACAACGGACGCCAAATACCACCAAGGTGTTCATCATCTGTGGCAATACTATATTTGCTTTCCGCCGCGTTCCTGGCTGGGCCAGCAAGTGCTTCTACCTTGATCCCGGATAATTCCGAAAGGATCTGTGGTTTCGCATCACGCGTAAATTGAATCGTTTTCTCCTTTTGATCGACCATAAATCGGCCCGCCCGATATACTGCGGAATGAAAAGGACCGTTGTCACCAACATCTCGTGTAGCAACAGAAAGAACTGAAACAGAGCCATCTTCATTTGGGATCAACCGCAAGGCACTGCAATCACGATCACCGAGCACCGAGTTGTTAACCAATGATGCCTCTCCCAACTTGCCGAACTGGTAAGTCCCGAAATCTATCGTACCCCAAACGAGAGTCCCAACTTTTTTGCCACCGTGCGTCAGTCCGCCGCGTTCACCATAAACCAGAATGATCTTTCCAAGGGCATTGAAACAAGCGATACCTTCAACCTGATCGCCTTTGTAACTGCTTTTCTTCGCATTAAGTTTACGATTGTAAATTTTGAATGCTTTGTTGACTGTAACAACCCAGAAGCCCTCTTTGTCTTTCAAAAGAGTTACGTGGAAGATTCGACCAAAGTGGCCGTTGTAGAAACCGCTTTCTGCGATCAGAAACTCGCCATCTCGGCCAGGAATGGCGCAAGACGCTTCCAAATCACTTGGCTCTTTGTCCTCATGCATCCAATCATCGACGTTGACAGGTGTGAAGACGATTCCATCGGCGTCGGTGAGGGTGATTACTCCAAGACGATACCCGGATTCAATTGGGTTCTTGCGGTCGTTTACTGTGAGAAAAGCATTGGGGGAGACTTGAGCCATTCCGCTAAAGCCCGAAGTATCAGCGGGAATCGCTGGGAATGCGGGACAAATAATCGCTACAAAAGAAATCGCGAAGATGACGCATTTTAATCTAGACATAGTAAGTGGCTCTACTAAGACGATGTTTGGGTTGAGGCGTATAAAACGAAGAGTTCAGCGGCGCGTGTCTTTGGCGCGTCCGCTGAAGCGCCATGTTGTGTGCCGGGCACGGCACACGTTCTTAAGGGTGAGTTCATCATAGTAATTTGGACTATAATGAGCAAGTCCCAGACCCAGCCTGATGGAGGCGAGTCGGAGCGAAGCGGAGACTTCGAGACAGTATTAATTCCTCTATCCATCTTTTAAGGATCAGGTACGTGGTTGGCACAGTATGGAAAGACATGTATTCACCCCCCGGACCGGAGATCCGTTGTGTCTCATTGATGTGATGAGTGATACAATTCCTATTAAGTTGTGACCGTACTAAATACCATTTTCACTTTCTATTGGCGAATTCAAAGGCAGGGGGATGGGAGACAGGAGAAAGGGAAAAGCAAAAGACGGAACAGCGAAAAACTTTTTGCCAACGAATAAAAGCTCTAATCATGCGAATAAAGGCAAAAAACTTTAAGGAGTTACGCTTTTATAAAAAATGCCCTTTTTCGCATGATTAGATCATTTCTATTAAGTTATGCTCTTTTTACATCCTGTTTATTCATTCGTAATCACAAAAAAAGATGTCCACGCAGTCGCGCTCTCTGATCAATACAAATAGAAAAAACCGGGCGGTGGCAGACTGGATGAAGGCCCGAACGGTGGCCTCAGCCGAATGGTGGGGATAAATGAAAAGAGAGATGGAGGTACGTACTTATCCCCCAATAAATCACCAATGAGTTTTTCGTACGGAGGCGGTGTTTGAAACGAATTTTCTTTTAGTACCGCAAGTAGAGCGGAGGCTTTCATTTTAAGACCAGCGGAGGCTAATTTTTTTTGCATATTTTTTGGCATGATTGGTAAAGACTATTTGCCAACTCACCAGTCAAGGTCCTCAGAGCAATCATCAATGGGGGTTTTCAAGCCGACTATTATGGAATCTTTCATTCCGGGTATATTAACCAGAAACAGAGTTTCCTGGATTGCTTTCCAGTCACTTTCAGAAAGAAGAATGGCATTGCCTCTTTTACCGGTAATTGTAATCGGCTCATGAGTTAGTGCAGTTTCATCAATGAGCCGATATAATTTTTTTCTTGCTTCAGTTACGGTTAAAGTCGCCATATAACACCTCTCTTTTTTGTTTAAATAGAAAGTACGGCATTCCGTACGCAATGTCAAAGAGATTACACATAACGCTATGCTAAGCCGCCATGCCCGCCGTTTTGGCGGGTATGGTCGGTCTTCAGCTTTTTGTTGGATTTTTCTATTGCCTTGTATTACATTGAGTGGTGGTATCACCGTATTACATGAAAAAATTTAGGAGGAAATCATGCAAACAGCAATCAGCAAACTTACAAAGAAATATCAGGCTACAGTACCTGAACCTGTACGCGCAAAACTAAAGCTCAAGGCGGGTGATTCAATAGCCTTTATAATTGACAACAATTCAATTAGGTTAAGAAAAGCCACACCTGTTGATCTTGAATTCATCTCTGCTTTGATTCCTGCTCTGAGTGAATGGGAATCACAAAATGATGATGAGGCATACAATGATTTATGAACCATTTGACATTGTTGTTCTACCTTTCCCATTCACGGATTCAGCCCGTTCCAAAAGAAGGCTGGCTCTTGTTCTCTCGAACAACGAGGACTTTGGGAACGAAATATAACACTCTGTCTTAGCGATGATAACAAGTCAAAAAAATTCCCCTTGGCCTCTGGACTGCGTAATAAAAGACAAGAAAGTATCAGGTTTAAACGCTTCCTCTGTTGTAAGAATGAAACTATTCACGCTGGACAATAGATTCATTCTAAGTAAAGTTGGCCATTTATCAAAATCAGACCAAAAGCAAGTCGAACAAAGCCTATCAAAGATATTTCCTTATCTATAGTTTTTTCAATCCAACGGGGCTTGCAATAAGCTGCCAGGCAATCCTCGATTGCAAGCCCCGTTAAATGAGGCTGCGGAGCGGTTTCATTTAACAAGTGCGTGAGCCCCTGAGATACTCTCATTACGCACGCTCAACAGAAAAAAAATATTGCCAGTGGATTTTACGATATATCTGTTTTTATGAAAAAAAACGCCAGCCAAAAGATATGGGAGAACGAGAGATTAAAAGTTTTTTATCCCATTTGGATTATACTCAAATGTCGCCACATCTAAGAGGCAGGCTTAAATGCCTGGCTTTCCTCTATCGAACTGGAGTTGGATCGTACCGATGTTCAAAAGATGACCACCCACTTTCGGGATGATCCAACGAACGGTGGAGGGAGTGATTCAGATGCTTTTTTTGATTTTTACACGAGGTTTGATTAAATTATGAGAGAATTCAATGCAATGGAGGTCATCATGGAAGAGGGTAAAGCTCAGGACTGGTCAGCCCCGGAACCTGCGGAGTTCAAGACGAAGCAGCTCTCTCTCTTTACAGATTTTCTTGTCAATTCGGAAAAAGAGAGAGAAAAACTGTCCAACATCATGAACTTTTGGGATAGCATGCCCAAGTACAGTGTAACAAAACAGCGACAAAATAAGATTCGCCAGGGCAGGTACCTTCCCAAGTATGAACGGACCTTCAACTATAAGGGCGATCCTTATACTATTGAAGTTTCTCCAGCTCGTACCGGCAGCGGTGAAGAGGAGAAAGAATACTATCCTTCTGTGATGGAAGAGTTTGTAGAGAACGCGCTGCGCAAACTGGCGTGTGAACCAGAACAAATATATTTTAGTCAGAAGCGAGGACGTGTCGGTGTAACCTTTTCACTCCATCAACTTCGCAAAGAGTTGAAAGAACGGGGACATTATTACAGGTGTGCAGAGATTAAACAGTCTCTTGAAATTTTATCTCAGACAAAAATCAAGGTCGAGTATGGTGGAAAAATGATTCTAACTTCGCCAATTACCAACCTTGTTGGCGTCTCAGAAGAGGAAAGCAAGAAGGATAAAAAAGCCCGATGGTATGTAGAGTTTTCTCTGTTTCTCAGTCTCGGCCTGATGGAAAAAACCTATCGTCAGTACAACTATGAATTAATGATGGGTTTACGGGGACAACTTACCCGATGGATCTATAAAAGGCTGGCCTCCCGCTACACTCAGGCAAGTATTTTTGCTCCTTATAGTTGTTCGCTCAAAATGATAAAACAAGAAAGTGGGCTCCTTAATACAGCTACGACAACGCAGGACATGAGATTTCTGGTGCGGTCTTTAGAAGAACTCGTCGAAAAAAATGTTCTAATGGACTTTCAAGTAGATGACCCCGAACGCGGCCCCCGAAACAAAATTTTGAATATTGGCATACACCTTCGACCTTCTATGGATTTTATTGATGAGACTAAACGAGCAAATAAGCGGTTCCAAATCAAAAATAAAGAGTGAAAACTCGGGTGGTTCAGTACACAGCTCTCGGGTTTACAGTACACAGCTCTCGGGTGGGACAGTACACAGGTCAAACAAAGAAAAGTGAATATAATTAGTATGTTATGTCATAAATAATTTCTTTAACCTTCTTTAACCTTTAACTCACCATTCGCGTAAAATTATTTCAATTTATTCCTTTTTTTGATTAACTGCCGAGATGACTACTATACCAAAAGTTTTAACCGAAAGAATTGATGATTTTGTCCTGCTGATTGGCCTTCTCAAACGAATGGGGGTGGTAGAGCTTTTTGATGCTCATCTCCCACGTCATGGGCATCATCAAG
>NZ_JAFFPZ010000056.1 GCF_016918505.1 Desulforhopalus vacuolatus
GAATAAAGCGTAAATCACTCATCTTAGTATAGAGTTAAAATGAAGATCATCTCTTGCTTGACAACATCTTGAATGTTTGACGTTTTTTTTTAAAAAAATATTTTTTTTGCAAGGTGCGAAATATAAGTGTCAGGTATGACATTTGGAGAATAACGTGTCGAAAGGAAAGCATATAGGTGACATCAAAAATGGGGTTGCACCACTGTCCCATGATGGGACCATTTCAGTTTGATCGGTATACCCACTTCTTATTTTTGAAATCATAAGAGTACGTATCAAAGACTATCCATGTTGCAGGGTAAAATAATGCCGGTTGAGATTCATTAATGAAATAGTAGTGAATCTGAAATTTATTATCGGTTCCTGTTTTAACTCCTGCATATTCAAGTGTTTTAGGATATTTTCCATTCTTTATATAAAACGCTTCAACTGTATTAGAAATAGATTTTGCATAATGCAATGTAGTTTTGTGTAAGTAGACATGATGAGCAAGAATAATTGCACAAGAAATAGACCATAAAACAATTTGGATAAATATTTGCTTTTGATCTTTTTTCTTAACAAAAACAGTAAATAGTTTTTTTATTGTTGAAGGTACAAGAAATAAAAGCCAAAAACCGAGCATAAAACCACCATGCATAGGGAAAGTAAACAACAACATTACTATACACAATATTACTGTCCGAATAATTGGTTTATTTATAGGTTTCAATTTTTATTTATTTACATCACTAGTTTTAAAAATATAACACCCGCATTTGCGGTTTATTTGGAGTGTAGCGAAAAACCAGTTCGACAACATGCGCTTATTAGGAGTTGCCAATTTCAGCATTCCACGTCACCACCATTAAGCCATTTAAACCATGATTGGATCCGGATGAGTCGAGAGATTCACGTCCGGTTTTGAGAGAGCCTGAAAGGGAAGTACCTTTTGACTACTTCTCAAATATTTTCAATGATGTTCGGGGATTGTTCGACTCATATTTGACTCCCTTTTTCCTCTTATAAATCAGCTGAATCAATGCGATTTATAAAGCTTGATTTTCGGCTATGGTCTTCCCGAAGAACCATCAGTTTTGATTTGAAAAAACTGGTCAAATTATTCTTTTTGGCAAGATCCTTCAAATCAATCAGAAGTCTAACCGCTTCATCATACTCCCTGGGCTTTTTTGTCAAAACAAGGGAATCTACTTTTTTCCAGATTTCATTTTCCCTTCCGGCCAGATCGTTTAAATATTTTTCTCTTGCGGCAGCTGCGTCTTTTTCTTTGCGTGCTTTTTCATTTGCTTTCTGTTCAGCGATATGCCGCTTCTTTTCTTTAGTACATGCCTCTGCTTTTTGGCGCAGTTTCATTACAGTGCGCGGCGTCTTTTCGTCATTTTTAACACCTTTTATTAATTGCACCTTTCGAAACCTTTGCAATAGTACGTTTCCTATATGAGGATCGTTATCATTGATCATTCGAAAGATAATATTATCTTTTTCGCTATTGGGCAGCCCACCTATCCAAATTTTTAATTGTTGATCGTTTTGAATCGATTTTTGATCTGCAATGCTATTTTCAGCAGCTACCTGGATAAGATCCTTATCGAGCTGTATAAAATCTGCGAAACTTTCAAGGGAAGCGTTTAAATTTCCAAGATTTGCAGGAACAGGCGGTTCCTCTTCATCGTCTTCGATTTCATTCATCTGCGCACAAAAGAGCCAGGCAAGATACAAGCATCGATAATCCCCACGGATAAGATCGGAACGTAATGAAATCAATGGTGACATATATCCCTCACCTTCTTCCCAATCATAATTTTCGATTTCAGAGGTAAAATCAAAGATCAGGTAATCTCCCTTTTTATATATAGTCCAACTGTCTCCGATGCAATATTGACTTACCAGATCGAAATCAATCAGTTTTCGTGGAATCTTCAGCATAAGTTGATGGGTTCCCCAATTGGTGACATATAAAAAGGCATCAAAATATTTTTCCACCAACTTCAATGGATCACCTTTGAAGTCACCATAGTTGTATTCATTGACAAAACTTGTGGATGTGATCTGTGCCCTGGAAGATATATCTCGAAGTTCTTCCTGATCATTTTCAGATAAAGGTCTGTCTATGGCCTGAAATTCATAATACTGGTATTCACTCATATTTGTTCCTTATAATTGATAAAGAGAATATTCCAAGGCTTTCGCCCAAGTCGTTTAGCAGACTTGAATGGGCTTCTAAAAGGAGAGAGTGAAGTCCGTCATCTGAAAACATTTCAAAAGAACTATAGTTGCTCCGCATTTTTAAATGCCCACACTCGCGGTTAGCTAAGCGACTACAGGGTGGGGGGAGCGCAGAGACCGGAACCCTTTTACGTCTAGGTTCAGCGCCGGGTTAGTCTGCCGTTATTTACAGATGCCTGTTCATTCTCTGTTTGCAAACCAGACACGATAATCCTGAATATGCCGGGAATTATCTGATACTTCGTCAGCAGCAGCGAGATCAGCCAGCGGAAAATAGTATTTCCTGCGCCCTGCTTTACATGAAACAATAACGCCATAAAGATCATCGACCGTTTCTATACCGGAGACTCTAAGCCTGTCGCCCTGTCTGAAAGGGCTTTTGCTTTGATATTCATCAACAACACTTTCAAAAGGGAATTTCAGGTTTTGCTTCAGATATTTTTCCCAGACTTCCATCATTTCCCATTCGTCATTACTTTTAGCAGAATTGATGACTGCCTGAATCCTTTTCCCCTCTCCTCCTATTTCCAGCCATTCAAAATGACCTTCAAGTTCGTTTCTGATTTCATCTGTATATTTTTCAGAGTCACGCGGTTTTACCTGCTCGACATCGGAATCAGGCAGATACATGACAGTCCAGTCCAGCCCGTCCGTTTTACTTTTCTCAATATAGCGCTCCGGCATCTCTTTAAAGGTGAGACTGTCCCAGGCTATGCCTATTGTTATTTCCCCATTTTCATCTTCGCTTACGTCAATTATTCTTCCCTGCCACCCGCTTAAATCAAATTCTGGGTCATCAGGACACAGAACCCCTTTTTTTACTTTCACGCTCTGACCTTTTTTCAAATTCATAACGACCTCACTGAAACTATTTATGCGATATTGTTATATTTATAGGCTCACAGTGTTTTATTTGACCAGCACTTCAACCAGCGAGTGAAGCAAGGTTTCCCCGCGCTTGCCGACATTATGAATAAACTCGAGGAAACCAGGAGAGAAAGGGATCTTCTCTTGTGAGATCCCTCGGGAGGGGCGGTCAGTGCTGGCCGTTCCTATTCCGATAGATTTCCCTTTTTGACATTAACACCTCAACGGCTATGTGAGGGGCCTTCTTCCCGGCAACCTCTACGGTCCGCAATTGCTCAATATTGAAAAGAGGCTCAAACAACTCACGCAGTTCATGCTCGGATGAAAAATAGAGTGATGTTCCAAGAGGGGTCTTCCTTAACTTACCTCCTCCGCCGAAACCTGGTGGATCCTCTTCACTGAAACAAAGTGAGTAGTACTTGCCGCCCGAACGTAGCATTCGGTGGACATTACCAGCATAGCACTCTCTATTTTCGGGAAAGATGTGATGGAGGACTTCCCAGTCAAATGCGAAATCAAAGGCATTATCCAGATCTTCAATTGCCTCCACCATGTTTATTGCCTTGAACCGGCATTCGACACCTTTCTGTACTGCAAGACTTGATGCCAGCTCAATTGCATTGGAAGAGAGGTCCAAGCCTGTCATTCTAAACCCTTGTGATGCCATCCATATCGCGTAATTTCCAGCTCCACATCCCAAATCGACGGCATCAGATGGAGAAGAAACCCAGTTCGATTCTACGAGGTTCTTGAGAGCAACAGGTGGGCTCTCGATATTCCAGGGAATTTCATCGAGAGAGAGTTTACTGTAGATTGAGTCCATCTGCTTCTTGAGTGACATTCAGCACCTTAGATGAAGGGAAAATATTTTGAATAAAGCTATGAGCTTAAAATGCATATCTTCTTTTGACCCAATAGTGCCAATCGTCAATAACCTCTCTGGTCTTATCATCAATATCAAGTCCTTCTATCTGAGACAGAGGTACAGCCAATTTTCGGTTATTCCATTTGATATCTATAAATATTTCCCTTTCACATTCCTCCGCTGGAGATATTTCCAGAACTTCCACCTCATCATTTAAGTCTAAAGGTGATTTTCTTCTTATCTCTGTACATCTTGCTTTGAATGGAAACTCGCATTCATCTGAAACATAATAATACCAACCCATTGCTCTTTCTTCACTATTATATGCGTCAACAACGACTTTCATATCAATGCGATATTCACGATCATCATCTTTTTCAATTTTAGCCATATTTCTTATTTCCTACTCTGAAGTTTAGAGTTTCATAAAAGCTCAGCTGACCTCTTGTGATTCCTCTTGAACGACTGGTTAAATAACCTTAAGGAAGTGTTAAACAATGAAAAAAAAGAAAAATACTAAATTAACACTTTGCCTTTTTTCAACCACCATAGATAGAATAAAAACATCAACCAAATTATGAATGAGAATATTGAGGAGATCTTAAATTCCATGAAATAATTGCTGGTTTCTTCAGAAAATAATCTTATTAAAGTTGGGAGATAAGATATAATCAAAGAGGTGATAAAAATGTAAAATGTTTGTGATTTTAATTTGAATAAATACATTCCACCCACAAAATTAAATACCATTACAGTGAAGGAAATAAACATTTCAAATGTACTAAAACTAGCGAATGTTTCAGGATTTTTTATCATTGCTATTAAAGCAATGATAAAAGTCACTGGAATCCCAATAAGAAAACAAGAAGAGATTATCCGAACGAGTACAAGATGTTTATTTTGTTTCATAGATTTTTTCCTCATGCGACCTGTTAACCAACCTTACCAACAAGACAGAGTAACAATTTAAAATATTTTGTTTGATATTGAAAGCATTGTTTGCGCAATTTTCTAAAAATAAAGAATAAGAAGAAGAACAACAGGGCCAGGTCTTGAAAGATCACTTTTTAACTCTCTTACTAACAGTGGTATAATAGTGGTGTAATGGATTTTCAAGTGTTCTGCAACTACCTTTAACGTATATCCGTAGCTAAATGAGCGCTTTTGATTTGCTCATTGCGCAATGTTTCATTTTGGTGAATTTCAGGCGGGAAAATATTTTTCAAGGAAGGTCTCCCGGCAAACCTCTGGGCACGGGGGATCTCGCCGATTTCTTTTGCTTCACATATTCGGCTTTGGATATCCGATATAAAGTCCGCACCGCCGAATATTACTTGACCGACCAATTCCTTCCATGGACTCTCATCCATTATCTCCTCGCCAGCTGCAACAAACTTCCTCTATCCTTTACGGGCGACATCCCTTTGATTCGCAAACTGTCCCAGTACCCAATCCACTGTCTAAGAGTCAAGGTGGTGAGCATCACGGAAAAGGCAGGACAAAGATCCTGTCAGGTATTGAGGAGCGCTGGATGAGTACAATAAGTGCAACAGCGTGATATGAAAAAGAGTGAGCTGCCAGTATAGTTACGTCACGACAACTTAACCGGAGGTTACCATGCACAGATGTACAAGTCCTTGCTACCAACAGATCACTCTTTTAGAAAGGTACCAGATCAGTGCATTTCTTCAAATAGGAAGATTTCAGACTGATATTGCTGATACGTTGAATCGTTCTAAGAATACGATTTCACATGAAATTAATCGCAACTCTTTTGAAGGGATCTATGATCCCTGTGTTGCTCATGTCATCGCGATGACCAGACGAAAATCTGCTGAGAAGGCCACAAAACAAAACCCTGAAGTATTGCAGATTGTACGAAAATGACTCCGACTGGGGTGGTCCCCAGAGTCTATAAGCTATCGATTTTCTGTTGAATTACCTCTGGAAGAACATGTTTGCCATACAACGATTTATGACTGGATTTATAAAGATCGGCAAAAGGGAGGAAAACTCCACACTTATCTACCGCAGTATGGCAAAAGTCGGTGGAAAGGGGGTAAACGTAAACGAGCCGGGGTTTCTCTTATCCTGACCGTGTAGACATTTCAGAACGTCCTCCGATAGTGAATGAGAGGAAGCAACTTGGGGACTGGGAAGGAGATACCGTTTATGGACAGAATGCATCCCTTGTTACTCTTGTGGAGCGTACCAGTCGTTTCACGCTTTGTGGCCGAACACAGACAATCCTAAAGGGTTAATAGTAATAATTACAAACACTTACATGGTTTTACGCCGGGAATAGCTGAAAGCAACGACTATTTATTATTGTAACTACTCACCCCCCCTCGAAAAATTAATAAATAAAAAAAAGCTTGACAGGTTTTTCAAGGGCAAAAAAATAAATTTGAGACCCATTGAAAAATGATCGATGTGAGCCTGCCAGCGCTACCATACATGATAGCTGAAAGACAAATGCACCCGAATGGTTACAAGGAGACGTTTTCGTTCAGTACAAGGCATCTCTGGAGGTCGAAAAAAGCTGTGGTATAGTATAGCTATGGCAACGATGAACAAGATAAGTGTACGCGAAGAAGTTGCTCGCGTAAAACAAGAGTTCGAACAACTCTGCTCTGCTGGCAAGGTAACGCCGGAGGTCAAAATTGTGATGAACAGCTTGCTGGT
>NZ_JAFFPZ010000057.1 GCF_016918505.1 Desulforhopalus vacuolatus
GGGTGTTGCGCGACAAACGTATAAAAATCATTTTCCCCAGCATAACCTGTAATGCTGGTATCTCCATTACTGTCCAGTGAAACCGCAGTGGCTCCCGTTCGAGAGTTACCCGCATCACCACCACTGATAGTGGTACCGTTAACTATATCATTAACAGCAGCGACTGTATTGATACTCAAATTATAATCTGATGTATTACTTTTATAAGGATCGACCTTGACGTAATAGATCTCTCCTGAGGTGAGATTATAGGATATAGATTCACTGGAACTTCCACCCGAATATGAGGAATGCGAAGAGGAGGAATCCAACCGTGATCCAGAGCTGCTCAATAACCTTAAATCAATATCTGAACTCAATCCCGTTAAATCAATGGTCGCGGTGCCAGGGTGTTGCGCAACAAACGTATAAAAATCATTTTCCCCAGCATAACCTGTAATGCTGGCATCTCCATTACTGTCCAGTGAAACCGCAGCGGCTCCCGTTCGAGAGTCACCTGCATCACCACCACTAACGATTTCACCATTAATTATATCATTATTGGTACTGGGAACAGGTGTGACAGCAGCGACTGTATTGATACTCAAATTATAATCTGAGGTAGATGTGCCATCAGGATCGACATTGACGTAATAGGTCTCTCCTGAGGTGAGATTATAGGATACAGATTCACTGGAACTTCCACTCAGGTGTGAGACAGCTAACAATCCTATAGGGTTCGCAGAGTTCTCATCAGGGCTCTCCCTGAGATCTAAATCAATATTTGAACTCAATCCCGTTAAACTAATGGTCGCGGTGCCACTGCTTTGCGCGACAAACTTATAATAATCATTATCACCAGCATAACCTGTAATGCTGGCATCTCCATTACTGTCTAGTGAAACCGCAGTGGCTCCCGTTCGAGAGTCACCTGCATCACCACCACTAACGGTGGTCCCGTTAATTATATCATAGCCTTCAGACGTGGTGAAGTTATACGTGTCTGAACCGCTAATGCCAGCAAAGTCGTTGCCGCTCATATCAGTGATCACTCCAGCAGCAAGGTTGACGTAGTAGCTGCTGTCGGAACTCAGATCGTCGGTGGGGTTGATGGTGACAGTATCGTTCGAAAAGGTGACCTGGTCATCGGTGACTGCAATGTTCTGGGCCAGCGTGCCGTTGTCATTGTAGATAAGGATGTTGCCTGTGCCCGCCTGGACCGCTTCACTAAAGGTCAGTGTAATATTGCTGTTTACCTCGACGTCAGTGGCGTTGTCAGTTGGAGTGAGACTGCTCAAAGTCGGGGCAACATCAAAAATTCGGACTATGGAGTAAGGATCCGCTACGGTTCCGTCCGAATTCGTCCCCCCGATTCCGTTCGAGAAGTCTTCAATAGAGGCCTGAAATTTTGCCCGAGCATTCATATCAGAAGATGCCTCTCCCCAGGGATTACGAATCGTGAAGGTGACTTGGTCGTTGTCGTCCAAGTTGTAGCCCAAGACCATAAAGGCATGAGAATCTTTAAATAATGTCAAACCATTATCATCAGTAGTAGTCTGTTCGCTAGCAAAGTAGACAATCGAACCCGCATCCAATGCTTCTATGAGGCTGTCTTCAGCTTCATTTTCCCAAACAGGATCGGAATCTGCTGTAAATTTATAAGAAGCACTCTGTTCAAGATTCGTAATTTGTGATATAGCATATGAAGTGCCACTGCTGATAGTACTGTAATCATTAACCCTATCATTCTGTAATTGATCTTGTACCTGAACGAAGGCTTTTTCCATAAGCGATGTCCATGATTCACCGCTCAATTCATCTGAATCATTGCCGCAAAAGACAACACCACTACCGTTTATAGGAATACTTGCGTTTACCGTTGTGTATATCGGTTCACCCTCGTAAAAAAATCTGACGCCATAGATTCCATTGTAGTTTTCAGTAAAAGCCTCATAGATATATTGTGGTTGTGATTCTGCGATAGCTCCCATGGATGTGACAAAATAGCAATCCCCCAGAGAGCCCTGGTTAACATCGGAAGCGGCGACTCCATCAACGAATAAGTCGCCGGTTGCTGTTCCATAGGAGTATGCAGTCCCGGGAAGGTCAAGACCCTCGAACCATTCGTCGATCAAGCTTTCACCAACATATTCAGAGGAACCAGCAGAAAGATTGCCGATAGTATCCGTCGATGACGTCCCTCCCCACCATGTCGCATTGGCGGGGTTGCCGTTAATCACTGCATCTGTAATATATCTCACGTAGTCATTTGAAAATAAACTGATGGAATTATCATAGAATGTCTGAAGATCACTGAACTCAAAAGCCGTGATTCCATCTTCAACTGCTGTTTCCAGCAGATTAAAAACTTCCTGAAAATTAAAGATGCTATCTGCTAATGCGTCAGTGATGAGAGTGCTCAACGAGACACTTGCAAGCGTGTTGTACCAGGACAGAGAACCTTGCCAGCTTGTTTCCAGTATATTGAGGGAATCTGATGTTTCAATGCTTCCTGTACTGGCTTCCAGTACCCAATCGTTCTCTGGCAGGCCGCTGCCTGTGGAGTTGGTGGATGCAGCCACATCTGCAGAGGAAAATTCTGCCAATTGCTGGATAAACGTTTCCCCTTTTTCCCCCTCCGCCACATTGCATCCGTATAAAAAAATGTCTCCGGTCTCGTTAAGACTCTGGCCAATTTTGATCCATACATCCTTTTGTGCCTGCATGCTTTCAATGTCAACGACGTCTCTGCCAAGGTAAAGATTCCCGCTGCTGCCATGCGAAATGACATGCAAGGCGTCATATCCCTCTCGATCTTCCAGATAGTCAGCAATCTGTTCTACCCCGTTATGTGTTGAATCAATAAACAATACTTCGGCGTCTTCAGGAAGACCGGGAAGCAGGGATTCATAATTTTCAACCTTGTCATCAACAATAATAAGCGTAGACATATAACCTCCAAAATGGATTGCTAACCTGAATTTTAGAATTTCTATAAAAGCTTAACCATACCCAGGTGGTGACCAGAAATAACAAATTCATTATACATATTTTATGACAACAACAAAATACAACCTGATGGAATGCTGGATGAGTACAATAAGTGCAACAGCGTTTTATGAAAAAGAGTGAGCTGCCGGTATGGTTACGTCACCACAACTTAACCGGAGGTTACCATGCACAGATGTACAAGTCCTGGGCGCATTCCCATTTTCCCGGTCAATAAGAACTGTCCGCTAAAACTCACTAAATAAACAAAAAATCAAACAGTTATACATCAAATCATTTCAGTATAATTTTAAGATAAACTCTCATTACGCCTCAACCAGGTGAAATTTTCAGACATAAATTAGCTAAAACCCTCAATTTTGCTAGGTTTAGCCTGCCGGGAAAATGGGAATGGCGTGCCTCTTAATTGCTCTAACTTGCTTATTTTGTGTTATTTTTCACAACAAACTCTCTTCTGGACTGATATTGTTGCTTTTTATGTTTATGGGTAACCGGCTTATGGTAGCCGGGAAAATGGGAATGCGCCCCAAGTCCTTGCTACCAACAGATCACTCTTTTAGAAAGGTACCAGATCAGTGCATTTCTTCAAACAGGAAGATTTCAGGCTGATATTGCTGATACGTTGAATCGTTCTAAAAATACGATTTCACGTGAAATTAATCGCAACTCTTTTGAAGGAATCTATGATCCCTGTGTTGCTCATGTCATCGCGATGACCAGACGAAAATCTGCTGAGAAGGTCACAAAACAAAACCCTGAAGTATTGCAGATTGTACAAAAGTGGCTCCGACTGGGGTGGTCCCCAAATTCTATAAGCTCTCGATTTTCTGTTGAATTACCTCTACAAAAACATGTTTGCCATACGGCGGTTTATGACTGGATTTATAAAGACCGGCAAAAAGGAGGAAAACTCCACACGTATCTCCCACAGTATGGCAAACGTCGGTGGAAAGGGGGGAAACGTAAACGAGCCGGGGTTTCTCTTATCCCTGACCGCGTAGACATCGCAGAACGTCCTCAGATCGTGAATGAGAGGAAGCGGATTGGAGATTGGGAAGGAGATACTGTTTATGGGCAGAATGCGTCCATTGTTACCCTTGTGGAGCGTACCAGTCGTTTCACGCTTTGTACCCGAACACAGACGAAGTGCAAGGATGAGGTTGCTTCAGTTATAAATGGCCTTTTCGACACAATTACGGGTCGTAAGGAAACATTGACTCTGGACAATGGGAGCGAATTTGCGGCTCACGCCAAAGTCAATACACGCCATTCCATCGATGTCTTTTTTGCAAAACCATAGCAGGCTGGCAGAGAGGAACAAATGAAAATACTAATGGCAGACTCAGAAGACTTTGGCCAAAAAAATTGATATGGCGACTCTGTCTCAAGAGAAAATAGACAACGGAGTTCTGTTGTTGAATTTGACACCGAGAAAGGTCTTAAAAGGGCTAACCCCGCTGGAAGTCTTCACTGGCAAACGTGTTGCACTTATTACTTGAATCCAGCGTTCTTTATAGAGCCCTTTTCTTCGACAATATTCACTGAGTTGGATCTCGTTAAAAGAGGCTGACTCTATGATAGTCGCCAACTTATCCTCAGCGCTCCAGATCTCTGATTTCTTTTTCTTTGCTGGCACAGCCACCCCCTGGTTTTGATAATCTTTTTTCCATTTGTAGAGTGTAACACCCGAAACTCCGGTTTCTCTACATAATTGTGAAACAGATGTCGGATAAGGTGGCATCATCTTCTTGATCACAGCGTCTTTGAACTCTGTGGTGTATCGTTTGGACATTCTTCCATCTCACTTCGCCCTTGGATTTATACTGATTTTTTGAAGCGAAAAGTATCCTGACAGATGGACAGAGTGAATATTATTGATAATCAGTTCTGTCGCCCATCTTCTTCGTTACCGTCAAAAATTTATCCTCGGAGGTAAGCGCCAAACTCCGATATCAGACATATACCTGTGGTAAATTTTCTTCTGTGCCTCGAATATGAACGAAATACAAGATTATTCAGGGAACCCTACTGTCAATGCCATCAGACAAGGCATGCCTTGTGTGGGGCTCTACACGACAACATTGCGCATTGCTGGTGACGCGCGTCCTATATACTGCGTCACTCAAAGGTGACCATATACTCTGATATCATTGCCCGGTTTATCGGTTTTGAGGTGCAGCGGATTTTCATTGTTTCGTATCCGGCAACGGTTGCCATTTCCGTTACGGTTGCCGGATACGAAATAATCCCACCGTTGCAGCTGCGACAATCACTAATTCGTATCATGCCTATAGTCCTGGCTGGTGAAGCGATACTCTTTTTAATTTCTAATTATCGATATATTAGTAAGTTAGCAGTATATGCCAGCTCAACTCAGCTGCTATGCACTATAAGAGAGGAAAACAGGGCTTAAAATACGGTTAAGAGTTCAGTTCTCGGGACCTCACTGAAGTGCTACGCCTCCACTGAGGTGCCAGGCATCATGTTACGCGACGTCATCCCCGAGAGGAATCACAGTAGAAACCCCTGCCAAAATAATATCCTCATCACTTGTGGTATCGAGAGGAAATAGAGCAGTAATCTCTTTCAAAACCCGAGCCTCAACCTCTGGACTGTTATCAATTGTGCCATGAACAAGATCTGTTCCCCAATCTTCTTCCAGAGTGACATTTCTCTCAAAACCAGACTGTGTTGTATCTTCTCCAGGACCACCCTCAGTAGGACTTATCTGATTATTTTCATATAAATTTAAATGATAGTCAGATCCAATAGGACGTCTAGTCTCAGCCATAGACGTCACTCTAGCTTGCTCAACCGCATCAATATAAGCAGTAAAAAGTTTATATTTATCTGTATCACCAAAATCAATATCAGAAAGGTCCTTGGCCAAGTCATAAACAGATCCACCTCCATGGCTATAGCCAATCATACCAATTTTAGTTACAGATCGATTATTAATTCCGTCAACTATTTCATTTAAGACTGACTCTAAACTTTCAGTCGACCCCGGCTCAGTATTATCTGTAGTGCTAAGATCTGCATATCCTACACCATCTGGTTCCTCAACATAATGAACATCATATCCCATTTGTAAGAGATCATAAGAAATCTGTGACAAACCATAACAATCGCCATCAAGCGGCCCATTTACTTCCCCAGAGTCATTAATAGTAATAGGCTTAAAAGGGTCCTGTTTTTCTCCTGAGATAACCACAACGATATTATCAAAGGGATGGAATGTAATCGTATCGTCCGGGCCAGCAGCGCTTGAATTAGAACGAACAGAAAGGGTTGGATTGGTAGCGACATCTCCTCTCCATTCTGCCCATAAAGTGCAGTTAAAAGATATAGTGGCTTCATTGTTAGAAAAATCAAATTCATTAATTTTATATTTATCCCAATATAGATGAAGGGAGCTATCACTACGTGTTAATGTACCAGCGATTCCCGGGCACCCCTGAAACCCAGCAATAGCGTAGTTTTTAAAAAAAGTCTTCGTAAACATTTCAGAAGTTAAGGTAAAATTTTCCTTGACATATCGATGCGATTGTAATCGTCTTTTTGTAAGCAATATTAAAACCTTACAAGGAGGCTGCAATGTCCCGTCACATAAAAGAAACTATAAAAAGCCACAGACGAAAAATGGCCCAAACTG
>NZ_JAFFPZ010000058.1 GCF_016918505.1 Desulforhopalus vacuolatus
ATTCTCCAACAGCGGAAAGAATCCTGAAGGCCTATTCCCAAATCACTCTGACGATCATCGAGTTAGCCGGGCAAATCTTTCACCATGTCACACCACTTTCACCGTTACAAGTAAGGATGTTGGAACTTCTTGGTCTGGGACCAGAAATCTATTCCGGCCTGGAGAGTAATTCCGGATAGTTTTTCAGTTTACGCGAATGGTGAGCATATAGTATAATAATATACTGCAAAGAGAAAAGGAAAAAGAAAAAGGGAGACGGGAGACAGGAAAAAGCAAAAAACGGAACAGCGAAAAACTTTTTGCCAACGAATAAAAGCTCGAAAAAGGCAAATGGAAAAAGGGAGGCGGGAGAAAGGAGACGGGAAAAAGCAGGGCAACAAAACCTGATGACGTTTGTTGTGGGATGAGGATGTTTCGAGCTGTTCTTGTGAAAGACGGAACAGCGAAAAGATTTCTTTGCCAAAGGAAAGCTCGAATAATGCGAATAAAAACTTTCGCGGGTTTAGCGTGTTCCGCTGGCTACCCGGTCTTTGTCTTGCCGTCTGTTGCTTTTCCCTTTCTCCCGTCTCCCGTCTCCTGTCTCCCTTTTTGTCTTTGTCTTTTTTCGCCTGTTTATCCATTCGTAATCGCCAAAAAAGATTTCCACGCAGTTGCGTTATCTGGTCAATACAAAATGTAAATGGTGTAACTGCGAGAATACTCGACTTCCTGAAAAAAGAGTTTGAGGCGAAAATCGTCTCTGAAAAAAAAATCAGCTGACCACATGACGTCCAGTGGTGTAACAAGGAGAAGTAAAAATGATCACTCAACCTGCTCAGTATCTAAATCAACTCAATTATCAAATGACACAATTAAAAGGAATCAAAGTCTCCTTTGAATTCTTTCCTCCTCAGACTCCTGCCATGGAAAAAATATTGTGGGCCTCGGTTGAGCGACTCAAAGTGCTCCATCCTGAATTTGTCTCTATCACCTATGGTGCAAACGCCAGTGAAAGATCCCGCACCCATGACCTTATCAGGCAGGTTCAGCAAAATACAGATATTGAGGCAGCTCCGCATCTGACCTGTGTGGATACTTCGAAGGAGGAATTGCGCCGCATAGCAAAGGATTATGCTGATATCGGAATCAAGCGTATCGTTGCTCTGCGGGGAGATCTTCCAGATTCCAGTGACAAACCGCCCATGTATGCGGTGGACCTCGTCAAGCTGCTGAAAGAGGTTTCTGATTTTGATATCTCGGTTGCTGCGTATCCAGAAGTTCATCCCGAGGCCAAAAGTGCTCAGGCGGATCTGGTGAATTTAAAAAATAAAATTGATGCAGGGGCAAATAGAGCCATTACGCAGTTCTTTTTTGATGTTGAGACGTATCTCCGTTTCCGTGACCGCTGTGCGGCTGTCGGTATTGATGTTGAGATCGTCCCCGGCATTCTCCCGATATCGAATTACAAGCAGCTGGCACGGTTTGCGAAAATGACCAATGTTCATGTTCCAGAATGGATAGCGGATCGTTTCAGAGGTCTGGATGACGACCCTGGCACACGCGAGATGGTTGGAGCCAGTATTGCCATTGATATGGTGAGGAGTCTGAGTGCGGAGGGGGTGAAAGACTTCCATTTCTATACGCTGAATCGTGCCGCGATGACTTTTGCAATCTGCCATATCCTTGGGATTCGCCCTGAAGTTGCGGAGGAATGAAGGGGAGACGGGAGACAGGAGAAAGGGAAAAGCGAAAGACGGTAAGGCCTTTTTTACCGCGAAGAACGCGAAGACCGCGAAGGAAGGCAAAAGCAAAAGCAAAAGGAACCACGAATGGACACGAATGGACACGAATGGACACGAATAATTACTCATTCGTAATTGCCAAAAAAGGCAAAAAAGGAGATGGGAGGCAGGGAAAAGGGAAAGGCGGAACAGCGAAAAACTTTTTGCCAACGAATAACTGCTCTAATCATACGAATAAAGGCCAAAAAGATTTAAGGACAAAGATTTTTTTGAATTAAAGCGGGAAGGACGGAAGGCAGGGAAAAGCGAAAGGCGGAACAGCGAAAAACTTTTTGCCAACGAATAACTGCTCTAATCATGCGAATAAAGGCGAAAAAGATCTAAGGACAAATATTTTGTTTAATTAAGGCGGGAAGGACGGGAGGCAGGAGACGGGAGACGGGGAAAAGCAAAAGGCGGTAAGGCCTTTTTCACCGCGAAGAACACGAAGGAACGCGAAGAAAAGCGAAAAGCAAAAAGGGAAAGGAACCACGGAAGACACGGAAGACACGGAATATTAGAGCGCAAAACGCTCAACCCCGACTTTCGGATGATTCCCAAAGTTGATTAATACTCCTGGTTTTAAATTTGTTACTTTAAAATAATTGATGTTTTCCGTGTCCTTCCGTGTTTTCCGTGGTAGCCAATCTTATTCTCAAATGTTTCTGCCTTTCTTCGTGGTTTTCGCGGTGAAAAAATTGTCGTACCGTCTTGCGCTTTTGCTTTTTCCCGTCTCCTGTCTCCCGTCTCCTTTCTCCTTTTTTGTCTTTATCTCTTTCATATTTGGAATGTTTTTCACTTTATAATCAAAGGAAATAATAATGAGTGTTCTTGAAACAAGTATAGCGAAGATTTCTCCCAAAAGTATGGCAGCCCGGGAATGTGTTACGGCTCGTTTTAATCAGTTTGCTCCTCAGCAGGAATATGGATATCTGCTTGATATTGCAGTTGATATTGCAGGCATGATGGATGATTTCCGACCTCGGATCAATAAAAAATTGACCGCCTGTATGATCGCTGACCATGGTGTTGTGGCAGAAGGCGTGAGTAAATTTCCGGCTGTGGTCACGAAGCAGATGACGTGGAATGCGATAAGGGGGGGGGCTGGAATGAACGTTCTTTCCGTCCAGTCTCGAACTGATGTCAAATTATTTGATTTTGGTATTGATGCAGACATGAGCAAAGCGGTGGAGGAAGGAAAGCTTGTGAACAAAAAGGTTGGTATGGGTACTGCCAACATAGCTGTTGGTCCCGCCATGAGTCGCTCTATGGCACAGGAGGCCGTGGAAAACGGGATCTCTGTGGCAGAAGAGAACAGCGAATATGATATTTTTGGCACAGCTGAAATTGGCATTGCCAATACTACAGCGTCTGCGGCTGTTGTTGCTGCAATTACCGGGAAAAGTGTTGCTGAACTCTGTGGCAGAGGAAGTGGGTTGAACAATGAACAGCTGGAAAATAAAATTCGTGTAGTTGAAAAAGCTCTTACTGTGAACAGGCCTGAAGCAGGGGATGGGCTTGATGTACTCAGCAAGGTGGGCGGTTTTGAGATTGGCGGTATTGCCGGGCTGATTATCGGCGCGGCTTCTCAGCGGAAACCGGTGGTGGTGGATGGTTTTATCTCTACTGCAGGGGCAATGATCGCTGCCGTACTTGAACCCTTGACCAAAGATTATATGATCTTCTCTCATCGTTCTGTGGAACCCGGTCACGCTGAGATGCAGAAATTCCTTGGTTGTCATAAACCGCTGCTTGATCTCAACTTTCGTCTTGGAGAAGGAACGGGTGCGGCAGTGGCGATGAATCTTGTCGAGGGAGCTCTGGCTGTTCTCAACCAGCTGTCGCCTTTGCCGGAAAAGCGGTAAGGCATTTTTTACTGCGAAGAAAGGTAAAAAAGGAAAAAAGGGAGAAAGGAGACGGGAGACGGGAGAAAGGGAAAAGCAAAAGATGGAACAGCGAAAAACTTTTTGCCAACGAATAAAAGCTCTAATTATGCGAATAAAGGCGAAAAAGATTTAAGGACAAAGATTTTGTTTAATTAAGGCGGGCAAGACGGGAGAAAGGGAAAAGCAAAAACGAAAGACGGTAAGGCATTTTTTACCGCGAAGAACGCGAAGGAACACGAAGAAAGGCAGAAACAAAAGGAACCACGAATGGACACGAATAAACACGAATAATTAATCATTTGTAATCGCCAAAAAAGGAGACGGGAGGCAGGGAAAAGCGAAAGGCGGAACAGCGAAAAACTTTTTGCCAACGAATAACTGCTCTAATCATGCGAATAAAGGCGAAAAAGATTTAAGGGCAAAGATTTTTTTGAATTAAAGCGGGAAGGACGAGAGACGGGGAAAAGCAAAAACATTTGAGAATAAGATTGGTTACCACGGAAAACACGGAAGGACACGGAAAACATCAATTATTTTAAAGTAACAAATTTAAAACCAGGAGTATTAATCAACTTTGGGAGTCATCCGAAAGTCGGGGTTGAGCGTTTTGCGCTCTAATATTCCGTGCTTTCCGTGTCTTCCGTGGTTCCTTTCCTTTTTGCCTTTGTCTTGTTTCATAGCTTCTTTAAGAAGTTACGCTTTTATATAAAATGCCTTTATTCGTGTGATTCGAGCTTTTATTCGTTGGCAAAAAAATCTTTTCGCTGTTCCGTTTTTCTTCGTGTTCTTCGCGGTGAAAAAATTGTCGTACCGTCTTTTGTTTTTGCTTTTGCTTTTTCCCGTCTCCTGTCTCCCTTTTTGTCTTTATCTTTTTCCATAACTTTTGAGAAGTTATAAAGAACCTTGTATTTCGTTCATATTCGATGTTCCCGTAAATAAAGGAGGCGAAGAATGTTTTTACATATACAGGATAAGATTGTGGACTTTTGTGCCGCACTGCGTTTTCTCACTATTTTTTCGTTTTCATGGCGACAGGAGGAGGACTTTTCCCATTTACGGAGCAGTATTGTCTGGTTTCCCTCTGTTGGTGCGATGATCGGAGGTGTTGGTGCTCTGCTTGCCTGGATACTCACGTTGTTTGCGTCACCGGCAGTGACCGCGATTGTTTTGCTGTGTTATCTGGCTTTTGTTTCAAACTGCATGCATCTTGATGGAATTGCTGACAGTGCGGATGGTTTACTCTCGGCACGGAGTCGTGAGCAAAGCCTGAAAATTATGAAAGACAGCCGGATCGGGGCAATGGGAGCGGCTGTTTTGATTCTTCTTCTGCTTGCCAAATTTGCCGCACTTCTCTCCATCTCTGCTGCGGAACTCCCTGCCACACTTTTTTTCATGCCCTTTGCCGGACGCTGTGCAATGCTTTTCTCTATAGGGACGATGCAATATGCCCGGGGAGAAGGCGGTATCGGGGGACTTTTTTACAGTAGTAGTGCGAAGAAACACGCCATTATTGCTGTGTTGTTTCTTGTGGGCACGCTTTGTCTGATTTACGGGTACCTCGGACTCATTGTGTTTGTCGGAATACTGCTGGGGTTTATACTTCTGCGCCGCAAAAGCATTCAGGTTCTTGGCGGTGCTACCGGTGACATCCTTGGAGCGCAGTGTGAACTGGCCGAACTGATGACGGCGCTGACCGTTTCTTTTCTTTTTTGAACATAGGGGGAGAAAGGGGAGACGGGAGAAAGGAAAAAGCAAAAGCGAAAGACGGTACAACAATTTTTACCGCGAAGAACGCGAAGAAACACGAAGAAAAGCAAAAGACGGAACAGCGAAAAACTTTTTGCCAACGAATAAAAGCTCTAATTATGCGAATAAAGACAACGGCAAAAAGGGAGACAGGAAAAAGGGAAAGGCAGAAACAAAAGGAACCACGAATGGACACGAATAAACACGAATTATTAATCATTTAAAAAGGCAAAAAAGCAAAAAGGGAAAAGCAAAAGGCGGTAAGGCATTTTTCACCGCGAAGAACGCGAAGAAAGGCAGAAACATTTGAGAATAAGATTGGCTACCACGGAAAACACGGAAGGACACGGAAAACATCAATTATTTTAAAGTAACAAATTTAAAACCAGGAGTATTAATCAACTTTGGGAGTCATCCGAAAGTCGGGGTTGAGCGTTTTGCGCTCTAATATTCCGTGTATTCCGTGGTTCCTTTCCTTTTTGCCGTTGTCTTTATTCGCATTATTAGAGCCTTTATTCGTTGGCAAAAAAAAAGAGTCCCGTAAGGAAAAACCTTACGGGACTCTATCGTAAAAAAAATGGCGACGACCTACTCTCCCACATAGTCACCCATGCAGTACCATTGGCGCAGAGAAGCTTAACTTCCGTGTTCGGAAAGGGAACGGGTGGATCCTTCTCGCTATGGTCGCCACAAACTTGAATCAGAATCATTATAAATGACACTGAGCAATAAAAAAGATAATTGAATAGT
>NZ_JAFFPZ010000059.1 GCF_016918505.1 Desulforhopalus vacuolatus
TTATACCTGTCAATAATGCGTTTTTTAGGCTCAAAAACGTTAATATAGATCTGCATTAGAAAATAATTTCTTATGGCGAGAGCAAAACGGCATTATATTCCTGGTCAAGTATGGCATCTTACCCACAAATGCCTAGGAGCCTGTCCGAGAATGCTCTTTTACCCAAACTTCTCGTTATTTTCAAAAACAAATGCTCGTAATATCAGCTATATAGCTGTGCTTGTTTTGCGAAAATGCCTCGGTTTTGGATAAAATGCCTATTCTCGGACAGGCTCCTAGAAGGAAGTCAGTGCTCATTGATTATCAAAAGTTAGCGAAACTTACAGGGTTTGCATCCTATAGTACCTTCCGAGAGACTCACAAAGAATCCGTTACCAACAGGACCTGCGGCAGGCAACCGGGTTGGAGTGAAAGTGTAGCTGTAGGAAGCCGAAGTTTTGTAGAAACAATTCATTCGAAATTGGGATTTCGTGGTAAAGGTCGGAAGGTTTTAGAACATGACATCGGATTTCAACTTCGTGAAAAACACAGAACCTATAATGTCGAATATGATGGTAGAAATGAAGATATAGGCTCAATAAACACCTCTGAATGGGACGTTTATTTCGAGTAATCAGAGAGTTAGCGTGGCCCAACCCCGAATACCTTGCTTTTGGAAACCCTTGCTGCCCGTTACCCAAGCGTTCACTACAGAATGGAAAATATATGAACAACCAAAATTATAGAAATTGTCTGTCTTTGTTTGTAAAAAAAATAAAAGAATTGAAAAACCCATCATTCGTAAAACCTGAAGAATGGAAATTGTGCCATGACCTTCAAAACGGCGTTTCAGTTGTTGCTTCAATTACAGATGAATCAGATAGGAAATTGCTTCATAAAATTGGACAACAGTATGGACTTATTCCATTATGTCCAAATGAAGTTGTAGATCTAGATTTTTCGAAAGATGGTGAAATTAATTTTGCTGTTGTAGAAACAATATTCGGAAGGTTAAAAATAGAACCCAAAAAAGTAAACAAATAAATCAAGCTGGAGGCAGCTATTGGGCGATTGATGTAAACCGCAATTGGCGTGTCGTTTTTGAATTCAAAGATGGCAATGCCTATGTCGTAGATTATGAGGATTATCACTAATGACTATGTATAAACCACCCCATCCAGGGGAATTTATTCAAGAAGTTTACTTGGAACCATTGGGGGGGTCACCACGTAGTGTTGCTCTGCGACTTAAAGTGTCTCCTTCAACATTCGTAAGGATTTTAAAGAGGCAAAGCTCTATAAGTCCTGTAATGGCTCTTCGTTTATCCAAATGCTTAGGACGTACCCCCGAAAGTTGGCTTCATATGCAGGACAGCTATAATTTATGGCATGCGAAGCAGAGTGTTGATCTTTCAGAAATTGAACCTATTGAGGTTCCGGCGTAAACAGAAAAAATTTACACAACACAACGCTTGAGAGGAACCAGGCTTACTGCGCGGCCTTTTCGAAAGTACCTGGTGCAGGAAAATTTAAGAAACGGCTTTACCTTGATTTAAATATTGATAATTTCAAATATTTAACCTGTTAATTTGATTGATAAAGAATGAGTCACGTATAAAAAACAAGAAGTTACAATTCATAAGGATGATATTTAGATCATGGAGATAGGATTGCCCGATATAATGCTTTTTGTAAGTTTTTTTTTCTGTCTTTTTCTTTGTATCTATAGTTTAAAATTTAAATTGACTCCCCTGAATTTAAGTTTTTCACTTTTTACAGCATCAGCAGCTATTTATGCACTTGGTTATGCATTTGAGCGGATGAGCGTAAATTTAGAATCCATGCTTTTTTGGTCTAAATTTCAATATATCGGAATACCATTTATACCCGGATTATTAATAATCTTTACCTTATGCTATACAGGTTCTGGGGAAAAAGTAACTTATCCTGGGATTTTATTATTTTTTATAGTCCCATTTATCTCATTCGTCGCCAGATGGACAAATCAATATCACCAACTTTTTTATAAAAATTCTGCTGTCTTTAACTCTCATTTTGGACCAATGTTGAGTTTCGAGGCAGGTATTTTTTATTTCATAAATATTATATATCTTGTCTACGCACTAAGTTATTGTACAGTTGTGCTTATTAAGTATTTTTTTAAAACAGCATTTGTGTACCGAATGCAGACGCTGTTGATTATGATCGCATTGATTCTTCAATGGTTTACTTTACTGATTTATTTGGGCGGAATTGCTCCGAAATATTTTGATATTAACCCTTACGTGTTTACAATCAGTGCGATTCTCTATGCGTCCGCCATCTATTGGTTTTCGCTTTTCAATATTGTTCCAGTTGCAAGGGATGTTGTATTTGATGAAATGAATGATGCCATACTTGTTATTAATCCTGATTTACAATTGATTGATTTTAATAAACGTTGCTCTACATTATTTAAGTCAATCAACGATAAAGCCATCGGAAAAAGCTTGGAGCAGCTTTTTGTTTTTTACCCAGAAATAATAGATGGTATTAATAATTTTTCTATTGCAGGTATGGAATTTGCTATAGAAACTGATACTGGCAAGGTCTTTTTAAAATTATCCTTAAAACAGATAGAAATCATAAACAAAAGTCATATTTGTACAATTATTACATTTTATGATATTACCGAACAACGAATGTTAATGCAAAGGCTTGAAAAATTGGCTGCGATTGATCCTTTGACTGGAGTTTTTAACAGACGTCAGTTTGAAATTCAGGCAGAGATTGAAATGAGGCGTTCGATCAGAATGAACACTCCGCTTTCAGTGTTGATGCTTGATATTGATCATTTCAAAAATGTAAATGATACCTGGGGGCATCAGTGTGGAGATCAAGTATTAAAAGAATTCACTGCAATAATTGCAGATAATATACGCGATGTCGACCAGCTCGGAAGATTCGGAGGTGAAGAATTTATATTGATAATGCCAGATTCGAATCGTAAGGTTGCGGCAGCTATTTCTGAGAGGTTACGGCAGGCCATTGAAAAAATGATTTTAAATTTAGACGGGGATATAACTGGAATAACCGTTAGTATAGGTATTGCAGGAAAATGGAATGATGAAAATATTTCAATAGATTCACTTATCAAATATGCGGATAAGGCTTTGTATGCTGCAAAACAAAATGGACGAAACAGAGTCGAGATTGCTTAGGTGATTTGCACAATTAAATTTACATCTTCAAAAAATATCGAGATAGGAACGGCCATCACTGACCACCTCTCCCAGGTGAGTAGCCCAAAGGAACTTCCTCTTCAGGCTCCCATGGCCATCCAATCAGGATTATACGAACAACTCATCACCCAGGCCCTGAAGAAAGAACTGGGCAATCTGGACAATGGTCAAAGGAGATGACAAGCTCGCAAAACAGATTGCCGTATGCAATGAGCTCATATCCACGGCTTGGGACTCCATTGAAAAGGATCAAAATGTCATGCACACATTGACGCAGACGGCAGGCAACTGCTGCAACTCCTTGATCCAGCCCTTGCCAATTCACCCAGACCGGAAACGCCCCTGTCTGTCGGGGCATTGCTAACGGCCACATCCGGTGATCCCTCCCTGGTTTCCCAGCTCAAGCAAGAATTTTAAGCATATTCCGCTTTCGATTGCAGAAAACAAAGAGATTGCCGGAAAAGGTATTAAGTTCCAACTGCTCGCTGACAAGAATGGATCGATGGTCCACAGAATCAGTTACCAGAGATAGACTGTTCTTAAAGTACTTGGGAGTAGACACCAAATAGTGTACGCTTTATCCGACTTTCAGGATATAAAGTGTCAGATCAATATTTTTTTTAAAATTGAATTCGGCTTGACCGGGTTAGGATGGGATTATGAAAAGTAAAAAAAACAAAGAGATCGTAAATTTTTCTTTTTTGACGGCATTCATATTTTTGCTATTTATGTTTAATCTTCTTTTATTTATACCCAATGCGAACGCCGGGAACGAAGGAACAATCGCTCTTGTAATGAAGGCTCTTTCTAATCCTTTTTTTTCAAAAATGGAAGAAGGCGCAAAAAAATATGCCATAGAAGAAAATATTCCTTTAGAAGTCTTTGGCGTCGAGCGTGAAACAGACGTTGAACGACAAATCGGTATTTGTGAAAATCTTATCTCAAGGGGTTACGGGGCCATTGTGATAGCGCCGGCCGACTCAAAAAAATTGGTTCCGATTTGTAAAAAAGCCATAGAAAAGAACATCATTGTTATCAATATTGATAATCCGCTTCATCAGGAGACAATGAAGCAGTTAGGTGTTTCCATTCCATTCGTAGGATCTGACAATCGCGTTGGAGCTGGAATGATTGGAACATATTTTAAAGATAAATTGGCGGGACAAGGGCGGGTCATTGTAATTGAAGGAATTCGGGGTGTTGAAAATGCAGAATTACGCAAAAAAGGTTTTATAGAAAAGGTTACACAGGACAGCACTATCCAAATTGCAGGCTCTGAAACCGCAAACTGGCATACAGATGAAGCATTATCCGTTACGACCGAATTGCTCCGGAAGCACAAGACCATTGACGCTATTTTCTGTGCCAACGATCAAATGGCACTTGGTGCTTTGCAGGCCATAGATATCATGGGCCTTACAGGAACTGTGCTTATAGCTGGATATGATAATATCGAATCGGCACGGAATGAAATACGCAATGACCGTATTCATGCCACAATAGAGCAACATCCGGAACTTATGGGAGAGTATGGCGTAAAATTGGCATGGAAAGCCTTAAATGGTCAAAAAATTCCCTTCTATGAGCAAACACCTCTTGATTTGATAACATACGAGTCTTTTAATAAAAAGATTGCTTTATCTATCTCCAATTTAAAAAATTCTTTTTTTTCAACACTCCTGAAAGGGGCACAGGAAGCCGCAGACCTTTATGGCGTTCAACTGCTTGTTAAGGATGCCCAAAATAGTGACCCGCAACAACTGATGGATATTGCGGATTTATTAACAAAAAAAATTGATCTACTGATCGTTAATCCCACAAATACGGAATCGGTAATGCCAGGCATAGAAATGGCTAACAAAAAGAATATTCCTGTTATCACAGCTGATAGAAAAGCTTCAGGAGGAAAAATTCTTTGTCACATTGAATCAGATAATATAGAGGGTGGCAAGATGGCTGTCGGGATATTGGCGCAGCATTTTAAAGGCGATGTGAGGGTGGTTGAGATTGAAGGTATTCCAGGAACTTCTGCCTGTTATGAACGAGGACTGGGATTCAATGAAGAACTTCAAAAATACCCAAGAATAAAAATTATCGCCCGTGATGCCGCTAATTTTGATCGAAAAGAAGCACAGGAGGTGATGCAGCGAATTCTGCTAAACGATAATAATTTTGATGCTGTTTTTGCTCACAATGACCATATGATTCTAGGCGTGATTGATGCGCTTAAAAAATCAGAAGATCAGCGACAACGAATCCTTATCGGGTTTGATGCCATACGGGAGGCGAAAGAGGCTGTTCAGCAAGGCCTGCTTACAGCTACAATTGCTCAGAAACCTGAAATTATGGGAAAATTATCAATTGAAACAGCGGTTCAATATTTTCGTGGAAAAGAGATAAATCCCACACTTTTTGTTGATCTTTCAGTAATTACTAAATAGGAGCCTCTTATTTTGTTTCATACGATTAACAGTAAGTTTTATGCCATAGCAGTGGTACTCATTTTTTTATTCAGCCTGGGGTATGGTATATTGGCCTTTTTTATGCGGGATCAAAACCAAAATGCGCTATTGCTTCAGGAAGTTGTTACCTTTGAGAAAGAAATCCGAACGCTTTATGACATGTTCTATGAAGTCCGTTTTTGGGAAAGATCTGTTTTTTTTCAGCAAAACCCTGAAGCCGAAAAAAATTTTGGCGCTGTTATACTCACCATTCGCGTAAAATTATTTCAATTTATTCCTTTTTTTGATTAACTGCCGAGATGACTACTATACCAAAAGTTTTAACCGAAAGAATTGATGATTTTGTCCTGCTGATTGGCCTTCTCAAACGAATGGGGGTGGTAGAGCTTTTTGATGCTCATCTCCCACGTCATGGGCATCATCAAG
>NZ_JAFFPZ010000005.1 GCF_016918505.1 Desulforhopalus vacuolatus
CCTGCTGTCGGGCAAGGGAAAGTTTTACGGCATCATCGACGCCTTTGACACAGACCCGGTTTTACTTCATCGAGATCAGTTTAACAGGGCGGGTGATATCGATTTCTGCCTTGGTCTGGCAAAAGAACTCATTCATGGCAAGATCAACAACAGTCTTGTGCTCCTGCGCCGGCAAAGCAGGCGGCAGTCGAGCAGAGAGTTGTCAAAAAGTGTCACAGGCATGACCTCCATAGTGCAAAAAATGAAATCTGCGCAAACACTGGATGAGCTTCGAGGCTATGAAGGATTCGCGGCAAGGAGCTATTTTCAGGGGATAGCGTCTGTCCTTGATGGCGACTGGCGGTTTTCCGGCAGAAAAAAGCATCCACCAGCGGATCCGGTAAACGCATTGCTCTCCTACGGATATACACTGCTGTACTACAACATCTATTCATTGGCCAGAGCCAGGGGCCTGAACCCTCATGTTGGTTTTCTCCATTCTATCCGCCCTGGTCATCCGGCATTGATTTCTGGGTACCTTGAATAATCTTGTATTTCGTTCATATTCGAGGCACAGGAAGAAATTTACCGCAGGTATATGATTGATATTCCGAGGATAAATTTTTTACTGTAACGAAGAAGATGGGCGAAAGACTGATTATTCAAGGTAGCCTTCTGATTTAATAGAGGAGTTTAGGGCCTTGATCGTAGATACGGTGGTCTGGAAACTGGTTATTTCTCGCAGGATCAAACCGGCTGATTTTTCTGTCGGGAAGAAATATGGCAGTGGGTGTTTGCTGGGGGAGAACGCGAAAAATCTCTTTATCAGAGAACTGGAAAAAAAGCTGAACTCAACCCGTCAGCACCCGGTGACCAGTACGAAAATGGACTATCGCCGCTGTATGGAATATCAGATATTGCAAATCGCTCGTGTTATCCAGGGCAGGCAGGAAAGATATCAGCCCCTGCTGTTGAAATGAGTATGTTGCGGGTTGTTACCTATGATATCTCCGACGACAAGATCCGGGGCAAGGTCGCCGGCATCCTGGGGAATTATGGTTTCCGGGTACAGCATTCGGTTTTCGAGTGCCATCTTGACGGTAAGGAATTTGATCAGTTGAGAGTAGAGATCACAGGTCTGATTGTGGGGCAGGATTCCATACGCTGGTATTCTTTATGCAGCTGGTGCGCTGACAAGATCACCAGACAAGGGAAGGGGGAATTGACCGGTGACGGTGATTATTTTATCGTATAGTTATGGGAACATCGAATAATCACTCCTTTACTTTGTCAGAGTTAGATTTTCTCCTGTGCTCGAATATGAACGAAATTCAATCTGTTTCAAGGGACCCTCATGTATCTCATTTGTTTTGACATAAGCGATGACAAACGATTACGCAAGGTGGCCCGGGAAATGGAGAACTTCGGCCTTCGGGTACAGCGGTCTATCTTTGAATGTCATCTCGATGACGACGAACTCACGGAATTACAGCAACGGCTGGCCAGGATAATTGAGGCTGATAAGGATTCGATACGGTATTATTCACTCTGTAATAAAGATATCAATACAATTCGCATTGACGGGCCGGGAAAGGTGAGCCTTGATCCCCGCTATACTATCATCTGAAGGGAATATTGAATAATCGACTATCTTCTTGATTACAGTCAAAAATTTATCCTCGGGATACAAGGTTATGCCTGTGGTAAGTTTCTTCCTGCACCTTGAAGATGAATGAAAGACAAGCTGTTTCAAGGTTCCCTGAAGACCTTTCTTTTTCATTGCCGGTTTTATGGAAAATCGAAAATATGTAATAATTTCAAGGGGTCCGGTAATCGTTTTTAAAAAAGATGAAAAATTTCCGGAAATAAGGAAAAGCTAATGATATCAGCGTGATAGAGATGAAAATCAAAGAATATGCCGCCGGGCGTTGAAATCATTGAGAAAAATGGCAAAAAGGAGGGGTAAGTTCGGTGTGGCTTCGTGGCTGTTGGCCTGGTCGCCGGAAACACTATTGTAACCTGTTGTTTTCAATGGGGAAAAAAGAGGTACTGTCGTGAAGGGTCCCGGTTTGTAAACGGGGTTAAGACGGAATGGTAGAGACTCTTTCTGCAAGGGACGCTAATTTGTTTCTGTCGTGAAGGGTCCCGGTTTGTAAACGGGGTTAAGACGCCATTCGCAAAATACGTCCCCTTCGCGCTGGTTCGTCGTGAAGGGTCCCGGTTTGTAAACGGGGTTAAGACCCTTGTGGTCATTTTCATTCAAGAAAGGAACGTATCGGCGAGTGGCCTGCTTTCGAAAAAGACAAAAAGGGAGACAGGAGACAGGAGGCAGGAAAAAGCAGGGCAACAAAACTCGATAACATCCGTTGTGGGATGAGACTGTTTCGCGTCTTTTGCCTTTCTCCTGCCTTCCTTCGCGTTCTTCGCGGTAAAAAATGTCTTACCGCTTTTTTGTTTTAAAGCAAAGAATATGCCGCCGGGCGTTGAAATTATCTTCAGGCCTGGTCACAAGGTGAAGTCAAATCGGGGTTGTGCAGGGAGTGATGGGGTAATGTTGGGGGATTGTGAACGAAACCTCTTTTCCCAATTGAACGTATCGGCGAGTGGCCTGCCTGCGAAAAAGAGTGGGATGGCCATTCCCTTGAGGAAAAACGCAGGCGGATAAGAGATTTTTTAAAAGAGGTCCCAACAGTTGAAATCGAAAATATGTAATAATTTCAAGGGGTCCGGTAATCGTTTAAAAAAAAGATGATAAACTGCCGAAAACGAGGAAAACATAATGATATCAGCGTGATAGAGGTGAAAAGCAAAGAATATGCCGCCGGGCGTTGAAATCATTGAGAAAAATGGCAAAAAGGAGGAGTTGTTTCGGTGTGGTTTCGTGGCTGTTGGCCTGGTCGCCGGAAACACTGTTGTAACCTGTTGTTTTTAATGGGGAAAAAAGAGGTACTGTCGTGAAGGTCCCGGTTTGTAAACGGGGTTAAGACATCATGTCCTGCATTAAATATGCGCTGAACAAAATCCTTGTCGTGGAAGGTCCCGGTTTGTAAACGGGGTTAAGACATACCGTCCACGTTGCATCCGTTGAAGTATTCTTGTTTTAGTCGTGGAGGGTCCCGGTTTAAACGGGTTAAGACATACCGGTTGTTCTGTAGGAAGGTGTGATCTTCTTCTGCCGTTGTGGAAGGTCGCTGGATGGGTACAATAGGTGCAACACAGACATATAAAAAAGAGAGAGCTGCCGATATGGTTACGTCGCCACAACCTGATCGGAGGTTCCCGGCACAGGTCCCGGTATTCACTGCCAGTAGGCATTCTTGTAGCAAGGTGCCAGGTCGTGGCCTTTTTCTTCAAACAGGAAGATCTCAGACTGAGATTGCGGAGTGCTGAATTGCTCCTTTTCTTCGTTAGAGCTAAAATTGATCTCATTGTAGAAGCATCCGTTGTACTGGAGATTCCCAAATTGGTCGTCTCTACAAAGACCTTTTGCTTTTTCCTGCCTCCTGTCTCCCTTTTCCCGTCCCTGCCTTTGAATCCGCCAATACAAAATGTAAATGGTATCAGAAGGAGGAAAGAGACAACGGAGTTCTGTTGTTGAATTTGACACAGAGAAACCTCCATTGGCAAACCTGTTGCATTTATTACTATCCAGGCTGATAATAGAAATTGGTGTAAATGATGACGATCCTAAATATGAATTTTCCAAGTGACAAAAAATGAATTTGACTCTCTCTTCTACGTTTATTTCGCCTCTGGTTGCACCTCTAATTGCAGTCGGCTTAATTGTCGTCCCTGCAGTTTTGTTGCTGAAGCTCTTCAAGCTCTCTACAAGGAAGAGGAAGTCTCCGTTGAGTAATGACCTTTTGAGAAATCCGGGTCAATCTCTCCTTGAAAAAATTAACGAATTGACAGTAGAAATTACAGCTCAAACATTGATGATACCAATTATTTTTCTTCAGATAGTATCTCTCTATCTCCTGCAGATATTGAATTGTCCTGAGTGTAATAGATTTATGCTTATTTTAGTGCTGTTACTCTGTGGTAGTGGCTTTTTTATCTATATAATCATTAACTCTTATCGTAAGTTTCACCAAAGGAACACGTTACGTTTAGGATATGAGTGTGAGGTCGCTACAGGGCAGGATTTAACTACATTGATTACGTTCGGTTTCAACATCTTTCATGACTTCCCCGCTGATGGTTTTAATATCGACCATATCGCTATTGGACCGACAGGTGTATTTGCAATTGAAACCAAGGGGAGGGCAAAACCCTTAGACTCAAAGGATAAGCCAGGGTATAAACTCACGTTTGATGGTGAACATCTACAGTTCCCTTCGTGGACGGAGAGGAAGCCATTAGAGCAGGCAAGGCGTCAGGCTGAGTGGCTCAGCAAATGGATTGCGTCTTCAACAGGGACGCCTCAACCGGTTGTGCCTGTGTTATCTTTTCCAGGATGGTTTATTAGCAGGACGAAGTCGAGTGACATTGTCATATATAGTGGCAAAAATTGTGCTTTTCTTGCAAAAGGCAGGCAGGTTCTTTCAGTGGAGCGTATAAAGGCCATAAGTTATCAGGTTGAGAGGGTGTGCAGGGACGTGAAGCAGAGATCGTATAAAAAGGATTAATGCCAATTACATTTTGTGTTGACCAGAGAATGCAACTACGTAGACCTCTTTTTTGGTAACCACGAATGGACACGAATTTTCACTAATACCAATTACATTGTTTATTGATCAGAGAACACGACTGCGTGGGAATCTTTTTTGGTGATTACGAAGGGATAAACAGGATGTAAATTGATCTCATTGGTGATAACGGTGGAATTATAAACCGCTGGCGGAAAATCGGTACAGTGGTGATTTCCCGCGATGTTGTTGTGTAGACAAGGCATGCCTTGTCTCTACGGTGGCGGCAATCAGCGAAATGGTAATCATCACCGATAATCCGTGAAATGATACACGCCATGCTGTCACCATGGGGTAATAACGGTGGATTTACAGACCATTGGTAGAAAATCGGTACGGCGGTGGTTTCCCACAATGTTGTTGTGTAGACAAGGCATGCCTTGTCTCTACGGTGGCGGCAATCAGCGAAATGGTAATCATCAACGATAATCCGTGAAATGATACACGCCATGCTGTCACCACTGGGTAATAACGGTGGATTTACAGACCATTGGTGGGGAATTGGTACGGTGGTGGTTTCCCACAATGTTGTTGTGTAGACAAGGCATGCCTTGTCTCTACGGTGGCGGTAATCAGCGAAATGGCAATCATCCTCTCAAGAACTAAAAAAAGAGAAAATATATTTGCAGGCTGTCAGAAGAATGATCCCGCCGAGCATCCATTTAATTGCTTTGGCGGGAATAAATTTCTGGCAGGATGCACCAAGGTACATCCCTGCTGTTCCTCCCACTCCGAAAAGTATCCCCAACAGCCAGTCTGGCGCCACCTGCAACTCAGGAAAAAACAGTGCGAGAGCCTGATAAAAAGCAACACCGGCCACTGATGTAACAAAGGTGCCCATGAGGGCAGCTCCGGCCACGGTATATATCGGCAGGCCGAAAAACGTTACAAAAAATGGGGCAATGATCGATCCGCCACCGATGCCGTAGATGCCTCCGATAATGCCCACGATGAAGCTGAGGAAGAAAATCCCCCAAAACGAAACGTCGAAGGATTCATCATAGAAGGTGTAGCCTATTCGTTTGAGATTGAAGTATGTCACTGTGGTGGTCTTCAACTCTTCTTTCCCGGTCTTTAACCGGTATCTTTTCACCGAATCCTGAAAGCGCTCTTCGGTGCTTTCTCCGCCTCCCTTCTTCTTGAGGAGATCCAGTACCATCTTCAGGCCAATATAAAGAAGGACACCTGCGGCAAAGAGCTTGAAATGCTTTGGATCGGGCAGGTATGCAACCCGCACCACGGCCCCGATAAAGACACCCGGTAAGGTTCCGATAATAACAACCCAGGTCAGAGGCCACACCATCCGCCCCTCACTCCAGTAGCGATAGACGCCACTGGGGATTGCCACTATGTTGTATACCTGATTGGTGGCGCTGACTGACGGGGAGATATTTCCAAGAACTGACACCTGGAAAGGTAAAAGTAAAAAAGCACCCGAAACCCCGCCCATCGAGGTGAAAAAGGAGACCACAAATGCCACCAGTGGCGGAATCCAGAGAGCTACTTCAATGCCTGAATCTTGGAAGAACATGCTTTTGCCTCTGTTTCAACGGAAAATTTTATATCATGCAAACGCCTGCCACAGAGAGTACCCATTTTGACCCGGTAATGGAACTCCTGATATCAAGGGACCCTGCAGAGCTGCTTCGTTTTGTCGGTTGTAGTGTCGCTGGCAGGCAGTACCGGGTTGCCACAGACATATTCAATCTGTCAGGCAAACAACCTGTCAGCCGAATAGACAGCATTGATATACAAATGCCGCCGGGATATCGAAAGTTTCTTTGCATGGTGGTGCAAGGTACCCTGCAGATATTATCCGGTTTGATTACTTCTCTTCTCATGGCAAATTACTGTCAGGAAAAACACGGTGAATCTGTCTCTGTTCGCCGTGTTCGCCAGCTGCGTAATCAGATTCGTAATGAAGCAAGACAGCAGGTTGCAGAACATGCCGCAGCTACGCAAATACACAAACAAAAACGATTAAAAGAAGAAACACACAATTTTATAACCGGACACTCCTTATAAATGGTACGATACAGAAAAATTTTCATCTGCTGTTTTGAAAGCGAATGAACCGATGAATTAACCATGTAAAAAGGGCTGAAATTACTGCTAAACGTGTTGCACTTATCACTCGAATCCAGGAATTATATATGAATAAAGCAATTGTTATTCTCGTGTGCCTGTTTCCGTTTTTCAATGCTGGTTTTGCAACGGCGGCAGCTGCAGACGAGATTAAAATAGCTGCTGTTTTGGCAAAAACCGGGGACGCTGCGGAAAGTAATCTTGAGATTTTTGAAGCGTTTCGCTTTGCCGTTGCAGAGGTCAATTCCAAAGGCGGGGTTCTTGGGAAAAAAATAAACCTTATAGAGTATGATAATCACAGCACACCGATACAGAGCAAACTGGCAGCACAACAGGCAGTAAAGGATGGTGTGGTTGCCGTTATGGGCGCATCCTGGAGTTCTCATTCCCTGGCCATGGCCCCTTATCTGCAGAAAATGAAGGTTCCCATGATCAGTTCGGGTTCAACCAATCCGGATGTTACCCTGGCAGGTGACTATATTTTTCGGATATGTTTTGTTGATTCTGTTCAGGGAAAAGTCCTTGCCAGGTTCACGAGAAATGATCTGAAGGCTGCTACGGTTGTTATCATGCAGAACATAACCAGTGATTACAGTCTGGGTCTTACAAAAATATTTGCACAGAATTTTACAGCCGGGGGGGGGAAGGTACTTGCTTTCTTAAATTATAAGTCCGGGCGAACCGATTTCACCGACCTTCTCAAGGCGGCTCAAGAGCTCAACCCGGATGTGCTTTTTATCCCGGAACATTCTGAGAGCGGTTCTGTAGTGCGGCAGGCCCAGGATCTTGGAATTAAGGCAAAAATGCTCGGTGGAGACGGCTGGCCCTGTCGCCAGTTCTATGCCAACGGTGGCCAGGACATAGAAGAAGGTTATTATACGACGAGCTGGAATAAGGATTTGGACACAGCTGCATCCAGGGATTTTGTTGCACGCTATAGTAAAGTGTATGAGGTGACGGATTTTTCAGCTCTTCCCTATGATACAGCCATGCTGCTGTTCGATGCCATACACCGTGCCGGTTCTGTTGATCGCGGTGCAATCCGTGATGCAATCGCCGCCACAAAAGACTTTGACGGAGTTAGTGGTAAGATTTCTTTTGATACTCATGGTGATCCCATCAAACAGGTTATTATGATGAAAATTACAAAAGGACAACCTGCCATTTTCAAGATAATTACACCGGATTGAAAAATCCTTTGAAATGGCGGACATACGGATAAAAAATTTCGCGAAAGAGAGAGGGAATAATTTCTTATTATTCTTTCTGTGCCTCGAATATGAACGGAATCCAGGAATTATATATGAATAAAGCAATTGTTATTCTCGTGTGCCTGTTTCCATTTTTCAATGCTGGTTTTGCAACGGCGGCAGCTGCAGACGAGATTAAAATAGCTGTTGTTTTGGCAAAAACGGGGGAAGCTGCAGGAAACAATCTTGAGCTTTTTGAAGCGTTTCGCTTTGCCGTTGCAGAGGTGAACTCTAAAGGCGGGCTTCTGGGGAAAAAAATAAAACTCAGAGAGTATGATAATCACAGCACACCAATACAGAGCAAACTGGCAGCACAACAGGCAGTAAAGGATGGTGTGGTTGCCGTTATGGGCTCATCCTGGAGTTCTCATTCCCTGGCCATGGCTCCTTATCTGCAGAAAATGAAGGTTCCCATGATCAGTCCGGATTCAACCAATCCGGATGTTACCCTGGCAGGTGACTATATTTTTCGGATATGTTTTGTTGATTCTGTTCAGGGAAAAGTCCTTGCCAGGTTTGCGAGAAATGATCTGCAGGCTGCTACGGTTGTTATCATGCAGAACATAACCAGTGATTACAGCCTGGGTCTTACAAAAATATTTGCACAGAATTTTACAGCCGGGGGGGGGAAGGTACTTGCTGTCTTAAATTATAAGTCCGGGCAAACCGATTTTACCGACCTTCTCAAGGTGGCTCAAGAGCTCAACCCGGATGTGCTTTTTATCCCGGGACATTCTGAGAGCGGTTATGTGGTGCGGCAGGCCCAGTATCTTGGAATCAAGGCAAAAATGCTCGGTGGAGATGGCTGGCCTTTTTGCCACTTCTATGCCAACGGTGGCCAGGACATAGAAGAAGGCTATTATACAACAAGCTGGAATAAGGATCTGGATACAGCTAAAACCAGGGATTTTGTTGCACGCTATAGTAAAGTGTCTGAGGCGACGGATTTTTCAGCTCCTCCCTATGATACAGCCATGCTGCTGTTCGATGCCATACACCGTGCCGGTTCTGTTGATCGCGGTGCAATCCGTGATGCAATCGCCGCCACAAAAGACTTTGACGGAGTTACCGGTAAGATTTCTTTTGATACGCATGGTGATCCCATCAAACAGGTTATTGTGATGAAAATTACAAAAGGACGACCTGCCATTTTCAAGATAATTACACCGGATTGAAAAATCCATTTGAAATGGCAGACATACGGAGAAAAAACTTTCGAGAAAGAGAGATCCCGGACAGGTGGGGAATAATTTCTTATCATCCTTTCTGTGCCTCGAATATGAACGGAATACAGGAGTTATATATGAATAAAGCAATTGTTATTCTCGTGTGCCTGTTTCCGTTTTTCAGTGCTGGTTTTGTAAGGGCGGGAGCCGCAGACGAGATTAAAATAGCTGCTGTTTTGGCAAAAACCGGGGAAGCTGCGGAAGGCAATCTTGAAATTTTTGAAGCGTTTCGCTTTGCTGTTGAAGAGGTGAACGCCAAAGGCGGGGTTCTTGGGAAAAAAATAAACCTTATAGAGTATGATAATCACAGCACGCCGATACAGAGCAAACTGGCAGCAAAACAGGCAGTAAAGGATGGTGTGATTGCCGTTATGGGCGCATCCTGGAGTTCTCATTCCCTGGCCATGGCCCCTTATCTGCAGAAAATGAAGGTTCCCATGATCAGTCCGGAATCAACCAACCCGGATGTTACCCTGGCAGGTGACTATATTTTCCGGGCATGTTTTGTTGATTCTGTTCAGGGAAAAGTCCTTGCCAGGTTTGCAAGAGATGACCTGAAGGCTGCTGCAGTTGTTATCATGCAAAACATAAGCAGTGATTACAGTCTGGGGCTTACAAAAATATTTGCACAGAATTTTACCGCCGGGGGGGGTAAGGTGCTTGCTGTCTTAAATTATAAGTCCGGGCAAACTGATTTCACCGACCTTCTCAAGGTGGCTCAAGAGCTCAACCCGGATGTGCTTTTTATCCCGGGACATGCTGAGAGCGGTTATGTGGTGCGGCAGGCTCAGAATCTTGGAATCAAGGCAAAAGTGCTCGGTGGAGATGGATGGCCCTGTCGCCAGTTCTATGCCAATGGTGGCCAGGACGTAAAAGAGGGTTATTATACGACAAGCTGGAATAAGGATCTGGACACAGCTAAAACCAGGGATTTTGTTGCACGCTATAGTAAAGTGTATGAGGCGACGGATTTTTCAGCTCTTCCCTATGATACAGCCATGCTGCTGTTCGATGCCATACACCGTGCCGGTTCTGTTGATCGCGGTGCAATCCGTGATGCAATCGCCGCCACAAAAGACTTTGACGGAGTTACCGGTAAGATTTCTTTTGACAATCATGGTGATCCCATCAAACAGGTTGTTGTAATGAAAATTACAAAAGGACGACCTGCCATTTTCAAGATAATGACACCGGATTGAAAAATCCTTTGAACTGGTCAACATACGGAGAAAAAACTTTCGCGAAAGAGATACCCCGGGCAGGTGGGTGGGGAGGAATTTCTTGTCATTCTTTCTGTGCTTCGAATATGAACAAATGCCAGCTATTCCCGGAGTAAAACCTTGTAAGTGTTTGTAATTGTTACTATGAACCCTTTATATTTTACGAAAAACAATCATAAAACTTCTTATTTTTTACTAATAATTTTAGTATACCAGGTTATTCCTCTCCGAGAACTGCTGAATAAATGCAGGCTGTTTCAAGGAAGCCACTTGAATCCAGGAATTATATATGAATAAAACAATCATCCTTCTCGTGTGCCTGTTTCCGTTTTTCAGTGCTGGTTTTGCAACAGCGGCAGCTGCAGACGAGATTAAAATAGCTGCTGTTTTGGCAAAAACCGGGGAAGCTGCGGAAGACAATCTTGAGCTTTTTGAAGCGTTTCGCTTTGCCGTTGCAGAGGTAAACGCCAAAGGCGGGCTTCTTGGGAAAAAAATAAAACTCATAGAGTATGATAATCACAGCACACCGATACAGAGCAAACTGGCAGCACAACAGGCAGTAAAGGATGGTGTGGTGGCCGTTATGGGCGCATCCTGGAGTTCTCATTCCCTGGCCATGGCCCCTTATCTGCAGAAAATGAAGGTTCCCATGATCAGTCCGGATTCAACCAATCCGGATGTTACCCTGGCAGGTAACTATATTTTTCGGGCAAGTTTTGTTGATTCTGTTCAGGGAAAAGTCCTTGCCAGGTTCGCGAGAAATTACCTGAAGGCTTCTGCAGTTGTTATCATGCAGAACATAAGCAGTGATTACAGTCTGGGGCTTACAAAAATATTTGCACAGAATTTTACAGCCAGGGGGGGGAAGGTACTTGCTGTCTTAAATTATAAGTCCGGACAAACCGATTTCACCAGCCTTCTCAAGGTGGCTCAAGAGCTTAACCCGGATGTGCTTTTTATCCCGGGACATGCTGAGAGCGGTTATATGGTGCGGCAGGCCCAGGATCTTGGAATCAAGGCAAAAGTGCTCGGTGGAGACGGCTGGCCCTATCGTCAGTTCTATGCCAACGGTGGCCAGGACATAGAAGAGGGTTATTATACGACGAGCTGGAATAAGGATCTGGACACAGCTACATCCAGGGATTTTGTTGCACGCTATAGTAAAGTGTATGAGGTGACGGATTTTTCAGCTCTTCCCTATGATACAGCCATGTTGCTGTTCGATGCCATAAACCGTGCCGGTTCTGTTGATCGCGGTGCAATCCGTGATGCAATCGCCGCCACAAAAGACTTTGACGGAGTTACCGGTAAGATTTCTTTTGATACGCATGGTGATCCCCTCAAACAGGTTGTTGTGATGAAAATTACAAAAGGACGACCTGCCATTTTCAAGATAATTACACCGGATTGAAAAATCCTTTGTCAAAATAAAATATGCTGAACAGGAAGAGTCTTCGATACAGAATAACCCTCACGGTTGCACTGACGCTGACAGTTGTCACCCTCATTTTCGGGACAGCTCTTACCGTTTACGAAACCAATCGGCGCAATGCCGCTGTCCTGGAGATCGATCGTTCTTTGAAGCAGCTGACTTCACAATACAGTGAACAACTGGGGAATGAAATCTTTGCATCTCAAACCATGGCAATGAAGGCCACCATGGCAGAGATCATGAAACGAAAGAGTATCCTGACTATAACCGCATACAATGAGTATGGAGAAGTGCTTGTTTCCACGGATAAAAATGCGAAAAAAAAACTCTCTCGTGAGCAGATTGGGGCGTTGTGGATGACATCCATTTCAACAAAACAAAAAGAGAACAATCAATCTGTTTTAGACTTTGCAAGCCCGATCACAGCCTATGGTGAAAACGTTGGTTTCTGGAACATCCATTACTCCCTGGCTTCGCTGGAACGAGAAACTCGGGAGATTATTCTCCTCTTTACCACCCTGATTCTCTCTATAGCGATACTGACTGGTATAGTGCTGAACAGTATTCTGGTAAGGGTTGTCCTGACCCCTGTCTACAAGCTGCGCAATGTCATGCAGCATATCCAGGGAATCGGCAGCGAAACAGGTGATGGTGGAGGTCAGAGGCTTGACAAAATGGTGCAGGCGTTTGATGAATTTTCCGAGGATTTGTCGCCTGTAAAAGGGACAGAGAATGAAATAATTTTGCTTGCCTCTTCTTTTCAGGAGATGATGTTTGCCCTGAAACATGCCTATGCCAACATGCGCACCGATGTCCTCACACAACTGAATAACCGTATGAGATTAGATGAAGTGATGGAATATGAATTGAAGCGGGTAAACAGGTATTCCGGGACCTTTTCCATCATACTTATGGACATTGATTACTTTAAAAAAGTCAATGATACTTATGGACATCTTGCAGGAGATGAAGCCCTGAAAAAAATGGCAGACATCCTGAGAAAAAACTTTCGCGAAATAGATACCCCGGGCAGGTGGGGTGGGGAAGAATTTCTTATCATTTTGCCACAGTTAGACGGGATAAAAGCCTGTATGATCGCCGAGAGAGTGCGCGCAGCAATCGAAACAACGGTATTTCCTGATATTGGAATAATTACCTGCAGCTTTGGTATTACTGAGTATAAAGCAAAGGATACGATACAAAAGCTCACGAAAAGGGTTGATGATGCGTTGTACGCGGCGAAGGAACTGGGCAGGAACTGCTGCGTCGAGGAAAAATAGACAACTGGAAATATCGAAGAATCGCCCATCTGCCCAAAGCCTTTTTCAAAGGATGGTTTTGAGTCGCTGCTGTTCCTAAACACACAGGAGGTTGAAATGAACCAGGCAATTTCAGATCTTTACAAAGGGTGGATTATTTCCATAACTGCTGAAGATAACCAGTGTTCTGCCTTTAGTTTCGATATCACCAGTCCGTCAAAACAGACGCAACATGTCAGGATGGGTGGTATCACCCGGCAACGTACCCTGGAAAGAGCGAGAGAGATGATTGATATGGAAATTTCTCTGATTGATGAGGATTAAGGGGATAAGACAGGCAGGGGGACGGGAAAAGGGAGACAGGAGGCAGGAGAAAAAGCAAAAAGTCTTTGTAGAGACGAACGATTGGGGTGTTTCCAGCACAATGGACGTTTCTACAATGAGATCAATTTTACATCCTGTTTATCCATTCGTAATCGCCAAAAAAAATGTTCACGCAGTCGCGTTTTCTGGTCAGTAAAAAATGTGATTGGTATTACAGGCGTGGAATAGCGGCCTTTATTGCGCTGATAACTGGACGCTGAAGGTGATCGAAGATACCTTCAGTGGGGGATTTGCCATGAGACTTATCCAGGTGAAAGGCGCTTTAATGGCCCGTGTTCTGCGGTGGCAGCGCCAGACATGGCAGGTTCATTTTGCAGGCCGTGAGCATCTGGACCGGCTCTGCGGGACAAAAAGGCGTTTTCTGGTTTGTTTCTGGCACGGGAATTACGTCCCGATATTTTCTTTATTGGAGGGATACGAGGCCTGTGTCCTCAGCAGCCAGTCAATGCGCGGGAGTGTTATCGCCGAAATTTGTGAAAACTTCGGGTACAAAAGCGCCCTGATTCCAGATCGACCGGGACGTGGTTCCCTGAAGTGTATGGTCGAAGTGTTATCGGAGGTGCATGCTGTTGCTACTGCGGCGGACGGCCCGCTCGGTCCCCGTCATCGGGTTAAAAACGGCGTGATACGGCTGGCCTCAAATTTCGACTTTGAGCTTTTACCGGTTGCAGTTGGCAGTCGCAAAAAAATTGTTCTGCACAAAAGATGGGATCGGATGGAGCTGCCGCTGCCCTTCACAAGGGTCTGTCTGGCTTTTGGCACGCCTCTCAAGGTTCCGCCCAAACTTCGTAAAGGACAGATCCGGGAATGGGCGGACCATCTTGCTGACGTGATTACAACGCTGGGCGATGAGGCTCAAAAGAGGGCTGACGGGTATCTTGATAATGATCGGGGAAAGATTGTTTGAAGGATACCCTGAAGTGGAGAAGGCCTGATGATAAAAGAATTGCAGCGTGTCCCTCTGCGTGTTTCCCGGCAGGGTACAGGATATTTGGGGCTGACGTTGCTGTTTTTTGCGCTCTCTCTGGGCACTGTGTATTTTGTGTTCCACTCCTTTTCCGGCGGGCAGTTCCGGATTCCTGCCAATCTGTTTTCAGCCGGTGTGATCGGCAGCCTGGCGGTTCTTCTCGCCCTTTATTTTCTGGCTGACGGTTTACGACTGTATTGTGTCATCCGGGCCATGGATTTTCGTATCGCCTTTACCTGCATCTTTAAACTTGTCTTTATCAATTTTCTCGTCTCCAATGTCACTCCACTGGCCACCGGAGGCGGGGTGGCTCAGGTCTATTTCCTGAATCGAAACGGTATGACTGTTGGTGAGGCAACAGCGGCTACATCAATTCGAACCATTCTCGCCGCTCTGATCCTTTTCACGCTTACCCCGGTCATTCTCTGGGGCAACCCAAATCTGGTTCATATCTTTTTTCACCGAAATATGCTCTACGGTATCACCTTGATATCCTGCGCTTATATCGCTGTTTTCTGGATTATTTTATACAAAATACGTAAAGTTAAGCACTGCGTGTTTCGGGGGTTGTATCTCCTTACTGTCCTGAAAATTGTATCGCGGTTGCGGTTCAGAACCCTTTTTTTAAAAGTTTCGTGTGAACTGGACCTGTTTTCCTGTGGATTCAAAAAATATTTCAGGAACAATCCCGGCTGGGCCATCCTTTCTGTTGTCTTTACTGCTCTTTTCCTTTTGCTGCTTTTTTCCTTTTCCATCGTTCTGATCAGGGCGCTGGGATATCAGGTGCCGGTGCTGACTATTCTGGCCTTTCAGGTGGTGGTGACCTTTTTCATGTACTTTGCCCCTACTCCGGGAGCAACGGGTATTGCTGAAGGTGGATACGGACTCCTGTTCGCCCAGCTGGTAGACAAACAGGATATCACTCTGCTGACCCTTTCCTGGCGCTTTTTTACCATCTATGTCGGAGTGGCGATTGGTATTCTGGTCCTCTGCAGGGAAATAGTGAAGCGTAAAAAGGCGGGCTGTTCATGAGGCGCAAAAAAAAAATAACTCTTGCTCTCATCGCCGTTCTGTTCCTGCTGGCGACACTTATCACCTACAGGATTTATCTCTTTGTCAAAGAGACGGACTACCAGTCGCTCAATGCCAGGCATATTAAGCAGATTGAAACCCGGCTGCACGGTAAAACCAGTTATACATTTGCCGTTGTCGGCAATATCAGAAATTCCATGCGGATCTTTGAAAAGCGCCTCGTCCCCCTGATCAAAGAGAATGACGTTGATTTTATGATCTCCGCAGGAAACGCTGTTTACGACGGATCGGAAGGAAAATACCGCCTGTTGTATCGTGGTCTCAGGAAAATGGATATCCCGTACGTGCTGGGCGTTGGACACAACGAGATGGAAAATTTCGGGGCGGGAAAATTTTATCGACATTTCGGTCCCTACTTCTTCTCTTTTTACCTTGAAAATGCCTGTTTTATCTTTCTTGATTCCACAGGAGAAACGTCGTTCGAGTGGCAGTTCCCCTGGCTGCGCCATGAACTTGAGGCCGCCGCCAGCTGTCCGTACCGATTTGTCTTTCTAAATCACTCTCCCTTTCCCTTGTCGGGTCTTGATTCGGATAACACCCCTTATGTGCTGGAAAAAGACGTAAGCAAAGACTTGCAGCGGATGTTTTCTCAGTACGGGGTGAATATGGTCTTTTCGGCTGGCTATCACATCTGTCATGAAACTGTGAAAAATGGTGTTCACTATATCGTCTCAGGCGGTGGTGGCGGGCTGCTCTTCGACCGGAAGCAGCCGTATCAGTTCGTAAAAGTTGAGGTGGGACCGGAGCAGGTGGTCTGGAAAGATGTGACTGTTACGGGGTGGCAGGGCAGGTGGCGTGAAAAGCTGGAGATATTGAAACTGTTTCTGCATTCGTTCTTTTATATGAATCTTTTCAACCTGCTGCTGGTCCTGGGCATTGTCAGCCTCGTTGTACTCAGGCTGTATGCGCTGATTCTCCGTCAAGAGCACCTGTATCGGGATTTTAACGTCGATGAAGAGGCTCTCTCACAAAAGCCGCTTCGCGTAGCCATGTTCACCAACAATTATCTGCCCTTTATTGGTGGAGTATCCCTCTCCATAGAGAGACTGCGCCGGGGGCTGGTTCGGCAGGGCTCTGTGGTGAAGGTCTTCGCGCCAACGTATCCACAGCCGTATACAGATGTGGACGACACTGTCTTCCGATGTCCCTCACTCCTGCATGCCCGATGGGCCTTCTTCCCGATTGTGAATATCTTTTCGCGAAAAATTGAGGCGGCGTTCAAGCAGTTTGACTGTGACCTCGTACACGTTCACCATCCCTTCTGGCTTGGCAAAAAAGGGCTGCGGCTCGCCAGAAGGCGCGACATCCCGGTGATTTTAACCTGTCACACCCGGTTGGAACGCTATACGCATTACTTTCCCTTTCCCGGGACGGTCCTGAAAAATCTCGTTGCCCATTTTCTCATCAAGCATTTTGCCAACCACTGCGACGCTATTATCACCCCGACGTTATCCACTGAGGAATACCTGCGGAATCTCGGGGTCAGCGCTCTTATTGAGACCATTCCCACCGGTATCAATCTCGGAGATTATGCGCAATGGTCGCCATCACAGGTTCAGACACTGCGCAGTCAATACATCGCTCCCGGGGAACGCCTTCTGCTCTGTGTTTCACGAATGGCCAGGGAAAAGAACCTTGATTTTCTCCTGGCCGGGCTGGCGAAGGCCAGGGCATGGACTTCTGTTCCTTTCACGTGTCTGCTGGTGGGAGACGGTCCGGAGAAGAAACGACTTGAGAAGAAGGTGGCGGCGATGGGCCTGCAGGAGCAGATTGTTTTTGCTGGCAGTCTTCCTCCGCAGGAGGTTATACGCTGTTACCTGGCTGCCGATCTCTTCGTCTTTGCTTCGACCTCTGAAACGCAGGGGATGGTGTTGCTTGAGGCCATGGCCGGTGGCTGCCCTGTCGTGGCGGTGCGGGCCAGCGGGGTCTACGACGTGGTCAAGGACGACTATAATGGCTTCAAGGTCGCAGAAAGCACTGATGCCTGGGCGGAGACAGTTGTAACCTTGCTGGCGGATAGTGAAAAGCTTGCTGTACTGTCTGAAAACAGCCGGGTATTTGCCGAGACCTACTCCATGGAAAGGATTACAGAAAGAGTGTTAACGTTTTATCGGCGGGTCATTGTTCTCGGAAAATCGAAGAATGGGTGAGGGGTGTCTGCCTGTAAAAATATCTCTGTTGCAATGCGTTACGAGCAAACCGGGAACAACGACCTTTCCTCAGATGTCCGTTATGAACAACAAAAAAAACATTAGATCAAGGCGTTAAATAAAATATATTATCGAATGATAAATCTTTTGCAAAAAGATGGAAGGATGCCTATTGTAGCGATTGCAAAAAAAAAGACAGCATCGTGTGAAGTACTTCCGGAAATTGAATGTTTTGGAAGGTTATTGGTTGAATTTATATAAGCCATTAAGAGTAAAAAATTACTGTGAGGGGATTTCGAGGAAGTAATATATGAAGAACAATTCTAAAATCGAACAAAAAGCATTAATATTTTCAATGCTCAGTATTGTAGCTTTTGTCTTCCTTAGTCTGGGTTTTGCACTCTTTACGCGCTCAGAATCGATACTGTTTGATGGTATATATTCACTTATTTCTTTTAGTATCGTTTTCCTGACTCTGAAGGTTTCTCAGCTGGCGGTTAAACCAGATGACGATGCTTTCCATTTTGGCTATACGCAATTCGAACCATTAATTAATGTATTCAAATCTGTTTTTATAATTACAGCCTGTATATACGCAGTTTTTGGCGCGGTAAAAACAATAGTTAATGGCGGGAACCATATTGATATGGGAGCCCCCATTATTTATGCAGCAATTGCTGCTGTGGGAAGTTTTTTCATAGCTTTTTACCTCTGGAAGAAAGCAAAAAAGTGTCGCTCAGGGTTACTCAAGGTTGAGGCTATGGAGTGGGGCGTTGATGCCATGCTGAGCTTGGGTCTCTTTTTGGGATTTACAATAGCACTGTTTTTACAGCAGGGACCGTGGAATTACCTGGTCCCTTATGTTGACCCTGTCATGTTAATTGTCATCGCCATTATTGCAGTGCCAATACCGCTAAAAATATTATTCAGTAATATGCGTGAAGTTCTCTATATGGCTCCACCTGAACCTTTTTTAAATGAACTGGAAAAGCAACTGGATGATGCAACAAAGGACATTCCTTTAAATGATTATGAATTTAGGGTGGTGAAGCATGGTCGCAATACCTTCGTGCTTGTACATTTGATGGTGTCAGACGATTTTCATTTTAATACAGTCGCTGATTTAGACCGTATTCGTGAAAAAATTGAGACCAGGATATTAGCTTTTAATCCTGAAATTGTAATGGAAATTCTTTTTATAAAAGATAAGGTCTGGGCAGAATTAAGGTAAAAAATGAATAAATTGGTATGTGATAATGTTGAAACCTCAGGATGAAGCGTAAAAACGGAACTGAGTCTCAAGGTGCCCTCAAGAAGTCGATTATCGACCATAATTGGGGGAGATTCTGCGGTATTTGGAAGCCAAAAAAAGCGTACGTGGTAGCGAATTTCTACCCGTAATCCTTATAACACCAGCAGGCCCCCTCGAAGTAATTCACGCAAAAAAATGCGTGATAACGAAGGAATAGCACTTTTCAGGTCGGGGAAGAGGTCCACCAGCTGGAATGGATTTTTTGCCGGGGCGACCCGTATTTTTTCCATGGGGAGCACAAAGCAACCTGAACGGGAACAACCTCTCAAGGTGAAGGCAGACTGGTCAGAATTCTTGAGATAGGTGTTGCATTCTTTTTTCTTTATTTGTATCTGCCTTCAGATTTACCTTCACCGCTGACAAAAATCGAATGGTCTCTCGTTGGGGGGGGTACCTGGTGTTATACTCTCTCTTGTTCAATCTATCGACAACGGAAGAAAAGGTGTAACTTCAGAAGAGATTGACTATCAGATGTTTGGTCATAAATATAAAAGCTTTCAGCTTACCAGTCAGTTGGCTGGTAGAGATATCATCGCGAGAGAAAATCTCTGTTTACAGGAAAATTCATCTCACGGTATGGTAGAAGGGATCCTGGAGAATAAGACTGGCCGCGCTTCTCTCCCGCAGGGAACACTCGCAACGCTGCAGAGGTTGACGAGATTGCCTGCGGGGGAGATCAGTGTGGCTGAGTTTTTTTACAGTCCAGGATGCGAATAATTTCACATGGAGATTTAAAATGGATACATCCAGTAACGCGGCTATTGAGGCTGTTCGCGAGAATGTTTTTTCCAAAGGGTACAGCTGTAGTACCAGGGCATTTATCGCCAAAGCTAAAGGTTCCATTCTCACAGATGTTGAGGGGAATGAAATTATCGATTTCGCTGGTGGCATCGGCGTCATGAACCTCGGGCACAGCCATCCGAAAGTCGTTGCAGCACTGAAAGAGCAGGCGGAAAATTTTACCCATACCTGTTTTATGGTCAGTCCTTACGCCAATGCCGTTGAGCTGGCTGAGCGACTTACTCAAGTCACTCCCGGAAATTTTGCGAAGAAAGTTGTTTTCGTCAACTCCGGTGCCGAGGCCGTGGAAAATGCGGTGAAGATTGCCCGTGCGTATACGAAACGGCCGGCAGTTGTTGTTTTTGACAGGGCTTATCACGGACGTACCAGTTTGACCATGGCCATGACCGCCAAAGTGAAGCCCTATAAATGGAATTTCGGTCCCTATTCCCCCGAGGTGTATCGTGCTCCTTACGGTGACATGGACGCACTGAAAAACTATTTCCTCACCGGAATTGATCCCGAAAGTGTGGCCTGTATGGTCATTGAAGGGGTGCAGGGTGAGGGTGGTTTTATTATTCCGGAAGATAAAAATTATTTCAAAGAACTGCATGCCTTCTGTAAAGAGAACGGCATTGTCTTTGTGGTTGATGAAATCCAGAGTGGATATGGTCGCACTGGTAAAATGTACGCTATTGAAAACTGGGGTGTAGAACCGGATTTGATCACTACCGCTAAAAGTATCGCTGTCGGGATGCCGCTGTCAGCGGTTGTCGGTCGTGCGGAGATCATGGATTCCGTACATCCCGGTGGCCTTGGCGGAACCTATGGGGCCAACCCGATGGCCTGTGCCGCTGCCCTTGCGGTACTTGATGCCTATGAGGAAGAACATGTGCTTGATCAGGCTGTTGAGCTTGGTAAAAAACTCACCGCAACCATTGAAAAATGGTGTAAAGATATCTCCATTGTCGGGGAGATTCGCGGTATTGGTTCCATGCGTGGTTTTACCATGCAGGATGCCGATGGCACTCCAGCTCCCGACAAGGTTAAAGCTCTCATTGCATACTGCTGGGATCATGGTCTCCTGGTCATTAACTGCGGGATCAAAGGTGATGTTATCCGTATGTTGATGCCGCTGACCATTGAAGATGATGTACTGCAAAAAGGTCTTGGTATTATAGAAGCCGGTCTCAAAGAGTTATCCTGATTTTTTCCTTTTCCTCCCGTGTCTGAGTTCTTCAGACGCGGGAGGTCCTGCCCGTTGCTTCGCATTCTCTCATCTTCCCTCTTCCCGTTTTTATGCGGATGGTGAACACTCCCCGCCGCCTGTTGTTGAGGTTGCTGCCTCTGCTTTTTTTCACGAATACCTTGTCGGGTCAATCTTTGAAGCGCTTGAATTTTTTGCGAAAACTGGTTAATTCGTTACCGATAACTTCTTTATTTGTAACAGGTCTGGAAGAAATTGTTTTGTCTGTTGCTTGTCAATTGCTGCCCTGTCCAGGGCGTTAATACCTCTTCAAACTCAAAGGAAAACAGATTATGTGTGACACCCATGAAAGCTGTCCAGCTCCAGAAAAAGATGAAACAAGACAACGTGTTTATCAGAAGAAAGAACTGACAGTTAATGGTTTGAAACAGATGGTCATCGTCGATGGCGAAGATCGTCTGGTGGATGTCATTCGTTCCCAGCTTGGACTGACCGGCACAAAAGTCGGATGCCGGGCGGGACAGTGCGGTCTCTGCTCCATTATCCTTGACGGTCAGGTGAAACGCTCCTGCCTGATCAAGATGAAAACGGTTGCCGATGGTGCTGATATTATCACCATTGAGGGTCTTGGCGATCCGGAAAATCTCCACCCTCTGCAGGCAGCCTGGATAAAATATGGCGGGGCGCAGTGCGGGGTCTGTACCCCGGGATTCATTGTTTCAGCCAAAGGGCTGCTTGATGAAAATACAGATCCTACCCGGGAAGAGGTACGGGAGTGGTTTAAAAAGAAACGGAATGCCTGCCGCTGCACCGGCTACAAACCACTGGTGGATGCCGTTATGGCCGCAGCGAAGGTGATGCGCGGAGAACTCACCGTGCAGGATCTGCTCTGGGACTTCAAAGAGGGCGAGAGTCTTCTCGGCAGTTACGCCCCGCGCCCCTCGGCGGTGGCCAAGGTGACCGGCCGCTGGGACTTTGGTGCTGACCTTGGTCTGAAGCTGCCGGCGGAGACCCTCCAGCTCGCACTGGTGCAGGCGGAAGTCTCCCATGCCAATATTCTCTCCATTGATACCAGTGAAGCATTGAAGATGCCCGGGGTTGAGCGGGTTCTTACGGCAAAGGATGTTAAGGGAACCAACCGTATCAACGGCATGGCAATGATGCCGGGCAACAAATGCGATGGCTTCGACCGCCCCATCATCTGTGATAAAAAGGTGTTCATGTATGGTGATGTCATGGCCATCGTTTGCGCCGATACCGGGGAGCACGCAAAGGCTGCTGCCAGTAAAGTAAAGGTGGAACTGGAAGAACTGCCCGCCTATATGAATGCGCAGGAGGCGATGGCAGACGACGCCATCGAGATTCATCCCGGTGTTCCCAATACCTACTATGAACTGCCCCTGGTAAAAGGAGCGGAGACTGCGCCATTGATGGAGGACGCAGACTTCAGTGCAGCGGCGCACTACTATACCTCGCGTCAGCCTCACCTCGTACTTGAACCGGACGTTGGCTTTTCCTACTATGACGAGGAGGGTCGTCTTACCATCCAGTCAAAAAGCATCTGCCTCTTCCTGCATATCGACATGCTCTATGAAGCACTCGGGGTGAAGCAGGATCAGATGCGCATCATTCAAAATAATATGGGCAGTACCTTCGGCTATAAGTTGAGCCCGACCAATGAAGGCTATCTCGGTGTGGCCACCATGGCAACCGGTCGCCCCTGTTATCTTGAATTTGATATGAAGCAGACCATTACCTATACCGGGAAACGGTCACCGACTCATGTTGATATAAAGATGGGTGCCGATAAAGATGGAATGATCAAGGCGATGGAGTATCAGCATATCTTTGACCACGGTGCGTATTCTGAATGGGGTGACCTGATCTTGTTCAAAGGGAACAGCTTTATTGGTGCCGGATACAATATCGACAATATTCGTGGATACGGCAGACTTGTCTGTACCAACCATGCCTACGGCACTGCCTTCCGTGCCTATGGTTCACCTCAGGCGTTGTTTGCCAGTGAGTGCATGGTGGATGAGCTGGCGGTGAAGATGGGGATGGATCCTCTGGAGTTCCGTTATAAAAACGTCTATCGGCCTGGTTCCACCACGCCCCTCGGCTGTTCGCCGTTGACGTTTTCTCTGCCGGAGATGATTGACTGGCTGCGTCCGAAGTATCAGGCGGCTCTGGAAAAGGCGAAGCAGAATTCCACTGCCGATAAAAAATGCGGTGTGGGCGTCTCCCTTGCCACCTACTCTGTGGGCGGAGACTTTGAAGATGCCTCCGAGGCCTGGGTTGAACTTCAGGCGGACGGCGGTGTCGTGGTCTATAACTGCTGGCAGGATCACGGGCAGGGGGCCGACATGGGAACCCTGACCATTATTCATGAGGCGCTGCGTCCCCTTGGAATCCCCGTGGAGAAGATCAAATTTATCTTGAATGATACAGCCACCGCTCCGGATGGCGGACTTTCGGCAGGAAGTCGCGGACAGGTCTATTTCGGCAGTGCCATGAAAGACGCCTGTGATAAAATGCTTGACGCCATGCGCAAAGATGACGGCAGCTTCCTCAGTTACGATGAGATGGTGGCTGAAGGAAAAGATCTCCTCTATAAAGGGGAATTCTCCACCACTGAATTCTGCACCATGATTGATGAGAAGACCTCGCAATGTAATCCCATCGCAATGTATATGTATGGCATGATAATGTCCGAGGTGGTTGTTGACATCAACACCGGCAGGACTGAAGTGAAGAAGATGACCATGGCCATTGATGTCGGCAAGGTTATCAATAAAAACTCTGTTGATGGTCAGATGATGGGTGGCCTGGCCCAGGGGGTTGGATTTGCTCTCAGTGAGAATTTTGAAGATCTGAGCAAACATACCGATCTTCTCCGCTGTGGTCTGCCTTACAGTACAGATATTCCAGATGAGTTTGAACTGGAATATTTTGAAACTCCACGGGAAAACGGGCCGTTCGGGGCCTCCGGAGCGGGCGAGTTGCCTCTCTCCTCTCCCCATGCCTCTATCATGAATGCCATCGCCAATGCGACCGGTGTGCGGGTGCGGGAACTGCCTGCCACGCCGGACAAGGTGCTGGCGGCCTTGAAGGGATAAGGTCCTGAAAAATCCATCTCTCGGAGTTTCTCGGGAGATGGATTTTTGCTTCAAGGTTCCCCAATGTCCTTTTAAATGCCCTGTGGGGCGAGGAATGCCTGGTATGAAAATTGATGCAACGGACGCCACTATTCTCAAGCTGCTGCAAAAAAATGGCAGAATGTCCAACACGGAGATAGCCCGCCTGAGCGGAGTGTCGGAAAACACCGTCCGCTACCGCCTGCAGAAGCTGCTGAAAAGTGATTTCTTTCAGATTGTCGGCATTGTTGATCCACTCAAACTGGGCAACGGTCTTGAAGGGACAATTCGCCTCAAAGTAGATATAAAACATCTCCGTGAAGTGGGTTCTTTCCTCTCTTCACTGCCACAACTTTTCTATGTTGCCCGGGTCTCTGGCAGCGCAGATTTTGAGGCGTCCTTCTTTGTTAGAGGCATGAGCGAGGCGAGGGCGCTGATTGACCATATCAACGCCGAAGAGGGGGTGGTGGATACCGATATGGTTATGGTTCTTGAGTATGTGAAAGAACGCTACGACTATGGTGAGTATGAACTCCATCCTTCAGAAGACAGCTCTGAGTAATTCTCTTTGCTTTTTTCCTCTCGCTGTGTCGTCTCCTCTCTTCTCAATGTGTCGAGTTTTTCTGCATTTTGCCTGACAAACAAATGTAATAATAATGAGATTTTCATCAGCAGTGCAAATTTATGCGAAAAATATCGAAATTCGCCATAATTTCGTGATATGAGTGTCATTTTGTGTCATCGATGCAAGGAATATTTGATTTTCAGTTTGCTTATTGCATGTTTCCGGTAAATAGAATAAAAAAACAAAACTGTAAGGGCTGTCGTTGATAAACACTGGCAGCCTGATTGTAGAAAATGCCTTTTCCTCTGTCTGACGCGCTTTTCAGGCACTCCAGTGATAGCCCGATTTCGGGGAAAGAGGCCTGCTTCCATACAGGAGCCAACTGTCAAAATATCTGCCAAAGGAGATTTGAGTTGACTGGTAAAGAAGTACAGATGCCTGGAGGAAAAACTGGCGGATATCGCCTGATCATTGGGGCCGTTGAGAAGGCCTTTTCAGATGTTCCTGTTCCTGCGGAGGGAATCCCCCCTCTGCTGCCTGAAGGAGACTGGTAATGGTTAAAAGAAAAGTGGAAAATGATGAGGCAGTTGATGAAACGTCAGTTTCTCCTGAATCCCCATATCCTATGGGGCTTCTGCTGTCAAAGAACAAATTTTTCGTCGAGTATTCCCTTATTGCCCTCGTTTTTATCATCTCGATTCTCATATCGCCGGATAATAAAGCGGATTTTGGGGTGATATGCTGTATCCCCGCTGCATTTCTTCTCACATTTATTCTCGCAACAAAGCGTATTCTTGAAGGTCTGACCCTGGCTTCTCTGCTGGCCTTCATGATGGCTGCCAAGGGCTCTTTCTTCGGTACCATGAACGAAAGTCTGCTCAAGGTTATGACCGACGATGACACGCAGTGGCTGTTTATCGTCTGTGGTCTGATGGGTTCTATTATCGCTCTTATTGAGCGCAGCGGTGGTGCTGAAGCATTTGCCCGCTGGGTATCGAAACGGGCAAAGTCCCGTAAGGGAACCCTGTTGTGGACCTGGCTGCTCGGAGTTGTCATCTTTATTGATGACTATCTTAACTCACTGACTGTCGGTGCCTGCATGTCACCGATTACCGACAAACACAAAGTCCCCCGGGAGATGCTGGCCTATGTCGTAGACTCCACCGCCGCTCCGGTCTGTGTACTGATCCCCATCTCCACCTGGGCTGTGTATATTGGTTCGCTGCTGGAGCAGTCCGGTGCCGCGCCGGAGGGAGGAGGGCTGAAGTTCTTCATTCAAACTATTCCCTATAACTTTTACGCCTGGGCTGCGGTCCTCATTGTGCCTCTGGTGATTGTTGGTATTATTCCGATTTTCGGGCCGATGAAGAAGGCTGAACAGCGTGCGGCAGAGACGGGGGTTCTTGCACCTCCAGGCTCTGACAAGATCGATATCCGTGGCGACGTAACCCTCGAGCCCCCTGAGCATCCAAAGATTTACAATTTCTTTCTGCCTATTATCGTGTTGATAGCCTCAACAATCTATTTCGATATCGATATGCAGTCGGGGGTCCTCTTCACCGTTGCCTTCATGTTTCTGCTCTATATTCCGCAGCACCTGTTCTCGCCGGAGGCTTTTTTTGATACCTGTATTACCGGGATCAAACAGATGCTCTTTCCGCTGGTGATGGTTATTCTCGCACTGACCTTTGCCGCCGCCAACGAACAGATCGGCTTTCTGCAGTATGTTATCGATTCCGGGACACGTGTAATGACGCCGGAGCTGCTGCCGCTCTCCATTTTCATTGTCCTCGGGATTACCGAGTTCATCATGGGGTTGAGCTGGGGAATGTACGCTATCGCCATCCCCATCGTTGTTCCACTGGCGAAATCTCTCGGTGTTGATCCCTATGTGGCTATAGGCGCAGTGTGTTCAGCAGGGGTGTGGGGCTCACACATCTGTTTCTACTCAGATGCGACCATTCTCAGTTCGGCAGCCTCTGGTTGTGATAATTTCCGCCATGCCATGACGCAGATGCCCTATGGTTTTCTTGGTGCACTTATCACTGCAGGACTGTTCCTTTTCGTAGGATATTTTTAAGGAACAGTTTCGCGGACGTCTGGTGATTGAGGGGGTTTCTCCCTGCTCAGCAACCGCACAGGCACAGAAAGAAAAACAGAAGCCGGAGTCTCCCTGAGGGAAACTCCGGCTTCTGTTTTTTTTCTTTATGATTTTATGATCTTCTCTCTGCTGTAATTTTACGTAAAATAGCAGTGGAAAAGTAATTAAATTACGCCATTTCTCTGCGAAAATTACATTTATTGGCGTGATTTTTAGCGAAATTCGCCATGATCGCTTGACAGGCACTTTCTGTTATGTCATATTTGTAACGAATATTAGTTCTGGGGTATGTTTTGTCCCTGTTCCATCCTCAGCAGATTTTTTTCCTGCTGTGTTTCTGCAGCTGCCCAAAAAAAGCATAGATTTAAACCAATTTTACTCGGAAGATATTTTTTTTAGGGCAGAAAATAAAACAAAACTGTGAAATTGATTGTTTCTGAAGTGCCGTTTTACTCAGGTCGTAAAAAAACCATCGTTTCTCTGCGTTGCCGCTGGCTTTCAGATTTTCCTGTGAAGCCTCCGCTCCGGCTCGACGAGAGACCAGCTCTCATGCGAATCGTTTGAGAGCTGTCTATTCAAACACTTACCGAAGGAGATTTCCCATGGCTGACCAGAATCCTGCAGCGCGCAATCTTGATGCCGCTTACGCTGAAGCAAAGAAAATGAATGATATAATTCTCACTCCCGAAGAGAAATTGAGCGAAGCGGAGCGCAGGTGGGTGGCGGAAGGAGTGTCGGATAACTTTGCCAATCACGTCAACAAGGGTTTTCTTGAATATCGTAAATCCGTTACCGAAACCGATGACTTCGCTCTCACTGACTGGTATGGCCAGGGATCAATACTGCGCGATGTTATGGGACGTGAATATATCGATATGCTTGGTGGTTATGGCCTTTATGGACCGGGTATCCGCCACCCGAAAATTGTTGCTGCAGTGAAGGCTCAGCTTGATCGCAGCCCTCAGTACAGCCAGGAAATGCTCGACCCGCTGCGTGCCCAGCTTGCCAAGGTTATTGCCAAACTGACTCCCGGTGATATCCAGTATGGTTTCTTTGCAAACTCCGGGACTGAGGCTGTGGACGGAGCGATGAAACTAGCCAAACTCTATACAGGCAAGAAGGGTTTCATCTCTACAATTGGCGCTTTCCATGGCAAGTCTCTTGGAGCGCTTTCCCTGCTTGGAAAATCAGTCTTTCGCGAACCCGTACTGCCCCTGCTTGAAGGAGTGCAGCATGTGCCTTACGGAGATGCAGACGCCGTGGAAAGATTGTTGCAACTCGCAGAAACCGTTGGACGGGACATTGCCGCCGTGGTTGCCGAGCCAATCCAGGGTGAGGCAGGCGCTGTTGTTCCTCCGGATGATTACTGGCCGAAACTGCGTGAGATCTGTACCCGCCATAAGGTTCTTCTTATCGCCGATGAGGTGCAGACCGGGTTTGGCCGTACCGGGAAGATCTTCGGTGTAGATCACTGGAATGTGGCTCCTGATATCATGTGTTTCGGCAAGGCTCTTGGTGGCGGGGTTGTGGCGATGTCCGGCTTCTTCTCTACCGCAAAAATCTGGAAGTGCATGGAGCCCAATCCCTTCATGCATACCACAACCACCGGTGGCAATCCGCTGGCCTGTGCGGCCGCGCTGGCAGCGGTTACCGTTCTTCTTGATGAGAAACTGGCTGACCAGGCGATGGAAAAAGGGAAATACATCCTGGAAAAAGTCAGTGCGATGCAGAAAAAATACCCGAAAGTCCTCAAAGGAATTCGGGGCCGTGGTTTGCTGCTGGCAATGGTCTTTGAGGATGATGAGACTGGTTACAAAGTTGCTTCCGGACTCTTCAGCCGCAATGTGCTCGTCGCCGGAACCCTGACCAATTCAAAAACCATCCGTCTTGAACCAGCTCTTACTATTCCCTATGAACTGATCGACGAGGTAATGGTACGGCTTGACGAAACTCTGGCCAGCATCGCTTGATCAACGGGGTCCCGGAGAAGAACACCTTTCTCTGGGGCTCCGCTTCCTCTGGCGGTATGTATGCCGCCATTTCAAGGAGACGTATTGATGGCAAAAAGAAAGGCGGACCATGCAAAAGAAAACAACACAAAAGTAAGGCAGGACTCCCATGTTCAGGTTGAAGCACCGCATCTTGCGGGCTTTTTGCTGACTAAACACCGATTTATCCTCGAGTATTCCCTTATTGCCCTCGTTTTTATCATCTCGATTCTCATATCGCCGGATAATAAAGCGGATTTTGGGGTGATATGCTGTATCCCCGCTGCATTTCTTCTCACATTTATTCTCGCAACAAAGCGTATTCTTGAAGGTCTGACCCTGGCTTCTCTGCTGGCCTTCATGATGGCCGCCAAGGGTGCTTTCTTCGGTACCATGAACGAAAGTCTGCTCAAGGTTATGACCGACGATGACACGCAGTGGCTGTTTATCGTCTGTGGTCTGATGGGTTCTATTATCGCTCTTATTGAGCGCAGCGGTGGTGCTGAAGCATTTGCCCGCTGGGTGTCGAAACGGGCAAAGTCCCGTAAGGGAACCCTGTTGTGGACCTGGCTGCTCGGAGTTGTCATCTTTATTGATGACTATCTTAACTCCCTGACTGTCGGTGCCTGCATGTCACCGATTACCGACAAACACAAAGTCCCCCGGGAGATGCTGGCTTATGTCGTAGACTCCACCGCCGCTCCGGTCTGTGTACTGATCCCCATCTCCACCTGGGCTGTGTATATTGGTTCGCTGCTGGAGCAGTCCGGTGCCGCGCCGGAGGGAGGAGGGCTGAAGTTCTTCATTCAAACTATTCCCTATAACTTTTACGCCTGGGCTGCGGTCCTCATTGTGCCTCTGGTGATTGTTGGTATTATTCCGATTTTCGGGCCGATGAAGAAGGCTGAACAGCGTGCGGCAGAGACGGGGGTTCTTGCACCTCCAGGCTCTGACAAGATCGATATCCGTGGCGACGTAACCCTCGAGCCCCCTGAGCATCCAAAGATTTACAATTTCTTTCTGCCTATTATCGTGTTGATCGCCTCAACAATCTATTTCGATATCGATATGCAGTCCGGGGTTCTCTTCACCGTTGCCTTCATGTTTCTGCTCTATATTCCGCAGCACCTGTTCTCGCCGGAGGCTTTTTTTGATACCTGTATTACCGGGATCAAACAGATGCTCTTTCCGCTGGTGATGGTTATTCTCGCACTGACCTTTGCCGCCGCCAACGAACAGATCGGCTTTCTGCAGTATGTTATCGATTCCGGGACACGTGTAATGACGCCGGAGCTACTGCCGCTCTCCATTTTCATTGTCCTCGGGATTACCGAGTTCATCATGGGGTTGAGCTGGGGAATGTACGCTATCGCCATCCCCATCGTTGTTCCGCTGGCGAAATCTCTTGGTGTTGATCCCTATGTGGCTATAGGTGCAGTGTGTTCAGCAGGGGTATGGGGCTCACACATCTGTTTCTACTCAGATGCGACCATTCTCAGTTCGGCGGCCTCTGGTTGTGATAATTTCCGTCATGCCATGACGCAGATGCCCTATGGTTTTCTTGGTGCACTTATCACTGCAGGACTGTTCCTTTTCGTAGGGTATTTTTAAGGAAATCAGAAAAGAAGAATTTTTGCACTTCCTGGCGGGCGGCAGATTTTGGTTGTCTGCTGTCTCCGGGAACAGATAAAGAATGTAGAAAGCCGGGGCCTCCACAGGGAGACTCCGGCTTTCTGCATTCTTTTCCCAGCAGTTCCCGGCCCCTGCAACGCAGCTTAAGAACAAAGAGTTCATTGAAATTAAAACGGGACGGAAAGGAGACAGGAGAAAGGGAAAAGCGGTAAGACAATTTTTTACCGCGAAGAACGCGAAGAAACGCGAAGGAAGGCAAAAGACGGAAAGACAAAGACTGAATGGGCAACGAAATACGCTAACCACGCGAAAGAAGGCAAAAACCTTTGAGAATAAAGATTTTTTGAATTAAACAGGGAATTGCTGTTGTATCTTTACTCTTTGCGTTCTTCGTGTCCTTCGCGGTGAAATTCTTTGTATTTTTTTTCGCTGTTCTATTTTGTATCCCAATTACCTTTTTTACTGACCAGAGAACGCAACTGCGTGGACATCTCTTTTGGCGATTACGAATGAGTAATAATTCGTGTTTATTCGTGTCCATTCGTGGTTCCTTTTGCAGTTTGTAACCACGAATGGACACGAATTTTCACCAATACAAAAGGGTACCTTGAATAATCTTGTATTTCGTTCATATTCAAGGTAGCCAAAATGTAAATGGTATTATTTCTCTTCTACCGCAATAGCGGTAATTTCCACCAGAACATCATGTGGCAGCCGGGAGACCTCGACGCAGGAGCGGGCGGGGCGGTGGGCACCCATGAACTCAGCATAAACTTCGTTGAAGTCACTGAAATCATCCATATTGCTGAGATAGATGGTTGTCTGGGCAAGATCAGTGATCTTAAGTTTTCCAGCCTCAAGAATACTCCCGAGATTGGTCAGAGCCTGTCTGGTCTGTTCCCTGATCTCTTTTCCGACGACTTCGCCGGTTTGGGGATGAAAGGGTACCTGGCCGGAAATAAAGCAGAGGTTTCCCACGCGGACAGCGGGGGCATAGGGGCCAATGGCGGCGGGGGCTTTATCAGTGTTGATATATTCCATGGAATGCTCCTTATTCAAACTATAGCAGAAACAGCAGAACCGCTTTCTCTGCTCGATGAGGCGGTTTTGCTGCAAGAGATGGTTTTACAGCGTATCCTTCAAGTTTCCCGTACCCTTATTCTTCCGATGTCTGCTGTTCTTCTATGTACTGGCGAATAATGCTGATTGGTGCACCGCCACAACTGCCAGCAAAATAAGAAGGGGACCACAAGGCGTTGTCCCATAATTTTTCCTTGATATCGGCATATCTTTTTTTCCGAATCATCCGGCTCGACACACCTTTCAGGCTGTTTACCAGTACCGATACCGCAACCTTCGGCGGATAATTCACCAGCAAATGTACATGATCATGTTCCCCGTCAAATTCCACAAGTTCCGCCTCAAAATCGGTACAGACTTTCGCAAAGATATCACGTAAGTCCTCAATCATTTCAGCAGTGAATACTCCGCGACAATATTTCGTCACGAAGACCAAGTGAACATGCATGCCAAAGACACAATGCCTGCCATGTCGAATATCGTTGTTGTTTCTCATAGACTAAATATAATATAATTATCAGGCGTATTCAAGCATTCAAATTCCAGGGAACATTGAATACCTGGTCACCTCCTTTGTTACAGTCAAAAAATTATCCCTGGAGGTAAGCGCCAGACTCCGATATAAAAGTTATGGGTGGTAGATTCTGTGTGGACATCTTTTTTTGGTGATTACGAATGGATAAACAGGATGTAAAATTGGTCGCAATGGTGATAACGATGACCTTACACATCATTGGTGAAAAATCGGTACAACAGTGATTCCGGCGATGATGTAGAGACAAGGCATGCCTTGTCTACACGGTGACGATAAACGTAACGATAACGGTGGAATGATTTGTAATATATGGAATAAACTGGTAGCAATTCCCGGAATTATTAAGAGCAGATGTAACCGGGATTGGGTCTCCTTGAAATGGGGTTACAACTTAATGGGAATAGCATAATGGAGAAAGAGTGAATGAAAGGATTCTACCGTGTATTGGCATATTTGCCGCTGGTCGTTGGCTGCAGAGCGGCGGGAGCCAAACAGATTTTCCGAGGTTGCCATGAGCAGTCTTGAGAGGCGGCTCGCTGCGGTTGTTGGCAGGAACCGGGTGACAACGACAAAGACCGATCGTCTTATCTATGGGTTCGACGCCGGGCGGGGCCGATTTCTGCCGGAAGCGGTGGTGTACGCCGAGAGTGCTGAGGAGGTGGCGGCGGTGATGCGTCTCGCCGGAGAGTTGAAAGTGCCGGTGGTGCCGCGGGGCGCGGGCAGCGGCCTCACCGGTGGTGCGCTGGCGGTGCACGGCGGCATCGTGTTGTCGCTCACACGCATGAACCGTATTCTGGAAATCGACACAGAGAATCTTCTTGCGGTGGTGCAGCCAGGGGTTGTTACTGCTGAGCTGCAGGCACAGGTGGAAAAACGTGGTCTCTTCTATCCTCCGGATCCTGCATCAAAAGAGTTCAGCACCATTGGCGGGAATGTGGCGGAGTGTGCAGGCGGGCCCCGTTGCGTGAAATACGGTGTCACCCGTGATTATGTGCTCGGCCTTGAGGTGGTAACGCCTGCCGGCGAGATTATACATACCGGCGGCCGCACCCTGAAAAACGTGGTTGGTTTCGACCTCACCCGTCTCTTTGTCGGTTGCGAGGGAACGCTGGGGATTGCCACGGAGATTACTCTGCGACTGCTGCCGAAACCGGAGGCAAAGAAGACCATGCTGCTCTTTTTCTCCTCCATCGACGGGGCGGCGGAGTCGGTCTCGGCGATTATCAGTGCGCGGATTATCCCTGCCACCCTTGAGTTCATGGACCGTGCAACCCTCGCCTGTATTCGCGGCAGAACAGAGATTGACCTTCCCGAAGAATGCGGTGCAGCGTTGATTGTTGAGGTGGACGGCTGCCGGGAGTGGCTCGACGGAGAGGCGGCGCGGGTGATGGCGGTGGTTGCCGGCAGGGATGTCATTGGCAGTGTCGTGGCGGAGACGGAGGAGGAATCCGAGCGGATCTGGCAGATGCGGCGGGCGGTCTCTCCGGCCGTTCGCGAACAGGCACCAGACTGTTTCAACGAGGATATTGTGGTGCCGCGGTCAAAGATCCCGCAGATGATTCGCCGTCTTGAGACACTGTCGGTGGAGTCTGGTCTGCCCATCGTCAATTTCGGACACGCCGGAGATGGCAATATCCACGTCTATATCCTCACCGACCTGCGCGAGGCCGGGATGGAGGCGCGGGTGGACGCGTTGATTGAACAGGTCTTTGCGGCAGCTGTTGAGCTGCGCGGTTCCATCTCCGGCGAGCACGGAGTGGGGCTCGCCAAGGCCCGCTATCTCGATATGGAGCTTTCCCCGGACACCATCGCGTACATGCGTACCCTTAAGCGGGCGCTGGATCCTGATAATATCCTCAATCCGGGAAAAATTTTTCTCAGAGGACGGGATGATGAATAACGTTCTTGTGCAGAAAACTCCTGGCAGACATAATGTTCTCGAAGATTTTGCCGATGCAATACAGAGATGTGTACGATGCGGCGCCTGCCAGGCATACTGTCCGGCGTGGTCTGCAGGACGGCGTGAGGGGGATGTGGCCCGGGGTAAAGTGGCGGTGGCTGCGGCAATGCTGGCGGGAGAACTCGGACGGGGTGCAGAGCTGGAATCGGCTGCGCGGCAGGATATCAGTCTTTGTCTGATGTGTGGCTCCTGTACCTGTGGCTGCCCCAATGATGTCCCCACCGCTGAGATTGTCGGCGCGATACGCCGCGAGGTGGCAGCAGAGGCTGGCCTTTCCGCTGTGGGTGTTGGTGTTGCCGCTCTGCTTGGCAGTAAAACCCTGATGCGTGGTGTGGCCGCAGCGGGCGCGGCACTGGCCCCGCTGATGATGGAGAAAGTCCCGGAGAGCAGTGGCCTGCGGCTGCGGTTTCCGCTGGACAGGCTGCCAGCTGTTGGTGAGAGAATTTTGCCCGCTCCGGCGGGGAAGAGCCTTTTTGCCCGCCTGCCGGAACGGATTGAGGGACAGCCGGGAAGGCCGAAAGTGGCTTTCTTCGCCGGTTGCGCCATCACCTGGCTCTTTCCACAGATCGGGGAAAAAATGGTGGAGGTCCTTGTCCGTCTCGGCTGCACTGTTTATTTACCGAAGGGGCAGGGCTGCTGCGGGATGCCCGCACTCTCCTCGGGAGATGGTCCGCTGGTCAGCCGTCTTGCTTCGGCCAACGTGCGGGCCTTCGCGCCCCTCAACGTTGATTATATAATTACTGCCTGTGCTTCCTGCGGCAGTGGAATCGGCGAATATTACCATACCATGGGTGGTGATTCCGCCATCCTGGCGAAGAAAGTAGTGGATTTCACCGTTTTTCTCGAAGAGGAGGGCGTCTGCGAACGGCTGGCCGCGTTACCGAGAGCGGTGAAACGGCAGAAGGTCTGCTGGCATGATCCCTGTCATTTGAAAAATCGGGGTATCCTTGCGCCGCCGAGGCATCTGCTTGCCGCTCTGCCGGGGGTCGATTTTGTTGAGATGGAAGGGGCGTCCCGTTGTTGTGGTCTTGGCGGAACCTTCTCCGTTCATCACAGTGAAGAGAGCCTTCTCATTGGAGAAAAAAAGGTGGAAGGAGTGCAGGAGTGCGGTGCAGAACTGGTTGCTACTGCCTGCCCCGGTTGCGTGATGCAGCTTGAGACTTCCCTCTGTCGGGCGGGGTTGCCCGCGCGGGCAGTTCATCTGCTGGAGCTGTTTGGCGAGGCGGAACTGGCCGCGCTTGCCAACGACTGACACCAATCACATTTTTATTGACCAGAGAACGCAAAGAATAAAGACAGAACAACAGCAATTCTCTGTTTAATTTTAAAATCTTTTTTTAAGTTTTTTGCCTTTATTCGCATGTTTAGAGCTTTTATTCGTTGGCAAAAAGTTTTTCGCTGTTCCGTCTTTTGCTTTTTCCTGTCTCCCGTCTCCTTTCTCCCTTTTCCCAGCCACTTTTCTTTGTTCATTCCTGCCTGGTTACAGGGCGTGGCGCTTGCCAACCACCAGATAGATAAGGCAGGATGCGAGAATCATCGCTCCGAAGAGGTTGACACTGCGGGTCTTGATCAGAAAGGCGACAATGATAATCAGTCCCGCACTCAGGCTGAAAAAGATCGGTTTGGGAACACTTTTCAGAATGATTCGTCCGAAGTGGGCGAAGTGCAGGTGGCTGACCATCAGGGCGGCGGAGATGAGAGCGCAGACCAGCAGGCCGGCGGGAATCTTGAACAGTGCTGCTCCGAGGACCAGCAGGGCACCGGCGGGGCTGGGAAGACCGTTGAAGATGCCGGGAGCCAGATCTGTGCGTTTTTTGTCCACAGCCACGAAGCGGTAGAGACGGAAGGCAACCGCCCCGAGGAAGATCACGGCTACCAGCCAGCCATACCATTGCGGGCTGATTCTCGAGATGATGTAGGATGGTGCGACGCCGAAGCTGATGAAGTCGGCAATGTCATCAAGATAGGGACCGTATTGAGTGCCGCCGTGCAACTCCGCCATGCGGCCATCAAAGAGGTCAAAGAGCTGGCCCGCGATAATTACACAGACCGCCAGAGCGAAATGCCCCTGAGATGCGAAGTAGAGGCTGAGAATGCCGCAGGAAAAGTTGAGGGTGGAGAGGATGTCGGCATAGAGCCGGTTGGGAACAAATTTGAAAACAATGGAAGCACTTGCCAGCACAATACAGGCCACCAAAATTTCATCACCCATGTTGCTTATCCCCGGGTTGGCGGAGCGCAGAGCGCAGAAGATGACCAGCCCGAAGCAGATCATCGCCTTGATCTTGCCAAAGTTGTTGGCGGCACCGGAGATCTTGAACAGCGTCAGCATCGGCCGGGCACCGAACTGGCCCAGCACCTCGATGACAATCAATGTTATCACAAGGGGTATGGAGAGTTGACCGCGGTATGCGAAGGCGAGCATCGCTGGCAGATAGGTAAGTTTGTCGCACAGCGGATCAAGTGATTCACCCTGGGGGGTGACCAGGTTGCAGTTGCGTGCCACCACTCCGTCTACTCCGTCGAGTACTGCTGCGAAGGTGAAGATCATGATACCGAGGTTCTCAAGGTGGAGAGGGAAATAGAGCGGCAGGGCGATGAGGGCGAGCGCGGTGCGCCAGTAACAAATGGCATTGGGATGGCAGAACCAGAGATGGTTCATGACATACTCTTTTGCTCCTGGACGGCGAATGGCCTGTGTTGTCCAGTAGTAAAAACCAACACCAATAGCGACTGAGAGACAGATAATGAGAATACGTTCCATGGCAACTCCTTGAAGAAGATAATTTGACCATAAGTTTATGGGAAAACAATGCGGCCGTCAATCCCTGAGAATTTGTTTGGCAGGTAATTCAATTTTTCTCGTCAGGTGGTTGTGAGGCCTTCTGTTTCGCTTATAATAGTAAGAAGCGTAATGGCGGTGAAATTTCACCGCCATATTTTTCGAGTGAGTAAAAAAAATTTCCTATCACAGGAGGGAAAAATGGCAGGATTTGCAGATATTCTCGGTTCTCTCGTTCAGTCAGGTATGGCTGGCAGCGGTAACAATCGTCTCACCAGTGTTCTCGGCAGTCTTCTGGGCGGTACCGGCGGAAAGGAGGGAGAGGGAGATTTGATGAGCAGTCTTGGCGGCATGTTTAACCAGGGCGGTGGTCTCCAGGGCGGTGGCCTCGGTGATATGCTGGGCAGTCTTCTCAGCGGACTTTCCGGCAGCCAGAGTTCTCAAGGGGGACTGGGGGGTGTGATTGGTGATGTTCTCGGCAATCTTGGTAATAACAAATCCGCCATCAGTGGTCTCGGTGCCCTTGGCGGTGCTCTCATCGGTGGTGGTAGAGGCGCGGCAAAGGGCGCGGTCGGTGGCGGAGCCCTTGCACTGCTTGCTTCCCTCGCGGTCTCCGCACTGAAGCGGGGCGGACAGACTCCGGTGCAGACCCCTGCTGCACTCTATGAAGAGCCGCAGCAGGCTGATCTCGACAACGAGGCAGAGATTCTTGTGCAGGCGATGATCAATGCTGCCAAGGCCGACGGTAAACTGGATAAGACTGAGATGCAGCGTATTCTTGGCAAACTGGATGATGATGGTCTCACCGACGAGGAAAAACAGTTTTTCACCAGTGAGGCGCAGGCCCCGCTTAATCTCGACGCGGTGATTGCTTCTGCGGGGGGACGTCCAGAACTCGCGGCACAGATCTATGCGGCCTCCCTGCTCACTATTGAGGTGGATACCGCTGCCGAGCAGCAGTATATGCAGCAGCTCGCCCGGGGACTTGCTCTTGCTCCTGAAACGGTTGCCTATATTGAGCAGTCACTGGTAAAATAAGGTGATACTATTCCGATTAAGTTATGCCCTCGCTAAATGCCATTTTCACTTTCTATTGGCGAATTTAAAGGCAGGGACGGGAAAAGGGAGGCAGGAGAAAGGCAAAAAACTTTAAAAAAAGATTTTAAAATTAAAGGGTTCCTTGAATAATAGTATCCTTGTGTGTGAAACCTGTCTGGCAGGCTGCCCGAAAATGCCCGCAACCACTGTGTGGTTACGGGCATTTTTTTATGGGGACTCTGAAGAATTGATTTATGGGACCCTTATGCCTTTACAAATTCTCCTTCAAATTCGTCTAAACTTTCTTTAAGTAAAGTTCCCGAATATGCCATTGAAGGGCCACCACCAAATGCAACAGCCACCATAGCCGCTTCATTAATTTCTTCTCTGCTTGCTCCAGCTTCTAACGCTTTATAGCAGTGATATACGATACAATATTCACATCTTGTAAAACATCCAATTGCAACACTAATTAACTCTTTATTTTTCAAATCTATTGCATTTGGTTTATATGAAGCACCTAATAATCCCATAAATGCATCAACTGTCTCTCCATTAGTTTCTCCTAAAGCACCTAATCCATTTACAAATCCGTCCAAAATTTCTCTAACATTGTACATGATACAATCCTCCTGATATTTGTTTTAAGAGTTAATGCGATGGTTTCAAAAACATATAAATGTATACTATAATTGGATATTTTAATCGACTAAAATATCCAATTTCTTTAGATTTATCAAGATTTTTTTGATTTTATTCCGGGCTATCGTTAAACCAAAACCATTTTGAAAATCATTGTCTTTGGACATCCTGGTATATCAATCTGAAACCCCTGTGTTTTTCTGCACCTCCCGGGATGTAGAAAAAGCCAATTTATCCCCATCTGAGATAATCCAGCATCTGGAGAATATTGGCGGTAAAGAAAACATCGAATAATCGCCCATCTTCTTCGTTATAGTCAAAAAAATATCCTCGGCGGTACGCGCTGGACTCCGATATCAAAGTTATACCGGTGATGAACGGTAAGCCGGTATAAGTACCTTCACGAAATTCTTTTGCTTTTTCCTATCCCCCTGCCTCTAAATCCGCCAATACAAAATGTAAATGGTATTAGTGGTAAAACGAGGTAATATTGTACTGTGTGGAGCCTGTCTGGAAGGCTGCCCGAATATGCTCGCAACCGCACAGTGGTTCCGGGCATTTCTTTATGGGGATTCTGAAGAATTGATCTCTGCTCTTTAAGATCCCCTTCTTTCTGGAGGATGTGATGGCTGTGAAAAATGGTGACGGGGTCGAAATTCACTATACTGGCAGGCTGGCGGACGGCATGGTTTTTGATACCAGTCGCTGTCGCGACCCGCTGCAGTTTCGTGTTGGTACGAAACAGGTCATTCCCGGTATTGACGGGGCGGTGATCGGGATGGAAATCGGCGAAAAGAAGTCAGTGCATATCCCGACGGCAGAGGCCTACGGTCTCCACCGGCCGGAGAGGATCTTTCGCCTGCCGCGTGAGAAAATTCCCGAGGGGCTTGATCCGGAACCGGGAGAGCAGCTTGAGATGCCGGGTCCTCACGGTGGCGCAGTTCTTGTAACGGTGATGGCACTGGAGGCGGAAGAAATTGTTCTTGATCCCAACCCCCCGCTTGCCGGGCAGGATCTCTACTTTGATATTGAGCTGGTTGATGTGGAGGAGCCGGAGTAGAGAAGGGGGAAAGGAGACAGGAGACAGGAGAAGGGAGACAGGAGAAGGGAAAAAACAGGGCAACATAACTTGATGACGTCCGTTGGGGGATGAGATTTCTTCAAGGTGTTTTTGTGAAAGACGGAACGGCGGAAAGACTTTTTTTGCCAACGCAAAAAGGATCTAAAAATGCGAAACAGGGACATTTATATAAAAACGTAACTTCTTCAAAAAGCTATGGAAAAAGACAAAGAATTTCACCGCGAAGGATACGAAGAGTAGAGATATAACAACAGTAATCCCCTGTTTAATTTTTAATTTCAGGTAAACCCTGTACAATACGTAATATACTGATATTTGTATTCTTTTTTTTGTTCACGGGGTTTTGAGAAGTTGTTAAATGAGACTGCGCTGCTTTTTTCTTTTTACTGCATCTCGAATTGCTTTTTCGATATTGTCACCTTTCAACTCATAGTTACTTAAAAGATGCACATTGTCATGTTTCACATGAAGCTGGCCTTCATTGCCCTTATTCCCTCGATGCTGTCCTTTTGAGTACAGCGGGTTGTTTAGCACTTCAGCTGAATTCATTATCCATAACACTATTTCATCGCGGAACACAGCAACCCAAATGAATACATCACAGCATTGTGGCTTCAACTGCTGGAAGTTCATTAAAAATGGCTTTTTTGTATCCCGTGATAATGCTTTCATGTAAAGGGGTTCTTCACTATCGCTATCGACACCCCTCGACGCTTTTACTTCAATGGTAATTCCGTCGAGCCAGAGATCATATTCACCGGAGTAATTAGGGTCTAATTTTTTTGATGGCTTCTTTAATTTTGAACACTTACCCTGGACATAAGTTTGAGCAAACTTTTCACCAAACCCGCGAGGTGCAGAAATTTCAAATATCCAAAGATTTGGGTTTTCACTGATGTATTCAGTGCGTATTTCGATATACTGCTCATAGCTCATACCTCCTTTGTCAATCAGGTTACATATAAGTTGTTCGTATTCATTAAAAGGAAATATTGATTGGTCTTCTTCGTCCATCGTAAGAATATCTTCTAAATCACTCTTTGATCCAGTAAATGAGGAGATTATTCTATATCTTAATTCGGTAAGCTCCATTGCTTTTTTTCTCCATGTTAAGTTGTTCTATATAGCGAGCTTCATCAAAGCTTGATACGTCTTGCAGAAACTGACTGTGAACCGGAAGTGACTCCAGGTCGCCTCTTAATATTTTGTGTGTGTTGAATATGCTTGAAAATACCCAATTCATAAAATCACTGCTCAATAGTTCACCGAGCACTTTAGTTAAGACAGGGAAGGCTTTGTCAGGGATTAAAATATTTGCACTATTAATCACATATCTCTGCTTATCGTCATAAAAAAAACAAAGTCGAGAGGAAATAAACTTATATATCAATTTTTCTTTAGCTTCGTATATCTGACGTGGCGCCACTTGCTGATACAGGTTTAGATCTGATGGTATAAAACTACCAGGATCTTTTAATTTGTCTCGCAAAATATCAGCACCTTTGTAGACGGGAATGTAGCCACTTTCTGGACGATTTTTAATGAATTTCGTATTATTTCCGGTAACGATCCCTAATCCCCAAGACGCTTGTTTTTCAAGCGTTATGTATGGAATTGACATTAAGTGTTGCAACGCAAAAGCGTCCTCATCATCACAATACAAGTTCAAGATTGATTTTGGATTACAGGAAAATGAATCAAACGATCTTCTGTAACTAGTATCCATGACTGTGCATGAAATTCCTGCGGAATAATCAGGGACTTTGTTTCTAATAACAATTGCCTGCGCTTTCGTTACGAGACCTTTGAATACTTTTCCATAATCAATTAGCCTTTCAATAGAAAGCTGAAGAGCTTTGATCCGCGCATCCTCAAAAATAGCAATATTGAAAAAAGATTCAGGTAAAAGTAACCCAAGATCACCACCGTCTTTAAGACATTTTAAACAAGCAAAGAAAAAGAGCGAACATGTGTCTATACTGCTTCCTGCTCCAAGTCTTAATGCGATTCTCTCTCTTGTGGTCTTCGCAATCTTCTTTCCCCATGGTGGGTTTGTGTATATGTAATCAAACTTTGGTGAAGTGGGGTTGGCAGTTATGTCTAAGAAACCAGTCACCTTGATATTCTCACTTTTATATCCAGTAATATTATAAATTCGCGCTTTTGTTATTTCGACTGCAACAGGATCAATGTCATATCCATAAATGTTTTCTGGTTTGAAACCCAACTCTATTGCGCGAACAACAAAGTTGCCGGAACCGCAGCACGGATCACAGAACGAGGCATCTTGGGCATCATCCTTTGTCACTGCTAATAGATCGGAGACAACCTGGCCTGGTGTGTAGTAGATCCCTTCTTTATTGCGATAGGAGTCCGATAAACTTGCCTCATATTCTATCCCAATTTTATCTGACGAACTTATTGAAGAAGTAATCTTCTTAAGAAATATTGCTACAGTTTTATCATGGTCATGAGAGTCTTTTAAAGATTTGTTGGCCCGCAGGGTCAACTTTTCCTTTCCAGAAACTTTAGACTGAAACTGCTCTATCGATTCGAGAGTGACCCTTCCTTTTCCTACCTGTTCCAAATATTTCGTTTTTACCCAATTGCGAATCGTCGCAGTTGACACTCCTAAGCGATTGGCTGATTCCTCAATAGTGATTGTAGTAGACTCAATTTCGCCAAATAGATTGCGTTGTTTCAAATGTTTCACCTTTATCATCTGCGTTCTGTTCCGGGGGCGGTATTGCGTCTTTCTGTGCCAGTTAACGGGGCTTGCAATAAGCTCCTTGTACACTGTAAAAATTAAGGCTCATGTTGCGTTTCGGGGTCGTAGCCAAGGAATTTGCCAGACAACGCTATGAGTGTAAAGAATGTGGTTCAAAAAACTCTTTTATATATAGAGAACCGGGCTTGTCCAACAAACGGTTCAGATCCTGGTTCGCTCCGTTCTCACGATCTAACCTTATTCGTTCGACACGTTTTCCACTTCTTTTAAAAACGCCCGTTGCAGCCCGAGGAGTTCCAGCGGCTTGTCCACCGGGGTCATGTGGGCGCTTCCCTGTATGATATAATACTGGGCATTATTGGCAAATCCAGACTGCCATTTAGTATAGGCAGGTGTACACACATCGTCGCTTCCGCAGGTCATCAAAACAGGGATATTCAACGTGGACAGTTGCGAGGTTACGTTGACCGTCTTTAGATTTCCCAGCACATTTAACTCCGAATCGCTTGCAATCATCATGTCGTGAATTGCTGGATTTCGTGCGGCAATCAATTTCTTCATCGCCTCAGGCAGTGGCCAGGTATTTGTAACATGCCCCTTCATAAGCTCCAGGCAAGCTTCGTCATAGTCGTTCTTTGTCCCTACCCCCCTCAACTCATAATCATCAATCACCTGCCCGGCCTTTCCATTCAGACCGCTCAAACCCTGCTTAAGTATTGGGGCAATATGATTGATGTAATAGGGAAAACTCAGTATCGGACTATGAAGAGAAATAGACAATATACCGGCGGGGTTTTTGGCGGCAAATCCAACAGCTAGAGTCGTTCCCCATGAATGACCAATCAAATGATACTTCTTCAAGTTCAGACCATCCCGAATAGCTTTCACCTCATCAAAATATCGTTCAGCAGTCCACAATGATGAATTATCCGGGCGGTCTGATTTCCCACACCCCAGTTGGTCGTAGAAGATTACAGGGCGTTCATCAGCCAATGCCTGAAACGCTACAAGATTGTGATGATTACCTCCAGGACCACCGTGTAGAACCAACGCAGGTATTGCATTACTGGAGCCAATTCTGCCGTACCATAATTTATAGGTATGACCATCGTAAATGTAGTCGACAAAACCTTCGCTATCATAATCAGGCTCGGTTAAGAGCTTTTCTACGGATAATTGTTCTTCATTCATATTTTTCTCACCTTGAGATATGCAACTGGTTGTCATGACTGTAATCAACGTACCGATTACGATCAAATATAACAAACATCGATGACTGATTATTTCTATCATAAGTCCTCTTTCGAACGCAGCGGAATAGCGGTCAGGTATAGCTTTTTGTTGTGTGCCGGACACGGCACACGTTCTTAATGGTGAGGGCTGGATTCAAGTAATAAGTGCAACACGTTTACCAGTGAAGACTTCCAGCGGGATCATATCTATCTTCAAAAAGTTGCGATAAATTTCACGTGAAATTGTACTCTTAGAACGATTCAAGGTATAAACAATATCAATCAGAGATCTTCCTTTTTGAAGAAATGCACTGATCTGATAAATTCGCAAATTCAAATCCATCACGATGTGGTAAAAAAACATCAAAGTCGTTTGCTTCTAACCCATCTGCAATTTCCTGCATTTCTTCTCGTTCTTTGTTGTTAAAAAGAGGACCTGCACAATATATTTTTATATCATTCATTGGTATTCCTGTACGTCGTTATATTTTCGTGATATTACTGTTTGGTTTCATAGCAGACTTACAGAAAATAACAGTGGGTTAAGTGGAAAAAGTTCATGATATTACCTTATATATGGCCTTTCTTTCCACTACATTTTGTATTAATGGCGAAAAATAAAAAATCATGTTCAGTTATTACTTTTATCTTCCCTTTTTTTCACACAATCTGATATTATCACAGCTATGATGAAAAACAAGCCAAAATTCACTCCAAATCCTCAGCTTAAAATGATGGATCAAGTGCGTGAACCCCTGAGATACTCTCATTACGCACGCTCAACAGAAAAAACGTATTGCCAGTGAATTTTACGATCTATCTATTTTTATTGAAAAAAACGCCACCCCAAAGATATGGGGGAACGAGAGATTGAGAGATTTTTGTCCCATTTGGATTCTGCTCAAAATGTTGCTGTATCTACCCCTGTGATAAATAATATGAGATCAAAAGACATACTTATCGTTACAGGCAAGAATGTTGAAACTCCTCGGTCTGGGACCAGAAATGTATTCCGGCATGGAGAGTAATTCCGGAGAGTTTTTCAGTTTACGCGAATGGAGTGATGACTATTATAAATCTTTTTTCAAGGAGTTTTCCATGAAACCACGTCGATCTAATTTATCCGTACCCGGTCATGTAACCAAAATGCACCCCAAAGCGGCAGAGTGTGCTGCCGATGTTGTTATGCTTGATCTGGAAGACAGTGTACCTGTGGATCAGAAAGAGCAGGCACGGGCCCAGGTAATCGAAACACTGCATAAATTTGACTGGTCCAAAAAAACGGTCACGGTTCGCATCAATTCGCTGGATACCCCATTTGGCTATCGTGATCTTCTTGAAGTTGCCGAAGGTGCCGGGGAAATCATCGATAACATTGTTATTCCAAAGGTGAACACGGAGAAGGATATTCATTTTGCCGACTGCATGCTGAGCGGCATTGAAATGAGTAAAGGATTCAGTAGAACTCTCGGGATAGAGGCGTCTATCGAAACAGCTGAAGGCCTTCTCAATGCCGCGAAAATCGCTGCGGCGAGTCCGCGTATCCTCGGCCTGGTTTTTGGGATTGCTGATTATTCAGCCTCCGTTGGTGCCCGCCTGGTTTCTATCTCAGGGCATGGTGAAAAGGAAGAAGATCTCTACCCCGGTCATCGCTGGCACTATCCGCTTTCCCGGATGGTGATGTCAGCCAAAGCCTGTGGTGCCCTGGCAATTGATGCCCCTTACGGTAATTTTAAAGATGAAGAGGGTTTGAGAAAGGCTGCGGTTATGACCTGTGCCCTTGGCTGTGATGGAAAATGGGCAATTCACCCGGCTCAAATCGATGTGATTAACGAGGTCTTTACTCCGGCAGCAGCAGAGATTGCTCTGGCCCAAAAAGTCCTGGCTGCCAATGAAGAGGCAGCGTCTTCCGGCAAAGGAGCTATTGCTGTTGAAGGCCGGATGGTTGATCAGGCAACGGTGCGTATGGCAGAACAGCTCTGCTCCAGGGCAAAACATCTTGGTTTACTGTAACCTTTTGGGTCCCTTGAATAATCTTGTCTTGTGTTCATCTTCGAGGCACAGGAGAAAATTTACCGGAGCTATATGTTTGATATCTCGACGTCTCGTTCCTCGCTTTGTCGGAGGATAAATTTTTGACTGTAACGAAGGATATGGGCAAAAGACTGGTTATTCAAGGTACCCTGTAACGAAGAAGGTGGGCGATTACGACTGGATAAACAGGATGTAAAATTGATCTTATTGTAGAAACGCCCGTTGTGCTGGAGACGCCCCAATTGGTCGTCTCTACAAAGACCTTTTGCTTTTTTTTCCTGCCTCCCGTCTCCTGCCTCCTGCCTCCTTTCTCCCCTTTTTTCACCTTCCCGAAAATACCCTGATCTGAAAAAATTATTGACAAAAGAAAAGAGACAATTAGATTTATCGTTAAATCGCGATATACGAATATAGAAGAGGACGCTATGAAAGCATTTATTCAAGTAATGAAAGCATTGTCCGACCCAAACAGGGTGCGGGTAGTAAAACTCCTGCAGCAAAAGGAACTCTGTGTCTGCGAGATTAAAGAGGTTTTGGGGCTGGCCCAGTCTACAGTCTCCAAGCACTTGAAAATCCTTGAGGATGCCGGGCTGGTGGAAAGAAAACGGCAGGGAACCTGGATGATTTACAGTCTGGCAGATGGCAGCGAGTCAGCGTATGCGGAAGCAATGCTGCTCAAATTAAGCGACTGGCTGGATGACGACAGGGAGCTGGCCATAATGCGTAAGGCTCTGCCTGCTGCGGCTCTGTTACGCACGTGTGCAGTAAAAAATTAAAGGAAATATTCATCATGAAAACAATTCAACCCGCAGACGATGATTGTGGTTGTGACTGCAAAAAAACAACTCTGGAGCAATCACCAAAAAAGAAAAATTATGCCCTGGTCAGGGCCGGTATTGCAGGTCTGGCTGGCTTTGTACTCTGGTACATAATATACAAACAGCTGGAACCTTTTTCCTCTTTCTTCGCTTATTCGCTGCTCGGTCTTGAAAAGGGAAGTCATCTCGGTGGAGCAATCCAGTTTTTTGTTTATGACACCCCAAAAGTGATGATGCTCCTGACGCTTATTGTCTTTGTGATTGGCATTATCCGCTCTTTCTTTACCCAGGAGCGAACCCGTAAATATCTGGCAGGTAAACGAGAGTCCACTGGCAACGTCATGGCCGCGCTGCTTGGTATTGTCACCCCCTTTTGTTCCTGCTCTGCAGTGCCGCTTTTTATCGGTTTTGTTCAGGCTGGAGTTCCTTTGGGCGTCACCTTCTCTTTTCTGATTGCATCTCCGATGGTCAATGAAATTGCTCTGATTCTGCTCTACGGTTTGCTTGGCTGGAAAGTTGCTGCAATTTATCTTGTTTCGGGCCTGGTGATTGCCATTGTTTCAGGCTGGGTCATTGGCCGTTTCAAACTTGAGCATTGGATTGAAGGATGGGTTCAGGAGCTGCGGGCAGGTGAAGCGGTTGTCGTCGAAGAAACGCTTACCTGGCACGATCGCATTGATCGCGGGTGGGAAGCTGTGCGGGATATCGTTGGCAAGGTGTGGATCTATGTGGTTGCAGGTATTGGTGTGGGTGCAGCTATTCACGGTTATGTGCCCGAAACTTTTATGGCCACCATCATGGGTAAAGATGCCTGGTGGTCAGTGCCTGCCGCTGTTGTGGTTGGTATCCCCATGTACTCCAATGCCGCAGGTATCGTCCCGGTAGTAGAAGCGCTTCTTGGCAAGGGGGCCGCACTTGGTACCGTGCTTGCCTTTATGATGAGCGTTATTGCCTTATCGCTGCCAGAAATGGTCATTCTCCGCAAAGTGCTCACCCTGAAACTGATAGCTGTTTTTATCGGGGTGGTTGGCAGCGGCATATTATTTACGGGATTTTTATTTAATCTGATTTTTTGACCGCAGGGTATCTTGTAATCAGTACGCAGCAAACGGGACTCATCTGTATGAGATGAGTCTAAATTCAACACAACAACATGAGGAACAATATGGAAATTAAAGTATGTGGACCAGGGTGTGCTTCCTGCGAGAAAACCGAAAAAATTGTCAAGGCGGCTGTCGCTGCAAAAGGAATTGAAGCGACAATTCTTAAGATCACTGATTTTCAGGAAATTGCTCAGATGGGTATCTTCTCAACTCCAGCCGTGGTGATTGATGGCAAGGTGAAATCGGTGGGTAATATTCCTAAACAGTCTGATGTCGAAAAGTGGATAAGCTGATTTTTTTCTCATAAATTTTTGAGAAGTTATGCCATTTATATTTTGTATTGGCGGATTCAAAGGCAGGGGGGGGAAAGGGAGAAAGGAGACGGGAGAAAGGAAAAAGCAAAAAAGATGTCTACGCAGTCGTGTCCATTCGTGGTTACAATGTCAGATCTTTTGCAGTGCTTCGAGCAGGGAATCGAAGCCGATTCTTTCTTGTTCCAGACGGACCTGCCTGGCCCAGAGGTTTTGGTGCAGTGCCGTATACAGAGCATTTTCTGAGGAGGTCAGTCGCGGGAGATCTGCGGTTTCCTGGCCAGGTTCAAAACCCCAGAGGGTACGATGGGTGTGCAGCGTTTCCTGATCCATTAAGAAGGATGTTGCTCTGGGAAAGAATTTTCGCAGCTGGTTGAGAATGGCGAAGCCGTGGGTATCGATGTCTCCCCAATAATGGATTTCCCGTTCCTGCAGCCAGTGAGCCGTGGCCATGTTGTCAAATCCATAGCCGGCACCGAAAATAACCATGGCGTCAGGAACTCGTGGAAAGGCCAGAAAGTTGATCTCGTTTTCGGTAATGAATACCCTGGTAACAGGCACGTTCAATTCGGCAAAGGTCGCCTGGGTTACTGTTATATCCTGGTCGGTTTTCGTCGAAAGCAGGGCCGATTTTGGATCAAGGATACGGAACCTGATCTGCAGGGGTTTCTCCTGAAAGCCGTAGCGACTGCAGAATCCTCCCATGCCTCTGGCTGTGAGATCAAGAGCCTCCGGCGGCAGTGTCAGATCAAACAAGGCCCCCAGCACTCCCCGGTGTTTTTCAATGAATTTGCTGTGTATCCCCGGGATATCGATCTGTCGCAGATAGATTCCCGGTCGGGGATGACTCTGCAGCCAGGTTACAATCTTCAGTAGACACGACCAGTCGTCGGCCAGTTTCAGAGCTGTCAGTGGATGTTTTGCGAGCCATGGAAGCAGTTCTGGATGACTCTTCCGGGTCAGGGCGATCAACCCGGCAAAGGTCCTGGCTTCCCGGCGTTTGCCGAGCACGGCAAGGGCATCTTGCAGCGAGTCTATCCATACCTGAGCAGGGATTTCATTCGTTCCCAGGATGCGGTGGTTGATGCTGCGCCATGTAATCCGGTAGTTGCTGTCTATGTTTTTCAGGTGCGTGATCCAGTCACGCACCTCGTTGAAACGATCACTCAGTTCTTTGGAATTGGGTCCTTTCAGGGGTAATCGGCGGGGGAAGATCGTTTCACCACCTGCCAGTTCGGCCAGGAGGCATCCCCTGTCCCAGAGTTTCTGCACCTGAACCCGCAGATCGGCCGGGGTTGTCCACTTCACACCTGTACCTTCTCTTTTTCGGCGCGGTATTCTTCGATGCTCAAATTGCGCAGCACTGAGTTGCGTCCCTCTTCATTGTGAACAAAACCGACTCCTGAGACAAAGGGTTCGATGATGTGAATTTTCTGCAGAGGGGTGACGATGAGCAGTTGCAGATTGAGTTGAGCAAAGAGTTGCAGTCCGTATTGGGCCGATTCATCGGAACCGCGGCCAAAGGCTTCGTCGATCACCACGAAACGGAAGGAACGCGACCGTACTTCTCCCCATTCCAGCCCAAATTGATAGGCCAGGCTGGCTGCAAGCACCGTATAGGCGAGCTTTTCTTTCTGCCCTCCGGATTTCCCCCCTGAATCAGCATAATGTTCATGTTCGCTGTTGTCCTCCCGCCAGCGTTCGCTGGCAGCAAAAACAAACCAGTTGCGCACATCGGTGACTTTGGCCGTCCAGCGTCGATCCAGATCCGAGTATTCTGTCCGGCCGCGGAACCGGTCAATGATCTGCCGTACCTGCAGAAATTTGGCTTCAGAATACTGGGTATCCTCTGATCCGGTCAATGTACCCTCGGTGCAGGCGCGCAGCTCAGCCTGAAATGCACGGATCTCGGCATCGGTGTTCATTTGTGCTTCAAGGCTGATGTACCGACCGGGATTGTAATCTATCTGCGTGAGGGATTCATTGATATGGGTAATGCGTTCCTTGATGGTTTCCCGTTCGCGGGCCAGCTGCGATTGGAAATTGGCCACCTCGCGGATAGTATTTTCGTTGAGCAATTCCTTGAAGCGTTTTTCAAAGCGGGGCAGATCGTCGGCCTGCAGCTGTTCAAGCATGGCCCGGTACTCAAATCCGGCTTCAATACTCTGGTCCACCTCCCGGGTTTCCATCGGCCATTTTTGCTTGTACTCGGTCATCGCCTTGATGATTTTGTCTCTCAAGCGGTTGAGCTTTCTGTCTTCGCCGTCGATTTGTATCTGCAGCCATTCGCGCATGACTCTCTCACGATTGTCACAGGATTCGATCGTCAGTGCATGGTCGCCGGTGGCTTCGACACGTATGGCTTCAAGGAGTTTGAATTGTTGTGAAAGATCCGTTCCCTCTTCAGGCAGCAGTGTTTTGCTCTCACGTTGCAGGTGCTCGGCAGTTTGTATCTTCAGTTCTGTCTGGGAACGTTTGTGTTTAGAGCCATCAAGGCGATCTTCGGTTTTCTTCAGGTTTTTTTCCAGCTCTTCAAGTTGGTCGGTCAAAGTTTTCAGGATATTTGAGGCTGTTTCAAGAGCCTTTCTTTCTGCTTCCAGGGTGGCGATGTCCACGGCCAGCGGTTGCCAGTCGAGATCGCGGAAATCTGTATATTCGTCGATCTGTGAGAGGGTGGTGAGCTGCTTTTTGAGCGCTGTCTGTTCCTGCTGCAAAGCACTGATACGAGAACCCAATCCGGCCAGGTACGTCTCCTGCACCTGTGCTTTCTCTTCCAGGGCTGCTATTTTTGCTGTATTGCTCCACCCCAGCACATAGCGGCTGCGATCGTCCAGGCGGTGGCGGTCGTCTTTTTCATGACGTCCCCCCGGCATCTTGATCTGTCCAGCCTGGGTGATGGCTTTCTTTTCCTGCAGAAATGTTTTCTGGCTGGTGCAGCAGACCAGATCGAAACGACGTCCGACTTCGTATTCCATCCATGCAAAATATTTAGAATCGGTTTTAATGGCCAGTTTACGTGCCAGTGAATGAGGATGACTTGAAGACAGGTTCTGCTGTACCTGTTGGCGTATATGAAAATAGACCAGTCGTCCTTTCAAATGGGTACGATCTACCCATGCAGCGACCTGGGCGTAGTGCTGGTCCGGCACCAGCAGGGAAAGACTGAAGTTGTGCAGCAGTCGTTCAATGGCCCCTTCCCAGTCCCGTTCGTTTTCATGCACCTGGAGCAGTTCGCCTGCAAAGGGCATTTCATCTTCTGGCAATGTGAGTGCTTTGCACAGGGAACGACGCATGGCGACCTGCTTTTCGCTGATATTGCTTCGCCGGGCTTTCAACCCTTTGATTTCAGAGATGAGCTGTTCATGTTCATGCTTCCCCTGAGTAAAAAGAACCCCGGCTTCGTTGAGATCGTTCTGTACCCGGACTTCATTTTCCTCAGCCACTTCACGCAGATGCTGACGTTCAGCGCGTCGACAGAGAAAATCTTCCAGCGTTGTTGCGGGAGCTTCTCCCAGGTCGTGCGCCAATGTTTCATAGCGCACGGCTTTCTTTTTACGTCCCTCAAGGTCTTGCTGTTTCTGCCGGATTTCTGCGCCGATGCTCTGGATCCGGTCGCCGCCGTTTTTGGCGATGGAACGTCGCAGTTCGCGTTCACTTTCCTGCTGCGCACCGCGTTGTTCTTCCAGACGTTTGATGGTGGCATGATGACGGGTGTATTCGTCATGCAGGGAGAGAAGACGTTTCTCAAGCAGTGCAAGTTTGAGGGTGGCAAACCAGGGGCGCAGGGTGTCGCGATTGCTCCGCAGGTTTTCCGTTATCTGTTTCAGCTCCTGGTGACGAGTGCAGTCGCTCACCAGGGGAGTCAGCATCTCTACCTGCTGCTTGGCCTTGCGGACGGCTTTGTGAGCCCGGTTGAGATTTTCAAAATGCTCAAGAAGGGCGGCGATGAGTGGAGCGACATCAAAGGGCTTGAGCATGTGGGTGCGCACAAAATCGGTGAGATTGCCCACTGATTTGAGGGATACGGTCTGATGGAACAGGTCCAGTGCCTGCTCGTTGTCGATTCCGAATCGTCGACGAAACCAGGCTCCGTAGGGAGGAAAGGAGTCAAACAGCTCAACGTCGGCTTTGCGCAGCCGTTTGCGCAGACCTGAAATCTCTGTGCCAAAACCGGAAAAATCAGCGGCGATGGAAAGGTCACGTTCACACACGGCGTGCAGACGGGCGGGTTGACTCTCATTGTTCTTCATCCAGAAGACTTGAGCCAGGGTCACTGTTTTTTTGTATCCGGCGTTGTGAAAGACACCGAGGATTACGGAATAGCTGCTGGATGTGCGCAGGGCAACGGGTTTGGCGCTGCCGAGGTTCTCCTGCCGTTCGGATTTGAAATAGCCCAGCACGTATGAGCGCAGCGAGCGTTCCTTGCTGCTGGCTCCAGCCGCCTTATTGTAGGCAATGCGCCGGCTCGGTACCAGTAAAGTGGTTACGGCATCGACCAGTGTTGATTTTCCCGAACCAATATCTCCTGTGAGGAGCTCATTTTTCCCTCCCAGGTGCAAGGTCCAGATCTGTCCGTCAAAGGTCCCCCAGTTGAAAACTTCAAGGCGTTGCAGACGGAAGCCGGCCAGGCTGTCATCACAACTGAAATCGAGATCAAGCTGATCAGCCATTTGTTTTCTCCTGTGTTGGCTCAAGATGCTGCCGGTATTCGGTCAGCCGCAGATCAAAATCGGCCAGCCACTGAGCGTCGATAAATGCCTTGATGATTCGTCGAACCTCAATCATCTGTTTCTGGCCCCGCAAACGTCGGATAAAACCGAGATCAGCAATCTTGTTCAGATTGGCATCAACCTGGTCGATCAATTTGACCTCGTTACTCCCGACCGGAAGAAAAATCCGGATCATCTCCACCACCTCATCCCGGGAAAGAATCATCCGTGTTTCCGTGCCACTGGCGTCGAATTCGGCAAGCTTCTTGCGCAGCAGTGCCAGGAGAAGGCTGACCGGATAGGAGAGCTGCCTCCGTGTCACCAGCCGTGGAACAGCAGTGGCGATCTCTTCATCGGGTTCGACTTTGGAACGCAAAAAAGCGTATCCTTCGGCCTCGTCAAGAATGAGCTCCAGGCCCAGCACGAGCACATAGTCCCGAATACCTGCCTGCAGATTGAGCAGGGAATTCCACAGTGCCGGATTTTCTTCCCGGTAGATAACGCCCTTCAAAAGGGGCACCACAACGGGTGAAAGTTCCTGCACGGGATAGATCGGCCGGGTTTCATCGCTATTTGAATGATCCATTATCCGTTCCTCATTAAGATAATACGAAGCAGGGTCGCCTGCCTGATTGTACCTGTGTCGGTCTGCCAGCTGATCTTTTCCTGCTCTTTTTCATCCACTGTCGTTTGTGGCCATTCTCCGGCCAGTTGCATATAGGCAAGCAGTTCAGCCAGGCCATTGCGCAGGGGATGACGTGAGATTACTTCACCAAGGGTGATCTGACTGCGGTCCTGAAGTTCCTGGCTGATGTTGCGTGCAAGTTCGGCTTTGTCGACGACCACCTGCGCGTAGAGAGCTGCCGTATCGATTTCGGCGTTCCCTTCATCCAGGGCGATATCGGTGATCAATGCCTTGATTGATGGGCGGTAGAGAGGTCTTTCCAGGGGAAGTTCAATGCTGACGGAGGTTGCAGCCAGGGGCATGAACCCCCCGGCAGGAAAGTCTTCGCGCAGTGCCAGTGCATGGGTTTCGACACCGCGCAGAATGTCCATGATGCGCCGGTTTTCCAGCCATGCCTGGTCATCGAGAAACCTGCGCAGTTGTTCAGAGAGCCGGGCCACCATCCGCTGAGTATGTTCTCCCGCTTCCAGCCAGTCGTAGTGAACGCGGCGCAGGCGCGGTTCAGGCCGCATTTCCACGATCGACGGCAGGTCCAGCACCAGGTCCAGCAGCAGGGTCAACTCTTCCTGACGGGATTGTGACATGAGAAAATCCCAAAAGGCGCGAAAGCTTTTTCCCTGATCTGAATCGGCGATGGCATCTCGTTCGCCCATTATTTCCTGGAGCAAAGCCCCTTTGGTTCCTTCCCAGAGGGCGATCCGTTCGCGTACCCGGCGATCCAGCGTCCTGAAGTTCTGTTCCACTTCACGAAAATCCGTCAGCAGTTCACGGGCCAGTTGCAGAAATTGCTGGAAACGATCCTTGAGCGCCGTATCATCCAGAACCGGGATGTCTCCGCCAAGGATTTGTTCAATTTCAGAGTCAATTTCGTCACGGCGTTTCTGCAGTTCGGCAACCCGTATCCGAGGGTCGCTCTGGCTTCCCTCCTTCATCTGACGCAGAAGTTCAAACAGGGTAAGAAGACGAGACTCCGTTCCTACAAAGGCTCGTTCAGTCAAACTTTCCAGCCAGGCCAGTGCTTTTTCTGTAGATGGGGTCAGGTCAAAATGGGGTTCATCCGTCCCGGCGGGATAAAATTTACGCAGCCATCCTTTGTCATTTTCCGCCCAGTCGTTGAGGTACTTTTGCGGGGATCCGGGAAGTGTTTCCGGCCCCAGTTGTTCACGCAAGGCAAAAAGTTCATCTTCCAGTGCCTCGGCCAGATCTGCCTGAGACACGCTCCGTACATTGGGGGCAATAAAAATCCGATGCAGAAAACTGGCCACCAGGGGCGCACGCTGTGCGCAGAGCAATCGCCATGCGGGGTGGTTCTGGCGGAGCAGATCGAGGGTTGTGTAATCGAGTGCCATGTTGCGTTATTCCTCCACAGCCATTTCTGTCCGGTCGCGTCCCTGCTGTTTGGCTCTGTACATGGCCTTGTCTGCCCGGACGATTAAGGATTCTTTTGTTTCCATATCCCGGTAGCCTGCCACGCCAAGGCTGATGGTCACAGTGATTGTCCGGTCTTCAAACCGGAAGGGGGTTAACTTGATTTTTTCGCGGATCATTTCCGCTGTAACGCTGGCCTGGGCAGGTGGGCATTTCTTGAGCAGCAGCACAAATTCTTCTCCACCCCAGCGGAAAATAACATCGGACTGGCGCAGGGTCTGTCGTATGGTCTGGACAAGGGCTTTTAACACCTCATCCCCTGCCGAATGTCCATAGGTGTCGTTGATTTCTTTGAAATGGTCCAGATCAAGGAAAATAACTGAAAAAACAGGGCCGCCTTTTCGTTTCCAGTCTTTTACGGTCTCAGCAAAAATGCTTTTAAAGAGTGTGCGATTACAGGCACCGGTCAGGGAATCTGTGACGGCCAGCTTCTCGATCTTCTTCTGGTAGGTGGTCAGGACAATATAAATGAGCATCAGTACAACAAGGGTAATGAATGCGCAGGCAAGGAGATTGATGGCCAGAGCCCGGTGGATTTCCTGAATGGCCGCATTTTCCGATTGTTCCACAAACAGATACCTCTTGATTTCCGGTATGAAGCGGGTGTTCAGGTGGATGGTTTCATTCCCCCGGGTATAGGTGAGGGAGGTCTCTGGGGATGTCAGGATTTGTGAGGCGAAGGGTTGTATGCCGGGCATGGAAAAAATAGAATCCCGGGGGCCGGGAAGATCGGAACTGTCCAGGGTGACCGCGCCCTGTCTGTCTGTAAAATAAATCGTTCGGTTGTAGCGCTGTTTATAGGTCTCAATCAATTTCTGGACGGTGTTGGCCTGGATGCCTACTCCGGTGGCTCCGATATACTTCCCCTGGTAATCGAACATTTTGTGATTGATGAAGATGGTCATGGCATTATTGTGGGCCCGGTCGATATCTATGTTTATCTCATACTTTGTATCTGCGCCGAGATTCTTCAGCCTGAAATACCAGAGATCCTGGGCCTCATGCGCATTGATCGTCCTGAGTATGCCCGTTGAGTGGTAATAGGTCTTTGTTTTGTCAGATACGAAGAAGCTGGTTACAGTGCCGTATTTTTTCTGGATTTCTTTGAGATATCTGGTGATGGCATCCGTGTCTTTTTCGTCATGCAGAACCCAGTCGCGCAGGAAGGTGTCGTTGGCCATGAGGGATGTGATGAAAATGGGCAGCAGCAAATCCCGCTGGATTTCAGAATAGATGGTGTCGCTGGTAAGAGGAAGTTCGTTCTGTCTGATTTCCACCCGCAGGGACGTCCGCGAGGTATAATAGCCCATAAGGTTGGTGAGCAGGAATCCAGCAATCAGAATGATGCTGAAGACCAGCATGACCTTTTTTTTGTCCGGGATCATCAAATGGTCTCCTGAAAAGGGGAAAAAAAAGCAATAACCTGGCGCACAGAGAATAACTATTTTGACCTGATAATGGAACTCCTTATTGAGAATGGAGTTGCAGATGCTGCCCCATGTCTTCGTTATTCCTCCACAGCCATTTCTGTCCGGTCGCGTCCCTGCTGTTTGGCTCTATACATGGCCTGGTCCGCCCGGGAGATCAGGGATTCCTTTGTTTCCATATTCCGGTACCCTGCCACGCCAAGACTGATGGTTACAGTGATTGTCCGGTCTTCAAACCGGAAGGGGGTTAACTTGATTTTTTCGCGAATCATTTCCGCTGTAACACTGGCCTGGTCAGGCGGGCATTCCTTGAGCAGCAGCAGGAATTCTTCTCCGCCCCACCGGAAAATGACATCGGACCGGCGTATGATCTGCTGCATGGTCTGGACAAGGGCTTTTAACACCTCATCCCCTGCCGGATGTCCATAGGTATCGTTGATTTCTTTGAAATGATCCAGATCGAGGAGAATAACGGAAAAAAGGGGACCGCCTTTTCGTTTCCAGTCTTTCAAGGTCTCAGTAAAAATGATTTGAAAGGGCGTGCGGTTCCAGGCACCGGTCAGGGAATCCGTGATGGCCAGCTTCTCGACCTTCTTCTGGTAGGCGGTCAGGACAGTATAGGTGAGTACCAGCACAATGAGGGTAATGAATGCGCAGGCAAGGAGATTGACGGCCAGAGCCCGGTTGATTGTCTGGATGGCCACATCTTCCGGTTGTTCTACAAGAAGATACCACTTGAATTCCGGTATGAAGCGGGTGTTCAGGTGGACGGTTTTATTTTCTCGGAAGTAGGTAACGGATGTTTCAGGAGATGCGAGAATGTGTGATGCAAAGGGTTGTATGCCGGGCATGGAAAAAAGGGATTCCCGGGGGCCGGGAAGATCGGAACTGTCCAGGGTAATTGCGCCCTGCCTGTCTACAAAATAAATCGTCCGGTTGTAGCGCTGTTTATAGGTATCAATCAATTCCTGGACGGCATGGGCCTGGAGGCCCACTCCGGTGGCTCCGATGTACTTCCCCTGGTAATCGAACATTTTGTGATTGATGAAGATGGTCATGGCATCATTGTGGGCCATGTCGATATCTATGTTTATTTCATACTTTGTCTCTGCGTCGAGATTCTTCAGCCTGAAATACCAGACGTCCCGGGTTGCCTGTTCGTTGACCGTCTTGAGTATGCCCTCTGACTGGTAATATATTTTTGTTTTGTCAGATACGAAAAAGCTGGTGAACGTGCCATATTTTTTCTGGATTTCCTTGAGATATCTGGTGATGGGCTCCGCTTTTTTTTCGCCATGCAGAACCCAGTCGCGCAGGAAGGTATCGTTGGCCATGAGGGATGCGATGAAAATGGGCCGCAGCAGATCCCGCTGGATTTCAGAATAGATGGTGTCGCTGGTAAGAGGAAGTTCGTTCTGTCTGATTTCCACCCGCAGGGCTGCCCGCGAGGTATAATAGCTCACAAAACTGGTGAGCAGGAATCCGGTAATAAGAATAATGCTGAAGACCAGCATGACCTTTTTTTTGTTCGGGATCATCAAATGGTTTCCTGAAAAGGGAAAAAACAATGGCCTGCCACAGAGAGAAAAACTCCCGGACACCTTGTTTTGACCTGGTAATGGAACTCCTTGTTGAGAATGGAGTTGCTGGAGTTGCAGATGGGGTTTTATTGCTGATGAACACGCCGTGCAAATAACATACGACGATGATTTCCGCAATGTTGTGTAGAGACAATGTATGCCCTGACGGCAATCGTAACGGGAATGGCAGGCGTTCCCGAATACGAAACAATGATAATCAGCTCAACTCCGAAATCTATACACCGCGTCAAGATAAGGCAAAAAACTCTCTGCTGCAGCTTCGTCGGAGACCTCTCCATCATCGCCATTTTCATGTTTGAGGAGTATCAGATTTAAGACTATACTGACGCAGATTCTTATCCCTTTCCCTTTTTCCGGTGGCACACATATCATGCGAACTCCATTTCTCCCTTTTTCCAGGCCCACCATCTCTGAAGATGAGATAGCCGCCGTGGCCGATGTGCTGCGCTCCGGCTGGATTACTACCGGTAAAAAATCCGTAGAATTTGAAGAAAAGTTTGCCGCCCGCTGCAGGGCCGAGGCGGCCGTAGCGCTTTCTTCTGCCACCGGAGGCATGCACCTGCTGTTGAAAGCGCTGGGCATTGGACCTGGTGATGAGGTAATCACTCCGTCGATGACCTGGGTTTCAACCATCAACCTCATCAAACTGGCCGGAGCCACACCTGTTTTCGCTGATGTGGACCGCGACAGCCTGATGGTCACTGCGGAGACGGTGGAATCAAAGATTTCCGCCTGCACCCGTCTTATTATTCCGGTTCACTTTGCCGGTGCCGCCCTTGATCTCGATGCGCTGAATCTCCTTGCCCAAAAATATGGGATCGCCCTCGTTGAGGACGCCGCCCACGCCATCGGCACCGAGTATCGAGGTGAACCCGTGGGTACCTGTGGTACCTCCGTCTTCTCTTTTCATCCCATCAAAAATATCACCACCGGTGAGGGCGGTATGATCTGCAGCGATAATGTCGAACTGATCGCGCACATCCGCCGTCTGAAGTTTCATGGCCTCGGGGTGGATGCCTGGGATCGCAGTCAGCAGGGACGTTCCCCTCAGGCGGAGGTGCTGGAGCCGGGATACAAGTATAATCTCACCGACATCTGTGCCACTCTCGGCCTCGGGCAGCTTGCGAGGCTGGATGAATTTAATGCCGCCCGCACGTGCCTTGCCGAACGCTATCACGAACTGCTGGCCGGTATTGACGAACTTTCGCCCCTGCGCCGCCCAGAGGAGTTCGGCTATGCCATGCGCCATGCCTGGCATCTCTTCATCGTTCGCCTTGATACCGACCGGGCAGGCATGAGCCGTGACGACTTCATGGCTCGACTGAAAGAAAAAAATATTGGCACCGGACTGCATTTCCGTGCCGCCCATACCCAGCGTTATTACCGGGAGAGCATGCCCGGGGTTGCCGGGACATTGCCAAATACCGAATGGAACTCCGATCGCATTCTCTCTCTGCCGCTCTTTCCGGATATGACAGAGGACGATCAGGACGATGTCCTTACCGCCATCAAAGAGGTGCTGAAGTGAGGCTCTCCGTTATTATTCCAGTTTTTAATGAGGAGGAGAACCTGCCGGAGCTGCTCCGGCGGACCCTTGCTGCCTGCCGGGGAATTGCTTGCCCTTTCGAGCTGATCCTTGTGGATGACGGCAGCCGTGATCGCTCCCCGCAATTGCTGGAGAGTGCGGCGGCAGCCGAGGCGGAGGTTGTGGCGGTACTGCTCAACCGCAACTACGGCCAGCACGCCGCAGTCATTGCCGGTATGGCACAAAGTGTGGGCGGGATCGTTATAACTCTCGACGCTGACCTGCAGAACCCGCCGGAAGAGATTCCCCGTCTGTTCGCGGAGATGGCTGGCGGGGTGGATGTGGTCGGCACCGTGCGCCAGCACCGGCAGGACAGTCTCTTCCGCCGCCTTGCCTCCGCCTTCGTCAACCGCATGGTGCAGAAGAGCACCGGGGTGATGATGCATGATTACGGCTGTATGCTGCGTGCCTACCGCAGGCCCATCGTTGATGCGATCCTGCAGTGCCGCGAGCGTTCCACCTTTATTCCCATCCTCGCCAACAGCTTTGCCGCCACCACCCGTGAAATTGAGGTAGCCCACCACAGTCGTGAGCACGGCGACTCCAAATACAGTGTCCTCAAGCTGGTTGCCCTGCAGTTTGATCTGCTCACCTCAATGTCCACCTTTCCCCTGCGGATGCTTTCTTTGCTCGGTATGGTCATCTCCGTGCTTGGTATCGGCTTTGGTACCCTGCTTGGTATTCTCCGTCTCTGCTACGGGCCGGAGTGGGCGGAGGGCGGTATCTTTACTCTCTTTGCCGTACTCTTTGTCTTTATCGGCTTTCAGTTCATGGGCATGGGACTGCTCGGGGAGTATCTCGGCAGGGTGTATCATGATGTGCGTGGACGGCCGAGGTATTTTGTGGAAAAGACGCTGGGGGGAAAGGGAGAAAGGAAAAGGGAGAAAGGAGACGGGAGACGGGAGACGGGAAAAAGCAAAAGATTTCCGTAGAGACGATCAAAAATCGGCACAACAGTGATTCCAGCAATGGTGTTGTAGAGACAAGGCATGCCTTGTCTACACTGTGACGATAAACATAACGATAACGGTGGAATGATTTGTAACGCATGGAATAAACTGGTAGCAATTCTCTGTTTAATTCTAATCCATTTTCCGTTAAATTTTCCAGAATGTCTTTGATTGTATACCATCTGAGTCAACAAAATAAATATAAATGACGTCTGTGTCTTTTGCACCATACCAGATAACTATAGAACCTTTTAGATCGTCTAAACCTGATTCTTGTGTACCGGGTGTGTATTTAACGTCAATATCGTCAGTAATATATAGAGCTTGTTGTTCAAACAACTCTCCTATATTAATTACAGAAGGCCAGTTAACAACCCCACTTTTTTTGCTTATTGTGTTGATCATACTTATATTGTTGGAGTTGTCATCAAGACCGGCACCATTTTCTTCTTCCCAGATATCTTCAATTTCTGTTGATAGAACTTCTTCTGTTGAATCGCTGTTTTCATAGGTATATATTTGATAGTCACTCAAGTTATTGAGGGCTATGTAGCCAACAATCCATGTGCCTATGTTCGCAACTCCAGCTTCCAGTGCTTTTGTCCTGGCTATTTTGATGTAGTTTAGATAGACAGGTACGGCAATAGTCGCCAGTATACCAATTATAGTTACGACGATCATTAGTTCAACGAGAGTGAATCCATTATTGTTAAGGTGTTTTTTAGAAGACATAAATTGTTATTTTTGATTTTGTTTACAGGTGGTTGTGATCGAAAAAATGGTCAGAACTCTTTATTAAATTTTCGGGGTCGTCCATGTGTCTTATTTGAGATACGGATACCCGGTCTCTGAGATATTTCCGCAAAATCAGTCACTGCCAGTCAACGGCCCTCTCTGGAGTGGCTCTCTGATCCACTTGATCGCCGCTTCAGAAATTGCGTCGCAAACATACTCTATAAAGCTGTCCAATTGTTCCCTTTTTTCCCAAAAAAGGCAAGGATGATGTATCGAAATCCACACTTTTCTCATAGCGTCTTTTCGCCTTGCCACTTGCAGGGATACTCGAATGGGAGTATGTGCTCTCCCTGCCGAGGCGTTTGGACAGAGTTTTTCATCTTGGCGTAATGGGGCTGAGAGATGTATAAACAGAAAGGGGAAATAAACGGCCTTCGCTTAAACTACAGTTTTGCAATGATCTCGGGGAACTACGGAGATGCGGAGCGTGTGACATGGAAATTGAAGAGCGGAAGGCCGAGTCCCCCCTGAATGTTCGAGGAGAGGAGCTGGCACTTACAGGCCAATGCCAGGGAAGGACAGCTATATTGAAAAAAATAAGGTTTGCCAAAAAAGAGGACTTTAGTATGAGTAGAATCTGTTCAACCACTTGTTACGTACTTCTAGCTATTCTTGTTCTGACTGCAGTGCCTGACATGGCAAATGCAGGGTTATTTGAAGAGGCCGTAGCAGCTTGTGATAAAGACGAATATTCAACTGCTTATAATATTTTTAATAAATTGGCTGAACAAGGAAATTCTGAAGCTCAAAATTGCCTGGGGATTATGTACTTTAATGGACAAGGTGTTACTCAAAACTATAGAGAAGCCTTCAAATGGTATAAAAAAGCAGCTGAACAAGGAGTTCCAGACGCTCAATACAATATAGGACTTATGTATCTTAAAGGGCAAGGCGTTACTCAGAACTATGTACAGGCCTTTAAATGGTGTAAAAAAGTGGCTGAACAAGGATATTCTGACGCTCAATACGATATAGGAGTGATGTACAGTAAAGGGCAAGGTACTACTCAGAACTATACGCAGGCCCTCAAATGGTATAAAAAAGCGGCTGAAAAAGGATATTCTGACGCTCAAAATAATCTGGGACTTATGTATGAATTTGGGAAAGGTGTTTTACAAAACTATATTCAGGCATATATATGGTATAACGTGTGTGCTGAAAGCGGATATCCTGTTGCAATAAAAAATCGAGATAGAGTTACATCTAAAATGACTTCGGAGCAGATTGCACAGGCTCAAAAAATGACAAGGGAGTGGATAGCACGATATTATTCAGCAGTAAAATAAATTTCATCAGGTCTTTTTGAAACCATTGGTCGATTTGCGCAGGAAAAGCTTGTGGGAGAACACGGACAAGGCCCGGCCTTCTTTCCTTCCACGATGGCGACGACCTCAATATACTCACTCTCACTCATAAACCGGACCTCCCGCAATCACGTTCTTGGTCCAGAGTTCGCCGATGGAGTAGTTTTCCAGCCATACCGAAAAATCCTTTTCCTTCAGTCGCTGGAATGTTGACGCGCCATCTTTACGATACACAATAATAATGTCCTCAAGAGTAAATTGGTCGATAAGCGCGGGCGATTGCGTTGCCACAATGACCTGAGTTCCTGTTGCCGCAGAATGAATCAATTCAGCGAGAATCACTATTGCTGCCGGATGCAGACCCAGTTCCGGTTCATCGATGATGATTGTGGAAGGAGGATTCGGTTGCAACAGGGCTGTGGCGAGGCAGATAAAACGAATGGTAGCGTCCGAAAGATGATAGGGCTGCATTGGAAAGTCCGATCCTTTCTGACTCCAGCTTAGCCGGACTTTTTCCGCCTCACCACGTTTCTGTACATCCAGCCGGAAGTCATCAAAGAACGGTGTTACCAAACGGATTGCATCAACAATTTTTTGATAACATCCAGAAAAGGATTCATCCTCTTTGAGATGCAATAGAAATGGCGCGATATTCGCTGCATCGCCTCTCAGCTTATGGTAATCTTCCACGATTTCCGAACGACGCATGGGCGAGGACGAACTGGTATCATGAAAGTGGTACACCATCCAATTTGAGATGGATTCATAAACGAAATGTCCGACACCATTCCCTTGCCCATCCCACGATTTCTCATTCCGTTCATCATATAAACGGCTTTCCTCGGATGGGCTTCCATAAGAGCGCCAATTTGTAGTTACGTATTTACGTTCTTCGCTAATCAGAAATTTTTCATCTACCGTTGGAGTAAGTTCAAAACCGTACGAATTTGAGCCAGCTGTATTATCACTGTGCGAGGCAAACTCAAACTTCATAGTTATTTTTGGAGTTACTTTTGGCCCATTGAAAAGAAAATTGTCTGCACCGCCGCGCTCAAGTATATATTTGGTAAAGTTTTTCTGCGTCATCGCCATCAACATACGGAATATCTGCACAAAATTACTTTTCCCCGCCCCGTTTGCACCGATAATGACATTGAGGTCTCCCAACCTGAACTCATTGAGGTCCTGAATGGATTTAAATCCCTTTACGGTCAATACATCCAAAGCACCTTTCATGATATTTTCTCCAATGGAAAATTGTCAGTTGATAATTGATAATTTTTTTTCATTATTCATTTTTAATTTTCCTGTTTACATTGTTGACGGCTGGTTTTAATAATGCTGGTCAGGAGTTTACACAGCTCAACAATTTCTGGATGAATGGATTGCTGAATTCAAGTAATAAGTGCAACACGTTTTTTCAAATGATCTGATTTTGATCAACCTTTAGTACCCGCCGACAGCAGCATTCGCTTAAATCAACCTCTCTGGCTCGAATTTCGCCTTCTACGCGTAACCCCTCTTCCTGCAGCAGATGATGGCTCCCGATAAAGTAAAACGGCTTCCTGCCCTCGATAATTAACCCACATTTGCCATTTTATTGAGGGTCGCCTGTTTTGTTGTCTTTCTGCCGGGGTTGATTCGGATCTTCATCTATCAGATCAAGAGGAATTTCCTGGGCAGGGGAGGGTGCTGAAGAAGAGGCCATTATGGGTACCAGGGTTTAAAGAAGGCTAAACAGATTTGGAGCAATTATTTATACTTTTAAAGGGGTATGTATTTAAGGGTAAAGGGATAAAACAGGTTAAAACAGCTTAGAAATCATTTTTTACGTATAACCCCTTGTTTTATGGGTGTTATTTTTTTTAACCTGCAACCTGTACCTACCGCAACCTGCAACCTGTACCTACCGCTTTTTTGCTGATCTGCAACCTGTACCTACCGCCTAAAGGTACTGACCTGCAACCCGTACCTACCGCCTAAAGGTGCTTTTTTGCTGACCTGCAACCTGTACCTACCGCCTAAAAGTACTGACCTGCAACCTGTACCTACCGCCTGAAGGTGCTGACCTGCAACCTGTACCTACCGCCTAAAGGTGCTGACCTGCAACCTGTACCTACCGCCTAAAGGTGCTGACCTGCAGCCTGTACCTACCGCCTAAAAGTACTGACCTGCAGCCTGTACCTACCGCTTAAAGGTGTTGACCTGTAGATTCTGTATTATAAAGATTCACTTGTAATGTAGTATTATATAGTATGTTGTAGTAATACAAACAGGGCTTAGGATGAATTTTATGATGCTATCTGCATATACCAAGAACCTTGGCATTGGTTATAGAACAGCTTGGAATCATTTTAAAGCTGGCAAGATTAAAGGTGTTTACCAACTGGAATCTGGGACTATTATAGTTCCTGATGATATTGTAGAAAACAAACTTGCTACCGTTATATATAGCAGGGTGCTGGATGAGTACAATAAGTGCAACACGTTTTTTCATTTCACCCTCTTTTGTTAGTTGCAACTTAAAAAATCAGGCATTGTAGTCCAGTGTAAAGGAAGGTCAATCTGAAGAAATGATCTGATTTTGGTCAACCTTTAGTACCCGCTGGCAGCAGCATTCGCTTAAATCAACCTCTCTGGCTCGAATTTCGCCTTCTACGCGTAACCAGCCTCTTCCTGCAGCAGATGGCTCCCGATAAAGTAAAACGGCTTTCTGCCCTCGATAATCAACCCATATTTGCCATTTTATTGAAGGTCGCCTGTTTTGTTGTTTTTCTTCAGAAGCTTTTTCAGGATTTTTTACAGGATCAACGTTTTGGTGGACATATTTTAGATATTTTCTCAAAGATCTGAGTCCATTCATGGTTATCTCTGGAGAGTCTTCGATCCATGCTGTTGTTCGGGTTGGATCTGTTCGATAGGCTCTTGCAAGGTCACTAACCAGTGAGACGTTTTTTACTTTGCCTTTATCCCATGCGATTTTGACTGCCGGAGGCAGGTCAAGTAATCCAAGGTGCTGAGTAATATATGCCGGAGACTTTCCTATTTTTTTGGCAATGTGTATCCGTTTTGTACCACGTTGCAGCTCTTTTTGGAGAAGAACAGCTATCTCCATTGGTGTCATATCTTCTCGTTGCAGGTTCTCGATTGCTTGATCCAGTTCAGTAAAGGTTTTGTCGAGAAATGCAGGGATCGTTGTTTTTCCAGCAATTTTTGAGGCACGGAACCGCCTTGCACCATGATTTATCATGTATCGGTCAGCTTTTTCGGGATGAATCCGTAAAGAGATCGGACTTTTTACGCCAGAAACAGAAATAGTGTCCGCAAGCTCCTGGAGACTTTTCCTTGTGAATCCAGGATTGTCTTTCTTCCGGGGCTGATTCGGATCTTCATCTATCAGATCAAGAGGAATTTCCTGGGCAGGGGAGGGTGCTGAAGAAGAGGCCATTATGGGTACCAGGGTTAAAGAAGGTTAAACAAGGTTAAAGGTTAAACAAGGTTAAACAAGGATAAGGGTAATTATTTACACTATAACTCCCTAATTATATTGGTTTTTTTTGTTTGACCCCTGTGCTGTACCTCCCGAAACCCATGTACTGTACCTCCCGTTTTTTAGGCCACCCATGTCTTGTACCTCCCGGTTTTTAAACCACCCATGTACTGTACCTCCCGGTTTTCTTTTTAGTCATGTACTGTACCTCCCGGTTTATTTTTAGTCATGTACTGTACCTCCCGAGTCCCATGTACTGTACCTCCCGAGACCCATGTACTGTACCTCCCGAAATTACCTCTATAGTGCATAGCAGCTGACTTGAGCCAGCAGATACTGCTAACTTGCTAACATATCGACGATTATAAATTCAAAAGAGTATCGATTCACCAGCCAGGGACTATAGGAGCCTGTCTGAGAATAGGCATTCTATCCAAAATCGAGGCATTTTCACAAAATAAGCACATCTATATAGTTGATATTACGAGCATTGGTTTCTGAAAATAACGAGAAGTTTGGGCAAAAGAGCATTCTCGGACAGGCTCCCAGTCATGTACTGTACCTCCCGGTTTTTCACCGGGTATCTTTGATTGCGAACCTCTTATTTGCCCGTTTAATCTCATCAACGAACTCCATGGTAGGGCGTAGGTGATACCCTATGTTTATAATTTTATTTTTTGGCCCTCGCTCTGGTTTATCTATTTGAAATTCCATTAAAACATTCTTCTCAACAAGTTCTTCAAGGGATCGTTGCAGAAGTCTTTTTTTGTCTGGTGTCGTTGACGCATTAAGTAAACCACTATCACGTTCAATCATCCTGAGTGAACAATCATAAGGCAAAAAAATACTTGCCTGGGTGTAACGGGAGACCAGCCTTTTATAAATCCACCGGGTAAGCTGTCCGCGTAAACCCATCATTAATTCATAGTTGTACTGACGATAGGTTTTTTCCATCAGTCCGAGACTGAGGAAAATAGAAAATTCCACATACCATCGCGCTTTCTTATTCTTCTGGATTTCCTTTTCTGATACACCAATAAGATTGGTAATCGGCGAAGTTACGATCATTTTTTCGGCATACTCAACCTTGATTTTTGTCTGAGATAAAATATCAAGAGATGTCTTAATCTCCGCACAGGTATAGGCGTGTCCACGCTCTTTCAACTCTTTGCGCAGTTGATAGAGCGAAAACTTCACACCGACACGTCCCCGCTTCTGGCTGAAATATAGTTGTTCTGGTTCACACGCCAGTTTGCGCAGCGCGTCCTCTACAAACTCTTCCATAACAGAAGGATAGTATTCCTTCTCTTCTTTACCTTTGCCAATACGAGCTGGTGAGATCTCAATAGTATAGGGTTCGCCCATATAGTTGAAGGTGCGTTCATACTTGGGAAGGTATCCGCCCTGGCGGAGCCTGTTCTGCATTTTCGTTGTTACGCTGTATTTGGGCATACTGTCCCAAATGTTAATAATGTTGGACAGTTTTTCTCTCTCTTTTTCTGAATTAACAAGAAAATCTGTAAAAAGAGAGAGCTGCTTCGTCTTGAACTCCGCAGGTTCTGGGGCTAACCAGTCCTGAGGTTTATCATCTTTCATAATGAGCTCCATCGCATTGAATTTTCTCATAATTTAATCAAACCTCGTGTAAAAATCAAAACAGAGTTGTAGATTATGTTATCTAAAAACTCCTTTTCTTATAACGTCATTAAAACGCATAAAAACAATAATTTGATTATGGGCATGTTGAATAAAATATTTTCACAAAATGTTTCAGAAATTTTAGAGACTAAAAAAATATCAATAAGAAATTTAGCAACAATGTCCAGTGTTTCACGCGGGACCATCTCCGCCATCCTAAGTGGAAAAGCGAACCCTTCTCTGAATATTGTTGAGTCGATTGCTGAGGCTCTTGATAAAGATCCTGTAGATCTTATCAGGGGAAAATCCAATATAAACAATGACATACCATCAGGATATAAAATAATAAAAGCCCTCCTTACGGATTATCAAGCCTACCTCGTTCGAGGATGGGATAAAAAAGCTAAACAAAAAATAAAGGGCCTCTAACAGGATTGTTTTTTGTTTAGATGGTCAATATAATAGCCATTTTAACAGTTAAACGTCAAGAGGGAAAAATGCAGGAAAATACAAATACATAAAAGACAGGGCAATCCTGAAACTCTAAAGAGATATGGGATCAGACTTTCTGGCTGCTCTGAAAGATCCACAGACCGTAGAAATTATGCTCAATGCTGACGGAAGGCTTTGGAGCGAAAGGCTGGGAAAGGGGATGGAGGAAGTTGGAGAGTTGCTGAAAAACCCCCAAAAATTATCCTCATGTATTTAGGAATAAAAAGCTTGATACCATTATCTACACTACCATTTCATGTAAAACCTGATTAAACCCGACTAAACCCGATTGACAAAAAAACAGACATCATGTATCAATCCCAATTGAATCAGTTTGAAACTATAAATTTCAGAGGTATAAAAAATGGAAGATCGCTGGTTGTCCGTCGAGGAAATTGCTCAATATCTTGGTATCAGTAAAGATACTGTTTACACATGGATAAGCCGCAAGAAGATGCCCGCCCATAAAATTGGCCGTCTTTGGAAATTTAAGAAAGATGAGGTCGATATCTGGGTCCGTGACGGAAAAGCAAGATATTCCAAAGAAGGTGAAGATCAGTGAAGCACTCTTCTGGAATACTTGATAACAAATCTCTGGGAAATGTTGTTTCTGAGCTCAAAGAAAATATCGTCGCCGGATGCACTCTTTCTGTGGTTTCCACTCTCTTTTCTCTTTATGCGTATGATGAGCTGAAAAGGGAGCTTTCTAAAATCGACAATTTTCGACTCCTTGTTCCAAGCCTCAATGATGAAGAGATTTTTCTAAATAATCTGCACGGAAATCACTTGGACCGCCGCCTCCGAAATCGACTTGATGTCACTCGCATCGCCCGGGAGTGCTCGGAGTGGCTGAAACAGAAATGTGAAGTTCGCCAGTTGCCATCATCGTTACACCAGAATCTTATTCATTTGGCTCATGCCAACAACGGTGAACACTTTGCTATTGTAGGCAGCTCATCTTTTACTACTGACGGTTTGGGTATTGTTCCATCAGAAGCCTATCACATGAATACCTTCTTCCGCAGTTCTGAGGAAGCGCATTCATTGATCAAGTGGTTTGATGAGCTTTGGAATTCGGGAAAAAAAAGTGACGACTTTGGGGACATTTTGCAAGAAGCCCTCGCTCTCATCTACTCAGACAAGACGCCCCGGCAAATCTACTTCCTGACGCTCTTCAATATTTTCAGAGATTTTATTGGCGAACTGGATGAAGACAAAATCATTAAAACCCAGACCGGAATTAAAGGCACTCAAGTCTGGCAGAAGCTTTACAAATTCCAGCGTGACGGTGTGCTGGGGGCCATCGATAAAATTGAACGCTATAACGGTTGCATTATTGCAGACAGTGTGGGCCTGGGTAAAACCTTCGAAGCGCTGGCAATCATTAAATACTACGAACTGCGCAATGATAGAGTTCTGGTTTTATGCCCTAAAAAACTGCGGGAAAACTGGACTCTTTATACGGTAAATGACAAACGAAACATCATGGCCTCGGACAGGTTCAATTATGATGTGTTGAACCATACTGATTTAACAAGATTGCGCGGCATGTCTGGTGAGATAAATCTGGAAACCCTGAATTGGGGAAACTATGATCTGGTGGTTATTGATGAGTCTCATAATTTTCGAAACAACCCCTCCCGCAAAGATGATTCTCTGACCCGTTACTCAAAATTGATGAATGATATCATCAAGGCAGGTGTAAAAACAAAAGTTCTCATGCTCTCTGCAACTCCTGTAAACAACAGGATGAATGATCTGAAGAACCAGGTCGCATTTATTGTTGAAGCCAAAGATGAGGCGTTAAAATCAAATGGAATTATCAGCATTGAGCAGACGCTTAAAATGGCCCAAACACGTTTTAACGTATGGTTGACTCTGGATGAAAGCCAAAGGACCACAGAATCGCTGTTGGAGACCCTGAACTTTGATTATTTCAAACTCTTAGACATTCTGACTATTGCACGTTCCAGAAAGCATATCGAAAAATATTATGATATGTCTGAAATTGGCAAATTTCCTGAGAGGCTCAAGCCCGTCAATGTCAAGACGGACATCGATACAGAGGGGCGCTTTCCGGCACTTGAACGTATCAATAGAGACATCCGGTTACTTAACCTGAGCGCCTATGCTCCGCTTAAATATGTTCTGTCACACAAGGTTGAAGAATATAGCCGTAAGTATGACCGGAAAGTTGCTGGCGGTTCGGTCTTCAGACATGTTGACCGTGAGCAGAGTTTGATTCACCTGATACGGGTTAACCTTTTCAAACGCATGGAAAGCTCCATCAACTCCTTTACGATGACGCTGGAAAAACTTCTTGGTGAAGTAACAGGTTTGATTCAGAAAATTGCAGACCATGATAATAATGCAGCGGTCGAAGAGTTTGATATCGAAGAAATTGAAATTGAAGATAATGCGTTCTCTCCTTTTGTTGTCGGTAAAAAAGTCAAAGTCCTGATTCAGGACATGGACACGGTTCGCTGGAAGCAGGAACTTGAGGAAGATCGGGAAATTCTGGAAAAACTCATTTCATCTGCTCATGCAGTAAAAGCCCCTCAGGATGAAAAGCTGCGATGGTTGAAGGAGCTGATTCAGCATAAAGTGAACAACCCGATTAACCCGGGTAATAAAAAATTCCTCATTTTCACTGCATTTGCGGACACTGCAAAATATTTATACGAACATACTGCAAAATGGGCACATAGAGAGCTTGGGGTTTATGCCGCCCTGGTTACCGGTTCTGGTGAAAACAAAACCGAGATGCCCGGCATACGTAAAGACCTGGCCTCTATCATTACCTCCTTCTCTCCAGTATCAAAAGAGCGTGACAAGATAGATTCCTCACTCACTGCTGAGATTGATCTGCTGATTGCCACAGACTGTATTTCAGAAGGGCAAAACCTGCAGGACTGCGATTATCTGATTAACTATGACATCCACTGGAATCCGGTTCGCATTATTCAGCGCTTCGGGCGTATTGACCGCCTGGGGTCAAAAAATGAAAAAATTCAGCTGGTGAATTTCTGGCCCAATATGGAGCTGGATGAGTACATCAATCTAGAGGCCCGTGTCTCCGGTCGAATGGTCCTGCTTGATATCTCTGCTACCGGTGAAGAAAACGTCATCGAATTTAACGGCTCCGGCCAGATGAATGACCTTGAATACCGGCGTAAGCAGCTGGAAAAGCTTCAGAACGAAGTTGTGGATATAGATGATGTTGAGGGGGGGATTTCAATCACCGACCTTACCTTGAACGATTTCCGCATGGATCTCGGCGACTACATAAAAGCAGGCAATGCCTGTTCTTTTTCTGACTGGGGTGTTTCATCCAGATACATGTCCTTTCCTGGCTCTGGCTTTAATAATCAATCAAACGTCGTCTGTGAAAACCTGCTGGAGCGGATACCTCCGGGAGCTTTTGCCGTTGCCATTATTGACGACTCACTAAAGGGCGAGTTTTCCCCAGGAGTAATTTTCTGCCTTAAAAATGAAGGAGCACAAACCGTTTCGGACACAACCTACGCACTGTCGCCGTATTATTTGGTTTATGTATCAAACGACAGTTCCGTCATTTTACAGTTTACCCAGACTAAAAAGATTCTGGATCTGCTGAAAAAGATGAGCATTCATGGAAAGTCCGTTGATGGTGCAGCCACCACCCGCCTTTCCCGTTTGACAAAGGGCGGTTCTGATATGTCGCATTATCGCAGCCTGCTCTCCAAAGCGGTGCAGGCCCTGACCGGTGCGGCAGAAGAACGTGGCGTGGAAAGTCTCTTCTCTCCCGGCGGAACGGTGATTAATAAAAACAGCTTTAAGGGTATGGGTGATTTTGAAGTGGTCAGCTACCTGATCCTGCTCGAAAATGACGGTGAAGAGACAGGCGATGCCAGAGAATAAAAAAGCAGCCATTGATTACGTTTGGAACACGATCTCCTTTCCCGAGGCGACTTTGTTAGGCAAGCGGGTCCCGAAAAAGCAGTTTCTTGAAAGCGGCGAGCTTGTTGCCAGTGATAAAAAGCTGTTTCGGGAAAACGTAAAAAACGTTTACTGGGAATACACTCTGAAATCCTCAACCTGTCCGGTTTTGCCCTTCAGGGACAATGAGCGGGAGTATCTTGAGGTGGCGGTTCTGCAGGTTGAAATGAATTCCCAGAAAGTCCACAAACGAATCGCTGAAATTATCCACCGGGTCATTCCGTATCCGTTGATGCTTGGCCTGTACACTGAGACAGGTGAATTTGCACTGAGCATCGCTCCCAAACGATTCAGTCAGGCGGAACATGGAGTCTTTGTCGCCGAACGATTTTTCACCACCGGCTGGATGAGCAGCAAGGCATTAAATGAGTGGGAAGCGGCCTTTATCCAATCATTTGCGTGGGGCAATATGCCGATTCAGACCTACGGCACTTTATACAATGCCTGGACAGATCGCTTTACCGGATATGAGTGCTCTGTATTGTCCGGAACTTTCACCATTGGCAAGGCGGCCGACCGACTCGAGCAGTTGACGCGCTGCCGGGAAATTGAATGGAACATATCGGAACTGCGCGGGCAGCTGAAAAAAGCGGCTTTTAACCGGCAGGTGGAGCTGAATACACAAATCAAGAAATTTGAACAAGAGCTCAAGCAACTGGCGGGGAATTTATGAATCACGAGACACGAACCACGAAAGGCACGAACAACACGAAAGAAAAAATACTCTTTAAGGAAGAGTGCTATGTAATTCAGGGAGCTATCTTTGAGGTTTATCGTGAAATGGGATGTGGTTTTCTTGAGTCCATATATCAAGAGTGTCTTGAGAAGGAATTAAAAAATCGTGAGATTCCTTTTGTCGCTCAACAGGAACTACAATTGAAGTACAAAGGGGAACCTCTCCAGCAAACTTACAGACCCGACCTGATTTGTTATGGACAAATTATTGTTGAACTCAAAGCGGTGAAAGATATTGCACCTGAACACAAGGCGCAGGTGATTAACTATTTGAAGGCAACCGGGATGAAGCTTGGATTGCTCGTAAATTTTGGAACGTACCCAAAAGCATCAATCACAAGATTGGCTCTTTAACCTTTCGTGTCTTTCGTGCTTTTCGTGGTAAAAAATACAGGAGCTTGGATATGGAAAAAATGGATGGAAAAACAATGGATCTTGTAGCCGAAAACGTGAGCAAGCTGAAGGAACTGTTTCCTGAAGCCTTCACCGAAGGCAAGATCGACTTTGAAGCCCTGAAGGAAGTGCTCGGCACCTTTGTGGACGACCGCGATGAACGCTACAGCTTTACATGGAACGGTAAAAGTAAGGCCCGGATGATTGCTCAAACGCCAAGCACTGGCACCTTGCGCCCCTGCAGGGAAGAGTCGGTGGATTGGGATACCACGCAGAATATTTTCATTGAAGGTGATAATCTTGAAGTGCTCAAGCTCCTGCAGAAGAGCTACCACAAAAAAGTGAAGATGATCTATATCGATCCGCCTTATAACACTGGTAAGGATTTTGTCTATAGAGACAACTTCAAGGACAATATCAAGAACTATAAAGAAATCACCGGACAGGTGGATGGTGAAGGCCGCAACCTCTCGAACAATCCGGAAACCAGCGGGCGTTATCATACCGATTGGCTCAACATGATGTATCCGCGTTTGAAACTGGCGAGAAATTTGCTGAAGGATGATGGGGTTATTTTTATCAGTATTGATGACAATGAAGTTTCCAACCTTCGAAAGGTGTGTGACGAGATTTATGGGGAAGAAAACTTATTAGGCGTTTTTCAGTGGCGAAGAAGACAACGGGCCGACAATCGGAATCAATCACGAGTATCCCCCGATCACGAATATATTGTCGCTTATTCAAAGACTGAAAACATCGTTCTGAAAGGAACTGAAGTAGATCTGGGGAAATACAAAAATCCTGATAATGATCCACGTGGCCCATGGGCCAGCATTGACCTTTCTGGACTAGCCACAGCGACGCAACGCCCAAATTTACACTACGATATTGTAGACCCCCAAACTGGCATTTCTTATCCTCCAAATCCAAGCAGGGGCTGGTCAAAAAGCAAAGATAATGTTCTAAAGATGATTAAGGAAGGACGTATTTTATTTCCTAAGTCTCCCAAAGGAAGACCTCGTGAAAAGAAATTTGTAAATGACCTAAATTCGACAGTTACAGGATTCTCGACCTGTCTAGATTCAAAACACGTTGGCTATACAACGAATGGAACGAGAGAAGTAACCAGTTTGATCGGCGGAAAATACTTCGACTTTCCCAAACCAACTAACTTACTAAAAACTCTTATAGATCAGTCAACAGAGAAAGCAGACATCATTTTTGACTTTTTCGCTGGGGCTGCGACTACTGCCGATGCTGTTCTACAGCTTAATGCAGAAGATATTGGGGGCAGACGCTTTGTTGTAGCCCAACTACCTGAAAAGATAGACGTGAAATCTGAGGGGTTCAAAGCTGGGTATAAAAGTATCGCTGAAATAAGCAAAGAACGAATTCGCCGGGCTGCTGCAAAGATCAAAAAAGAATTGGCAACCACAGGCCACACGAAAAACACAGAAAAATATAAAAAAGAAAATTATTTATTCGGCAAAGCCGAAACTTCCGTGTCTTCTGTGTTTTCCGTGGTTAAAAAAATCGATCTTGGCTTCAAGGTATTCAAACTCGACTCCACCAACATCAAACCGTGGGAAGTCGACTTTGACATGACGGAGCGCACCCTCGAAGACTTCATCTCCAACATTAAATCCGACCGCAAAGAGGAAGATGTCCTCTACGAGATCCTGCTTAAGTACGGTCTCGATCTGACCCTGCCTATCACTGAACGCACCATTGCTGAACACAAGGTCTTCGATATAGGAATGGGAGCACTCATTGTTTGCCTGTCGGATGCTATCTCCCTTGAGGTTGTCGAAGGCATTGCCAGGCTGAAGGATGAGCTCAATCCGGAAATCATGCGGGTGGTATTCAAGGACTCCGGTTTCAAAGATGACGTAGTCAAAACTAATGCGGTTCAGATTCTTAGGACAGCTGGCATTGTCGATGTAAGGAGCTTGTGATGAACCACGAAAAACACGAAAAGACACGAAAGAAGAAGGTGACCACGGAACAGCCTGAAAGCAAGGAAGAACGGCGGTTGACCACGAAGGATGAACTGACCGACTTCCTGCTCTACACCGCTCCGAATGGACAGGTGAAGGTGGAGTGTATTCTGCGTGACGAAACCATATGGCTGCCCCAAAAGCGCATTGCAGAGTTGTTTGGAGTAGGTATTCCTGCTATTTCAAAGCATTTGGACAATATTTATCAGGATGGTGAATTGTCGAAGGAGGCAACTGTTTCCATTTTGGAAACAGTTCAACAGGAGGGCTCCCGTCAGGTTAAACGAAAGCTGGAATTCTACAATCTGGATGCGATTATCTCCGTCGGCTACCGCGTAAACTCCTCCAAAGCCACCCAATTCCGCATCTGGGCGACTGGGCTGCTCAAGGAATACATCACCAAGGGCTTTGCCATGGATGATGAGCGGCTGAAAAACGGGCGTTTTTTCGGCAAGGATTATTTTCGCGAACTGCTGGAACGCGTCCGCTCCATCCGCGCCTCCGAGCGTCGTATCTATCAGCAGATCACCGATATCTTTGCCGAGTGCAGTATCGACTATGCCCCCAAATCGGAAACCACCCGGAATTTCTATGCCCATGTGCAGGATAAATTCCACTTCGCCATCACCGGTCATACTGCAGCGGAAATCATCTATCTGAATGCAGATGCCGAGAAGCCGTTGATGGGGATGCTGACTCACAAGAACGCGCCGGACGGTCGCGTGCTTAAATCTGATACCACTATTGGAAAAAATTACTTGCAGGAAGAGGATATCAAAAAGCTGGAACGGACAGTGACCGCGTTTTTCGACTATATTGAGCACATTATTGAAAATCGTATCACCTTTACCATGGAAAATTTTTCCGAAAGTGTGAACCGCTTCCTTGAGTTTAATGAATATAAAATCCTCGAAGGATATGGTTCAGTTTCCCGCAAAAAAGCCGAAGAGAAGGCGTTTGCAGAATACGACAAGTTTAACAAAACCCAGCGCATAGAGTCCGATTTCGACAAAGCCGTTAAACAAATCGAAGCCTCAAACAAAAAAGGAGGCAAATCATGAACAATAACCTTTCGTGTTTTTCGTGGTTAAAAAATATTAGTGCCCATTTGTGTTCATTCGTGGTTTCAAAACCTTCCATGTATTCCGTGGTTAAAACTGGAGGTTCGGAATGAAAATACAATTCGATCCGAATCAGGATTTCCAGAAACAGGCCATAGAATCCGTTACCGGTGTTTTTAAAGGTCAGGAACTCTGCCAGACAAATTTTACGGTTGCTCCGCTGCAATACTCGCCCCAGCAGGACATTCCCGGTAACTTAAATAACCTTGGTATAGGAAACAGACTGAAGTTGTTACCCGAGGATATTCATAGAAACATCCGCAAGATACAACTGAAAAATGGGCTGGCTCCTTCCAAAAAAATGGACTCCATGGATTTTACCGTGGAGATGGAAACCGGTACCGGAAAGACCTATGTCTATCTGCGCTCGATCTTTGAAATGAACCGACTCTACGGATTTACCAAGTTCGTTATTGTAGTTCCCTCTATCGCCATTAAAGAAGGTGTGTATAAGTCACTGCAAATCACGGCGGAGCATTTTCGTGAGCTCTATGAAAATGTCAGTTTTGACTATTTTGTCTATGACTCCAGCAAACTTTCCGATGTAAGAAGCTTTGCCACCAGTTCAGATATTCAGATCATGGTTATCAATATTGCCGCTTTCCGGAAAAGCTTTAGTGATCCGGAAAATGAAAACAAAGCGAACATTATCCATCGTTTTCATGACCGTATGGCCGGGGCCAAACCCATTGAATTCATTCAGGAAACTAACCCCATCGTTATCATTGATGAACCCCAAAGTGTTGATACCACCCCAAAGAGTAAAGAGGCGATCGCCTCACTCAATCCCCTTTGTACCCTGCGCTACTCTGCTACCCATGTAGACAAACATAATATGCTCTACAAGCTGGACTCGGTTGATGCCTATGAGCAGAAATTGGTAAAGCAGATCGAGGTTGCCGGGGTTGAAGTCAAAGACGGCTATAATAAGGCCTACATTAAGCTTTTGAGCGTAAACAACAAAAAGAGCCCGATCACTGCCAAAATCGAAATTGATTGTCGTATGAAAAACGGTAATATCAAGAGAAAGTCTGTAATGGTCTCAAGCGGCGCTGATCTTCTGGATGCAAAATACAGCGGCGGTCGTGACATTTATGATGGATACATCGTTGAGTATATCTACTGCGAAAAGGGCAGCGAATATATCAACTTTACCAGCAAACCGGAAATTTTGAAACTGGGTCAGGCCATCGGCGAAGTTGACCCGGATGAATACAAACGCCTGCAGATGCGTAAGACCATTGAGGAACATTTGGATAAAGAGATGCGCCTGCGCCCTCAGGGCATCAAAGTCCTCAGTCTGTTTTTTATCGACAAGGTGGCCAATTACCGCAGGTACGATGAGGACGGCAATCCGCAAAAGGGTAAATTCGCTCTGATGTTTGAAGACGAGTATGCCCGGGCAATCCACAAACCTAAATACCGCACTCTCTTTGAAGGGGCGGATTTGGATACCGTCGCTGCTGGTGTGCATAACGGGTATTTCGCCGTTGATAAAAAGAAGGATACTGCTGGCAATGAAATGTTGAAGGATGCATCCGGTAAAACCGCTGCGGATGAAAGCACCTACAATCTCATCATGAAAGAGAAGGAGAAACTGCTCAGCTTTGACTCAAAGCTTAAGTTTATCTTCTCACACTCCGCTCTGAAAGAAGGCTGGGATAATCCCAACGTTTTCCAGATCTGTACGCTCAACGAAACCAATTCAGTGATCAAGAAACGGCAGGAAATTGGCCGTGGCCTGCGTATATGTGTCAATCAGGATGGCGAGCGGGTTCATGGATTTGAGGTCAACACGCTCACGGTTATGGCCAATGAGTCCTATGAGAAGTTTGCCGAGCAGCTGCAGAAAGAAATCGAGCAGGAAGAAGGCATTAAATTCGGTGTGGTTGAAGAGCACCTGTTTGCCAACATTGTTGTGCCAATAGATGACGACAACAGCGAATACCTTGGTGTCGATGCTTCCAGGAAACTTTGGAATCATCTGAAAACTACCGGCTATATTGATGCCAAAGGCAAGGTTCAGGACTCCTTGAAAAGGGCCTTGAAAAGCGGTGAGCTGGAACTGCCCGAGGAATTCAAAGCGCATGCACCTCAAATTGCTGCGGTTCTGAAGAAAGTTTCCGGCAATCTCAACATCAAGAACCGTGACGACAAAAAAAAGGTGTCTCTGAACAAAGCCGTATTTTTAAGTCCGGAGTTCAAAGAGCTTTGGGATCGGATCAAATACAAGACAACCTTCAGGGTGGATTTTGATGTGAACGCACTTACTGCAAAATGCGCTGAAGAGATCAAAGTCAATCTGCAGGTAGGAAAAGCCAGATTTATTTACCGAAAGGCCAAGGCCGAGATTGACCGGGGTGGCATTCATGCTCAGCATGTTCAGGAAACAGCCAGTGTTTATGAATCACGATCTTTTGAGCTCCCGGATCTGATCACTTATCTCCAGAATGAAACAAACCTGACCCGTCGAACGATTGTTAAGATCATCAATGACAGCGGTCGTCTGGAATCATTTAAGAATAACCCGCAAAAATTTATCGAGCAGGTTTCAACAATTATCCAGCACCAGATGCGCCTCTTTGTTGTTGATGGCATCAAGTACCACAAGATTGGCGACGATCAATTTTATGCACAGGAACTTTTCAGCGATAACGAGCTCTTTGGTTACCTGCAAAAAAACATGGTCGAAAGCCAGAAATCGGTCTTTGACTACGTGGTATACGATTCCAATATAGAACTGGAGTTTGCCACCGCTTTTGAACGAAGCGACGACATCAAGTTGTATGCAAAGCTCCCGGACTGGTTCAAGATCGACACCCCGCTGGGAACCTATAACCCGGACTGGGCCGTGTTGATTGAAGTCGATGGCAAAGAAAAACTCTATTTTGTTGTTGAGACCAAAAGCACGTTATTCACCGATGCTCTGCGGCCAACTGAAAAAGCTAAAATCGCATGTGGCAAGGAACACTTCAAAGCTCTGGGCAGTGATGTTGGGTTCGCCGTCACAAATGCATTTGAGGATTTTTCAGGGAAGTACGTGTAATTCACAGGGAGATTCGGCAGATGATTTCATCAACGACAACGAAATGGTTTACGCAAAGACCTCGGTGGCTGCAAGTTGCTGCAAAACGATTGCTGGCATCCAGTAATTTGAATGACGGCTGAATTCAAGTAATAAATGCAACACGTTTACCATTGGCCTCTTCCGGAAAAGGTCGGTTGCCATGAGATCATTTTATACCATTTACATTTTTTACTGACCCAAAAAACACGGTAGGACAAACAGGATGATAAATTAATTTCATTGCAAAAACGTCTGTTGTGAGATGAGCCATCTGTTGTGCTGAAGACGCCCACCTGCCTTTGAATTCGCCAATACAAAATGTAATTGGTATTACTTTTTAAGGAGCTCTTCACCGTTTCCTTCATCTTCAAACTACAAAACACTATGAAAGCAGTAGTCCTTGCCTACAACCAGACAGGCTGTATTGGTCTCCAGTCCCTTCTTGACCACGGCTTTGATGTCGTCGCGGTTTTCACCCATAAAGACAGCCCCGGGGAGAATATCTGGTTCGACTCCGTGGCCGAGCTTGCCGCTGCACACAATATTCCTGTCTATGCGCCGGAGGATATTAACCATCCGCTCTGGGTGGAGCGAATTCGGGACATGGCGCCGGAGGTTATTTTCTCCTTCTACTATCGCCACCTCGTCAGCGCAGAGCTGCTCGCTCTTGCTCCTCTGGGCGGGCTGAATCTCCACGGCTCCCTGCTGCCGAAGTATCGCGGCCGCTGTCCGGTAAACTGGGTGCTGGTGAACGGGGAGACAGAGACCGGTGTGACTCTGCATCAGATGACGTCAAAAGCAGACGATGGACCGATCCTTGGCCAGCGTGCGGTAGCTGTTAAGGCCAGCGATACAGCCCTCACGCTGCAGCGGGCACTCGGCGTGGCTGCGGGCGAACTGCTCGCCGAACTGCTGCCGAAGATTAAAGCCGGTATCGTTTCTGGCACTCCGCAGGACGAAAAAGAGGTGAGTTATTTCGGTGGCCGTACCCCGGCCGACGGTGAGATTGACTGGTCTCGTTCCGCCAGCGAAATGTACAACCTCATCCGCGCAGTTACCCGCCCCTGGCCAGGGGCTTTTTCCTGGATCGGCAACAGGAAGGTCTTCCTCTGGAAGGTGCGCGAGGTTGCAGGACAGGAGCCGGAGATCGCTGTCCCCGGCACTGTGCTGAAGAACAAGCCGCTGACCATTGCCTGTGGTAAAGGGGCGCTGGAGGTGGAGTCTGGCGAGGGGGAAGGGGGGCTTTATACCACTGGCCATCAACTTGCCGCCGAGTTCAACATCGCCCCCGGCATGATTTTCAGCGGGGCGCCGAAACGGCGATCAGCGGGGCGCAAAACTCAGGTGCTCATCCTTGGTGTCAACGGCTTTATCGGCAATCACCTCAGCGAACGCCTGCTGGCCAGCGGCCGTTATGAGGTGCACGGCATGGATCTGCGGAACAACACCCTCACCCGGCTGCTCAACAATCCCGATTTCCACTTTACCGAGGGCGATATCTCCATCCAGCGGGAGTGGATTGAGTATCACGTGCGTAAATGTGATGTTGTGTTGCCGCTGGTCGCTATCGCCACTCCTATTGAATATGTGCGCAATCCGCTGAAGGTCTTTGAACTGGACTTTGAGGAGAACCTGCGCATCGTCCGCTACTGTGCCAAATACGGCAAACGGCTGCTCTTTCCCTCCACTTCGGAGGTGTACGGCATGTGTGATGATGATGAGTTTGATGAGCGGAAATCAAACTTTGTCCTTGGCCCCATCCACAAGCAGCGCTGGATCTACTCCTGTTCCAAACAGATGCTCGATCGGGTGATCTGGGCCTACGGTGCTACGCGGGGATTACGGTTTACCCTTTTTCGCCCCTTCAACTGGGTGGGACCACGGCTGGACTCGCTGGAGTCGGCACGGATCGGCAGTTCGAGGGTCATCACTCAGTTTATCCTCAACCTTGTTGAAGGAACACCCATTCGTCTGGTGGATGGCGGGGCGCAGAAGCGCTGTTTCACCGATGTGAAGGATGGCGTGGAGTGTCTCTTCCGTATTATTGAAAACGAGGGCGAACGCTGCAACGGCGAGATCTTCAATATTGGTAATCCTGACAATGAGTTCAGCATGGCTGAACTGGCAGAGATTCTGCGCGGCAAATTTGCCACGCATCCCCATCGCAGTGAGTTTCCGCCCGATGCCGGACTGCAAAATATTGAGGCGCGTGCTTTCTATGGAAAGGGCTATCAGGATGTGCAGCACCGTCGCCCTTCTATTCGCAACGCGCATAAACTTTTGGGATGGGAACCGAAGGTGTCCTTTGAACAGAGTGTGGAGAAGACTCTCGGCTATTTCCTTGATGATGCTCTGTCCACTCTGCGGAGCAGAACGTGACTCTGGTCGGTCTGCGAATTGATGTCGATACCCTGCGGGGAACACGGCGGGGTGTACCACGCCTCGTCTCCCTCCTTGGTGAGCGAAAGATTCGTGCCGGATTCTTCTTTTCGGTGGGACCGGACAACATGGGGCGCCACCTCTGGCGGCTGCTGCGGCCAGCCTTTCTGCTCAAGATGCTGCGCAGCGGGGCACCGGGACTCTATGGGCTGGATATCCTTTTCAAGGGGACGTTCTGGCCGGGGCCGCTGATCGGGCCGCGTTGTGAGGAGGTCATCCGCGCGGCGGCGCTGGCGGGACATGAGATCGGGCTCCATGCGTGGGACCATCAGGGCTGGCAGCGCCGCATCGCGAAGATGGATGAGACGGAGGTTGCGTCTGTTGTTGGACGCGGTGTTGCTGAGCTGACGCGTATTCTCGGCCGGGCGCCGGAGTGTTTCGCTGCCCCTGCCTGGCGGGTGAGCGCAGCGGCGCTGCAGGCGCTGGAACCTCTGCCTTTTCACTACCGGTCCGACTGTCGCGGGAATTCACCTTTTTATCCTCTGCTGCCGGATGGCAGTGTGTCCAAAATTCCCCAGATACCAGATACGCTGCCCACCTATGACGAGATGGTGGGGCGGATGTGCAGTCGGGCGCACTACAATGAGACCCTTCTCGACTTGATAAAACCAGATGCCTTCAACGTCCTGACCATCCATGCGGAAGCAGAGGGGATCTCCTGCGCGGAGATGTTTGCGGAATTTCTGGAAATGGCGGCGGAGCAGGAGATCTTCTTCTGTCCGCCAGGGGAACTGCTGGAGGGGAGGGTGCTGCCTGTTTGCCCGCTTGAGGAGAGCATGGTGGATGGACGCGAGGGTGTACTCTCGCTGCAGGGAAAACCGGAGGCTGCTTCTCAGGCCAAACAGGGTTATACCCTAATTTCATTGTAGAAACGTCTGTTGTGAGATGAGCCACCTGTTGTGCTGAAGACGCCCAAATTGGGCGTCTCTACAAAAAACTTTTGCTTTTGTTTTTTCCTGTCTCCCTGCCTTTGAATCTGCCAATACAAAATGTAAATGGTATCGACGTCAGCCACCTGATTTTTTTCCATCAGGGAAAGTTTTTCAAAGGCCTCGGGGCAAACCGCGGCCCTCATGTCAGATGGTGAATATTATACATTTTTCCAGATCCGGGAAAGGTCCCCGTTTCGACTCTTTGCTTGAAAATTGTGACTCTGGCGGGTAGTTTTTGTCAACACTCCAGACAAATCATCTAACTGCAGGATGTGACCATGCGAAAACTTCTTTATTTTCTCCTGCCGATTATTTTTTTCGGTACAGTTTATATCCTTCCCCTTGGTGAACGCAACCTGATCCGTCCCGATGAGATGCGTTATGCCGAGATTCCCCGGGAGATGCTCGCCTCGGGACAGTGGATTGTGCCAAAACTCGCCGGGGCACGCTATTTCGAAAAGCCGCCTCTCGGCTACTGGCTTGGCGCATATTCAGAAAAATATCTCGGAGAAAATAATTTTGCTGTACGTCTGCCCTCGGCTGTGGCCACGGGCGGTACCGCTGTGCTGCTCTTCTTTCTCGTCTGGCGTGCGTCGTTACGCAGCCGGGAAAAAATACCACGGGTGAAGATGACGCGCAAAGAGCGTCGGGCAGCAAAGCTGGCAGTAAAGCAGAAGATGCTGGCAGAGAAAGAGGCGGGCCGGGAGATTCTCTCTCCTCCTTCACCTCTGCTCACCGGCAGCCTCGCGGCATTGATCTACCTCTCCTGTGCGGAAGTTTTCGCCATTGGAACCACGGCCCTGCCTGATGCTGTTTTCACCTTTTTCCTCACCGGCTGCATCATCTCCTTTTTTGCCGCCACTGAGGCCCGGCGTGGTTCTCTCTGTGAGTGGGTACTGCTTATCTTTGCCGGCCTTTTTTGTGCCGCCGCTTTTCTTTCCAAGGGGTTCCCTGGTATCGCCCTGCCCGTTCTGGTACTGGTGCCGTGGCTGATGTGGCAGCGGCGTTTTGTCGATCTCTTCCGCATGAGCTGGCTGCCGCTGCTGCTGGCGTTTTTTGTAACGTTACCATGGGTTCTGCAGATCAACTGGTGGGAAAAAGATTTCTGGAACTACTTTATATTTAACGAGCATTTCCGCCGTTTCATCGGGGAAAATGCCCAGCATGGAGAGCCATTCTGGTACTTTCTCACCGGTGGACCGCTGATGTCTTTTCCCTGGGTGTTGATGATTCCCGCCGCCGCAGCCGGACTGCTTCAGCGGAGCCAGTTTGATCCGCAGCCGGGGACACCACTGAATTCGGAAGGTCGCCTGTTGCGGTTCTCTGTCCTGTGGTTTCTCCTCCCCCTGCTTTTCTTTTCTGTCTCCCACGGCAAATTGATGAGTTATATTCTGCCCTGCTTTGTGCCTTTTGCGGTACTTATGGCACAAGGGTTGAGTCGTCTCTTTTCCAACCGGGAGAGACGTAAACTCTTTCAGGGCGGAGCCGCTGTCGTCAGCCTGATCTGTCTCGTTGCCCTCGGGGTACTGCTCTACGTGCAGATCTTTGGCATAGAAGGGCTGAAGCACTTCACCGGCATACCAGGGGGGACGCCGTTTTTCGTGGATTCTGCCAGGGCCGGGCTGGTTGGAGCGGGGTTGACGGCGATGCTGCTCCTGCTGTCTGCAACCCGCCAGGGTCTGGGGGTGGGCAGTGCCTTCACCTTCGGTATTGCTCCGCTGCTGCTCTTCAGCGTGATGCCGTGGACAGTTCCCGACCGCATGGAGGTGTCGCAGATGCCGGGCCCGCTGCTCAAGAGTTTTGCCCACCGCATCAGCCCGGACGACATTATTATATCGGGGGCCAGTAGTTTGCAGGCGGTATGCTGGTACTGGAAGCGCACCGATGTCTTTGCTGTTGAGTGGGCGGGAGAGCTGGATTACGGCTTTACCCGGAAGGATGAACGGTTGAAAGGGGAAAAGAGGATTCTTACCCTTGCTGACATCCGGCGGCTGGCAAAAGAGTATCCGAACCGCATTGTTCTCGTTATCCGTTCTGTTTACAGCCATGAGTGGGAAAGCCGCCTGCCGAAACCTCTTTATCAGCGGAGCAGCGGGCCGGAGGGGTTCACCATCATGCGTCTTTAGGCTGCCTCGAATATGAACATGAACGAAATCCAAGATTATTCAAGGTACCCTTCAGGGTACCTTGATGAGGAGTGTAGCAATGTCTCGACTTCTTCTTTTTCTTCTGTTCGCCGCAGTATCGTTCAGCGGATGCGCGCAACAGCCACTCTATGCCTGGGGGCCCTTTGAGAATGTTATCAGCCGGATATTGCAGGGCGGATACAATGTGAACGGGGAGATTCTGCGCATGGAGCAATTTGGGCGGGAAGCGGCGATGCGGGGGCAGAAGCTGCCTCCGGGCTACCATGCCCAGCTCGGGCTGCTCTACGCCGAGGCCGGGAATGAAGACCGTATGGAGGTGGAATATATGCAGGAGAAGGATCTCTATCCGCCCTCCGGCACCTTCATGGATTTTCTGCTCTCCAACAGGGAGGCAGGTTATGGGAAGTAGAATGAGAAGGGGGGGGTTGCTCGTTATTCTCGTTATGTTTTCTTTTTCCGGCTGCACTCTGATCGGTGCGAACAATTCTACCCCCCGCTTCAACCAGAGTCTGCCCCGGGTGCTGCTGCTGGTTCCACCGGTTAATCGTACTCCGGGTTTTCCCACCGGAGAGAACCTGCTGGCCTGGTCGGTGGTGATACTCTCCGAGGCTGGCTATTATGTGCTGCCCCCGGTGCTGACCAGCGAGGTCTTTGCCCGCCATGGATTTAAGAGGCAGGAGCAGATTCGTAACATTGCTCCGGAGAAACTGCGGCGGATCTTCGGTGCAGAGGGCGTTGTTTATCTCACCGTGGACGGAACCGGTACCCGCCATCAGGTGTCTGGCATTCGTGCAGGGGTGCATGCCTCGGGAGAACTGGTAGATCTGCGCAGCGGACGTACCCGCTGGAAGGGCAGAGGTGACAGCGAAGGCGGTTTCACTTTTTCTACACTGCTGCCCGAACCGATACAGATGATGATCTCGAGTGAACTTTGGATGACAGCGTCGCAGAGCATGGCCGGACAGGCAGCAGTGAATCTCTTTCTTCACGGGGATACTCCCTTGCCTCCGGGGCCGTTTCGACGGGATTAAGGGGGGATCTCCTTTGCAGCGGTGAAGAAAAAAGAGGGAGAAATACCCTGAACGTGCGAGTGCTTCTGGAAATCTTCAGCTGTCTGTATATATTGTATAGTGTACTTTGAATGCGGCCTGTACGCAGCAGGCTGTGCTTTCCCTGCTGAAATTCATCTCGGAATCTGCTCTTCCGTTATCCTTCTTTTCTCAGTGTAGTGTGAAATAATGAAAAAATTCTTTCTTCTTCCTCTTCTTTTTTCTCTCTTTTTTACCGCAATGCCCGCGCTGGCGGCGAAACCGGTACTCTTCGTCTCCATCGTGCCACAGCGATATTTTCTGCAGCAGCTTGTTGGCGACAGCGCGGACATCAGGGTCATGGTGCTGCCTGGTGCCAGTCCCGCCACCTATGAGCCGAAGCCTTCGCAGATGGCAGCACTGGCACGGGCAAAGGCCTGGTTCACCATCGGTGTCCCCTTTGAGGATTCCTGGCTGCCGAGAATGAAATCAAGCAATCCGAATCTGCAGTGTATTCCCACGGACAAGGGCATCGTACGTCAGCCTGTCCAATCTCTCCGACATACGGAAGAGGCAGATGGAGCAGTGGGGAAGCAGAGCTGCTGCGGGCTTGATCCGCATATCTGGCTTTCTCCCCCACTGGTGAAAAAGCAGGTTGTTACTTCGGCGACCGCCCTCCGGCTGCTCTTCCCACAGCAGGCTGAGAACATCAGCAGAAACGAGGCGGCCTTCACGGCCCGTATTGATGTCCTCAACGAAGAACTGCATCAGCTTTTTGATGCCCGTCCGGGGCTTACCTTTATGGTCTTTCACCCCTCATGGGGCTATTTTGCCCGAGAGTACGGACTGCACCAGGAGGCGGTAGAACTTGAGGGCAAGGATCCAAAACCTGCCCGGCTCGCGGCCCTGATTACCAGGGCGAAGAAAGAGGGGATTCGCACCCTCTTTATCCAGCCGCAGTTCTCGAAGAAGGCGGCGAACTTGATTGCCAAAGAGATTGGCGGAGTCGTGCGGGTGGCAGATCCGCTTGCGGAGGACTGGGAAGAGAACCTGCGCAGTGTGGCTGCAGATATTGCGGGGGAGAAGAAATGAGTAAAACGGGTGAACCTCTCGTGCTGATGAACGGTGTCTGTTACGCCTACGCTTCAGAAATGGTCCTGTGCAATGTTCATCTCCAGATCAACAAAGGGGATTTTCTTGCGGTTATTGGCCCCAACGGTGGCGGCAAGACGACCCTCGTCAAATTGATTCTCGGCCTGCTCACTCCCACCCGGGGTACCGTGCTGGTGGGAGGACGTCCTCCCGGCGAGAAAAACGGTTTCGTCGGCTATGTACCGCAGCAGACTGATCAAAACCAGAGCTTTCCGGCTACCGTGCTTGAGGTCGTCTGCATGGGACTGTTCGATCCGAGAAAACGCAGTTTTTTCCCACGTCACCGGGAAAATAACCGCCTCGCCATGGCTGTTCTTGAACAACTCGCCCTTGCTGATCTCGCCGGGAGGCGCATCGGTGACCTCTCCGGCGGACAACTTCAGCGGGTGCTGATCGCCCGGGCACTGGTCTCTGAGCCGGAACTGCTGATTTTCGATGAACCTACTGCCAGCCTCGACACCCGTGCCCAGACTGAGTTTTTCGAACTGCTTTCCAAACTGAATGCCGACCGCACTATCCTCGTGGTCACTCATGACCTTCTTGCCATTGCCTCCTACGCGCGCTCAGTGGCCTGTGTCAATCACACTGTGCATAGTCATGCCCGTGTCGGCTCGGCGGGGGAACTGGTAGATGCCTTCTATTCTGCCGCCCGGGATAATCCCATCTGTCCCGTGGAACAATTCCGCAGACTGCCCGTGCAAAAGGAGATTCACCCTCATGTTTGAACTGCTTCAATTTGAATTTATGCAGAATGCCCTCATGGCGGGACTGCTCACCGCAGTCATCTGTGGCATCATTGGCACCCTCGTGGTGGTCAACCGCCTCGTTTTTCTCTCCGGCGGTATCGCTCACAGTGCCTACGGCGGCATTGGACTCAGCTACTACATGGGCTGGCCATGGCTGCCGGGGGCTATTGGTTTCGCCCTTTGCTCGGCGATGGTGATGGCGGCGGTCTCACTGCGTTCGAGGGCCCACGCCGATACCATCATCGGGGTTATGTGGGCGCTGGGCATGGCCAGCGGGATTCTGCTGCTCGACCTGACCCCCGGCTACAATGTGGATCTGATGAGCTACCTTTTCGGTTCCATCCTCAGTGTTCCCGTCTCCGAGCTGTGGCTCATGAGCGTAGTGGCGGTAGTGCTGATTATCGGAACTCTCTGGCTCTTCCGCGATCTGGTGCTGATGTCCTGTGATGAGGAGTTTGCCCGCACGCGGGGGGTTCCGGTAACGCAGCTCTATTTCCTGCTGGTGGGCTGTGTAGCCGTCACAGTGGTACTGGTGGTGCAGGTGGTGGGGCTGATTCTCGTTATTGCGCTGCTTACCATTCCGCCAGCCATTGCCAGTCGTTACAGCCATTCGCTCTCCGGGATGATGGTCCTTGCCTGCCTGCTCGGTGCCGTCTTTACGAGCAGCGGATTGTGGCTTTCTGCCGTCTTTGACCTTACCTCGGGACCGGCGATCATTTTCCTTGCGGCGATCTTCTTTTTTCTTCAGCAGGGGATTGATTATCTGCGGCAGCGAATGCGGCGGATAGTGTGATGCAGTCAACACAAACACCCTGAAAAGAAAGGAACGTCATGCGTGAAAAAATTGCCCGACTGCGAACTCTTCGCAGATTCAAAGAAGAGAAAAAACTGAGTCGGGAGTTTGTCACCGGTCTCCTTGAGCTGGCCCGTCTCAGTGGCTCAAGTCGCAACTGTCAGCCCTGGCAGTATCAGATCGTTGATACCCCGGAACTGTGCGAAAAGCTCTTTCCCCATCTCGCCTGGGCAGGTTATCTGCCGCAGTGGAAGGGGCCCGGGCCAGGACAGCGCCCCTCCGCCTATATTCTCTGCCTGCTCAACAGCAGATGGCAGAAGGGGCCGGATACGGAAGCGTATTTCGACCTCGGTTCGGCCACCCAGAATATTATCCTCGGGGCTATGGAGGAGGGTGTTGGTGTCTGTCGCATTGGCTCTTTTGGACCGGGCGCCGCCAGCCTGTTCAAAATGCCGGAACACCTCAGTCTTCGCCTCGTACTGGCTCTTGGTGAAGCGGATGAGAAGGTGGTCCTGGAGACTGCACGGGATGAAGAGGACATCCGCTACTGGCATGATGAGGCCGGGGTTCACCATGTGCCCAAGCGGGCGCTGAAGGACGTCATTGTCCATCTCGAACGGCAATGACCAGGCTGGTCAATACCTTCAGTCACCACTGCCGCGACCGTTACGGGGAGGCGGTGGGCAAGCTGCCATTGGATCTCGGAATACCCTGTCCCAACCGCCTGCGCGGCGGCTGCACATTCTGCCGTCCGGAAGGATTCACTGCGGGTTTTCTCACTGCGGAGGATTCCCTCTCTGTACAGATTGAGAAGGGCAAACGAATTCTGCTCAAAGGACGTTTTCACCGCTACTTCGCCTATTTTCAACAGGAGAGCTGCACCGCTCTTGACCCGTCGCTTCTGCTCGAACACTGCGGGCGTCTTCTTGATGATGACGCCTGTGTCGGCCTGATCCTTTCCACCCGCCCGGACCTGGTCCCTGATTCCCTGCTCGAACCGCTCGCCGAACTTGTTCGCTGCCGAGGCAAAAGCGGTCTGCTTGAGCTGGGGCTGCAGTCCACCCTTCAGCGCAGTCTTGATGCCCTCAACCGCAACCATACTGTGGAGGATTTTTTCTCTGCCCTCACGCGTATTCACCGTCATCCGCCGCTGGAGTGCGGGGCGCATCTCATCTTTGGCATTCCAGGGGAGAGCGAGGCGGAAATGATCGCCGGAGTCGAGATGGTCTGCGCTGCCGGAGTGGATGCCCTCAAGCTTCACCATCTGCAGGTGGTGAAGGGGACACCCCTCGCCAGACAGTATGCCCGCCAGCCCTTTCCGCTCTTCAGTCACGAAGACTGTGTCAATTTCCTGCTGCGTCTGCTGCCGCGTATTCCGCAGCGGGTGGTTCTGCACCGCCTCTTCTCCACCACCCATCCGCAGCTGCTTATTGCGCCACGCTGGAATATCCCTGCTGCTGAACTGAGCAGAGAGGTGACAGAGGGACTGCACCTCGCCGGGCTGGCGCAGGGGGCTCTGGCTGTCGGAGAAGAATAAAAAAATGGTAATTCTGCCGTGACGTGATATGCTCAAAGGCTTGTCATATCTGCAAAAAATTCGACAAATTCCAGTCTGAAATTTTAAAAATCCTAGAGAGGGTAATCACCATGGATAAGACTTTTGAAGTGCGCTGCGCCGAGCGAATGAATCAGCTCCCGCCCTATCTTTTCGGAATGATTAACAAGATGAAGATGGAGAAGCGCTGGGCGGGTGATGATGTTATCGATCTTGGCATGGGAAATCCGATGGATCCTACGCCGCCAATGGTCACCGAAAAGCTGATTGAGGTGGCCTCTGACCCAAAAACTCATCGCTATCCGGTTGCCGGAGGGATGAAAAATCTCAAGCGGGAAATTGCTCTCTACTATAAGCGCGTCTACGACGTCGAGCTCAACGGGGAGAGCGATGTTATCTGCACCATCGGCTCGAAAGAAGGAATTTCTCACCTTTGTCTTGCCCTGCTGGGACCGGGCGATACGGTGATCACTCCGGCACCGGCTTTTCCTATCCATGTTTATGCTGCGGTGATTGCCGGGGCCAACGTGCTGCGTGTTCCGATCTCAGAAGATGAGGATACCTTCCTCTCCCAGATCAGCACAATGTGTACCTCGCTCTATCCGCCCCCCAAGCTGCTGATGCTCAACTTTCCTCACAATCCCACCGGCACGATGGTCAGCCGGAAGTTCTTTGAAGAGGTGGTCAAGCTGGCTAAAAAATATAACCTGATGGTCATTAACGATTTTGCGTATTCCCGTATAGTTTTTGATGGAGAGAAGGCCCCGAGTTTTCTTGAGGTTAACGGCGCGAAGGACGTGGGCGTGGAATTCGGCTCTTTCTCCAAGTCGTACAACATGGCGGGATGGCGGCTGGGATACTGTGTCGGTAACGAACAGATGATCGGCGGTCTGGCGAAGATCAAAGGGTATTATGATTATGGGATTTTCTCTGCCATTCAGGTCGCGGGTATTGTCGCCATGCGTGACTGTGAACCTCAACTCGCCGAGCAGGTCGGGATTTATCAGAAACGAAGAGATTTCTTCTGTGATGCGCTGCAGAAGATGGGCTGGGACGTTACGCCGCCGCGGGCGGGCATGTTCCTGTGGGTGAAAATTCCCGAGCCGTACGCACAAATGGGTTCCATCCGTTTCTCTCTTGAGATGATGGACCGTGCCAACGTTGCCCTTTCACCGGGTGCCGGCTTTGGGCAGGAAGGGGAAGGCTGGCTGCGCCTTGCCCTTGTAGAGAATGAAAATCGTGTCACCCAGGCACTCAAACAAATGCGGCGTGCCTTGAAAGATATAGATGATGAGATTGCGGCGGGAAAATTCAGTTTGACAGAGGCTTGACTAAATAGGAATTATTATTACTTTTGTTTCTCATTCTGTGCTGCAGGCATTTTTCCTGCGGTTCGAGAAGGGAAGAGTCCTTTTTCATTTCAACGGAGGTTTGACCTCCATAAGGAGTTTTATTATGCCCACAACAACTGAAAATCTGAGTACCGCATTTGCCGGTGAAAGCCAGGCCAACCAAAAGTATCGTTCTTTCGCTGAGAAGGCTGATAAGGAAGGTTTTGCCAACGTTGCAAAACTGTTCCGTACCACTGCTGAAGCTGAGCGTATTCACGCCGCTGGTCACTTCAAAGCTCTTGAGCAGGTTAAATCCACCATCGACAACCTTGCCGCCGCTATCAGCGGTGAGACGTATGAATTTAAAGATATGTATCCCCCGATGACCAAACAGGCTGAAGCTGAAGGTCATAAAGCGCAGACCATGTTCAGATTCGCTGAAACCGCTGAGAAGGTCCATGCTCAGCTCTATACCAAAGCTCTTGAAGCTGTCACAGCCGGGAAAGATCTTGACGTGAGCGACTTCTATCTCTGCCCGATCTGCGGTTACATTGAGTTCGGTGAAGCTCCGGATAAATGTCCTGTCTGCGGCGCAGCGAAGAAGGCTTTTATCACCCTCGCGTGAGAATGCCGCAGTGCAGCAGCAGTACCCGTACGTAAAAAAAATCCCCATCCTGATTCTTTCAGGTGGGGATTTTTTTTTCAGGTAAACGGGGCAGTTGTGCAGGAGGTGTGATACCAATCACATTTTTTACTGATCAGAGAACGCGACTGCATGGATTTCCGCCTTCATCCTTCCGCCTTCATTCTTCCAACATAGCGCACTGGCTTCGACAGCTTAATAAGCTTATTTTCGTCCACAGCCTTTTTCAGCCATACATTGAGCTGTGTTTTGTTCACATCTATAGTCTCAGCAAGTTCCTCAGCGGTGGCAGGGCTGTTCAGTTTATTTAAAATGACCGGTAATACGGCTTGATATATAGATGCCGGGCACTCAGGTGTTTTGACTTCGGGCTCAACTACAGATTCCGGTTTAGTGATTGTTGATTTTTCTTCCACAACCTCGGTGACTGGAGGCAGCTCTTCAGCGGGAACCGTCTCCCGGGCCGCCTGAAAATCCAAGAGACTCGTATCCTTTTTAGGCCGGTTTCCCGGGGCGTTAACTGCCAGTTCATGCAGCTGTTGTCTAAAGTTATTGGGACCAATCGAATCGGGCCATGCTATTGCACCAAGATCCAGCAGTTTGCTGTTTCCCTGTGGAACGTCATTTCCAACCCGAACAAAGACGGACCGTGCGTTTTTCCGTTTGAGTTCTTCTTCAGCACCAGCCCACGTGCCGCCTTTTTTGTGCTCTGCGCTGACGACCAGACCGTAATCCGACATGGCATAGATCAGCTTGTTTCTTCCCATGGCTGTTCCCACGGTAAAGCGGGCATTGGGGTGGTAAGGAGAGAGTAACAGCAGGCGTCCGTCGGCAATCGCATGGCGGGCACTGCGCTCTACGCTTTTCTTTAAAAGGTTCTCGGCAAGAAGACCTATGGTAACGCCACCAGCCTCAAGGGCCGCAGTCATGGAAATCTGATCAACACCCCGAGCACCGCCTGAAATAACCGGGATTCGATTATACGCACAGAGTTCAGCGACCTGACGGGTAAAAGATTCACCGGCCTGATCTACATTACGAGAGCCGACAATACCAAGTCCGCCACCTTTTAGCAGGGAACGGTTCCCCACACCGAACAACAATGGCGGAGCCTTGTCTTTAAGATGCTTTTTATAGCGAACAGGGTAGTCGGCATCGCTTCGACTGATAATCCAGATGCCATTGCGCTGCCATTCTTCTACAGCAAAGCCAAGCTGGACACCTCGACCGAGCAGTGATTCCAAACGTTGTTTGTCAATACCTGAGCCCATGGAAGCTTCGGAAATATTTTCTTTTTGCAGCAGATTACCTGGGCGCATTTTCACCGCGATGAGCCAGCGTACAAGCGATGAGTATTCTGTCAATGACAGTGGTTTCTCTGAGCGATTTTTCCCGAAAACACCGCAGAGCAAAATTATCGCTTTTGTATCTTCTGTTAAAAAGTCGTTCATCATCAGTTAATTCCTGGCGAGTTTAAGGCTAATGCCATTGGATATACGGCGGAACAACCCGCTTGACGCAATAAGGCCGATGCCACTGTGAAAGTCCACCCGGAATCGATCATGTCATCAACCAGCAGGCATGGCTGATAGTCTTTGGGTTCCAAGTTTATATGGAATGCACCATCCAGGTTTTTGACCTGCTGGTAGCTGTTTTCCATAAATTTTTGCGGACTATTGGTCCGAGTTTTTGCGATACATGGCACGAAGGGCAACCCGAGTGCGCTCGCCAATCTTGCCGCAAAATCGGGTACCAGCTCAGGATGATTCAGGGATGGGATGCAGGTTACCCATTGGGGTGCGGGATCGGGAGACCATGCCTGCAGCATCTCTACACAGGCCGCTGTCAGTTCGTCGGCAAATCGATTGGTCTGGTATTTACCATTCACCACAAGCTGTCCCCAACCGGCATCCCGCCAAAGGCTTAATGCACGACCTTCCTCGGCAATGCACCATTCGCGTAAAATTATTTCAATTTATTCTTTTTTTTTGATTAACTGCCGAGATGACTACTATACCAAAAGTTTCAACCGAAAGAATTGATGATTTTGTCCTGCTGACCGGGCTTCTTAAACGAATGGGTGTGGTAAGCTTTTTGATGCTCATCTCCTACACCATGGGCATCATCAAGGTTTAGGCTGGGGTTGAATGAGTACAATGTGAAAAAAGGTCAGGTAAACGGGGCAGTGGTGCAGGAGGTGTGATGTACATGACTGAAATTTTTGAAAAAATTTCACCCCCCCTCTTTCTGTCAAGTGGTATAGTCTCTGTCCGATCACACAGGGTCGCAGTGTGAAAAATTGAGGCAGAAGACAGCGCGTCCGCGCCGTCTTTTCAGGGCGAGGTGAAATTCCTCACCGGCGGTATTCCTGTTTTTTCGGGAGAGCCCGCGAACGATTTTGCCATGGAATGGGAAATCGCCGATCTGGTACCAGTCCAGAGCCGACGGTCACAGTCCGGATGGAAGAAAGTGCCGGCGCAGGGAACTGTGCGGGCTCTCATGCCAATTTTTCTGCAGGAGGAATTTATGCAGTTATTTGAAGACAGTTATCAGGAACGAGTTCAAAAAGGAATAGATGCCATTGCCGCAGGACGCGGTGTCATTGTCGTTGACGATGAGAATCGGGAGAACGAGGGTGATCTCATCTTTGCCGCCGAAAGTCTCACGGAAGAACAGATGGCGCTGCTCATTCGCCGCTGCAGCGGTATCGTCTGCCTCTGTATGACAGAGGATCGCATGGCAGCGCTGGATCTGCCGCAGATGGTGGAAAATAATACCTGTGTCAACAGGACCGCCTTCGCGGTTACCATTGAGGCGGTTGAGGGCGTAACCACCGGTGTGTCAGCGAAGGATCGCACCACCACCATTCGTACTGCTGTTGCCGAGGGTGCCACCTCTGCCGATTTGAATCGGCCCGGCCATGTCTTCCCCCTCTGCGCCCGCAGCGGCGGAGTTCTGGAGCGGGGCGGGCATACCGAGGCTACGGTGGATCTCATGCGTCTCGCCGGGCTTACGCCCTGTGGTGTTCTCTGCGAATTGATGAATGACGACGGCACCATGATGCGGGGCGGACAGCTTGTTGCCGTAGCCGATAAGTACAACATGCCTATTCTGCAGGTTGCCGATCTGGTAAAATATCGGAAAGCGATGTAAAAAAATAAGCCCCTCAATTCAAATCTCCCTGTGTAACGGGCTGGAATCTTTGATTTCAGCCCGTTTTTTTGTTGAAAAAAGTAGAGATTGCGTGAAAAGTTGCACCGTCTTTCAGGTTGCGGAATCTCGTGATGCTGGTACGTTGCAAAAGCATTTATCCCGTGGCATCCATTTTTTAATTGATGTCACCTTTTTTTTAAAAAAAATACTTGTAAGGGGGAAGACATGCCTGCGATCTCATTTTGAATGAGGCCATGGTGTGTTCTGCCTGTTTATTGTTTTTCTCACTACGGAGGAAAAGGTGAAAAAAATTAAACTGACGATTAACGGTCGGGAAAAAGAGATCATCGCCGATGACAACATGGTGCTTCTTGACCTGTTGCGCGATGACTTGAAGCTCACCGGAGCAAAGCAGTCCTGCGATAGAAAAGGCCAGTGTGGTGCATGTACGGTGATTGTAAACAAAAAAGCTGTACTCTCCTGCCTTACCAAAGTTTCCCGGCTTGAGGGTGCAAAAATTATCACTGTTGAGGGTCTCGGGACCACCGAAAATCCGCATCTGCTGCAGAAGGCCTTTTGCCTCGCCGGTGCCATTCAGTGTGGTTTCTGTACTCCGGGGATGATCATGTCGGCCAAAGCGCTGCTTGATGAAAATCTGAAGCCGACAGATGAAGAGATAAAATATGCTCTGCGGCGCAATCTCTGCCGCTGCACCGGGTATAAGAAAATTATTGAGGCGGTGCAGCTCGCGGCTTCTTTCATGCGCGGGGAGATAAACCCGGACGACATTACTCCGAAACCGACTGATCCCCCCCGGGGTGTGTCTCATATCCGGCCGAGTGCGATGGCCAAGGCCTGTGGTACCGCGAATTTTACTGCGGATATCGACATGCCCGGTGCGGCCGAAATCGCCATGGTTCTCAGCCCGTACGCCCATGCTGAAATCAAGGGAATTGACTTCTCCGAGGCAGAAAAAGTACACGGCTGGATTGGCGGCATGACGGCAAAGGATATCAAGGGAACCAACCGCATCAAGATGGCGGTGGAAGACCGTCCTCTGCTCTGTGAAGACAAGGTTCACTGCCTTGGTGCGCCGGTGGCCATTATCGTCGCGGAAACTCGGGCGCAGGCCCTTGAAGCGGCTGATAAAGTGAAGGTGGAATACAGTATCCTTCCTACCCTTTCTTCTCCCGAAGAAGCCATGGCAGAGGGTGCCCCGAGGGTTCATCCGGATATCCCCAACATCTGTTTTGAACAGCCGCTGATCAAGGGTGATATTGAACGTGGCTGGAAAGAGGCCGCCACGGTGGTCGAGGATCATTTTACTACCCAGATTGTCCACCAGGCGCCGCTGGAACCGGAAAACAGTGTTGCTTTCATGGAAGGCGAGGGTGAAGATGCCGAACTGGTCGTTATCGGCCGCAGTATTAACATCCATCTGCACAAAGCCAATATCCAGGACGCTCTCGGCTTCGACAGCGTTCGCTACGAAGAAGCCTATTCTGGCGGGAATTTCGGACAGAAACTTGAAATCAGCTCTGAAGGTTTCACTGCAGCTGCGGCGCTCCATTTCAACCGCGCGGTACGTTATACCCCGAGTCTGTATGAATCCATGTTGATCAGCTCGAAGCGTCACGCCTACGATATGAAGTTCAAAATAGGGGCCAATGCTGACGGCAAAATTGTTGCCCTCGACATGGATCTTGTGGCTGATAACGGTGCGTATAACTCCGCCGGACACAAATTCATTCTCCGCGCTCTGCACATGTTGACCAGCGCGTATTATGTGCCCAATATTCATGTGGAATCCAAACTGGTCTATACCAACAATCCCTATGGCTCTGCTGCCCGTGGCGCGGGTCCCCCACAGGTGCATTTTGCGCTGGAGTCTGCTGTTGAGATGCTGGCAAAAAAATGTGGTATCGACCCGCTGGAGTTCAGGAGAATCAACAGTTTGGAAACCGGACAGACCAAGGCGACCGGTCACGTTGTTGTCGATGTCTGGCCCTTTCCTGAGCAGTGTGCAGATATGAAACCGCTGTGGGATCGCGCGAAGACCGAACGTGATGCTACCCAAAACGGCACGGTGAAACGTGGTATCGGTCTTGGTGCTGCCGCCTTTGGTATCGGTTTCCCCGGTGACCAGGCCTCAGCTGCCGTGGAGATCGGCGAGGATGATATCGTTACGGTATATGCTGCCGCAGCTGATCCTGGCGAAGGCACCGATTCCATGATGAGTCAACTGGCCGGGGAAGTTCTCGGTCTGCCGCTGGACAGGATTCAGGTTCAGCTCCGCAGCACTGGCAACACCTCTCCCGCAGGCCCCGCTTCCGGGAGCCGTGTCACTTTGATGATCGGCGGAGCGACCGTTGATGCTCTTCAGAAATTGCGTAAAGCAATGGACGAGGCAGGCGGTAAAACCTTCAAGGCACTGACGGATGCCGGTAAACAGACCCGCTGCATCGGTAAGCGGAATACGGTGGATTCAGCACCGCTTGATCCGAAAACCGGTCAGGGTCCGTCTCCGGAGACCGACGTCATGTCTATTCAGCTGGCTGAGGTTGAGGTGGATACCACCACTGGTGAGGTGAAGATTGTGAAGATGAGTTCCACTGTGGACTCCGGACCGATCATCAACCCCAACAACTTCACCGGTCAGATGGAGGGCGGGATGGATATGGGGGTTGGCTATGCCCTGCGTGAAATCTATGTCGCCGGGGAGACGAAAGACTGGAGAACTTTGAAGTTCCCGACCTTCAAAACCTTTTTCGACTCTGAGGTTGTCACCCGCGAGACTCCACGGAAGGAGGGAACCCTCGGTTCCACCGGTGTTGGCGAGATGGCAATGCTTTCCACTGCTCCGGCGGTAATCAACGCCATTGAAGATGCCTGTGGCGCTCGCATTACTGAACTTCCGGCAACCCCGGAACGGGTTCTCGCAGCGCTGAAAGCAGCAGGAAAGGCCTGAGCTGATATGAGCGAATTATCGGCCAATGAAAGACTGCGAGAACGCGTATTCCGCACGATTGCCGGTCAGGAAGTGTATTGTGACTGGGAGGGGTTCCTCTGGGACCCCGATGAGTGGAATGAAGAGCTCGCAGTCGCCTTTGCGGCAGAGTCCGGTATTGCCGAACTGTCGGCAGAGCAGTGGCAGGTTATTCACTTTGTCCGCGACTATTATGAAAATAATCTCCGTGCTCCCTTGAACAAGGAGTTGCGGAAGGGAACAGGGCTTTCCCTGCTTACCCTTGACGCGATGTTTCCTGAGGGACTCCGCCTCGGGGCACGGAAGGTCGCTGGCCTGCCCAACCCAAAAGTGTGTACCTGACGGTACCTCGAAGGTTGCAGTTGTTCCGGGCTGCGGAGATTATCTCCGCAGCCTTTTTCCGTCCTTCCCGCTTTAAATTTGTAAAATATTTATTCTCAAAAGATTTTGCTTTTCTTCGCGTTCCTTTGCGTTCTTCGCGGTAAAAATTGCCTTTCCGCTTTTTGCCTTTGTCTTTTTCCATAGCTTTTTAAGAAGTTACGCTTTTATATAAAAAGTCCTTTTTCGCTGTTCCGTCTTTTGTTTTTCCCTGTCTCCCGTCTCCTTTCTCCCTTTCCCAAATCATTTCTCTCATTTCAGGAGTTTCCCATGATATATCTCGATAATGCCGCCACCACCTGGCCAAAGCCAAAAACTGTTCTTGATACCATGATTGCTCTCTATGCTGAAACGGGAGTCTCTCCTGGCCGAGGGAGCTACGACGCTGCCCTTGAGGCGGAGGCCAGCATTACAAGGACAAGAGAAGACCTTGTCGCCTTCTTTCATGCTCCAGATCCCAAGCGGGTCATCTTTACGGCGAACGCCACCGATGCCCTCAACATGGCCATTATGGGCATGCTCTCTCCGGGAGATCATGTCATTACCACCCGGCTGGAGCACAATTCCGTTCTGCGACCCTTGTTTCATCTGCAGGAGGAGGGAATAATTTCAACAACAATAATTCCCTTTGACGGCGATGGTTATGTGGATCCTCAGGCTGTTCGTGAGGCCATCCGTCCCGAGACAAAAATGGTGGAGATTACCCACGCCTCGAATGTGCTGGGGACGATTCAGCCGGTGGAGGAGATTGGCAGCATCTGCGAGGAATTCGCTCTTGAATATCTCGTTGACGCCTCCCAGTCCGCAGGCAGAATCCCTGTCTCCATGGAGGCAATGCGGGCGAGCGCCATCGCCTTTCCCGGTCACAAGTCGATCTATGGTCCAACGGGAACAGGGTGCCTCGTGCTCAACCCCTCCTGTGGAATTCGTCCAACCCGCTTTGGGGGAACTGGCACGGCGTCGGAAAGTCTCCGCCAGCCGGAGGATTTTCCCCACTGCCTTGAGGCTGGTACGCAGAATTATATGGGAATTCTTGGTCTCTCCTGTGCGCTGGCGTATCTGCAGGAAAAAGGGCTGGAAAAAATTCGCGGAGAGGAAGACGCGTTGATGCACCGCCTGCATGATGGCCTCGCGAGTATCAAGGGACTGGAGATGTACGGGGCTGCTGACCGTCGCACGCGGCCGCATCTCGCGGTGGAGACAGTCAACGTGAAGGGTGCCGATCCGGACGATGTCGGGGCTATTCTTGATGGAGATTTTGAGATCGCCGTCCGTGTTGGTCTGCATTGCGCTCCGCTGGTTCACGAATCCATTGGTACGGCGGGACGGGGGGCGCTACGCTTCAGCCCCGGTATCTTTACCACGCCTGAGGATATCGATCTGACTGTTGAAGCGCTGGATCGTATTTGTGCAAATTATATGAAATAATGGTAATTTCTCAAAAGCTACGGAAGGCAGAAGAAAGGGAAAAGCAAAAGCGGTAAGACAATTTTTTACCGCGAAGAACGCAAAGGAACGCGAAGAAAAGTAAAAGACGGGACAACAAAAGATTTTTTTTGCCAACGAATAAAGGCGAAAAAGATTTAAGGACAAAGATTTTGTTTAATACCAATCACATTTTGTATTGACCAAAGAATGCGGCTGCGTGGATATTTTGTTGGGTGATCACGAATGGATAAACAGGATGTAAAATTGATCGCAATAGTGATAACAGTGGCATTACATCATCATTGGTGAAAAATCGGTACAACAGTGATTCCAGCAATGGTGTTGTAGAGACAAGGCATGCCTTGTCTACACGGTACCGGTAAACGTAACAATAACGGTGCAACTGTAACCGAAGGAACACCGATAACCCGCGAAACATACACGCCACATTGGGAGACAGGGATGTTTGCCCATAATTCTTACTCCCCGAAGAACAACTCCTCCACCTCTTTTTCTGGAGGTTTGCTGAGCCAGCTTCCCACCACAAAGCTGACCACTGCGATTATCATCGACGGTACAATCGTATGGGTGCCAGACAGCGTCCAGCTGCTGTACTGAATGGTAAGATAGCTGCCGATGCCGCCGATGATGGAAAGGATGGCACCGGTGGCGTTGGCCCGCCGCCAGTACAGTCCGAAGATGATCGGTGCGAAGAAGGCGCACTCCAGACCGCCCATGGCGAAGAGGTTGATCCAGACGATGAGATCCGGCGGGGTAATAGCGAAAAGGATGACGAGGATACCGAGAAAAGCGGTGGTCAGCCGGGAGACGGCGGGCAGTTTTTGGGTAAACTTTTTTTCATGCCGCTTCTCTTCACTGACGAGATAATTAAGATAGAGATCCTTGATGATCGCTGCCGAGGCGAGGATCAGCAGGGAGGAGACGGTGGACATCACCGCTGCGAGGGGTGCGGCGATGAAGAGCCCCGCCACCACCGGATTCATATACCGGGTAACGATGGTCGGGATGAGATAGTCCGTGGACTTCAGTGTCTCCATATCAATGACAGCCGGGGCGAAGACACCGGAGATGTGCATCACCAGCATGAGAAAGCCGATGACGATGGTGCCGTAGATGATCGCTGCATGCAGTGCCTTTGTGTCGGTGAAGCCCATGCCGCGCACTGCGGTCTGCGGCAGGCCGAGTACACCGACTCCTACCAGGACCCAGAAGGACATAAGCCAGCTCTTGCTGATAGTGCCACCGGCGGTAATGTCGGCATAGTTGGGTGTCACCACGTGCAGCCGTGTGGTCAGCGACTCAAAACCGCCCGCCTGATAAACAATGGTCGCCAGCAGGATGATTGAACCAAGCACCATCACCAGTCCCTGTATGGTATCCGTGGTGACCACAGCCTTGAAGCCGCCGATGGAGGTGTAGAGGATGACCACCACGCCGAAGAGCAGCAGACCGTAAACATAATCCAGTCCGGTGATGGTCTGAAAGAGTACCGCGCCGCCGATGAACTGAGACATCATCTGAGCGAGAAAGAAGAGCACGAGACAGAGCGAAGAGATGAGCACCACTGCTTTCGAGCGATAGCGGGCGCGGAGGAAATCGGTCACTGTGACCGCGCCGGTTTTGCGGGAGATGAGGGCAAATTTCTTGCCGAGGATAGCGAGGATGATAAAAGCGGTGGGTACCTGGATCATCGCCAGATAGACCCACGCCAGGCCTTTTGCTGCTGCGATTCCCGGGCCGCCAATAAAGCTCGATGCACTGGTGAAGGTGGCGATGAGTGTCATCGCGAGGACCAGCCCGCCCATGGAGCGGCCGCCGATGTAGTAATCGTTGACAAAGCCTCTGCTCGTTGCGCCGTGTGACTGACGGCGGCTGATCAACAGGCCGATGAAGAGGTTGAGACAGAGGTAGGTGATCACCACGCTGATGAGGATACTCTGGTAGGAGGTCATTCTTCCACCTCGCTGCCGAGATCAAAATTCTTGAAGACCAGCCGCACGACAAAAATACTGGCCACACAGAAGAGGACATAACCAACGATACAGCTGAGAAAAAACCACATTGGCAGGCCAAAGATATAGGTATAGGTCTCCGGGGTGCCACTTTCGGCGATGCCATAGCCGGTGAAATACCACCAGAGGAAAAAAGCGAAATAGAGCAGAACGGAGGTTATCGCCTCGCGGCTGATCTGTCGGTTTTTTTCTTTTTCACTGAGCTGTTGCATGATGGTGCTCCTGTAATAATGAGGGCCTGTTTTCTCTGCAGTGCTTCTTTGCCATATTTCCGGCGGATTTTCAATATGCTGCTTCGTCGGAGACGGGCATGATACCATAAGGGTCTCGTTCTTCGCTTTGTCCGAAGATAATTTTTTGACTGCAGCGAAGAAGATGTGCAAAAGAATGGTTCTTCAAGGTACCATTATCTCTCTTCTGGTGAGTCATGACCTTGCTCCTGCACCCGACAGCTTTTCATCGCGGGCAGGGGGGATGGCAGAGATGTGGTGGACAGATTTGAGGAGTTTCAGAGGACGCAGAGCAATGGGCGCAGACGCCCGGTAAATGGAGAAAAGGAGACGTGTATGAACGAGACGATTGATATCATCCTTAACCGTAAGAGCGTACGAAAATTTACCGACACCCCTCTCAGTAAACAGCAGCTTACCACTCTCGCAAGGGCGGCCATGGCTGCGCCGACTGCTGTTAATCGGCAGCCGTGGGAAATCATCATTGTCACCGGGCAGGCTCTGCTGAAGAAGCTTGGCGCGGCACTGCCCCATGCCAAAATGACAGCCGGTGCTGCCGCCGCCTTTGTCATCTGCGGTAATATGGAGCGCACCGGAGAGGGGGTTGAGCGTGAGCTTTGGATCCAGGATTGTTCGGCAGCCAGTGAAAATCTGTTGATTGCCGTTGCCTCAATGGGACTGGGGGCTGTATGGACGGCTGCTTTTCCCTTCGAAGACCGTATGGCGAGTGTACGGCAGATTCTTGGCCTGCCGGAGGGCATCGTCCCGCTCAATGTGATTCCCATGGGGTATGCCGTCGCCGAGGTGCGGGGGCACGATAAATTTGATGGGGCCAGGTTGCACTGGGAAGGGTGGAAATTTCGGGATAATCCACAGTGAACTGATTATACTTCGCGTTCTCTTGGAGAAGAACAACTCTCAGCTCCATCAGCTTATCCGCTTTTTGCTTAAAGGTTTGCCGATTATGAAATATGGTGCAGGCACTATAGTGTTTTTTTTCACCTTTCTCTTTGTCGTCTCTCTCGTCGCAGCAGAGAAGGACTGGCAGGAGCTGAGCAGTGAGGAGCAATTGATCGTGTCGCGGCCACCAGCTGATGACATTTCACAGAAGGTGGACGGGGCAGAAAAGAAAAAGAAGGACAAGGCGCTGAAAGCGGCGGAGGCAGAGGTTGACCCGAAGCTTGAGGAGAACGCGGCCGCGCTGCATACTCTCGGCCGACTCTATCTTCAGCTTGGCCGCTATGAAGAGGCTGAACCGTTGTTCACACGGGGACTGGAGATCCGGGAAAAGAAACTCGGCAGGTCTGCTCCTGCCGTTGGCAGTTCACTGACAGACCTCGCCGTGCTGCGTTTGCATCAGGGGGATATGGGGAAGGCGGAAAAGCTCTTTGAACGAGCGTTGAAAATTGAACAGGCAAACCGCTCTGACGATGATCCTGCTCTTGCCGACAGTCTTAACAACCTCGCTCTTTTTTACGTGGGGGAAGGGAAGGATAAAAAGGCGGAACCGCTTTTTCTTCACGCCCTGAAAATATACACAAAAAATCCTGGCGCGGAATCTCCCGCCGTTGGTTCCCTTCTCAACAGCCTTGCTTCAATTTATGGCCGACAGGGTCATGTACAGCAGGCAGAGATTTTTTTTAAACGGGCACTGATTATTCGCAAAAAGGCTTTTGGTGACTCGGATCGAGGTGTGGCTGTCGTATTGCGCAACCTTGCCACCCTCTACCGGGTTACCGATCGGCAGAAGGAGGCCGAGAAGCTGGCGAAGAGTGCGGATGAGATTGAGAGCGGAGCGAATAAAAAAGGGAGACAGGAGAAGGGAGAAGGGAGACAGGAAAAAGCAAAAGGCGAAAAGCGGAAAGACAACGAAGCACATGAAAAATTTATATAAAAAGCCCTTTTTCGGATGTTTAGAGCCTTCCTTTGGCAAAAAAGTCTTTTCGCTGTTCCGTCTTTTACAAGAAAACCTTGAAACAGTTTCCTCCACATGGCCGTCACCAGGTTATGTTACCCTGCTTTTTCCTGTCTCCTGTCTCCCTTTTTGTCTTCATCTTTTTCCATAAATTTTTGAGCAATTACTTTGTTTTCTTCTAATCAGGGGTATCCATGAACTATCTCATTATCACCACTCTTATCTGGGCCTTCTCTTTCAGTCTCATCGGCGTCTATCTTGCAGGTCAGGTGGATTCCTATTTCGCAGTGCTGGTGCGCATTGTGCTGGCAGCGCTACTTTTCCTTCCGCTGCTGCGGAAGGTGCGTGTCGGGCTGGCACTGCGTTTAATGGCTCTTGGAGCAGTGCAGCTCGGTATCATGTATGTCTTTTACTACAAGAGTTTTCTCCTGCTTACGGTGCCGGAGGTATTGCTCTTCACTGTGTTAACACCGGTTTATGTTACTCTCATCTTTGATGTACTTCATCATCGTTTCTCCGCCCGCTACCTGTTTACGGCAGCACTCGCGGTGCTCGGCGCGGTCATCATCCGCTATCATCAGGTGGGGGACGATGTCTTGCTCGGTTTTCTTGTAGTGCAGGGGGCTAATTTCAGCTTCGCCCTTGGTCAGGTGGGATACAAGGCACTGATAGAGCGGGAACAGCTCAAAGAGGGTGCGATCGGACAGGCGGGGATTTTTGGCTGGTTCTATCTCGGTGCAACGGTGGTGGCGGTGGCAGCCTTCATCCTGTGGGGGAATTCTGAAAAACTGCCGACGACTGGTTTACAGTGGGGAATTTTGATCTATCTCGGCGTGGTCGCTTCCGGGCTTGGCTATTTTTTGTGGAACAAAGGCGCGACAATGGTGGATTCCGGTGTGCTGGCGATTATGAACAACGTGCTGATTCCGGCCGGGCTGGTCGTCAATCTGATGATCTGGAACCGTGACGCGGATCTGGTGCGACTCGGGGCAGGGGGCACGGTGCTGCTCCTTTCCCTGTTTTTGCATCAACACTGGCGCAAAATGCAAAAAGTGCAGGGGTGAAATTCATCCCCTCTCTCGACAGCTCCAGACGCAAAAAAGCCCGGCGGACAACTCGTCTCCGTCGGGCTTTACTTTTCTGGGTCCCTTCTCTGTTTCTTTTGTTCCTTCCTGCTTATTTAATCAAACCCTTCTTGCGGAGAAAGTCTTCAGCAACCTTTCTCTCAGGGATGCCCTTGCTGTCGACCTGAAAGTTCATCTCCTGCATATCGTCTTCACTAATCTGTCCGGCAAGTTTTTCCACTGCTTCCATGGCCCCTGGGAATTTCTTCTGAAAGGAACCGTTGTACACGGTAAGGCAATAGTAAGGCGGGAAAAAGTTCTTGTCGTCTTCCAGAGTCTTCATATTAAACTCTTTGAGTTTCCCGTCCGTGCTGAAGGCGTCGGTAACATCAATATTACCGTTTTCTATGGCAGTATAGCGTATTCCCGGATCCATCCCTTTTTCTTCTTTGAACGTAAAGCCGTAAAGCTCTTTCACGCCCGGCAATCCATCGGCACGGGCAAGAAATTCCATTGTTCCACCCATACGGAGTTCAGGACCGGCGGTGACCAGATCAGAGATCTTTTCCAGATTATATTTTTTTGCAATATCCTGGGGCAGTGAGAGGGTATAGGTGTTGTTATAGCCGAAGGGTTTACCAATGATAAAGTTATAGTCTGGACCTTCCATAAAGTCCTTCACCATCTTAAAGACCTTCTCCGGGTCCTTTTCCCCTTCTTTTTTCAGAACGGTGGCATAGAGTGTGCCAGTGTAATCCGGGTAGAGATCTATATCTCCACTTTTCAATGCAGCGAGAACGAGCTGTGAGCCACCAAACTCCGTGACGGTGGTTTTGTACTTCGTATTGGTTTCCAGCAGTACAGAGTAGAGCTGGCCGAAAAGTCTGGATTCGGTATAGTTTTTATGTCCGATTTTAATGAGATCCTGCTTGTCGCCGGAGCAGCCTCCGAGGAAGAGTCCGAGAAGGACGGTGGCGGCAAGAATAACTGAAAGTTTCTTGTTCATAGTGAATCTCCTGTGTAAAAGGCTGTGTTTTGTTACGGATACACACCGGCTGGCGTAATCCTCCGTTCTACCCGGCCAGACAGATAACCTTCACTGATGGCAGCTGAAGTTCTTGAGATGTTTCCGATCGGGCTGATGGTCAATCTGTTGATTTGAAATCATGACACGGATCTGATGTGGCCTGACAGGGGTAAAATCATTCTGCTTCTTTTACTTGATCAAGCCCTTCTTCCGCAGAAAATCTTCAGCGACCTTTTTCTCCGGTATTCCCTCGCTGTCGATCTGAAAATTCATTTCCTGCATATCTTCTTCATTGATCTGTCCGGCAAGTTTTTCTACTTCTTCCATGGCTCCTGGAAAATTCTTCTGAAAAGCACCGTTGTAAATGGTAAGGCAATAGTAAGGTGGGAAAAAGTGCTTGTCGTCTTCCAGAGTCTTCATATTAAACTCTTTGAGTTTCCCGTCCGTGCTGTAAGAGTCAGAGATATCAATATTACCGTTTTCTATGGCAGTATAGCGTATTCCCGGATCCATCCCTTTTTCTTCTTTGAACGTAAAGCCGTAAAGCTTCTTCACGCCCGGCAATCCATCGGCACGGGAAAGAAATTCCATCGTTCCGCCCATACGGAGTTGAGGGCCGGCGGTGACGAGATCGGAGATCTTTTCCAGATTATATTTTTTTGCAATATCCTGCGGCAGTGAGAGAGTAAAGGTATTGTTAAAGCCGAGGGGTTTACCAATGATAAAGTTATAGTCCGGACCTTCCATAAAATCTTTCACCATCTTAAAGACCTTCTCCGGATCCTTCTCTCCTTCTTGTTTCAGAACGGTGGCATAGAGTGTACCAGTGTAATCCGGGTAGAGATCTATATTTCCATTCTTCAATGCGGCAAAAACGAGCTGTGAGCCGCCAAACTCGGTGACAGTGGTTTTGTATTTTGTATTGCTTTCCAGCAATACCGAATAAATTTGTCCGAGAACTCTGGGTTCGGTATAATTTTTGTGGCCGATCTTGATGGGCTTCTGTTTATCACTGGAACAGCCCCCGAGGAAGAGTCCAAGAAGGACGGTTGCGGTAAGAATCACCGAAAATTTCTTGTTCATGGTAAAATCTCTTATGTAAAAAATGAAACTGCATTAAGGAGCAGAGACGCCGGTCGGCGTGAGTCTTCGTTCCATCCAGCCAAGCAGATAATCTGCGCCGATGGCAAGCAGGGCTGTTGGGATGGCACCGGCAAGAATCATGTTGGTGTTGTTCATGGAGATCCCCTTGAAGATGAGATCTCCGAGGCCACCGGCACCGATAAGAGCTGCGATAGTGGCCGTACCAATGTTGATGACCGTGGATATACGCACGCCGCCCATGATTACCGGCAGGGAGAGGGGAATCTCAATCGTGCCGAGGATCTGTCCATCCGTCATTCCCATCCCTTTGCCGGCGTCAATTATCGCCGGGTCAACACTGTCAATACCGAGATAGGTGTTTTTTATGATGGGGAGCAGGGCGTAGAGGAAAAGGACAAACACTGAAGGTGTATAGCCGATACCCATAATGGGAATGATCAGGCCAAAGAGCGCGAGGGACGGTAGAGTCTGGAAGACGTTGGCGATGCCAAGTACGATTCCCGCTGCTTTCTTGAAGCGGGTGATCATGATGCCCACCGGAACGCCGATGGCAACCGCCATGAGGACGGACATCCCGGTTATTTCCAGATGCTGCAGAGTCAGCGTGAAAATCTCCGCTTTTTGCATGATGATATATTCAAAAAAATTCATTATGCGGCCTCCGTGATTGTTTCGGCAGTCAGCTCGACCGGATCATCGCTTCCTGCCGACGGCATGACATCGGTGATGATATTGAGCAGAGCACTGCGGTTGATATAGCCAACCACACAGTGATCTCGATTGAGCACCGGAACCCGCTTGTAGTTCTGCTCCTGCATGAGGCTGAGGACCTCTGCCATATTTGTATGGTCATAGACAAACACCGCATCGGGGTTCATTATCTCTGCCATCTTTCTGCCCCTGGCGTTTTTCAGCTGCTGCATCGACACCTCCCCGCGGAAGCGTTTAGCCGGTCTGGATTCCGTATCAATCACGTAGCCGACATAGGTATCTTTGTCTTTCATCATTTCAATGGCCTGGGCGGCAGTCCGCTTCATGCTGATACGGGTCACATTGGTGCGCATGATATCCCGGGCATAGAGGAATTCCGGCGTCTGCCAGAGGCGGTCGTTGCCGACAAACTCCCGCACATATTCGTTGACGGGGTTGCGCAACAGCTCTTCGGGTGTGCTGTACTGGACAATCTCTCCGTCTTTCAGCAGGGCGATGCGGTCGGCGATCTTTAGTGCTTCATCCATATCATGGGTGACGAAAACGATGGTTTTATGCAGTTCATCCTGCAGGGCAAGAATTTCCTGCTGCAGCTGCTCTCTCGTAATGGGGTCGAGCGCACTGAAGGGTTCGTCCATGAGGATGACCTCGGGGTTTACCGCCAGCGCCCGGGCAACCCCTATCCGCTGCTGCTGCCCGCCGCTTAACTCACCAGGGTAGCGCGGGTAATACTCTTTTGCCGGAAGATCGACCCGGGCGAGCATCGCCATTGCCTGTTTTCTGCGGGTTTTCTTGTCCCAGCCGAGCAGTTTGGGAACCATCTCAATATTCTCTCCGACCGTCATGTGCGGCATCAGCCCCACCTTCTGGATGACGTAGCCGATTCCCCGGCGCAGTTCTATGGGGTTTTTTTTCTGGATACTTTCACCGTCGATGAGAATATCGCCGCCGGTAATGGAATTAAGGCGGTTAATCATGCGCAGAATTGTGCTTTTGCCGCTGCCGCTGCTGCCGATCAGCACTACAAGTTCTCCGCTGTTGATGGTTAAATTCAGACCATCGACGACATTGGTCACGCCGTCGTAAGACTTTACGAGATCAACAAGCTCAATCATTGAGCACCTCTATGTTGGGGGGTAGATTTGGAAAAGAGAGAAGGGAAGGGAAACATTCCAACTCGTGGATAGAGTTAGAGTGTTTATACTTCGCACGCTGAAAATCGGCGAACTTGTATTACACCACAAAAAGCAGTGCAGTCTGAACCCTTGTGGTCCAGATCAAACCCCAGTTCTACATAAGGGAACCTTGAATAATCAGTCTTTCGCCCATCTTCTTCGTTACAGTCAAAAATTTATCCTCGCAATATCAAACATATAGCTCCGGTAAATTTCTTTCTGTGCCTCGAATATGAACGAAATACAAGATTATTCAAGGACCCCATAAAACGTTTTTCGTTTCCGGTTTCTTTCAGAGCTGGCAATTTAAAACGGATCTGCCTGTAGTTCGGCATATTCACTCTCAAAATCTTCCATACTCCCGGAGACTACTTTACGATTCAGCTTGTGTCGCCTGCCAAAAGCGCGATTTTTCAATGTACTAAAGGAAAAAACATACCATAAAAAGAGAAATTATTCAATCGGGAGAGCAGAATTCTTGTTAAGTTTTTTTATCGGCATAAAGATCCATCTCCGGATAATATTTCTTTGCACATTCCTGGCAAATGCCGTGGCTGAATTCTGCTTCTGAGTGATCTCGAATATATTCTTCTATTTGTTTCCAGGAGCCCTTGTCATCACGGATTTTTTTACAATGTGAGCAAATAGGAAGAATACCCCGTAACGTTTTTATTTCATTCATAGATTTTTTCAATTCACCAATGAGTTTATCTTTTTCGTCAATGAGTTTATCTTTTTCCACTTCGGAATTTTTCTGGTCCGTGATATCATTAAACACAACAACAAATTGTCCAAATTTCAGGCTATAGGCACTTACTTCAAAATGTTTTTTAAATTGTATAGAGTAGTCTTCAAATTGGACAGAATTTCCTGTTAATGCTACGCGGCCATAGGTTTCAATCCAGTAAGGTTCGGTTTTCGGTAACACCTGTAACACGGTTTTCCCAATTAAATCTTTTTTATGTAGTCCAGTCATTTTTTCAAAGGCCGAATTGATGTCCAAAAATCGATAGTCAATTGGATTCCCTTCTTTATCGCAAATAATCTCATGTAAAGCTATTCCGCTGATCATTCCCTCGAAAAGCGCCTTGAATTTCACCTCCGATGTATTGAGTTCTCTGAATAATGTTTCGTATGGTTTCTTAAGGCTGGTTCTGACCAGGGCGATATATATGAGAAGAAACGAGAGAATCTTAATATAGTGTCCAATAAAATTGGAGATACCATAAACGCTGATATAAAAAGTGAATACAAACTCTTGAAAGATAGTTAGAACAATGGAAAAAACCAGCAGACGGTAAACGACTCGATCTACATTGCTTTTTCTTTGAGAGAGTAAAGCCCACGCAATGAATAAAATTAAGCATATAATATATTCACTGGATTTTTTGAAAATGGTCAGTCCAACCCCTTCAATATAGCAATCAGGGAAAATTTTCCAATAGAATATGGTTATAAAGATTAATGCGGTTATTACGAAATAAGCCGACCATACGATGGAATAGCGTATTTTCTTAAAAAATATAATAGGGAAAATAACGAAGGAGATACTTTCCATAAAACGAGCTGCGATCCACAATTGGGTTGCAGTGTTAGATCCCCATTCTTGTGCTATCACCCCCATACCCCTGTAAGAAAGAGTATGGACCAAATCAATCGAACCAATAAATAAATATGCAATCCCGATAAAAACAAAAGCCCTGTTGTTTGACAAATGCCGTGAGTTCCAGACAACGATAAAAAGACTCCATGCGACAGCGATTGAAAATAACTCTGCTAAGGTGTGGAATAACAAGTAATTATATCTACTAACTACATATAAAAAAAAGAATAATAAAATCCCAAAAATTATTCCAGTTGTATTTTTAGAAAAAATAAAATTGGTGGCAGCCTCAATTTTATTTCTATCTTCTGATTCTACAGAGCTTCCAGACGGATTCACATATCTTGATTTATCTGTCATTGATTAAAACCTCAATCTGATAAATTTGAATATCGTATACTTGCAAAATGATGAAAAAAGACAAAGATAAAAAGGGAGAAAGCAGGGCAACAAACCTCAATGACATCCGTTGCAGGATGAAATTGTTTTAAGGTGTTCTGGTGAAAAACGAAACAGTGAAAATAATTTTTTGTCAAAGGAATACTCTAAAAATGTGAAAAAAACAAAGAATTTCACCGAGAAGGACACGAAGGACACGCAGAGTAAAGATATAACAACAGCAATTCCCTGTTTAATTTTTAAAAATCTTTTTCTCAAAGTTTTTTGCCAACGGCAAAAATACTCTAAACATTCGAAAAAAGGCTTTTTATATAGAGAAGCTTTCGTATATTTCGTGTGTTTCGCTGGCTGCCCGGTCTTTGTCTTTCCGCCTTTTGCTTTTTCCTGTCTCCCTTCTCCCTTCTCCTGTCTCCTTTTTTTCCGTCCTTCCCGTTTAAATTCCAAGAAAATCTTTGTTCTTAAATGTTTTTTGTTGTCCACCACTTTTTGAGAAGTTGCCCTCCCTTAACTAAAGCTCCACGCTTTTTTTCACTGCCCAGCTCATTCCCGCCTTTTCCGGCGTGACCATATAACGCTGCTGCAGTTCCAGCGGCGCGCTGTTCACTATGAAGCTCTGCGCGGTCGCGTCAAGCAGATCAATATCGTTATAGTCGTTACCAATACCCATGGTGTGGCGCATATCAAGGTGTAGTTCTCTGCAGAGCCAGTGGACTGCCGCCCCCTTTGAGATGTGCAGAGGAAAAATCTCAGTCCAGATCTCATCCGTGCCAAAGGGTGAGGAAGTCCGGATGACCTTTACCTCCGGCAGCACCCGTTTGATCTTCAGAAATCGACTCTCATCCACCCCAATAAAGGCGAGTGCCTGGCTGGCGGGAAGGTTTTGCAGGTCCGCCTCTTCAAGGGGGGTTCCCCAATTGCGGTGGGCGTGCAGGCGATGGGTGAAATCGCCGCAGTCCTGGCAATTTTGTTCAAAATAGAAGCGATGTTCTCCCGGAATGGTGCGGTGAATCATGAAGTTGAGCCGTTCCTGATGCAGGGTGTGAACAATCTTCTCCGTCTGCTGTGGGGCGAGGCTGTCAGTAAAGATCATTGCACACTCCGGCCAGCGGACAATCCCTGCGCCGGAGGAGAAGACAAGGTAGTCAATGGGAAAGTCCGGGGGGATTGCCTCGCACGCAAAGTGAAGGTTGCGGCCGGTGACAATCGCCCGCACCACACCTTTTTCCCCGAGGCGGTGCAGAGTCTCAATGTCCTGGGGGAAAAAGGTTCCACCTCTTGGCAGGAGAGTACCGTCGAGGTCGCTGGCGATGAGTTGCGGAAGTGTTCCGCCGTGGAAATCAGAGAATTTCATAGCTGCTGATCTGCGCCGGGGCGTGCAGGGCAGGGAGGATACGCTCAAGGATGATGCCCTGGCGCGCATCGTAGTCATAGCCGAAGGTGGCGCGCACCCCGAGGCTGATAAACTGCACCGCACGGTTGAGGGCGATGGGCAGGCTGTCTCCCTGCAGCAGCGCGCCGGTAACAATGCTGGCGAAGGTGTCTCCGGTACCGGGATATTCGGCGGGGAGATATTCGCAGCTTACCTTCCACATCCTTTTGCCGACGCTGTTCCAGGCGATTACCGACGTCTGGCCCTGCTCATCTTTCAGTTTCACGCTGGTAATGATCACTGTCTTTGGCCCGCGTTCAGCAAGGGTTGTGATCCACTCTTTTGCCTCAGACAGCTCAATTTCCTCTTTGCAGGGCCTGTCAAGCAGCAGGGCCGCTTCGGTGAGATTGGGAGTAATGAGACCTGCGTGGTGGATCAGCTCGCGCATCTTGACCACCATCGTTTCATCAAAGGTTTTGTAGAGTTTTCCGGAGTCGCCAAGCACGGGGTCAATGACGACGAGTTGTTCAGGACGATGAAAACTGTCAATAAAATCGGCAACGATGTCGATCTGCCGTGACGAGCCGAGAAAACCGCTGTAGATGGCGTCGAAATCACACTTGAGACACTTCCAGTGGTCGATGATTTTCACCATGTCGTCCGTCAAGTCGACGAAATGAAAGCCGGGGAAGCAGGAGTTGGAAGAGAGCACCGCCGTGGGCAGCGGGCAGACGTTGCACCCCATGGTGGAAAGTATTGGAATAACCACTGTAAGCGACGAGCGGCCATAGCCGGAGAGGTCGTGGATGGCGGCGACTTGTTTAACAGGTTTCATGGAGTTCCTTAATCAGTGAAAAACAGTGGTGAGAAAGTTATGCGTTACCGGGAAATAAAGAAGCACTGAATAGAGCATGCGGGTGGCAACGACCAGCAGCAGCACGGCGAAGGCCTTTTTCAGCCTGCCCACCGGCATCTTGTGGGCGAGTTTCGCGCCGAGCGGGGCAGTAAACATGCTGGCGCAGACAATACCGGCAAGCGCGGGCAGGTAGACAAAGCCGAAGCTCCAGGGCGGCAGGCTCGGGTTGCCCCAGCCGCCAATGACGTTTCCGAAAGTTCCGGCGAGGGCAATGGGCAGGCCAATGGAGGCTGCCGTGCCGATGGCGGTGTGAATCTCCAGATTGCACAGCAGGAAAAAAGGTACGCAGAGAGTCCCGCCGCCGATTCCTACCAGCGAGGAGAGAAAACCAATCACTCCACCAGCTCCGACTATTCCTGCGGTGCCGGGAACGTCCCGCGAACCGGTTGGTTTACGGCCGAAGATCATGTTGGAAGCGGCATAGTAGAGGAAGATTACAAAGATCACCTTGAGAATCCAGGTGGGTATCCACGACGTGGTGAGGGCACCAATGAAGGTGCCGAGGATGATGCCCGGAGAGATGCTTTTGAAGATGTCCCAGCGTACCGCCCCTCGTTTATTGTGGGCCGTCATGCTGGAGATTGAGGTGAAGATGATACTGGCGAGGGAGGTGCCGAGCGCGAGGTTCATCAGGATATCCTGCGGGATGCCCATGGGCGGCAGGGCAAAAGCAAGAATTGGCACGATTACCAGTCCCCCTCCGATGCCGAGCAAACCGGCGAGGACTCCCGCAAAAGCCCCGAGAACGAGGAAGATGAGGAGATGTGAAAGCATTGGGTCTTGCAGCAGGGTGGAAAATGTATCAGGGTTCATCGGGGCTCCTTTAAAGTTGAATCGTAGAATTTCAGGTAGTTGTTGTTCGTACAATATCACTACTGCCGGGTGGAACCAACAGCCTTTTTTTACCCTCGCAGTGTACTGTATGTCAATTCGATGATTTTTTTCCCGGAGCAGATTATATAGTGGCCTCATCTCAATTTCTGGAGAAAATATGACCACCACTTCCACACCTCCTGCAGGTGTTCCCGCAGCTGCTCCCGGCAGTTCCGTTTCTGGCTGGCTGCTCGGCCTCGGCGCTTTCCTTATTTGGGGCTTTTTTCCCATCTATTTCAAGTCTGTGGATACGGTTCCACCGCTGGAGATTCTTGCTCACCGGGTGATATGGTCTTTTGTGCTGCTGGCGCTGATTGTTTCTTTTCAAGGCGGATGGGGACGTGTGCGCCGGACGATTGCCAACTGGCACACCGTGTTGACGTTGTTTGCCACCTCAGTCATCATCGCCGTGAGCTGGCTCACCTTTATCTGGGCGGTGAATAATGGACATATCCTCGATACCTCGCTTGGCTACTATATCAATCCGTTGATCACCGTACTGTTTGGCATGATCTTCTTCAGTGAACGCCTTACCGGACTGCAGTGGACCGCCATGGGCCTTGCCGCAGCTGGCGTGCTGCTGCAGCTTATCCAGATTGGCACCCTGCCGTTGATCGCCCTTGTGCTTGCGGTAACCTTTGCTCTCTATGGGATGCTGCGCAAGAAGGTGGCTGTGAATTCGATAATCGGCCTGCTGGTGGAAACCGGTCTGCTGTTGCCCGCCGCCCTGGCCCTGTTGTTTTTTGCCGATACCCCCACTTCGTCTCTGGTGAACAATCCGCTTTCACTCAATCTGCTGCTGATGGCGGGCGGCGTTGTCACCACCGTGCCGCTGCTCTGTTTTACCGCCTCGGCCAACCGTCTGCCACTCTCAGCTGTTGGCTTCCTTCAATATATTGCGCCGAGCACTGCTTTCCTGCTGGCCATTTTCTGTTATAATGAATCCTTCTCCCCGACCCGGGGAATTACCTTCCTTTTCATCTGGGTGGCGCTGGTGTTTTTTTCCATAGACGCGCTGCGCCGAATGGGAAAGAAGCTGAACTGATACCATTTACATTTTGTATTGGCGGATTCAAAGACAGGGGAACGGGAAAAGGGAGACGGGAGAAAGGAGACGGGAGAAAGGGAATATTCAAGGTTCCCCTCAGTAAAATTTTCAAGGAGACAAAAATGTTAATAGAAATTGATTCGTTCAAATGTCGTAGAGATCAGCTCTGTGTGATTGAGTGCCCCTTCAACTGCCTTGTGGAGGGGAAGAATGGCGTGCCATATCTTGATGCGGAGCGGGAGCAGTATTGCATGCGCTGTGGACACTGCGTGGCGGTTTGTCCCTCGGCGGCAGTGACCCTTGACGGGGTCGATCCCTCGACTCTTGAGGCGGCTGTCCGCTATCCGGTGGTTGAGCCGCAGATGATGAAAGCGCTGCTCGATAACCGTCGTTCGGTACGGGTCTTCCACAGTAAGGCTATTGACCGGGAGAAGGCAGCGGAGCTGCTGGAGATGGTAAAACGGGCCCCGACGGCGAAAAATAAGATGCCGGTGGAGTGGCTGCTGGTGGATGATGCGGCGAAGATTCATCGTCTTGCCGAGTTGACGGTGGAGTGGCTGCGTGGATTTGGAGAGGCGCAGGCGATGGTGACGGAGGCATGGGACGCGGGTGAGGACATTATTCTGCGGGAGGCTCCGCTGCTGGCGATGGCCTGTGCCGGATCCGATGCTCTTAAACCCTGTGAGGATTGTGTTATCGCCGTTACCTCGATGGAGCTCGCCGCTGCCACCCTCGGTATTGGCTCTTTCTGGCTTGGCTATTTCATGACTGCCGCGCAGAACTATGCCCCCTTACAGGAGTTCCTTGGGCTTCCCGAGGGGATGCTGCCCCGGGCCGCGCTGGGACTTGGCTATCCTAAAATGATTTATAGAAGGCTGCCGGAACGGCAGGCACCGGTGGTACGCTGGCTCTAAGAGCATTTCATTTTCAAGGAGAAAGGAAAAGGGAGACAGGAGAAGGGAGAAGGGAGACAGGAAAAAAGCCCTTTTTCATATACTTGGAGTATTCCTTTGGCAAAAAATCTTTTCGCTGTGCCGTCTTTCACAAGTGTATCTTATACCTTTTACATTTTGTATTGACCAGAGAACGCGACTGCGTGGACATCTTTTTTTGTGATTACGAATGGATAAACAGGATGTAAAAAAAAAGCATAACTTAATAGAAATGGTCTAATGATGCGAAAAAGGGCATTTTTTATAAAAGCGTAACTTCTTAAAGTTTTTTGCCTTTATTCGCATGATTAGAGCTTTCCTTTGGCAAAAAGTTTTTCGCTGTTCCGTCTTTTGCTTTTCCCTGTCTCCCGTCTCCTGTCTCCCATCCCCCTGCCTTTGAATTCGCCAATAGAAAGTGAAAATGGCATTTAGTGAGGTCACAACTTAATCGGATTGGTATAACACGAGAATTCCTCGAAAAATTCGTAATTAGTTTCTTTTTTTTTGCTAAAATGTATTCTTACTTTTAGCGGAGTTAAAAATATGAACTTGAAAATTCGGCATAAAATTTTTTTTATTCTATTGGTCGGCAATGCCGTGCTCTTTATCGGTTTTGTCTTTATGTTGCACTGGAGTTTCGACCGTAATTTTCATAAACATATTGAGCGGCTGGAAGGGAGACAGCTCTCGCGCCTCTCGCAGGAGATCAGCCAGCTTTATGAGAAGCAGGGAAACTGGAATTTCATTAGAAATAATCTTGCCCTCTGGTTCTCTCTCAACAGCTACGTTACCAACAGTGTTTTCCCTTTTGATCGGCATGACAAAGAAAAATTTGTCATGCCAGACAAAAAAAAACTCAGTGATGACTTCTGCATCCAGAGCGTTCCTGTGTTCTTCGAGCCGCGCAGTGTCTGGCCGCGGGTTATGCTCTTTGATTCCAATCACAAGTGGCTGGTAGGGGGAGCCGGGCCCGATGTCGCCAAACGCCTGCACTTGCAGGTGCTGCGCGGAGAGGATGAATTTCCCGTACCTCTACCCCCGGATTCTGCTATGGGGAAGGGACGGAAACATCTCCGGCCTCCTCCCCCCCCCACGAAGATCTGGACCAAATATTCTGAGATGCAGCCGGTGCTGGTCGACGGAAAGCCCGTCGGCTATCTTGCCATGCTGCCCATTCCGCAGATTTCTCTGTCGCGGGATATTATCTTTTTTCAACATCAGGAAATTATTTTTGGGGTTATTGCCCTTATTGGCTTTGTTTTTGCCGTTCTCGTTGCCCTGCCGCTGACCGGGTATATTGTGCGGCCGATTCGTGAACTGGCTGACGCCACGCGCTGCCTGATGAATGGCAAATTTACCACCCGCATTTCGGTGAAAAATTGTGATGAACTGGGGCAGCTCTCTCTTGATTTCAACGCCCTTGCCGCCACCCTGGAACGGAATGAAGAGGATCGCCAGCAGTGGGTGGCCGACATTTCTCATGAACTGCGTACTCCGCTTGCCGTACTTTGTGCAGAGATTGAAAGTATCCAGGACGGTATCCATCTGTGCGACGCCAGGGCACTTGATATCCTTCACGGCGAGGTGATGCATATTGAGCGCCTCGTCCGGGATCTGCACGAAGTATCGATGTCGGATCTCGGTGCAATGACGTATCGCAAGGCAGAATGCGATCCTTTTGGTATCCTTACTGAAGTGGTGGAGGGTTTCATCGGCCGTTTTGAGTCCATGGGGTTGACACTGGAGCTTAACCTGCCAAAAGTAAACGGGAAATCACCGAGGATGCTTGCCGACCCCGGCCGTCTACACCAGCTCTTTTCCAATCTGCTGGAAAACAGCCGCCGCTATACACAGAGCCCCGGTCATCTTAAAATATCGGGGTATCTGGAAAAGGAACTCATAACGATCCTGTTTCAGGATTCCGCCCCCGGTGTGAAGGACGAGAACCTGCCGCGTCTCTTTGAGCGTCTCTTTCGGGAGGATGCTTCCCGCACTCAGAAAGGCATGACCTTCGAGGGACGCCACGGCAGCGGCCTCGGGTTGAGTATCTGCCGTAATATTGTCAAGGCGCACGAGGGGGTCATCACCGCTGGTCATTCCCCTCTCGGCGGGCTGGAAATGAAGATTGAACTGCCGATTAATTGAGGATTCCCGCAGGGGACTCCGGCTGCCGCGGCACCATGAGGCAGAGCATGTAACTCTACCGATAAAAGTAACTGGAGGATGTGACAGAATGTCTGAAATAATATTGATAGTGGAAGATGAAGAGCGCCTCGCTGAGCTGCACCGCGATTATCTGGCGCAGGCTGGATATGAGAGTGAGATTCTCAGTGAAGGGACGGGAGTTGTGACGTGGGTGAGAGAAAACCGACCCGCGCTGATTCTCCTTGACTTGATGCTGCCTGGTAAGGACGGTATCAGTATCTGCCGGGAAATACGAGAGTTCTCACGTGTACCGATCATTATCGTAACAGCACGGGTGGAGGAAATAGACCGACTGCTCGGGCTGGAATATGGTGCTGATGACTACATCTGCAAACCCTTTAGTCCACGGGAGGTTGTGGCGCGGGTAAAAGCTGTGCTGCGGCGGGCGCAGAGCAGCCCGCAGGATGAAGAGAACAGAATGGTTCGCTTTGAGATAGAGAAGCATCTTGTTATTTTGCGCGGCAAACCTCTGGAGCTGACAGCAGTGGAATTTCAACTTCTGAAGATCCTTGCTGACTCCCCCGGCCGCATTTTCTCCCGCGACCAGCTCATGGAACATATCTACACGGACCAGCGCATTGTCTGCGACCGTACCATCGACAGTCATGTAAAAAAACTGCGCAAGAAAATCGCTGCGGTTGATCCCGGCATTGAACTTATCCGATCTGTCTACGGTGTCGGGTACAAGTTTGAGGTAACTACCTGAGTTTTAATCCGTGTGCCCCATCTGGGAGAGAGCGTTGTAGGGACAAGGCGTACCTTGTTTCTACAACGCTCGTTTTGATGCTTCTGTAAAAGGTCAATACCCTCTTTTGCACCAATGTATTCTTCCCGCTTTCTCCAATTCGATCCCAGAAAATAGAAGCGCAGTTGAATTTCAGTAATAAGGGTATCTGACGGAATGTAGTTGATTACATCGAAATGTTTTACAATAGCAGAAGATTGCACTCGCACCCTGGATATCTCAGATCCAGAGACTTTACGAGGATAATGAATACGCGGAGGAAATATGCAGATTGGAATACCAAAAGAACAGGTTGCAGGAGAGAAACGGATTGCCGCCACTCCCCGGACTGTTGCCCAGTTGAAGAAACTGGGTTTTACCGTAGCTGTCGAAAAAGGCGCTGGCCTGAATGCAAATTTTAGCGATGAAGCCTATCTCGAAGCAGGTGCAGAACTCGTTGAAAAAGAGGTGGCATGGCAGAGTGATCTTGTTTTAAAAATCAACGGCCCGATTACAACTGATCAGGAAGATGAAATAGAGCTTCTCAGGGAGGGGACCACCTTCATCAGTCTGATAAGCCCGGCGCAAAATGAGGAAATGCTCAGTCGCCTGGCTGCAAAGGGCATTACCACCATGGCCATGGATATGGTTCCCCGCATCTCACGGTCGCAATCCATGGATGTCCTCAGTTCGATGGCCAATATCGCAGGTTATCGCGCTGTTATAGAGGCCGCGCACCACTTTGGCCGCTTTTTCGCAGGTCAAATTACAGCGGCAGGCAAGGTGCCGCCGGCAAAGGTCATGATTATTGGTGCCGGGGTGGCCGGTCTTGCCGCAATTGGTGCCGCCGGAAGTCTTGGTGCTCAAGTGCGCGCATTTGACACCCGCCCTGAAGTCAAGGAACAGATCAATTCCATGGGGGCTGAATTTTTGGAAGTCACCATGGAGGAAGAGGCCGGGATTGGTGATGGATACGCCCGGGTCATGTCTAAAGAATATATTGCGGCGGAAATGGAACTCTTCCGGGAACAGGCCAGAGAAGTGGATATCATTATCACCACGGCCCTTATTCCGGGCAGACCTGCTCCCAAACTGATTCTTGACGACATGGTTGAATCGCTTCGGCCGGGCAGCGTTATTGTCGACCTTGCAGCGCCAAATGGCGGGAACTGTACCATGACCGAGCCGGGCAAGGTTGTGGTCAAAAGTGGTGTTACCATTATCGGTTATACGGATCTGCCTTCCCGGATGGCGGGGCAGGCCAGCCAGTTGTTTGGTACCAATCTTGTCAACCTGCTGAAATTGCTCTGTAAAGAAAAAGACGGCACCCTCGCTGTTGATTTCGATGATGTCATAATTCGTGGCGTTACGGTGGTAAAGGGGAGCGAAATAACCTATCCACCGCCAGCTGTTCAGGTCAGTTCCAAACAACCGGCACCGGCAAAACCGATTGCGCAGCCGGAGGAAGAAAAGAAGAAGCCCTCAAAACCGTGGCTGCAAATGTTGTTTATTGCCATTGGTGCATGCGCTATTGCCAGCCTTGGAGCCTTCGCGCCGACTGAATTTTTAGGGCATTTCATTATATTTGCGCTCTCCTGTGTCCTTGGATATTACGTGATCTGGAATGTCACCCATGCATTGCATACCCCCTTGATGAGTGTCACCAATGCCATATCTGGTATTATCATCGTCGGTGCGTTGCTGCAGATCGGGCATCAAGGTCTGCTTATACGATCGCTTGCGTTTATAGCTGTTCTGATTAGCTCAATAAATATCTTCGGTGGCTTTTTTGTAACGCATCGCATGCTGAAGATGTTCAGGCTGGAGGAGTAATAATGTCACAGGGATTTGTTACAGGTATCTATATTATCGCCGGACTGCTGTTCATTATGGCATTGGCCGGTCTGTCTACTCAGAAAACAGCCAGAAGGGGTAATATCTACGGTATTATCGGTATGGCAATAGCGCTGATTGCGACTATTTTCGGCCCCAATGAAGGCGGTCTCTCCTTTATCCTTATCGCCATGGCAATCGGTGCCGTCATCGGTCTCGTTATAGCGCTGAAGGTAGAAATTACGCAGATGCCACAGCTTATTGCGCTCCTGCACAGTTTTGTCGGCCTGTCAGCGGTGCTGGTCGGTTTCAACAGTTATTTCGGTTATCAGGCTCTTGCTCCTGTTGAAAAAGCGGCGATGGCCCAGGGGATGGTCACCGTTCATCTTGTAGAAGTTTTTATCGGCTCTTTTATTGGTGCGGTGACTCTTACCGGATCAATCGTCGCTTTTGGAAAGCTGCAGGGGTTGTTTTCATCGAAACCTCTGGTACTGCCCTATAAAAACAAACTCAACCTCCTTGCCATTATTGTCTCGAGTGTTCTTTTGGCGGTTTTTCTCCAGCAGGGTGGTGTCTTCTGGCCGCTTCTCCTCATGACAATCATCGCCCTGTTGTGCGGCTGGCATCTTGTTGCTTCCATTGGCGGCGCGGACATGCCGGTAGTTATCTCAATGCTGAACTCCTATTCTGGCTGGGCGGCAGCAGCGGCAGGCTTTATGCTCGACAATGATCTGCTCATCATCACAGGTGCTCTGGTCGGCTCCTCGGGTGCTATCCTTTCCTATATTATGTGCAAGGCGATGAACCGTTCGTTCATCAGCGTGATTGCAGGAGGTTTTGGTACTGACGGCAGCAGCGCCTCAGAAGACGCTGGTGATATGGGAGAGCATAAGGAAATCTCGGCAGAAGATGTTGCTGAGAAGTTGAAAGATGCAGAATCCGTCATTATTACCCCTGGATACGGCATGGCTGTCGCCCAGGCTCAATATACGGTTGCAGAAATTGTCCGAAAACTGAAGAAAAACGGCACGAAGGTGCGCTTTGGTATCCATCCTGTGGCAGGGCGGCTTCCCGGCCACATGAATGTTCTTCTGGCTGAAGCAAAGGTTCCGTATGATATCGTCCTGGAAATGGACGAGATCAATGACGATTTTGGCGACACCGATGTTGTCCTTGTTATTGGTGCAAACGATACCGTCAACCCTGCAGCCCTGGAAGACCCGCACAGCCCGATTGCCGGCATGCCTGTTCTTGAGGTCTGGAAGGCAAGGCAAGTCATCATTTTCAAGCGCTCCATGCGTACCGGCTATGCCGGTGTGCAGAATCCTCTCTTTTTCAAAGACAATGCGTGGATGCTGTTTGGAGACGCAAAAAAATCTGTCGAGAGTATCGATAAAGCACTGTAATCCGAATTGGTAAAAAAATTGGGTTAGAGATTGTAGAGACAGGAGATGTTCTGTCTCTACAACAAACGTCTCTCTTCACGCTTTCGCGTGAGGAGAGATTTTTTTTGCCCGAGGCAGTGTGTGCTGATACACATTGTTTGTTTATTCATTTCAATCCACGCTCCCGCATGGGGAGCGACGCTTTTCTCGCCGTCATGCGCAACTCCGCAGCAGGTTTCAATCCACGCTCCCGCATGGGGAGCGACCAAGGCCCGACCTCTTCAGAGTCTCCATCAAGAGTTTCAATCCACGCTCCCGCATGGGGAGCGACCTCTTGGTTATGGGCTTCACCGGTGACAAGGCGCTTGTTTCAATCCACGCTCCCGCATGGGGAGCGACGGCTGGTGGCCCGGAGGCTGCGGGTTTCACTGAGTTTCAATCCACGCTCCCGCATGGGGAGCGACGCAGCAGGGTTCAAAAGATGTCAGAGCGCAGTGGGTTTCAATCCACGCTCCCGCATGGGGAGCGACGACAAAGACAACGCAGGGCTCTGTCAGTGGTGCGTGTTTCAATCCACGCTCCCGCATGGGGAGCGACATGTGTGATTCTGCAAAAAGCGCAACCATACTCAGGCGTGTTTCAATCCACGCTCCCGCATGGGGAGCGACCCCCGCCATGAGCCAATCAGTGCTGAAGATCACGGTTTCAATCCACGCTCCCGCATGGGGAGCGACCTCGTCGGCGAGTCTGACCATTGCTGTGACTGGGGTTTCAATCCACGCTCCCGCATGGGGAGCGACGACATTAACAATATTCAACCCACTAATATCCTGATCGTTTCAATCCACGCTCCCGCATGGGGAGCGACATGGCGGGTTACGCCTCAGCCTCACTCTCACCGTTGTTTCAATCCACGCTCCCGCATGGGGAGCGACCTGTCACGCTGGTTTCGTTGACATATACACGTGAGTTTCAATCCACGCTCCCGCATGGGGAGCGACCAGAGGCGGGCAGGCGGACGGCGACGAATGGTGTTTCAATCCACGCTCCCGCATGGGGAGCGACCAAGCTCTGCGCCATGCCTTCAATCAGAGCACGTGTTTCAATCCACGCTCCCGCATGGGGAGCGACCACGTGTTTCTTCTGCGCTTGAGGCGTCTGTTGTGTTTCAATCCACGCTCCCGCATGGGGAGCGACTCGGGGGCTATGTCGATTGCGGGGAGGAGACCGGGGTTTCAATCCACGCTCCCGCATGGGGAGCGACTGTTTTTTCTGTCTATAAGGGCCTGTAATCGTTGAGTTTCAATCCACGCTCCCGCATGGGGAGCGACCAGATTACCAACAAAAAACAGAAGGAGGAAGACGTGTTTCAATCCACGCTCCCGCATGGGGAGCGACCCGTTTTCCTTGTCGGTGAAGGAAACAGCCAACTTGTTTCAATCCACGCTCCCGCATGGGGAGCGACCGAGTGCGATTCGCATTCCGACACCGCGAACCACACTTGTTTCAATCCACGCTCCCGCATGGGGAGCGACCTCGGGATCAAACCGCAAAACTCGTGAGCAACCTGTTTCAATCCACGCTCCCGCATGGGGAGCGACCATGTTTTTCGGTAGCCACGCATGAGGTCGTTTGGGGGTTTCAATCCACGCTCCCGCATGGGGAGCGACTTTATGCTGCTGCTGCAACCGCGAAACTTGTGGTGTTTCAATCCACGCTCCCGCATGGGGAGCGACGGATAAGTCATTGCAGCAGCATCCGAACCAACAGGGTTTCAATCCACGCTCCCGCATGGGGAGCGACGACGGAGCTCCGGAAGTATTTTGAAGGATATCCGAGTTTCAATCCACGCTCCCGCATGGGGAGCGACTTTGAAGATCTTCTCGATATGATGTCGGAGATGGGGTTTCAATCCACGCTCCCGCATGGGGAGCGACGGTCTTTGTACTCGGGGAGATGCAGACACGGTCTTGGGTTTCAATCCACGCTCCCGCATGGGGAGCGACATTGAATAGAAGAAAATTTCGCGGCGTGTCGTTGTTTCAATCCACGCTCCCGCATGGGGAGCGACGCATTATACATTGTTGGGGGAAATGGGATCGTTCTCGTTTCAATCCACGCTCCCGCATGGGGAGCGACATTGACGCCTTTATCGGATCCAACGCTAGATTAAGGTTTCAATCCACGCTCCCGCATGGGGAGCGACTACCCTCTTTCAGCAGTGTATTGATGTGCTTGCGTTTCAATCCACGCTCCCGCATGGGGAGCGACAGCGGGTTATGGGTGACAGTTATAAATGGCAAGAGTTTCAATCCACGCTCCCGCATGGGGAGCGACGCTCGATACCGATGCAGATCTTATCATGCAAGCCAGCAAGAGTTTCAATCCACGCTCCCGCATGGGGAGCGACAAATTTCCACTGCAACAGGCGGAAAATTTATTGGTTTCAATCCACGCTCCCGCATGGGGAGCGACGTTGAGCTGTACCAGACTGCTCTGATTAGGACCTGTTTCAATCCACGCTCCCGCATGGGGAGCGACTTATTCCATTCTTGTGATCGACCTGATATTCTGGGTTTCAATCCACGCTCCCGCATGGGGAGCGACCATTATATTGAGACACCAGAGGGCTACGTCATTGTTGTTTCAATCCACGCTCCCGCATGGGGAGCGACTGCGATAAAAAAAGCGGGCTCGGTTACCACAAGCGTTTCAATCCACGCTCCCGCATGGGGAGCGACGTTGTTTTTATATCAAAATAAACGGAGGACAACGTGTTTCAATCCACGCTCCCGCATGGGGAGCGACTGAAGAGGTCTTTTGTCCTGAGTCAATGCGGTCGATGTTTCAATCCACGCTCCCGCATGGGGAGCGACAACGAGAGTATTATGTCACCAACAAGCTACCCGTGTTTCAATCCACGCTCCCGCATGGGGAGCGACCCTCGGTGAAAATACTTGATGCCTTCCCACCGGCCGTGTTTCAATCCACGCTCCCGCATGGGGAGCGACCAGTTTTTGTCCAATATACGATGAAGAATTTACAGTTTCAATCCACGCTCCCGCATGGGGAGCGACCAGTATCTTCGAAGTGATGCTGTGGCCTCTTTTGTGTTTCAATCCACGCTCCCGCATGGGGAGCGACTGACGACCTGTGTTGGTATGTCGGATACAGGAAAGTTTCAATCCACGCTCCCGCATGGGGAGCGACGATGGGGTGAGGGATGCAGCAAAAGTTTTGATTGTTTCAATCCACGCTCCCGCATGGGGAGCGACTGTCAATCTGTAACATTGCGAAAAGATTGAGTTAATTTCTCCGATTTTGCGATTCCCGGAAAATTGAGAATCACGCTTTTGCCAAAGTTCAATAAAAATCTAAAAAAGTGTTTAAAAACAATGCCTGCGAACCTCCCGGGTTTTTCTGTATGTGAAAGATTCGCGCAACTCTTCTAAGTCTTAAATAATTAATGCTCCTTCCTGGTCAATACCCTCTTTTGCTCCGATGTGTTCTACCCGCTTTCTCCAATTTGCTCCCAGAAAATAGAAGCGCAGACTGTCAGTAGATTCATTTATTTCTGCAATCAGCTTTTTTCGTAGAGATACCCATTGTGCGGGGTCCACAAGACATTCGAAAACAGAAAATTGAACTCTTTGTCCGTGATTGGTGCAGACCCTTGCCACCCGTCTCAGTCGCCTCGCTCCTCCGGGATCACTCGTCTTTACGTCATAACTTACCAGAACCATCATGATTTATCTCCATATCATGGGTGGGTATCCGTCCAGATCACCTCTGAAAAAACGGGCCAAGAGGAGTGCCTGGGTATGAAAAAGCAGTCCCACCGGCATTTTTTTCTTCAAGAAAGGATGTTCTATTACGTCTTGTTTGCGGGTTTGCCATGCGACAAGGAGATTTTTGCGGGGAGTATCTTTCATGCGTACTGCGTTCGTTTCACTGAGGGTGAAGTCTTTTCCCTGCAGCTGTCCGAGGTTGACCATTGACAACGCCAGACGGTCAGCAAGAGGGCGGAACTCCTCCATCATATCAAGGGCCAGGCCCGGCCTCCCCGGGCGATCACGATGAAGAAAACCAACTGCGGGGTCCAGTCCGGTGCATTCGAGGGCGGAACGGATGTCGTGCATCAGCAGGGTGTAGAGGAAAGAGAGCAGGCAGTTCATTCTGTCCAGTGGTGGCCGTCTGCTGCGTTGATGGAAAAAGAAATCGGTCTTCTTGTGGGTGAGGAGATGGTCGAAGACCTCAAAATAAACATGAGCAGCATCCCCTTCGACACCTCGCACCTGCTCTAAATTCAAATTCCCCTGGAGGGCGTTGAGCGATGCCGTGAGGTGGTTGCTGGCACTTTCCAGTGCGTCGGCGTCAAGTTTTTCTTTATGATCTCGGATGGCGCGGCGGAGGACACTTCGGCAGTTCACAATTTTCCCGGTGATAAACGCACAACTGATTTCTGCTGAGAAGGTTTCATCATCAGCTTTACGGTATTGCTCCCGGCGAAGCAGGACATTCCCAGAGACGGGGCCGACGACCCTTGCCAAAAAACGGCCGTATTCTGTGAGAAAGGAGATTGTCACGTTTCGTTCACCACAGAACCCGAGGAGAAAAGGGCTGCAGCCGACATTGCCAAAACAGACCACACTTTCCAGTGTATGAACAGGAACACGGAGTTTTGTTTCACCGTCGATGCGCACGGCGACCGTTTCGCCATCTTTGGCGAGATAGGCTCCCTGAGTGGTAACAAAGAGGGTGTTAAGGTGCTTTTTCATAGGCGAAGGATGGTTTGCATATAACGGGCGACTTTGCCCTTTTTTCGAACGGTTTCTGGCAGGCACTCAGCAAAAAGGGAACAATTTTCACAGCGATCATCATAACTTGGCGGTGGAGTGATTCCGGAGCTGAGCAACTGGTGTACTTTGTTTGCGGTTTCTTTAGTCTCCTGTCGCAGCTCTGGAGTAAAGGGAATTTCAACCCTCCGCTTTTTTTTACCGTAGTACAGCGCGCCTGAAGGAACTTCTACAGCGAGCATTTCTTCGAGAGATATTCCCTGCGCACAAAGCTGCACCTTGTCACAATTATCCTTTTTGGGGCGTCCTCGCTTGTACTCTACGGGAAAGGGCTGCCAGCTTCCATCATCCTGCAGGTGAAATTCGACAATGTCACCTCGTCCGACAAGGCCAAGTTGCAGGGAACGCAGTGGCAGATCAAATTCTACTTTGATCTGTCGCCGCGATTCCTTGCCGACAGAATGTACCCGCTCGTGCATTGCCTGTCCTTCAGCGGTGTAAATATTCTCCGTCCACTGCTGTTCAATATGTATTAGCGCACATTGTCTCGGGCAGAAAAGGTAATGTTGAAGGGCAGAAATCATTACGAGATCATCTTCTGAGTACATGGGTTAGAGCTTTTCTTCGAGTGTCACCCCTTCGGGCATGGTGCCGACAGTAACCTCATAGTCTTTAAATGAGCGGGCCGGATGGTTTGCGCTCTCTTCAGTGCGCTTAATCTGTATAAGGTCAAAAAGTTTATGGGCGGGGGCGTTGCCCATCCGATTTTCGTGTTTGAAAACAAAGAGCTTCTGGCTGCTCATCAGTCCGCGGGCTGCCGAGCGGTCGTGTTCAAACATGTTGATTAATGCGTCCCAGAGCAGTGACAGATCTTCTTCAGAAAAACCTGTCTTTTCGGCCAGAGGGGCAGAAATAAAACCATGAGCGACGTAGAGACCGTAGGGGACGATGTATTTACGTCCCATGGTACGTTCTTTTTCCAGGTCTTTTTCATTGGTTACAGCCATGCGGGTAATACTGATTTCCTGAGCAAAAATCGGTTCAACACTTTGAGCAAAGGCAAGTTGAACCGGACCGCGCACCTGTCCGCAGTTTACCTCTGTGGTCATAACCGCGCCGAAAGCTCGAACATCAAAGAAATTGTTACACATCCATGCTGTTACCTTGTGTGCATCTTCAATCTTTTTAGGGAGCTTTTTCTTCTCCGGTTTCAAATCAAGAGCCTGGTAGGCCAGGGTATGTTGCAGGTTGAGGACAGCTTTTTCCTGTACATAAATTCTAAACCGTTCTGCTCCTTCTCTGGCAAGAGCTACATGATTTCGGATTTTCCGTTTCAGGCAGACATCGGTGACAAGACCATTGCCGGTTTCCGGGTCGATTCTCGGAGTATTCCCGGCATCGGGATCACCGTTGGGATTGCCGTTTTGAACGTCGAAGAGCAGGGTAAATTCGTAGCGGCTGGTTATGGCAGTCATAGTCAAATCTCCTTTTTAGTATAGAAATCTTGCATCTGATGATAATAACCGATCATAAAAAGTCCCTGCTTCTCAGGGGAGAGAGTGGCGGGGAACTCGTTGATATTATTGATAATCTGCTGGATCTGTTTTTCCAGGTTGACACCCCAGCCTTTTTTTTCCGGGTCCTTGCGCAGTTTCGCGAGGTGATTGGCAGAGTTTTTCAGTAGTAAAGGAAAAATCCGTGCTGGAGTAGCTGGAGCCGCAGCAAAATAACGGTCTTTTATTGTAGAGTTGCTGCCTGGAATGGCGTCATTTTGAGCTTTTTCCAGCACGGCAAAGAGCCTGCCGAGCAGATACGCTGTCTCTGTTCTTTTGGGATCAAGGGACATGGATACCTCCATTTGTATGTTGCGAATAAGATAGGCTTTTAAGAGTGCAGCCCGATAATAGTCAACTTTCTGCTCAGCTCTGATTCTGCCCAATACTGCAGTCAGCAATGTGTGCGGGTAGCGGACCTTTTCCCCTCCGAGCAGCGCTTTGGTCATCCCTCCAGCAAGAACAGGTGAGACGTTTTCTCCTTTCCCGAGTACTGCGATTTTGGCTAACAGGAGCCAGAGAGGTGGAAACTCCATGTCGTTGTCAAACTGGCGGACAATCTGCATCTGTCTAAAATGCAGCCCAATTTTTTCAAACAATGATCCAAGAGTGTTTACTTCCCAGAATCGAATGGAGAGCCGGGCTGCATTTGGAGAAAGACCGAGGATATAGAACTCAACTGCAGAGTCGAGTTGTGGCATAATATTTTCAGGTGCTTTCCCGTCACGAACAGCCTCAAATAAATCATGCAGCAATAAGGATGTCTTCTGGTCATCCTCGGTTTGATCTGTGCCTGTTTTTTTAGACTTCACCGGAGGCGCAAGAATATCAGCAAAGAAGTCTTCTGCCGGAGTTTGTTTTGCAGCCCAGAAAACGACAGTGGTGTCGCCGATGATAATTTTTTGTCTACTTTCTTTTCGGAGCAGGAAATTGAGTGCAGTGGTGTAACAGAATACCACCTGCTGGCTTACCGGGGCGTTGTACGACTGTGTCTTCCCATATGATTCAAAAGATTTTTGATTAAAAGCGACCAGTGAGGCACCTGAAGACTGTGCCCCTCTTACACCTTTGATTGAAGAGTGTAATCTGGCAAGAGGCTGGTGCGCCTTGCCGTTGATAAGACATTGCCCCAGAGTTTCATCTGTATCCCTGGTTCGACAGAGGGCCCATGCGTTCAACGCCGCAGGACGCTGGTGGATAAAACCGGGAACCCCGCTCATCCTGAAGACCATATTGGTGCCACAGATTTCTTCCCAGTCTGCGCGTTCTTTCAAAAACTGCCAGTCTTTTTTCAGGAAGAGATGGATGGCGTTGAGTTCGGGATCGTTCAGATCACAGAATTCTTCAATCAGGTCTATAAAGGCCTGATGACATGAGGCAGTACGTTCCTGGTTGTCGTTATCATCCACTCCCAGCACGTAGGTTGTGGTATCCCACAGAAAATTGGAACTGATTCCCCTGGAGCGCTTTACTGCCGCTGGAACAGTGAGGAGTAAAGGGACCAGTTTCTTGCCTGATGGTACAAGAAGGGGCTCAATATCAATGAGTTCGCCCTGTTCAGACAAAATCAGGGCATAGGAAATCTTTTCCACGCTTGTTCCCGGCATTGGTATTGTGCTGTCTGATTCAGCGGCCTTTCTCAGGTAGTAACTGTTTAAAGTCTGTAAAATCATGCATGCACCTCCTCGGAATCCGGGTGCGGAGGGGAGATGATTCCATTTTCCATAACAGCTTTAAAAAAAAGTGGAGTCATGTTGTTGGCAAAATCGATGTCGAGGAGCATATAACCCAACTCTCTGGTTTCGCCTCTGTAGTACGATTTTGGGATATCCTCTTCCACAGGTTCAACCCGGGCTGGAAATTCCCTGCAGCCCAGATATGGCTGCTGGAATGTCTGCCCTTTTTTGAGTCTGCGATTAAAGATGTCGAGATGTTTTCCCGGGTTGTCGCCTGGCCCCGCTTTGTCAGTGAGTTCAAAGTGGGCTTCGATAATGTAGTCAACGTTGCGAAGGAGCGTTGTTGCTCTCTGTTGCCGATTGTCTCCGTCATCAACGAGGAAGTAAAGTTGCTTCTGAGCACTCATTACCGTCTCAGGTCTAAAGGAGGGAATCTTCGATTTCACTTCATTCCGGCGGATATTGTCAAACTTTATGGGGTTCAAGACGTGAATCTGGTCAATGTAATATCTTATGGCCGGTTTCCAGTGGATTGCTTCTAAAATTCCTCTGGCAGCAGAGGGTGTCATTACATCGTAGGAGACTCGCTCTACTTTCATTTCAGGTCGGGAGAAAAGGGCATAATCGCCTTTCACCCTGATTTTGATTCCATGGGGCATGGTGTCCTCCAGTGGGTATGGGGAATGCAGCAAAAAAAGATGTTCGTCTGACTGCAAAAGAGAGACGTTTTTTAAAATGCAGTGTTTATGTAATCAATGCCAGCGGGTCCCACAATTCTGTATTTTCCAGGTAGAGGCCCAATTTTTCAGAGTACAATCTGTGATTGCACAGTACGGGGTACTGTTCTCGAATTATCTCAACAGCACCATTTATATTCATTTGCTCAAAGGTTCTGCTACGGACTGCAACGGTATACCGTTGCAGTTTGCGGCGCGCAGTGTGTGGAAATTCGGTGTATCTCAGCTCTTGAAGAAGCTTTGCAACAGTTTCTTCATCTTCAGCAAGAGAAGGAATAATCAGGTTGCAGCCATCTTCTTCAATCAGACGAAAATCTTCGGCTATATCCTTAAAGGGAAAAATAAAATCAGAATCGGGGGGCGGATTCAGGCGACTGAGAATCTCTTTGCTGTCAAGATTGTCTACGTCATAGAGAAGTTCGAAGTAACAGCGCATAGGTTCCGGCAGGAGGCAGTCCTGATCCGGGAATTTACGTAATGCTTCACCTGCGCGGATCATCCTTCGTTCGAGCCACGGCATGGAGGGCATCTCTTCTGGCTCATAAACATAGACCATCCCATATTCAAGAGTTCCTTCTCTGTTACAGCGGCCTGCGGCCTGAGCAATCGAATCCAGACCAGCCATCGCCCGATACACTACAGGTAAATCTATATCGACTCCTGCTTCTACCAGATTAGTAGAAACAATTTTGCATGGTTGCCCTGCCTTCACGCGTTCTCGTATCTTTTTGAGAACCCTCTGTCTGTGTGCGGGGTAGAGGTTGGTTGAAAGATGAAAATTCCCTTCATTTTCTCCAAGAAGAGCAAAGACCTCCTGTGCCTGCTTTTTTGTTGCTGTAATGGTGAGGACCTGCCGATGCTTCATCATCCGGGCAGCCAGTTCTTCATTATTCAACGTGCCTGTAAATTCAATTCTGGTCCGCTTCAGAACATCGAACAGTATTTGCGGATTCGGGATAATCTCTTTCGGCTGCGGCAGTGTAACTTTCATTTTCACACCGGTGGTTTCGTCAAGGGCAGGCTGGGTGGCAGTACAAAGGACCACGGTGCAGTGGTAACGCTGTACCAGTTCTTTCAGTGCTGCAAGGCATGGCTCCAGATATTCTGTGGGGATTGCCTGTGCTTCATCAATAACGATGACGCTTTTTACGATGTTGTGCAATTTCCGACATTTGGAGGGTTTATGCGCGAACAATGACCTAAAGAACTGAACATTGGTGGTAACAACAATCGGTGCGTCCCAGTTTTCAGCAGTGGCACTTCTCCATTTATCCAGGATGTTTTCATTATCTTTCACCTGATAACTGGAGTGGTGTTCAAGCACATTCTCCGGGCCAACGGCTTTACGGAAGACCTCTGCATTTTGTTCGATGATCGACGTAAAGGGGATAGTGTATATGACCCTGTTGAGCTGGTGACTGTGAGCGTGAGAAAGTGCAAAGGCAAGAGATGAGAGGGTTTTTCCGCCGCCTGTGGGAACTGTGAGGCTGTAGAATCCTTGAGCGCCGGAGGATTCTTTCAGGCAGGCTGCCAATACTTCCTGTCGGCAGGTATTTACTGTGCTCGGAGTTGCGCTGGTCTTTTTTTCGTCGATAGACTGCAGCAGTGATGTTTTCAGCGCTGCAAAGTCAGTTTTTTGATTAAAGGTCTTGCGTAACATTGCCCGATCCGGGCTGTAAAAAGCTTCGGTATCAAGGAAATCTGCATCAACGAGGCAGGAATAGAGCATTCTTGTAAAAAAAGAAATGCTGAACATAACCCACTCTCTTTCTATCTCTTCGGGAGAATTTGGAAGAAAAGGAAAGAGCAGGGCGATTTTTTCTTCTACTTCAGGCAACAGCTCAGTTTCCTTCCCGGGTGGTGTGTGTGTGAGTTGATAATGAAGTTGTCCTGGTTGGAATCCCCCATTTGGCATCCCTCCGTGGTGCCCGGCTATGACATACGCCAGGAGCCAGCCAAACCGATTGTTTTGTTCTTGGGCTTTTTGAGCACCAAAAGAGCTGTGATCTACCCTTATGTTCTTCCCTTCCAGTCTTTGTTGGAACGCGAGTGTCGCTTTTCCTGCATCATGAAGCAAACCGAGGAGTTTTCCCCATGAAGCCGAATTGAAGTGCGAGGCAAAAAGTTCGCTGTTGTGTGCCGTATTGGTAAGGTGATCCTGGAGTAATTGCCAGTCACTTTTGTCGGGATTGTCTGTGGAGTGGGCATAATATATCATGATTCACCTCCGCTCTTGTGTTTTTAAGGAAGGAACTCCGCGACGAATACACTCTATTGGCAATCCTTCGCAATAAAAAGAGGGCAATCAAACGGCGGCAACCCTCGAATATACAACGGAGAGGAAAAAACACCGCAGATATTACGAGAAAACATTAATATCTGCGGTGTTTGTGTGGTTTGAGAACGAGAACCATGCACAGTCATGTGAAGAAACTGCACAAGAAAATCGCTGTAGTCGATTCCGGTATTGAGCTTATCCACCCCCGTGAGACAAGGCATGCCTTGTCTCTACAAATCCCTTCTTTTTGTCCAGAGATGACCATAAACGGTATCTTTGTCCTTTTCCCACACTCGTGTACATTTATTCCCCTCAGGTAAAGCTTGAAGATCAGAAAATGTATTAGTTTTATTGTCTGAATAATAAGCTGTCATAATTCAATGAATTTCCCTTTGCTATTGTGTTGGTTTTTGTAACGAAAAGTGGTAACAGATGCAGAATTAAATTCTGCATCTGTTACACGTGCAAGGGCCTTGCAAAGAAAGTGCAGGAGACGTTGTGCCGTGTCAAAGATGTGAAGGATTCTGGGGTTGGATCTGATTGATCAACTTGACGGGGGAAGACGTAGAAGGGCACTGGAAAAATGGCGATAGTTTGCAGGATTATGGTGATCATTTTTTCCTGTATTCCTGCCACAATGCGCTGTGTTTAACTCGTATTTTGCCTTCGTTTTTTGTGTGAAAAAAATCTGAGGGAAGAGGGGAAGTAGATGTCTAAAAGTGGAAACAAGAAAATCATAGAAGTTTTTGGGCCTGTAGATAATCTGGAAAGCTATGTAAAAGCTGACTGGTGGCGGCATCTTTTTAATGCAAATTATTTGCGCACGGACGGAGATGTTGTAGAAGATCAAGATATAAGTACTAAAGAAGTCGATACGTTCCTTGAGGCGGTCAATGCTTCCCCAAATGATAAAATCCTTGATCTGTGTTGTGGACAGGGACGACACGCTCTGGAGCTTGCGACAAGAGGCTATAATAATGTCGTGGGGCTGGACAGATCCCATTACCTGATAAATCGTGCGAGGAAAATAAATAAAACAAAGGGCTCAAATGTCCCAAATGTCATTTTCAAGGAAGGTGATGCACGGAAGCTGCCGTTTCAAACCGATGAATTTAATATCGTTTTCATTGCCGGTAACAGCTTCGGTTATTTTGATTCCAGTAAAGATGATACAAGAATACTCGAGGAAGTCAGAAGAGTTTTGAAGCCTGGTGGAAAGTTGTTGATAGATATCACTGATGGCAACAACATGCGGGAGAATTTCGAACCTCGCAGCTGGGAGTGGATAGACAAAAACTATTTTGTCTGTCGGGAAAGGTCTCTTTCTGAAGATGGCCAGCGTCTGATCTCCAGAGAGGTGATTACCCATGTAACCAAAGGTGTTATTGCTGATCAATTTTATGCGGAGCGTCTTTACTCAAATAATGATCTTAAGGACCTGTTGATTCAGGCTGAATTTAAAGATTTTTGCACCTATTCAAAAATATCGTCTGAATCGAAACGGAATCAAGATTTAGGCATGATGGCAGAGCGGATAATTGTAACTGCCGTGGCTGAAAAGGAGTGGTCACCTGTCAGGGTGCATTCCGTAGAAAAAGATATCGTTCTTGTTTTACTGGGGGATCCCGGGAAAACGGATGTGGTTAAACCCGACGCAAGTTTTGATGAGGATGATTATCATATAATTGATCTGCTCAAAGAGGCACTGGCAGGTCTGACTGAATATGAATTTATTTATCTGAATCAGCACGATACCCTGATGAAGGATCTGGAAAGGCTGAAAAATAAATGCCGTTTCGTCTTTAATCTTTGCGATGAAGGGTTTCAAAATGACGCGACAAAAGAGTTGCACGTTGCCGCTCTCCTTGAACTTATGGAATACCACTATTCAGGTGGTTCACCCCAGTGTCTTGCCTATTGTTACGATAAATCACTGGTACGGGGCATTGCCAGGGAAATGGATATTCCAGTTCCTGAAGCCTATATGCTCAATCCGGAAGATGTCCAGTTTATGGAATTTACCTTGTCTTTTCCTGTCATCGTAAAACCCAACTGTGGGGATTCCAGTTTTGGTATTACACAAACAAATGTTTGTTACGATCTCCAGGCGCTGGAAAGTGCAATTATTGAAATCAGAGCAAAGTTTGGCTACAATATCCCGGTTTTGCTGGAAGAGTTCTTAACCGGAAAGGATATAAGTGTTGGTATTATTGGGAACCCGTCCGGTTCATATACGATACTGCCCATTATTGAAGAAGATTATTCCGCGCTGCCAGCGGAATTACCCAAAATATGCGGGTATGAGGCAAAGTGGGATCCCAGCTCTCCGTACTGGAACATTACATCTGTTCCCGCAAACCTGTCAGAAGATGTTGAGAGATTCCTTGGGGCGAGTTGTCTCAAGTTGTTTGATCGCCTGGGATGTCATGATTACGCCCGCTTTGACTGGAGGCTGGACGAACAGGGGACTCCAAGACTTCTGGAAGTGAATCCTAATCCCGGCTGGTGCTGGGACGGGCATCTGGCAAAGATGGCTCAATTGCAGGATATGTCCTACAGTGAAATGTTAAAGAATATACTGGAAGCATGTAAAAACCGCATGTCTGATCTCAACCCTTCTGTTGAGGAATAAATGCAGGAATTTTGTATTAACCTGTTGAGTTAACAGGTTAATACAGGAGTCCTGCTGAAGGTTCCGGTGTGTGGCTCCGGGCCGGGACCTTCAGTCGGGGCTTGACTTCAGAAAAACATTTGGTTATTTTGCCAAAAAAGAAATGGAGGTATGCTGTGACGCCGAAAGAGAAAAGGCAATACGAAGCCAGGGCAAAAGTCCTCAAGGCTCTTGCTCATCCCACGAGACTGTGGATAGCCCGGCAACTTTCTGACGGAGAACACTGTGTCTGTGAGTTTGTCGATGCTGTTGATGTCGATTTCTCTACTATCTCAAAGCATCTTACCGTATTGAAAGAAGCGGGAATAGTAGAGAGTGAAAAGCGGGGAAAACAGGTTTACTATCGATTGAAAATTCCCTGTGTTCTTAGATTTATGGAATGTGTTGATGCCGTTATCCTGGCACAAATTGTGACACAGTCTGAGTTGCTGTAAAAGGAGGAGGGAGACGGGAGACGGGAGGCAGGAAAAAGCAGGGCAACACAACCTGATGACATTCGTTGTGTGCTGAAGAGTCGAATGACAAAAGATTTTTTTGACCAGCTAAATACACGAAACATGCGAAAAATGGCATTTTCTATATGAGAAGCTTTCGCGTGTTTCGTTTTTTCACGGGTTTTTGAAAAGTTACTGAAAATTCTATAAAAGTTCTTACTGACAGGCCTGGTATTACCCCTGGCCACTTTTAAAATATATTACTAAATATTGGAGACGATTATGGACAGTTTAGACGAAGTATTGGCAGAGATGGATTTTGATTTCCTTGGTGCTGGCGAACATTCAATGAGTGCCGATGCAATGCGTAAAGTACTGGGTAACGACCATTTCTTTTTTCTGGATGTCCGCACAGAGCAGGAATGCCAATATCTGAACCTTCCCTTTGCGACCAATATCCCTGTGCATGAACTGCCTGCCCGTAAAGGTGAGCTGCCAAAAGATAAATGTATTGTTCCTTTGTGTTCGTCAATTTTCCGTGGTGCGGTGGTATACACCTTTCTTCTGGCTAATGGTTTTGAAGAAGTCAAGTGCCTGACCGCCTCCACAGAGCAGATTGCTTCAGTTCTCAAGCCTGGTCCACTGGCAAAAATTCTGTCGTGAAAAGCCTTCATGCTTCTCCCAGTTTTCCAACCAGAAGTGACGGGGAACCCGGAAGTATTTGAGAAATTCACTGGGATGAATGTCAGAAAAGTAATGGGGGTATGCATGTATCCCTTGAATTCACGGAGAATGAAATGGATTGGATGTTAATTATCACCACGGGCCTGGCCTTCGTTTTCAGTTTTGTCTTTGCCCTCGGCGGAGTGGGGTCTGCCCTGGCACTTATCCCGGTGCTGCACTGGCTTGGAGTGCCACTCAATGCGGCCAAACCCACCGGCTTGATGATCAATACCATTTCCATGGGCGCGGCGAGTTACTCCAACATAAAGAACGGGCTGCTCGATTTTCGCCTTGGCCTGCCGATCATTATCACTTCCATGATCCTTGCTCCGCTGGGAGCGTGGTGTTCCGTACTTGTTTCCCGGAATGTGGTGCTGTGGGTCTTTGTTGCTTTCCTCATCTTTTCAGGTTTGATGCTGCTGCTCTATCGACGGAAGGGCGGAGAGGAGAACTACCGTGAAGACCGGCCCGTGGTTGCACCTGCTCTGGTTGGGGCCGGGGCCGGATTTCTTTCAGGTCTGCTGGGGGTGGGAGGCGGAATGATGATTTCGCCAATGCTGATTTTCCTCGGTTTCAATCCCAAAAAGGTTGCGACTATTACGGCTTTTGTGGTTCCCTTTTCTTCACTTATTGCCTTTACAGCCTATGCTCTGATGGGAACGGTGCAGTGGCAGGTGCTGATCTGTGCCTCTGGCGCCGCATATTTTGGTGGTATGCTGGGCACAAAGGTTATGCACGGGCATCTCAGATCTGCAACGATCAAAATTTTCCTTGGAGTTATTCTTCTGGGAATGGCGGGAAAAATGCTCTTCAGCCTTTTTTGATTTTTACAAAGACGGTAAAACATTTTTTTACCGCGAAGAACGCGAAGGAACACGAAGGAAAGCGGAAAGACTGGAGACAGGGAAAAGACGGAACAGCGAAAAAGGGTATTTTTTATAAAAATGTAACTTCTTAAAGAAGCTCTAAAAAGACAAAAAAATTCACCGCGAAGAACGCAAAGAGTAAAAATAGAACAACAGCAATTCTCTGTTTAATTTTTAAATTTTTTTTGCCTTTATTCGCATGTTTCGAGCTTTTATTCGTTGGCAAAAAGTTTTTCGCTGTTCCGTCTTTTGCTTTTCCCTGTCTCCCGTCTCCTTTCTCCCTGCCTTTGAATCCGCTAATACAAAATGTAAATGGTATAATTCGTGTCCATTCGTGGTTCCTTTGGCAAAAACCCTTGAGAATAAAGATTTTTAAAATTTATTCTCCCCGAGCCGCTTTTTCCCGTGCCAGCGCAATCTTCTCCAGCATTTCATCAAAGTCTACCGGTTTCATGCAGTAGTCAAAGGCACCCTTTTTCATACCTGTGATGCTCACGCTCAAAGAGGCGTGACCGGTGAGGATGATCACCTCAAGCTGTGGCCAGGTCGCCTTCACCTCTGCCATACAGGCGATGCCGTCCTTGCCCGGCATGGAGACGTCCATGATAATAACGTCAACGTTATCCGCTTCTTGTGCGAGCAGATCAAGAGCGGTGGCGCAACTGTCTGCCTGCAGGGTGTCGAACCCGCGATGGGCAAGAAATTTTCCACTGATTTCACGGAAATCCTGTTCATCATCGACGAGGAGAATCTTTTTCATTATTTGTTCCCGGGTTTATTTTTTTCTCTGGCCAGCATTTCATCAATTTCACGCAGAAATTTCTGCCGATACTTTTCAACCGTCTCCGCCCGATCCATTACCATGTCGAGCTGGCGGGCATGCAGACTAAGGTAACCGAGAATCATCAGGCGCTCTTCCAGAAAATCTATGGGCATTTTCTTGATCCTTGCCAGCAGTGCATCTCCGCGCAGTTCAACGCTGAAATCCCAGCGTTCAAGGATGTCCGCGAGCAGCCGCGCCCGTACCGATTTGCGGTGCATATCCGCCGCGCCGCCCTTGAAGCGGAAGGTGAGATAGCTCTCGGTACGCAGTTCACTCAGCCACGCCTCAATCATGGCATAATGATACCCGAGACGCACGCCAAGATTACAGAAATATTTTGAAATGAGAAAAAAATTACGGGAGTTCAGCTTCGCTGCCGCCACGTCCGGAGAGAGTTCCGGGCGCATGGTGGACTGGAAGATGATAGAACCTAACCCGCGCATGCTCACCGGCGGCGGTCCTGCCCATGGAAAGGCGGCAATCCCGCGCCAGATGGCCAGCATGGGCACACTGACCACATCTTCAATGGAAACCGTTTTTGTCTTCTTGTCCAATCCCTCCCGCAAGCCGTCGGCAAGGTTAATCACCCACCACTCCAGCGGGACATCGGCGGTGAGACGTTTCGCTGCGGCCTGCGGAAAGTGGTAATTGCCGCCGAAGTTGAACATTACCATAACCGACTTCTCGTGGCAGAAACGGGTGATGTCGTGCAGGGTCTCGCAGAAGGTCGATTTGAAACGAATTGAATCCGGATCGTTGAGGTTAAGGGGGGTGATGAGCTGCAGTGCCCTGGAAAGAATCAGCTGCACGGGGGAACTGGTCATCGGAGAGGGTATCACATGCTGACGTCTCAGTGCAATCTCGTCTCTGCCCGGATAGATGCAGCGGGCAGTGGAATCAAGGGTGAATTCTTCCACCGTGGCACGCATTTTTTCAACCTTCTGGCATACGTCTCCGCAACCGAACAGCGCCGGAATCCCGAACTCTCGTGCGACTGTGGCAAGATGCCCGGCCTCATTCCCTCCAGAGGAGAAGATCCCCGCCGCGCGATTGAGCAGTGGTGCCCATTCAGGCAGAGGATACTCCACATAGAGGATGGCGTCTGCCGGGAAGGCCTTCGCCTGCTCCGGTTTGTCTACCCGTACAATTCTGCCGCAACAGGCACCGTCGGAAGCGGTTATACCGCCTTGATAGAGTGGGGCCACGGGATGGTTGTTGCCCGTTTCCACAACCTCATGGTGTTCCTGCATCTGCAGCGGCCGACTCTGCAGGATGAAGAGGTGACCGTCGTGGTCAAAACTCCATTCCACATCCTGCGGCGTGGCAAAGTGTTTTTCCAGCTTTCTTCCAGCCGCCGCCAGTTCCTCCAGCTGCGCCTCCCCGAGCAGCGGGTGTTCTCCTGTGAGTCGACGCTCCATCACGGAAAAAGGCTCATGCCGTAGAATATAGAGATCGGCATCACGGGTGCCTTCCACCACGCCCCTGCCGATTCCCTCCACGGCGTTGCAGCGCATCTCTTCTCCTTTTTCTTCTTGTGTCGCATTGGGGTTACGGGTGTATAAAACCCCGCTGACCGCTGCATTTACCATGGCGACGCAGCCGACACACATCTCAATATCCACATGACGGTAGCCTCGTCGTCGCCGGTAGGCAATGGCACGGGGACAGTATTTGGAGGCAATCACCTCCCGAATTCCCGCCGCCAGTCCTTCGCGGTCCACGTCAAGGACCGTTGCATAAAGTCCGGCAAAGGAGACCCCGGCACTGTCTTCTCCAAGGGCGCTTGAGCGGGTTGCAATCTTCTGATCTTTCTTGAAAAAACGATCAAAAGAAGCGTAAATTTCCTCCATCAGGGAGGACGGAACGGTGGTATCGCGCACCAGTTCCTGCATGGTGTGACAACCCGCGTAGAGACCCTCAAGATTTTCGGGATCAATGATCTGCAGCTGCCGGTTGATTTCGTCGATCAGTTCGGCGTGCAGAAACTTTCGGGTGGCCGACGCCGTGAAAACAAATCCTGTCGGGATGGGCAGTCCGAGTCGTCCCACCTCGCCGAGCCGGGCCATCTTCTCCCCGACCAGCTCCCGATCCTCAAAACTGATCTCGGAGAGTGGCATGATAAAGGGACCCTGTTGCCGCTCCGGCTTTTGATTGAGGATGAGTTCAAGGTTGTGACTGATCTGATCAAGGATCGTCTCCAGTCTGGTATATTTCCCCTCAGCCATTTCCAGCAGGCTGTTTACCATCTTGTAGACGTTTATCTGGATAGCGGTGATTTTGGAGTTTATCTCGGCCATACGGTAACTGGAGCTGCCGTAATACATCCGTTCCAGCTCGGCCATGGCCTGCAACGCATTGTTATTGGCGGTGAGCAGACGGCGGAAGAGCTGATAGCGATTCTGAAAAATGGTCTGTAACTCTTCCCCGCTGAGAGGTTCCGGCTTCTCACAGAAGAAGAATTCTTTCAGGTTTAAGGGGAAAAATGCCATTATGTATCCTTTTTCTCTTCACAGAGAAATCTGTGTTGCGGAAAAAACAGGGGGGAACGCTCAGCGTCCCTCCCCTGTTTATTTTCAGAAAACCTTGAATATGAACGAAATACAAGCTGTTTCAAGGAACCCTTCAATGGTCGCCGATCTTTAAGCCTATTCCTTCAAAAAGATACAATATGCCAAATCCGTACCAGACGGTATAGAAGACATAGAAGGCGAGAGCAAGGCTGATCATCATGATGTTTGCTTTCCACGAGCGTGCTTCTATGCCGTAGTAGTTATACGCAGGTTCCAGTGCTCTTTTCTTGAGATTGCCAAGAAATTTGGCCTCTTTGAATTTCTTTTTACTGTTGAGGTTGTTGACCATTTTTGCGTAGCCTGTCCACCAGTTATACAGTGCCTCACGCCCGGAGAAACCATATTTCTCTTCTACCACGGAGCCGTTGTTGTCAAACATCGTCCGGCTGTCGGCGAGACTCGAAGCTACCATTTCTGCCATGCTGCCGGTCAGTGTTACTGTAGTGCCGGAAGCGAAAGCTGTAAGACCACTGGCAGTGAGCTGATGGGCGAACTGTTCTGCCTGTCCGTCGGTGTGCATGTTGATTTCCTGATCAAGAGTGGACTCGGTGAAGGCCTTGTTCTCTTCAATCTGAAGGGAAATGAAGTCTGAAGAGCCCTTGGAAATCGTGTTGAAGAGGTTGTCGATGTAGTCCAGCCCGTGCAGTTTGCCTGGAAATATCGGGCTGAAAAGTACGCCAAGAATGACGAGAAAGACAAGCAGCATCATGATGCCGCGTTTTTTTAATTTTGCTTCTTCATTGTTTGTCATGGTTAATCCTCCGAGCGCAGTTCGTTAAGGTGAGTGAAAAATATATAAAGTACCCAGACCGTGAATGCCCCGATTGTAACAAAGAAAAGAGTATTCCCAATGCTGTTCAGTATCGTTCCCGTTGATTTGGAGATATCAATGTAGCCCATGCTGTCGAGCTTGGAGGGCAGAGCGAAGAAACGATTGACAAAACCAGCGGTGACTGCCAGAGCGTAAAAACCGCGGATCAGGTAACCGGGAACTACGCGGGTGATCAGCGAACCCATTTGCACGCCAATCAGCGAACCGAGCAGCATGCCAAGTGCCAGTGTGTAGAAGACAAATCCGTAGAGGGCATACTGAGTAAGTGCTGCGTAACCGGCGGTGAAGATTATCTGGAAGATATCGGTGCCGACGGTGGTCATTGAGGAAACCCCGAGGCCATAGACAAAGATCGGGAAGGTAAGGAATCCACCACCCACGCCCATGATTGCTGCTGCCATACCAACGATGAAACCACTGATAACGAGGAAAAGTGCAGAGATTTTCCGTCCGCCAGGGGTGATCCCTTTGTCAAAGGTGAGCATCGGCGGCAGGTTGATCGCCTGCAGTTTCGCTCCCATGGGTGAAATGGACTCAGGAGAATCTGTTTTTCCCGACTTTTTCATTCCGCTGCGGGTGGTGAGGTAATCCTTCATTGCGTAGAAAGCGAGGAAGCCGAGAATAATGACATATACCGAGGTGATGAACATGTCGCTCAACACCGGGTTGAAGTCATAGAGCCAGCGGTTGAGAACCCCGCCTACCGTTGCGCCGGTAATGGAACCGACGAGAAAGGTGAGGGCAAGGCCGACACAGATATTGCCGAGTTTTTTGTGCAGCACGCTGCCCATGATTGCCTTGGCAAAGATATGAAAGAGGTCAGTCCCGACGGCGAGAATCCCTTTCACGCCGAAACTCATCAGGGCCGGGGCGATGATAAAGCCACCACCAGCACCGATACAGCCGGTGATCAGCCCTGCAGCGAGTCCGACAAAAATGGCGCAGACAAAGATAAAGGTGGTGTAGTGCGACGGCATATACGCTGACTTGCCACCGATCACTGACGGCAGTTCCAAGTCACCTGCGAAGGCGGCGATTCCGCCGAGCAGTACCGGCAGGATGAGCAACAGCAGGAAATAACGGCGTTTACGACTGTGAAGGATGTTGGTTGACATCTCCAGTTCCCATCGGGCCTGGGCTTGTGCACCAGCCAGCATCAATTGGTAGAGCTGTCTGAAGTAGTTCATGAGACCTCCTGTAAATCAAATTCGAGCGTTTTGCCCGTGATATTATTTATGGGGATTACGGCATCATGTCGTTCCCCGGTTATTTAACTTGGCAGAGACATGTGTTTCTTCATCTGCGCCATCTCAATCTTGTCAAGATGTATCCTCCGTTTCTCAAAAGCGTCGCAGAGCTTTTCCAGCACTTCGTCAAACTCCATTGGTTTCATCAGATAATCAAAGGCCCCGAGCTTCATTCCTTCAATCCCCGAATCCACCGAGGCATGACCGGTGAGCAGTACCACCTCCACCAGTGGTTTGGCCTGCTTCATCTTCCGCAGGGCCTTAATCCCGTCCATTACCGGCATTTTCACGTCAAGCAGCACGACGTCGAAGTTTCCTTCTTCCACCATCTCAAGGCCGATCTTGCCATCTTCCGCTCCTTCAGCCTCCATTCCCCGATGCAGGAGCTGCTTAACAGTCATCTCACGAAATTCCTGTTCATCGTCTACAACAAGAATGTTGAATTTTTTCATTTCAGTCATAAGGACCTCTCTGTACTGCGGGTTTTAGAAGACGGGTGCGTCGGGAAACCGGTTCTTTCCCGGGGCGACGTTCCCGGATTATCTGCTCAGTGCCTTTTTATCTCACCAAGGCGCGCAATTGGCAGTTGTACGGTGAAGAGGGCACCACCACTCTCTCTATTTTCTGCTTTAAGCGAACCGCCCAGTTTGCGGGTAATGTCATAACTGATATAGAGTCCCAGTCCGGTTCCCTTATTCGGTAATTTCGTGGTGAAAAATGGATCGAAAAGCCGTTTCAGATTCTCACGGGCAATTCCCTCCCCGCTGTCTGCAAAGCGGATCACCAGATCGCTGCCGGATACTGCCGTGGATATTTCTACTTCACCTTTCTCACCGGCGGCATCCAAAGCATTATTAAGCAAATTCAGAAATACCTGCTGAAGCTGCGGCCCGTCTGTCATGGTGAGCGGCAGATCAGGAAGGAAATTGCGGTGGATGGAAATATCGTGGCTTTCTGCTTCCTTCTCAACAAAAGAGATTGTCTCATTAAGCAGGTCATTGAGCTGTACCTCTTCCTGCTGAGCGGCCATCTTTTTAGAATATCCAAGCAGGCGGTGGGTGATCGTTCCGGCGCGTTTGACGTGGTAGCGGATTTTCTCTATTGACTCTTTGTATTCGCCAAGATTTTTAACCTTTGCCGGATCCTCTTCAGGTAACAGCTCGGCAATCCAGCCTGACTGCGAACTGATCATTTGCAGAGGGTTGTTAATTTCATGGGCGACTCCGGCCGCGAGACGGCCGATGGTTGCCATTTTCTCCATCTGGGCAAACTGCATGGAGTTGGCGGCGTACTCCTGATCTGCATGACGGATATGGCGTGCCAGCATGATGGAGACCACTAATGCGGCGGCGAGAGCGAGGATAAAGAGGATGGTGAAGACGATAAGAATCTGTCGGTACAGAGGAATATAGACAGACATGGAATCTGCTACATTTGCTGTGACAATGAAGAACCACCGGCCGTCGGCGAGGGGGCGTGCGATATAGACTGCGTCGTCGGTGACAATGGGGGCCTCAGATCCACCAGCGCTGATCAGGGTGCGGGCTGTGACGGAAAGAGTGTCTTCGCCGCGCAGGCTGGGGGTCTGAAACTCTCCCGCGCGGTTGACGATGAAGGCGTCACTGTGGGGGCTGATCTGCGCGGCAAGCAGCAGGGAGTTGAATGATGATGAGTTGACGGTTGCCCGCAGTACATAGCTCTTCAACGGGTTGGTGACGGCTACCACAAAGTGGGGTGTGCCGCGATAGCCGGTGAAGACGTTACTGATGTGTACGCCATTGAGCAGAGTCTCCTGAAACCACGGTGCTTCAGCGTAGCTCTTGCCTTTCACCTGGGTGCGATAGGGACCAACGTAGGCGTATTGCCGACCATCGGCGGCAATGCTTTGCAGGTCGACAATATCACCCCGATTGTCAATGGCGAGAAAGAGTTTTTCCGTGTTGCCCTGCTGCTCAAAGAAACTCGGCGGCAGAAAATTAACGAGCATATCGAGATTGTTGATGTGGTCCTTTAAGACCTGAGACAGAACCTTGGCCTGGGCGGTAACCGTGGCTGTGGCCTTATCCTCCAGACGAATGATGTTGATATCCCGCAGGGAGTTCTTTGTTATCCAGCCGACGGCGAGCAGCGGCACCAGGCACAGGCAGAAAAAGGCCAGCAGCAGGCGGCGGGTGACTGAGGCATAATAATCGTTCATTCGTTCCATTGTATCTCCCTTTTCCTATCCGTTGAGCAGCAGTGCCAGTTTCTGCTGTAAATTTTCAAACGGCGGTCGCCCGTCGGTGACAAGGTCCACTGACGATTTCAACATCTCCCTGGCTGCTGTATTCTGGTCAAGCAGCAGCACTGTCTTGCTCGTCGTGAGGGAAGTAACGCGGTCCATCGTGGCGAGCAGTTGACGACCGGGACGCTCAAGGACAGTGAAAACTACGATATGGGGCATGAAATTGAGTAGAGTGAGGCTGGCGTGAACACCGAAAGGAATACTGTCGGCCAGCACGAGGTGACAACTTTTGGCGATTGCTTCACAGATGCGGTTCATCTTCCTGCGCAGCCGTTTCGCCATGCCGCTGTCAAGTAGCAGTTCGGCAGGGTAGAGAAAAAGGATACGGGAGGTTCTCGGGGGCAGCAGCCTCTCTGGAATACTCATCCGGTTGTGCAGCAGAAAGCCGAGAAAATCTATTAACCGCACTGAGTTTTTCTCTACATTTCCAGGGAGTCTGCGGGTGGATATGAGATAGCGCACCCGATTGAGGGAGAGACTGCAGTAACCCGCGATCTGGTCGATGGTGATCTGCTTTGCTTCCGAATTATTCAAATAGATGGCCTGCAGCATATCGCTCTCCAATACAAGATTCAGAGTATTGTCCATATCCAACCCTCCTTCTCCTTTTGTAAAGCAAGGTTTGTGCCAGAGGAGGAACTGTCGAAAAAAGATGATGATAACAAGGGGATAGCATTGAAAGGTGGAATAAAGAGACGCCGGAACATGTAAAGTTTTGGTAACAAAATTTCCGATGCTGTTATTCTATCTCATTGAAATATAGTGAAAAAGGGGATATTACCTAAAGGTAACAACTGAAAAGCTCTTTACCGGGAGAATGTAACCGAAAGGTAACAAGGCAAAGGAAGAGGTTGAAACCGGGAGGTAAAATAATGACAGCGCGAGACAGAGATAAACTGGCACAGTTGACCGGAGATGAAATGCTGGTTGACCCGCTGGTCCGTATTTTTGAAAAGCAGAAGAAAGATCTCGTTATCCGGATGTTAAAAAAACATGAAGAGGTGGAGGCGAAGAACTTTTTTATTTCCCGTATCATGTCCAGCCTCTCCGACCTGTTTATTCTCTTTGCAGAGGATTTCACTATTCTGCGGGCGGGAAAGGAATTTTATGATGTCCTCGGCTGGGATGTGGATCAGGAGGGGCTGCAGCTGAGCGATATTGCCAATCCGGAGGTCTCACGGGTTATCAGGAAACACTTTGCCGAGGGGGATTTTCGTGACCTGGAAACTCTTTTTTGCAACCGGCAGGGGTGGCCGGTGCCGGTGCTTGTCCGCGGTACCACCTGCCCTGCTGAAAAGGGAAAGACTGTCCACATGCTTGTTGCCAGCGATCGGCGGGAGTTTTTTGAGGTAATGGATCGCATGCGCGAGGTACAGGACCAGCTCATCCACTCCGGGCGGCTGGCCAGCCTTGGCGAGATGGCGGCGGGAATCGGCCATGAACTGACCCAGCCGCTTAACACCATGCTGCTGCTTGCCCGTAACTGCCAGAAGGCGATGGCCGACCCGCTGCGTCACAAGGATATCCTCAGTGAGAACCTCTCCACTATCATCGATCGCATCAACTTCGCTTCCTCCATCATCCACAGTATGAAGGGGTTTGCCGGAAAGGCGCAGAATAAGATGACTCATTGCCGGGTGAATATTATCCTGCTTGATGTCCTCAACTTCATCGAGGCGCAGCTGGAACTCTCCGGGGTGAAGGTAAAGCTGGAACTGGAAGAAGGGGACTTTTTCGTCCAGGGTCAGGTGGTCCGTTTAGAACAGGTGTTGCTTAACCTTATTCAGAACGCGGCGCAGTCGATGGGGGAGAGCGATTTCCCTGAGCTGATTATCCGCCTGGAACGCCTCTGCGGCATTGATCCGCCAAGCCTCGCGGAGCGGATGTGGGTGGTGATCTCCATTATCGACAACGGCTGCGGTATTCCGTCGGAGCTTGAGGAGAAGGTGTTTGATCCCTTTTTTACCACCCGTGAGGTCGGGGTGGGTATGGGCCTGGGGCTCTCCATTGTCGAGCGGATCGTCCGCAGTACAGGAGGGTTTGTCAAGATGAAGACCGCAGTGGGACGGGGGACAACCTTCGCTGTCTGGCTGCCGGAAGAAGAGATTCAAAAGGTTCAGGAGGGGGAGGAGTGACAGAGAAGATAAAAATTCTGGTGGTGGACGACGACAGCTATCTGCTCTCGGCCATAGGGCAGACGCTGATGCTGCATGGCTGGGAGGCAGTGCTGGAGAGTGATCCTCAGCAGGCGTTGCAGCACCTGGAGAATGATATTGCGGTACATGCGGTGGTCAGTGATGTCCGCATGCCCCATCTTGATGGCATGGAGTTTCAGCGGCGGGTGGCGGAGATAGATGCCGAGCTGCCGCTGTTGCTTATCACCGGTCATGGAGATGTGGCGCTGGCGGTGAAAGCTCTCCGGGCCGGGGCCTACGATTTTCTTGAGAAACCGGTGGATGATGAGGTCTTGCTCACCGCCCTTCAGCGGGGGGTGGAAAAGCGGATGCTGGTTCTGGAGAACCGCAGGCTGGCGGCGCGGCTGGCCGATGTTGCCGACGAACAGGGGAACGGTTCTTTCTTCCACGGGCTGGTTGGGGCGCACGCCTGCATGCAGCGGCTCTATCGGCAGATCGTGCGGATGGCGAAGCAGAACGATCCGGTGCTGATCTGCGGAGAGACGGGTACCGGCAAGGAGCTGGTGGCCCGGGCGCTGCACCAGATCGGGCGGCCGGCGATGCCCTTTGTAGGGGTGAATATGGCCGCGATTCCCGGCGATATGGTGGAAGCGGAGTTATTTGGCTGTGAGCAGGGTGCTTTTACCGGGGCGGAGAGGGCGCGGGAGGGAAAATTTGATCTGGCTGGCAGAGGGACAATCTTCCTTGATGAAATCTGTTCTCTTGAGGTGGCTTTGCAGGGGAAGCTGTTACGGGCGCTTGAGGAGCGCAGTTACTGCCCGCTTGGCAGTAATGAACTGCGGCCGCTTGCGGCACGGGTGGTGGCATCGGTCAACCAGGACATGAAGGAGGAGGTGGCGGCTGGACGTTTCCGCGAAGATCTCTTCTACCGGCTCAATGTCTTTTCGCTGGAGATGCCCCCACTCAAGGCGCGGCGGGAGGATATCCCTCTGCTGATAGAGTCCTTTCGCCAGGAGTATTGTCGTGAGAGCGGTGAAAAAATGGCGCCCTTTGCGCCGAATTTTCTTACAGAGCTGATGGAGCAGGATTGGCCGGGTAATGTGCGGGAACTGCGGAATCGGGTGCGGCGATTCTGTGTCCTCGGGGAAGAGACAATAGAGGGCGAGTGGGAGAAGAGTAATACCCCGCGGCTGCCGTTGAAGGAGTTTGTTGCCCTCAAGGAGCGGGAGTATCTTCTCGCCGTGTTGCGAACGTACGGTGGCAAGGTGGGGGCTGTTCATAAACTCCTTGGTCTGAGTCGCAAGGGACTGTATGACAAGGTGAATCGTTACGAGATTGATCTTGATGCGCTTCGCAGGGAGTGAAAAACGAGTACCCTTCCGGGGTTACAGCCCTGCTTCCTCGTTTATCAGCACGACACGGATGCGGCCGGCGGGGTAGCACTTTTCGGTGATAAGCCACTGATTGCAAATGCGGTCAGGGCTTCTGCAGTCCATGCATTCACCGGTTTTCTGGCAGGGGGTTTTCATGTAGTCGTGGCGGATGGCGTTAAGCGGGGCGGCCACCTCTTTAATCCGGGCCATTGCCCGTTCCACATCGGGAACGATCTTGTTGCGGCTGATGGTTAGAATAACATTGCGCGGGCCGTAGGCGATGCCGCCGATACGGTTGCCGTCCATATCGAGATTGACCAGTTTCCCGTCCTCGGTAAGGGCATTGCTGCCTGTGAAAAAAAGGTCGGTGAGCAGGGCCCGGCGACGCAGTGCAACTTTCTCTTCCCTGGGAGCACCTTTGGGAAAAGGGTCAATGAATTCTACTCCGTCCAGTTGTGTCATTGCTTCGAGTACACCGGTGGCACGCAGGGTCATGGAGTCACCGAAAGCGGCACTCTTGAGGCCCTCAATCTGCGGGACGATTTTCTGCATGATCAGCGCACCGGCAGCCTCTGCATTACTGGCAATAAAGACCGTGAAGTTGTTCCGCTCCAGCGCCTTTTTTACCTTCTCCAGCTTGATATCCCAGTATCTCTCGCAGATTTCACTTCTTTCCATCTCCATCTCCTGTTTCAGGTTGCCGGTCCTTCGTTGAAGGGCTGAATCTCCAGCCCCATGGTGCCATCATCGGTCTGAAAAATGTTTATCCAGCAATCCCAGTCCTGCTCATTGATCCGTGGATAGTCGACGCGGTAGTGGGTGCAGCGGCTCTCGCGGCGAAGGATGGAGGCACGCAGCTTCATCTCGGCGTTGAGTATCATGTTGCCTGTTTCGTGGGCGAGGCGCAGTTCGTGGATATTGCGGGCGATGAGCAGTGGCTGGTGATTGTCGCGCAACTCTTCCACGTAGGCGAGCGCTGCCTCCAGCATCCGTTCTTTTTTGATATAGAGGATGAAATTAGGAATGACAATCCCCTGCAGGGTCTGAGTGACCCAGCGGGGGCTGAAGCCCCGGCCGCGTTTCAATGGGGCGAGGATCTCTTCACTGATGGTAATCTTCTGGTCCGGGGGGATGGCAAACCGGGATTTCCGCCGAAGAGCAACCCGCGCTGCCGCTGTGCCGGCAATTGCACCCTGCACGGCTGCTGCGGAGAGGGAGGCTCCCTGCTGCAGCTCCATTGCTCCGGTAACACAGGACCCGAGGGCGTCGCCAGCGGCATAGAGGCCGGAGATGGTAGACTGACCATTGAGATCAACCGGGGCAAGTCCTTCAGAATTGTGCGGGGCGAGTCCCGCCCCGGCACCTCCGGAGGGCGGACCCTGCGCAAAGAACGGGGGAGAGAGGACAGCGTGATGTACTTTAGGTTTCTGGTTGGGTTTCGTTTCTGCCGGATCCCTGCCGGTGGCCGGATGAACAGCTGGTCCGCGGGGAAAGTGTTTGACCTTGTGTTCTTTGTCCGCGTCCGGCAGACCGGGGAGAATGGCCCCCTCTTTCCATACCTCATAGTTGAGCCCGAGCTCGCCTGTGACCTCCACATCTGTCCCGCATACCTGCGGCTTGCGGGCAAGATCTTTGCGCCAGCGCTGCCACGTGGCGGCGGGGGCATTGAGCAGGCCGGTGGTGGTGTCATTCCACTCCTTGCCGGTAATCCGTGCGCCGATACGCCAGGCCATCATGGCACCGTCACTGGTCAGGTCGCAAACCGGCATTCCGGCGGGTTTAAAGGCACCGGCACCGGTGGCGAGCACCACCGTTTTCGCGGAGAAAAAGTGAATGGTACCGTCATCAAGAGTAAAACCTCCCGCTCCGATAACGCGCCCCCGTTCTTTGATCAGGTGAGTGATCATGATTCGCTCACAGATCTCTACTTTCCGTTTCTTGAGTTGATGGTGAAAGCATTTGCTGTAGAGGGCTGAGTCGAAGAAGCCCCACTTCTTGAGGTCATTGACCCTGGCAAGGCTGTGGTTGGCGAGCTGGCGGGTGAATTTGGGATTGCTGGTGCGGTGGCTGGCTGTGTTGATTGCCTTGATCCAATCCTTCAGTGGCATTTCTTCGGGGGTGGGATAGTAGGCGAAGATATCCCGAGCCCATGGAGTCTGGCCTGAGGCCCCGAGGCGTCCCTTGGCGGTGAGGATCACTTTTGCGCCCTGGTCAGAAGCCTTTACTGCAGCAAAAAAACCGGCCATGCCGCCGCCGATAACCAGTACATCTGTGACATGTTCTTTCGTTAAGAGAGCGTCGGGATCAATGTGCGGGTGGTTCTCCCGGGCTTGAGCCTCGGCATGGGCTGTTCCGCTGAAACTGAGACCTCCAAGGGCGGTCATTCCAATGGCTCCCGCAAGAAATTGACGACGGGTACTCTTTATCTCAGAGCTCATTTTCTACCTCCTCTTTTTCAGGTCGATGTTCCTGCTTTTCAAGCCTGTCGATGTTCTCCGGTGGTGGCAGCAGCCTGACGGCCGGGGGTGGGAGCAGCCTGACGGGTTTTGCGTGGGGAATGAGATCAAACCAGCGGCGCAACATCATTACAGCTGCCGCAAGGGCAAAAAGAGTGAAGATTACGGTAATAAAGGGGGTTATATGACGTCCAAGGACAAAAACGTGGTGCAGCCCGAAGATCAGCACAAGAAATGCAAGGATACCATGCATCCGTCGCCATGCTTTGTATTTCAGTGGCAGTACATTCCTGAACCAGGCGGTAATGCCGAGGGTTGCGAGCAGCAGCCAGCTGATAATTCCAGAAAGAACTCCGGCAGTCGGGGTGGAAATCATGGTGAAGAATGCTTCGCGGGGAGAGATACCGTATTCAAACAGTTTGGGCACTACCAGCAGAAAGGGATGGCTGCAGAGAAGCAGCACAAGAAGTGTACCTGTAACTATATGGTATTTGCTGAGCATACAGCCACGCAGGTGCAGTGACAGGAAACGGTTGCGGGGGAACCAATAGAACTGTCCCGGGACAAGGCACCATGCGGTGACGGTGATCAGCGAGAAAATTTCAAGGTAGGCGTTGCGTCCACTGAAAACACCTTTGATGAGCATAAAAAGTACCGGAAAACCGGCGAAGACGGCGATGGCACGCAGGAAAAAACCGCTGGTGGTAAATACGGGAGGAGTCTGAGACATTTTATCCCCACGAGATGATGACCGGGATGGACTTCTCCGGGTCTATGGTGATGGCATCTACCGGGCAGTACATGCGGCAGAGATGGCAGATCTGACACTCTTCCGGCCAGCAGATTTCTGCCTTGCCGTTGTCGCCGATGCGCAACACATCCATCGGACAGCTTAAGACACACTCACTGCAGCCGATACAGCCGGAGATTTTTTTAATTGCCATGGGGCCCCACAATACTTTGAAGGTTCTGAGGGCAGGACGGGGGCGGGAAAAAAAATTCTGTCCACTGAGTTATCATTGAGATAGCAGGGCAGTTGTTGTGCTATTGATGTTATTTATTCCGCCTTGCAGCCTTCGGGAACCGCAACAAGGCGTCCTTCGATAATTTTACAGGTCGCGGTGATGACAGCACCGCTGAGACCGTCGATGGTGACGAGATCAGCTTCCCTGTGCCCCTCACAGGCTGTGAAGGCGGCGGTGGGCGGCATTTCGTTCAGGTTCTCTGAAACAGATAGAGCGGTATGGGTGGCACAGGATGTCATGAAGGGGAGTATTCCCGCAACAACCGCAATTTTCAGTATATTCTGCATATTCTCATTGTTTCTGAAATTTGGCATTCTATCCTGGATTACATAACCCGGCATTCCTTTTTTTCTCTTTTGGTGCGAAAGCATTTTGGGGAGAGGTTGTCATTTTTCGAATGTTCAGAGTATTCAGCTGGAAAAAAATATACGAAACATCAGTATGATCTGATAAAGTCAAGGTCTCATTCCAGCCCAAGAGACCTTCCTGGCAGGAGTATATCATGAAACAACCCGACTTTGATAAAACAGGTGCTCCACCAGTCAAACTGGAGTGCAGGGACACCGAACCGGTTCTGTTGAAAAAGACAGATTATTCAAGGTACCCAACAGTGCGCCGGGAGCAATGAGAAAAAAATGAGGGCAAATTACAATGAAGAAACTGCATCGATACTTTTATACATCTATGAGCATTGTCACCGTGAAGGGGAAAAGAGATTTCAATCCTCCCGGGTTAATATTGCTTGTCCTGCTCTTGTCCTGCTTCTTCCTCACGGGAACGTGCTGGTCTGATTCCAATCCGTCCATGCCATCTCCGGATGTTACAGCCAGGACCTTGCAGCTTGAAGGAACACAGTTGCAGCTCAAGGGAGATGTGCAAGGGGCTGTACTCAAATATCGGCAAAGTCTGGGCCTCAAACCAAACAAAAAACTGGAGAATATTGTTCTGTTCCTGGAACAGCGACTGGATCACTCTGTTAAAAAGATCCTTTTTGATGGAAAATTAGAAGATCAATGGCTTGAACTCTCAGCTTCTGGGGGGAATTATTCAGAGTTTGCTCAAATAAAGAACAACGCTCTGGTTGTTGATGTCCCGGAAGGAAACTCCTGGGGAAAAACCGGGATCAGGTCCAGGAATGAGTTGTTTACATTCCCAGATAAAAACAAAGCAGAGGCAATTAAATTAACATTTGATATCGATGTGAAAGAGTCAAGTGATTTCGTATATGCTGTTATTCCTGGAAATTGGGATGGAAATCTGGAATGGCGTTCTCATTTCATTCGATTACAGGCGAACAAAAATAAAGATGGGAAAACGGTAACTTTATCATTAATAATCAGAAAGTCTGAAAAAATGAAAGCAATAGTCAATATTGAGCAAATAGCCCGGCTGAATGTTATCATTCGTTCAGATAATATTGTTGAAGTGACAGATAAAAACGATAGTAACGTACTGCAAGCCATTATCAGTGGTAATGAAAATGTTTATAAATATGGCTATAAAATAAGTGCATTAACCCATGCGAATGAATCAAATTTGCCTGCGAAACTTATGCTTAAAAAGATCAGTCTGGAAAAAGTAAAATATATAAAACAGACAGATACCTCAATTTTATCCAACATCACAGGAAAAACAATATTGTTTGATGGAAAATTAATGGGACATCAATGGATTCGATATAAAGAATCCAGGGATGATTATGATAAAACAGTCAGATTGGCTGATGGTGCATTGTTGGTAGATGTGCCGGAGGATTCAGGGTATGCCAATGTGGGTATTGAGTCGAGTCATCCCTTGATTTGGCTTGATGCATTTGGAGAAGGGTCAGAAAGAGAAGTTGTTTTTGACTTCTTGCCTGATGAAACAACAGGTTTTGCGATTGCCCTTTCATATCGAGACAATCATTTTATTGTAAAATGGGTAAAAGATTCAGCTTGTGATACGGCCCTGCTGCAAATTTACGTAAGTGAAAATCTGGGTTTAATTGGCAATTGGAATTCTTCTTATACACCTGTTTGGGAACAGAAATTAACAGCAAAAGCACCCAGTCGTGTAAAGCTTGCATTGACTCCAGAAGGGGTTCATCTTTCGGGTGATAATTTACCGGAGCATTTGCAATACTGGAAATTCCTTAAAGCCAATGCCGGGTATAAGATTTACGCCTATAGCTTTCCTCTCTTACCAGATAAAGCTGTAAAGATGGCTTTAAAACAAATAAGTTTACACAAAAATAAACTTGTACCAGCAGCACAAATCGAGGCAGTTGAAAATGTTGAACCTTTGCCTGTTAAAACCTTTTTTGACGGCTCTAAAGTACAGGATTGGACGTTTACACCATGGCAAATCTACAAAGAACCTGTTACTGCTTGTCATTTAGATGAAAAGGGATTTTCTGTTTTTGATGTGCCCACAGATACACCATTGGACGGTTGTGATATTCATACAACTGAACCCTTGATTACTATAGATGAAAGGATAGATACAACATCTTATAAAGTGACTGCTGAGTTTGATGCTAAAACAACTAAAAATTTCCAGGTAGTTATCACACCGCATACCAGGAGCAAGTGGAATAAATATTATGAAGCTTGTTATGTTCAACTTTTTCAAAATAAACACTCTGAAAATATTTTTAGTCTCAATTGTGGCGGGAATAAAAATTATTGGCAGAGAACGGTCTCAGATGAATGGTTAACATCAGAGTGGGATGGAAAACTCACAATATTAATTGAAAAAGAGTGGTTGCAGGCACAAATAGGGAATGGGCAAGCTATACGCATTGCTCATACATCGCCATCAAATATATATATCTATGTTGTTGCCCTGGATTATCGTTATGCTGACACTAAAACAGCGTTTATGTTAAAATCGATATCCGGTCAATGGCAGGCTCCCGAAGGAATGAAGACAGTAGATCGTTGGTTTTATATCGACACGTCTGATTTTAATCCTGAGCAGTTTATCAAAGATTTAGCCAGTGACCTTCCTTATCCAAACGCACCGATACTTGAAGGGGAATATGATGAAAAGTAAAATAATAATATATATTGTTCTCGGTTTTCTGTTTATTTTTTGCCAAAACGCGTATTCAAGAATGTGGGTTATATACGTCAACGATAAAGTTCCATCTAACTATGATTTAGAAACTGTATCAGAAGTATTTGATTATGAAAAAAAGCCATTTAAAGATCTTCTTGCTACGTGGGAACAAAGTAAGATCCAGGAAGAGCAGATAAAGCATTATGAAAAATATGGCATTACAAAGTCACAGGCACAACATGCGATTGAAGAGCGACTCCGGTTATCCAGAGCTTTGGTTCGTTCCAGATTTTTAGGGGTGAAAGATATTTCGCCTGCTTTTGATTCGTTAGATAATAGAGTTAAAGCTATGGATTATATCGTAGGACTGGGACATGACAGATTTAAAAGTTTAATCAATAAATTTGGGATTAAATTAGGAAATGATTTTTTTCAATGCTTGTGTCACTCACAGGGTCTTGCTGGGACAAGTTTAGGATATAGCCCTGCACCAGATAAACATTGTAATACAACAGCACCATGCAAAGGTGGAAATTGGGGATGTGTTTGTTCTGATTTACCCAAAGATGGTGTAATCTGGGCTGACTGTGCAAAAAAGTATCATACTGCAGATGGGAAAAATATCTTTGATCGTTTCGGCGAGCATATTAATGTTTGCCAAAAAGAACGAAATGATATCATAAAAAACTTGCAGGAGAGGAGTCAAGTGCATCGTAAAAATTGTTTACCTCATCTGTCAGAGAGAAGTTTGCAAGAAATGCAAAGTATGCTAAAAATAGGACTTGCTGCAAAAGCCGCTAAATTGGCAGAAGATGCAGACAATATTTGTGAAGAATCCATAGTTGTAAACTTGTTTCTTAATGAGAATCAAAGTAAATACTCAGTAGCAGTAGTTATGGAAGGCCTGGCTCAGTGGCTCCCCGATAAATGGTATGTTTATGGTAAACTTAACGATGCAATGGTTTCTGAGGTCGGCTCAAATGTATTCAACACAACTTTAGGAAAAACCATAAATGTTCTGAGCTTCGCCAATAATGCCATGGCCAATAAAAAACTTGTAGAGGATGAAATAAAAGCAAGAAAAACGGATGAAATATATAGGGGTGCACTTGAATTGTTTCAAAAAAGTAAAAGTTGGAATGTTCAACAACTTAGGAATATAGACTCTACTCTTCGGGAAAAAATTAATGAAGTAAATAATGAAATAAGCAAACTTAAATATATGTATTTGGAAGAATACAATGAATTCTATACAAAAACCATGCTAAAAATCGGTGATGCAATAGATGCAAGACGTAAAAAATTAGAGAGAGAACTTATAATGGAAGGAGAAAGACTTGAGAATAATTTTAACAGCAGAAAAGCCGAATTATTAATGAAGCGGGCAAATTTACTTCTGAAAAAAAGTATTATAAATGATTACAGGATTCCCTTTTTAGAAGAAGGAGGGTGTAAGAAATACCTGGTTAAAAGAGAAGCTTCTTGCAAAGCAAGGTTAGCCGAACAAAAAAGATTAAGAGAGAAAAAAATCCGAGAGAATGCTTTAAAAAAAGTATCAGAATATAGAGAAACAAAAACGACAAGAACCAATCCGACTTCGACCAATATTATAAAGCCAGAGAAGTAAGAATTGTATTTTTGATATTATTTCTGTATAAGGGTCCCTTGAATAATCTTGTATTTCGTTCATATTCGAGGCACAGGAGAAAATTTACCGGAGCTATATGTTTGATATTGCGAGGATAAATTTTTGGCTGTAACGAAGAAGATGGGCGAAAGACTGATTATTCAAGGTTCCCATAAGTGGAGGCTGGAGAGTTTTTTTTGTTGAGGGGTTCCCTGAAATACCATTAAGGACACAAAGTAACCACAACATCCAGCTGTTCCAGGTTTGCTTGTAACGCATTGAAACAAGGGGTTATTGTAAATCGGGAAGATCTGGAGTTGTGACACATATTCAATTTAGATCAGGACATAATTATGACAAACAATGATGTTTTACGCCGTATTCGTTATATCTTCGATATTGACGATTCTGAAATGATTGCGATATTTGCTTTAGCTGATTATCAGGTAACCCGTGAGCTGATCAGCGATTGGTTAAAAAAAGATGATGATCCTGCATTTCGGGAATGTAGTGACACTAAATTAGCGCTTTTCTTAAATGGCTTCATTAATCATAAACGAGGCAAAAAAGAAGGGCCACAACCTGAGCCTGAGAAGCGCTTAACTAACAATATTATTTTCATGAAATTAAAGATCGCATTAAACCTGAAAGCCGAAGATGTCTTGGATCTTATGTACCTGGCTGATTTTGCCATGAGTAAACCCGAATTAAGTGCATTTTTTCGGAGACCAGGCCATAAGCATTACCGTGTCTGTCAAGATCAGATGTTACGTAATTTTTTAAAAGGTATGCAGCTTAGATATCGTCCTGTCCTTGAAGAGAACATCGAATAATCGCCCATTTTCTTCGCTACAGATTAAATTCTCAAAAAACTGTGGGAAACAAAAAGCGGTAAGACAATTTTTTTACCGCGAAGAACACGAAGGAACACGAAGAAAGGCAAAAGCATTTGAGAATAAAGATTTTTAAAATGTAAAGCGGGAAGGATGAAAAAGGGGAGACGGGAGAAGGGAGACGGGAGACAGGGAAAAGCAAAAGACGGAACAGCGAAAAACTTTTTGCCAACGAATAAAAGCTCTAATCATGCGAATAAAGGCAAAAAACTTTAAGAAGTTACGCTTTTATAAAAAATGTCCTTTTTCGCATGTTTAGAGGATCCCTTTGGCAAAAAAATCTTTTGTCGTTCCGTCTTTTACAAGGGAACCTTGAAACAATCTCATACCACAATGGATATCATCAATTTTTGTTGCTCTGCTTTTTCCCGTCTCCTTTCTCCCGTCTCCCGTCTCTGCCTTTGAATTCGCCAATACAAAATGTAAATGGTATTACTTCCAAAGGACATAATCCGTATTCCTCGTCAGGCTCGATCTGTCAAACTTCTTATCGATTTTGATGAGATACCAAAGTTACTGCCGCTGTAATCAAATAAAAGTGAAACAGAACGTCGCGAATCAAGGGAGGCGCTTAAGGCCGCCCTTGATTCGCGGTATTAAAAAATATATATTTAGAGATGAGGTATCAAGGAATGAACCTGAAGAGACAAAATAGTATCCAACCCAATATGACCGTTCTTGATATTGTATACACGTTTAAATCCACTGAAGCGATCTTCAAAAAATGGGATGACAAAGCTGGTGAATGTATCTGCTGCAACTCTCTCTTCGATTCCCTTGAGGTCGTAGCGGAAAAATATGGCATCGAACTTCCAGACCTTCTGGCTGATCTCAACAGAGTTGTAGAAAATAGCTGAGGCTGAAGTGCTGCCCATTTTTTAAATAAATGTCCAGGCCAATATTCGTGTAATTTTATTTCCCTGCGTCATTTCTATTTCCCTTATATCAATCGCACCAAGCTTATGAAGCAGTTTTTTTGCAGGCTTTACGTTGTCAATTTTCGAAACCAGACTGGTAAACCAGCGACATTGAGTTGAAAACAATTGACTTTCTTTTATTAATTTTTTCAGAAACAGTCGTTCGCCACCCTTACACCAGAGCTCTGCTTCCAGACCGCCAAAATTGAGAGAGGGAGAAGTGGGTATTGATGTGTGGGGGGCGTCATTTTTATTACAGCGCGAGGTTGTCTGCTCACCGCGATTACGAGCAAGGTTGTTGAATTTACGCTGGCTGACTTTAAGTGCTTCCTCTCGCGAAGCATGGAAAGGTGGATTGCATACGCTGACATCAAAGAATTCTCCCGCTTGAATAATCCCTTCAAAAATATGATTTTTATCGTGTTGTCTGCGTAGAGTGAAGCAGCCTCTCAGCCTGGGGTTTTTCGCGATAATCAAGGCTGCGTTCTCAAGCGATTGAGTATTGATATCGCTGCCCACACAATGCCAGCCGTATATCTGGCAGGCCAGGAGCGGATATATACCATTTGCACCAGTACCTGTATCGAGCAGGGTTTTAGGCCGTGTATCAACCTGCTTCGTGGTACTCTCACCCAATCCTGGTAATTCAGCTATGTAATGGATGTAGTCGACTCTGCCCGGGATGGGCGGACAAAGGGCGCCTTCTGGAATATCCCAGTCGATAATGTTGTAGTATCTTTTTAACAGCGCGGTATTCAAGGCTTTTACGGCCAGTGGATCTGCGAATTCGATGGAAAGGTTTCCATAAGTGTTTGTTTTTACATATCGGGCCAGTGGTGGATAACTTTTCACCAGAGAGGGGAAATCATAGCCCTGCCTGTGGAGATTCCCTGGGTGCAAACCTTTGGGCTCAGACCGGGTGTGGTCCTTTTTCTTTTGATGCCGTGTACTCATAGTAATACCATTTATATTTTGTATTGGCGGATTCAAAGACGAGAGACAGGAGACAGGAGACGGGAGAAAGGAGACGGGAGACGGGAAAAAGCAGAGCAACAAAACTTGATGACATCCATTGTGGTATGAGATTGTTTCAAGGTTCCCTTGTAAAAGACGGAACGACAAAAGGAACCACGAATGGACACGAATAAACACGAATTATTACTGAAAAAACCATAAGAGAATGCCCCTGTGGTTGAATTCGGTCTGTTCTCATGCTCTTGGTAAACCACGGAAGACACGGAAAGCACGGAATATGAAAGCGTAAAAAGCTCAACCCCGACTTTCGGATAACTCCCAAAGTTGATTCATACTCCTGGTGCACTGTACCGCTTAACTTCGGATACAAACGTTTTCGTTTACTGTGTTGTCCCTGTTCGTGAAAATTCGTGTCCATTCGTGGTTACAAAATGCAAAAGGAACCACGAATGGACACGGATAAACACGAATTATTCTCCATTCGTCATCGCCAAAAAAAGATGTCCACGCAGTCGCGTTCTTTGCTGGCTGCCCGGTCTTTATCTTTTCGCCTTTTGTCTTTTCCCTTTCTCCCGTCTCCCGTCTCCTTCCTCCCTTTTTTCATCCTTCTCGCTTTAATTCAAAAAATCTTTATTCTCAAAGGTTTTTGCCTTTCTTCGTGTTCCTTCGTGTTCTTCGCGGTAAAAAATTGTCTTACGGGGCAGTGAAATAGAGGTAGAGGGCAAGCAGGGCGCAATTGCCGCAGACTGTGAGACGAAAGATGTTTCGAAAGGGTTGTTTCAGTGTTTTGTGGTGCAGATACGCTGCAGCAGTGAGGGCCATTGGCCAGCCGCCAGCGAGGGACGCCAGATGCAGGGTCTTCTCCGGGATGCGTCGCTGACTGCGGATAGCGGCGTGTTTGTCCCAGGCGTAGAGAGCACAGGTGACGAGACCGGTAACGAGGTAAAGCTTTGGTATCAGAGTGGAGATGCGATGAGTGACGGTGAGTACGCCGAGGAAAAGGAAGAAGGCGAGGCTGACAGTGAGGGCAATGTGCCTGCGGGTTCGGTTTGAGGTCATTTTTCAGAAGAAGAGGCTAAAGGTTCCCTAAACAGAAAAAAGGTGACAGCGACGTGGCGTCGTGGCGGATTCTCCGCCACGACGCCACGTGCAGGGAACCTTTACTTTACAGCACTTTCCAGCGCCGTAATCATATCCTTGTCAAATCTGGCGAGGAATGTATCCCAGTCCACGGCAAATCTGTAGTAGGCCATGGCCGCCAGCTTTTTGGTGAGAATGGTGTTGCGGTAGGTGCGCAGTTCCGGGGTGTCGAGGGTGTTGAGGATGTTTTTCATCCCGATCATCTCTATCAGTACCGGCGGAATATAGTCAGTAAGGGCTGCTTCCACCAGATTCTTCTGCTTGAGGATCGTCTTGATGTTCTCTTCCAATTTATCCTGCAGGGCGAAGATGCACTCGCTGGAGCTGACTGAAAAGACAGAGAGCGGAGTCGTGGGATCTTTCTCCCCGAGAGCGAGGAGCATGGATGCCTCCTGGCTGGAGTAGCGGGCGACGAGGGTCATCACATCCCGTACAAGATGCCACCTGTTCTCTTTATTGTTGAGCAGCATTTTGTCGTAGTCGTTCCCGAGAAGGAAGGCGGTGAGTACTTCAGCGATGGAGGAGCTGAAGACGCCGCCCTTATTGGCGCTGGAATCTTTGATGTGCAGGATACTGGACTCGGCGCGAATATGTCGGCGGGCACCGTCGGAGAAGAAGACATTGGCGCCTTCGACGATAAAGCGAAGTTCGTCAAAATTTGCAAGGAAGGCGGCGATGTTGCCGAGGTTGATAGTATCCTTGAATCCGCCACAGGGAATCATGGCCTCAATGTTTGCAGCCTCGATATATTTACGGCTGGCCGGGCTGGTGAGGAAGTTGCGATGGAACACCGCACCGTCCTCCACGAGAGTGCCATCGGGCAGGGTGATGTTTTTGTCCCGCAGAGGCACCATGAAACCTTCGGCGCTCAGTTTTTCTACTGGAAAGGCAAGACTGTTGAGCCTTGGGCTGGAGCTGCGGAAGAACGCGAGTTTCTGCAGTTCTCTGCTGTCGAGTCCGCTGGGATCATAAAGGATGGAGCCTCCGTCAATGATCAGGCAGATTTTCCCCTTGTAGCTAAGGATTTCGTTGGAACCGAGGTCACCGTCCGGGCCGCCGGTTATGGCCAGGTTGAGGTCTTCTTCTTTTGCCTTGCCATATTTAATGACAGTGCGAAAAGAGGACATGACCGACGTGGTTGTCATGCCGCTGGTGTTGACCCTGTCACCAATCTCTTTGGCGATATCTTCCATATTGTTGCTGAGGACAATGGATTTCCCGTCAATCTGCAGTTCGGTACCCTCCTTCTCATGGGGGAAGAGGCCGAAGGTGCGACCGTCTTCAAGCAGGCCGTAGACGTCGTGGGGAATGCCAATGCTCTTGCCGGTGGTCAGAGTTCGCCAATATTTGTAACCCCGTTCTTTCGCACGTTCGGCGATGGGATCCATCAGTGGTGCGGTTCCTTCGTCGGGACCAAAGAAAATCATCTCCGGTTTGCCGTAATAGTCAACGACCTCGCGTTCATCAAGGAGCATCAGGTCGAGAATCCCTTCGGTGTAATCGAACAGGGCGTCCATGCTGCAGCGGGCATAAGGCGGATAGGGAACCACAACTCCCTTGGCTCCGGATTCGCAGATATCTTTGTGCTTGATGCGCTGAGCTTTGGCGCCAAGGGCGTAGTTGAGCAGCAGAGCTCCATCAAGCTCACGGGAGAAGTTAGAGGGGGTAATGCGCAGCAGACGCAGGCCGCCACGGGCAATGTCACCCGCGCGGAGATGGGTGCCGGAGCTGTAGTGGCCGTTGATGAGAAAAATTCCGTAGACAAAGCTGTCAAAAACCAGCGGATCGAGAATCTCGTTGTTGTAGCGGAAGGAGAAGGAGCGCTTTGTCTCGCAGTAGAAATTGGTTTTCAGGCAGCAGGTGATCATCTTGAACATAAAACGGAAGATGTCTCCGCTGATCACCTGATCGATGAAACGGGTTTCGATCTTTTTCTCCCAATCGGCTTTGATCTTCACAATCTCCTCGTCGCTCAAAGAGGTGATTGAAGCCGGATTGAAGCGACGGTCGAAGAGTCCGAAAAGATCCCGCAGCAGGTCGGGATTTTGGCTGGCAACCTGACGGATTATAGAGGCACTGTAGGTGGAACGGTTGGATTCATGGATGCGTCGGGCAAAGGCATCGCGGTGGTCTTTGTTCACCAGTTCTTCAAGGATCTGGCGATCTGTGGCATTTTCCGTTTCTTTAAAGATGAAACGATGGGTGAACTCGACGGCATTCGTGGCGAAGATCATCTCCTCAAAAGAGAGGTCGTCGCTGAGATAGAGCTGGATGAGCGGAGTAATGGGCAGGGAAAGAAAGTTGCGCAGAGCGCGGGTGATAATCTCTTCTTCCTCCCGGCTCAGTTCGCCTCTGATATAAAGTGAACAGATTGAACTGGAGGCATCGATGGTGGTGGTGAAGTAGGGCTCCCAGTAGGCGCGAACCAGGGTGGATCCGTGGTCCTCAAGAATCTTGCGCAGCGAGGGAATCTGTGGCCGCTCGAAGTCGGAATTGAACATGATCCGGGTTTCGTCAGTTTCCGGCAGGTTAAAAAACTGAATCAGCGGAGTAGCCTCCTTCGTCTGTCTCTGTAGAAATTTTTCATAGCGTTTGCGGGTTGTCGCAGGTGTAACATCATCTTCTGCTTCGCGGGAAAAAAGGAAGGAAGTTTGTTCAAAATTTTCTGCAGGGAAGTCGCCGATGGTGCCAGGGTTGATAATATAGGTGTAGTATTCAGAATCCGGGCTGAAATAATACTCCCGACGGTGGCCGGAAATCAGTTTTTCGATGAAAAACTCCATTGAATCACGTGTCTTGGCGGTGGCGATGCGTACGCTCAGGCTGGTGCTGGTAGAGGTGTTGAAATCAATGGGTGCGACCTGACCGCGGAGCACCGGTTTTCTCTCGGTAATCTGGATATCGCTGGCTATTGCCGTGAGCAGTTCCACGAGGGAATCTTTATGGATATGTCGAAAAAAGTAGGTTGGCAGTCCGAGTTCCTTGAGGAGTATTCCGGCGGCCATATTAACGCTGCTTGTCGTGACCATTCCCTGGCTGGTGATGTCCATCACTGCTTCATAGAGCAGCGATAGATCAAGTTCTGCGCAGGTGGCGCGTTTGATAATCTCGGCGCCGGGAAGGGAAGGAACGGTGGAAACTGCTGGGGGGGTAGTCATGCTGTCCTCTTAAGATGGTTGAGAAAGCGGTGGTTTTTCTACTTTTCTGTATAGAGTCTATAATTCTGTCACAGTAAACACGTGATGCGTATTCTTTCAATGGAAGAAAGGGAGGCTGAGCTAAAAAAAAAACGCCCGCCCGAGAGTCGCAGGCGGGCGCTGTGTAATAAAATCGTGATCAGAAGTTCTGACGATATTTTTCGCCAAGTTCAAGCCCGAGTGTAAAGGCTTTTTTGTTGAGTTCTACAAAGCCCTTTGGTACTCGTTCGGCGATGACTTCCATCAGGCTGTCCGGGTTGAACAGCGGCCGGATGCCGAAGAGGGTCCCGAGCATGGAGATATTAAAGACAATCGGCTTGCCGATCTTCTCCATCACCATATCATAGATGGGAACACAGACCTGGTATGCATCTGCTTCTTTGGCTGGTTTGACGAAGCGGGGATCGGTGAGCAGCAGTCCTCCGGGACGGATAATTCCGGCATACTGCGTGTAGACCGACTGGGTGAGACAGACAAGGATATCCGGCTGAAGAATACCGGGATAATTGATTGGTTCGTCTGAAAGGATGATGTCGCTTCGGGTAGCACCACCCCGTGCTGCAGCGCCGTAGCTCTGAGACTGGACGGCCTCCATCCCCTCTTTAATGACCGCTGCCTCTGCAAGAATAATGGCTGCGGTGATAACTCCCTGTCCGCCGGAACCGCTGAATACTATTCTGGTTCTTTCCATGATGATTACCTCCTGCTCGCGCGTTCAATGATTTTGTTGTATTCGCTGCAGTATTCAGGCTTGTCTTCATCTGCAAAGATGCCGCGTGCGATGAGCGAAGGATTGTTTTCCAGTTCTTTGGAGCCAAGTTTAGCGGTGCTTTCTTTGAACCATTTCAGCATTTCGACTGCGTCACCCTTTTTATTCTTACGACCATAGTACGTAGGGCACTGAGTCATTATTTCCACTACAGAAAAGCCTTTATGCTGAATGGCTTTCTTCAGGTAGGTGACGGCTTCGGCCACGTGATAGGTCGTGGTGCGGGCGACAAAGGTTGCTCCCGCTGCTTTTGCCAGTTCGGCAACGTCAAAAGCGTTGTCGATGGAGGAGTACGGTGCGGTTGTTGCCATGGTGCCGACTCCGGAGAGTGGTGAATACTGACCGCCGGTCATGCCGTAGATACGGTTGTTCATTACAATTGCGGTTATGTCGATATTCCGGCGGCAGGCGTGGATGAAGTGGTTCCCGCCGATGGCAAGGGCGTCTCCGTCACCCATGGGGACAATGACGTTGAGTGCTGGTTTAGCCATTTTTACGCCGGTTGCACAGGCCAGGGCACGTCCATGCATGGTATGCAGGGAGTGGAAGTCAACATAACCGGAGATCCGCGCAGAGCAGCCGATTCCGGAGGTCATTACAATATCACTTTTGGCAATTCCGAGATCTTCAATGGCCCGCAGCAGTGAATTGAGAATGGTGCCATGGCCACAGCCCTCGCACCACATCTGAGGAAAAAATCTTTCACGAATATATTCTTGAACCGCCATTTGTCACGCTCCTCTTCCCTGAATCATGCGCAGGAATTTTTTGATATCCAAAGGTGTAATCAACTTGCCATCGACACGGTTGGCAAGAAAAACACGGTTCGGTTTTCTCACGGCAGCGCGAACATGTTCTACGACCTGACCCATATTCATTTCGCAGACCAGTACTGCCCGGGCGCCATCGCATTTCTCTCGGATAAGTTCTTTTGGAAACGGCCAGATGGACTGCAGTTCCAGCACGCCAAGTCTCTCCCCGCGGGCACGGCGCTCAGTGGCAAGATGGATTGCCGAGCGGGCGGAAGAACCGTAGGAGACCAGCACATATTGAGCATCATCCATGAAATGTTCTTTATAACGGGTGATATCAGCAACGTTGTTCTCAATCTTGTCTACGAGATGATGCAGGAGATCATTTATAGAGGTTGGGTCTGCAGTGGGGAAGCCCCACATGTCGTGGAAAAGTCCAGTTACATTGTAACGGTGAGAATCGCCGAAATCGGACATCGGCAGCCGGCCGTCTTCGCGGGGGAGGTAGGGGTGGTAGTTTACGCCTTCCGGCAACGAGGTACGCAGGCGGTCAACGACATCCAGTTCGCCTTCTGTCGGGATTTCCAGTTTTGCCCGCAGATGACCGACGGCTTCGTCGAAAAGCAGGATGACGGGAGTCCGATAGGTTTCAGCGAGGTTGAAGGCATCAACGGTCATCTTGAAGATGTCCTGATGGTTGGAGGCTGTAAGGGCGATAATACTGTGGTCACCATGGGTCCCCCAGCGTGCCTGGTTAATATCTCCCTGGGCAACGTGGGTGGGGTTTCCGGTAGACGGGCCGCCGCGCTGTACGTTGGCGACCACGCATGGAACTTCAGCCATACAGGCGTAGCCGATGGCTTCCTGTTTCAGTGAAAAGCCCGGGCCGGAGGTGGCCGTAAGTACTTTGTTGCCCGTAAGAGATGCTCCGATTATGGCACTCATGGCGGCAATCTCATCTTCCATCTGAATGAATGTACCGCCGTGTTGCGGCAGACGTGCTGCGAGCAGTTCGGCAATTTCAGTAGAAGGGGTAATGGGATAGCCGGCGAAGAAACTGCAACCGGCGTAGAGGGCACCCTCGACACACGCCTCGTTCCCTTGAACAAATCTGATTTCTTTAGTCATTGTGCATCCTCCTCCTCTTCGATAACCCTGATTGCCAGATCTGGGCACCGCATTTCACATAACCTGCAGAGAATACAGTCCTCAGGCCGGACGACCGTCGAGTGTCCCCCTTCATCAAGTTCCAGAACATTTTTCGGGCAGAAGGCCACACAAATACCGCAGCCTTTGCACCAGTTCTGGTTGATGGCAATCTCTTTGAGCTTTTTCTTCGCCATACCTTGCAACCTCTTGTGCAAATCATCAAAAGGATCGTTTGAAACCGCTGTGTCGTCAGTTTTTCACCCTGAAATGAAGCCGACGGAGGGCGGTTTGTTATGAACCTGTTTTTTTGTTTCCCGGCCGACGAATACCTTTTCGCCTGACTTTGTGGGGAAACTTCCTGGAATGCGCAGCTGTGAAATCACTGCTGTTCTCAGGGTAAGCAACTATCGTGCCGAAACGGGCGCTGTTGTCTCCCCTGAATCTTTGTACAGGCATCGTTTTGTTCTTACGATAAAAATTTTTCAGAAGTGAGGCAGTCAGGTGGAGTGTGTCTGGCGGAGGAAAAGCAGATTCATTGATGAAATGCTCAAAATTCTTTTCTTCTGCACATGGAGATTCCTGAAAATATGATATTATATCAAAAGGTTACGTTTGCAATGAGCAAATAATCAAAACGGCTTCCCTTTTTGGCTGCAAAATATTCAGCGGGCCGCTACCTTGCGTTCCACCGCTTCAATCACTCTGTTGGCGATATCCTCGCCGCTGTCGGCGGCAATTTCCCGCATGCAGGTGGGGCTGGTGACGTTGATCTCAGTGATGTGACCGTCAATAACATCGAGACCGACCAGCAGCAGACCGAGCTGCTGAATCATCGGTTTTACCTTCGCGCAGATCTCTTTCTCCCGTCGAGTCAGCGCCTGGGTGACGCCCTTGCCGCCAGCTGCGAGGTTGGCGCGGAACTCTCCACCCTGAGGAATCCGCGCAAGGCCGTGAGCCGGTGCCTCTCCGTCTACCAGCAGAATGCGTTTGTCACCCTGTTTTACTTTGGGCAGAAAGGCCTGCACCATCAGGGTCCGGTTGCCGTTGCCAAGGGATTCGAGGATTGCTCCAGTGTTGCTGCCCCCCTTTTCCATTTTGAAGATTCCCATGCCGCCCATGCCGTCCATTGGTTTGATCACTGCCCGCTTTTCAGCATCGATAAAGGCTCGTATTCTCGACATATCTCGGGTGATGAGAGTCTTCGGTGTCAGTTCGGGGAAGTAGCTGATAAAAAACTTTTCATTGACCCGTCTGAGACTCTCCGGTGGATTGACAACGAGGGTTCCTTTGCGTTCTGCCATCTCCAGGATATAGGTGCTGTAGATATACTCCATGTCAAAGGGCGGATCTTTGCGCATCAGGATGACATGGAAATTGGTGAGGGGGAAGGTCTCTTTTCTCTTGAGGGTGGCATAGTCTTCGCGCTGGTCAATCACCGTAACCTGTTGTGCTGTCACCTGCGCCTCTCCCTCTTCAACAAAGAGGTCACCCTGCTGAAAATAGAAGATGCGGTGACCGTGCATCTGAGCGGCGAGCATCATGGCAAAGGTCGAATCCTTCCAGGTCTTGAGGGTGGTAATGTCGTCCATCAGAATACCAATAGAAAGCTGCATGCTTTTTCTCCCTGTATTGTATTTTAATAAATGTTTTTAAATGTAATATTTATTGCCTTGTACTTCTGCAAGGGGGGAGGGGAAAATATGTTGTACAGCTGCGAAACTGTGAAAGGCGGGGCTGCGGAAGAGGATATCTCTCCGCAGAGGTGAATTTCATATCTTGCTGCTGTAAAACCACCGCAAAATTTCTCTGATGGTTTTACAGCAATTTTCAGGAAGGCTGTATCTTTTTGCAGGCTTCCCGTGAGAGTCTTTACATGCCAAGAGCTTTTGCCACACCCTCTCCATACGCAGGGTCGGCCTTGCGGCAGTTTTCGATATGGCGTTTTTTGATCGCATCAGGTGCATCGCCCAGCGCCCGTGCGGTATTTTCGAATAAGACCTGTTGCTGATCCGGCTTCATCAGGCGGAAAAGCATTCTCGGCTGACTGTAATAATCGTCATTATCTTCTCGGGCATCCCAGTAATCCATAGCGCCTTTGATATCCAGCGGGGGCTCTTTGAACTCCGGCTGTTGCTGCCATTCACCCTCACTGTTTGGTTCATAGCCAAGTGTCGAGCCATGATTGCCATCAACCCGCATGGCACCGTCACGGTGGTAAGAGTGGAAGGGGCAGCGTGCTGTATTCACCGGTATGATGTGGTGGTTGACCCCAAGGCGATAGCGTTGTGCATCCCCGTAGGAAAAGAGTCGTCCCTGGAGCATTTTGTCCGGTGAGTAGCCAATCCCCGGAACGATATTTGACGGATTGAATGCGGCCTGCTCAACCTCGGCAAAATAGTTGTCTGGGTTACGGTTCAACTCCAGTTCACCCACCTCAAGAAGAGGATATTTGCCATGGGGCCATACTTTTGTCAGGTCAAAGGGATTGAAAGGGAAATTCTCTGCTTCTTTTTCGGGAACGACCTGGATGTGCATAATCCATTTTGGAAAGTTCTTCTTCTCAATGGCTTCAAGAAGATCCCTCCCATGGCTCTCCCGATCTTTACCAACTAACATTTCCGCCTCCTGGTCCGTCAGGTTTTTGATTCCCTGGCAGGTTTTGAAGTGGAATTTCACCCAGAAACGCTCGTTTTTCACATTGATCAGGCTGAATGTATGGCTGCCGAAGCCGTCCATGTGCCGAAATGAAGCCGGGATTCCCCGATCACTCATAGTGATTGTTATCTGATGCAGTGCCTCGGGAAGAAGTGTCCAGTAATCCCAGTTATTTTTCGCACTGCGCAGATTGGTACGGGGATCACGTTTGACAACGTGATTCAAGTCCGGGAATTTCATGGGATCACGCAGAAAAAAGACGGGCGTATTATTCCCCACAAGGTCCCAGTTTCCCTGGCCCGTGTAAAATTTGAGGGCAAATCCTCGAATATCACGTTCTGCATCGGCGGCTCCCCGCTCACCGGCAACAGTTGAAAAGCGGGCAAAAAGTTCTGTCTTTTTTCCAACTTCTGAAAAGATATCTGCCCTGCTGTATTTTGTGATATCGTGGGTGACTGTAAAGGTTCCATAGGCTCCCCAGCCTTTGGCGTGCATTCTTCGCTCAGGAATAACCTCACGATCAAAGTGAGCCAGCTTTTCAAGATACCAGGGATCCTGCAGCATCATTGGTCCCCGTGGTCCGGCAGTAAGTGCATTTTGATTCTCAACTACCGGTGCCCCTGCGTTTGTTGTAAGCCGTTTCTTTTGTGTCATCTTGTCCTCGTCTTTGATTGTACCGTGTTTGGGATACTTAAAATCTTCGGACTGTTACTGTTTCAAGGTTCCCTTGAGAAACTTCTTCAATGATTGCAGCTTTGTTCAGCATTGGTGAAGCAATGATTTTTCTACATCTGGTGCAGATGCCATGAGGGTGTGGCCAGGGCGTGCGCCCGTCGTAACGATTCCCCTCTTCTTGAATTCCAGCTTCGGGACCTCCTGTTCTGATGTGAGTAGATGAAGAGTCCTGCAGGCGGTGGCAAGACTCAGGGTTGGGTATTACGGTAATCATTCAGTTGCGAATATTTATATTTCGCCCATGAAGAGATGCACGAATGGTCGCGGCAGAGTGTTATCCCTGCCTCTTTCCATTATAGAATATACATGATAACGATTATTAAAAAAATAATCATTGTTAATGAGGAATTGTTCTACCGGGGAGCACCGGGGGGGCTTACCGTTGGTACGGTACTTCCTTTTGGAGGAAGTGGGCAGCTTTGGTCTATGTAATACCATTTACATTTTGTATTGGCGGATTCAAAGGCAGGAGGCAAGAGATGGGAGACGGGAGAAAGGGAAAAGCGAAAGACGGTAAAACAGTTCTTTTACCGCGAAGAACGCGAAGAAAGGCGAAGAAGGGCGAAAAGCTTTTGAGAATAAAGATTAAAAGTGGAGACGGGAGACGGGAGGCAGGAAAAAGCAAAAGGTCTTTGTAGAGACGACCAATTTGGGCGTCTCCAGCACAACGGATATTTCTACAATGAGATCAATCTTACATCCTGTTTATCTATTCGTAATCGCCAAAAAAGATGTCCACGCAGTCGCGTTATCTGGTCAGTAAAAAATGTGATTGTTATGATTTTCGTATGCCTGCGGTAAATTTCCTCCTGTGCCTCGAATATAAACGAAATACAAGCTGTTTCAAGGTACCCATCACTATCGGTAGAAAATCGGTACAACAGTGCTTTCAGTAATGTTTTTGTAGAGACAAGGCATGCCTTGTCTACACGATGACGGTAAACGTAAAGGTACGGTGCAACCGTAACCGAATACGGAACACCGAATATAACTGATGGCCTTTACGTAAAAGCTTCAAAAGCAGGTTTCCCCGAGAGGGAAATATTTTTTTAAATTTTACAGGAGTAGAAAAATGTCGCGTTCATCCATCTTCTTTTCCGTTACGGCTCTTGCAGCCTTTATGCAACTCTTGCTGATTTCACCTGTGTCCGCTCAGATTTCCGCGACGTGGATTGATCCCACTACCGGCATGGAGTTTGTGCTGGTGAAAGGTGGATGTTACCAGATGGGTGATACCTTTGGAGAGGGAGACTCTGATGAAAAGCCGGTACATGAAGTCTGTGTCGATGATTTCTATATGGAGAAATATGAGGTGACCCAGGGGGAATGGCAAAAGATTATGGGGAGTAATCCGAGTTCCTTTAAAAATGGTGATCATTATCCTGTGGAGAACGTGAGCTGGGACGATATCACCGAAAATTTCCTTCCTAAATTAAACAGGAGCAGTGGGAAACGCTATCGCCTGCCCACAGAAGCGGAGTGGGAGTATGCCGCCCGTGAAAGGGGAAAGAAGGTGCGTTTTGGCAATGGTAAAGATATTGCCGATCCCCGTGAGATAAATTTTGATGGGAGGGCATGGGGGAAAGAGTCTTACAGCCGCACAGGAGTGTCTCGAGAGAAGACAACGAAGGTGGGCAGCTTTGCCCCCAACCGTCTGGGACTTTATGATATGTCCGGCAACGTTTGGGAATGGTGTCAGGATGATTGGCATAATAGTTATAATGGGGCACCGAGATATGGTTCTTCCTGGGGGAATGGTTCAGGTTCATTCCGCGTGTTTCGCGGCGGCGGCTGGTTCAATTCCCCGGGGTACGTGCGGGCGGCGCTTCGCTACTGCTCCTCGCCAGACTTCTCTTACAGCAACCTTGGCTTCCGGCTTGTCTTCCCAGTTCATTAACGGGCTGGTTTGGGAAGCGGAGTTGGGGCTGTCCATCGGAGGGATTGCGGGTGTGAGGGACGAACCCGCATAGCCCGGAGATGTGCGGCCCCAAATCCGCCGAAAGAAAATTCCACTGCAATAAAAAGGTCTTTGTAGAGCCACCTGATTGGGGCCTGAGCACGACAGGCTTTTCCTCCCACAATGGTGATGTTTTTTGTAGAGACAAGGCGTGCCTTGTCTACACGATGACGGTAAACGTAAAGGTACGGTACAACCGTAACCGAATACGGAACACCGAATATAACTGATGGCCTTTACGTAAAAGCTTCAAAAGCAGGTTTCCCCGAGAGGGAAATATTTTCTTAAATTTTACAGGAGTAGAAAAATGTCGCGTTCATCCATCTGTTTTTCCGTTACGGCTCTTGCAGTCTTCATGCAACTCTTGCTGATTTAACCTGTGGCAGCTCAGATTTCCGAGACGTGGAGCGATTCCACCACCGGCATGGAGTTTGTGTTGGTGAAGGGTGGGTGTTACCAGATGGGGGATACCTTTGGTGATGGATACGATCGCGAAAAGCCGGTACACGAGGTCTGTGTTAATGATTTCTATATGGGAAAATATGAGGTGACCCAGGGGGAATGGCAAAAGATTATGGGCAGTAATCCGAGTTACTTCAAGTCGGGCATGTTCAAGAATCGTGACCGCTATCCGGTGGAACAGGTGAGCTGGAACGATATCACTGAGAATTTTCTCCCAAAATTGAAGAGGAGCAGCGGGAAAAGCTATCGCCTGCCTACGGAAGCGGAGTGGGAGTATGCCGCCCGTGAAGGGGGAAAGAAGGTGCGTTTTGGCAATGGTAAAGATATTGCCGATCCCCGTGAGATAAATTTTAATGGGCGTTCAGATTGGAAAGAGTCTTACAGCCGCACAGGGGTGGATCGAGGAAAGACAACGAAGGTGGGCAGCTTTACTCCCAACAGTCTGGGACTTTATGATATAAGTGGCAACGTCTGGGAATGGTGTTCTGACTGGTATGGTAAGAATTATTATGACTCAAGTTCTCGCCACAACCCTGAGGGGTCTGGTTCAGGTTCGGACCGCGTGCTTCGCGGCGGCAGCTGGTCCTTTACCCCGGGGTACGTGCGGGCGGCGAATCGCTACTGCAACTCGCCGGGTCGCTCTCGCAGCAACCTTGGCTTCCGGCTTGTCTTCCCAGTTCATTAACGGGCCAGCAGGTTTGGGAGGCGGAGTTGGGGCTGGTCATTGGAGGGATTGCGGGTGGAGGGACGAACCCTCATAGCCCGGAGATGTGCGGCCTCAACTCCGCCGAAGTCATGTTGTCACCGCCGGGTGCTAATAGTGAAATTTCATTACCATTGGTGGAAAATCGGTACGGCGGTGATTTTCCGCAATGTTGTTGTGTAGACAAGGCATACCTTGTCTCTACGGTGGCGGCAATCACCGAAGTGGTAATTATTACCGATAACCCGCGAAACAATACACGCTATGTTATTACCACAGCGTGATAACGGTGGAATTACATCACCATCGGTGGGAAATTGGCGCGACGGTGATTCCAGCAATGTTGTTGTGTAGACAAGGCATACCTTGTCTCTACGGTGACGGCAATCACCGAAATGGTAACTCTCACCGACGAATTTCCTTCTGCACCTCGAATATGAACGAAAGACAAGCTGTTTCAAGATTCCCTTAATATAATGATAATGACGTGGCTGTTCTGTTCAGAAGCCGAAGAGGGAGGAGGCTGGCTCATCGCTTTTTGTAGTACAGCCCTGCGGGTGGTATCATATCCCTGAAGGGATGACCCGCTGGACAGAAAGACTGGTTGTAAAGGCACCGTATATGTGCAGACCAGGCCCCTTGATATTTCAAGGGGTCTTCATTTACTGAAAGGAGAGACCTCGTATGGATCTCATTGAAATACTGGATAAACTGGAGCAGCGTGATGCTCTGCACACCCTCGACTGCGGTCGCAGAGGAATTGAAAAAGAGGGGCTGCGCTATACCAGTACTGATCACCTCTCCCGCAAGCCTCACCCTGCCTCCCTCGGTTCTCCGCTCACCCACGCAACAATTACCACCGACTACGCCGAGAGCCTGATGGAGCTGGTGACCCCCGCCTTCCGCAACCGTCGTGACGCCCTTACCTATCTTCGCTACCTGCACCGGGTGGTGGCGGTTGACAGTGATGAGTATCTTCTCAACGGTTCCATGCCAGCCCGCATAGATGACACTGAGGCTGTGGAGATCGGCTGGTACGGCGAATCCAACGGCGGGCAGATGCGCCGTCTCTATCGTAAAGGCCTGGCACTGCGTTATGGCAAGGCAATGCAGCTCATCTCCGGGATTCACTTCAACTACTCCCTCTGCCCGGATGTCTTTCGTAACTACGCTGAGATTGTCGGCGAGCCGTTCCACCAGCCCTTCATCAATACGAGTTATATGAACCTGGTGCGCAATATCCGCATCCACAGCTGGATGATTCCCTATCTCTTCGGACATTCACCTGCGGTGGACAGCTCCTTTTTCCATGGGGTAATCCATCGGCTTGAAGCCCTTGATGATTCCACCTTCTATCTGCCTTATGCCACCTCCCTGCGCATGAGCGATACCGGCTACAGTAACAAGACGCCCACGCCGGTAACGGCGAATAGTCTTGAGGGCTATATCCATGACCTGCGCGGCGCGGTCTTTTCTCCCTCTCAAAAGTACGAGGCACTGGGGCTCTACGCCGCCGACGGAAGCCGCCAGCAGATCAGCGGCAATGTTATGCAAATTGAAAACGAATATTATGGCGTGGCGCGGCCGAAACAGATCGGTGTGGACGGTGAGACCACCCTCGCCGGGCTGGCCAGTCGAGGAATTGCCTATGTGGAACTGCGGACACTGGATATTAACTGCTTCGACTGGGCGGGAATCAGCCAGAGACAGCTCGACTTCCTTGAGCTCTTTATGCTCTACTGCCTTTTTCACAAGGCACCGATGCTTGATGAGAGTCAGGAGGCGGAGTGCCGTGTCAATCTTGCAGAAGTGGGGGGGCGCGGGCGTGACCCGCAGCTGCACCTGCAGCACTTCGGGGTAAAACAGAGCGTTGAGGAGTGGGGGTGTGAGGTGTTGTTGGCCATGCGGCCCATTGCCGAGGCGATGGATGTGGAGAAACACCGGCCGCACTATATGAGTATCGTCGAGCGGATGGAGGGGATGTTTCGCAATCCCGACCTCACCCCTTCGGCACGGATTATCCGCTGCCTGCGCGGCGAGGAGGGGAAGGCACCGATGAGCTGGCACCGCTTCATCACTGACCTCAGTCGCTGCCACATGGAGAAGAGCCGCCGCGTTGGTATTACTCCGGTGGAGCAGGCCAAGGTGACCGCCGATGCCCTTGCCTCCTGGGAGAAGGAGGAGGCTCTGGTAAAAGCTTCAAAAGACGTTCCGTTCGAGACATATCTGAAAAACTACTTCGCGCAGCTTGAAAGGCTCGACTGAGCTGCTTTCCGCAGTCTTCAACACGGCCCTTCTCAGGGCTGTGTTGAAGATGGTTCTTTCCCCGTATATTTCCCTGCCATTGCCTTGTACACAAGGTTCTCCTCTTTCAGCACTTTATAGCGGTCGTTGACCACATCCTGTTCCGTGCTGTATTCGGTGTTCATTGCCTCCAGCCAGTCGGAGAGTTCTCCAGCACCGTTTTCGTAGCGCTGGCGATAATACTCACTGTTTTTGCGGTTCAGCTTTTGCGACTCTTCTCTGCTGGCCAGTGTCTCTTTCGCCAACAGATACTGCTGCCAGGAGACGGCCACCTCATTAAAGGCTGTTGTCAGTGTTTCTTCAAAGTCCAGCCGGGCTGCGTCAAAGTCTGCCTCGACATTCTTATCCTTCCACTTCAAGGTATTCCATTGGAGAAACGGGAGACTGAGGGCAATCGAACCTGTTCCAATCGGCAGATCAAAGACCTTGCCGAGCTGGCTGTCGCTGCCGCTGATACCTGCCCCGAGGGTGAGCTGCGGGTACCAGCTGCGCTTCTGAGCAGTCTGGTTGTACCACGCTTTCTCCAGCCGCTGTTCAGCGGCTTTTACATCGGGACGGGCGGAAAGGACCGAGATCGGCACCTGCAGGTCAATTGAGGTGGAGGGCAGATCCGTGAGAGGGCGGGGGCTGATGCCGGCGTTTTCTCCGGGGCGCAGGTTAAGCAGATTGTTCATGGTCTGTTCAACTGTCGCCCGGCTGTCTTTCAGGGCGGTGAGGCTCTGCTCCTCCGACAGTACCGACTGGCGCGACTGCACGAGGGTAATGGAGGTCGTCTTGCCCGCCTCATACCGGGCTTTGAAGATGGTGTACAACTCCTTATAGCGGGCGATATTTTTCTTTGTCAGCGCAATAGACTCGTCGATGTACGCCAGCTGGAACCATGCGTCTGCCACGGAGTTGATCAGGCTGAGGCGTGTGTTCTCCAGATCTTCGGTGGTGGCCTGCCATTCCGCAAGATTGGCCTTGCTGGTGGCGTTGAGCCGGTTCCACAGATCCAGCTCGTAACTCAGATCGAGTTCGCCGCTCCACGAGTTGGAGTCGTCACCACTCTTTAATTCGACACTTGTACTTCCACTCATACTGGCGGAAGCCTCAGGAAAGAGGTCCTGTTCGCTGATATGCAGGTAGTACAGAGCCTTGCGGATGGTGATGGCCGATTGCTTCAGATCAATATTGTTGCGCAGAGCAGTTTCCATCAGCTCATTGAGCTGCGGGTCTTCATAGATACGCCACCACTGCCTGTTCACATCATACTGCTGCAGTTCCCGGGATGACATCAACCCGGCGTCGGTCAGGGGAGCTCCCGACATTGGAGTCAAAGCACAGCTGGTGAGCAGCAGGGTAGTGCAGACAAGGGCAAGTGAGGTATATTTTTTCATAATTTTTCCTGAAAAATGAGGGCAGGCGCGTCTTTATTTCTGTGAAAGAGCTTCAATAGGGCTGAGCCGGGCAGCGTTGCGTGCCGGTATGAACCCGAATATTACCCCGATAACCGTGGAGCAGAGAACCGCCGCAACGATAGCTGTGGTGGAGAAGGTCATTGCGAAATCGGTGACAAAGTGATTGAAGAGCAGGGCGATGACGACTGACAGTCCAACGCCGAAGATGCCACCGGCGAGGCAGATCAGTATTGCCTCGATAAGGAACTGCTGCAGGATGTTGCCCTGTCGGGCACCGATGGCCATGCGCAGGCCGATTTCTCCTGTGCGCTCAGTGACCGATACCAGCATGATGTTCATAACTCCAATTCCACCGACAATCAGCGAGATGACAGCGATGGCAGAAATCAGCAGGGTCATGGTGCCGGTGGTGGCGGTGATGGTCTCCTTGATGGAATCACTGTTCATGGTGAAGAAGTCCTGCGTGCCGTGGCGGCTGGTCAGCAGTCGGGTAATGGTCTCCTCCGCTGCCTGCGAATTGACAGTATCCGCTATCTCGGCGGTAATGGTGCTGATGACCTTGTCGCCGGTGATCTGGTGCATAACCGTAGTGTAGGGAGCCCACATGCGGAGCTGTCCGCTGTCCGGACCGAAAGCGTTGGCCGGTTCTTCTGTCACTCCGATGATGACCAGCGGGCGTTTGCGGAAGAGAATGGTGCGGCCGAGCACCTGCGGGAGAGGCATATCCGAGAAGAGCTCTTTTCTGCTGTTGCTGTCGATTACGACAACCTGATTGTCCTCTTTTACGTCTGTTTCATTGAAGAAACGACCGCCCTCCAGTTCGAGTCCATCCACTGAGAAATACTGTTCTCCCACACCGTTGAGCTGGCCGGTGAGGGTTATGTTGCGGTAGCTGATATTGCCGTTGGTGGAGGTTCGTGGTGTGATATTGAGCACAAAGGGCTGTTTTCCCAGCGCCTTCGCGTCACTGATGGTGAGGGTTCGAATCCGCCCCGAGCGCGAATCGCCCCAGTTTTTACCGGGGTAAACGGAAACGGTATTGGTTCCTATTTCTTTGATTCTGCTGAGAATCTTTTCCTGTGAACCTTTGCCGATAGCCACCACCGAGACCACCGAGGCAATGCCGATGATAATGCCAAGCATGGTGAGCAGGGAGCGCAGCTTGTGGCTGATGATTGCCTGCACTGACATGCGGAAGGATTCGGCAAGCTGGTCAACATAGAAGGTAATACCGTGTTTTTCTTCAACCCGTTGAAGAGGGGTGGGGGTGGAGAGGGGCAGGCGGCGCGTGTCGGAGATGATTTCACCGTCCTTGAGCTCAATGGTTCGGCTGGCGAAGGCGGCAAGCTTCCTGTCATGGGTAACAAGAATAATGGTGTGTCCTTTTGCGTGCAGTTCCGTAAGGATGTCCATGACCATCAGACCACTTTCAGAGTCCAGGGCGCCGGTGGGTTCGTCGGCGAGGATTATCTCTCCGCCGTTCATCAGCGCACGGGCGATACTTACCCGCTGCTGCTGTCCACCGGAGAGGGTTCCGGGGCGGTTGTTCTCCTTGCCGGTGAGCGCGAGCTGCTCCAGCAGGTCCTCCGCCCGGTGATTTCTCTGGCTTTTTTTCACGCCTGCATAGATCGCCGGCAGGGCGACGTTGTCTCTCGCCGACAGGGTGCCGAGCAGATTGTAGCGCTGGAAGATAAAACCAAACTTGCGACGGCGCAGGGCGGCGAGCTGATCAGGATTCCTGCCGGCGGCCTCTTCTCCGTCGATGAGGCAGGAGCCTGAAGTCGGGGCGTCGAGACAGCCGAGGATATTCATCAACGTGGTTTTGCCCGATCCGGACTGCCCTATGATGGAGATGAAATCCCCCTGATCTATGTTCAGATTGATGTCCCGTAAAACGTGGACCCGGTTGGAGGGAGGGCCGAAAACCCGTGTTATATTGGAGAGCTCAAGCAGTGCCATTATTTTATTTCTCCTTACATCTTCCGTCCCATACCGCGGGGCATTATCGAGTTGACGCTGCTGTCGCTTCTGCCGGTTACCACCTCTTCTCCTTCTTGAAGTCCGGAGAGCACGACAGTATTTGCGCTGTCGCTGATGCCGGTGGTGATTTCCCGTTCCTGCGGTTGCCCTTTTTGCAGAACGGTGACGAACTTTTTCCCCTTTTTACTGCTGATGGCAAGAGTGGGAATGAGCAGCTCGTTTTCAGCATGGGCAACGACGATGGTGTTCTCGGTGGTCATGCCGATGCGGAGGGCGTTGTCGCTGTTATCCACCAGGGCGCGTGCATAATAATAGATGGCACTGGATGTCAGATCTGTGCTGGTGGTGTAGCTGCCCTGACTCATGGTGGTGAGGCCAGGATCAATAGAACTGAAGATGGCGTCGCGGGGGGTGTCGGGGTTGGCAAGGGTGGTGAAGTGCACTGTCATTCCGGGCTGTATTCTGGTGATATCGCCCTCGGCCACCTGCATGCGGATAACCATCTTTGCAAGGTCGGCAATCTGGACGATAGTCGGCGTAGACTGCGACGAGTTCACCGTCTGCCCCTCTTCTATGGAGGTGGAAACAATGGTTCCGTCCATGGGCGCGGTGATGCGGGTATAGCCGAGATCGGTTTCCGCAGTAGAGACGCTGATTTCGGCTATGCGGATGGAGGACTCCAGTTCAGTGATGGCTGCTTTTGCCGATGCCAGGGAGTCCGTCGCACTTTCATAATCTTTTTGAGAGGTGGCTTTCTTTTTCCACAGGTCGCTTTCGCGGGTGTAGTTTTTCTGTGCCATGGCGAGGCTCACCTTCTTGCTGGCCAGCTGCGCCTGATAACTGGCGAGCTGAGCTTTGCTTGTGTCCAGGTCGTTCTGCTGAGTGGCGGCGTCGATCTCCGCGATCAGCTCACCCTTTTTCACCTGCTGTCCCAGTTTGACATAGAACTTCTTGATCTGCCCGGAGGCCTGAGCCCCAACGTCAACCAGCAACGCCGGGGCGACGTCACCGGTCGCACTGACACTCTGCTCGATATTGCCGCGCTGCACCGACTCAGTGAGCCATGCTGTGAGCTGCTTCGGTGCAAAGAAGAAGGCACGGATAGTGAAAGTGGCCGCGACGAAAAGAAGCAGTACTGCAAGAGAAATGACCGTTTTTTTCATTGATAAACCTCTGAGAATAGATTGCGCAGGAAAAAGAGATCATAAGGGCACCCATAACAGTATATCTCCTCAAAGAATAAGCAAAGGCCGTGCCAGTGCGAGAAACACGGTGAGAGTGTCAGTATACACACGGGCAGGGTGAAGGAAAAATGAAAAAGGCGGGTAAAATTTATCCGGCAGAATGAGGAGGCCGGGTAATTTTTATACAGGGGAATTCTGAATTGTTGGAGAACATGCCAGCGCTGGAGGGGGAAAAGGTGGCAAAAGCGTGGTTTATATAATTTTATTTGCGTGTTTTTTTTGTTCTAAAATTACAATCTGGCATATTTATCACAATAAAGGCTGTGTGAGTGATGAATAATTAGCGTTTTTTTGGAATACCAATAGCGAATATCCACTTCTTTTTTCTCAATATCACCTCTGCCTGGATTACTGGTATACCAATGGGAAAAAAGTACGTGATTTTCGTGAGAAGTAGTTGCATGGGGGCTGACAGTTCGGCTACAATATCGCCTGTCTGAATTCTCTGGCATGGAAGAATTCCCCGGTGGCAAAACGGGGAAACAATTGGGAGAGGCATCTGCGCAATCCCGTAAATTCTGGAAAAGGAACAGCGGTCTATGGCTGAATTAAACGTTGATTATCTCTCTGCATTTATGGCATTTCTGCCAATTCTGCTGACCATCGTACTGATGGCTGGAATGAACTGGGGTGCAAAAAAGGCACTGCCGTTATCGTGGGCAGTAGCGGCAGTCATTGCCTGGTCATACTGGGGTATGGATCCCAGTAAAATTTTTGGTTTCTCTTTCTTCGGATGTCTCAAAGCAGTTGATATTCTGATCATTATCTTTGGTGCGTTGCTCATTCTTAACACCATGAAACTCTCTGGAGCAATGGCGACAATCAACCATGGGTTTAATGGGATTACCAATGACCGGCGTATCCAGGCAATCATCATCGGTTTCATGTTTGGAGCCTTCATTGAGGGTGCTGCCGGTTTCGGAACCCCTGCGGCTCTCGCCGGTCCGCTGATGGTCGGGCTTGGATTCCCTCCGCTTGCCGCTGCCATGGTGGCCCTGATTTTTAACTCGGTACCGGTTCCCTTCGGTGCTGTCGGGACCCCGATTACGGGTGGAGCGATGAAAACCCTCGCTGGCAGCTCTGACAGTCTGCTGAACATTCTTCACGTTGATCCCGAGATGTTTAAAATGGCGCTGACTCAGTGGGTAGCCATTCCCAACGGACTCGTGGGGATTTTTCTTCCGCTGCTTGGTGTGGCCATCATGTGCCGCTTCTTCGGGAAAGAGCGCTCCTTTAAACCGGCTCTCGCGGCAGCTCCCTTTGCCATCTTTGCCGGGGTTGTGTTTGCTGTTCCCTACATTCTTATTGCCACCTACCTTGGACCGGATCTTCCCTCTCTGCTCGGTGCTTTTATTGGTCTTGGCATTATCATCTTCGCGGCCAAAAAAGGTTTTTTGATTCCGAAAAAAACCTGGGACTTCCCCCCGAAATCGGAATGGGAATCCAACTGGAAATCTCGTGATGAAGATACTGGCAATGTTGGTGAGGCCAAAATGGGGATGGTTATGGCATGGATGCCCTATGTGCTCATTGCCCTTATCCTTGTTGTTACCCGTATCCCTGTCCTCCCCTTGAAAGCATGGCTCACCTCCCAGACCCTCGTCTGGCCGGATGTGATGAATACCGGATCGAATTATGTGCTCAAGTGGGCCTATCTGCCGGGAACCATTCCCTTCATTCTTGTTGCTTTTATCACCAATTTCATGCACGGCATGAAACCGGGTGCTGTTGTAAAATCGTGGAAGATGACCTTCGGACAGATCTCCGGTGCTGCCATAGCCCTGTTTGCCGGTGTGGCAATGGTGCAGTTGATGCTGAACTCGAAGATTATCGATGCCAGTGGTGTGATGGCCATGCCGTCCATGCTTACCACCATGGCCCAGGCTGCTGCTCAAGCCACAGGTCAGGCGTATCCGCTTATTGCGACCCTTATCGGGATTCTCGGTTCCTTCATGTCGGGTTCCGCGACGGTTTCCAACCTGCTCTTTGCTTCTCTGCAGTTTGAAACAGCTCATATTCTCCAGCTTCCGGAGGTCATTATCGTGGCGATTCAGACCATCGGTGCGGCTATTGGGAATATGATCTGTGTTAACAACGTGGTCGCCGTCTGTGCCACCGTAGGCTGTCTGGGGGCGGAAGGTCTGATTATCCGACGCAACGCCATTCCGGCTTGCATCTACTATCTTGCTATTACGGGAGTGGCCCTCTTTCTCATCTATATGGGAGTTGATCCGATTCCTCTTGAGGGCGGAATTCACTGATTACGCTGCCTGTTCTTCCCGGCCGTCTGCATTTATAATGCAGGCGGCCTTTTTTTTTGGTGATTACGAAGGGATAAACAGGATGTAATACCATTCCTATTAAGTTGTGACCGTACTAAATGCCATTTTCACTTTCTATTGGCGAATTCAAAGGCAGGGGGATGGGAGACAGGAGAAAGGAGACGGGAGACAGGGAAAAGCAAAAGACGGAACAGCGAAAAACTTTTTGCCAAAGGAAAGCTCTAATCATGCGAATAAAGGCAAAAAACTTTAAGAAGTTACGCTTTTATAAAAAATGCCCTTTTTCACATGAGTAGACCATTTCTATTAAGTTATGCTCTTTTTACATCCTGTTTATTCATTCGTAATCACAAAAAAAGATGTCCACGCAGTCACGCTCTCTGGTCAATACAAAATGTAAATGGTATAAAATTGATTTCAATGGTGATACCGGTGGCATTTCATCACCACTGGTGAAAAATCGGCACGGCGGTGATTTCCCGCAACGTTGTTGTGTAGACAAGGCATGCCTTGTCTCTACGGTGGCGGGAATCAGCGAAATGGCAACCATCACCGATAACCCGCGAAACAATACACGCCATGTTGTCACCACGGGGTGATACCGATGGTATTATACCAATCACATTTTTTACTGACCAGAGAACGCAACTGCGTGGACATCTTTTGCTTTTTCCCGTCTCCCGTCCTGCCCGCCTTTATTCGCATGATTAGAGCTTTTCTTTGGCGAAAAAATATTTTTGCTGTTCCGTCTAAATGTTTTTGCCTTTCTTCGCGGTCTTCGTGTCCTTCGCGGTGAAAAATGTCTTACCGCCTTTTGCTTTTTCCCGTCTCCCGTCTCCTTTCTCCCTTTTCCCATCCCCCTGCCTTTGAATCCGCCAATACAAAATGTAAATGGTATAAAGTTTCCTTCCGTCTCAAGCCGTGTCAGTCCACAGCCAGTCCAGAGAGTAGGGAGATTTCTTACTGCAGAACGGGGAGCCGTCAATGAGGCGGAGTCCGCAATTGAGCTGGTCGATGCGTTCTCTCTGAGAGGGTGAGAGGGAAAGGCTGACAGCCTGCAGGTTTTCCTGCAGGCGTGCGGGATGAATCGATTTTGGAATGACTGCTACGCCTCGTGCCAGATTCCATGCCAGCGCTACTGCAGCAGGGGTGCGGCCGGTCTCTTTGGCGATTTTTTGCAGAACAGGGTGGTCAAGCAGTTCGAGGACATCTGCATTGCGGATATTCTCCGGTCGATCTCCAGAACCGAGGGGCGCAAAGGCGGTAACCGCTACGTTTTTTTTTCGGCACCAGTCAAGCAGCTGCCGCTGCTGCAGATACGGGTGACACTCTACCTGCAGGACGGCAGGTTTAATGTCGGCGGCGGTAAAGAGTTGCTGCAGGCGTGAGCGTTTGCAATTGCTTACACCAATGCCACGCAGCAGCCCTCTGTGAACAAGCTTTTCCATGGCGTGCCAGGTGGCCATAAGCCGGTTGTCATCGGGGGGAAGGTACTGCTCCGCACGTTTGGGGTGGTCGCAGTCGGCGGAGAAACTTACCGGCCAGTGGATAAGATAGAGGTCGAGAAAGTCGAGCTGCAGTTCCCGCAGGGTTCGTTCAAGGGCCGGGCGGACATGCTTCGCGAGGTGAGCGTTGTTCCACAGCTTGGAGGTGATGAAGAGCTCCTCCCGACGGATTCGTCCCGAGGAGAGCCAGCGGTGGAAGACCTCACCGATCTCCGCCTCGTTTTTGTAGATGGTGGCGCAGTCAAAATGACGGTATCCCGTCTCAAGAGCGGCTTCCACCGCAACAGCCGCCTCTCCCCGCTTTGTCTTCCAGGTTCCGAGACCTATGGCTGGCAGAACATTGCCGTTGCTCAGGGACAGAGTTTGCACGTCCTACTCTCCGTCCTTTTCCTCAGCAGTCCACTCACTGAAGGGGTAGTGAACCAGACTTGCGTTATAATAACGCGGTCTGTCAGTTACCTCTTTCCCAAGCCAGGCTGGCCGGGGAAAAGGCTGGTCGGGGCTGTCCAGCTCAATTTCGGCAACCACCAGTCCCTCGTTCTCCCCGAGAAAGCTATCGACTTCCCAGACAAAATTATCCACAGTAAAGATATAGCGGGTTTTCTCGATGATTGGTGGGATGCAGAGTTCTTTGAGCATCTGCAGAGCGTCGGTGACGGGGATTTCATATTCATATTCCCGGCGTACACCGTTGACAGTCGGTCCCTTAACCGTGATCCAGCCGACATTGCGGGAGGTGCGGATGCGCACCGTGCCCTCCTCACTGCTGCTGAGATAACCCTGCCGAAAACGATGTCCCTGACCAAGCTCCTGCCAGGAGTCATCCCTGAGTAGAAATTTCTTTTCGATTTCGTATCCCATCTTTTTGTCTCCGTGGATTATTGAACTTCAGTATGATTCTGTCCGGACTGTACTTCGGCAGGAGTAAAGTTGAGTGTCGCATGAACTGTCAACAGCGGGAAAAACAGCGCCATCGCAAAAATATTGACCAGAGGAATCATCGACAGCAGCGCCGGGCCGACGCCGAGACGGAGTGAAGTTCCCTTGTATCTCCACAGCCATTGCAGTTTCCTGCCAAGTGTCCAGCGCTGTCGTGAGGCAGGAAAGTCGATGAAAAGCAGTGTGGAGTAGAAGCAGTAGAGCAGGAAAGCGGCAACCTGTCCAACCACTGGCAGAAAATTGAGCAATATGGCGAGGATAGTGACAAATATGCCGAAAATGCTGATCTTTACGCCTTCAAGGAGATCCCTCAGTATTCCTCTGAAGTTGAAATCGGCGTCTTCAGTAAAATATTCTCCCGCCCGGATTTTCTCCGCCGCGCGGCTGAGAAAAGCATAGCCGGGGGTCGTAAGAGTGTAGGCGAGGAGGAAGGCGAGATAGAAGGTGACGACCCGGCTGAGGAGAAGGTAGAGCCAGTCTCCGGCCAGCCATGCGGCGTACTTGAGCCAGCCGAGAACTCCGACCGCCGCCGGTTCCGCCGGCATCAGATTGTGGGCAAAGGAATCAAGCTGACTGAGGGCAAGGTAATCGCCCAGCCAGGTGATGAGGATGGTTGCGGCAAAGAGCATGACGCTCCACATCAGCAGTTTCGGCTTACTGAAAATCAGTTTTATGCTGGTAAACAGCGGCGTCCATTGTAGACGCTGTACGGTAGTTTTTGTATTCATGGGCTGGCAGGAAAGAGGTTGTGAAAATAAAGCGGTGCTGGCAGAAATTGCCAAAATCAATCAGGACTCAATATAGCTTTTTCAAAGGCGCATGTAAAGATAAGGGGAGGCGGGAGACGGGAGACAGGGAAAAGCAAAAGACGGAACAGCGAAAAACTTTTTGCCAAAGGAAAGCTCTAAACATGCGAATAAAAGTAAAAAACTTTAAAAAAAGATTTCCACGCAGTTACGTTCTCTGGTTAACACAAAATGTAAATGGTATTATGCGCAGCCTGGGAGTTGAAATGCCGGAGGGGCAAACCTTGGCCTGCACAGAAAGAGAGTTGCGTAAACCCGCTGTTCTCTTTAGTGTAAATCGTAGAGGCTTTTTTTCTGGAAGAGTTACAACGTTTGCACACCCCAAATATAAAAACATGAAAGCGAAAAAAGTACAGAATATCTATGTCTGCCAGCAGTGTGGATATAAGAACAGCAAGTGGCTCGGGCGCTGCCTCGAATGTGGTGCCTGGGGGACCATGGTAGAGGAGATTGACCTGCCGCCCCAGGGAAAAGGAAGTAGAATAAGCATGGGAAACATGCCGGTGCCTCTGTCAGAGGCCCCGGATGGGGATGAAAATCGTCTGCGTATCGGTATCGAAGAACTGGACCGCGTCCTGGGAGGAGGTATTGTCACCGGCTCAGTGGTCCTCATTGGCGGGGAGCCGGGCATCGGAAAATCAACGTTGCTCCTGCACCTGCTCGCGGCCCTCGCCAATTCATCAGGGAAACGGGTGCTCTACGTCTCGGGAGAGGAATCCGCCCGGCAGATCAAAATGCGTGCAGACCGTCTCGGTGCCACTCACCCGGATACCTGGCTTGCCACCGAGACCAGTGTTGAGCACATTGTGCAGATGGCCGCTGAGATGAAACCGGCACTGCTGGCTGTTGATTCTGTGCAGACGCTCTCCTGCGAGGGGGTCGCGTCTTCGCCCGGTTCTGTCAGCCAGATTCGTGAATCCACTGCCAGACTGATTGAGTTTGCCAAGACCCGTAACATTCCCGTGGTACTGGTTGGGCATGTTACTAAAGATGGCTCCATCGCCGGGCCAAAGGTGCTGGAGCACATGGTTGATACCGTGCTCTATTTTGAGGGGGATCGCAGTCATGCCTTCCGAATCCTGCGTACGGTGAAGAACCGTTTCGGTTCCGCCAGTGAGATCGGTGTGTTCGAGATGAAAGAAGAGGGTTTGGTAGAAGTGAAGAATCCTTCCGAGATCTTCCTCGCCGAGCGTCCTCTTGACGAGCCCGGCTCGGTGGTGTTGCCAAGCGTCGAGGGGACCCGCCCCATCCTTGTGGAGGTGCAGGCGCTGGTCAGCCCCACCAATCTCGGCACCGCCCGGCGTACAGCCATCGGCACGGACCACCAGCGTCTCTCACTGCTCTGTGCTATTCTTGAGAAAAAAGGTGGTATGGATATGTACGGCAATGATGTCTTTGTCAATATTGCCGGTGGCATTCGCATTGACGAAACGGCGCTTGATCTCGGAGTGGTGTGCGCCCTCGCCTCCAGTCTGCTGAATAAACCTATTCCCTCAAGTACGGCAGTTTGTGGTGAGATCGGACTGGCGGGAGAAGTGCGTGCCGTAGGCCACATGGAGGTTCGGGCGAAGGAGGCTCAGCGTCTTGGCTTTTCCCGTCTTATCCTTCCGGAAACCAATCGACAGCGGATTAAACTGCCGGCGGGGATCGAACTGGTCGGCGTCAACAATATTGGCGAATTGTTGGATATTGTCTTTCAGGCATAATAATGCTAAAACATAAAGGGTACATTGAAACAGCCTGCATTCATTTATATTCGAGGCACAGGAGGAAATTTTTTAGTGTAACGAAGAAGATAAGTGCTTATCCAAGGTACCCTGAAGTCTAAAGTTTTTTTTGAGATATCTTTTAAAGTCCAATCCATCAACAGCGGGGAAGATAATGTCGCACGCACATCAAGATGACGAAAGTGTTAATGTCAAGGTTGCAGTTATTCTTATAGGAGTATTTTTCACTATAATATTTATTGCTCTCTGGAACTGAAATTATAGTCGTGGAGCAGGGACATAGCGCAGCCGGGAAGAGCAGGATCGGAAGGGAGCGTCAGGTCGTCATTATTATGACGGATATGGTGCATTATTCCAGTATTACGGCAGAGATGACACCCACTGAGATCTGTGCCTTTCTCTCAAATTATCACAGCAATATCCACAGTATCCTTGAAGATGAGGCTTTTCAGCCGATGGAGATTGAACCCATCGCCGGTGATGGTGGTATCATCACCTTTGACAAGCGTCCTGGGGAGACTCCTTCCGGAATCTGTACGCGGGCTCTGCTGGTGGCAATGCGTCTCACCTGTGCAATCAGTGAATCACGCCTTGTTTCCACCCGCATGGGCCTGATGCTTGGCTATATTGTTGAGTCAAAAATTGGCGAAAAAACGGTGAAGAACGGCTCTTGTCTTGCTGTTGCCAGCCGTCTCGAAGAGCTTTCCGGCTATTTCAACACCTGCTTTCTCATGGACCGCGAGATCGCCCGCTATCAGCAGGGATTTGATGACTACGTGGTCAACGTCGCCAAGGTGAGCCTTGCCTGCGTGCCTCATCCGCTCAATCTTTTCACTGTTTATGTTCCCGGCAGTTCCTGTGTTCCCGAAAATGTCGACAAAGAAAAACTCAAGGAAATGATTCGCCATAAAAATCAGGCGATGGAACTGTTCTCTGGCAACATGCTGAAGAATATCGTGCCGGATTTCCCCCAGGTGTATAAAGAGCTGCTTGAAAGCCAGGCGATGTTCCAGAAACTCACCGGTACTGTTGACCATGCAACCGGTCGAATTTTTGAGTATATCCGTGAAATACCCCAGCCTGGAATCAGTTTCAGGAATCATGGCATGGAGATGCTGGAGAAGAACCGAAGTTTCTTTGGTAAGCGTCTTCTCCACCTCTCAAAAGAGTTACTGCGGGCGATGAATCCTGATGTATTTGAGGTGCTGGTGGAGAACACCGAATGGGAACAGTACTTCAAGCTGGAGTGGTTTCACGAAGGAGATACTATTATTGAGAGTGGCGCTGAGGCACAGGGTATCTACTACATTGACTACGGCAGGGTCTGCACGTACACCCCCGAGGGAAAACTGCTTTCCACGATGACAGCCGGGGCAGTTTTCGGCGAGATGGCCTGTTTTGGCAATGAGAAGAAAAAGAATACTGTGATTATTGCGTGCACCGAGACAGTGATCCGGCGAATCACCCCGGAGAATTTAAAAAAGCTGCCGATGATTATCAAAATATTTGAGACGATTGCCGAGAACCGCAAAAAGGATATTTCGAATTGCCAGGAACAGGAGTTCTACAGCAGTAGAGACAAAAAATTCCCACGACCATGACTGGTTGCGGGATTTTTTTTGTCTGGCCTGGTCTGCAGTTTGTAACCACGAATGGACACGAATAAACACGAATTATTACTCATACCATTCCTATTAAGTTGTGACCGTACTAAATGCCATTTTCACTTTCTATTGGCGAATTCAAAGGCAGGGGGATGGGAGGCAGGAGAAAGGAGACGGGAGACAGGGAAAAGCAAAAGACGGAACAGCGAAAAACTTTTTGCCAACGAATAAAAGCTCTAATCATGCGAATAAAAGCAAAAAACTTTAAGAAGTTACGCTTTTATAAGAAATGCCCTTTTTCGCATGATTAGACCATTTCTATTAAGTTATGCTCTTTTTACATCCTGTTTATTCATTCGTAATCACAAAAAAAGATGTCCACGCAGCCTCGATCTCTGGTCAATACAAAATGTAAATGGTATCATTCACTGGCAGAGCGTTTGAAAAAAAAGCCGTCTGCGGTCGAAACCGGAGACGGCGGGAAACTTCTTTACTTTGTCAGCTGCGGATCATGTCAGCAAGCTGAAAAGCGACCTCAAGACTCTGTTCTGAATTGAGGCGTGGGTCACAGGTCGTTTCGTAGTTCTGCGACAACTCTTCATCAACGATATTATGGGCACCGCCGGTGCATTCCGTAACATCGTTGCCGGTCATTTCCAGGTGAATCCCTCCGGGAATTGTCCCCTCTGCCCAGTGAGTTTCAAAGAAGCAGGTGATCTCAGAGACGATATCGTTGAAATTTCTAGTCTTATGACCGGAACTGGCGGTGTAGGTGTTGGCGTGCATCGGATCACAGCTCCAGACTACATGCATTCCCTCCCGTTTTATCTCCCGCAGCAGTGGCGGCAGTACCTTCTCCACATTGTCTTTGCCAAGGCGGGTGATAATGGTCAGCCGTCCCTTTTCATTATCTGGATTGAGGACGTTAATCAGCCGTTTCACTTCATCGATGTCGTGTTTTGGCCCGAGTTTCAGGCCGAGGGGATTGTGTACTCCACGCAGAAACTCTACATGAGCCCCGTCGATCTGGCGGGTACGTTCCCCAATCCATACAAGGTGTGCGGAGCAGTCATACCACTTTTCGGTAATGTGGTCGAGACGGGTGAGCGACTCTTCATACCCAAGCAGCAGGGCCTCATGGGATGTGTAGAACTGGGTCTGCTCGATCTGCGGCAACTCTGAACTGATGCCAATGGTCTCCATGAACTGGATTGCCTGACTGATCTGTTTGGCGAGGCGATTATAACTGCGACCCATTGGAGATGCTGCGACAAATTCCTGATTCCATGCCTGCACCCGCTGTAGAGAGCCGAAACCACCGTGGGTGAAGGCACGCAGCAGATTGAGGGTTGATGCCGCCATGTTATAACCCTGAAGCATGTTCTTCGGATTAGGGGTACGGGCAGCCTTGGTGAACTCTGCACCGTTGACCATGTCTCCTCGATAAGAGGGAAGTTCAACACCATCCCTGGTCTCGATGTCGGAAGAACGCGGCTTGGCGAACTGGCCGGCGATACGGCCCAGCTTGATAATCGGGATTTCACCTGCGTAGGTGAGCACGACAGACATCTGCAGCAGTACTTTCAGCTTTTCACGGATATTGAGAGCAGTGACATTGCTGAAGTTTTCAGAGCAGTCACCCCCCTGGAGAAGGAAGGCTTTGCCGTCCACGGCATCAGCAAGTTCTTTCTTCAGGGAACGAATCTCTCCGGCAAAGACCAGCGGTGGCAGCAGGGAGAGTTTATCACGTACCTTTTTTTCCGCCTCTTTACTGGGCCAGAGGGGTTGTTGCAGGGCGTTGAAGTTTCGCCAGCTTGATTTGTTCCAGTTTTTCTGTTCAGTCGTCATTGCTATTCCTGAGTTTCAAAGGTTTCGCGCCTTCATGATTATCATTTCTTTAAATCGAGAATACAGTGCGGTAGATCGAAGGCGTTTAAAATACGTAATTCACGCTCCCGTTTTGCTTCCGACGGGGCAGGGAGTAACGGGCGGGAAAGCCACTGCTGCTCAAGCATTTCACGTGAAGGAAGAGAGTGTAAACCATGTTCAAGAACTCTGCCACTTTTGGTCTCAAGAACTTCGGCATCCTGACCGTTGAAAACCACGGCAAGGGGCAGACAAAATTGCGGGTGCCATACCCGTGCGGCGGCAATTGCTGAGCGTTCCCGACTGACCAGCGAGCCCGGCGCGCAGCGCAGCATCACCAAAGGGGTTTCACCGCAGAAAGCGATAAGATCAAGAAATGAGATCACTTCCCGTCCGGAGATGGTTGTAGTGATGATCTCCCCGCCAAGCAACTCCTCCCGTGCAAAGTTTTTCTCCTCTACCAGCATTCGTGCAAGCTGCTGGCGGATACGTTCGTCATCGGTATCCACCTTTTCTTCTCCGGTAAGGAAGTCGTTTACCTTGCCATAATTCAGAATGTGTGAAGTTTCCTGCTGCATGGTTTCTGTCCCTTTTGAGTTCTGAGTTCTTATTTGAGATACTTGCCGCCATCCTCTTTTTCCAGAATCTGTACATTCGGTTCCCAGTCCAGCCACTTTTCTTCCGGGGTTTCGTGCAGGACATAAAGCTGCCCCGGTTTCGCCCGTTTGCTGGCTTCCTTGTTATCGGGGGTAGCGAAGGCGATGCCACCTTTGAGCATTGATTCAAGAGAACCGGTCTGCACTGTTACTCCGGAGAAAATTCCACCCTCAATCCGTGCTCCGCTGATGTTCCAGAAGCAGGTGTTCTCTCGGACAATAGGGGCGAAGCGGGATTTGATGGAAATGAAGATCTGCACTTTCTGAAAGGTGGACGAAAGTTCGTAACCGGTTACCTCACCGACCTTGATTTCTCGGTAATAGACCGGTGAACCGACACTGATTGAGCCGAGATGGGTGGTTTCCAGTACAACGCCGAGTCCCTCCGCATTGGCAATGTCGCCAAGGGGTGCCCTGTCAAGGGCGATGTAATTGTTGGCCGGTTTGCCGTGACCGGGCAGGAGGGAGAGATGGGCGCCGAAGATCAGTGCCTGCGGATTTTTCACTCCGGTTATGTTGATCTCCGCCCCTGTAACCCACAGCATGGTTCCTTCCCGGAAGAGGTCACGGGCCTCGCGCTGGATGCGCAACCTCGCCTGCACGTTCTTCATCTTCCTGTCAAGTTTGAGAGAGAGTATCCGGCCGATACTGATGCCTTTATAGAGTACCGGGCTCTGCTCGCGCAGCCCCGTACTCTCAGACAGAATGACGGTGATGCCGAAGCAGTCGGCGTCTTTTGCTTCAGCGAGATCTTTGTAAAGCTGCCACGGCTCTCCTTTCTTCTTCGGCCAGGCTCCGGGAATATTGACCATACTGATGCCACCGGCAGCCATGGCAAGCAGCGAATCGGTGCGTATGTCCAGTCCGCTCAGTCCGGCGTTCACCTGCACGCCGCCGGCATAGTAGAAACGGGAGGCGTCAGTGACCAGTTTGTCGAAGTTTTTGTAGACAAGGGCGTTAATAAGGACGTGATCCTTTTTATCGAGACGGAAATCACGTATCTCGCCGATCTGCACGCTCTTATAAAGGAGGGGCGCACCGATAGAAAGTGATGAACTTCTCTCCGCGCTGAGCTGGATGAGCCGTCCTTTCTGCTGCAGCACTGGTGTTGCGGCAGTTGCTTCGCCATATCCAGAGTAAAGCGGGAAGCTGTCACCGTCTTGAATTGCCTTCCCCTGTTGCGGAGTAGCAAAACTGATGCCGCCGAAGAACATGGTGGCCAGCGGTCCGGTCTCTACGCTGAACCCGGTGCTGACATTTGCCTTCACCTTCATCCCGGACTGCAGCCAGAAGACGCTGCTGCGGTTGAGGAGGTGGAGGTATTCTTCGTAAAGGTAGATATGGGTTTTTAACTTTCCACTGTTCCCCTCAATATTGATTGCGACTACTTCGCCGACCTGGATATTCTTATAGAAGACCGGTGAACCTGCAGTAACTTCCGAGGTATTGGCGGAGGTAAGATAGAGGCTGCTGCCGGAGCGCAAAGGAAGCTCTGGTGGCGGTGTGGGCAGCAGGGTAAAGTGGTCGCGGAACGTCCCTTTGCCGGGGCGGAAGGTGATGTAGGCACCGCTGATCAACCGGTCAAGGTTGTCGACCCCCGCAGGGCTGAGCCTGGTTTTCACCAGCCAGAAGGCAGACGAGTCGCGAAGAATACGTTCTGCCTGCGGGTCGAGTTGAATATGGGCGGTAATCTTTGGGAAGTCAGCCTGGTTCATCTCCACTGATTTCACTACTCCGGCCACCAGTCCGCGATACATTACTTTGGTGACGCCTTCAACAATACCGTCACTTGAGGTGAGGTCAAGGGTAAGTGGCAGACCGTATTCCGCTTCGGCAGAGTTGGCATAGAGTTTGAATGAATCACCGTTTTTTGCCAGCGGGCTCTTCTCTTCGATGGTGGGCGTAAAGAGCTGGATACCTCCGCGCAAAAGGGCCGCCATTGATTCCACATGCACCTCGACACTGGAGAGAGTGCCGCGGATATCCAGGCCGCTGACGTTGCAAAAACGGCTGCCGCTGTGAACCAGATTCTCATAGTGTGGTTTGATCAGTGCATGGATAATGACGGAGGAGTCATTGTTGAGCTGGGTCTGTTCTACTTCGCCAATGAGGACGTTACTGAAATAGATACCGCTGCCAGTCTGGATAGAGCCGAGGTCTTCGGCCTTGAGCTGAACGTGCAGGCCGGGGGTGTTTTTCGGCGGAGGTGGTGGCTCTTCGGCGGCGATGAACTCATCACAGAAGACTCTGGACTCTCCTGCCTGCATATTGATGTAAGAACCGGAAAAGATAGTCTCCAGACCGGTTATTGAAGAGGCTGAGAGCTGAGGACGCACCACCCAGAAAACAGTGTCTTCCACCAGCGCGTTTTTCACCTGTGAATCCATCTTCAAGGTGGCCACGAGGCGGGACTGCTTGATATCCGGGCTGATTTCGGTCACGGTTCCCACCGGGATACCACGCACCATTACTTTGGTCTTGCCTGCGGTAACACCGCTGGCGCTGTGCAGCATCAGGGTAATGTCGATGCCGGCGTTTTGATAGACGTTCCACAGCAGAGATGCGCAGATAACAGCTGCCACGATGGGCAGAATCCAGATCGGCGAGATTCCCCTGTTTTTCAGGATGGCAGGTTTTTGAGTCATGATGAATGTGAGGATGGAAGAAAAAGGGTACGATCCCACATGGTTCGCGGATCGAAGGTTTCTGCGGCGGTCATGGTAAGGGTGACAACGATGCAGAACCAGGTGCAGCCGGGAGCGGCCCAGGTGGTGCTGACGAAGCCAAAATCGACCATTGCTGCCATCAGCGAGATGACGAAGATATCAAGCATCGACCAGCGGCCGATAAAGGTGATGAAGCGATACATCTTTGTCTTGCGGCGCAGCGAGGCCTCCGGCAGACTGTGGCAGAGCAGCAGAATGCTCAGCCCAATCACCTTGAAGACCGGTACCAGTATCGAAGCGCAGAGAATGACTGCGCCGACGAAATAGGAGCCGCTGTGAAAGAAGTAGATGATGCCATCAAGGATGGTGGAGTTTTGCGCCGAACCGAGGAAATCCACCTTCATGATCGGCAGCAGATTGGCCGGAAAAAGCAGCAGGACGGCGCTGGTAACGAGGACTGTGGTGCGGGAATTCGACTGCGGCTTGCGGCGGTGAACGATGGAGCCGCAGCGCGGGCACGGTTTCCCGCTCCAGCTTTTGTTGAGCAGCTTGTGACAGGTGTGGCAGAGAAAGATGTCGTGTTCTGCGGCGGTCTCCCCCATGCTTTCTTTGAAAAGGAGAGGAACGGGGGCTCCGGGGGAGAGGGCGTCAATTTTCAGCCAGAACATATCCCTGTCGATAACTGCCGAGGTTCCCAGAACGAGCAGTACAAGAGCAATAAAACAGAAAAAACCGGCTAGATATTCGATATGGGCTATGGGCAGCATCTTGATGATGGAGACAAGGATGCCGAGGAGGTAGACATCGAGCATTGCCCAGTCCGTAAGCTGCAGCCAGGCGCGGAAGAGACTCCCTGTCCAGCGGCTCCTGCGGTGGAAAAAGAGATTGAAACTGACCGCAAAGCTGAACAAAAGTGTTAAAAGGGGGAGAATAGCCGCCGAGAAAGAGACGGCCAGGGCGACAAAATAGTATTTCATCTCAAAGAGGTGTAGTATGGATTCCAGCAGATTGGCGGAGTCTTTGAACCCGAAGGCGTCCAGTTGCAGCAGTGGCAACAGCAGGGCGGGGAAGAAGAGCAGCAGCCCGCTCAATGAAGTAGCAAGTGCCTTTGTCTCCGTGCCGCGAACCCGTCTTGCCAGTCGCCGTCCGCAGCGCGGACAACAGAGTGAATGCCCGGCTTTGAGGGAGGCACTGCTGACCAGAAGGTCGCAGTCGGGGCAGGCGTAAAAAATCTGTGGTGTGAAATCGTCGTTACTCATGATTGCACGCAGGAAAAACCCTTGATTGTGAGAGGAAATTATACTTCGCCATTATACCGTATAAAGAACAAATTGTCATTGCAGGCAAATAACGTCGGGAAAAGTAAAATGGAAGAAAAGAAAAAGAGCTGGTTGAAGGTTATTGTAGATGCAAATCCAGCGCTGAGTGATGCCCTTGGCGATTTTTTCATGGGTGCCTTCTCTGCAGCAGTGGAGAGTGGTGCTCCAGATGAACCGGGATGGGGAACTGTTTCCGCCTGGCTTGAACAGGCGGATATCACTGAGGATGAGCGGGAGCAGATTCTTTCGAAGGTGCGGGCGTATCTTGCCGAACTGGAGTCTGCCATTGGCTGTTCCGGCGGGGTGGTTCGGTATGAGGTGGTGGAAGATCAGGACTGGATGGCAAACTGGAAGAAGTCTTTTGCTCCCTTCTCCATTGTTGACGGGCTGGTGATTGCTCCCAGCTGGGAAGAGTATAAACCGCAGGAAGGGGAGCAGGTAATCACCATGGATCCCGGCATGGCCTTTGGCACAGGTCTCCACGACACCACATCCTTCACCATGGAATTTATCCGTGAGGCGGTGGGAGAAGGGGCGAAGACCCTGCTTGATGTGGGTACTGGAACAGGTGTCCTCGGTATGGCCGGACTGCTTTTTGGGGCAGAACGGGTGCTGGGAATTGATAACGATCCCGAGGCAGTTCGTGCCGCAGTTGCCAATGTGGAGACGAACGGTCTCGCCGGGAAGATGAAAGTGGAGGAGACCCCGCTTGAGGAAGTGGAAGGGGTGTTTGACATAGTGGCGGCCAATATCATCCACAATGTCCTGCTCTCCATGTCCTCGGATCTCGTCGCGCGGCTGGCACCGGGCGGTTCTCTGGTCATCTCGGGAATTCTCGCGGGCAGGCAGACGGAAAATATCCAGCGGGTTTTCTCCTGCCTCGGATTGCAGCAGGTGGGCGAGCGCATTGGCAAGGAATGGGTGGCACTGCGGTTTGTCCGGGTGTAAAGGAAATGCCGGTTACACCTTTTACATTTTGTATTGGCGGATTCAAAAGGGGGACGGGAGACAGGAGACAGGAGACAGGGAAAAGCAAAAGACGGAACAGCGAAAAACTTTTTGCCAACGAATAAAAGCTCGAAACATGCGAATAAAGGCAAAAAACTTTAAAAAATATTTTAAAATTAAACAAAGAATGCGACTGCGTGGGCATCTTTTTGGGTGATGGATAAACAGGATGTAAAATTGATCGCAATGGTGATAACGGTGGCCTTACACATCATTGGTGAAAAATCGCCACAACAGTGATTCCAGCAATGGTGTTGTAGAGACAAGGCATGCCTTGTCTACACGGTGACAATAAACGTAATGATAACGGTGGAATGCCTCCTTAAACGGGGGCATAATTTAATCGGAATGATATAATTTCTTTTCGATAAGAAGAAAAAATAAGATACCCATAACACGGAGGACGTCGATGCGGCGCTTCTTTTTTGATCCCGAGAGAAGGCATGGCGACCTGGTGCGGCTGGATGCCGTTGAGTCACGGCATATCGTCAAAGTGCTGCGTCTCAACGCTGGAGATTCAGTGGAAATGCTCGACGGCAGCGGGGCCGTCTATCCCGCTACCATCCTCTCTACCGAGCGGGCCGTGGAGCTGGAGCTGGGGGAACAGCTGGAGTTCGCTGAGGATTCCGGAACCCCTCTCTTCCTCTTCCAGAGTGTTCTCAAGGGAGAGAAGATGGATGTGGTGGTACAGAAGGCGACCGAACTCGGGGTAACCCGCCTGCAGCCGGTGCAGACAGCCCGCAGTCAGGGTGGTTCCGACGATGTACGCAAACGGGAGCGCTGGCAGCGCATCAGTCTCGCGGCCTGCAAGCAGTGCCTGCGGCCGAGGCTGATGGAGGTGGCTGCGCCGCTCACCGTGAAGAATTTTCAATGTGATCTGCCTGAAGGTACTCTGAAGCTCTTTTTCTATGAGGAAGAGCGGGAGGTGGGCCTGCGGGAACTGGCCGGGGAACTGGCGGTGGCTCCGGCAGTGGCACTGTTTATCGGCCCTGAAGGCGGGCTGACTCCGGCAGAGGTCGACGCGGCACGGGCGGCAGGATGGCGTACCGTTGGCCTCGGCTGGCGGATTTTGCGGGCAGAGACGGCAACGATCTCTACGCTCGCACTTGTTCAATATCTTTGTGGAAATATGTAATGGTAATGGAAAAACTTGATCTCTCTCGAAGTAATATCCTTGGCAGCGTTGCCGAGACCATAAGTTGTCAGGAGGCACAGAAGAAAGGCTTTTTGCTGGTGGATGTACGCTCGGCGGCTGAATATAAATCCGGTACGATTCCCGGGGCGGTGAATGTTCCACTCTTTGATGAAAGTGAACGGAGTGTTATCGGCACTATTTACAACCATGCCGGCAAGGATCAGGCCATCGACCAGGGATTTCTCTATGTTGAGAAGAAGATGGGCGAAATGCTCGGCGGCTTTGATTCCCATGGAGAATGTACCTTTGCCGTCTTCTGTGCTCGTGGAGGGATGCGTTCACGTTCCATCGTCAATCTGCTCAACCAGACCGGTCATCATGCGGTGAAGGTGGATGGTGGCTACAAGGATTTCCGTACCGCCATACTGCAGGCGGTAGAGGACTTTGCTCCACCGGTGATTGTTATTCACGGTCTCACCGGCACGGGCAAGACCCGCATTCTGCAGCACCTCGATAATTTTATCGACCTTGAAGACCTCGCACAGCACCGCAGTTCCCTTTTTGGTGCCCTTGATCTGCATCCCCGCAACCAGCGCGATTTCGAAGCGCTCCTTGCCGAGCAGATTGAACAGGCGGGGGAACCTCCGTATTTCGTAGAAGGAGAGAGTCGCAAGATTGGCCGGGTCTTCATCCCCAAAGCCTTCGCCATGGCGATGAAAGCGGGAAAGCTGGTCAATGTCACCGCTTCGGTTGAGACCCGCATCACGCGTATTGTTGAGGATTATCCGGTGGATACACCCGAGCAGCAGGTGGAGGTGGAAAGGATTCTGCGGTCATTGGTGAGGAGTCTCGGCCATGAAAAGGTCGAGCAGATGTGTTCCCTGCTGGCTGAACGCAACCTTCGCGACCTGGTGCGCATCCTTCTGCTGGAATATTACGACCCGCGCTATACCCGCAGCATGAGCAACTACACCTTTGACCTCGAACTCTCCGCAGAGGATATCCCGCAGTGCGCCGCCCGGCTTATTGAATTCAGGGAGTCGCTTCTCTGACCGGCGGCTTCAGGGTTGTCTTGTAAAAGATGGAACAGCGAAAAGATTTTTTGCCAAAGGAAGGCTCTAAACATACGACAAAAGGCATTTTATATAGAGAAGCTTTCGTGTGTTTAGCGTGTTTCGCTGGCCATCCAGTCTTTTGTCTTTCCGTCTTTCCGTTTTTTGCTTTTCCCTTCCTCCCGTCTCCCGTCTCCTTTTTCCTTCCTCTCATATCTTTGGGGTGGCGTTTTTCCCCATAAGAATAAATATATCGTAAAATCTACTGGCAATATGCTTTTTCTGTTGAGCGTGCGTAATGAGACTATCTCAGGGGCTCACGCACTTGATCCATCATTTTGAGATGAGGGTTTGGAGTGAATTTTGGCTTGTTTTCCTTCATAGCTGTGATAATATCAGATTGTATGGAAAAATGGAAAATACTAATGGCAGACTCAGAAGACTCTGGCCCAAAAATTTGATATGGCAACTCTTTCTCAAGAAGAAAGAGACAACGGAGTTTTGTTGTTGAATTTGACACCGAGCAAGATTTTAAAGGGGCTAACCCCGCTGGAAAACTTCACTGGTAAACGTGTTGCACTTATTACTTGAATTCAGTGCCTCTTAACCAATATATTATATTACTATACTACTGTTAGAGGCCTGAGTTATGGATTTAGGTAAATTGTGGGACACTGTTTCAGCTTGGGGGCAGTTCCCTTCTGGTATTTTTGTTGGTATTTGCTTAGCACACAAAGCCTACAGCAAAGCTTTTGGTTTTATGGAAAAAACAATTGAGCAGATACGAGAAGAAAAAAAAGAGCTAAGGCAAACAATAGTAGCTCAACAAGATAGAATAGATATCCTGCATGATGAAGTTCGCTCGACAATCGCCCAACAACCAGAAAAAGAAAGGGGAGGCCAATGACATTTTTATCATTTGTGTTGGTAGCGTTGGTATCAACTACGATTGCTTTTGTATGTTTAGAGTTGTTTGTTGTTTGGCCAGCAGCTAAAAGTTATTACCAACAAGCAACTAAGACATCTCTTTCCAGATGTTTACGATTCTTGAATGAAAAGGCACTGAAAAATGGTAAAATTAAAGATGGAGAGTACCTTCATGATATTTTTTACAAGACCGTCTTGCGTACACTTGTAGCTGATAAAAGTACTATTAAAGTAAAGGGCTGGAGTGTTAAACATACCAGGAAAGACGAATTGAGATTTAAAAAATTTCAAAGAGAAATTAACAATCTCGATGAAGATACAAGAAAGGTTGTAAATCGGGCGAGTTGCTCTATAGCAAAGATAGTATGGTTGAACAACATGGTAGGGTTGCCACTGCTAATTATAAAATCTGAACAAAAACGAGAAGAATATCTTATACGTTCAGGGCAATATATGGCTATGTCAGAAAAAAATGAACTAGATAAGATCCCGTGTAATGCTCTATCCTGAGAAAAATAGACATCTCATTGTTTCCTGTAGGCAGTGCTTCTGCGCTGCTTTTTTTTCATTTTTACCTCTTTCTCTCCCTGCCGTTTTTACCCACTCCCGAAACTTAAGAAAGAACAACAGGGTCAAGTCTTGAAAAATCATTTTATGTGGTTTCAAATCAGCCCATGCCAAGACCTCTCAGAATATAATATCCAGAAGGGATATACCATATAACCTCTCGAGGAAACGCCAGGGAAAGAATTTTCCTGGGGGACGCGGATTGACGAATATTTTTGGATGTTTTCGGAACCGTAGTGGAAAAATACAATTGGCGGTATTACGCTTATTGCCTGATGGGCAAATCACTATCACGTCCTCATCGAAACGCCTGATCCAAACCTCATCCCTGGAATGCGGCAGTTGAACGGAGTATACACGCAGAGTTTCAACCACAGACATTCTCGCGTGGGGCACGTTTTTCAAGGGTGGTACAAGGGAACATTGAATAACCAGTCTTTCGCCCATCTTCTTCGTTACAGTAAAAAAATTATCCTCCGACAAAGCGAGGAACGAAACGTCGAGGTAAGCACCAGACTCCGATATCAAACATTGCTCTAATAAATTTCCTCCTGTGCCTCGAATATGAACGAAATACAAGCTGTTTCAAGGTACACTAAAGGCAATTGCAGAACACCTGAAAATCCATTACACTGCTGTTAGTTAGAGAGTTAAAAAGAATGAAGTTTAAGGAGGACGAATATTGACTCAAATTTATCGAGTGTTGAGTACATGGCTTTGCCTGATATTGCTAAGTTGCGGGGCTGCAAATGCTTATGATTACCCTTTTACAGATCCCTATGTAGCAACGGTGCTTGGTACACCCGCCGAGTTTGCAGCTGTTTTACCTGAAGACGTCCCCATCAAAAATGATTCAATCGTTATGTTTCCTGAGCGAAAAGTACCTGGTGTACTGTGGAATTTTGCAGATCTTAACTATTCTTACATCAAAGTAGATGGACCCGCCCCGTTGATATTTTTAATAGCTGGTACTGGTGCTAGTTTTGAAAGTGAAAAGATGATATCCATGCAACGTGCCTTTTATGGTGCGGGTTTTAACGTGATTTCTCTTTCTTCACCGACTTTCACTGATTTTGTGGTATCTGCTTCCTCAAGTCAGGTACCTGGTAATTTAGAAGAGGATTCAGCTGATCTTTACCGTGTAATGCAGGCTGTCTGGGCAATACATCAGGATGAAATGGATGTCACCGAATTTTATCTTACAGGGTATAGTTTAGGAGCTGCTCAGTCTGTTTTTCTTTCTCAAATTGATGATACAGAAAAAGCATTTAATTTTAGCAAAGTATTACTCATTAATCCGCCATTGAGTCTTTATAATTCGGTAGTGAAACTCGACAAAATGCTTGAAGACAATATTCCTGGTGGCATGGATCACTTTGCTGAATTCTATCAAAAGGTTATACATCGTTTTGGCAAAGTGTATAAGAATGGAGACGCGGTACAACTCAACGATCAATTTCTCTATAAAGCGTATCTCTATGACAAGCCTAAAACCGATGAACCTACTGCCGCAATGGTTGGTCTGAGTTTCAGGTTGTCTTCCGTTAATATGGTTTTTGTAAGTGATGTGATGACTCAAGCTGGATACGTTGTGCCAAAGGGATTAGTCCTGGAACGCAATGAAATTATAATAGATTATGGAAAAGTACTGAGTCAACTGACGTTTATAGATTATTTTAATGGTATTTTTATGCCACACTTTAAAGCTCAAGATCCAACCATCACAGAAACTGAGGTAATTTCAAGAATGAGTTTACGCAATAAGGAAAAGTATCTTCGTAACACAACAAAGATTGGTCTGATCCATAATCAAGACGATATTATCATGCTCCCAGGTGAGGTTGATTACCTGAAAGGTGTATTCGGAGACCGTGCAACGATTTACCCACACGGTGGTCATTGTGGCAATATGTCATATCCGGATAATGTGACCGCAATGGTTGGTTTTTTCAAAGGTATTACTCAGAAATAAGAGAGGGTGATGGTAGAAATGACGATAGAAAGAAATAAAATGAGACACCGAACCTTCTGTATCTTTGCGCTATTTGTAGTTCTCCTTGCTGCAGGTTGTGCAAAAAATGATCAGCAAAATTTGAATTTAGAACCACCAATGTATCCGATAAGTGAATATGTAAATCCTGATATTGATTATCCAATAGATGTATATGACCCATTTGAAGGTTTTAACCGCTGTATGTATACCTTTAATTACTATTTTGATTCATACATCTTTATACCAATAGTTAATGGGTATGAATATGTGACACCAGATTATGTAGAACGTAGAATCTATCATTTTGTTAATAATATTTTTGAGTTCACCAACTTCACCAACAACCTGTTACAATTAAAATTTGAAGAGGCAGGAGTTACCGTTCTTCGCTTTGTTATCAATAGTACTGTCGGTATTGCAGGTCTCTGGGACCCGGCAACATATATGGGGCTTAATCTTAAATATGAGGATTTTGGTCAAACACTTGGATATTATGGTGTTGGCGATGGCCCGTACCTTGTGCTTCCGGTTCTTGGACCTTCCAATTTGCGTGATACTACAGGTTTGATAACAGATGTGGTGACCTTCAGCCTTGCCGGTCCACCAGCGTGGCTCGATGATGATTCTGCTACCTGGATATTTACTGGAATTACCGCTATTAATAAGCGTCGTTATGAGTCTTTTCGCTATTATCAGACTGGCTCACCTTTTGAGTATGAAATGATTCGTATGCTTTATACGGCGAAGAGAGAAATTATGGTAGATAATTGATTTATAGATAACTTCATTGTTTTGTCATTTTTCGTAAAAAGCGAAAGAACGGTTCTTCTTTATTTTTGTTATCAATAATCAAGAAACCTACGATTTACTAAAACTCCAAGGATAACACCGGGCAGGCTTCCGATAAAACTGATCCAGTAAGCTGCCATGATAGTTAAAAAGTGCTTCTTCAAGACCTGACCCTGTTTTTTCACCATCTAATACCAAACAATCAACAACCTCATCATCCCAAAAAGATTCTCCCGCTTACTGCATACCAATAGATTTATAAATGGCAAAAATAACAGTGCACAGGAGATGGTTATGCCCCTTAAAGATTGCCTGGTGGAAAAATAAAAGGTCACTGAGGATTTTTCAATTATCAGCTTTTGGCTTATGCCCTTCTCCAGCAAGAGCCGCCGCCTCCTCTTCTTCCTGCTGTTTTTTACGCTCAATATACGGCTCTCTATCTTCAGGCCTTAATGCATCACTGGCCGACTCGGTTTCCTCCTGCTCCATATCGGCAGACAACACCGTAGACAATTTCTCAACCTGTTGTGACTGAAAATTTTGAGCAGTAACTCTTTGCGCTCCACCAGTAAGTGGTTTTTTATCATCGTCCACCATATGCAGTGTTTGGGTTGGAAAAGCAAACTCAATCCCTGCAGCATTGAATCGTTCCATTATCTGTAAATTAACCCAGGTGGAGTGTTCTAAAAACTCCCAATACACAGGAGGATGATACCAATAAAAAACAATGATATTGAGAGAATCAGCAGTCATATCATTAAAATAGACCTGGGGCAAAAAGTCTGGTTGATTAATCGCTTCGTTGGGATGTACCTTCCTTTCAGTAGTATATACACCATATGCGCCGCTCATTATTCCATCCTCAGGAACAGATAAAATTTCCCGAAGAATATCGATTGCCTCCTTAATTTTCTTAGGCGAAGTATCGTAGGTCAAAGAAACGTTAAAACACCTGCGGATATACGGTCTACTACCAATATTTTCGATTTCCGTATTAGCCATTTTTTCATTGGGAATTGCAGTCAAATTGCCGTTTAACAATCTGATTTTGGTTGAACGAAGCCCTATAGATTCAACAGTCCCGTTATGGGAAAGAATATTTACACGTTGCCCCACACTGCACGGTTTATCGAGAAATAGCATGAAACTCCCAATAAGGTTCTCAATTGTCGGTCGTGCGGCCAAACCAAACGCTAAACCACCAACTCCCAGACCAGTAAGAACAGGAAGCATAGAGACACCAATACGGGAAAGACCGCTTCCAACTATAGTGAGCGCAAGAAGAAAACCACAAAGCCCTGATACAGCTCGGGTATAAGATGCCTGAACTCCTTCAGGATCAATGTTGGGAGATGCAACTATCGTCTCCGCCACTGCTTTACCAAGTCGAATGGCTCCCCAGGCAAGCATGATGATAACACAAACTTCTCCACCAATTTTTAGTACAATAACGGGCATACCAGTGAGCTTAAGATCATCATCAATAAAACGCACAACAAAGGGAAGAAGGAAGGCAACAAGAAGTGGTGAAACAAGATTGATCCATTGACGGTGCGGTGAATGAAAAGGCTTGACTACTTTTCCTACTTTAGAAAAGAGAAGATAGATTACAAACAATGTAAGAACAAAAGTAATCACAAGGGCGAACCATTGCCAAAGCGTCTGCCCACTGTACATGATATTAAACCAGGCGGGCAAACTATCATATACCCCACTTAAAAAATGAGCGTGGGTGACAAGATATCCAGGTGTTGAACTGTAGTTTATAAAGAAATTTTCAGACGTTCCTGGAAATTGATACTCACTAACCCGAGGTCCACTGGTACTGACTCGGTACGGAATATTTTCTACTTTATAATATATATCCTCTATGTTTTTTACTGTATCAGCACTGAATAGAAACTCTCCTTGCCTCTTACCTTCGGTAATCTCTACAATCTCAATCTCTGTATCAGGATATCTCCAACGTAAAGCTTTTGCCCCACCTACAAATTCACTACTGTCAAAACCTCGAGCTGCTTCAACCATCTCAAGATCGGGGATTGTATCCAAAGCTGGTAACACCATTCTATCAAAAACTTCTTTAAGCTGTAATGCTGCCTCTATGGAAACACTGCTCCGTAGCGCCTCTGGAACATAATCTAAATCAAGCGTAGAGACAGCTCTTCTCATATAGTTATGAGCTCGCACCTCAAGCTGATGGGCCTCGTCCGTTGTCAGAGTGGGTGGATTTTCCTGTAACTTTTCTTCTGCTTGCTGGACAAGGAGATATGATTGATTGATATTACTCAGGAAACTTTCAAAAGTTGCACGGGGACTCGAAGTATCCACCCCTCGTAACAAATCACGCATCTTGATCATTGAAGCAAAATAGTCACCAGAACGTGTTTTACTCCTAAATTGTTCATACAGCCCGGAAGAGGCACCAGATGGATATGGTACATTCTTCATCTGCCGGTACAATCTACCAAGATTTTGAACACTCTGCCGCGCAAAGAGGAACTGACCTGCCTGAGGGCCATCTTTAACTCTTGAAAGAGTTATTTTTGTTCCTGGGATGGTCCATGTAGAAATATTTTCCAGGGCAACTTCCTTTTCACCAGGAATCTGATCGCGGGCAGAGAGATTTAACCGATCAAGAATGTCTTTTAACAAAAGTATACGAGACGTTTCTGTGATCATTGAATCATTATCAGGAGTACCAGTAAAATCAAGTAGTTGCATTGCTCTATACAATGCCCAGGAACTCTCTTCTGAATAAATATTGTTTTGCCAGTCGGCTACGACCAGGTCAACGTCGGACAGAAAACTTTCTATCGTAGCGCGTGGACTCGAAGCATCTGGTTGTGATACCTGTTTTTCTGTACTTGCCCCAGAAGATACCACTTCAACATCATGATTTTTCGATATCTGCGCAGCAGAAAGAGAACCAACTGGTACACCACACAGAATGATGCTTACAAGGACAATATACGTGATCTTCACAAAACGACTCAAAAGCAGTTTACACTCCATCTACACACCCCCTATATTAAAAATAATTACCAAGTAGATAATAAAAAGAACTGCAAACAAGACAAATTATTACCTGAATTAATTGCAAAATAAATTATTGATTTAAAATTTATACCTTCTTGATAGTCTGGCATAAAAAAAACTACATAAGATAGAATTAGTTCCGAAAAAAAGTTTTGAATTTACAGACAGAATTTTCCTGGAGGATGTCCTGTTGTTCTCCAAATGGCCAAGATTAAAAAAAATTTGATATTGGCAAATTTTATTTGGCCAAAGATAAATTGGCAGCACCCCAATCACGCATCATCAAAATGATTTTTTCCAGGCTTTTTCCACGTTCGGTAAGGGAGTACTCTACTTTCGGTGGTACTTCTGCATAGACCTTACGATTAACAATGTCATAGGCTTCCAACTCACGAAGCTGCTTAGTCAAGGTGTGTTGGGTAATTCCCGGCATTATTTTCTTTAATTCACCGAAGCGGTAAGTCTTTTCCAGAAGATGGTAGAGAATAACCCCCTTCCATTTCCCTCCTATAACTTCCATTGTTCCTTCCACCGGACATCCTGCATTGCATTTATATGTGCTGTGAAGCATTGATTTCCTCAATAGTATGTTTTTTGATACTACGGCAACAATTGTTGCCTACTTGAATATAAAAGGCTACTCGTTATATTTATCCAAGTCAAGAGCAATGGTACTACAAACATTAACAGAGATAAGGATAAAAAAAATGACTAAATGGAAAGAACTCAGCAAGGAAATTAACGAACTTCTTCAACTTGATTCAAAGGTTATTGCGGTGAAGAGATTAGAGAAAAAAGAAGGGTTACAGGATATCTCCGGTGTAGAGAAACCCAGGGGGCCATTCACCTATTGTCAACTTCCTTATCTCGTAAGAAAAGAAGGAAAGACAATTGGTATTACTAAAGATGATGCCACACCACTTGCTGAGAAAATGCAATTGCGTTACCGCTGCCTGAGAATACAAGGGCTTGCACCAACCGATGAAAATCAGATTGAGCATGAAGCAAAAGGGTTTAACGGCTTTTGGTTCGGCAGCTATGAAACAGCAAAACAAGCTGTGGGGTCATATCCTGTACCGTCGCCTATTGAAGCTCTTGTTCTGTCACCTCTGGAAGAAGAAAAATTTGAGCCGGACTACCTGCTCGTTTATGCGAACGGTGGTCAAATGACTCTCTTGATGAACGGATTGCAGTATTTTGAATATGAGAAAGTTGAGTCCAGTTTTTCTGGTGAAGGGTCTTGTACAGATGCTCTGCCTCGTTGTGTTGCCACCGGTAAGCCATCCTTATGCCTGCCTTGTCTTGGAGAAAGAGCATTCGGTCGGATAGAAGATAGTGAGATGGTAATCGCTATGCCAGCAGACAGGTTGGAGCGTACAGTTAGGGGATTAAAAACACTGAAGGAAACAGGACTCGCCTACCCCATCGGTCACATGGAAGCTGGAATGGATGTGACTCCTCTTTTTGAAGCATGGTACCCTATCCAGGATAAATAACTGTAGCTGTGAGAGAACAATGGGGTCAGGTCTTGAAAAATCGTCCATCTCCTTCGTTAGAGTTAAATTTATCTTCCGACAAAGCGAGGAACGAGACGTCGAGGTAAGCGCCAGACTCCAGGTAAGCGCCAGACTCCGTGATTGATATATACCTGCGGTAAATTTTCTCCTGTGCCTTGAATATGAACGAAATACAAGCTGTTTCAAGGTCCCCATGTGTTTATGGCCTGGAGAAAAAGAAAAAGGGTCATCACTGTTACAGTGATGACCCTTTCTGGTGATTTATAAAAGGCTCCCAATATATATTTTTAATGTAACTACTCACCCCCCTCGAAAAATTAATAAATAAAAAAAAGCTTGACAGGTTTTTCAAGGGCAAAAAAATAAATTTGAGACCCATTGAAAAATGGTCGATTTGAGCCTGCTGGCGCTACCATACATGATAGCTGAAAGACAAAAGCACCCGAATGGTTACAAGGAGACGTTTTCGTTCAGTACAAGGCATCTCTGGAGGTCGAAAAAAGCTGTGGTATAGTATATCTATGGCAACGATGAACAAGATAAGTGTACGCGAAGAAGTTGCTCGCGTAAAACAAGAGTTCGAACAACTCTGCTCTGCTGGCAAGGTAACGCCGGAGGTCAAAATTGTGATGAACAGCTTGCTGGTCGTTGTGGAATTGATACTGTCGATCTTTCTGGAAAAGAAGACTCGTAAAAACAGTAAAAATTCCAGTCTGCCTCCTTCTCAGACAGAGCCGGATACAACATCCACTGAAAATTCTGGCGGCAAAGGTAAAGGGAAGAATGTCAGTGGCGAAGTCAGCAACACTCGGGTGGTAGAGAACGTTACTGTTGCCGAAGTCGCAATTTGTGATGTCTGTGGTAATCCTCTGAGCGACGTCCCGTGCCATGAACATGAACGACGGACAAAAATAGATATCATTTTTGAAAAAG
>NZ_JAFFPZ010000060.1 GCF_016918505.1 Desulforhopalus vacuolatus
CGTAATGAAGCAAGACAGCAGGCAGCAGAACAGGCAGCAGCTATGCAAATACACAAACGAAAATGCAGTCCACGACCACGAAAACGGTTAAAAAAGAAACATGCAATTTTCTAACCGGACACCACTGAGAATAAACGGTTTTCGTCCCAATACAGGCTTTCTGTCAGGCATCACATAAAAACCGAGGATACGCTAAACATGTGCAGGTATAAAACTCAGGTTTTGGTTATAGGTTCAGGTATTACAGGAACGACATGTGCCCTTGTTCTGGCTGAGGCCGGACTTAAGGTAACGCTTCTTTCTTCCGGACCTGAGCTCGACAGCGGCAATACCGCCCTGGCCCAGGGCGGTATTGTGTATCGGGGCAGGGAGGATAAGCCGCAGTTGCTGGCTGATGATATCGCTACGGCCGGGGCACATATCAACTCTCAACCGGCCCTGGATTTTATAAGCACCGAGGGGCCAAAGGCCGTTGACGATATCCTTATCAATCGGGCAGGAGTACCTTTTGAACGGGATAATAACGGGTTCCTCCTGACCAGGGAAGGAGCCCATTCCGTACCAAGGATTCTCTTTTGTGCCGACTACACGGGGCGGGCAATTATGGACGGGCTTACAACCGCTGTAAGAAAACAGCCTGATATCGAAGTTCTGACCGACAGAACGGCCATTGACCTGTTAACTACATATCACCACTCAAAAAATCTTTCCTTTAGATACCAGCTGCAAAACCAGTGCCTGGGGGCCTATGTTCTTAACAACAAAACCAATGAAGTGGAAACAAGGATGGCCGATTTTACGGTTTTGGCCTGTGGCGGGTTAGGACAGATTTTTTTACACACCACCAATTCTGCTGCCTGCATTGGTTCCGGATTAAGTATGCCCTTCAGAGCTGGTGCCAGGGTTATTAATTCTGAATTTGTTCAATTTCACCCAACAGCACTTTTCCACCATTCCAAACGAAAATTTTTGATTTCAGAAGCTGTCCGGGGAGAGGGCGGACAATTGGTCAACGCCAGTCGTCAGCCATTTATGCAGAATTATGATCCCAGAGGGGATTTGGCTCCCAGGGATATTGTGGCCAGGTCAATCGTGGAAGAGATGCTGCGTACAGGCGTGGAATGTGTGTTTTTGGATATGACTCAATGCCGGGTAAAAGACCTCAAGAAAAGGTTCCCAACAATTGCAGCCAAATGTCAGGAAATTGGAATAGATATTGCTAAAGACCTGGTGCCGGTCGTCCCTGTTGCCCATTATTTTTGTGGTGGAATTTTGGTTGACACCAGTGGTCAAAGTACTCTGAAGCGTCTTTTCGCCGGGGGGGAATGCAGCTGCACCGGGGTTCATGGGGCCAACAGACTGGCCAGCACCTCTTTGTTGGAAGGTGTATTGTGGGGTCGTTCCATTGCGGAAACGATTGTGGCGAAAATAAACAGGGCATCTTTTGTAAAGGAAAAATATCTCAGTTCTATTCCCGATTGGATAAGTCCAGGCAGGGAAGAAAATGAAGATCCGGCCCTGATTGCCCAGGACTGGATGAACATTAAAACCACCATGTGGAATTATGTTGGCATTACCAGAAATGCCAACCGCTTGCAAAGGGCGTTTTCTGATTTGCGGACGTTGAACAAGGCATTGCACGATTTTTATAAAAAGACGCCGATTTCAAAGCCTATCGTCGATCTTTTTCATGGCTCCCAGGCAGCCTATATCGTGACTATCGCGGCCATGAACAACCATCTGAGTCAGGGCTGTCACTTCAGGACGGACAGCGATGCAAATCCAGAAAACGGAACTTCTCAAAAGTCCGTGGAAAGTATCTGCAAGGGTAAATTCAAGTAATACCATTTACCTTTTGTCTTGGCGGATTCAAGGGCAGGGGGATGGGAAAAGCAAAAGACGGAACAGCGAAAAACTTTTTGCCAAAGGAAAGCTCTAAAAATGCGAATAAAGGCAAAAAACTTTAAAAAAAGATTTTAAAATTAAACAGAGAATTGCTGTTGTTCTCTCTTTGCGCTCTTCGTGGTTACAAACTGCAAAAGGAACCACGAATAGACACGAATTTTCACGAACAGGGACAACGCATTAAACGAAAACGTTTGTATCCGAAGTTAAGCCGTACAGTGCACCGCATGAGAACAGACCCTGCTCCTTATGGGATGATAAGCAGAAACAATACATTGCCATAGTTCTCATGCAGTTTGCTACCACGGAAAACATCAATTACCTCAAAGCAAATAACAGACCGAATTCAACCACAAGGTATTCTCTTATAGTTTTTTCAGTAATAATTCGTGTTTATTCGTGTCCATTCGTGGTTCCTTTTTTCGTTTGTAACCATGAATGGATAAACAGGATACAAAACGGGTTAGAACTTAATAGGAATGGTATAACTTAGTAGGAATGTTGTGACGTATATTAGTATTAAATTATTTCTGATTTTTCTGAAGCTGTATCTACAATCTCCTCCGACTTTGGAAATACAGAAGAATCGATTTCCTTTAATTCATTTGTTAAATCCCTCGTGTTTTTTTGCACCGTTATTACCGCAAATAAAGAGAGAACAAATGAAATTCCATAAAACCCCTTTTCACTTAAAAAGATATCAGCATTTATTAGACCAATTACCAATAAAGCAATGCCCGATGTAAAAGCAACCCAACAGATACCTACAAATATTTGTGTCACAGGCAGCCCCTCTTCTTTATCTCTGATTGTTTTCTGTAACGTTACAGATGCAAACATCGCGAGTAAGAAGACTGCAAGATAGAACCCTTTTTCATTTAATTCAAATGTAGAATTCCAAAGCCCTGTTAAATAGCTTGAAATACCTATGGCCAAAACCCCCCACGTTGCCAATACATAAGCTGTAGATGGTTTATTTGAATTTGTATTATCTAATTTCAAAGTTATACCCCCTGTTTGTTGTTAATTTAATTCCTGAATGAGTTGCTTCTAAATTCGCCAATAGAAAGTGAAAATGGCATTGAGTGAGGTCGCAACTTAATCGGAATGGTATTACATGAATTCAATGAACCCTTCAGTCATTCCAGAGGATGTGGCAGTCCTCCAGTGGAATCCTGGCACCGGGGAATCTCGGAACCACCCGCGCCGTATAATCCGTTGCCGGACGCTGAGCCGAAATTACAGCATGATACCCGGTGCAGTCTGATTCATCCGAGGATTGAATACTGCGCATCATCTCCTGGCATTCGGGGTCACCGTGTGTGTCTTCGGTATAGAGTTCCACCTTGACGCTTTCCGGGTCAAGTCCATTAAGAAAAAGCTGGACGTTGAATTCATGCTGTTTATCTCTGGTTTCCACCGTTGTCCCATCAAAACGCAGGGTGTTCCATTTCTGCTCAAGGGACTGTTGCCATTCTACTATTTGCAGGGCCTTTTGGCCCTGGTCTGCCACGCGTTGACGATAGGCTGCTGCTGCAGGCAGGTAGTATGCTTCGGTGTAATCGCGTACGGAGCGGTTTGTCGAAAACTGCGGGGTCAGACTCGCCATGCTTTCGCGCATTTTTGCTACCCAGGCAACAGGAACACCCTGGTTGTTGCGCGTGTAAAATTCCGGGATAATCTCTTGTTCGAGCAGGTTGTAGAGGGCCTCTGCTTCCAGGGCATCCTGCTTTGGATCGTCGCCATGCTCCAGCCCATCACCCAATGCCCAGCCCACCTCCGGAGTGTACGCTTCTGCCCACCAGCCATCAAGCTCAGAGAGGTTAATCCCGCCGTTGACAAGCACTTTCATGCCACTTGTTCCGCAGGCTTCCCAGGGTCTTCGGGGTGTGTTGAGCCAGACATCAACGCCACGCACCAGGTGTTCCGTCAGCTGCATGTCATAGTCGCTGATAAAAATGACATGGAGGCGGGCTTCCGGGCGGGAGATAAATGTATTCCACTCCTGAATCATCATCTGTCCCTCCTTGTCTGCTGGATGGGCCTTGCCAGCCAGGATGAGCTGGACCGGTCGATCCGGGTTGGTCAGAATTCGCAGCAGCCGTTCCTGATCATGGAGGAGCAGATTTGGACGCTTATAGGTGGCGAACCGACGGGCAAATCCCAGTGTGAGGGCATCGGGGTTGAGCAATTTCAAAATGACACCTGCTCCAGAGGCTGCCTGTTGCAGGCAGGAGCGCGCACGGGCATATTCAATCAGCGCCTTGCTGGCGGCGAGACGAAAATTCCACAAACACTCATCTGACACTTTACGAATCTGCTGTTCCAGTAAATCTGTCTCACCCAGCCACCGTGATTTGCCGCAGTTTCTTCTCCAGAGATCATTTGCTTCGGCTGATTCCCAGCTCGAGATATGGACACCATTGGTAACGTGACCGATGGGGATTTCCGACGTTGGCCAGCGGGGGAAAAGGGGCTGAAAAAGATTTCGACTGACCTTCCCGTGCAGCCTGCTCACGCCGTTTACCGCTCCGCTGCCATGGATGGCCAGGGCTGCCATATTAAAAGGTTCCAGGGGGTCTGCCGGATTGCTGCGTCCCAATGCCAGCAGATCAGAAAGACCGATGCCGAGTATTTTCTGGGCGTAGCCACCAAGATACCGCGCAATCAGTTCTGGTGAAAAACGATCAAACCCGGCGGATACGGCCGTATGGGTGGTAAAGATGTTTCCCGGGCGGGTTGCCGCCAGTGCCACCTCGAAAGACTGGCCATTTTTCTGCATGAAGCTGGCCGCGCGATCCAGCACGGCAAATGCCGCATGCCCTTCGTTGAGATGGCAGACCTCGGGATGGATTCCCAGAGTTTCAAGAAGGCGCCAGCCGCCAATACCGAGAATCAACTCCTGTTTAAGCCGCAGTTCCGAGTCGCCGCCATACAGTTCACTGGTGATACCGCGATGCTCGGGATAGTTGGCGGCATCGTTGCTGTCCAGCAGATACAGCTTGACGTTGCCGACGATAACCTGCCATGTGCGGAGCCAGATAGAGCCCACCGGCAGATTAATCTTCAGCCGCAGCCATTCGCCGTTTGCTTCCCGCAGCGGTGTGATGGGCAGCTGACCGGGATCGTTGTACGGATAGAGTGCCTGCTGGGCACCGTTCGGGTCAATCACCTGTCGAAAATAGCCCCGCTGATAGAGAAGACCCACACCGATCACCGGCACCCCCAGATCACTGGCGGCTTTAAGCTGATCCCCCGCCACGTTGCCCAGCCCTCCTGAATAAATAGGAAGCGCTTCACTGAGCATGAATTCCATACAGAAATAGGCGATGCAATGAATCGATTCCTTTTCGTGCACCTGTTGAAACCAGCGTTCCGGTGTTTCCGCCTTTTGCCGTTTTCCCGCCAGACTCTCTACATTTGCGCGAAATGTGGAATCGGCCAGCATCTGTTTGATGCGCTCCCGTGAAACGGTTTGCAGTACAACCCAGGGGTTGTGTGTGATGGCCCACAGCTCGGGATCCAAATCACGCCAGATCTTGTCGGTAGCGTGATTCCACGACCAGTTAAGGTCCAGTGCCAGCTCCACCAGTAAATCGCAGCCGTCAATATCGATTGGAAGTAAATGGTGAAAATAATCTGAGGTATGATTGTGTGTGTCGTTCATGATTGCTCCTTGTCCAGTGCAATTTTCTCGTGCGCTGAACGACTGATTGAATCTGGCAACATCCCTGTCTCTAAACTGCAGCGTAATCTCATTGGTGGGAACCTTAAATAATTGACTCAACTTCCCGTGTAGACTTGACTCTGTGAGGATTTTTGATTTTCTCGTGATACCTGATGTGACGATTGAATAAAGATAAGAGTAATTCCTCACCATTCGCGTAAAATTATTTCAATTTATTCCTTTTTTTGATTAACTGCCGAGATGACTACTATACCAAAAGTTTTAACCGAAAGAATTGATGATTTTGTCCTGCTGATTGGCCTTCTCAAACGAATGGGTGTGGTAGAGCTTTTTGATGCTCATCTCCCACGCCATGGGCATCATCAAG
>NZ_JAFFPZ010000061.1 GCF_016918505.1 Desulforhopalus vacuolatus
GACCTTCTTCAGGGTACCGTCATCAGCCTGGCTATATGATTTTACAAGAATATGGGGACTGGAAAAAGTTGTCAGGTTTATGCGTGCGGGAGTATCCATTCAAAAGACCTCTTTGAACAGACGGGCGAGAGAAGGAACGTGGAATAAAGAAAGAGACGCTGATAAATGTCAAAGAGGTTGACAGTCTGGGGCGATTAAGGTATCTTTTTATTCGTCATTCGGTCTGGGTTGGCCTGTCCGTTTGATGTGTTTTATCACCGTTGCGCAGTGACAATGTTTTAGAGCCCGGTCATGTTGAAGCATGTTCCGGGCTTTGTTTTGTGCAAAATTCACGAAATTTTCAAATTAAGGCTCATGTTGCGTTCAAGCAGGCTCATACTACGTTCAAGCAGCGAGTGAAGCAAGGTTTTTCCGCGTTTTGCCAACATTATGAACAAATTGTAGAAACATCCATTGTAGGATGAGACGACAACAGCTTTTTTACCAGAGAAACATACTAAACATTTGAAAAATGGCTTTTTATAGAGAGAATCTTTTGTATTTTCCGTGTTTTTAGTTGGCTCTCCGTCTTTTGCGTTCCTTCGCGTTCTTCGCGGTGAAAAAATTGTCTTACCGCTTTTTGCTTTTCCCTTTCTCCCGTCTCCTTTCTCCCGTCTCCCGTCTTCACCCCTTCCCTGTGACCTTCTTCTTCTCAGCCAGCAGAGTGCCGAACTTGCCATAGTTGACCTTAACGCCGTCGTCGAGATCAAGGGAAATCCGCTTGTCTGCACAATGGCGGAGTTCATCATCAAAGGTGCTCAGCTCGGCCAGCTTCTTTTTCATATCGTCGATCTCTTTCTGGAACCCATAAGTCTGTAGAACATCTCGATAGAGGAAAGCCAGGCATTTAATACCATTTACATTTTGTATTAGCGGATTCAAAGGCAGGGACGGAAAAAGGGAGAAAGGAGACGGGAGACAGGAGACAGGAAAAAGCAAAAGGTTTTTGTAGAGACGCCCAATTTGGGCGTCTTCAGCACAACAGGTGGCTCATCTCACAACAGACGTTTCTGCAATGAAATTAATGTATCACCCTGTTTGTCCTGTCGTGTTTTTTGGTCAGTAAAAAATGTGATTGCTATTACGAAACTGTTCCTGCTCCCAACAATGTCCATCAACTTGCCGAAGCTGTTAACTTCCTCATATTTCACATTGTCTGGATTACTCTTGCTGTTAAGTTCGTCGAAGAATTTCCGGACGCATTCGATCTTTGTTTTTTCGATCTCACTTCGCCCTTGGATTTATGATGATTTTTTGAAGCGAAAAGTATCCTGACACATAGGGCTGGCAATATGTTTTTTCTGTTGAGCGTGCGTAATGAGAGTATCTCAGGGGCTCACGCACTTGATCCCTCAGTTTGAGCTGAGGAATTTTGGCTTGTTTTCCATCAGAACAGTGATACAATCAGATTGTATGGAAAAAATGGAAAATAACAGTAATAACTGGACATGATTTTCCACTTTTCACCTTTAATACAAAATATAGTGGAAAAAGAGTCCACATATAGGGTGATATTATGGATGTTTTCCAGTTAACCCACTGTTATCTAAAGGATAAAAAGGATAAAAATGGAAATTTCACTAGTTAAAGATATTTTTCTTGTAATAATAGGAGCCTTTTCCACTTTTTTTTTCACTTTGTTGGTACTAAAAATACAAAAGAAAAAAGCTAATATAACATGGAGGAAGCTTTCAAATATTCATATTCCTGCAAACAACCTAACAGGTATTAAATGGATAGTTGAAAATCAAGGTAATAAATCAGCGAAGGAAATATCAATTCAGTTGAAGTTGAAAGAGGGACAGAGGTTCGAAACGATAGATTGTAAACCCTCAGAAAATGCTCTTTCATTTTCACAAGAACTAAATACAGAATCAAATAATGTTATAATCAAAATACCTCTGTTCCCTAATGGTATTTCATTAGATATTTCATCTTTGGTTAAAGATTTTAACGATAAAATTGAAATTAGTATCGTTGGTGAAGATATAATTGGAAAGGAACATCAAGTTAGTGACAAAGCGGAGAGTTACCGTAAATTAGCAAATTATATGATACCAGGAATTATAGGGATTTATGTTGTTGGCATGTTAGCAATGTTCACTTTTATAGGGATGTTACTCAACTCTAGAGTTGAGTATGAACAGACTCGTAGTATAGCTAATTTATATCTATCAAACGGTGACAATAATGAGGCTATAAAGCTATATGAAACCTACAGTAATAATAATATATTCTTGAAGGAAACACCATCTTTGCTGTTTGAGGTCTTATTGATACATGCCAAATCAGGTGAAAAAGAAAAGCTATTTTCCTATATAGAAAAACTTTCTGAAGATATTAAGAAGGATTCAGCAAAAAAATATATTCGTTTTCTTGAGACATCGGCTGCATTTGATCAATACCGAAACGACACCGGTTTTAAAAAAGTAATAAATAAATTCAAAGAAAATAATAGATAACAAGGTGCTACACAAAGGACCACCTAAGGTCGCCGGTTTTTCAAATTTCCTGGTACAAAAGAGTTCAATTTTAATCCAAGTTCATTGGTTCCAATTTTAGGCGGCCTGTGAGTTAAACGTTGTGCCCTAAAAAAAGGAGAACAAATGCAATATTTGCCTTATATCCAAATGGCAATATTATTATTGCTAGCGATAACTTGTGTATATTTATTATTAGTTTCACGTTCAAACAAGCGAGATCTACAGGAAATAAAAAAGCAATTAGAAGAAATTGAAAATAATTCATCAATAAATGTAAAATACGGTAGGGCTAAAGATAGTCCTGAAAAACTAAAAAATATAACAGTATCGCACACGATAAAACAGTCTGTATCGAAACATAATGATCTAAAACATATAATTATAGAGTTCTGTAGAAACATTAACTCCAACAAATGTTTCATTGTTCTTGAAGAAATGAACGATGAATACACCAAAATGATTATTCCTACTGGAGAAATTAAAGATCTTGAAAATTCTTTGTTTAAAGATTTTGAAGAGCTTTCTTTAGAAGAGTTGCTAGTCAATGATTACATAACAAGAATGCAGATCGATTCCTATTTCAATTACATAGGTAAGCAAACGGAAAGATTTTCAGATAACGATCTTTTAAAAAAGATAAATGAGAATAATGAACCGCCGTACCTAAAAAGTTATAGAGCTATGCTGTCTAATCCCGATACATGGCCATCTAAAATGCTCGAAACAATTAAGACAAAATGTCCAATAACTCAGAAACGCTTGAAAGAAATAATGGACTCAAAGTATGAATATTCACCTTCAGAAGCTAATGGTAGTTTTGGAGCATCTTTAAGAATGTTGCTCGTTGATGGATATATAAAAATTGAAGGTATAGGAGATTCAAAAATAATAATTGCATAACGTAATATTCACCGGAAATCTTTTCCGCTGCGCTCCAAAGTTTCCCGGTGAATATTACGTTATGCTTGGAAATCCAATATACAATTTCGATTCACAAAAAGATGCCAAATGAAAGAAAATGAATTCGAGAAATGGCTAATAGATGAATATGTAACGAGAAACGGTACTCGTTTGCAAAAACGGCCACGGAGCGATGCTAAATCGCGATGCAAACGTGTTGAAAAACACGAAGGAAATCTTGATAGTCATTACAAAATGGACGGTATGCGTAGTTTGCTGAATTCACTTGCTTACAGCAAAAGTGATCAAGATGCCGGTGTTTCACCAAAACATTCTATACCGATTGAAGGAGATATTCTGAACGGCACAGCATCTTTACGAAATGCTGTAAATTTATATTGCCAATTCTGTATGGCTATTCAAATTTAACACAAGTAAAAAATAGGTACTTCAAATGGTTAAATTTCTTACAACTCAGGGGCTCAATTACTACTTGGAAGAATTATTAAAAAATGCTAATTCCAAAATTACTCTAATCTCCCCATATTTCAAACTGCAGCGAAGGATAAAAGAAATATTATCAGAAAAAAAGCAGCAAGGTGTAGAAATAATTTTTGTATGTAGAGCAAACGATTTACAAGAACCTTTGAATGAATTTTCAACTCAGATTTTTGACGCGCCAACGCTTCACGCAAAATGCTACATGAATGAAAATGAAGCAATTTTAACGAGCTTGAATCTTTATGAGTTCAGTCAACAGAACAATGAAGAAATGGGAGTGTATGTAACAAATGACGGTGACGGCTCTGCCATGTACACCGACATTCTTCTCGAAGCAAATCGGTTATCCAAGAATACCGTCGCTCCATCAACACCAACAATAGAATTTGACCATCGCTCTGAGGAAAAACTAAAATCAGAAAAGGAATCACCCTTTGAGATAGGCATAAAATATTCGGCAGTTCAATTGCAATCAATTTTTAATTTTTCTTACCAAGGAAGAGCTGGAATCAAAGACTCATCCACTGGAGATATTGTACTATTCAGCAATATCGGTCCAACACCCTACGATGATAAACAAGAAAATCAGGTTATTTATTATCAAGGTCAAAATACTGGTGATGGATCACAAAAATTAATTTATGGAAATAAACTCCTTTATGAAGCCTACAACAAGACAAGTGTAAAAATATATTTCTTCAAAAATTATACATATTGTGGGGAATTTGAAATTATCCAAAAACCTTACATGGAAAATGGCAAATGGATTTTCCCAATAGCTCAGAAATAAAAGTCACTGCAAAATTGCAGAACAAAGGTGTGCAGCTGTTGAAGGAGGGTCGGGCCAAGGTAAGTGTTTGTATTCGTGTGACTCTTATACCTGTCAATAATGCGTTTTTTAGGCTCAAAAACGTTAATATAGATCTGCATTAGAAAATAATTTCTTATGGCGAGAGCAAAACGGCATTATATTCCTGGTCAAGTATGGCATCTTACCCACAGATGCCACAAGAGGGACTTTTTACTTAAATTGAAAATGGACCGTCGGAATTGGGTCCAGTGGTTGTATGCTGCCAAAAAGCGATACGGTTTGGTAATTCTCAATTACTGTGTTA
>NZ_JAFFPZ010000062.1 GCF_016918505.1 Desulforhopalus vacuolatus
GATCATCGAGTTAGCCGGGCAAATCTTTCACCATGTCACACCACTTTCACCGTTACAAGTAAGGATGTTGGAACTCCTTGGTCTGGGACCAGAAATCTATTCCGGCCTGGAGAGTAATTCCGGATAGTTTTTCAGTTTACGCGAATGGTGAGTATTAATATTACAATAAAAACTAAAAAAAGAAAAATCCTGTAAAATAAAGCAGTTAGAAATTGGCTTCGTAAACTTTCCTTAGTCTGGGTGCATTCCCATTTTCCCGGTTATACCGCTAATAAAGAAATAAGTGAATTTGCCATTTTTTTCAAACAATTCCAACGTCCTGCCTTATAGTATGAGCGCAGCATGAGTATTTTCTCAGCATTCTCCTTATACCAAAAGGTGCAGGGCCCTTTGAGTCTCAAATTAACCACTCTACGAATTGAACTTTCAATAGCACCACTGCCAATCGGTAAATTCAATGCCTTTACAGTCTGGAAATCAAGGCGGTATTTGTTGCGTACAAAATAATTCCGTTCAGCCTTGATGGCCTTGCTGTTTCGACCTCGACAAAGCATCTGTACTGCTTGTACAACCGATGCGGACTCTCCTTTTAGCAGCAACTTACGTTGTTTTGCGATCCAGGATTTCCGTTCCCTGGCAGACCAGCTTTTTCGCAACCCTGCAACCCTGCCCAAATGTTCTACAGCATGGTAGAAGTCAAGAAGCTCATATACGCTCTCCGGATTTATCCCCAGTGCTTTGATAAGTCCAGGGACTCGATTCCAAATCCAATGTGCTCCGTCTGCAACAAACAGAACCTTGTCTGATTTTTGGATGTCAAGGACCTGCAGGTAGCCCTTGAGTAATTTGAACAAGTCATCTGGACCGTTGAATCCTCCATCAATAAAAGGGGGAAAACTTTTGTCTTGTTTTCCCTGAGCATCGACAACATAGATAATTAAAAGCTTGGGTTCTCGCCAGGCTCCGTCATACCGGCTTCTTCCTTTGGTTGTTTTGGGGCCCCGTTTCTTTTCCCGTAGTCGAGTGCGGCCACCATCTGTACTGATGACAACGCGACGACCTTGAAGAGTATCTGTTTCGCTCAAGGGTATTTGGCCAGCCTGCTGTACTACTCGCGCACGTTCCGCATAACGATAAGCCAATTTTCGGATTACTTTTGTACCCAGCGTAAAACCGTGGTCGCAAAGGACTTGGCGCACCTCTTCAAACGAGCTCAGTAACGCTGCCCAAGAGCTGACCATAGCCGCCAATCCTGCTGTACAGCGATCATGAATCCCAAGCAATATCAGGCCTGTATACATCCCCTTATGCCTTTTGCCATTGCGTCGATGACAAGCTCGTCGATAATATCGGGCATGAACCTTGATGGTGACACCGCTTCTCGTTTGAACCCGAACGGTCTCAAATCCTTCGCTTTTCATTCGTCCTGGCAAATGATTAAGCAGTTCTTTTTCCTGGATCTGACATTCAGGACAATCCAGATTTATCTGAAATTTTTTTTAATAACAAAGCTGCCAATTGGTTTGTATAGCTCAGAATTTCCAATTCCACCGCTTCTACGTCCTCTGGGCTTCTTAGTCTCCGTTTGTCTTCGTCAAGTTCTTTCAAGCAAACATAAACCTCTTCAACTGTTTCACAATTGCCAGCCTTTTTCATTCCCATGACCATCCTCTCTGGTTTATAAATGAGTCGTACCCGATAAAGATACCATTTTTAGACATCACAAGTAAGCTTTTCTTAAACCGGAAAAATGGGAATGCGCCCCTTAGTCTTTAGTAATGATTTCAGTATATTAGGTTATTTCGCTCCGGGAACAGCTGTTTCCTTACCCAACCTGAGCAGGTCTTTAACGTTATCCTTAAATAATGACGAACATGGATGGCATTTGTTCATTATGTAAATCCTCCCATTCAGTCTGCCCTCTTTTTATTCGCGTTTTTCTCTTTACTATAGGGTATTCTAATTGTCAGGAATTCACCTATATTTATTAGTATTCTTGACAACTATAAATGTATGTGGTAAACGAAATAATAGTGGAACTGGGCGTATTATATTTATTTTTAACGTTCCGCTGTTTTTTCAAGGATGGAGTACATGCAAAAAACAATAAATATCGCATTCATTTCAAGTAATACTTGTTTTGTTCAGCTGAAATACCTTGTTGACCGAAAGAGGGTATAAAAAAGGATAAATTTTTGAATTTGCGTCGTAAATTATTTTTATTTTCCGGAAGTATAAGGAAAGACAAAGAATAATTTATTATAATATCGAACTAACAATACTGTAAACTCGGACGCATTTTAGTTTACTGTGGCTCACTACAAATGCACCGGTTACGGTTGGCTGTTAGCATCAGCAAAAAAAGCGCATTTCAAGTTATTGCTGTTTGATAACGTAATAGATATTAAGGAATATCAAATGAATTTAGTTGAACGCTTTTTTTGTTATAGCTCAAATTGTGACCCGGAAATCCTTGAACAGTGTCCTCCGACTGATCAAACAAAATATACATCAATAGGTGTGTTAGTTTTTTTAACTGCAATATTTGCAACTGTTGCTGCTTCATATGCACTGACAATTGCAACAAAAAGTCATGCAATTGGGCTTGCATTTGGATTGTTTTGGGGAATTTTTATATTTAATATAGACCGTTTATTAGTTGGCTCAATTCAACTTTCAGATGGTGTTTTTTCTAAATTGAGAACCCTCTTTTTTCGTTTTATCATTGCTATTATAATAGGAATTTCAGTTTCACATATAGTTGCCTTGAAATTTTTTGAAGAAGAACTTAATACTCAATACAATAATGAAAGAATAAAAAATATTGATCAACAAGAATCTAAAAGTAATTCTTCTAGCATGCCTGAAATTCTTACTCCAGATCAAAAAAGATTGAAATATGCTCAAAAAGAAAAAGAAAAATCGTATACCAGATATCGTAAAAAACTATCTAGTCTTAGAGAAGAACAACAATATATAAAAAAAGAGGAAAAAGAGCTCATAAATAAGCGAGATGGATTACAATCAAGCTTATCTGAATTGTTACATTTAGCTACTTGCGAATGTGGGGATGATTTTAAGAATAGAGAAATCGGAAAAAAATATTCATATAAAGAATATCATAACAGTGAAAAATGTTCTGAGTGGGTTCGTGATCAAACAATAACAAGTATTCCAGGGGGGGGGGAGGAATGCCGTTTACGAATAAAGAAAATTACTGACAATCTCAACACGATTAAGGACTTAGAGGATAGACTAGGTGAAACTAAAGGAGATCTCTCTTGCCAAAAAAACAAAATAAAAAAACTTGATAAGGAATATGAAAAAGAAAATGAAAATCACATTTCCTATATTGATAAATTAAGAGAAAATGCACAAGAAAATAACAAATCAAGAGCGATTTATTTGAAATCAATAAATGGCTCAGTTTCAAATGGATTTCTTGATAGAAGTGTTAATTTGTGGGCTTTATTAAAGCAATCAAAATATAAGGAGCATGGTATTTATGTTGTGTTTGGAGTTTTATTTTTAATCTTAATGATTGAAATAAGCCCCGTATTGACAAAATCATTATCAAAGCCAGGAGAGTATGAAGATTTATTAGGGCTTCACAAAAAGAAAACATCTGCAATAAAAAAGCACTATATTGAAGCAATCGAAAACCCAGCAGGTGGATTAAGTGAAAAATATTTTGATGATAGAATAGAAATTATTGAAAATTATAAAAAAAGAGTAGATGAGCTTATTTTAAATAAAAAAGCAGAGCTAGATGAAGAACGAATTTTATCTGCACTTGGCGAGTGGAAAGGGGATATATCATCTATTAAAAAATTTGTGAAATATGTAGATTCAATTGGTAGTTTTGATGGTTGTTTTGACGCAATTGATGAATCTATAACTAGAAAGTACAGTACATCGAATGTATTAAAAGCCCCAAAATTAGAAACACCAAAAATGGGGAAGTATTCATTAGCTACAAACAGTTTTCATACCATTTTAATTGTAATGGGTTCTTTTTTACTTACTTACGGATATGCATCTAAGTTAGATAGTTTAGGGATAGATGCTTTAAATACTGCATTTGCTTTAGTGGCCGTAGTTGCTCCTCTCACAGTTGGGATATTGACAAACAAAAAACTATAGGTGTTAATTTCATGTCCAGAACTTCTCTAATATGTTTTATAATTGCAGTTTGTGCGCTACCTTTTTTATATATTCAATTGAAGCCTTTATTTAATACAGAGATACAAAAAAATAATGATATTTCAGTTGTTTTTACTGAAGATGATAAGATAAAATTACTGAGATCTGTAGAAAAAATAGAAAATTGCTCTATCCTTTTTGAAAAAAAATATTTTATTAAAATAAAAGATTTATCTAAATCCTTAAATGCAATAGCAGTAGATAATGAAAAATTTAACTTAGAAGCTAATTTTCAATTTAAGAAAAACACGGATAGTGTTAAAAAAATTGCTGATGAAATAAAAATTATAGATAGCATTCATAAAGAATTAAAAACTATAATTGACAATCAAGAGAAACTTTCCAAAAAAGTTGACCAACTTGAAAAAAGAATAAATAATAAGTAACTACTCACCCCCACCAGTCTCAAGTCCTGGAATTTTACCACCTAAAGCCAACTGAATAGCGACAAGCGGATTGATTCCTTGGTTTGCCATTGTTTGCAGGTAGCTCGAGATTCTACAATAAGCTTGGGCATACAGTTTCTTCCGG
>NZ_JAFFPZ010000063.1 GCF_016918505.1 Desulforhopalus vacuolatus
GTTCCCACCCGATTTGCATATTGTTGCTCAAAAACCACATTATACTGTTTGGTTTTGTGCTGAATTCACAGCCGATGGTACGAAAATCAATTTCAGGCCGTTTTTTAGCTCCAACCGGGAATAGCTGTTAATGTACCAACGTCGTTCAAATTATCCACATCAATACGGATAAGGTCATTTTCCAAGGTTCCTGACATATCCTCGTTCCAATCTGAAATCAAGTTAATACGTATCCCAGGTCCAGTAGACGAAGACTCTTCATTCTCTTCTGATACCGCGATATTTTCCCATTCAAAATATATACCACTGTTATCTGAAAAATGATTATCAACAGAATATTGTGGGCGATATACTGTGAGTTGGGGCCCAAGGGTAGAAGGTGTATTGATACTCAAATTATAATCTGATGCATTGGTATTGCTGTCAAAAGATTTGACCTGAACGTAATAGGTCTCTCCTGAGGTGAAATTATAGGATACAGATTCGCTGGAACTTCCACTCGAAGCTGAGAAATCCAACAGTGATCCAGAGCTGCTCAAGAGATTTAAATAAACACCTGAACTGAGTCCCTTTAACTCAAAAGACGCGGTACCACTGCTTAGAGCGACAAACGTATAAAAATCATCATCACCAGCATAACCTGTAATGCTGGCATCTCCATTACTGTTCAGTGAAACCGCAGCGGCTTCCGTTCGAGAGTCACCCGCATCACCACCACTGATGGTGGCACCGTTAATTATATCATTAACAGCAACGGCTGTATTGATACTCAAATTATAATCTGAGGTAGATGGGCCGTAAGGATCGACCTTGACGTAATAGGTCTCTCCTGAAATGAGATTATAGGATATAGATTCACTGGAACTTCCACCCGAAGATGAGGAATGCGAAGATGAGGACTTCAGCGTTGATTCAGAGCTGCTCAATAACATTAAATCAATATCTGAACTCAATCCCGTTAAATTAAAGATCGCGATGCCATTGTTTTGCGCGACAAACGTATAAAAATCATTTTCCCCAACATAACCTGTAATGCTGGCATCTCCATTACTGTCTAATGAAACCAAAGCTGCTTCCGATAGTGAGTTACCCGCATCACCACTACTGACGGTGGTACCGTTAATTATATCAATATTGCCACTGTTGATACTCAAATTATAATCTGAGGTAGATGCGCCATCAGGACGACGAACCCAAACGTAATAGGTATTGCCTGAGGTGAGATTATAGGATAGAGATGCACTGGAACTTCCACTCGGATATGAGCCCTTCACCAGTGACCCAAAGCTACTCAATAACATTAAGTCAATACCTGAACTCAATCCCGTTAAATTAATGGTCGCGGTGCCAGGGTGTTGCGCAACAAACGTATAATAATCATTTTCCCCAGCATAACCTGTAATGCTGGCATCTCCATTAATGTCCAGTGAAACTGCCGCTGCTCCCGTTCGAGAGTCACCCGCATCACCACCACTGACGGTGGTACCGTTAATTATATCAGTATTGCCACTGTTGATACTCAAATTATAATCTGAGGTAGATGGGCCGTAAGGATCGACCTTGACGTAATAGGTCTCTCCTGAGATGAGATTATAGGATACCGATTCACTGGAACTTCCATCCGAAGAGGAGGAATCCAACCGTGATCCAGAGCTGTTCAATAACCTTAAATCAATAGCTGAACTCAATCCCGTTAAATCAATGGTCGCGGTGCCAGGGTTTTGCGCGACAAACGTATAAAAATCATTATCACCAGCATAACCTGTAATACTGGCATCTCCATTACTGTCCAGTGAAACCACCGCTGCTCCCGTTCGAGAGTTACCCGCATCACCACCACTGATAGTAGTGCCGTTAACTATATCATTAACAGCAGCGACTGTATTGATACTTAAATTATAATCTGAGGTATTGTTGCCATAAGGATCGACCTTCACGTAATAGGTCTCTCCTGAGGTAAGATTACAGGATACCGATTCATTGGAACTTCCATCCGAAGAGGAGGAATCCAACCGTGATCCAGAGCTGTTCAATAACCTTAAATCAATAGCTGAACTCAATCCCGTTAAATCAATGGTCGCGGTGCCAGGGTGTTGCGCGACAAACGTATAAAAATCATTTTCCCCAGCATAACCTGTAATGCTGGCATCTCCATTACTGTCCAGTGAAACCGCCGCTGCTCCCGTTCGAGAGTCACCCGCATCACTACCACTGACGGTGGTACCGTTAATTATATCAATATTGCCACTGTTGATACTCAAATTATAATCTGAGGTAGATGGGCCGTAAGGATCGACCTTGACGTAATAGGTCTCTCCTGAGATGAGATTATAGGATACCGATTCACTGGAACTTCCATCCGAAGAGGAGGACTTCAGCGTTGATCCAGAGCTGCTCAAGAGCTTTAAATTAATATCTGAACTCAATTCCGTTAAATTAATGGTCGCGGTGCCAGGGTCTTGCGCGACAAACGTATAAAAATCATTATCACCAGCATAACCTGTAATGCTGGCATCTCCATTACTGTCCAGTGAAACCGCAGCTGCTTCCGTTCGAGAGTTACCCGCATCACCACCACTGATGGTGGTACCGTTAATTATATCATTAACAGCAGCGACAGTATTGATACTCAAATTATAATCTGAGGTATTGCTTCTATACGGATCGACCTTGACGTAATAGGTCTTTCCTGAGGTGAGATTACAGGATACCGATTCACTGGAAATTCCACCCGAAGAGGGGGAATGCGAAGTGGAGGACTCCAACCGTGATCCAGAGCTGTTCAATAACCTTAAATCAATAGCTGAACTCAATCCCGTTAAATTAATGGTCGCGGTGCCATGGTGTTCCGCGACAAACGTATAAAAATCATTTTCCCCAGCATAACCTGTAATGCTGGCATCTCCATTACTGTCCAGTGAAACCGCCGCTGCTCCCGTTCGAGAGTTACCCGCATCACTACCACTGACGGTGGTACCGTTAATTATATCAATATTGCCACTGTTGATACTCAAATTATAATCTGAGGTATTGCTTCTATACGGATCGACCTTGACGTAATAGGTCTCTCCTGAGATGAGATTACAGGAAACCGATTCACTGGAAATTCCATCCGAAGAGGAGTACTTCAACCGTGATCCAGAGCTGCTCAATAGCTTTAAATTAATATCTGAACTCAATCCCGTTAAACCAATGGTCGCGGTGCCAGGGTGTTGCGCGACAAACGTATAATAATCATTATCACCAGCATAACCTGTAATGCTGGCATTTCCATTACTGTCCAGTGAAACCGCAGCTGCTCCCGTTCGAGAGTTCCCCGCATCACCACCACTGATAGTGGTACCGTTAATTATATCATTAACAGCAGCGACTGTATTGATACTCAAATTATAATCTGAGGTATTACTTTTATAAGGATCGACCTTGACGTAATAGGTCTCTCCTGAGGTGAGATTATAGGATACCGATTCACTGGAACTTCCATCCGAAGATGAGGAATCCAACCGTGATCCAGAGCTGTTCAATAACCTTAAATCAATATCTGAACTCAATCCCGTTAAATCAATGGTCGCGGTGCCAGGGTGTTGCGCAACAAACGTATAAAAATCATTTTCCCCAGCATAACCTGTAATGCTGGCATCTCCATTACTGTCCAGTGAAACCGCCGCTGCTCCCGTTCGAGAGTCACCCGCATCACTACCACTGACGGTGGTACCGTTAATTATATCAATATTGCCACTGTTGATACTCAGATTATAATCTGAGGTAGATGCGCCAAAAGGATCGACCTTGACGTAATAGGTCTCTCCTGAGATAAGATTATAGGATACCGATTCACTGGAACTTCCATCCGAAGAGGAGGACTTCAGCGTTGATCCAGTGCTGCTCAAGAGCTTTAAATCAATATCTGAACTCAATCCCGTTAAATTAATGGTTGCGGTACCAGGGCTTTGCGCGACAAACGTATAAAAATCATTTTCCCCAGCATAACCTGTAATACTGGTATCTCCATTACTGTCCAGTGAAACCGCAGTGGCTCCCGTTCGAGAGTTACCCGCATCACCACCACTGATGGTGGTACCGTTAACTATATCATTAACAGCAGCGACTGTATTGATACTTAAATTATAATCTGAGGTATTGTTGCCATAAGGATCGACCTTCACGTAATAGGTCTCTCCTGAGGTGAGATTATAGGATACCGATTCACTGGAACTTCCATCCGAAGATGAGGAATCCAACCGTGATCCAGAGCTGTTCAATAACCTTAAATCAATATCTGAACTCAATCCCGTTAAATCAATGGTCGCGGTGCCAGGGTGTTGCGCAACAAACGTATAAAAATCATTTTCCCCAGCATAACCTGTAATGCTGGCATCTCCATT
>NZ_JAFFPZ010000064.1 GCF_016918505.1 Desulforhopalus vacuolatus
AAAGTCACGTCACCCGTCCATGGGAGATGTGTTTTCTCGGATTCAGAATTACCAGTATGATAAACTTCACCCGTATTCAGATCCACCCAAAATCAATCAAGCGATTGAAAGAAAGGGTGCGGCAATTGAGCAGCAGGTCAAGCGGCAAAAGCATTCATCAGGTTATTTTTAACCTGAACAATTTTCTACGTGGTTGGTGGAACTATTACCGTTTTGCCAAGCTTAGTATCAAGTGGCTTCGCTCCCTCCATGGATGGATAATGAGGCGTCTACGGAGTATTCTCTGGAAACAGTGGAAGAATCCGCGAACCCGTGTCCGGGAGCTGAAGAAATGGGGTATTTATCATAAGTCAGCGGTCAGTACGGGAAATGCCCGTAAAGGATCTTGGCGAATGAGCAGAGTCAAGTGGGTAATAATCGCATTACCGAATGCCTGTTTCCGAAGAACTCCTGGTCTTTTTCTTCCAGGTATACAACTCCTGTCTTGATCAGCCGAACCGCCTTAGTACGCGATCCGTATGCTTGGTGGTGGGGGAGGGGCGGTCAGTGATGGCCGTTCCTATCCCGATAATTCGTTCACAATCTGAGATCAGCGTAACACTTGAGTCCGCAGAGGGATTCGGTGTTCTTTACCGCTGCGATTACAGCCCGTTCCATAACTCTTGCGGCAAGTAAACCGACAACGCTTAGATCTGCCTCAATGTTGCCGGTAGACATGGCAAATATCGTATCACCGTCATACATTGAATGAGCAGGTCGCATGGTTCTGGCATACCCGTTTTGAGCCATGGAAGACAGCTTGGTCGCTTGCGCTTTTGTAAAGGCCGCATTTGTGACTATAACGCCAAGGGTTGTATTACCACTGAAAAGGCTTTTTTTGTCAGAGTATGAGTTGATCATGATTTCTTCAGTGTCGGCCAGGGTCTCCATATCCTCGTTAAGCGGACCAGCCAGCTTTTCTCCTGCAAGAGGATCCACGACATCACCCAAACAGTTTACCGCTACCAGGGCACCAACTTTCAGACCTTCCACCTCAAGGGCATAACATCCCAAACCACTTTTCATAGACCGTCCTGTGCCCAGAATCTTTCCCACTGTAGCCCCTGTGCCCGCACCAATATTGCCTTGTTTACACTCCGTAGAACCGGCATTCAAGCATGCCTGATACCCCATTGCTTTATCCGGCCTGATTCTATAATCACCGATTGTCAGGTCAAATAACGCCGCGCCACAAACGATGGGAACCTTAGTAACCTGAACGTCAAATCCGACGTTTTTTTCCTCAAGATATTGCATTACTCCCGCGGCGGCATCTAACCCGAATGCACTTCCCCCGGTCAGAACGATTGCGTGAATTTTTTGCACTAGATTGACTGGATTCAACAGGTCGGTTTCTCTAGTTCCTGGAGCACCGCCTCTCACATCCACTCCAACGGTTGCCCCTTCTTCACTAATTATGACAGTGCAACCAGTGGCCGCCTCCAGATCCTGTGCGTGCCCAACCCTAATACCTTCTATTTCAGTGAACTTGATTTGTCTCATTATATTGCACCATAGTATAAACAACAAGCAAAACAGAACCTAATAAGGCTGTCTTATGCTTCGGATTAAAGAGTTAACGCCGTATTAATCGGAACTCAAGAACACCGGAACCGGTCTTTCCCACAAGAGACTTGATTTGGGACAAATGATCTTTTGTGACGCAATTGCCAGTTGTGATCGGAGGCGGTCAATGTGCGAACTGGCGCTCTTATTGGTGTTTGAGCTACCTGGTAGATTGAAAACGTCATTGAAAATCCAAAAAAGTTTTGATTACAGGAATTGAATTAAATGAATTCATTTGCCATTTGATTGCTCTTCGAGACGCAAAATTTTGCTCCCCAAAGGCTTCGTCGATGATGATCAATGCGGCACGATTGGTATCAATACTAATTGAACTCCGAAACGCGGGAGAAAATATGGCAGTCCCTCCCATCAATTCCGTCCCCAGATCTTTTTCTGCACGCGTGGACGCAAGCACAAGGGCACCATTCATGGATATGGCTTCTAAGGCATGATAATGATCGCGATATGCCCGAGCATCTAGCTGTGGATTTGGAGGAAAAATTGTACGGGGCGTGATATAGGGAACAGCAACAATGGCGGGTATGTCCTCGATATCTGCTTTGTCAGGATATTTATTTTTGAGTTCATTGATTACTACCCGTTCTCCAATTTCTTCCATCGCTCGAGTTGCATCATATCGTCGATCATGACATATTAAAGAACTCAGCATCACCATCTTCCCTTGAATTTCTACAACGACCGGTTTTGACTCTGTACTGCCGGGCGTAAAAAGTTCATATTCCCGTGTAAATCTTTGATATTCTGCATTCAATTTTTGTGGATCTATTTTTGCTCCAGGAATGTTGGTTTTATTATAACGATGGACTACATCTCCATCGTGAATCCATAGATTGCTATTATAGATTTTGCCATCTTCTTGAATAGGTACGCCGATTGAAAATGTCACGCCGTATTCCTGACCCGCTTTTATAAGGCGTGACAATTCCTTGTGTTTCGATACATCCTTGTCGAAACAAAAATCCTGTAGAATTTCTTTGTCGCGTACAGCGAATGACGGGAAGAAAGGAACAGGATAAAGCTCGGGGAACACAACTATATCAATGTCCATTTCTGATGCATATTTGAGAATCCGGATTGCAGTGTCGATATTCCATGAGACAATTTCGTTTACCTGTATTCCGTCCCAGCTAATGCTTTTAGGCATACCGAATGGTTTCGCGATACCTAAAATATCGGCTTTAACGATCTGATCCCCAGAAATTTGGGTCGCTTCAAAAAGGGAGCACTCTGTGATCAATCCATGTTTGAGCAGCCAATTGAATTGTTGAGATTGGATGCCTCCGGTCAATTGAGTCGGGATAGCAGGGGGTTGAACAGCGCAAACGCGGAAATGATCCACAGGCTTTGGGGCAATTCTATGTTGTGATTCAGGTTGGCCATCTTTGGCTAAGTATATAATTTTTATTGGTTTGGAATTGGGAGCAACATCCTCAAAATTTTTTATTTCTTGTGCATATCCGGGAGAAATAGCGATACATATCCACACAAATACTAGAAAACATTGCCTCATAACTTTACTCCATCGTTAAAAGTCGGATGCTAAAATTCCCCGAGTTTCTGAGTACCTATGTCTCAACATTGCTCGTCCGCTCGATTCTGATCACCTTTTGTCTTGGCAGGAAGGATGCCTTGACAGCCTTGGCCTCTCATGCCCTGTAGATTCTCGCTAAGTTGTGCTTGTTCAATAATCGCTTTTGGAATTCTCACTCCTTGCGAATTTCCAATTCTTATTAATGTTGCCATAGCCACCTCTAATTTTGCTTTATGTGATTACAATATAATCGCCTAATTCTAAAACGAAAACGAACGGGGTGAAAACGAACGGGGTCGGGCCACGTTAACTCCGTTAACTCTCTGATTACTCGAAATTAACGTCCCATTCAGAGGTGTTTATTGAGCCTATATCCTCATTTCTACCATCATATTCGACATTATAGGTTCTGTGTTTTTCACGAAGTTGGAAGTTGAAATCCGATGTCATGTTCTAAAACCTTCCGACCTTTACCTCGAAATCCCAATTTCGAATGAATTGTTTCTACAAAACTTCGGCTTCCTACAGCTACACTTTCACTCCAACCCGGTTGCCTGCCGCAGGTCCTGTTGGTAACGGATTCACTTACCAATTCTTTGTGAGTCTCTCGGAAGGTACTATAGGATGCAAACCCTGTAAGTTTCGCTAACTTTTGATAATCAATGAGCACTGACTTCCTTTTAGGCATCTGGATTTCATTATATCCACAAAAAGGCCACTCAGAGGGATGTGCAACGACACCAGCACGAACCATGTTACAATCAATATAGACACAGCTATTCCCGGTTGGAGCTAAAAAACGGCCTGAAATTGATTTTCGTACCATCGGCTGTGAATTCAGCACAAAACCAAACAGTATAATGTGGTTTTTGAGCAACAATATGCAAATCGGGTGGGAAC
>NZ_JAFFPZ010000065.1 GCF_016918505.1 Desulforhopalus vacuolatus
AAGAGGCCGCAATCCACCGTTTTTTTTAGGGATATAAACACGCAGCAGCGGACAGGGACGGTATGTTTCATAAACAACCTCATCTTTAATCAGGGCCAGTTTGGAAAAGAGGTTTCGTTCAAAATCCTCCAACGTTACCCCATCAGTCCCTGCACAGCCCTGATTTGACTTCACCTTGTACCAGGCCTGAAGGAGGTTGGCGTCGGAGAGGACCTGGGTCAAACTCACGCTGGCATTCATATTTCCCCCTGGTTGTTATGAAAAAGGCTTAAGCCCGTTTACAAAGCGGGGCCTTCCACGACAACAATCACCATTCCCAACATCATACATAAAAATGTCTTAACCCCGTTTAAACCGGGATATTCCACGACTGCCGGTTTCCGGTTTGCCGCCTATGGCCGTTTGTCGTCTTAACCCCGTTTACAAACCGGGACCCTCCACGACAGAAAAAGATGTTAAACTTTTTAAAAAAAAACAATAGTCTTAACCCCGTTTACAAACCGGGACCCTCCACGACCAATTTAAATATGGAGGACAAGCTAAAAACGTCTTAAGGTCTTAACCCCGTTTACAAACCGGGACCCTCCACGACTGTACCTCTTTTTTCCCCATTGAAAACAACAGGTTACAATAGTGTTTCCGGCGGACAGACCAACAGCCACGAAGCCACACCGAACTTACCCCTCCTTTTTGCCATTTTTCTCAATGATTTCAACGCCCGGCGGCATATTCTTCGATTTTCATCTCTATCAGGCTGATATCATTAGCTTTTCCTTATTTCCGGCAGTTTATCATCTTTTTTTTACAACGATTACCGGACCCCTTGAAATTATTACATATTTTCGATTTCAACTGTTGGGACCTCTTTTAAAAAATCTCTTATCCGCCTGCGTTTTTCCTCAAGGGAATAGCCATCCCACTCTTTTTCGTAAGCAGGCCACTCGCCGATACGTTCCTTTCTCAACCTCATCTTTAATCAGAGCCAGTTTGGAAAAGAGGTTTCGTTCAAAATACCCCAACGTTTCCCCATCACTCCCTGCACAACCCTGATTTGACTTCACCTTGTGACCAGGCTTGAAGGTAATTTCAACGCCCGGTGGCATATTCTTTGATGTAAAACAAAAAAGCGGTAAGACATTTTTTTACCGCGAAGAACGCGAGGGAAGGCAGGAGAAAGGCAAAAGACGCGAAACAGTCTCAGCCCATAACGAATGTTATCGAGTTTTGTTGCCCTGCTTTTTCCTGCCTCCTTTCTCCTGTCTCCCTTTCTGTCTTTTTCGAAAGCAGGCCACTCGCCGATACGTTCCTTTCTTGAATGAAAATGACCACAAGGGTCTTAACCCCGTTTACAAACCGGGACCCTTCACAACAGTACCTCTTTTTTCCCCATTGAAAACAACAGGTTACAACAGTGTTTCCGGCGACCAGACCAACAACCACGAACCCACACCGAAATCATCCCTCCTTTTTGTCATTTTTCTCAATGATTTCAACGCCCGGCGGCATATTCTTTGATTTTCATCTCTATCAGGCTGATATCATTAGCTTTTCCTTATTTTCGGCAATTTTTCATCTTTTTTTTAGACGATTACCGGACCCCTTGAAATTATTACATATTTTCGATTTCAACTGTTGGGACCTCTTTTAAAAAATCTCTTATCCGCCTGCGTTTTTCCTCAAGGGAATGGCCATCCCACTCTTTTTCGTAGGCAGGCCACTCGCCGATACGTTCCTTTCTCAACCTCATCTTTAATCAGAGCCAGTTTGGAAAAGAGGTTTCGTTCAAAATCCCCCAACGTTTCCCCATCAGCCCTCCCTGCACAGCCCTGATTTGACTTCACCTTGTGACCAGGCTTGAAGGTAATTTCAACGCCCGGCGACATATTCTTTGATGTAAAACAACAAGCGGTAAGACATTTTTTTTACCGCGAAGAACGCGAAGGAAAGCAGGAGAAAGGCAAAAGACGCGAAACAGTCTCATCCTACAACGGATGTTATCGAGTTTTGTTGCCCTACTTTTTCCTTTCTCCTTTCTCCTGTCTCCTGTCTCCTGTCTCCTGTCTCCCTTTTTGTCTTTTTCGAAAGCAGGCCACTCGCCGATACGTTCCTTTCTTGAATGAAAATGACCACAAGGGTCTTAACCCCGTTTACAAACCGGGACCCTTCACGACTGTACCTCTTTTTTCCCCATTGAAAACAACAGGTTACAATAGTGTTTCCGGCGACCAGGCCAACAACCACGAAGCCACACCGAACTTACCCCTCCTTTTTGCCATTTTTCTCAATGATTTCAACGCCCGGCGGCATATTCTTTGCTTTTCATCTCTATCCCGCTGATATCATTATGTTTTTCTCGTTTCCGGAAATTTTTCATCTTTTTTTTAAACGATTACCGGACCCCTTGAAATTATTACATATTTTCGATTTTCCATAAAACCGGCAATGAAAAAGAAAGGTCTTCAGGGAACCTTGAAACAGCTTGTCTTTCATTCATATTCAAGGTGCAGGAAGAAACTTACCACAGGCATAACCTTGTATCCCGAGGATAAATTTTTGACTGTAACCAAGAAGATAGTCGATTATTCAATATTCCCTTCAGATGAGAGTATACCGGGGATCAAGACTCACCTTTCCCGGCCCGTCAATGCAGATTGTATTGATATCTTTATTACAGAGTGAATAATACCGTATCGAATCCTTATCAGCCTCAATTATCCTGGCCATCCGTTTCTGCAATTCCATAAGTTCGTCGTCATCGAGATGACATTCAAAGATAGACCGCTGTACCCGAAGGCCGAAGTTCTCCATTTCCCGGGCCACCTTGCGTAATCGTTTGTCATCGCTTATGTCAAAACAAATGAGATACATGAGGGTCCCTTGAAACAGTTTGAATTTCGTTCATATTCGAGCACAGGAAAAAATCTAACTCTGACAAAGTAAAGGAGTGATTATTCGATGTTCCCATAACTATACGATAAAATAATCACCGTCACCGGTCAATTCCCCCTTTCCTTGCCTGGTGATCTTGTCAGCGCACCAGCTGCATAAAGAATACCAGCGTATGGAATCCTGCCCCTCAATCAGACCTGTGATCTCTACTCTCAACTGATCAAATTCCTCGCCGTCAAGATGGCACTCGAAAACCGAATGCTGCACCCGGAAACCATAATTCTCCAGGATGCCAGCGACCTTGCCCCGGATCTTGTCGTCGGAGATATCATAGGTAACAACCCGCAACATACTCATTTCAACAGCAGGGGCTGATATCTTTCCTGCCTGCCTTGAATGACACGAGCGATTTGCAATACCTGATATTCCATGCAGCGGCGATAGTCCATTTTCGTGCTGGTTACCGGGTGCTGACGGGTTGAGTTCAGCTTTTTTTCCAGTTCTCTGATAAAGAGGTTTTTCGCGTTATCCCCCAGCAAACACCCTCTGCCATATTTCTTCCCGACAGAAAAATCAGCCGGTTTGATCCTGCGAGAAATAACCAGTTTCCAGACCACCGTATCTACGATCAAGGCCCTAAACTCCTCTATTAAATCAGAAGGCTACCTTGAATAATCAGTCTTTCGCCCATCTTCTTCGTTACAGTAAAAAATTTATCCTCCGACAAAGCGAGGAACGAGACGTCGAGATATCAATCATATACCTGCGGTAAATTTCTTCCTGTGCCTCGAATATGAACGAAATACAAGATTATTCAAGGTACCCAGAAATCAATGCCGGATGACCAGGGCGGATAGAATGGAGAAAACCCACATGAGGGTTCAAACCCCTGGCTCTGGCCAATGAATAGATGTTGTAGTACAGCAGTGTATATCCGTAGGAGAGCAATGCGTTTACCGGATCCGATGGCGGGTGCTTTTTTCTGCCGGAAAACCGCCAGTCGCCATCAAGGACAGACGCTATCCCCTGAAAATAGCTCCTTGCCGCGAATCCTTCATAGCCTCGAAGCTCATCCAGTGTTTGTGCAGATTTCATTTTTT
>NZ_JAFFPZ010000066.1 GCF_016918505.1 Desulforhopalus vacuolatus
ATACAGTCCAGATCCAGATTACAGTCAACGGCACAAACGATGCGCCGGTGGCTGGTGCGGATGTAACGGCTACCATCGATGAAGGGGCCACTGGGATCAGTGGTACGCTTACTTCCACAGATGTAGACGATAACTCGACGGCTACTTTTGCTGTCACTCCAGGTTCAACTGCTCCGGCAGGCTTCACATTGCATCCAGATGGCTCATACAGCTTCGATCCAACCGATGCGACATACGAATATTTGAATGTGGGTGATTCCGAGATCTTAACGATCCCTGTTACCGTAACCGATGATAATGGCGGAACCGATACGGTTCAGATCCAGATCACGGTTAACGGTACGAACAACGCTCCGGTAGCAGGCGCAGATGTAACCAGGTCCGTTGATGAAGGCGCCGCGACAATTGACGGTGTGCTCACTGCTACGGATGTTGACCATCCGGAGACGGCAACCTTCAGTATTACAACTGGATCTACTGCTCCATCCGGTTTTATGCTGGACACGGATGGAACCTATAGTTTCAATCCGACCGATGTGGCCTACGACCATCTCAATGTTGGTGATACGGTTGTGCTGACAGTTCCGGTCACCGTGACGGATGAGGGCGGTGGTGCGGATGCGATGCAGATTCAGATCACGGTCAACGGTACCAACGATGCTCCAGTAGCAGGTGTGGATGTATCTACGACCGTCGATGAAGGTGCCGGAATGGTGTCCGGAAACCTGGCCTCAAGTGATGTAGATGATGGTTCGACGGCTGCCTTTACGGTCACTCCAGGTTCAACTGCTCCGGCAGGCTTCACACTGCACGCAGGTGGTTCATACAGTTTTGATCCAACCGATGCAACGTACGACCATTTGAATGTGGGTGATTCCGAGATCTTAACGATCCCTGTTACCGTGACCGATGATAATGGCGGAACTGATACGGTTCAGATTCAGATCACGATTAACGGTACAAACGATGTGCCTGTAGCGGGAATTGATGTTACGACCATCGTTGATGAAGGGGCGGCATTGATTAATGGTGCGCTCACTTCAACGGATTCCGATGATGGGGCAACTGCAACATTTGTGGTTACGCCAGGGGCAACCGTTCCAGCAGGTTTCACGCTTAATCCAGATGGAACCTATAGTTTCGATCCAACCGATGCGACGTACGACCACTTGAATGTGGGTGATTCCACGATCCTGACGATCCCTGTTACAGTGACGGATGATCAGGGTGGAATCGATACGGTGCAGATCCAGATTACGGTCAACGGTACCAACGATGTTCCTGTAGCGGGTGCGGATGTCACTACTTCCGTTGATGAAGGGGCCGGAATGATTTCTGGCAACCTGACTTCAAGTGATGTCGATGATGATGCAACGGCCGCTTATACGACGACCGCCGTAATTGATGGGTTCACGCTGCACGCAGATGGCTCTTATAGTTTTGATCCAGCCGATGCAGCCTACGAACACCTGAACGTGGGTGATTCCGTGATCCTGACGGTTCCCGTCACCGTGACTGATGACCAGGGTGCAACCGATACAGTTCAGATCCAGATTACAGTCAATGGCACAAACGATGCCCCGGTAGCTGGTGCTGATGTTACGACCATCGTTGATGAAGGGGCGGCATTGATTAATGGTGCGCTCACTTCAACGGATTCCGATGATGGGGCAACGGCAACGTTTGCTGTCACTTCAGGCTCAACCGTTCCGGCAGGTTTCACGCTCAATCCAGACGGAACCTATAGTTTCGATCCAAACAATGCGGCGTATGACCATTTGAACGTGGGTGATTCCACAATCTTGACGATCCCCGTTACCGTGACGGATGATCAGGGCGGAATTGATACGGTGCAGATCCAGATTACGGTCAACGGTACCAATGATGCGCCGGTGGCTGGTGCGGATGTCACTACTTCCGTTGATGAAGGGGCCGGAATGATTTCTGGCAACCTGACTTCAAGTGATGTCGATGATGATGCAACGGCCGCTTATACGACGACTGCCACGATCGACGGGTTTACGCTGCACGCAGATGGTTCCTACAGTTTTGATCCAACCGATGCCGCCTACGAACACCTGAACGTGGGTGATTCCGTGATCCTGACGGTTCCCGTCACCGTGACTGATGACCAGGGTGCAACCGATACAGTCCAGATCCAGATTACAGTCAACGGCACAAACGATGCACCTGTGGCTGGTGCGGATGTAACGACTACCATCGATGAAGGGGCCACTGGGATCAGTGGTACGCTTACTTCCACCGATGTAGATAATGGCTCGACGGCGACCTTCACGGTCACTCCAGGCTCAACTGCTCCGGCAGGGTTTACGCTGCACGCAGATGGTTCCTACAGTTTTGATCCAACTGATGCGACGTACGACCATTTGAACGTGGGCGATTCCGTGATCTTAACGGTTCCTGTTACGGTGACTGATGATCAGGGTGGTACCGATACGGTGCAGATTCAGATCATGGTCAACGGTACCAATGATGCTCCGATTGCTGGCGCGGACGTTACCACGACGGTTGCCGAGGGGGATGCTGCCATTAATGGCACGCTCACTTCCACCGATTTGGATGATGGTGCAACGGCCGCTTATACGACGACTGCCACGATCGACGGGTTTACGCTGCATGCAGATGGATCATACAGTTTTGATCCGACCGATGCGGCGTATGACCATCTGAACGTGGGTGATTCCACGATCCTGACAATCCCCGTCACCGTGACCGATGATAATGGTGCAACCGATACAGTCCAGATCCAGATTACAGTCAATGGGACCAATGATGCACCGGTGGCTGTTGCGGATGTAATCACTTCTGTTGATGAAGGGGCCGCTGGGATCAGTGGTACGCTTACTTCTACCGATGTAGATGATGATTCGACGGCTACCTTTGCTGTCACTCCAGGTTCAACTGCTCCGGCAGGGTTTACGCTGCACGCAGATGGACAATACACTTTCGATCCAACCGATGCGACGTACGACCATTTGAACGTTGGCGATTCCGTGATCTTAACGGTTCCTGTTACGGTGACTGATGATCAGGGTGGTACCGATACGGTGCAGATTCAGATTACGGTCAACGGTACCAATGATGCGCCGGTGGCTGGTGCTGATGTCACTACTTCCGTTGATGAAGGTGCCGGAATGGTGTCCGGAAACCTGACTTCAAGTGATGTCGATGATGATGCAACGGCCGCTTATACGACGACTGCCACGATCGACGGGTTTACGCTGCACGCAGATGGTTCATACAGTTTTGATCCAACTGATGCGGCGTATGACCATCTGAACGTGGGTGATTCCACGATCCTGACAATCCCCGTCACCGTGACCGATGACCAGGGTGGAACCGATACAGTTCAGATCCAGATTACAGTCAATGGTACCAACGATGCACCTGTGGCTGTTGCGGATGTAACGGCTACCGTCGATGAAGGAGATGCTACGATCAGTGGTACGCTCACTGCCACCGATGTAGATGATGGCTCGACGGCTATCTTCACGGTCACTCCAGGTTCAACTGCTCCGGCAGGCTTCACATTGCATCCAGATGGCTCATACAGCTTCGATCCAACCGATGCGACGTACGAATATTTGAATGTGGGTGATTCCGAGATCTTAACGATCCCTGTTACCGTGACCG
>NZ_JAFFPZ010000067.1 GCF_016918505.1 Desulforhopalus vacuolatus
TCCTCTTCGAGTGGAAGTTCCAGTGAATCTATATCCTATAATCTCATCTCAGGTAATACATATTACGTCAAGGTCGATCCTTTTGGCAACAATACCTCAGATTATAATTTGAGTATCAATAGTGGCAATATTGATATAATTAACGGAACCACTATCAGTGGTGGTGATGCGGGTAACTCTCGAACGGGAGCCACTGCGGTTTCACTAGACAGTAATGGAGATGCCAGCATTACAGGTTATGCTGGGGAAAATGATTTTTATACGTTTGTCGCGCAACACCCTGGCACCGCGACCATTAATTTAACGGGATTGAGTTCAGATGTTGATTTAAGGTTATTGAACAGCTCTGGATCACGGTTGGATTCCTCCTCTTCGCATTCCTCATATTCGGGTGGAAGTTCCAGTGAATCGGTATCCTATAATTTCACCTCAGGAGAGATCTATTACGTCAAGGTCGATCCTTATAAAAGTAATACATCAGATTATAATTTGAGTATCAATACAGTCGCTGCTGTTAATGATATAGTTAACGGTAGCACCGTCAGTGGTGGTGATGCGGGTAACTCTCGAACGGGAGCCACTGCGGTTTCACTGGACAGTAATGGAGATACCAGCATTACAGGTTATGCTGGGGAAAATGATTTTTATACGTTTGTCGCGCAACACCCTGGCACCGCGACCATTAATTTAACGGGATTGAGTTCAGATATTGATTTAAAACTCTTGAGCAGCTCTGGATCAACGCTGGATTCCTCATCTTCGCATTCTTCCTCTTCGAGTGGAAGTTCCAGTGAATCGATTTCCTATAATCTCATCTCAGGTAAGACCTATTACGTCAAGGTCGACCCTTTTGGCAACAATACCTCAGATTATAATTTGAGTATCAATAGTGGCAATATTGATATAATTAACGGGACCACTATCAGTGGTGGTGATGCAGGTGACTCTCGAACGGGAGCCACTGCGGTTTCACTGGACAGTAATGGAGATGCCAGCATTACAGGTTATGCTGGGGAAAATGATTTTTATACGTTTGTCGCGCAACACTCTGGCACCGCGACCGTTGATTTAACGGGATTGAGTTCAGATATTGATTTAAGGTTATTGAGCAGCTCTGGATCACGGTTGGATTCCTCCTCTTCGCATTCCTCCTCTTCGGGTGGAAGTTCCAGTGAATCTATATCCTATAATCTCACCTCAGGAGAGATCTATTACGTCAAGGTCGATCCTTATAAAAGTAATACATCAGATTATAATTTGAGTATCAATACAGTCGCTGCTGTTAATGATATAGTTAACGGTACCACTATCAGTGGTGGTGATGCGGGTAACTCTCGAACGGGAGCCACTGCGGTTTCACTGGACAGTAATGGAGATGCCAGCATTACAGGTTATGCTGGGGAAAATGATTTTTATACGTTTGTCGCGCAACACCCTGGCACCGCGACCATTAATTTAACGGGATTGAGTTCAGATATTGATTTAAGGTTATTGAGCAGCTCTGGATCACGGTTGGATTCCTCAACAGCGAGTGGAAGTTCCAGTGAATCGATATCCTATAATCTCACCTCAGGAAAGACCTATTACGTCAAGGTCGATCCTTTTAACAGCCATACTTCAGATTATAATTTGAGTATCAATACAGTCGCTGCTGTCACACCTGTTCCCAGTACCAATAATGATATAATTAATGGCACCACCGTCAGTGGTGGTGATGCGGGGGACTCTACATCGGAAGCCGCTTTGGTTTCATTAGACAGTAATGGAAATGCCAGCATTACTGGTTATGTTGGTGGAAATGATGATGATTATTATACGTTTGTCGCGCAAAATAATGGCACTGCGTATTTTGATTTAACGGGATTGAGTTCAAATGTTAATTTATATCTCTTGAGCAACTCTGACCGGATGTTAGATTCCTCATATTCGAGTGGAAGTTCCAATGAATCGATATCCTATGATCTCACCTCAGGAGAGGCCTATTGCGTCATGGTTCATCCTTATCCTTATGGTACCTCTACCTCAGATTATAATTTGAGTATCAATACAGTCGCTGGTGTCACACCTGTTCCCAGTGGCAATAATGATATAATTAATGGTGAAATCGTCAGTGGTGGTGATGCGGGTGACTCACTATCGGAAGCCGCTTTGGTTTCATTAGACAGTAATGGGGATGCCAGCATTACAGGTTATGCTGGTGATTATGCTGGTGATAATGATTATTATACGTTTGTCGCGCAAAGCAGTGGCACCGCGACCATTGATTTAACGGGATTGAGTTCAAATATTGATTTATATCTCAGTGAGAGCCCTGATGAGAACTCTGCGAACTCTATAGGATTGTTAGATGTCTCATACATGAGTGGAAGTTCCAGTGAATCGGTATCCTATAATCTCACCTCAGGAAAGACCTATTACGTCAAGGTCGATCCTGATGGCACCTCTACCTCAGATTATAATTTGAGTATCAATACAGTCGCTGCTGTCACACCTGTCCCCAGTACCAATAATGATATAATTAATGGCACCACCGTCAGTGGTGGTGATGCTGGAGCCTTTTTATGGGAAGCCGCTTTGGTTGCATTAGATAGTAATGGAGATGCCAGCATTACAGGTTATGCTGGTAATGATGATTATTATAAGTTTGTCGCGCAAAACAATGGCACCGCGACCATTGAGTTAACGGAATTGAGTTCAAATCTTAATTTAAAGCTCTTGAACAGCTCTAACGGGACGTTAGATTCCTCATATTCGAGTGGAAGTTCCAGTGAATCTATATCCTATAATCTCATCTCAGGAGAGACCTATTACGTCAAGGTCGATTATTACTCATCTACCTCAGATTATAATTTGAGTATCAATACAGTCGCTGCTGTCACACCTGTTCCCAGTACCAATAATGATATAATTAATGGCACCACCGTCAGTGGTGGTGATGCAGGTGACTCTCGAACGGGAGCCACTGCGGTTTCACTAGACAGTAATGGAGATGCCAGTATTACAGGTTATGCTGGTGATAATGATTATTATACGTTTGTCGCGCAAAGCAGTGGCACCGCGACCATTAGTTTAACGGGATTGAGTTCAGATATTGATTTAAGGCTCTTGAGTAGTTCTGGATCAACGCTGGATTCCTCATCTTCGCATTCCTCATCTTCGGGTGGAAGTTCCAATGAATCGATATCCTATAATCTTATCTCAGGAGATATCTATTACGTCAAGGTCGATCCTTATTACACCTTTACCTCAGATTATAATTTGAGTATCAATACAGTCGCTGCTGTCACACCTGTTCCCAGTACCAATAATGATATAATTAATGGCACCACCGTCAGTGGTGGTGATGCGGGTAACTCACTATCGGAAGCCGCTTTGGTTTCATTAGACAGTAATGGAGATGCCAGCATTACAGGTTATGCTGGTGATAATGATTATTATACGTTTGTCGCGCAAAACAGTGGCACCGCGACCATTAGTTTAACGGGA
>NZ_JAFFPZ010000068.1 GCF_016918505.1 Desulforhopalus vacuolatus
AAGAGGCCGCAATCCACCGTTTTTTTTAGGGATATAAACACGCAGCAGCGGACAGGGACGGTATGTTTCATAAACAACCTCATCTTTAATCAGGGCCAGTTTGGAAAAGAGGTTTCGTTCAAAATCCCCCAACGTTCCCCCATCACTCCCTCCACAGCCCTGATTTGACTTCACCTTGTGACCAGGCCTGAAGGAGGTTGGCGTCGGAGAGAACCTGGGTCATATTCACGCTGTCATTCATATTCCCTCCTGGTTGTTATGAAAAAGGCTTAAGCTCGTTTACAAAGCGGGATCTTCCACGATGGCAGCAGTGTGGGGTTTCGTTTTGCCGCTTATGGGTCTTAAACCCGTTTACAAACCGGGACCCTTCACGACATTTTTATCATAGAGTATCGTTTGCTTGATAATACCGTCTTAACCCCGTTTACAAACCGGGATCCTTCACGACCAATTAGCTTAGGTGCTGCAACTATACGTCCGGGTGAGGTCTTAACCCCGTTTACAAACCGGGACCTTCCACGACTGTACCTCTTTTTTCCCCATTGAAAACAACAGGTTACAACAGTGTTTCCGGCGACCAGACCAACAACCACGAACCCACACCGAACTTACCCCTCCTTTTTGCCATTTTTCTCAATGATTTCAACGCCCGGCGGCATATTCTTCGATTTTCACCTCTATCCCGCTGATATCATTATGTTTTTCTCGTTTCCGGCAATTTGTCATCTTTTTTTTAAACGATTACCGGACCCCTTGAAATTATTACATATTTTCGATTTCAACTTTTTCCAATCTCTTTTAAAAAATCTCTTATCCGCCTGCGTTTTTCCTCAAGGGAATGGCCATCCCACTCTTTTTCGTAAGCAGGGCACCCGCCGATACGTTCCTTTCTCGGATCATCTTTAATCAGAGCCAGCTTGGAAAAGAGGTTTCGTTCACAATCCTCCAACGCTACCCCATCAGCCCCCCCCTGCACAGCCCTGATTTGACTTCACCTTGTGACCAGGCTTGAAGGTAATTTCAACGCCCGGCGACATATTCTTCGATTTAAAACAACAAGCGGTAAGACATTTTTTTTACCGCGAAGAACGCGAAGGAAAGCAGGAGAAAGGCAAAAGACGCGAAACAGTCTCATCCCACAACGGATGTTATCGAGTTTTGTTGCTCTGCTTTTTCCTGCCTCCTGTCTCCTTTCTCCTGTCTCCCTTTTTGTCTTTTTCGCAGGCAGGCTACTCGCCGATACGTTCCTTTCTTGAATGAAAATAACCACAAGGGTCTTAACCCCGTTTACAAACCGGGACCCTCCACGACTGTACCTCTTTTTTCCCCATTGAAAACAACAGGTTACAACAGTGTTTCCGGCGACCAGGCCAACAGCCACGAAACCACACCGAAATTACCCCTCCTTTTTGCCATTTTTCTCAATGATTTCAACGCCCGGCGGCATATTCTTTGATTTTCATCTCTATCACGCTGATATCATTAACTTTTCCTTATTTCCGGAAATTTGTCATCTTTTTTTTAAACGATTACCGGACCCCTTGAAATTATTACATATTTTCGATTTCAACTGTTGGGACCTCTTTTAAAAAATCTCTTATCCGCCTGCGTTTTTCCTCAAGGGAATGGCCATCCCACTCTTTTTCGTAGGCAGGCCACTCGCCGATACGTTCCTTTCTCAACCTCATCTTTAATCAGAGCCAGTTTGGAAAAGAGGTTTCGTTCAAAATCCCCCAACATTACCCCATCACTCCCCCATCACTCCCTGTACAGCCCTGATTTGACTTCACCTTGTGACCAGGCTTGAAGGTTATTTCAACGCTCGGCGGCATATTCTTTGATTTAAAACAAAACAGCGGTAAGACATTTTTTTACCGCGAAGAACGCGAAGGAAGGCAGGAGAAAGGCAAAAGGCGCGAAAGATTTTTTATATAAAATGCCTTTTTTCACATGTTTAGAGCAGTTATTCGTTGGCAAAAAATCTTTTCGCTGTTCCGACTTTCACAAGAGCACCGCGAAACAGTCTCAGCCCATAACGAATGTTATCGAGTTTTGCTGCCCCGCTTTTTCCTGCCTCCTGTCTCCTGTCTCCTGTCTCCCTTTCTGTCTTTTTCGAAAGCAGGCCACTCGCCGATACGTTCCTTTCTTGAATGAAAATGACCATAAGGGTCTTAACCCCGTTTACAAACCGGGACCCTCCACGACATTGTGATTCCGGGATGACGTCATCGCAGACGATTGGTCGTCTTAACCCCGTTTACAAACCGGGACCCTCCACGACTGTACCTCTTTTTTCCCCATTGAAAACAACAGGTTACAATAGTGTTTCCGGCGACCAGACCAACAACCACGAACCCACACCGAAATTACCCCACCTTTTTGCCATTTTTCTCAATGATTTCAACGCCCGGCGGCATATTCTTTGTTTTTCACCTCTATCCCGCTGATATCATTATGTTTTTCTCATTTTCGGCAGTTTTTCATCTTTTTTTTAAACGATTACCGGACCCCTTGAAATTATTACATATTTTCGATTTCAACTGCTTTCAACCCCTTTTAAAAAATCTCTTATCCGCCTGCGTTTTTCCTCAAGGGAATGGCCATCCCACTCTTTTTCGCAGGCAGGCCACTCGCCGATACGTTCAATTGGGAAAAGAGATTTCGTTCAAAATCCCCCAACGTTCCCCATCACTCCCTGCACAGCCCTGATTTGAAATCACCTTGAGACCAGGCTTGAAGGTGATTTCAACGCCCGGCGACATATTCTTTGCTTTAAAACAAAAAGCGGTAAGACATTTTTTACCGCGAAGAACGCGAAGGAAGGCAGGAGAAAGGCAAAAGACGCGAAACAGTCTCATCCCACAACGGATGTTATCGAGTTTTGTTGCCCCGCTTTTTCCTGCCTCCTTTCTCCTGTCTCCTGTCTCCCTTTTTGTCTTTTTCGCAGGCAGACCACTTGCCGATACGTTCCTTTCTTGAATGAAAATGACCACAAGGGTCTTAACCCCGTTTACAAACCGGGACCCTTCACGACTTGTTATAGCTTCATTGCATGATATGTTAATTAATAAGTCTTAACCCCGTTTACAAACCGGGACCTTCCACGACTGTACCTCTTTTTTCCCCATTGAAAACAACAGGTTACAACAGTGTTTTCGGCGACCAGACCAACAACCACGAAGCCACACTGAAATTACCCCCTCCTTTTTGCCATTTTTCTCAATGATTTCAACGCCCGGCGGCATATTCTTTGATTTTCATCTCTATCCCACTGATATCATTAGCTTTTCCTTATTTCCGGAAATTTTTCATCTTTTTTTTAAACGATTACCGGACCCCTTGAAATTATTACATATTTTCGATTTTCCATAAAACCGGCAATGAAAAAGAAAGGTCTTCAGGGAACCTTGAAACAGCTTGT
>NZ_JAFFPZ010000069.1 GCF_016918505.1 Desulforhopalus vacuolatus
CTACCGGAGCGTTGTTCGTACCGTTAACCGTGATCTGGATCTGAACCGTATCGGTTCCGCCATTATCATCGGTCACGGTAACAGGGATCGTTAAGATCTCGGAATCACCCACATTCAAATATTCGTATGTTGCATCGGTTGGATCAAAACTGTAGGAACCATCTGCGTGCAGCGTAAAACCTGCCGGAGCAGTTGAACCCGGAGTGACCGTGAAGGTCGCCGTCGAGCCATCATCTACATCGGTGGCAGTGAGCGTACCACTAATCCCTGCGGCCCCTTCATCAACAGAAGTGATTACATCCGTAACAGCCACAGGTGCATCGTTGGTACCATTGACTGTAATCTGGATCTGAACTGTATCGGTTCCACCCTGGTCATCGGTCACGGTGACGGGGATTGTCAGGATCGTGGAATCACCCACGTTCAGATGGTCATACGCCGCATCAGTCGGATCAAAACTGTATGATCCATCTGCATGCAGCGTAAACCCGTCGATCGTGGCAGTAGTCGTATAAGCGGCTGTTGCACCATCATCCAAATCGGTGGAAGTGAGCGTGCCATTAATGGCAGCATCCCCTTCGGCAACCGTCGTGGTAACGTTCGCGCCAGCAATCGGCGCATCGTTGGTACCGTTGACCGTAATCTGAATCTGCACCGTATCGGTACCACCCTGATCATCAGTCACCGTAACAGGGATTGTTAAAATCACGGAATCGCCAACGTTCAAGTAATCGTACGTCGCATCGGTTGGATCAAAACTGTAGGAACCATCTGCGTGCAGCGTAAACCCTGCCGGAGCAGTTGATCCTGGAGTGACCGTGAAGGTCGTCGTCGAGCCATCATCTACATCTGTGGAAGTAAGCGTACCACTGATCCCAGTGGCCCCTTCATCGATGGTAGTCGTAACATCAGCACCAGCTACTGGCGCATCGTTTGTGCCATTGACTGTAATCTGGATCTGAACGGTATCGGTTCCGCCCTGGTCATCGGTCACGGTGACGGGAACCCTCAGAATCACGGAATCACCCACGTTCAGGTGTTCGTACGCGGCATCGGTCGGATCGAAACTGTATGAACCATCTGCGTGCAGCGTAAACCCATCAACCGTAGCAGTCGTCGTATAAGCGGCCGTTGCATCATCATCGACATCACTTGAAGTCAGGTTGCCAGAAATCATTCCGGCCCCTTCATCAACGGAAGTAGTGACATCCGCACCCGCTACAGGAACATCGTTGGTACCGTTGACCGTAATCTGGATCTGCACCGTATCGATTCCACCCTGATCATCCGTCACGGTAACGGGGATCGTCAAGATTGTGGAATCACCCACGTTCAAATGGTCATACGCCACATCGGTTGGATCGAAACTATAGGTTCCATCTGGATTGAGCGTGAAACCTGCTGGAACGGTTGAGCCTGAAGTGACAGCAAACGTTGCCGTTGCACCATCATCAGAATCTGTTGAAGTAAGCGCACCATTAATCAATGCCGCCCCTTCATCAACGATGGTCGTAACATCAGCACCAGCTACTGGCGCATCGTTTGTGCCGTTGACTGTAATCAGGATCTGAACCGTATCGGTTCCGCCATTATCATCGGTCACGGTAACGGGGATCGTTAAGATCTCGGTATCACCCACATTCAAATATTCGTATGTCGCATCGGTTGGATCAAAACTGTATGAACCATCTGCGTGCAGTGTGAAGCCTGCCGGAGCAGTTGAGCCTGGAGTAACCGTAAAGGCAGCCGTCGAACCATCATCTACATCACTTGAGGCCAGGTTTCCGGACACCATTCCGGCACCTTCATCGACGGTCGTAGATACATCCACACCTGCTACCGGCGCATCGTTGGTACCGTTGACCGTAATCTGAATCTGCATCGCATCCGTACCACCGTTCTCATCCGTCACGGTGACCGGAACTGTCAGCACGACCGTATCACCAACATTGAGATGGTCGTAGGCCACATCGGTCGGATCGAAACTATAGGTTCCATCCATGTTCAGCATAAAACCGGATGGAGCAATAGATCCTGCTGTAATACTGAAGGTCGCTGTCTCCGGATGGTCAACATCCGTAGCAGTGAGCACACCGTCAATTGTCGCGGCGCCCTCATCAACGGACCTGGTTACATCTGCGCCTGCTACCGGAGCGTTGTTCGTACCGTCGACCGTAATCTGGATCTGAACCGTATCGGTTCCGCCATTATCATCGGTCACGGTAACAGGGATCGTTAAGATCTCGGTATCACCCACATTCAAATATCCGTACGTCGCATCGGTTGGATCGAAGCTGTATGAGCCATCTGGATGCAATGTGAAGCCTGCCGGAGCAGTTGAACCTGGAGTGACCGTGAAGATAGCCGTCGAGCCATCATCTACATCGGTGGCAGTGAGCGTACCACTGATTCCAGTGGCCCCTTCATCAACAGAAGTGATTACATCCGCAACAGCCACAGGTGCATCGTTGGTACCATTGACTGTAATCTGGATCTGAAATGTATCGGTTCCACCCTGGTCATCGGTCACGGTGACGGGGATTGTCAGGATCGTGGAATCGCCCACGTTCAGATGGTCATACGCCGCATCGGTCGGATCGAAACTGTATGATCCATCTGCATGCAGCGTAAACCCGTCGATCGTGGCAGCCGTCGTATAAGCAGCCGTTGCACCATCATCCAAATCGGTTGAAGTGAGCGTGCCATTAATGGCAGCATCCCCTTCGGCAACCGTCGTGGTAACGTCCGCGCCAGCAATCGGAGCATCGTTGGTACCGTTGACCGTGATCTGAATTTGCACCGTATCGGTACCACCCTGATCATCAGTCACCGTAACAGGAACCGTTAAGATCACGGAATCGCCCACGTTCAAATGGTCGTACGTCGCATCGGTTGGATCAAAACTGTAGGAACCATCTGCGTGCAGCGTAAAACCTGCCGGAGCAGTTGAACCCGGAGTGACAGCAAAGGTAGCCGTCGAATCATCATCTACATCGGTGGCAGTAAGCGTACCACTGATCCCAGCGGCCCCTTCATCAACAGAAGTGATTACATCCGCAACAGCCACAGGTGCATCGTTTGTGCCGTTGACTGTAATCTGGATCTGGACTGTATCGGTTGCACCATTATCATCGGTCACGGTGACGGGGATTGTCAGGATCGTGGAATCACCCACGTTCAGATGGTCATACGCCGCATCGGTCGGATCGAAACTATATGAACCATCTGCGTGCAGCGTGAACCCGTCGATCGTGGCAGTCGTCGTATAAGCGGCCGTTGCACCATCATCCAAATCGGTGGAAGTGAGCGTGCCATTAATGGCAGCATCCCCTTCGGCAACCGTCGTGGTAACGTTCGCGCCAGCAA
>NZ_JAFFPZ010000006.1 GCF_016918505.1 Desulforhopalus vacuolatus
TTGATCGAAGCGGTGGTGCATTGACCAAGGCCTGCTTTGTTGGTTTGAGTAAGTGTGTTTGTGATGGGACAGCATATCGCCGGGAGCGAAAAGTTACAAAATCCATCGTAACCTCCTTAGAAGATTAGTCTTTTAAGGAGGGCAAACTCGGAATTTCACTTATTTGTCAAGAAAAAAACTTCTCCTTGTAATTTATTTTTTCTACATGCAAAATCTTAACCGGACACTACTGGTAATAATTCGTGTTTATCCGTGGTTTACCAAGAGCATGAGAACAGCCCCTGCTCCAGATGGATCGATAAGCAGAAACAATACATTGCCACAATACTCATGTAGTTTGCTACCACGGAAAACACGGAAGGACACGGAAAACATCAATTACCTCAAAGCAACCACAAGGGCATTCTCTTATGGTTTTTTCAGTAATAATTCGTGTTTATTCGTGTCCATTCGTGGTTCCTTTTGTCGTTTGTAACCACGAATGGATAAACAGGATGCAAAACGGGTTACAACTTAATAGGAATGGTATTACATCTTGTATTGGCGGATTCAAAGGCAGGGACGGGAAAGGGAGAAAGGAAAAAGCAAAAGATTTTCACGAAGTTGCTTTTCTGGTCAATACAAAAATGTAAATGGTATAATTACCTGCCGAATGAATAAAATACTGAAAAGAGAGTGCTGTCCTCATGATTATTGAAAATTTTTCTCATCCCGGGCTGAGTTTCAACCATTTTGCGCCTCAGTGCGGAGAAAGCTGGTGCATTCAGGGAGGAAACCGTTCCGGTGCAGAGGTGCTGTTGCACCTCTTCAGTGGAGACCTTGAAGAGTATTCCGTTTCGCGGCTGGAATTGCCGGAGATGGGCATCCTCAGTTTCCGTCGTCAGCAGGAGATGTTTGAGGAAGAGTTGCGGAATGATGACAGCGATTTCATGAATAAGCTTGATCCCGGGACCCTCGTCCGAAAATTTCTCCCTGACTGGGAACAGCATCTTCCACTTTTACAGGCGCTGGATATGGAGCGTTGTCTCAATACCGGCTACCGCCAGCTCAGTTCCGGGCAGAATCGCAAGCTGATTCTGCTTATGGAGGTTCTTGGCGGGGCGGAGGTTCTCGTATTACAGAATCCCTATGACGGGCTGGATGACGAGAGTCGCAGGGTGCTTGATGAGACACTGCAGGCGGTCATCGGAGAAGGACGCGGGGTATTTATCTTTGTGAGCGCGAGGGTGGATGTGCCGGAATGGTGCAGTCATCTTGCGGTGATTGAGGGTGGCGGGATGGTGGCTGCCGGTGAGATGACTGCTGCCCGCAGTGCCATCGTTACCGGAGAAAAGGTGGTGGGAGAAGCTGCACCGGAGTTTATCGGGGCCGCAGAGGATGGCGAAGAGCTGATATCCCTCGTGGATGGTTTTGCCGGTTATGGCGGGAAAGCCCTCTTCACCGGATTGAACCTTACCGTGTGCAGTGGCGACCACACCCTCGTCACCGGTCACAACGGCTGTGGAAAATCAACTCTTCTTGATATCCTCACCGGTGACAATCCCAAATGCTACAGCAATGAGCTGCGTATCTTCGGCAAAAAGCGGGGCAGCGGCGAGTCTATCTGGGAGATAAAGAAGCAGATGGGCATTGTCTCCCCTGCGCTCCACCGCAGCCACCACGGGGTGGGAACGGCGCTGCATGTGGTACTCTCCGGGTTGTATGACTCCATTGGTCTCTATACCCGGGCGACCCGCCGGGAACATGAAACCGCCCGCCGCTGGCTTGCCTGGGCCGGGCTGGCGGACGTGGCGGATCTTCCCTTTTCTCAGCTCAGTTATGGTGAACAGAGGTTGACCCTCATTGCCAGAGCACTGGTGAAGGGACCGAAGCTGTTGATGCTTGATGAGCCGACCCAGGGGCTGGATGACGACAATCGCGAACTGCTGCTGCAGTTTCTCGAGAAGGCTGCAGAGGAAAAGCTTTCCACGCTTTTCTATATCAGTCACCGGCAGGACGAGTTCCGCCCGTTTTTCCACCAGAGGGTTCGTCTTGAAGAGTATGAAGTCGGAAAGAAGTAGAGGGAGAAGGGAGAAAGGAGAAAGGAGACGGGAGACAGGGAAAAGCAAAAGACGGAACAGCGAAAAACTTTTTGCCAACGAATAAAAGCTCGAAACATGCGAATAAAGGCAAAAAACTTTAAAAAAGATTTAAAAATTAAACAGAGAATTGCTGTTATTCTATCTTTACTCTTTGCGTTCTCTGGTTAATACAAAGTGTAAATGGTATAAGACAATTTTTTACCGCGAAGAACGCGAAGGAAGGAAAAAATCTTTTCGCTGTTCTGTCTTTCATAAGAACACCTTCAGCCGTTTCATCCCACAACGAATGTTATCGAGTTTTGTTGTCTTGCTTTTTCCTGCCTCCTTTCTCCTGTCTCCTTTTTCTCTTTGTCCACGCAGTCGCGTTCTCTGGTCAGTAAAAAATGTAATTGGTATGCTGCCCTTATTTCACAAGCATTTCTTCAATGGAAGAAGGTGTTGACTCAAGGCCGAAACCGTCGCTGTCCTTTGTGCTGGAATTGGCTTCGGTCAGGGCAGCGATGCCGATGGAAAGAAGACTGGTGAAAAAGAGAATGTAGATAATGTATTTCATTTTTACTCTGCGATGTAATTGTAGTCCGGCGGGCTTATCCCTGCCGATGGTTCGCCGTATTCTACGGGGATATTCTGAAATATCAAGGATTACCAGGAACTTCAAGGTGCCTGTTGCAACTTCTCAAAAAGTTCTGGAAAAAACAAAGACAAGAAGGGAGACAGGAGACGGGAGACGGGAGACAGGAAAAAGCAAAAGACAAAGAATTTCACCGCGAAGGACACGAAGAACGCGAAGAGTAAAGATATAATACCATTCCTATTAAGTTATGCCTCGTTTAAGGAGGTCCAATCCCGGTTGTATCTGCTCTTAATAATTCTGGAAATTGCTACCAGTTTATTCCACCAATGGTTGTGTCATTCCACCGTTATCGTTACGTTTACCGTCACCGTGTAGACAAGGCATGTCTTGTCTCTACATCATTGCTGGAATCACTGTTGTGCCAATTTTTCACCAATGATGATGAATGCCACCGTTCTCACCATTGCGATTACTTTTACATCCTGTTTATCCATTCGTAATCACCCCAAAATATGTCCACGCAGTTGCGTTCTCTAGTCAATACAAAATGTAAATGGTATACATGGTTCATCGACCAAAGTAACATAGTTAAACTGTAACTATCTGTTTTTATTTTACTTTTCGCTTTCCTTCGCGTTCTTTGCGTTCTTCGCGGTAAAAAATTGTCTTTCCGCCTTTTGCTTTTCCCTTTCTCCCGTCTCCCGTCTCCTGCCTCCCTTTTCTCCCCTTTTCTCCCCTTTTCCGTTGGTTCCGCAGTGAACAGAAAAAGCCCCGCCGGAAAAACCGGCGGGGCTTTTTTGTGCTTCTTCTGTGGGAACCTCTTTTTACATCTGGGCGGTTACCCAGGCGGGGATAACTCCGAAATCAATCCCAAAGGTTGGTACTACAATGAGGTAGGTGAGGAGAACCGTGAGGAAAATTCCGATGATATTCAAGCCGAAACCACTGCGTACCATCTGCGGAATGGTAACATAACCCGAGCCGAAAATAATGGCGTTTGGCGGGGTTGCTACCGGCAGCATGAAGGCGCAGGAGGAGGCGACGGCTGCCGGAACAATCAGCAGGAGCGGATTTTGTCCAAGACCAATGGCTACCGCCGAGAGGATCGGCATGATCATTGCTGAGGTAGCGGTATTGGAGGTAAGCTCGGTAAGGAAGATAATCAGTGTGGTAACGGCAAAAATGAGCACCAGGATCGGTGCAGCCTCAAGCAGACTGACCTGTGAACCGATCCACACCGCCAGTCCGGTTACGTTGAAGCCGGCCGCCATGGAGAGACCGCCACCGAAGAGAATAAGCACTCCCCAGGGCATTTTCTGTGCCCAGTGCCAGTTCATGACAAAAATATTCTTTTTCAGGTCGAGCGGAATGAGAAAGAGGATAAGGGCACCGGTCATGCCAATGGCCGCGTCAGTTACCATTTTGGGATCGAAAAGGCCGAGGGCCCCCAGCTTTGCCCGGAAAATCCAGCCAAGAGCTGTGAGACCGAAGACGATGGCAGTGGCGATTTCACCAGAGCTCATTGCTCCCATATCTTTGAGCTCCTGATTGATGAGGTTGCGTCCTCCAGGAACCTTTTTCAATTTCATCGGGTTGATGATTTTCGTCAGCCATAACCAGCAGATGGGCAGAAAGATAACCACCAGCGGGATACCAACCTTCATCCACCCGGCAAAGCTGATCTCATAGCCATAGGTCTTCTGCAGGTATCCGGCAAGGACGGTGTTCGGCGGGGTGCCGATGAGAGTAGCGATGCCGCCGATGGAGGCGGCGTAGGCGATGCCGAGCATCAGGTTGAGGCCGAAGGCGAAACGCTCCGGTGAAAAGTCTATTTCTTTATCCAGTCCGGCTCGTTTTCCCTCCGCGACTACGTGGGCGATAATGGCGAGACCGATGGGCATCATCATAACGGTGGTAGCTGTGTTGGAGACAAAGGCGGAGAGCACGGCTGTGGCGACCATAAAACCAAAAATCAGTCTTCCAGGTGAGAATCCCACTACTTTTACGATATTCATGGCGATGCGGCGATGGAGGTTCCAGCGCTGCATCGCGAGGGCGATAATAAAGCCGCCCATGAAGAGAAAAATGAGGTGCGATGCATAGGGGGCTGTGGCTTGTTTGGTCCCCATGATTCCGAGCAGCGGAAAGGCGGTGATGGGAATCAGTGAGGTGGCGGGGATGGGAATTGCCTCTCCCATCCACCAGACGGCCATCAACAGTGCTACGGCGGCCATTCGCTGGGCGGGGATGGACATGCCTTCCGGAGTGGGGAGGAAAATCATGAGCAGAAACAGCGCCGGTCCAAGAATAAGGCTTACCCTCTGTCGCAGGGTATATCTCCTTGGACCTTCTTCATTCATGCCATCGGGACTGCTTTTTAACCGGCCGGTGTGTTCCGCCGGGGCAGAAGAAATTTCTTCTGAGAACTGTGCATTTTTTTCCTGTTCTTCGCCAGTTTCGCTTTTCTGATTCTTGATATAGTGCTGCACCATGCTTTTCGGTCGGAACAGAACCAGCGCTTTGGTCTCATCGTGCCAGTTCCAGAGGCGGTTCCACAACATTGTTGCGTTTGTCATCAGGTCTCCTTACAGGTTGTTTGATGGATTCTCTTTCTGAATGGCAGGGATGTCGATTGTGTACATCACGCCGAAATTACAGAAAGAAAACCGTACCATTGAGCATCTCTCTGAGCAAATATATTGAATCTTATAAACAAATATATTGAATCAAAATACCTGAATTATTGATATGGGTCAAACGAGAAATGAGCATGCTATGGTTCCATAAAAAACCTGAAAAGCATAGGGCTATTACGTGTTCAATGGCGTTTTTTTTGTTTTTTTTTGTGAATTCGAGGTATGAAAAATGGTCCAATCGTTGTCTTGCATGCACTTTAAAGGTGAAAAAAAAATATCGTTAACAGCTAAAAAAAAAGAGGAAGGAAAATGAAAATCATCAAATACACAGAAATCGAGCCGGTTTTGATAAACAACGAATCTGCAAAGGCGGTGAAGGGGAGGGTGCTTATCGGGAAGGATGACGGTGCCGATCACTTTTGCATGCGGGTGTTTACTCTTGGACCTGATGGCTTTACACCACGTCACAGTCATGAATGGGAGCATGAGATTTTTGTTCACGCCGGCAGCGGCAAGATCTTCCTTGACGGAGAATGGCAGGAGGTTGCAGCCGGTACAGCGATCTTTGTTCCCGGGGGCGAGGTGCATCAGCTGATGAACACCACTAACGAAGAATTCGTTTTTATCTGTCTCATCCCCGCAGGTGTCCCGGAGCTTTGATACCCAAAAATATAGAATGAGTTTCCTATTAATTCAGGAGGTTGAAAATGTTTGAGGAATTAAAATCGCTTTATATGGAAAAGGCGACCCTGGTGGGATGTGAAGTTGTTGCACTGCAGGATCTCAAAGAGGCTGCAAAATATATTAAAGAAAAAACTGAAGGACCTCTGCTTGTGCCCGACTCAACGCTTTGCACCAGGTTCGGGCTGAAGTCTCTGCTGCAGGATACCGGAGTGACTCTCCATGAAGGCAGTTTTCGCGAGGCTGGTCACCTGCCTGCGGGGGGGGTCACCTTCAGTAATTTTGCCATTGGCGAGAGTGGTACGATTGTGCTCGATTCAACCCCGGAAGAGGTTCGGCTGGCGACCACCATTCCTGAGAAATATTTTGTTATTGTTGACCCCGTCACCATCGTTGCCGACGGACTTGGCGCTGTGGAGGCGATGACCGCCCTGCACAGCGGCCACGAGCCTCGCTATGTCGCCTATATCAGCGGGCCGAGCCGTACCGCTGATATTGAGCGGGTGCTGACCATCGGCGCCCACGGTCCGCGTGAGGTACATGTGTTGTTGATAGAGGGAATTTCGAGCGATTTCATGGAAAATTGAGGAGAGCGGAATGAATGATATGAGTTTCAAGGAAAATGTTGAGAAGGCACTTGCCAACACCCGACTGAGTGAGACACTCCATACCTTCGGTGACGGTTACCTCGTTGCCCGGGAAAAGGCGTTTGCCGGCCTCGATTTTCAGGCCATGCGCGAAGAGCTTGGAGCAATCAAGGATGACGTGCGGGTAAACCGGAAGGCGCTGCTTGCCGAATTCATCAAAAATGCCGAGGCAGCCGGTTCCACGGTCTTTATTGCGAAGGATACGAAAGAGGCCAACGATTATGTTGCCAGTCTTGCCCGGAAGAAGGGCGCGAAGACGATTGCCAAATCAAAATCAATGGTCTCTGAAGAGGCACACTTCAACAGGGCAATGGCTGCTGCGGGAATTGAGTCTGTAGAGACAGACCTTGGTGAGTGGATTCTTCAGCTCGCCGGGCAGCGTCCGAGTCACCTTGTCATGCCTGCCATCCACCTGGTGAAAGAGGAGGTCTCCGCCCTTTTCTCCAAAGATGCCGGCAAGACACTGGCACCGGAAATCAAACCGCTGGTCGAATATTCCCGCAAACGACTGCGTGACGAATATTTCCGTGCCGACATAGGTCTCACCGGGGCAAATTTCCTCGTTGCCAACACCGGAGGTATCGGACTGGTGACCAATGAGGGGAACGCCCGACTTTGTTCCACTTTGCCGAAGGTCCACGTGGTTTTTGCCGGTATTCACAAACTGGTGCGCAACATGGAAGATGCCATCAAGATAACCCGCCTGCTGCCGCGCAATGCCACTGCTCAGTTGCTCACCTCCTATATAACGTGGATTCGAGGAGCTGTTCCCTGCGATGGGGGAACGAAGGAGCAGCACATCGTTCTCATTGACGGCGGCCGCAGCACCCTCTATGAATCAGAGGCCTGCCGTGATGCCCTGCGCTGTATCCAGTGCGGTGCCTGTGCCAATGTCTGCCCGGTCTACCAGACCGTCGGTGGCCATGTCTTTGGATCTGTCTATATCTCCGCCATTGGTGTCATCCTCACCGCCTTTTACGAGGGGCTGGAGAAGGCTGAACCCCTTGTCCGCGCCTGTATCGGCTGTCGTTCCTGTTCTGCGGTCTGTCCGGTAAATATCGACCTTGAGGAAATTATCCTCAAACTGCGTCACGAGGTGACTGAGAAATACGGTATGGGCACGGTCAAAAACGTTGCCTTCAGGGCGGTAATGAAGAATCGCAACCTCTTCCACACCATGATCAAGGCGGCTTCCAGGCTGCAGGGACCGGTAACGCAGAAGGGGAGTTCACCTTCTGAGCGTCGGGTTATCCGACACCTGCCGATGCACTTCATGGAGAAAGATATCACCGGCTGGCGGGATTTGCCGGCCATTGCTCCCAGATCCTTCCGTGATCTCTTTAAGACCCTTGAACAAAAGGTAAAAAATCCTATCTGCACAGTCGGCTTCTTTGTTGGCTGCGGCGGGGACTTTGTTTATCCCGAGGTCGGGGTGAAGATGGTGAAAGTGCTCAATCGTCTCGGGGTAAAAGTCGTCTTCCCGCAGGGGCAGAACTGCTGTGGGATTCCGGCCCTGTATTCCGGTGATACTGAGACCGGGAAAGATCTGGCGCGGCAGAGCGTAAAGGCTTTTTGCGACGTGGATGTAGACTATATCCTCTCCATTTGTCCTACCTGTACGATGGGTGTGAGGCGTGATTTCGCTGAACGGCTGAAAGATGAACCGGAATGGGCGGAGAAGGCGAAGGTCATTGGTGCGAAGGTTCTCGACGCTTCCGCTTTTCTGGAAAATGTACTGCACGCTTCTGAAAAACTGAAGGCGATGAATCTGCAGGGCAGCGAGGCTGTAACCTATCACGACTCCTGCCATCTCAAGCGGGGCAGTGGCGTTTTCGCGGAGCCGCGGGCACTGCTCGAAAGTGCCGGCTATACCGTCAAAGAGATGGCGAACTCCGACCGCTGCTGCGGATTCGGTGGTACCTACTCCTTCCTCACCCATCCGCAGATCTCGAAACAGATTACTGCTGACAAGGTGGAAAATATCCGCAACACCGCTGTGAAAACGGTGGCAGTGGACTGTCCCGGCTGTATGATGATGATCGGTGGAGCGCTGGGCAAGCAGGATGAAACGATACGCTGTGTTCACACTATGGAATTGCTTGCCGATTCTTTTGGAGTATAATACCATTCCTCTTAAGTTGTGACCTTACCCAATGCCATTTTCACTTTCTATTGGCGAATGTAAAGGCAGGGGGACGGGAAACAGGAGAAAGGAGACGGGAGACAGGGAAAGCAAAAGACGGAACAGCGAAAAACTTTTTGCCAAAGGAAAGCTCTAAACATGCGAATAAAGGCAAAAGATTTTGAAGTACAGGGGGAAATTTAGCGCAGGTATATTATATCATTTACACTTTGTATTAACCAGAGAACGCGACTGCGTAGACATCTTTTTTGGTGATGACGAATGAGTAATAATTCGTGTTTATTCGTGTCCATTCGTGGTTCCTTTTGCAGTTTGTAACCACGAATGGATAAACAGGATACAAAACGGGGCATAACGTAACAGGAATGGCATAAGATGGTAGACTGTATAGAGAGGGTCATCGCCGAAAATGGACGATTTTTCGGCGTGGCCTGCAATACCACGGAACTGGTAAATGAGGGGTGTCGGCGTCACGACGTCGGCCCCCTCGCCGCGGCAGCTCTGGGGCGGGCACTGACTGGTGCGGCGCTGCTTGCCGCCCTGATGAAGGACGGCCAGAGTCTGCTGCTCAGGTTTGAGGGCAACGGTCCGCTGAAGAAGATCCTTGCTGAGGCGGGCTATGACGGCTGGGTGCGCGGCTTTGTCGCTGAGCCCCATGCCGAGCTTCCACTGATCGGCGGAGAGCTTGATGTGGCGGGTGGTGTGGGCCACGCGGGAGTGTTGACGGTGACGAAAACCATTTCCGTCAGCCAAATCTATCCCGGGACCATTCCGCTGCGGAGCAGTACGATTGGTGAGGATATTGCGTGGTATCTTGCGCAGTCCGAGCAGACGCCTTCTACGGTTGGGGTTACGGTTTCCCTGTTGCCGGACGGGACTGTGGCGGCTGCGGGGGGCTTTCTTATTCAGTCACTGCCACCGGCAGAGGACGCACATCTCTCCAGCCTTGAAAAAGGAATTTCCGCACTACCGCCGCTCTCGACCCTGCTGGCTGGCAGTGTGGCTCCCGGGGAGATTCTTTCGCGTATTTTCAAGGCGGTTCCCCACCGGACAATTCACCACAAAGAACTGCAGTATCAATGCAACTGCTCCCATACGAAAATGGAGGGAGCTCTCCTCTCCCTCGGCCGGGACGATTTGCGCAAACTTGCTACGGAGCGTGATACCTGTGAAGTGCGCTGTGAGTTCTGCCGCCAGAAGTATATCTTTACGGCGGAAGAACTTTTGCAACTCGCGAATTTGATCAATTGACATCCCTTGAAATGTGAGTTGCATACTCCTGGAGAGAAACCTTCAAAATAAAGGTTTCTCTCCTTTTTTGTAATCTTTTCCTCTCGTTCCTGTTTGCCCTTTCCCCAACGCTCTGATATAATAAGGAGTTTCAGACAGCTCAGGTCGGAGTACCATTCCGGAGAGCCCTTTCTCTTTCGAACCATAATTATTCAGGACACAGGAGTTTGACCATGGACGAGATAGCGACGATTACCATTGATGGTAAAAGTTACAATTTTGAAACGTTTGTTGGAACTGAAGGGGAACGGTGCATTGATATTCAGCATCTTCGCGACGTCACCGGCTGCATAACCCTCGATCCTGGCTTCGGCAGTACCGGTTCCTGCCTTTCCAATATTACCTTCGTGGACGGGGCCAACGGTATTTTACGCTACCGGGGCTACCCCATTGAGGAGCTTGCTGAGCGCGCCAGTTTTGTTGAGGTCGCGTATCTCATCCTTTATGGAGAGCTTCCCAACCGTACCCAGCTGCTCAATTTCCGCAACCAGATCCGGGTACATGCGCCGATTCATACCAATCTTGAGCACCATTTTTCCGGACTTCCACATACCGCGCCGCCGATGGCGATCCTCTCGGCAATGCTGAACCTTGTTTCCTGCTTTCATCCTGAGGTCCTCGAGGTGCCGACAACTGGAGAAGAGTTTGGCCAGACCGCAAGTCTGCTGCTCTCCAAGGTGCGGACCGTTGCTGCCTTTGCCTACCGTACGGCGAGCGGCAAGCCGATCAACCAGCCGAATCCCAACCTTACCTACTGTGGTAATTTTCTGCATATGATGTTCTCTGATCCCTATGTGGAGTACAAAGTGTCGCCGATTATCGACAAGGCAATCAACCTCTTCCTTATCCTTCATGCCGACCATGAGCAGAACTGCTCAACCACCACAGTGCGGGTCGTGGGCAGCTCCCGCGCCAATCTCTTCAGTTCGGTAGCCGCCGGAGTGAGTGCGCTGATGGGACCGCTGCACGGCGGGGCAAATGTGGCGGTAATTGAAATGCTTCAGGATATCAAACGCTCTGGCAAGCCGCTTCAGTACTACATTGACCGCGCCAAAGATAAAAAAGATGAGTTTCGATTGATGGGCTTCGGCCACAGGGTCTATAAAAACTTCGACCCGCGGGCGCGTATCCTGAAAAAACATGTAGATGAGGTTCTCGGTGCCCTCAATCTCAAGGATGAGCTGCTCGATATTGCCAAAGAGCTGGAGGAACATACCCTGAAGGATCAATATTTCATTGAGCGCAACCTCTACCCCAATGTCGATTTCTATTCAGGCCTGCTTCTGCGTGTCATCGGTATTCCGCTCAACATGTACACTGTGCTGTTTGCCATCGGCCGTATGCCGGGCTGGATCTCTCACTGGAAGGAAATGCATGATCATCAACAGCGGATCTCCCGTCCGAGACAAATCTATACTGGACCGATTCTACGGCATTTTCAGCAAATTTCAGACCGACTCTGATTTTCGGGTGCGGAGTTGCGGGGTGGGTGGTATCGTATAGATTCATTTGTAATGTAATATATAGTAGAACGTTATAAGGATACTTTTACTACAAGAATACTATCTTAAACGGTTGTATTTATACATAAAACATGCATAATGAAAATTGAAAGCAAAAGGAACCTGCAATCCCTATAATTCGTGTAAACTGTTGTACTACAGCAGCCATGGATATTGTAGCTCGGTAGAGTCTATCGAGTACATACGTGGAGAATCTTTTAAAATTCGGTTTTATCGAAGATCTTTAAGGATTTATAGAAACGTATAATTTCCTATAGTAGATAATAATTTACTATTAGATTCAAGACTATCGTTACGGAATACTTATACACGAACACTATTTGAAATATTGGAGGTGGGTTATGGGAATTCTACAAAACTTCATCCCGCAGCATTCAGATCATTTCCAGAAAATGGTCGCCCGTACTGAGCGTTACGGGAAACTGGAAGAACCGGATGGTTATGGTACCCGGACCGGAGATTGCGGGGATACGGTGGAGATGTTTATTGCTGTACAGGACGGCTGTCTGCAGCAGGTAAATTTCTGCATTGACGGCTGTAACAACACTATGGCTGCTGCCAATACGGTTTCCCTTTTGATGGAGGGCCGCAATCCTGATGACGGCTGGGCGCTTACTCCCGAGAAAGTGGCTGACTATCTTGTAACTCTGCCGCCGAATCATTTCCACTGCGCTGAACTGGCGGTTGGTGCCTTCTATAACGCTTTGAACGATTATAATACGCGCCAGAAAAAATAAGGGTACCTTGACTCTGCACCCTGCTTTTCTCAGGCAGGGTGTTTTCCTTTTCACTTCCCTTCTCTGTGTTCTCCCTTCCGTCGATATTCTATTACCGTAAAGTCTTCCCGACCGGTAAATACCTTTCGGCGTACCTCGATAAAATTCTCTTCAAAGGGCGGAAAGAAGACATCTCCTTCTACTTCACGGCTGAGCAGTGTCAGCCGGAGGAAATCTGCCACGGCGAGTGCTTCTGCAAAAACCTGTGCTCCGCCGATGATAAAGGCTCGCTTACAGTTATCTTTTTCAAGAAGGGTGACTGCCTCCGCCAGTGATGCCGCACATTCTGCTCCTGCGGCGGAAAACGTGCTGTTCCGGGTGAGGACGATGTGTCTCCGTCCGGGGAGAATACCGGGCAGGGAGTCAAAAGTCTTTCGTCCCATAATCATTGGGGAGCCCATGGTGACCTTCTTGAACAGTTGCAACTCCTCCGGGATATGCCAGGGAAGGGTGTTGTTGCGGCCGATGGTACGGTTTGCGGCCATGGCGGCGATGATAATTTTTTCCATGATGCCTTGTCAGGAAGTTTATGAAAATTGATACTGTTTCGGGTACCTTTCTTTTTGCAATGTTTCATAATATGCAGAGTTTCGGTATAATACCAGTGTTCTCAGTGTTTTTTCTGTGAAAGAGTACATTTTTTTACCAGGCAGGGGTTTTCTTGATAATATAAATTTCATAATTTTTTGACTGTAACAAAGAAGATGGGCGATTATTTAATGTTCCCTGTAATTTGTGCACTGGAACAGTCCTGAGAGAGAAACCCAAAGATGAATAAAGGTTCCCCTATATCTGGAGGTTATCATGAAAATTACCTGTCCCTGTTGCCATCTGAGCGGGGTGGTTGAGGATTCCTTCGTCGGTCGCCGGGTGAAATGCCCGAAATGTAAGGCCCGCTTCAAGGTTTCCCCTCCCGAGCTGGACACACCGGATCTCACCGAATGGGTGAAGACCGTTTCTGTGAGCTGCCCGAACTGCGGGACAGAAGGGAGTGTCGACTCCAGTTTCCTCGGGCGCAGAGTGAGCTGCCCGCAATGCCACTGGCTCTTTACCGCTGAGTCTGATGCTGCCCCTGCGGTTGATTCACCGGAGAATTTCGGATTTGCCGATACCCCGGCGGATTCCTTCGAAGAGATTAATCTGAGAACTTCCCTGGAAGAACCCCCTGCGGCGGAGAGGCTGCTGACCGGGGCAAAATCTTTTCCAGCTGCCACACTTCCCGACGAGATCCTTTTCACGAAATCTGTCCCGACGGACGGGAGTGATCTTAAGGAAGAAGATGTTTTTCGTGAAGTCCTGCCGGAACATGGTCAGGGTGATGAATTTATTGCTTCACCAGCTGATCGTGCCGCGATGGAAGACAGCACCTTTGAAGATGAGCCGGAAGAGGCCGAAGTGGATGACAGCTGGACTATTGCATGGGCACTTGGCCGTGCCTGGCGGCGGACACGGGGATTCAAACTGGTGTTTTTCCTGGAGGGAGTGGCTCTTGCGCTGTCGATGTTTCTTGGTAATGTTATAACTATGATTGTGCAGAGTGTCTCGGGTCTTGACAGTGCTGTTGATCCTGCTTTTTTTGCGGCCGATTCTCAGATTGGTTTGATGCCTGCTCTCGGACTGGTGTTTGTTTCTTTTCTTTTCGCAATGGTGAACATCGCACTGATTGGAGGCATGGTTTACACCGGCGTACGGGCTGCGGCGGGAGATTCTGCTTCTTTCTCCATGGCTGGTCACGGCTTCAGGAATCTCCTGCAACTTTTTCTCGCCGTGATGGTGATGGCTCTCCTGTCCAGTATTGGCTATGCCTTCTTCGTACTGCCTGGACTCTACCTCAGTGTGGCATGGTCGATGACCATCCCCCTTCTTGTTGATCAACGCCTCGGTATCTGGGAGGCGATGGAGATGTCCCGTAAAATGGTTACCCGTCACTGGTTCAAGATCTTTCTCCTGATGATGATCATCATGCCGGTGCTGGTTGCAGTCTCTGCTATTCCCTTTGGAATTGGACTCATTTGGACGATCCCGATGTTTTTTGTCTTGACCGGGGTGGTTTACCAGACACTGTATGGAGACAGGGTGCTGCGCTGAGAGCGTCTGGTCTTTTTTACATTTCTTAGAGAGGCTGCTCTGGCAGCCCTCTGTTTTTCAGCGTTGAGAAAAAATATGAAAATGGAATGCCCGTACTGCGGGGCGAAAGGGACGGCGGATGATTCGCTGCAGGGAAAAACCGTGCGCTGCGGAAAATGCGGCAAGTCTTTTATTGCGAAGGCGACGTCTGAAGCCGCAACCTTTACCACGGAGGAGAAAATATCGGTCTCTTGTCCATTCTGCGGGAAAAGCGGCCAGATGGACAGTTCTCTGCGCGGGCGAAGTGTGACCTGCCCCGCCTGCGGCAGATCTTTTATTGTCGGGGAGGAGAAGGCAGCCGCTGGCGTCGGGGCAGCTGCACCGCCTCCACTCCAGAGTGTACAGCCCGAAGAAGATTCTGGATATGCCGATGAGACGTGGAAGAGAGATCCGCACCCGCTGGTGGTGGATTTTGATACAGAGAGCCTGATTCGTTCCGAACCGAACCTTGCCGTGTGGGAGGTTATCTCTGAGACGGTGCGTGTTGGCTTTTCCAGAAATTATTTCTGGGTTGCCATCGTCTGCGCAATGCTGCTTGGCCTCTTCAGCGGGGTGGCGCAGGTTCTCAGCGGGATGTTCTGTGGAATATTCGTGCTGCTGCTGCAGGCGTTGTCGCTTCCCGATTTTCCGGTTACCTTTGCAGAATATCTTGTCCTCAGTGGTTTTGGCGGTATGCTTTTCGCCGGACTTGTCTGGCTTGCCATTCTTCATCTGCGTGGAGAAGTCCCACAAATAAAAATGTGTCTGCACGGCTTTGCAGGCTACTGCCGCTGGGAGTTATTCAAGGCGCAGATAGTTGGCACCTGTCTCATCTTTCTTGGATTCATGCTGTTTATAATCCCGGGTTTCTATCTGTTGCTCGGCTACTTTTTTGTCCTGCCACTGGTGGTAGATCACGGTGTCGGTTACTGGGAATCCCTTGAGATTTCACGTAAAGCGGTGCATCGTTCCTTCGCGCCCTTCAGTGTCATTGTCAGTCTCTTTTATCTCCCAATGCTGCTTCCTGTGCTGATCGCCTTCGGTCCACTGACACGGGCTTTTACCGGTCTGGTGGCGATGGAGAAAACAAACCCGCAGGCCTTCAACGGTCCTGATGGAATGGATCCGCAACTGGTCTGGTCGATGCTGAAGCCGGAGATGGGAACGCTGAGCTTTGCGCTGCTGGTTTTTATTCTCTTTTCCATGCTCTATGCAGCTCTTGCCCCTGCCTTCAAAGCAGTCCTCTATAAAAGACTCTTCTTCTCCCGGGAAGAACGGGAAGAACGGGAAGAAAATGGTTTATAGAGCAGCCTGTAATACCATTTCCACTTTGTATTGGCGGATTTAAAGGTAGTGGGACGGGAAAAGGGAGAAAGGAGACGGGAGACAGGAGGCAGGAAAAAGCAAAAGATTTCCGTAGAGATGATCGATTTGGGCGTCTCCAGCACAACGGACGTTTCTACAATGAGATCAATTTTACCTCATGTTTATTCATTCGTAATCTGCAAAAAAGATTTATGTTCAAGCAGTTGCGTTCTCTGGTCAGTAAAAAATGTGATTGGTATAATCTGTTTCTGCGTTATTTGAAGAGTGCGGATGAGAGAAAAGAACCCTGAATTTTAACGGAGAGTAATCCATGATTGACTACCCCGGCCTCTACTGGTTGATAATTGGTGTGACCCTCGGACTGCTGGAACTGGCTGTGCCCGGACTGGTGCTTTTTTTCTTTGCTGTGGGATCCCTGATTACCGCACTGATTACCACCTTCTTTCCACAACTGGCCATCGTCTGGCAACTGCTGATTTTTATTATCACCTCGCTGGCCTTTCTCGCCCTGTTGCGGGGGGTGCTGATGCGGCGATTCTTTGCCCCCTCAGAATTGGATGCAGACTCCATGGACAGTGGTGAGGATGTGGTGCATGCGAAACCAGGGGCTCATGCCACCGTCACTCTTGCCATCAATCCACCGGCAACCGGACAGATAAAATATGGCGGCACCTTCTGGGGTGCCACGGCGGCCGTCCCTGTTGAGGTGGGAAGTGTGGTCTCCATCATCAGACAGAAAAATCTCGTTATGGAAGTGGAACCTCTGCAGAACTCCTGAACCTCTGCAGGCCTCTGCGCGGGTGAAATGTTCTGTAAACTCACAACTCTCGAAACTACAGGAGAATAAAGACATGACCTCAGGAACAATCGCACTGCTGATTATCATTGCAGCCATCATTATTCTGTTGTTGAAGACCGCTGTTGTCGTTCCGCAACGCTCGGAGTTTGTTGTAGAGCGACTCGGAAAATATCGTACGACCCTTGGTGCCGGTTTTCATATTCTCTTCCCTTTTCTTGATCGCGTCGCGTATAAGCGAAGTCTGAAGGAGGAACCCCTCGACATCTCGGCGCAGACCTGTATAACTGCCGACAACGTTACCCTTGAGGTGGACGGTGTACTGTACCTGCAGGTGATAAACGCCAAACTCTCGGCCTACGGGATTGACAACTACCACTTCGCCACCGCCCAGCTGGCGCAGACCTCTCTGCGCTCCGCCATTGGCAAGATTTCTCTCGACAATACCTTTGAGGCGCGGGAAAGCCTCAACGGCCAGGTTGTTGCGGCCCTTGATGAAGCAGCCTCCAACTGGGGGGTGAAGGTGCTGCGGTATGAGATTCGTGATATCCAGCCGCCACGGACGGTACTTGAGGCGATGGAAAAACAGATGAAGGCTGAACGGGAGAAGCGGGCGGAGATCGCACGTTCCGAAGGGCAGAAACAGGCGACTCTCAACCGCGCTGAAGGTGACCGCGGCGAGGCGATCTTCCTCTCTGAAGGGGAGAAGATGAAGCGTATCAATGAGGCGGAAGGAAAGGCTCAGGAGATTCTCATGGTGGCGAAAGCCACCGCCGAGGGTGTGCGCCTTGTGGCCGAGGTCCTGGCCTCTCCCGGCGGTATTGAGGCTGCCAACCTTGAAGTTGCACAGAACTACATCAACCAGTTTGGCAAACTGGCACAGACCAGCAATACCATGATCATTCCTGCCAACGCCGCCGATGTCAGTTCGATGATTGCCACCGCCATGGCCACGATCAAAAAAACGCAGGAACATGGAACATCCGCAGAAAAAACGTCCGTAGAAAAGACAAAGGTGCGGTTTGAGTGAACCGGGGTAAGGCATCTGTGGGAGTCTCTCTTTTCACCGCCCATCTTCTCACGATCTTCACCTCCCTGCTCATCGCCTCCACCTTTGTGGTGGGGGCAAAAATAACCCGGGGGCTGGATCCGGCGGTACTTACCCTTGTCCGTTTTATCGTGGCGGTGGCACTTTTCTGCCCGTGGATTTTTCTCCGCTTCGGCTGGCGTGCCACCTTTACCGTGTCGCTGCGTACCCTGCTGCGCTGCAGTATTGTCAGCCTCTGCCTCACCGGTTTTTTTATTGGCATGTTTTATGCCCTGCGCTACACTACTGCTCTCAACACCAGTGTTATCTATACCCTTGTCCCTGCTCTTTCTTCGCTCTTTTCCCTGCTGCTGGTGCGGGAGGCAATCAGCCTGTGGCGCGGTTCTGCGCTGCTGCTCGGTCTGGTGGGAGCGCTGTGGGTACTGTGCGACGGTCAGTTGTCGATACTGTTCACCATGCACTGGGGATACGGGGATAAGATATTCGCACTTGCCTGCCTCGCCATGTCGCTTTACACTCCACTGATCAAGCTTTTTTTTAAGGCCGAGGACACCATGGAGGTGATCACCTGGTGGATTCTTGTCAGCGGTATGGTGTGGATGGCTCTGGCTGCAGGACATCAACTTCTGCACACGGACCTTGTGTCAATTGATGCGGGGGTGTGGCTCGGCATTCTCTATCTCGCCATCTTTACCACTATCGTTTCCTTCTATCTCGTGCAGGTCTGTGTACCGGTGTTGGGGCCGACGCGGGTGATGGCGTACTCTTACACCTATCCGGCGCTGGTGGTGCTCTATGACCTGCTGCTCGGTCATGGCATACCTCAGTCTGCAACATTGCCGGGGGTGGGGATTGTCTGTCTGGCGATGCTGTTGCTGATGAGGGAGGAGTAATACCATTCCTCTTACGTTGTGACCTCACTAAATGCCATTTTCTCTTTCTATTGGCGAATGTAAAGGCAGGGGGACGGGAAACAGGAGAAAGGAGAAAGGAGACGGGAGACGGGAGACAGGGAAAAGCAAAAGACGGAACAGCGAAAAACTTTTTGCCAAAGGAAAGCTCTAATCATGCGAATAAAGGCAAAAAACTTTAAAATTAAACAGAGAATTACTGTTGTTCTTTGCGTTCTCTGGTCAGTAAAAAATGTGATTGGTATAAGGCTCAGGAGTTATGCCAGGGGGAATTCTTTCCAAAACGCTGCTGCCACCACTCCTCATCGCTGCGCAGGCGGGAGAGTTCCTCTTCAGAGAAGGAGTAGGAATACTCTTCGCACCAGGCGAGAATAACCTTCTGCGCGGCGACGATTCTGCGGGTCATCTCCTCACATGCCTCTTTGTTGCCGCCGGTGTCGGGATGCCAGCGGTGGAGGAGGGTGCGGTAGTTGCTTTTGATCTGCCTCAGGGTGGCACGCTCCGGGAGTTCGAGAAGTTCTTGTGCTTCGCGGATGTCAGTGGCATTCATATCAGTTGTAGAGAAGAAGGAAAAACGTTCATTCTGTGAAATTATCATGATACCACAATGCCATACTATTCCCACACCCTATATTGTTGGGCCGGTGCACTGCTACAGCACTGAGCTGGACGGTGAATTGACCCTTTTCGACTGCGGCCCGCCGACGGCGGAGTGCCGTCGCTTTCTGACGGAAAATGTTGACCTTTCCCGGTTGAAGAATCTCATCCTTACCCACGGCCATCTTGAACACTGGGGACAGGCCCTGTGGCTGGCGGAACAGGGGGTGACGGTTTACATGCCGCAGGCTGATCACCTGAAGATTGTCCGCCGGGAGGAGAGACGACGGGGGATCGCCGCGCTGATGGCTGAAGTGGGTTTCCCTCAGAGCTGGCTGAAACAATTCGACAAGGCCTATCTGGAGGAGTCGATCTATGCCGATTTTCCGCCAGGGTACCATATTGTGGAGAAAAAATTGCCGGAGCATTTTGGCTTGAAGGTACACGCCTGCCCCGGCCATTCGGTAAGCGATCTGGTCTATGAGGGGGATGGCTGGATTGTCAGTGGAGACACCTTGCTCGATGGGATTTTTCAATCTCCGGTGCTTGATCTGGAACCGGGAAAGGACAAGCGTTTTCTCAACTACAGGGCCTGCTGCAGAAGCATTGTTGAACTGGCGTCCCTGCAGGGCAACACGGTTCTCCCCGGCCACCGCAGTGGCCACGGGGTGAAGAAGATGCTGCTGAGCTATGTGAATACGGCTCTCTCACGGGCAAAGCGTTTTCGGCCCTGGCAGGGAGAGAATCTGATGACGGTACTCGATGTCATGCTTGAGGGACGCATCAAAGGACCGTTTCACATCTACTTGAAGGTTTCGGAGTTGCTCTTCCTCACCGATTTTCTCACCGAGCCGGAACTGCTGCGCAGCGCTCTCAAAGAGGCCGGGCTGTACAACGACGTTGCCCGGCACTTTGAGGAGGTTTTTGGGTAACTTCTCAAAAATCGGGAAGGACGGAAAAAAGGGAGAAAGGAGAAAGGGAAAGGCAAAAAGCGGTAAGACAATTTTTTTACCGCGAAGAACGCGAAGGAACGCGAAAAACATTTGAGAACAAAGCTTTTTTGTAATTAAAGCGGAAAAGCAAAGGCAGAAAGCTAAAGACTGGATGACCAGCGAAACACACTCAAAACACGAAAGCTTCTATATATAAGCCGCCTTTTTTTTTCGCATGTTTCGCGTATTTAGTTGGCAAAAAAAATCCTTTCGCTGTTCTGTTTTTCCCAAGGTTCCCTTGAAACTGTTTCATCTCACAACGGACGTCCTCGGGTTTTGTTGCTCTGCTTTTTCCTGTCTCCTTTTTTGTCTTTACTCTTCGCGAACCTTCGCGTCCTTCGCGGTAAAAGTTTTTGTCCCTGCCCTTTACGTTTTCGGCGTAGAGATAAAAGAGCAGCGAATTTCTAATACCTTTCGGCCAGTCCCATCACCCTCGCCAGCCGCTGCAGGAAAAATTCAATAATCTCGGGATAATATCCCAGTCCTTTATAATAGTCACTGCCCGCAAGGGTGGTTGAGAGGCACGTCACATCGTCGAAACCGATAGCCGTTAACTGGGAATACCAGCTTGTCTCCTCTTCTCCCATCAAATCATCCTCGGCGTGTTGCCCTGCAAAGTAGAGCAGGGGGATAATGCGCAACTCATTGAATTTGCCTGCCGCGTTATCACGCACCAGCTCGTTACGCAGTCCTGTAAAGTCGGGAGTTCCTTCCAGGGAGGCTGTGCAGACATTGCTGTAGCGGCGGTGGAGGAGTCGTTCCAGGCCGAGGTAGACAATATTCGCAGGATCTGCCGCGAGCGGAGTACCGTGCAGGGCAAGAAGGTTGAGTCCTGTCGAGGGCGGCAGAAACTCCTGTTCCAGAACCTTCAGAACTTCCTCAATGTAATTCCAGCGGTGCATCAGTGTCTCGCCGAGAAAGGTGCGCAGGCCGGGGAAAAATTCGCAGGTTTCGGCTATCTGCTGATATTCGGTGCCGGGAAAGATCTGCAGGGGTTGAATTACCACCCGGCGGAAGTTTTCCGCCTCGGCATGGGCAAGGGCTTCATGCAGACTGGGGTTCCCGCTTCTGCGGCGGATGACAGCAGAGGTGAAGGCGTGGAAGATGCGATGTTCCGGCCAGCGTTGTTCAAGTGCAGTGGTGAAAAGATCCAGCACCGCCTCGCTGCGACTGCTGGTGCCGAAACTGACGATGATAATTGCCGGTTTCTCTTTGAGTTCGGGGGTGCGCATTTTGCGACCGATATATCCGTGTCTGTTCATGGGGTTCCTTTCTTTTCATGGATTTTTTGAGAAGTTACATAAATTTCAAAATAACAATAATCTGCGATGAATTTTGTGCACATTTATTTTTTTAAGCGTAAAAAAAATTATACTTTCCCGGAGTAAAAAACTTTCCAAATGCTTGCCTGGAGTCACAAACTCTTGTATTCTCTCGACTTTGTGGAGGAAAGTTATTTTTACGCTATTATAGAAAATCTATAATTCAACCGAGAGAACAAATGAAAAAGTGCATTTTATGTGTCGCTGCAACTCTTCTCGCCTGTCCTGCCGGGGCCATGGCGTCAGGCTGGCGGATTCCCGAGCAGTCCGTAGATTCCACTGCGAAGGCAGGGGCTAATATTGCTTCCTCCAGTCATGCCGATACCGCATACTATAACCCGGCACGCATGGGCTTTCTCGAAGACCGCTGGCAGGTTGAGGCGGATCTCACCTATATCTACCTCTCAGCTGTAGAATACGAAGATGCCCGTACCAGTGCTTACAACGATACGTCGGAGGATGAAAATTTTTTCATCCCCACCGGATTCATGGTTTCACCCGATTTCGGCGGCACCCGCTTTGGCCTTTCAGTGACCGCACCCTACGGTCTTGCCAAGCACTGGAAGAGTGGATACGGCAAGGCCTTTGTTGAGGAGTTTTCTCTTGAGGTCATTGAGATCAACCCTGTCGTTTCCTACACCTTCAATGACTGGATCTCTATCGCTGCCGGTCCGCGTCTGCTTCTTGCCAGTGGATCAGTGAAGAGTGATGCCACTGTTATTGGCACAGAACTCGGACGCAGCGTGGATACCGACAAGGCGTCGTGGGGCTGGAATGCTGCAGTGGATGTAAGGCCGATGACAGGGCTCGATCTTGCGGTCACCTGGCGTTCCTATGTAGATATGAAATTCGATGATACCGTCAATCTTAATCTGATGGGTACAGAGGTCAGCCCCACGGCAGACCTTTCCATTCCGGCACCGGCTGTACTGGCTGTCTCTGTGGCGTATGATGTGACGGACAGTGTCAACGTGGAGCTGACCTGGGACCGTACCTTCTGGAGTGAATACGATACCTTTGACTTTAATTTTCATACCGATATCCCCGGCAATCCCTTTGAAGCACCGGTGGCGCGTAACTGGGAAGACTCCGATGCCTTTCGCCTCGGTATCACATGGAAGGCGAGCAGCGTGTTGACCCTGATGGGCGGCTTTGCCTATGATCAGTCTCCGGTAAATGATGCGACGCTGGATTTCTCCGTCCCGGATGCTGACGCATGGATCTACTCTCTTGGGGCGCAGTACAAGGTGAGTGAAAATCTTGAGCTCGGTCTTGCGGCCCTTTATGATTACAAACAGGATCGTACGAACAAAGCGGATCCCACGGGGGTGGTCTACGGGAAATTCAGTAATGCCTCTGCGCTGCTGATCACTGGCAGTGTGAGTTATATGTTTTGATTTTTGCGGCTTATACCATTCCTGTTAAGTTCTACCCCGTTTTGTCTCCTGTTTATCCATTCGTGGTTACAAACGACAAAAGGAATCGCGAATGGACACGGATAAACACGAATTATGGGACCCTTATTATTCATTCGTCATCACCAAAAAAGATGTCTACGTAGTCGCATTCTCTGGTCAATACAAAGTGTAAATGGTATTACAGCCCTCGCCGCGACTCGGATTTCAGTGACGTCTCGCCCCGCAGTGCGGCACGGATTTCGGAGAGTACACGCTCGCGGTCGCGGGGCAGGCGGGCACGTAGAGGCAGATAGTTTGAGGCGTGGTTGGCGTGGAAGAGACCACCGGAGAGGGTGGTTGTTTCGAACATGATCTCCAGTTCACGCAATACGCCACGGGCATCAGGGAGGTGAAAACGTCCAGCTTCAGCATCGGCAAAAAGCGGGGTGCCCGGAGTGAGCATGAGGGTGAGGGCACCGATGAATTTCGGGTCAATGGCGGTCAGCACCCTCCCTGTTTCCCGGGCATGGATCTCGGAGCGGGCAATACCGGCGATGCCGAGCAGTACGGTGAGGGAGAGTTTAAAGCCTGCCCGCTGCAGACGGATACACTGGGCGATCGCCTGCGCGCTGTCGTTACCCTTGTCGATTGCGGCAAGGGTGACATCGTCGCCGGATTCCAGTCCGACACAGGCCATGGTCAGGCCGAGTTCAACCAGTTCGGCCAGCTCTTCATCGCTCTTGAAGCGTATGGATTTCACATTGGCGTAGGTGGCAACGCGGGCAAGTCCAGGCAGGTGGCGGCGGATGGCGCGAAGGATCTCCACCAGCTTCGCCTGTGGCACGATGAGGGCGTCGCCATCGCAGAGAAAGAGCTTGCGGTGATGCGGAAAATGGGCAGCGGCGAAGTTGATATCCGCCATGATGGTGTCTGTCTCTTTGACGGTAAAACGTTTGTCACGATACATCTCGCAAAAGGTGCAGCGGTTGTGAGAGCAGCCGGTAGTGATCTGCAGAAGTATGGAGTTCGCTTCACTCGGCGGGCGGTAGATGGTACCTTCGTAATGCATGGTTTCAGCCTTTTTCAATGGAAAGTTTTTTGATGCCGGCGAGGTGAAGCAGCGCCATGTTGGCGATAGTCAGGCCGAAGATCCCCGGGATGGTTGACAGACTGCCGAGGATATTGCGCCCCCGTCCCTTTTCGGTAAACTCCTCCTGTCCGCCGATGCCTCCTGCGGAAGGTTCGATGGAGTAGACGGAGGCGATGCCGCTGTCGATTCCACGCCGTCGCAGTCGCCGCCGAACATTACGCGCCAGTGGACAGCCGGTGGAGGAGAAAAGATCGCCGTTGCGGATCGCGCCGGGGTCGGTGCGCAGAGCCGCGCCCATGGAGCTGATGACGGGGATCTGTCGGCGGGAGGCTGCTTCGAGCAGGTCGGTCTTGGGATTGAGGGAATCAATGGCGTCGATCAGCAGGTCCGGCGGCGGGGTGAGAATCCTCTCAAGGGTTTCATTGCGGCAGAAGAGTTCGTCCGCCTGCACTTCACAGGCGGGGTTGATTTCAGCAATTCGAGCCGCAGCGGTGCTCACCTTGGTGGCACCGAGGGTGCTTTCGAGGGCGAGGAGCTGGCGGTTGATATTGCTTGCAGTGATACAGTCAAAATCGACCAGTCGCAGGCTGCCGACGCCAGCGCGGGCGAGGGCTTCAACGGTATAACTGCCTACCGCGCCGATGCCGACGACGGTAACGCGGCTCCCGCACAGGCGGCTGAAGGCCTCTTTGCCGAGGAGCAGGCGGGTACGGGCAAAACGGTCTGTATTTGTCTCAGTCATGCAGATACTCTCAAGAAGGATCATGGAAATTTCTACTAATCTATCAGCTGTAACAGGGGACGGCAATGAAAACCAGTCTTGATGACCTCTCCACCTGGAGCAGATACCGCAGCCGTCTCTGCCGCAGCTGTGTGGCCAACTGCTGTCGCCTCGCTGTGGAGGTCCGTGCGGAGGATCTGATTCGCCTTGGATTGATGGAGGAGATGGAGCTGGAAGAGAACCTGAAATATGTCGCCCGCAGGCTGATAAAGTCTGGAGTGGTGGAGCATTTCCACAGCCGGAGCGGTGTCTTCACCCTGAGCCGTCGAGCCAGTGGCGACTGCCTTTTTCTTGATGAAACCACCCGCAGATGCACCGTGTATGAGAAGCGGCCGGAGACCTGCCGCAACCACCCGCAGGTTGGGCCGCGTCCCGGCTGGTGTGCGTACGAGAAGAGGATGGATCAGGACTGACTTCTTTTCGGAGCAAGATAAAAACGGTAATACCCGATGAGATTTGAGCAGAAGAAAACGATCTCTACCACCACTGCTCCAGGGGAACCGGCGAGAATATTGTGGCTCAGCCAGCAGATGGTACCGGGGAACATGAACAGACGCAGCCGCTTATCCTCACGCTGAAAGGTCCCGAGGTTGCAGATGGCCGAGCCTCCTGAGGCAAGCAGTGACAGCGGGCCTTCCCATGTGAAGATGGTAATTACTGCGATCATTGCGACAAAAAGCCAGGCGAGACGTATGTTCGCGGTGTAAAAGCCGACGGCGAAACGGATTGCACCAAAGAGTGCAAGGGAAGCGGCTGTCCAATGGCCGAGCAAAGCGAAGTGCAGGGCCAGGGTACTGCTGGAGAAGATGAGGCAAAGGAGGATATTCCTTCTTTTTTTCAATTGAAAAGATGTTATATCAGAGCAGAGTGTCAGCCCGGTGAGGATTTGTGAGAGGAAGAAAGGTGACATGGCAGCTCCGCAGAACGGTATCGGGAAAGAGAAAGGAGGATGTGTCCGGCATTCTCTTTGACATTTTTGTGGATAATTGGGTATATCTGTGACGGTAAGATCTTCACACTTAACGAAAAAGAGAGAAATGACAACTGATTATGCCCTCTCCGTGGAGGGGATACACAAGAGTTTCGGACGCAACGAGGTGCTGAAGGGGATTGATCTCTTCGCCCGCCGGGGTGAGGTAATCTCTGTTCTCGGTTCATCCGGTTCGGGGAAATCTACCCTGCTGCGCTGTATCAATCTGCTTGAGATCCCGGACCACGGGATTATCCGCGTTGACGGGGAACAGGTGCAGATGAAAACACTGCGGCATGGCAGTGTCCCGGCTGATATGCGTCAGGTGGAACGGATTCGCTCGAAACTGGCGATGGTCTTCCAGCAGTTCAATCTCTGGTCGCACATGACCATCCTTGAAAATGTTATGGAGGCTCCGGTGCATGTTCTCAAGCGCGACCGGAAAGAGGTGCGTAAAATGGCGATCCAGTACCTTGACAAGGTGGGTATCGGTGACAAGCTGCACGTCTATCCGATCCATCTCTCCGGCGGGCAGCAGCAGCGGGTGGCTATCGCCCGGGCACTCTGTATGGAGCCGGAGGTTATTCTTTTTGACGAACCGACTTCGGCGCTTGACCCGGAACTGGTCGGTGAGGTGCTGCAGGTCATGCGTGATCTTGCTCTTGAAGGGCGGACAATGATCGTTGTTACCCATGAACTTGGTTTTGCCCGGGAGGTCAGTTCCCGTGTCATTTTTCTTGAAAAAGGGCTGATCATGGAAGACGGTACCCCCGAAGATGTTTTTGAACGACCGGTGACGGATCGTTTCCGGAACTTTGTCGCCGCCATGATGTAGGGAGCACCTTGAAAAAAAATTACCCGCCTGTAACCTCGGATACTCCGAGGATAAATTTAACTTTAACAAAGAAGATGGGCGATTATTCGATGTTCCCGCAGAACGTGTACGGGGGAATGTTGAGATTCACCCTGTTCCTGCAGAATATATTTCAACCAGAACTCAGGAGATTCCAATGAAAAAAATTGCTGTATTTCTCTGTTGTTTCTTCCTTGCCCTCAGTTTTACCACGACATCTTTCGCCAAAGAGTGGAAGAAGGTACGGGTTGCCGTGGAAGGTGCCTATCCGCCATTCAGCTATATTGAGCCGGATGGCAGCATTAAGGGCTTTGATATTGACATAGCCCACGCCCTCGGCCAGGCCATGGGGGTTGAGATTGTCCTTGTACAGCAGAACTGGGATGGCATGATCCCCGGCCTGCTCGCCCGTAAATATGATGCCATTATCGCCTCTATGTCGATTACCGAAGAGCGTCGCAAGAAGGTCGGTTTCACTGATAAATATTACCAGACCCCGGTAAAATTTATAGCGAAGAAGGGAGCATATTCCAATTTCACTGAGAATGATCTCAGGGGAAAAACCATCGGCGTGCAGCGGGAGACTATTCACGATAAATATCTCACCGCCAAATATGGCAAAGATGTGAAGATCAAGCGTTACGGCAATCTCGACGAGGCCTACCTTGATATCACTGCCGGTCGTCTTGACCTGATTATCGCCGACAGCGCGGCGCTCTACACAGGCTTCCTCACCAAAGAGAATGGCAACGAGTATGAATTCGTCGGTCCCGATATGCTGGACGAGAAGTGGTTTGGTGAAGGTGTGGGGATTGAAGTGCGGAAAAAAGATACGAAACTCGCCGAGATGTTCAATAAAGCGATTCAGACCATCCGCGCCAATGGTGAGTATAAAAAGATTCAGGATACATACTTCAACTTTGATGTTTACGGGAAATAAGACGTTGGAATTCCGTCGTTGCGCTGCCGCCGGGTCACAGGACGCTGACGGCAGTTCTTCTTCTCGCAGGTTGCCCTGCGGGAAGTGTTCCCTTCGCTTTCCTTCCTTCCCTTGAACATGTTTACACTCTATGGCTACGGCCACACAATTCTTGCTGGTGCGGTGCTCACCCTTGAAGTCTGCTTCGCTTCCCTTGCGGCAGCTGTGCTGCTCGGCATGCTTGGCGCACTCGCGAAACTCTCGCCGCAGCCTTTTCTTTCGCTGCCGGCAAAGCTTTATACCACTGTAGTACGTGGTATTCCCGACCTCGTGCTGATGCTCATCGTTTTTTATGGCGGGCAGATGGCGGTAAACTCCATCGCCGAGAAGGTTGGTTATGAGGGGTATATCGACATTAATCCCTTCATCGCCGGTGTACTTACCATCGGTTTTATTTTCGGTGCCTATATGACTGAAACCTTCCGAGGGGCCATTCTTGCCGTCAACCCTGGTCAGATGGAGGCAGGCCGCGCCTATGGGATGACCGGTCTGCAGATTTTTTCCCGTATCCTCCTGCCGCAGATGATGCGCCACGCCCTGCCGGGATTTGGCAACAACTGGCTGGTGCTGACCAAGACGACGGCCCTGGTCTCCATCATCGGACTCAACGACATGGTGCAGCGGGCGGCGCTTGCCTCGGGGGCGACCCACAAGCCCTTTGTGCTCTACGGGGCGGTGGCGATCAACTACCTGTTGCTTACCAGCGCTTCCATCATCCTGCTAAAATATCTTGAAAAGAGATATTCTGCCGGATTCAGCAGGGAGTTGTAAATGGATTTTTCGATTATTCAGGAGAGCTGGCCGATCTATCTTGACGGCCTGATTACCACCGTCTGGCTTACCGTCGCCGCCCTCGTTATCGGCCTGCTGCTCGCCGTTCCCCTGGCGGTGATACGGGTACATGGCGGGGCGCTGGCTCAGGCTCCGATCCGTGCTTTTGTCTACTTCTTCCGCGGCACTCCCCTGTTGATTCAGATGTTTCTTATCTACTACGGTCTCGGGCAGTTTGAGTGGATGCAGCAGAGTGTACTCTGGTCGCTTTTCAGCGAGGCATGGTTCTGCGCCCTGCTGGCCTTTACACTGAACACCTGTGCCTACACTGTGGAGATCATCCGCGGCGCAATTGTTGCAACCTCCCACGGAGAGATTGAGGCGGCCCGGGCCTGCGGTATGTCGCGCATGCTGATGCTGCGGCGCATTATTCTGCCGAGTGCCTTTCGTCGGGCCCTGCCGGCCTACTCCAACGAGATAATCTTTATGCTCCACGGCACGGCTCTCGCCAGCACTGTCACTATCGTCGATATTACCGGCGCGGCGCGGATTATTCAATCTCGTTACTACAGTCCGTGGGAGGCTTTCCTCACTGCGGCACTGCTTTATATGTGTCTCACCTTTACCATCGTCTTTTTCGTTCGCAGGCTGGAAAAACACTGGCAGGGACACCTGCTTCCCGAACGGGTGACGGATTTTGAATAAGGCTGAAAAATGTCTCCCTGAGAAATTTTTTCGAGGGTTGAGGCAAATTCTGCATTTCATGGTATAAATAAAAGGAACTTAAAATAAGGGACCTTGAAACATTTTGTATTTCGTTCATATTCAAGGTGCCCATAATTTTGGAACAAGGGATTCTGACCCGCAAATTTTATATGGAGAGCTCCCATGGCAATTATAACCATCTCTCAGGGCACCTTCAGCCGGGGGCGTTATGTGGCAAAAAAACTGGCCAGACGCCTCGACTATCAATATCTTTCCCGCAATCTGCTGCTGGAGACGAGTAAGGAATTTTCGGTGCCGATGAAGCGCCTGCAGCGGGCTATCCATGACGCGCCCTCCATGCTGGAACGATTCAGCAGTGAAAAAGATCACTATCTGAGCCTTTACCGTGCTGTCTTCCTGCGTCACATGGTCAACGACAATATCGTTTACTGCGGTATGGCCGGTCATTTTCTCGTGCCGAATATCCGCCATGTCTGCAAGGTTCGGGTGATCGCTGATCTCGAGAGCCGGATACACAAGAAGATGGAGGATGAAGGCATAAGCAATGAGCAGGCGCGTTATCTGATTCATAAAGATGACGATGCCCGCCGGCGCTGGAGTCTTGCCATTTTCAGTAAGGATACGTGGGACAGCACCCTCTATGATGTCTTCATCAATATTGATACCATCACCATTGACGATGCGGTGGAGATGCTTGCCGAGCTTATTGAGAGCGGCGCGTTTGACGGCAGTGAGCAGTCGCGGGAGAAGGTGAAGAAACACTCCATCCTCGCTTCGGTTCTTGCTGATCTGATTGGCGCTGCACCGAAGGTTTCTGCCTTCATTGACGATGACGTGCTGGTGCTGCAGCATCTCGAAGGTTATCCCATGGGCAGGAATGATCGCCGGGCAGAGCTGCGGACGAAGTATCTGGAGCTCTATCCCGATTTGAAGGATGTTGAGTTCAGGAGTGAATCTCATGACAATCGGGAACATGGCAATGCCATCTATACCCTTGACCTTTGAACAGGTTCGAAGCAGGAAAAACTAAAGGGACACTCGAAAAATTAAAGGGACACTCCAGACTTCTCGTCCGGGTGTCCCTTTTTTGTTACAGAAAAGATGTTCAGTTTTACTGAATTGCTTCACCCCGGGAGGTGAAGGAGATACCGAGCATGGACTGAGTCCCGATCATCACACTCTCGACAATCGGCGGGTTTATCGGTTTGTCTGCCTGCCACTTGACAATAAAGTTGGCACCGGAACCGCCGGTGTTGTCATCCTGTCCGACGACGTAACGGGCAGATCCGAGCGGGCCGAGCTGCACCGGAGTTTTGACAAATTGACGCAGCAGTTCTCCCTCGGTGTGGTAATAGGTGACGCTGGTAATGACCATCTCCGATGCCGGGTCTATATTGCGGATGGAGAGGGTGACGGAGAGGGCCAGAGGGTGCTCCCGATTGCCGAAATAGATATGTGAATAGGCAGGGACGTAAATCGTCTGCCCGACGCTCTTCTCCGCAGAGGCAGAAAGCTCGGCACAGAACAGCAGAGAGAAGACTGTCAGCAGAGACAGCAGCGGGTGACTCATTGGTCTCCACCGAGATCGCGGCGCATCTTCTCAAGGATTGTGATATGTCCTTCCTCCTCAGCAACGATTTTTTGCAGGTCCGTCTTTACCTCCCTGTCTTCAACGAGGGAGAAAATGAATTGGTAGAGAGTGATGGTTTCTTTCTCCTGAAGTATGGCAAAGTTCACTGCATCAAGGGGGTCGGTAATCTCCTCAAGTTCTTTTTCCTCGACGGGAAAGTGACTCTCACGGATGATTTTCTGCAGCATCTCCCGCCCCATTGTATTGAGCTCCTGCTGGCTTTTGCTCTGCTCAGGCTTTTCCAGCATGAGTTGGGCAAACCAGTTGGCATGGAGGCCTTCCTGCTGTGCCATCCAGGTATAGAGTTCTCTGAGTTTGGGAAGAGAGGTCTTGATTGCGGCCTTTTCGTACTCTTTTTCGCCGTTTTTTTCCACCTGGATGGCGATGTTATAAATGTCTGCTATGGTGAACATGGTGAAATCCTCGGTGTCACGGAACGTTACAGAGGGGATCTCTTCAGTTCTGTGACGGATGAAATTTGAACTCGTACGCTATCTCTGACTGGAATCCGGGGGACTGCAATGAATCCTTGATAAGTTCTGATAAACGAAGTGCCCGCAGTTGATGTGAATAATTTTCAGGGATAAAGAAATATGATTGCCGGACTTCCGATAATTTTGTGGTCAAAGTGCCACATACCTGAATGCAGTATAAGAGAGGGTGAGAATTTTTTCTATGTAATCTTATGTGAAATTGTAAAAATACGAATTCACAGGGAAAACTGCCAGTGACGTGGTTTGTACCAAAATGGTATTACCTCTTTTGTTCATAAAAAGAGTTCATTTCCTGCGCTCAATTCCTGCGCTCAAACTCAAAAAATGGAGCTGATATGCCGGCACTGTATTTTCTGGTTTTTCTCTCTTTTTTCCTCTCTACACCACCTCTTTTGGCCTCCTCGACCGGAATGTACGGGGTGAACAGGAGTGTGCCTGAGCTGGAACAATACGGGGTGAAACGGGTGTGGATGACACCTGACCATCAGCGGATCTCCGCTGAGACCGCTCTGAACCGACAGGTCTTTCTTACTCTTAATGTTTTCGGTGGCAGTGGCGGCTGGCGGGAGTTTCCCGATGCTGTGCCGGTGCTGGCCGATGGCACTCTGATGCCGGCAAAATTTGGTGGTATCTGTCCGAGTCACGAGGGATGGCGGCGGCAGCGCCTTGAACTGCTCCGCAGATGGGTGGGAGACTATGGCGGCAGGGGTGGCATATCCGGTATCTGGCTTGATTTCATCCGTTATCCCGGTCACTGGGAGGAGAAGGATCCGCAGCTCTTTGATACCTGCTGGTGTGATCGCTGCCTCACGCGATTCCAGAAGGAGAGCGGGGTGACACTGCCAGCGAAGCTGCAGGGGACGGCAGCAAAATCAGCCTGGATAAAGGCCAACGCTGCAAAACAGTGGTACGCCTGGAAGCAGGGGGTGATCCTCTCTTTTGTCACAGAGGCGAAACAGATCCTTCACTCAGGCAGCAAGCCGCTGCAGCTCGGTCTTTTTCTTGTGCCGTGGCGCATGTCTGATTTCAACGGGGCAGTCATCACTCTCCTTGGGCAGAATGCAGCTCAACTCGCTGCAGAGGCCGATGTTCTCTCACCGATGACGTATCACCGCATGTGCGGCAGAAGTGAACCCTGGATCGGAGACGTTACCAGATATTTCAAAGAAATTGCCGCCGATGCGGGTGCCGAGGTATGGCCGATTCTGCAGGCGGAGGAGATGATGCCCGATGGCTTCAACGATGCGGTTTCCGAGGCAGAGCAGGGGGGAGCTGACGGCCTGATGATCTATTCTCTGCGTACCATGCAGCCGTGGGAATGGCCGATATTTAGTGGCTTTTCCCCGCAGAAGAATCTCCTTGGAGAGTTGTCTCCGGGAGAAGGACAGGTCACCCTGCAGGGACCGCTGGAGCAGTGTTTTCCCGGGACGAAATTCCTCTTTGCGGCTGACTTTTTCCGCGACAACCGCAATGACCCCACCGCCTATCCGGAAGTGGAACTGTGGGGAGAGCGGTATCGTCTCAACACTCATCGTCTTGCGGGTCAATGGCAGCGGGTCAAGGTGCTGGTCTCCTGTCCAGAGGAGAATCACGACTCCTCTTTCAAATTTCTCAATCGTTACTCCTCCACGCCATTTTCCATGCGCCGGACGACCATGAGGCCGTGGGTAGAGGAAAAAGGGACGTTGCGTCCGGTGGCCACCAGTTCATTTTTCCCGCTTGGCAGTTACGGCGGTAAGGTGCAAAATCTTCCGGCCATGCAGAAACTGGGACTGAACACCGCCATCGTGGGGCTGAATCGCGCCGGTGTGGAGAAGTGTCTTGAGCTGGGGATGAACTGCACCTTCAGTGTGCCTCGCGACCCTCAGCAGCTCATTTCCGTTCTCAACGAGAATGAAGCGTTACTCAAACAGGGACAGTTCTCCTTTTATGTCAATGATGAGCCTTCTTTGCACGGTGTCCCCTCGTGGAAAACGGAGGATATTCAGCGTCTTCTCAAGGCTCGATTTCCAGATTTCCCGACCATGATGGCGGTGGTTCGGCCGCAGACCGTACCTTTCTACAATAACGGTGCCGACTTTTTTATGCTGGATCAGTATCCAGTGCCGGATATGCCGATGACCTGGCTGCCGGATTCCATGGATATTGCTGCAGAGCATGTCGGACGCACTCGTCTTATGTCGGTAATTCAAGCCTTTGGGGGCGGGAAAAATGCTCTTTCGGGCTGGCCGCGCCTGCCCACTGCGGCAGAGATGTATGACCTTGCCATGCTTTCTGTTATTCATGGCAGTCGGGGAATCTGGTTCTTTACCTGGGATCAGATCAACAGAACCCCGCAGGGAAAGAAAGACTTTGCCCGGGTGGTACAGAGGCTGGCAGTGTTGAAGCCCTGGCTGCAGGCGACAGAGAATACGCGTCCGGAGGTGTGTATGACCTCGCCCTACTCAAAAGACGCGGCGGGAAATCCTGCGGTGCATTGTGCGCTGAAAGGGTCCGGGGAGGGCCGGATGTTGATCTGTGCAAATACCCTGCGTTATGGAGTCCGTGCGAATGTTGCTGTAGAGGGCACGTGGCGGGAGCTTTTTTCACAGGAAAAGTTCAGCGCCGGGGAGGGGCAGCTCGATCTCCCCTTTGCTGCTTTGGAGGTTCGAACGCTGGTGGAAAAGAGATGAGGTTTGATACCATTTACATTTTGTATTGACCAGAGAACGCAACTGCGTGGAAATTTTTTTGGGCTATTACAAATGGATAAACAGGATGTAAAACGAGCATAACTTAATAGAAATGGTCTAATCATACGAAAAAGGGCATTTTTTATAAAAGCGTAACTTCTTAAAGTTTTTTGCCTTTATTCGCATGTTTAGAGCTTTCCTTTGGCAAAAAGTTTTTCGCTGTTCCGTCTTTTGCTTTTCCCTTTCTCCCGTCTCCTTTCTCCCATCCCCCTGCCTTTGAATTCGCCAATAGAAAGTGAAAATGGCATTTAGTACGGTTACAACTTAATAGAAATGGTTATTGCCCCCTTCAGGCATAATATTCAAGGTTTTACTTGAATTCCAAGGGTACTGAAAATCTCAGCAGGGTTGTTGCCGAGTTGTATAAGCTGGCCGACGGAAACCGGCTGTTTGGGCCTGATAAGAATGGTGATACGCTGCGGATTGTTTATGAACGCCTGTACAGCAATGGTAAGGTCCCTGACCTGGGGAGAATCGCCCAGCATGGCCATATTTTGCGCAGTGTCATTCTTGAGTTTTTCTTTCAGGTCCTCAACAGAAATATTCTGTTTTTTTGCCTCGGCATTGAAGAGACGGGTCATTAACCCATCATCAATAAAGGTCCAGGATGCCTGCTTCACCGTAATTGCCATGCTGCTGAAGAGGAAGGCTCCGGAATTGATGTTCTCTTTGTCCAGTAGCAGATTTCCAAACTGTGCCTTAAACACATAACTGCCGATTCCTTTCATCTGCCCACCGAGTTCCTCGACATTAAGAGCCTTTTTCTGGTGGTCATAAGTATACGAACCGATTACATCTGCCAGCGGCAATTTTTTGTAGCCAAGTTCTTTTAATTTCTCGTTTACCTCTGCATTGTCTCCGCCTGTTTTAACGCCGATGAGTTTCAGAGTGGCATGGGCGGGTATCTCATTTTTACGGTCAAAGTTGGTGAGAATGGCTTTCTCAACAGTGGTGGTTTCATTTTGAGGAGTAGTCAGGGTTATATCAAAGAGGGTCCCATCGCTGGTGAAGGGGCTGATATCTACAGATTTGTACGTTGCTTTTACACCTGTCTGGTCCTCCATTTTGACGATGGCAGAATCTACTTCCTTTGCTGCTTTTGAATTAAGCCATGCCTTGCCACCAAACCAGGCGACCGCTGCTATAATCACTATACCTGCGATTACTGCTCTCTTTTTGTTCATTTTTTTTCCTTATCAAAATATGAATTTTACATAGAGACATCCAATATGTCCTTTTTAAGAAAATACAAAATAATACAAATATTTTTGGCGGACTCCTCCTTTTTTCGATATTTTTCGAAACGTTGATTCTTCTTCCTCAATAATCGGGTGAGAAAAGTACAGGGGGGCTCGTTTTAAGACAGCATTTTCAGCTGTGCACAATCACAAGGAACCATAAAATATAAGCGAAGAAAAGAAAAATTATCTTATCTCTTTGAAGGAAAACGAGATCCCAATCGAAAATTGTACACCAGGAAGTCGAGAGGTTATACCGTGAGAATGGAAAACTGAAAAATGAAACCCGACTGGTTGAAAAAAAGTCCAAACTGATTGATGAAAATAAACTGCTGCTCAGTAAGCGGACTCAGGGCCTGACGCGAAAAATATGGAATTCTCCCAATAACCTGGCGCGTACTGCGACCCGTAAGCTTCTTCGAAAAAGAGCCTGCCAGGTCTTTTTTTATGATTTTTCAGAGGGTTACCAAGCTGTTATCTACCAGAAAACCGTGCAAAAATAGCCAGATGAGAATGCTCCAGCAATGTCCCACGTAGAGACAAGGCATGCCTTGTCTGACAACCTTGACCGTAACGGCAAGCAGAATTATTCTTTGATACGGTAATGGAGACAGCACCGGGTTCAGCTGGTCTTGCAAGGAGCCAATAGAGATACGGAGTCTTCATTCCGAAAGTTGAGTGGAGAAGTTAAAAAGCACGTAAAATAAAGTGGATACCTGTGCAGGCTCTGCTGAATATTGTTATGATATGTAAAATATGTTATAAAAAACGCATTTTAGAGCAGGGCACATCGAATAATCGCCCAGCTTCTTCGTTACAGTCAAAAATTTATTAAACGATTTTCCCCGATTGTGTATCATGACAAAAAAATATATCAACGCCGAAGAATTCAACGCAATTTTTTTACAAGCTTGCGAAGATCATCAGAACCAAAGATACGAAGCTGCCAGATGCGGCTATGAAAAACTGCTCTCTCATTTTCCTGAAGCGCCCATTTTACATTATAATTTTGGACTGCTGCTTTATGAGTGTCAGAATTTCAGTGAGGCCCGAAAATCATTTGAACGTGCTGCGGAGTTGCAACCTTCAGATAATGATATTATTTTTAATCTCGCTCTGTGCTGTAAACAGACGGGTGACATTGAAAGAGCCCTTAAATATTATCTTGAAATCTTGAAAAGTGAGCCGGAAAGCATTGATACACTCTATAATGCAGCGGGTTGCTACAGGGATCTCAAATATCTTGATGAGGCCGAACATCTCTACCTGAGGGTTTTAGATCTTTCTCCGGATCATTTTTCTGCTAATAATAATATCGCCTATGTTTATCATTTGTCCGGTAATATAACAAAGGCTGTTTTTTATTTTAAGAGAGTCCTGGAACTGCAGCCCGCACACAAGATGGCCGAACATATGCTTGCAGCACTCACCGGGGCTGAGGTCGCGGCCCCGCCAAAGGTTTATGTTAAAGAAGTTTTTGATAACTATTCTAAATTCTATGAAAAAAGTCTGGTTGAAGAGCTTCAGTATACTGTCCCTGAGAGTATTCGAGAGGTTGTTGAAAAGGGGACATCCTGGAAAAAATCATTTGACTGTGGTCTTGATCTCGGTTGTGGCACGGGCTTGAGTGGCGAGTCTTTTGCGGATGTAACCAGGCAGTTGTCAGGGGTGGATCTTTCTCCCGGAATGATTGATATTGCCCGGGAGAAGGGAATTTATCATTCACTAACAGAATGCGATGTTAATGAGTTCCTGGCTCAGGATACGAGGATGTATGACTTTATTCTGGCAGCCGATGTTTTTATCTACCTGGGTGAGCTGAAAGAGACGTTTCGACTGCTGCGTCAGCGTGCCACTGCGGATGTCCTCTTTTGTTTTTCAACAGAAAGTAAGACGGGAGAAGGCTTTTCTTTGCGGTTGACAGGTCGATTTGCCCACAGTTCTCATTATATTGAAAGAGTTGCCCGTGCAACAGGCTGGCAAATCATTGAAAAACATGCGAGTGCCATTCGAAGGGAAAAAGACGCCTGGATTAAAGGTGATCTCTGGTTTATGAAAATGAAAGAGGCTTGAACACCTGCCGCACAGGGGTACATGAGGGCCGTCCTCCTGACATTTCCTCTGGCCGGGCCTTGTTCGCTGAGGCTGGCGTACAAGGCAGGTAGACGTGAGAATGTATCCTTTTGCTTTTTCCTGCCTCCCTTTTCCCGTCCCACTGTCTTTGAATCCGCCAATACAAAATGTAAATGGTGTAATGCTTCTCCTGAAATTGAAGAATTCGATATTTTGAGTTCCCTTTATAATATCGACCAAAAAATTCCGGCAGACTTTGAGTGAGCGGCCCGGTTTTTTTTGGGTGTCACCGGTGGAAACAAAAATGAGGGGGATGGCAGTGATGCTTTTCTCCGTTGTTTCGGCTTCTGTAGCAATCTCTTCAACGTGTAAATCACCCATCCTGGCATGTCCATGTCAAGGGTAATCAGATCGGGGATCTTTTTGCCCATCTATAAAGAGCAAGAGCCTCTCTCTTGTTTTCTGCCGTGATAACGTTACTTTTTGCAGTACATGACGGGAAAAGTACTTTGCTCACTTTATTTTCACAACATCATTGGTATGGACACAGACCGCCCTCATTATTATGTGTTGCCTCCTGTTCTTGTATTTTCAGGTTTGCAGCGGTATATTGGCGAATTTTCAAGCGAAAACAGGAATTCTGCAAGGGAATTCCCGCATTATTGTAAATTTGGAGAGTACAGCATGGCAAATAAACTTTATATTACTGCGACTGAACGCCGCATTGGTAAATCTGTAGTGAGTCTCGGGTTAATGGAGCTCCTCACCCGGAATATTAAAAGAGTTGCTTTCTTTCGTCCGCTGGTGGATGTCGATGACACCCGGCACGAGAACGACAACACCATCGAACTTATCCGCAGCCACTATGACCTTACATTTGAGTACGATGAGATGTATGGTTTTACCGCCGATGAGGCCAACACTCTGATCTCAATGGGGCGGGATGATGAGCTGCACGAAAAAATTCTTAATAAATTCAACGCCCTTGCCCTGAAAGCTGATTTTGTTCTTATTGACGGGCTTGAGATGACTGGTGCCTCTTCCTCCTTTGATTTTGATCTCAACATCACTATTGCCAACAATCTCGCAGCGCCGATACTGCTGGTCGCAGGTGGCCGTAATATGCAGGCTGATGATATTCGGCGTTCAGTGAAGGTTTATTATGAGTCGCTGGCTGAGAAGAGCAGCAGTGTGGTGGGTACTATTGTCAACCGCGTTGATCCCGGTTCCTTTGAGAAGGTAAAATCCGCTCTTGAGAATGATCCGCTGGTGGGAAAACAGAGTGTCTACGTTATTTCCGATAATGAAAACCTCGGCAATCCTTCGGTGGGTGAGGTGGTAAAACTGGTCAACGCTGAAGTTCTTTACGGACAGGATAAACTGACCCGTCATGTACGCGGTTTTACCATCGCCTCCATGCAGCTGCGGAACTATCTTGAGCGCATTGAATACGGAAATCTGATTATTACCGCCGGTGACCGTTCGGACATTATTCTCGGTTCCCTTGCCGCCGAGGAGTCGAAGACCATGCCCAATATCTCAGGGATTATGCTCACCGGTGGACTGGTACCGGAACCTGCCGTACAAAAGGTCATTGAGGGTTTTCCGGACCTGGTCCCGATTCTTTCCGTGGCGGAAAATACGTACCAGGCGGCAATTCGGGTGGACTCCATTCACGCATCCATCACTCCGGACAACAGCCGCAAGATCAACGAGGCGCTGGCCCTTTTTGAACGTCATGTGGATATGGTTGAATTGCGGGATAAGATCATCACCCGCAAGACGACTACTGTAACTCCGAAGATGTTTGAATCCCGTCTTCTGCTGCGAGCCCAGGCGAACAAACAGCATATTGTTCTCCCCGAGGGTGAGGATGATCGTATCCTGCAGGCGGCGGAGATCCTTCTGCGCCGGGATGTCGTCAACCTTACCATCCTTGGTGATGAAGCAAGGATTGGCGAGCGGGTGAGAAGTCTCGGTCTGCACATCGAAGGTGCGGAGATCGTTGATCCGGTTAAATCCCCACACTTCGATGAATATGTAGATGACTACTATGAGCTGCGCAGGCACAAGGGTATCTCAAGGGATTTTGCCAGTGATACCATTGGTGACTTTAACTATTTCGCCACCATGATGATCTATAAGGGACACGCCGACGGCGTGGTTTCCGGGGCAGCACACACTACCGCCAACACCATCCGTCCCGCGTTTCAGATTATTAAAACTGTGCCGGAGTGCTCCGTCGTCTCCTCAGTTTTCTTTATGTGCCTCAATGACCGGGTGCTGGCCTACGGTGACTGTGCCGTCAACCCCAATCCCACCGCTGCTGAACTCGCTGAGATTGCCACCAGTTCTGCACTGACTGCCAGACTCTTCGGTATTGAGCCGCGGGTGGCCATGCTCTCCTATTCCTCTGGAACTTCCGGAAAAGGTGAGCAGGTGGATAAGGTTCGTGAGGCCACAGAGCTGGCCCGCAAACGGTCGGAGCGCATTTATCCTGGTCTGCTCATTGAAGGGCCGATTCAGTATGACGCGGCCATTGACCCCTACGTTGGGGCCTCCAAAATGCCGGGCAGCAAAGTCGCTGGACGGGCTACCGTCTTCATCTTTCCGGATCTTAATACCGGAAATAACACCTACAAAGCGGTGCAGCGATCCTCTGGCGCGGTTGCCATCGGCCCCCTGCTGCAGGGGCTGCGCAAACCGGTGAATGATCTCAGCCGCGGCTGTCTTGTGACTGACATTGTCAATACCGTCGCCATGACAGCGGTACAGGCTCAGGCGCAGAAATAAGGGGGAGGCAGGCAAAGGGGAGACGGGAAAAACTGCTTTTCCGCTGTTTGCTTTTCCGCTTTTTACTGTTTCCCCGGCGCATCTTAAGATGCGTTCCCTGACAACGGGATGTTTAACGGCCTTGTTCTATTTACGGGCGGCATGTACACTTCATGCCGCCCGTTTTTTATTCTCTCAACCCGGAGTTGCACCGATGAAAATACTCCATACCTCTGACTGGCATCTCGGCCGCCGTCTTTACGGTCGCACCCGCTATCCCGAATTTACCGCCTTTCTCGACTGGCTTGTGCAGACCATTGAGGCTCAGCAGGTCGACGCCCTTGTCGTCTCCGGCGATATCTTCGACACTGGCACGCCGGGCAATCTTGCGCAAAATCTCTACTACAACTTTCTCTGTCAAGTAGCGGAGATCTCCAGCTGCCGCAATATCGTGGTGGTAGCTGGCAACCACGATTCCCCCTCCTTTCTTGAAGCGCCGAAGCAGGTGCTGCAACATCTGCATATCCATGTCATTGGCAGCATGCGGGAGAATCCTGAGGAGGAACTGCTGCTGCTTGAGGAGAACGACGGGCAGCCGGGTCTGCTTCTCGCTGCGGTTCCCTATCTGCGGGATCGCGACGTGCGCGTGGCCGAGGCGGGGGAGAGCGGCGGTGAAAAGACGATGCGGCTGGTTGAAGGGATTGAGGCGCACTATCGAGAGGCTGGTATCCTGGCCGAGGCACAGCGCCGCAGGCTGAATCTGCCCGGATTGCCTCTCGCTGCCACCGGACATCTTTTTACCGCTGGCGGTCGCACTGCCGAAGGTGACGGTGTGCGTGATCTCTACGTTGGCAACCTTGCCCTTGTCAAGAATTTTCCGGAGTGTTTTGACTATCTTGCCCTTGGCCACCTGCATGTGCCGCAGAGGGTGGGGGGTGTCGAGCATATCCGTTACAGCGGTTCGCCGATTCCGATGGGTTTCGGAGAGGCGCGTCAGCAGAAGGAGGTTTTGCTGGTGGAGTTTTCCAGAGCAGAGAAGGGATGTCGCATTACTTCCCTTAAAGTGCCGTATTTTCAACGTCTTGAAAGTGTGGAGGGAGATCTTGCCGGGATTCTCACCGGCATTGAAGTGTTGAAAGAGAAAGGAGTGAAGTGCTGGCTTGAGGCTGTCTATACGGCGGCGGCCGCGCCGAAGAACCTGCGGCAACAGATTGAGGAGGCGGTAGAGGGCAGCGGTCTTGAGGTGTTGCGAGTGAAAAACAGCGTACTCGCGGCGCAGATTCTGCAGACTGCCCGGGCGGGAGAAACTCTTGATGATCTTGACGAGTTTGAGGTCTTTCAGCGTTGTCTCTCTGCTGCGCAGATCAGCGAAGAGGAACAGGGTAAACTTGTCGAGTGTTATGAAGAGATTGTGCGGGATCTGCGGGAAGAGGACAGTAATCGGGAGTGAGGCGGAAAAACGGGAGACGGGAAAAGGGAGACAGGAGAAAAGGGAGACAGGAGAAAGGAGAAAGGAGAAAGGAGACGGGAGAAAGGGAAAAGCAAAAGGCGGAACAGCGAAAAACTTTTTGCCAAAGGAAAGCTCTAAACATGCGAATAAAGGCAACAAAAATTTAAAAAAGATTTTAAAATTAAACAGAGAATTGCTGTTGTTCTATTTTTTGTCTTTTTAGAGCTTCTTTAAGAAGTTACGCTTTTGCCTCATTTGGGGGCCCAATCGCGGTTGTACCTGCTCTTAATAATTCCGGGAATTACTACCATTTCAGCCCACCAATGGTTGTGTAATTCCACTGTTATCGTTACGTTTCCCGTCACAGTGTAGACAAGGCATGCCTTGTCTACACAACAACATTGTGGGAAACCACTGCCGTGCCGATTTTCCATCAATGGTGATGAATCAATACAAAATGGAAATGGTATTATTCAAGGTATCTATAAGACTACGGGGGCAATATGAAAATCCTTCACCTCACCTTTAAAAATCTCAACTCGCTCTACGGTGAATGGGATATCGACTTTACCGGCGGCCCTTATGTGGAGGGCGGTATCTTCGCCCTCACCGGCCCTACTGGTGCGGGTAAATCTACCGTGCTGGACGCCATCAGTCTCGCCCTCTACGGGCAAACTCCCCGCCTTGGCAACATTACTGCATCGAGCAACGAGATCATGTCCCGGCACACCGGCGAATGCCGCTCAGAGGTTACCTTCTCCTGCGGCTCGGGCACCTTTCGCAGTTTTTTCAGCCAGCACCGATCACGGAAAAAGGCCGGGGCTCCCCTGCAGCCGCCAAAGTATGAGTTTAGCAACGCCCTTACGGGTGAGGTTTTGGAGACAAAGAAAGGCAGGGTGATGGAGGAGGTGGAGAGCACGACAGGTATGGATTTTGACCGCTTTACCCGTTCCACTCTCCTTGCCCAGGGGAGTTTTGACTCCTTTCTGCGGGCGAAGGAGGATGAAAAATCTGCGGTACTGGAGGAGATAACCGGTACCGGTATCTACAGTGAGATCTCCCGCCGGGTGCATGAGCGTACCCGCCTCGAACAGGGGAAGTTGACCCAAATGCAGGCAGATATCAGCTGCACTCAGGTCCTGGAGAGAGAAGAGGTGGCCTCGCTTGAGAAAAGGCTGCAGGGAATATGGAGACGGGTACTGGTTATTGCCACCCGAATTGGTCAGACTGGACGCGCGTTGCTCTGGCGTGAGGGCATGGCAACCCTGGAGGTGGAACTCACGGAGATTGACCGGGAGGCCGGGCTGCTTGGCATGGAGAGGAAGAAATTTTCCCTGCAGGGAGAGCGCTTGTCCCTTGGAAAACGGGCAGCGCGGCTGGATACAGAGTATGCCGGGTTGACGGCGGCACGACGGCGCAGGGCAGAGGATGAGAAGACACGGCTGGAGTGTCAGCAGAAACTGCCTTTCCTTGAAGAAAAGGTGCAGGCGGCGCAGCAGGTGTTGACGGAGAAGGAGAAGGCTGCTGCGCAGGCAGTGGAAGCGGAGAAGGCGGAGAGGCCGCGTCTGAAAAATGTTCGTTTGCTTGATGCTGCTCTGGCCGGGCGGAAGGATGCCATAGAAGTGGCCGCCGGGATGGTTGCAGTTGGGGAAACGCAGAAAAAGAAAAATCAGCGGGAGTTAAAAACACTTGAACAGCAGATTGAGATCCTTCGCCAAAAAAGTGAAGATCGCTTGCGGTGGATGAAGGAAAACGCACAGGATGCGAAGCTGGAGGGACAGCTCCCGGCTGTACAGGCGAAGCTGGAGAATATTACAGACACCATTGTGGAATGCAACGCGGAGCAGGAGGAGATTGCAGCAGCGCGGGGAGTCTGGCAGCAGCTGCGTGATAATGTGACTGCTCTCGAAAAGAAGGGCGAGGCTGAGAACGAGGCCGTGATCAGTGTGCAGCGGCAACTGAATTCGGTGGCGGAGGAACAAAAGCAACTGCTCAATGGCCGGGATATCATGGAGATCCGCCGGGAACGCGGCGATCTTGAACGTACCGTCGGGCTTTTGGGGCGTATCGCTGACCTTGAAGCTGAACGCCGTCGTTTGAGCACGGGGATGCCATGCCCACTCTGCGGCGCGCTGGAACATCCTTTTGTCGAAGGAATACCGCTGCCGGATGGTGAAGAAAAACGACTCGCAACGTTGAACAACGTGATTCTCCGTTGCGAAAAGCTGGAGGTGAAATATCGCCAGATGGCTGATGAAGAGAAGCGGCTGCTGGCCGTCGGTGCGGGGGGGGAGCAACAGCTTGCGGTGGCGTGTCTCAAACGTGATACTGCGGAGAAGCAGAACCTGGAACGGGAAGCCCGCATGGAGAAACTGCAGGGGCGTCTGCAGCAGATGAGGAGGGAATTGCAAAACCTGCTTGAACCTTTCGCTGTTAATGTCGAGGAGGACAATCTGCTGGATCTGCTCGGTGAACGCTGCCGTCACTGGCAGGAACTGGAGGAGCAGGGAGAGGTCGTCGAGAAACAACAGAGCGATCTGATGGAGAAGAAGGCAGGAATTCTGGCCAGGATAGAGAGCGGAGAGGAGGCGCTGACAGCCCGTCGAAAGGAATTAAAAAACCTGCAGGCACGTTTTGCGGAAGAGTCTCAGAAACGCGCAGAGCTGTTTGGCGAGAGAGACGTTGATTCCGAGGAGAGACGGCTGCAGCAGGATGTGGAACAGGCCGCCGCCGACGAAAATAATGCCCGTGCCAGGGGTGAAAATTCCCGTGCCGAACTGCAGGGGATGAGATCTTCTCTGGCCACACTTTCGAGTCAGCTTGAGCAGCGTGCCCCTGAGCTGGCCGCTTTTGAGAGTGCCTTTGTTGCTGCCCTTGCTGCTGTCGGTTTTCCTGATGAGTCTGCCTTTGCCGCCGTGCGTCTCCGTGCAGAAGAGCTGGCACAACTCACGGCGGTGGAGCGGGAGCTGGAGAAGCGTGAGGAGAGGCTTGCCGCCCTTCGCGGGGACCGCAGTGCCCGACTTGAGAAGGAGAAGGCGCGGAATGTAACTTCTCAGAAGGCGGGAGAACTCGCGCCATTGTTGAAGGAGCTTGAAGAGCAGGAGGTGGCAGAGCGGGATGTTGCAGTCACTTTGCATCAACGGCTTGAGGTTGACCGTACGGCGCGGGAGAGTATCGTCGCCCGCCAGGCGGCGGTGGAGAAGCAGCGGCAGCAGCTGGCGGTCTGGCAGCGGCTCCACGGGCTGATTGGTTCGAGTGACGGCAAGAAGTACCGCAACTTCGCCCAGGGGCTCACCTTCGAGTTGATGGTCGCCCATGCCAGTCGTCAGCTGATCAGGATGACGGACCGCTATCTGCTGGAGCGCGACCATGACTTTCCGCTGAAACTCAACGTACGCGACAATGACCAGGCCGGGGAAGTTCGTCCTGTCGACAATCTCTCCGGCGGCGAGAGTTTCCTCGTCAGTCTGGCGCTTGCCCTCGGCCTGTCAAAGATGGCCAGCCGTATGGTGCAGGTGGATTCCCTCTTTCTTGATGAAGGATTTGGAACCCTCGACGATGAGACCCTTGAGATGGCACTGGACGCCCTTGGCGGGTTGCAGAAGGACGGTAAACTGATCGGCGTAATCTCTCATGTGTCCGCACTGAAGGAGCGGATTCCCACGCAGATTGAAGTGGTACCGCAGAGCGGCGGACGGAGTGCTCTCCGTGGCGCGGGGGTAAGCAGGAGGGTGAAAAAGTCGAGTAATACCATTCCTATTAAGTTGTGACCGTACTAAATGCCACTTTCACTTTCTATTGGCGAATTCAAAGGCAGGGGGATGGGAGACAGGAGAAAGGAGACGGGAGACAGGGAAAAGCAAAAGACGGAACAGCGAAAAACTTTTTGCCAACGAATAAAAGCTCTAATCATGCGAATAAAGGCAAAAAACTTTAAGAAGTTACGCTTTTATAAAAAATTCCCTTTTTCGCATAATTAGACCATTTCTATTAAGTTATGCCCTTTTTACATCCTGTTTATTCATTCGTAATCACAAAAAAAGATGTCCACGCAGTCGCGCTCTCTGGTCAATACAAAATGTAAATGGTATAAGAAACCCGCTCAGTAGAGAATGTTTTTTCGCCGACGGCGGGTATTGAGAAATTTCAGCAGGGAGATGGAGAGACCCCAGGTTATGCCCCCGCAGACCAGTCCAACCAGTACGCTGCCCACCGTAAGTGGCAGGATAACCTCTCTGCCGGTGTGGAGGATAACGTTAAACTGCTCCTTGATCTCCCAGAACTGCATTTTCGCCATACTCTTGCTGATCTCCAGAAAGAGTTCTGACACCTGTTTGACTGGCGGGCCGTCCACAAACTGCAGGCCGATCCAGTAGTTGAACGTGTAAATCGGGGCGATAGTCACCGGGTTGGTAATCCAGATAGGGATAATAGCTGCGGCACGGTTCAGATTCAGCAGCGAAGCAATAATGACTACGATGAAGAATTGAATGCCCACCGTGGGTGTGAGCGAGACAAACGTTCCCAAAGCAAGTCCGCCGGCAATAGCGTGCGGCGTACTGCGCAGTCTGGTGATCCAGCGCAGAATGGGCCGCAGTTTGAACGCCAGATTACGCCGCCGGACCGGTGGATTTGGTGTACTTTTACTCATGACTCTCCAGAAGAAGGAATATCTTTTCACGACATATAAACTATAGAGCATGCGGGGCTGGAAGTAAATTACTGCAGCTGCTTTCTTCCCTGCCATTTCCCGAGGGCTGTACCAAGGACAACACTCTGTGATGGTGTGTTGCTATAAAGCCACGGGCGGGTGATGTTCTCTTTATGCAGTGTCTGTACATCTACCCCCATCTTCTCTGCATAGCGCCGCAGTTCTTCCGGAATCTTCGGACTCTCGGAGGGCATCCACACCAGCAGTACCTTTTTATATCCGGCGGCCTGCTGTTCTGAGAGCTGCTTTTCAAAGCCATAACCGGGGATCAATGCCGTGCTGTGGGGAAACAGGAGCAGCATATTCCCGGCCAGAAAACGCTTGTTGGTGAGGATCAGACCTCCGTCAAATCCTGCGGCACGCAGGGTGGTTGCCATGGCCGGAAAGGGATAGTTCATGCGGGAAAATTTGCTGTTTTCACCGTACCAGCCAGCTCCGACGATACGCAGAGTGAAAGCGATATAGACCCCCGCCATGGCGAGGATGCCGAGGCCAAAAAAGACGCGAAAACGTTTTGCTGTTACCTGTGCTGCCGTAAGCCGGGAAAAAAACCAGATTGGAGCACAGAAAAGCATCGGCTGCAACCAGCGGTCTTTTACATAGGTTACCTTGAAACTGAGTACGACGATGAGCAGCAGCAGGAGAAAGATGAGGATGTACCGGGCGATGAAGCGCTGACCAAAATCCGGTTTATCAATGTTTCCTGGTTTGACTCCGGTCGGAAAAACTAACACGTAAAAGAGCCAGAAGGGGAAGAGAAAAAGGGTTATCGCCTGTACCATGCTGATTATTCCCCGGACATGGTAATCGGCCTCTGCCAGCTTGAACTTGCGGGTGGCAGAGAAGACGATATCCTGATTGTTGTACATCCACCAGAAATATTCCCCGCAGAGCAGCAGGGGCAGGAGCAGGGCGAGGGGGAAAAAGCGGTTGAAGATGACCTGTCGCCCCTCTTTAATACTGAGCAGGGTAAGCAGAAGGATGGCGAGGAAGAGAAAGTAGTTGGCCTTGCCGAGACATCCGGCGGTGATGCCGAGGCCGAGAAGCAGGGCGTTGAGAAGGCTCTGTTTCTCGACTGCCCGCAGCGTGGCCAGCAGGGTTCCGGCAGCAGCGCAGACCACCAGCACGGTGTGGGTCATGTCGCGCTGCGATTCCCAGCCGATCTGGGGGATAAGCAGCAGTGACAACGTCGCAAGGATGGCGGTGTGGCCGTTTCGCAGCAGGCGCAGTGCGCTGAGACAGGTAAAGAGATATGTGAAAAAGAGCAGGGCATTTTTCATTATGCTGAGGGCAAGGGTCTTGTTGCCGAACAGCTGAAAAAGGCCGTGCTGTATCCAGGTGAAGAGAGGCGGCTGTTCGGTGTAGCCCGGCAGCAGCCACTGGGCAAAGAGAACCTGCTCAGCTTCATCGTAGTCGAGGCCGTGCGTCAGATTTACCCGCAGCACGACCTGGAATGTGAAGTAGGCAAGCAGAAGGAACAGAAAGGGTATATTGATATTGGGGCGGGCCATGGCGTTGTTAAGTGAAGGTTAAGACGGAAGGGGCGGGTTACTTTTGCTGAGTATTATCACGTGCACGCAGGCCGAGAATCAGGTTGCGGGAATAGACGACAAAACCGAATATCTGGCCGGCAAAGAGAACCGGATCTCTCCGCAGAATGGCGTAACTGAGGATCATTGCCGAACCACTGATGCTGATCAGCCAGAATCCCGGCGGGAGGACCGATTCCTTCCGCTTTTCGCTGCAGATCCATTGATAGACGAAGCGGAAGGTGAAGACAAGCTGCCCGGCGATACCCCATATCATCAGCTGGCGTGGGATCTCCCTGTTTGTCAGCAGCGTTGACAAATTATATTGGTGGCCCGTGGTGGCGAGAATGGTGACAGCAATGGCTGGAAAGCAAATGAAGAGCAGGCGGAAAAAGAAGGGAATTTTCTGCCAGAAACCGAAAAAATAGAGGTTACGGGTATAAATGAGATAGGTCAGTACCTGACCGATGACAATGGCAAAATCTTCCCGCAGAATGCCATAGAGCATCAGCAGGAAGGAGGCAACGATGGAGAGCTGCCAGAAAAGCAGCGGCGAGAGAACTCTGCCCGCCCTCTCTGAGCTGATCCATTGTGTGATCTGGCGTGCAGAGAAAAGCAGCTGTGCCGCAAAGCCAATTGCGTAGATAAGGGTCTGGCTCATTTGGCCTTATCGGTCGCACTCTCTTCGGCGACGGTATAGGATATATGGCGGTCGCGCATCCAGCGGAAGGCGAGGGTGTCGAAAAAGGGGCCGACAAGACGGTTGAAGAGGTGGTATTTCGCCTCCCCCGCCATCCGTGGGGAGTGGGAAACCGGAATCTGTTTCACCCGGCCGCCTTCAAGCTGTACGAGGGCGGGGAGAAAACGATGCATGCCATGGAAAAAGGGAATTTTCACTGCGTATTCGGTCTTCAGAATTTTCAGCGGACAACAGGTATCGCGAATACCGTCATTAATCATAAATCGCCGCCAGCCGTTTCCCACCTTCGAGGAGATCTTCTTGACGATGCTGTCGCGGCGTTTGGCGCGGATGCCATTGACCATGTCATACTCCGGGAAGTATGGCAGGAAAGCTGTAAAGTCTTCGGGGTGAGTCTGCAGGTCGGCGTCGATATAACCGGTCAGAGTGGTGTGGCTGTGGTCAAAACCGGCCTTGATGGCAGTGGAGAGGCCCCGGTTTTCGCTCAGAGAGAGAAATCGGCTGCGGGGATCGTCGGCGCACTTGTCACGCAGCAGCTGCGGACTGTTGTCGCTTGAGCCGTCATTGATATAAAGAACTTCAGTCGGCAGAGGTGTGGTGGCGAGGAACGTATCCATCGCCGCGAAAAAAACTGGCAGACTTTCTTCCTCATTATAGACTGGAACGATAATTGTGAGTGCAGGTTGCATGGAGGTCACTGAGGGACTCTGAGATATGGATTATTCCTTTGAGCGTCCCTGTATAAGGATAACCGCACACTAATACCAGAGCGTTTCTCTGAACTCAAGTATTTTCACCATGATTTGGGGATACTCGATGCACCAGGTTCCTGAAAACAGAGGGGAAGAAATCAGGCTTATCTTGCTTTTTTCGTCGCTTTTCTGGTATAAAAAGAAGAAATTTTAACAGATTTTCAGTGCGTAAAATAATCACTTCAAGTCGCCGAGGACTACCCGCCATGTATGACAGTTATTTCAATCTCAAGGAGAAGGCCTTTGAGGCCCGGCCGAACCGTGATTTCTTGTGGAATGGGGAGTCCCGCAGGGTGGTTGTCGAAGCCTTCTGCGAAGGTATTTATGAGAAGAACGGCTTTCAGATGCTCATCGGCGAAGAGGGGGTGGGAAAGACCACCGTACTGCAAATGGTGCTTGACGAGGTACAGGAAGAGGCCACAACCCTCTGCATTTCCCATATACCCAATGGTATGGTGGAGTTCTACAACAGTATCCTCTCCGGTTTCGGTCTGCAGAAAGAGGCCTTCACGCGACTGCAGTTTATGATGGAGCTGAGCAAACTGCTTAAAGAGGTCCATGAAAAGGGCAGGATTGCTCTGCTGGTCATTGATAACGCGGAAGGGTTACGTCAGGAGTTTTTTGAAGAGCTGCGCACTCTTATCGGGCTGGAGAAGGATGGCCGTCGTCTGCTCAATCTGCTGCTCGTGGGCCGCTCCCCGCTGATTTCTCTCCTTGACCAGCCCGATAATCGTATTCTGCGTCAGAAGATGGCCTGGCATGCCGAGCTGAAACCATTGAATGAGATTGAGACCCGCGAATATATCGAGTATCGGCTTCAGGCTGCCGGTTGCAACGAACCCGTCTTTGCCGAGGGCTGTTTCCCACTTTTACACACATACTCAGGCGGTCAGCCAGCCCGACTCAATGAACTCTGCACTGCAGTTCTGTCTGAAGCTGCGGAACAGAATGCCGTGCTCACACCGGAATTTATCACTTTCTGTGCATTGCAGGGAGAATTTCCAGAACCTCTTGCTTTTCAGCAGGATGTGGCTGAGAGTACTGAAGCGCCCCAGGATGCGTCGGAACAGGAAAGTTTTGCGCAGGCACCTGCCGAAGAGCAGCCTGCTCCTCATATTGAATCGACCTCTTCCGTGGCCGCCGCCGAGGCTGTGTCAGCGGTTGGCGGGCAATGGGAAGATGAGGAGGCGATTTCCACGGAGAAAGCGGAGGCAGAAGAGGATAAGGATAAGGAACCCTTTGTTCCTCTGGATGATCAGCACAGCAGTGATCTCTGGCTGACCCACGCTCTGCGTGGTTTTATTGCCCTTGCTCTTTGTCTCGGCCTCTATTTTCTCTATGACAAGATCTTTACCCCGACGATCGATCTGCAGGTCCCGCTGGATGATTCGCCAGTAACCGAATTTCCTCTGTCGCAGGCCGATACTGTTGAATCCTCGCAGGAGATTCCGCTGGTTCTCCCCAACCGACCTGCCGGGAATCTTGAACCCCTGCGGACTGACGAGTTGAAGGAGCCTGATCCCATACCGACCGGATACGGCAAAATTGAAGTGTATCTTCTCGAATATATCGACAATTGATCTGAAGGCTCCCTGCAGTGCTCATTGGAAAAAAGAGAAACTCTCAGGCGAAAGATAGACAGGATATATTAAAAAGTACAAAAAGGTAACATTTATGGAAGCAGTAATACATATATGTTATTATATTTTAAAAACAAGCCTTCCTCTGGAATTATAAAAAAAACGTTAAAACAGGTATATAATTTTTTTTCAGATAAAATTTGTAAATGGCATAACTCTTGCTAAAATGTTGGCAGTATTCTTGAATTTCTGTAGCATACATGATTGCAGAAACAACCTTACAGGAGGAATGAATGAAGTCTCAAATCTGGAAATTAGGAACTGTTGGAGCGGTAACAACCCTTGCCCTGCTGGTAATGGCCGGGACGGCGGGAGCTGAAGAATTTGATGCCCACGCGTCAATCATCTCACTTGGGTATGGACTGGATACGTTTTATCTGCTCATGTCAGGTGCACTGGTTATGTGGATGGCGGCCGGTTTCACCATGCTGGAGGCAGGTCTCGTCCGGTCTAAAAATGTGGTAGTTATTCTTACTAAAAATGTGGCCCTCTATTCCGTGGCCTGCATTATGTATCTGCTGTTTGGTTACCAGATAATGTACGGTGGCGGTTCTGGTGTGCTGCCCGGCTTCTCTTTTCTTATCGGCCCGGAACATACTGCCGCAGCAGTACAGGCTGCCGGTGGAGACATTACATATTCGCACCTCGCGGACTTCTTCTTCCAGGTGTGTTTTGTCGCTACAGCCATGTCGATCGTATCCGGTGCGGTGGCAGAGAGGATGAAGCTGTGGGCATTTCTTGCTTTCGCTCTCGTTCTGAGTGGTTTTATCTACCCGATAGAAGGATATTGGAAGTGGGGTGGAGGTTTTCTTGATACACTTGGTTTTGTCGATTTTGCCGGATCCGGAGTTGTTCATCTTTGTGGTGCCGCAGCCGCGCTGGCAGGAGTACTGGTGCTCGGTCCCCGGACAGGAAAATATAAAAACGGGAAAATTAAGGCTTTCCCCGGCTCCAATCTGCCGCTTGCCGCCCTCGGCACACTTATCCTGTGGGTAGGCTGGTTCGGATTTAACGGCGGTTCTCAATTGAAAGTGAGTACCATCGCTGATGCCAATGCCGTCGCCATGGCTTTCGTCAATACCAACGGGGCAGCTGCGGCTGGTCTGGTCACTGCTCTTCTGCTTTCTCAGTTCTGGTTCCGCAAGGCTGACCTTACCATGGCCCTGAACGGTGCGCTGGCCGGTCTGGTGGCAATTACCGCCGAGCCGACAGCTCCGGGGCCACTTCTGGCAACGGGTATTGGGGCTGTAGCCGGTTTGCTTGTGGTCGTGTCCATTATTACGATCGACAAGTTGAAACTTGATGACCCGGTTGGTGCACTTTCAGTTCACGGAGTTTGTGGGATTTTTGGCCTTATGGCAGTACCGCTCAGCACAGGAACCTTTGTCGCTCAGTTGACCGGTGTGGTCTGTATTTTTACCTGGGTCTTTATCACCAGTCTCATTATGTGGTTGATTATCAAAGTTGCAATGGGTGGGCTGCGGGTGAGTGAAGAAGAAGAGTACAGCGGTGTTGATATTGCTGAGTGTGGATTGGAAGCATATCCTGAATTTTCCGGCGATAAATAAAAGATCCGAAAGGAGCAGAACATGAAAAAAATAGAGGCAATCATCAAACCCTTCAAGCTGGAACAGGTGAAAGACGCTCTCACCGACGCCGGGATTACCGGCATGACGGTGTCGGAAGTGAAAGGCTATGGCCGGCAGAAGGGGCACAAGGAGATGTATCGCGGTGCTGAGTATAATATCGATTTTAATCCGAAGATCAAGATAGAGCTGGCTGTACCAGATGAGCAGGTCGATCAGATGGTTACTGTGATTCGTGGGGCTGCCAATACCGAGAAGATTGGCGACGGCAAGATCTTTATCCTGCCCCTTGAAGAGGTGGTGCGGGTACGCACCGGAGAAAAGGGAGAAAATGCCCTGTAAGTTCTCTTGCTGGAGAAGCAGTATCTGAAAAAAAAAGGGGTGGCCACTGAAACAGTGGTCACCCCTTTTTGCGTGGTAAAGAAACTCTGAGCCGAGAGAAAGGCTGTACCCTGCGCCTTTCTCTCCCGACGTGTTGCAGATGCTCAGAGCTGTGCGTCGTTGAGAATTTTTTCCACTTCATACAGCATTTTCGCGACAAGGGTCTTTTCCGGTGCCGGAGTGTCATCCTTTATACACTCGTTAAAGAGTCCAATCCACAGGGTGAGCTGCTTGTTAGTGGTGCGGTCATAGACCTTTTTCTTGTAGAGATCCCCTGTGAGCTGCAGAGGCTTCTTACTGTGACCCCGGCCGCTTATACCATCGTTTACGAGGGAGATTCCTTCCTTCATACTCATCCGGCGCAGCAGTTCGTCTATCACTCCACCACAGAAGATAACTGCGGCCCGGCAGTTGCCTTCGGCAAACTGGGCCTTTGCCCGGCGCATGAAAGCGGTGATAAGACTGAGGGTAATCCCGCCCCGGGTAGTGGTCAGCCAATCCCCCTGCAGCTGCTGCTTTGCCGCTTCGATAATACCCGCACCCCGGTTGGTACGACTGGCTGTGGCGTGGGTTACTTCGTTTTTGAAGGAAGATGTCGTGGTATGGTCATCCCCGAAAACCCTGCTGAGCCAGGAGAGGGCGGAGATACGGAACTCGTGGAACTTTAATTCATTAACCTCCGGTGCCGCTTCGGGTTTCTCGGGAGAGGTAGTGGTGCTCAGAACATTGGAGGCCAGTGTCAACAGTTTATTCGCTTCGTTGATGAGTCGGCTGCGGAGGATCTGCAGATCTTCTTCGGGAGTGGATTTTCGGGTGAGTGAGGTCATGGTCTTCTCTATGTTAATGGAAACTGCGCGGGAAAATGAAGGTGTGCGCGTTTTATACAGGAGGTGGTGTGTTTTTACAATTTCAGAAACTCTGAAAATACTTCTTTTTCTTCATTGCCATGGAACAGATTATTTTGGTTTCCCCTTCTCAGAATCTTCTTTCTCATTTCTATCCGCCGAGGGCAGGTCGTAAAGCAGCTTGGCTCCGAGGAGTAAAAAGGGGATGGAGAGAACAGGCGCGAGATCTGGGGCTGCCGCAAAAAATCTGTTGAGACCGGCGTTTTGTGTTTCCATGTTCGGCAGCAGCCATGTGCAAAGACCATAGAACGCTGCACCGATAAGGATGCTGAGCCACCAGGGAAATTTCATCTTTTTTCGTTCCTCCCCATGTAAAAATTCTTCTTTCTCCAGGATGTCATTTTCTCTGCACAGGGTACTGTTTCCGCCAGAAATCGCAATGTTTCATACCATTTACACTGTATATTGACCAGAGAACGCGACTGCGTAGACATCTTTTTTGGCGATGACGAATGGACACGAATTTTCACGAACAGGGACAACGCATTAAACGAAAACGTCTGTATCCGGAGTTAAGCCGTACAGTGTACCAGGATTATCAATCAACTTTGGGAGTATCCGAAAGTCGGGGTTGAGCTTTTTACGCTCTCATATTCCGTGTCTTCCGTGGTTTATTCGTGGTTCCTTTTGTCGTTTGTAACCATGAATGGATAAACAGGAGGTAGCCAGGAGACAAAACGGGGTATAACTTAACAGGAATGGTATCACTCCTCAAATCCCGTTCGCAGGTCCAGTTCTATCAGTCTGGCGTACTGGCCACCGGCGGCAAGCAGTTCACTGTGCGTGCCCTGTTCAACCACCTGCCCCCCGGCCATTACGATGATAAGGTCGGCGCGACGGACGGTGGCAAGGCGGTGGGCAATGATCAGGGAAGTTCGCCCGGAAAAACTTTTGGCGACCACCTCTTCAAGGATATTTTCCGATTCCGTATCTATCGCCGCCGTGGCTTCGTCAAGCACCAGAAGCAGAGGTTTGCGACAGAGGACCCTGGCGAAGGAGAGGAGCTGTTTCTCGCCGGTGGAGAGATCAAGCCCGCCATCACCGATACGGGTGTCCAGCCCCTTCGGCAGACGGGAGACGAAGCGGTTCATGCCGGTTTCTGTGAGAATTTTTTCTACTTCATCACGACTGGTCGGCCTGTCGAGAACTATGTTGGCGAGGAGGGTAGCATCGAGGATGAAGATATCCTGAAAGATTACCCCTGCAATGTTGCGCAGCTCTGACGGGTCGAGCTGTCGCAGGTCAATGCCGTCGAGACGCACCGAGCCCTCCTGAGGGTCATAAAACCGCAGCAGCAGCTTGACAAGGGTCGATTTTCCCGAACCGGTGGCTCCCACCACTGCCACCGTTTTTCCCGCAGGCAGGGTGAGGCTGACGTTTTTGAGGACGGGTTCCTTCTCTTCATAGGCAAAGGTTATTCGATCGAACACCACTTCGCCTTGCGGTGCTTTGATATGGAGAGGGTGGGTCGGTGCGGGACAGGAAGTCTGCTGGTTGAGCATCTCAAAAATGCGTTCCGCCGAGGCCATGGCCGACTGGACAATGGAGTATTTCTGGGCCAGCTCGCGCAGTGGCTGGAAGAAGAGGCGCATGTAACTGAGGAAGGCTGCCAGTTCTCCAAGGGTGAGCTCTCTGCGCAGCACCTCACTGCCGCCATACCAGAGGATGACCGCAACGGCTGACGAGCTGAGCAGTTCGGTGAGTGGCATGAAGGCACCGAACAGGCGGATCTGGGCAACGGTGCGGTGAAGGTATTCACCGGTGAGTTGTGCGTAACGCTGTCGGCTCAACTCCTCATGGACGAAGAGCTGGAGGATGCTGATGCCCGCCAGTGTCTCCGAAAGGAAGCCGTTGATCTTCCCGAGCTGGCTGCGGATTTTGCGGAAGGCCTCGCGGAGAAGGTGAGCGAAGATGCCGGTGATGAGCAGTGCTGCCGGAATGAAGAGCATCATCAGTCCGGCCAGCTGCAGGTTCATCATACAGAGAAGAATGAGGATTCCGCTGAGACGCAGCAGGTCATTGAAGAGAGTTACCGCCACCGAGGTGAACATCTCGTTCATGTTGTTGACGTCATTGGTGAGCCGGGTGACCAGTTGTCCGGTGGAATGGGTATTGAAGAACCTGAGATCGAGATCCAGCAGGTGGCGGAAAAGATTCTGCCGCAGGTTGTACATGATCGTCTGGCCAAGCCACTGCAGCAGGAGAACCTGCACGAAGCTGCAGAGGAAAGCAATGAGGATGACCAGCCCGTAGAGTGCGGTGTCCTGGCTGAGCAGGGTGAGGCGTTTTGCCATCGGGATATCGCCCGCAGTGATGCTGTGGTCAATGGCCAGCTGCAGCAGGTGCGGTTGAGCAAGAGTGGCGGCGGTGATGAGCAGTGAAAGCAGCAGGGCAACGGCAAACTTCCCGCGAAAGGGCCAGGCATAGGTCGCAATGCGTCGCCAGAGGTTAAGATCGCCGAAGGAGTGGGGTCCCTTTTCGCTGTAGCCGTAATTACGCATCGGCGTTTTCTCTCATCTGCTTGTCGTACATGGCACGGTAAAAGGAGCTTGTGGCAAGAATCTCCTTATGGCTGCCGGAGTGAACAAGGCGGCCTTTATCAAGAATATGTACCGTATCCATCATCGACAGCATTTTGATACGGTTGGAGACACAAATAATGATGCGGTGGCCTCCCTGCCGGAGGTGGCTGAAGATTTCATATTCGGTAGCGGTGTCGATGGCGGAGAGTCCGTCGTCGATAATCAGTATCGGGCGCCTGCAGAGCAGGGCTCTGGCGAGGGAAAGTCTCTGGCGCTGGCCGCCGGAGAGTTTCATGCCGCGTTCACCGATCAGGGTGTCGTAGCCGGAAGCAAGAGCGAGAATCTCATCGTCCATCGCCGCCATGCTGGCGGCATGGCGGATCTCTTCAAAACTGGCATCCGGGCGGCCGAAGGCAATGTTGTTGCGGATGGTATCGGAGAAGAGCACTGGTTCCTGACCTGCCCAGGCGATCTGTTCCCGTACGGTGGTAAGGGGCAGGGTATTGACATCGAAGCCGTCAAAGCGGAGCATGCCGTTTTCTACTGGATGGAGCCGTGCGAGCAGGCGGCAGAGGGTTGATTTGCCGGAGCCGGTGCGCCCGGTGATACCGTGGGTGCCGAGGCCAAAAGTAAGGCTGACTGCATCAAGGACCTGTGTCTCCCCGAGGGTGAGAGAGGCGTTGACAAGGCGGAATTCCCTGCCGTACAGAACAGTTCCGGCAGGCATGGGAGGATCGTGGAGTTGAGGGCGGCTCTGCAGAATTTTCTCGACCCGTCCCAGCGAGGTGAGGCCGCGCTGTATAAGGTTGGTCACCCAGCCGATGGCGATCATCGGCCAGATAAGCATGTAAAGATAGGCAATAAAGGCGATGAAGCCGCCGATGGTTATGCTGCCGGAGATAACAAGGCGGCCGCCGACATAGAGCACCAGCAGCATGCCGACACTGCCGGTCAGGGCGGAGAGTGGATTAATTATCCCCTGGATACGGGCAACATCCATGTTGCTGTGCATATAGCTCTTCCCGAGGCGATTGAAATGGCGGGTCTGAAAATTCTCCATTGTCCACGCCTTGATCAGGCCGATGGAGAGTAACGTTGAACGGGAAAACTCTGTCAGTCCGGCAAATTTTTTCTGTACCCGGGAAAAATAGAGGTGCAGGCGTGCTGAGAGATAACGGGTGGCGATGGCCAGCAACGGCAGGGGCAGCAGGGCGATACAGGTAAGTTTTATATCAATGGTGGCCATGAAACCCATTGCGGCGAATGACATGACGACGGAGTCTACCGCAGCCACAAGGCCCATGCCGCAGGCCATCTGTACGGCGTTGAGATCATTGCTTGAGTGGGCCATCAGATCACCGGTGGAATAGTGGGAGAAGAAGGCAATGTCCATTTTCAGCAGATGGCTGAATATATCGTCACGCAGGCGGCGTTCAAGCAGACGTGAAAAACCGACTATCAATATCCGCCAGAGAAAGCGGAACAGTACGATACCGACGGCAAGGGTGATAATCAGCGTGCCGGTGAGGAAAAGATCTCTCTCGGTAATGGTTCCATCACTGATACCGTTAATGGCATGCTGCATTATTTTCGGGATGAAGAGCTGCATCATGTCTACAAGAAGCAGTGCTGCAAAGCCGGTGGCGAGACGGAAGCGGTAGCGTTTGAAGATGGGGCCGAGGATATGGCGCAGGCTTGAAAAAGATATCCTTTCGTCTGCTGTCTTTATATTTTTATCGGCGTTTTTCACAGAGAAAATTTGCTGGCCCCGCTGAGGGGTTTATATGAATGGATTAAGATCGACGATGACCTCCGTGCAGTTCGGAATGAAGTACAACACGGAAATTTTCCTGTCCCTGTACTCTATGCAGTATATGCAGGAGAGGGCGGGTGGGCAACCTTTTCTCCATGCTGCTTTTTGCTGCTCTCCGTTTTTCCCGTGGTGGAAATATAACCAGGAATGTATGAGATTGTTCCTCTCTCTGGATTGTGCCGGATCATGTCGATGTATCAGAAGTACATATATCGTTTATTTGCGGCCGTAATGAAACGTATTTCTCAACAGTGCTGTTTCTCTGCGGGTCTTTTTGCTGGAATTTCAGTCAAAACATAAAAATCATCTTTTTCAAACCATATCTCTGGAGGAGTACAATACGTGCGACAGCAGCAGTTTGAAAAGAGAGTACGCTGAAACAGGGTTCAATCGTCAGACACAAACCAGCGACGGCGTATACAGCTCTCGGCAACATGTAGCATCAACGTACTCAAGGGAAAAAATATCAGCTGAAAGATCTTGCTGAAACAGGATTTCTTAAAAGGGAAACAGCAGGGAGGGGTAACCGTCAACCCGCAGGATCGCCCGAGAATTCTGGCGGAACTCTGTAATAAAGAGCATATACACACAATGATTCTCTCTAATGGTGGAGAAGTTGCGACCCACGAGAAAATATCTGAAGTCATGGGAACAGAAAAAACGGTAATGGACATCTTCTCAGATTATGGTCGAAAAAATTGGATATTTCTACTTTTATAAAAAGTGAGAGAGGGCAGTGGGTGTATTCATGAGCACCTTTTTGAGGAAAGGTCGCACTTCTCACTTGAATTAAGTCCTGGCTGCCTTGATGAAACGCATCAGTCTTTTTGACGATTTGTGGTCAAACCCGAGCAAGAAATAAAGAGGATATTGTCTTAGTAATAAAGCGACTCTTCGGCATAATTACGGGATGCAGAGAGACGTTGACATGAAAAGTTGAGGCGAATTTTCTCCTCACACCGGGATCAAAAAACGACATCCTGTTATTCTCGTTTGAGCAAATCGATACGTAAACTGGTAACGAAGCACATATAAAATAGAGAATGGGTTTTTTATTGCCGTTATCCCCGGAAAAAGTATTGCAATTATTATTTAAATTCAGTAACAACTCTCTTTCGTACTGGTTTGAAAAGTATAAAAAATTTGGTTTTGTAAAAATAATCTTGAAATTTTTTGATCTGTTTATATTATGGGCAGAGTTGTAAGGAAATATAATTTGCGTGACTTAAACAATTTAACATTCAGAAAGAGGAAAACTCAATGCAGGAAATTGTAAAAATCATTACCCACGCCCGTCGACTGAAAAGTGCTGTTAAATCTCTCGATATTGAACAGCTTGAGGAAATCAAAGAGAAACTCGATCTCATTATTGCAGATCGATATAAGGAAATAGAGGAAAAAAAGAGGGAAAACGAGGAGAAACTCGCTGATATTGAGGCGATAAAAGAGATCATGGCCCGCTCCGAAATTTCCGTTGATGAGCTCTCCCGTGGAGCATCCGGGAAAGGGCGAAGAGGAAAACGTGCTCCGCGTCCACCTAAATATGAAATCCAGACTGACTCTGGTGAGCGTATTACCTGGACGGGTCAGGGACGGAAGCCCAATGTTTTCAAAGAGCAGCTTGACATGGGAAAAACCATGGATGAATTCCTCATCAAGTAAAATTTCTTCCAGCTTTGGATAAAAGAAGAAAAGTAAATGTTTCTTGAGTGGTATGGTAAAGCGGGTGAATTGTGGAGACAAAAAGTCCCATATTCACCCGTTTCCTGTTTGAAGTCGTTAATATCCTGACCTTTGTTTGCAGAGCTGTTCTTGTCCTGTGAAAAAAAAGCCCATACCGTTAATCTGAAAACGCTGGATTTTATAATGGGTTTTTCCGTGACCTGCAATACCCGGGCATCCCTGAAACGCAGCGGTGGTGTAGATGTAATTTGCCAAAAAAATCTTTGGAAACATTGCAAAAGAGATATAGGTATCTTAAAAAACCTCACATTTCGTTCATATTTGAGGCACAGGAGGAATGTTACCGCAGGCCTGTTAATACCTTAGAAATTATTTCCGTGTTTTTTTGAAAAGAATTTCGTGAAGGTACGTATACCGGCTTACCGTTCATCACCGGTATAACTGTGATCTCGGAGTCTGACGCGTACCCCCGGGGATAAATTTTGACTGTAACAAAGAAGATAAGCGATTATTCGATGTTCCCAAAAGTCATCGTTGAAAATCTTTACCCGTACGGGTATTTTGAAGAACTTTGTCTTTCATTCATATTCGATGTTCCCTTACGTCATGGAGACCCTTGAGCGACGGTAACAAAATACATTCGGATGATCCTCGAAGTGAGAAAGAACTCGCTACCGATCTCATCCTCGAATCAATCTCGGAAGGGGTGTTCACTGTGGATCACGAGTGGCACATCACCAGCTTCAACCGCGCCGCTGAGGAGATTACCGGCACTCCTCGTGACGAGGCTCTCGGCCGCTGTTGCTGGGAGGTTTTCCGTTCTACCATGTGTGAGGGGGACTGCGCCCTTAAAAGGACGATGGAGGATGGTCACTCTATTGTCTCCAGTTCGGCCTGGATCATTAACAACGAACAGCAACGGGTGCCCATTGGCGTAAGTACGGCGGTGCTGCGGGACAGCAGCGGCAGAGTCATCGGTGGTGTGGAGACCTTCCGTGATCATTCTCTTGTTGAAGAGCTGCGCCGTGAACTGCGCGATGTGGGCAGAGTGGGAGAGATGGTCAGCCACAGTCCGGCAATGGCGCGTATCTTTGCCATCTTACCGCAGGTGGCGGAGAGTGAGAGTACGGTGCTTGTAGAGGGGGAGACGGGAGTCGGCAAGGAGGTGCTGGCCCGCAGTCTGCATCAGCTTTCCAGACGTGCGAAGCAGCCCTTTATGGCAATCAACTGCGGAGCCCTCCCGGACAACCTGCTGGAATCGGAATTGTTTGGTTACCGTGCCGGTGCCTTCACCGATGCGGTAAAGGATAAACCCGGACTGTTTGCTGCGGCCAGTGGCGGAACTGTCCTGCTCGATGAGCTTGGTGAGACTTCCCCCGCTTTTCAGGTAAAATTACTGCGGGTACTTGAGGAGAAGGCGTATCAGCCTCTCGGAGCGGTGGAGCAGGTCCCGATGGATGTGCGTATCCTCGCTGCCACCAACCGTGATCTGGCGGCAATGGTGAGCGCTGGTACCTTTCGTCGTGATCTCTTCTATCGTATCAACATCATCCGTTTCACTTTGCCGCCTCTGCGTGATCGGCGTGAAGATATTCCGCTGCTGGTGGAACGCTTTATTCACCGCATGAACAGTCGTCTTGACCGGGAGATCAAGGGACTCACGCCGGAGGCGATGTCATTATTGCTGGGCCACGATTACCCGGGAAATATCCGTGAACTGGAAAACATCATTGAGCGTGGTTTTGTCCTCTGCCGCGAGGAGGAGATTGATGTGGCGCATTTGCCGCCGGAGCTTCGCGAGAAGAGCACAGCCCCCGCCTCCTCCGGTATCCGCTTCGCAGTCCACAACTCCGAGGCGGAGAGTATTGTCACGGCCCTGGAGAGGAATGGCTGGAACCGCCTCGCCGCCGCCAGAGCACTTGGTGTGCACAAGAGCACGCTTTTTCGCAAGATCAGGAAGTATGGCATCATCCTGCCGGAAAAGGATGGCCGCAACCGTTGAACCTGTCTCTGTTGTCCTGAGTCGCTTTCTGCGACTCCTGCAGTCTCATACAGTCTCTTTTTTGCGACCCTGACTCTTCTCTTTCCCTGTAAAGCCAATGCTTTCAAACTGGCACGATCTTTGCTTCATAGAGATAAACCATCAAGGAGCTGTTATGAAACTCGCCATCACCATCTGGGAGACCCGTGTCTCCCCCGTCTTCGACAGTGCCCGTCGGCTGCTGCTGGTGGAGCTGGACGAAGGACAGATTGTCCGCCGTACGGAGTATGCCGTCAGCGGCTCGCCCTTTGCAGCGGTGGGGCGTTTGCACAGGGATGAGGGGATAGAGCTGCTCCTCTGTGGTGCTCTCTGTGAGCGTGGGCTGCAGCGTTTACAGGCGGTGGGAATTGAGCTTATTCCCTTTCTCGCCGGTGAAGTGGAACCTGTGCTGGCAAGTCTCGCGGCAGGGAAAGATCTCGGTTCTTTTGCCATGCCCGGTTGTCTGCGGCAGTGCTGCTGTCGGAAAAGGGCGCAGGCGGCCTGCCCGTGGGACGCAGAGAAGCTGATATTGTAAAAAAGAAACTCTGAATAATTCAAAATGGATGAGAGGAACACCATGAAAATTCTGCTTGTTGAGAAGAACAATACCTTTGCTGACTTCGCTGCGGCTTTCGGCGATCAGGCTGAAGTGCAGACCTGTACTTCCGCTGCCGAGGCTCTGAGACTGGTCGAGGGGGAAACCTTTGATGCCGTCTGTGTTGGGGAAGAGCTGGAGGATGCCAGTGGTCTTGAATTTGCGCATACCCTCACCAGAAAATTTCCCCTGACCAACTGCGCTCTCGTCAGTGGGGACTCTCCCGAGGATTTCCATGAGGAGACCGAAGGACTGGGGATTCTCATGCAGATAAAACCGAAGCCTGATGCTGCCGAGGTTGCTCGTCTCTTGATAATTTTACGTTCCATTACCAATCTCTTTTAACTTTCAGCGGAGACCTTATGATAATCAGTATAGCCAGTGGCAAGGGAGGCACCGGGAAGACAACCGTTGCTGCCAACCTTGCCCTCAGTCTGCAGGACAGCGGTCTGGTAAAGGATTTCAACATGCTCGACTGTGATGTCGAGGAACCTAATCTCCATCTTTTCCTCGATCCCGGGGTGCTGACAGAGACCGAGATAACTACTTTTGTTCCGGTCGTTGACCAGGAGAAATGTACCGGGTGCAGAAAGTGTGTCGATATCTGCCGCTTTGCCGCTCTCGCCTTCGTGAAGGAAACAGTGCTTGTTTTTCCGGCGCTCTGCCACAGCTGCGGTGGATGCGAGCTCGTTTGTGAATTTGGGGCAATTGGTGATGACAGTCGCAGTCTCGGTGTTGTTGAGTCCGGGATGGTGAACGGACATGCGATACACACTGGCCGCATTCGTATCGGCGAGGCGATGTCCCCGCCGTTGATTAAGGCCGTGCGCCGCCACGAGAACGAGGCGGAGCTGACTCTCATTGATGCCCCGCCGGGCACCTCCTGTCCGGTGATTGCGGCGATGCGTGGAGCCGATTTCGTCCTGCTTGTTACTGAGCCGACCCCGTTTGGTTTGCACGATCTGCAGCTTGCGGTTGAGGCAGTCAAGGTACTCGGTATTCCTGCCGGACTGGTCATCAACCGGGCCGATCTCGGTGACAACACAGTGCAGGAGTATGCAGAGAGTGAAGGACTTGAGATCCTCATGAAGATTCCCTTTGAGCGCAGCTTTGCCGAGGCCTATTCCCGTGGAGAGTCAATTGTCAATGTTTCGCCGGAATGGCGGGAAAAATTTCAACGGCTCTATACGCGTATAGCCGAGATCGTGGAGGCAAAAGCATGATACGGGAGATAGTAATTATTAGTGGCAAGGGTGGCACCGGTAAAACCAGTATTGCGGCTGCATTCGCTTCCCTCATGGAGAATGGAGTGCTCTGCGACGCTGATGTGGACGCTGCCAACCTGCACCTTTTGCTGAAGCCGAAGGTTGTGGAATCTCATGCTTTCATGGGTGGTGGAATTGCTGAGATTCGCAATGAGGATTGCGTGGCCTGCGGCGTCTGCCTGGATGTGTGTAAATTTGATGCGATTTCAGAAGACTATCATGTGGACCCGATCGCCTGCGAGGGTTGCGGAGTCTGTGTTGACATGTGCCCGCAGGAGGCGATTGATTTTCCGACACAGCAGTGTGGAGAATGGTTTCACTCCGAAACCCGTTTTGGACCGATGATTCACGCCCGGCTCGGAATTGCTGAGGAAAACTCCGGTAAACTGGTCAGTCTGGTGCGCCAGGAGGGGCGCCAGCTGGCGGAAGCCGAAGGGCGCAATCTGCTGCTTACTGACGGCCCTCCAGGGGTTGGCTGTCCAGTAATCGCTGCTGTTGGCGGTGCGGCGGCCCTGGTGATTGTCGTTGAACCGACGGTTTCCGGTCTGCACGACATGCAGCGGGTGGCCCAGCTGGGTCAGCATTTTGGAGTCCCGGGGCTGGTGGCAGTAAACAAGTTTGATCTCAATGTGGAAATGACTGAAAAAATAGAGGCCTGGGCTGTGGAGCAGTCGCTCGGGCTGGTTGGGCGTATCCCCTTTGATCCCAGCTTTGTCAAGGCGATGGTGGCCGCAGAGAATATTATTGAATTCGCTCCAGAGAGCGATGCCGCGAAGACTGTCCGGGAGATTTGGAAAAAGGTGCTGGCAAGCAAGGCTATGAATAACATGGGAATCGCTGATCTGCGCTGATCTTTTCTCCTGCAGCAGGAGAAAAAGATCTCGCAGAATTGACTTTCTCATTGAAAGCACTCACTGTGCAGATCTCCTGCTGCAGTACAGGCAAAAAATATAAACGGGCGCAGGCCCTTACTGTTAACACAAAAAAGGAGTAGAAACATGGCAAGTTACAAACTGGCGGTACCCTCGGATGGAGAAGGTGGACTTGACGGTCAACGTGCAGGTCACTTCGGACACTGCGACGTTTTCACCCTCATTGATATTGAGGATGGAAAAATCAAAGAAGTGAACCTGCTCGCGAACAAAGAGCATCTTCAGGGTGGCTGCATGGTTCCGGTTCAGCTTCTTGCCAATGCCGGGGTGAATCGTCTCGTGGTCGGTGGTATCGGCATGCGTCCGCTGATGGGCTTCAAAGAAGTGGGCATTGAGGTCTATTACGATGGCGAGCGCCGTGACATCCGTCCGGTAGTTGAGGACATGGCTGCCGACAAACTGTCGCAGATTACGGACACTCAGGTCTGTGGTGGCGGTCAGTAAGCTGAAAGGGACTGGCAATATGGCAGGGACTTCTTGCCCCTGCCATGAAATTTTTGTTGAATAATAAAGAGGAATACTATGAAAGTTGCAATTACATCCCAGGGCCCGGAACTCAGCTCTCAGACTGATCCCCGTTTTGGCCGTGCTGCGTGGGTTATTATCGTTGATTCTGTAACAAAAGAGTTTGAAGCAGTTGATAACAGCTCCAATTCCAATGCTTTCAAAGGGGCCGGAATCCAGGCTGGAAATCTCATTGCCGACAAGGGCGCAGATGTGCTGATGACTGGTCACTGTGGCCCAAATGCCTTCAACACCCTTAACGCCGGGGGAGTGAAGGTGGTAAACGGCATTACCGGAACCGTCGAAGAAGCCCTGGATAAATTTATCGCCGAAGGCGCCGAGTATGCCAGTGATGCCACCGTAGACAGCCACAATGGTCAGAATCGTTAACGGTCTTCTGTAAATCCCTTTGTTGTCCGGTGAAGGATGGGGCGATTTAAAAATGTCTTGCCCCGGCAACGGGAACCCATAAAAAATAAACAGAGGAGATGCATCATGATTCGACACATCGTATGGTGGACGCTGAAAGATGAGGCTGAGGGGACAACTGCTGCGCAGAACTGCTTGAAGATTAAAGAGCTGATTGAAGCACTGAGGGGGAAGATCGATACCCTTAAAGCTGTTGAAGTTTCAGTTAAACTGGCGGCAACTACCACTGTGGATGCTCAGATTGTGTTGCATTCCACCCACGACACGACTGCTGATCTCGCCGCCTACAATGACCACCCCGAGCATCAGAAAATTGTTAGTTTTATCAAAAAAGTAGTGAATTCGCGTCAGGCGATTGACTTTGAGGTTTGAGGGTCTCCTGAATTTCAATCTCGGGTTGAAAGCTAAAAAAAAAGACGTCTCCCCGTCAGAGGAGACGTCTTTTTTTTGATGGAGCAGCTGGAAGGTTTATTCGAGACTGTGGAAGACGTTGATATGGCCGCTGTCCACCCTTGATGTCTTTTTGAAAACAACATCTTCAATATCATAAAGATCGACAAGTTTCTGCTCCAGCTTGTGGCGAAACTTCTTGTCCCCTTTCACTCCGACCAGTTTAATCTTTTTCTTATTGATAATTTCTACCCTGGCGTTGGGACTTGTATCTATCACCAGCGCCTTGATTCCGGCGACCTTCGCTGCCTGACGGAGGTATTTCAGGCTTTCCTCCGTCTCTTTGAATTGCGGGAGTCGACACAGACGTTCCAGCATACTGACGATATCGGGAACCTTCAAGGTATCGACATTGCAGACGATATCAAAGAGGCGGGCGTCCCACGGATCGAGTCCATAGAGCTGCATGCCCCATTTACGACGCTCTTCGTCGTCCCGCTGCAGATTAGAGCAGGCGGTGTACTGTGAGCAGCTTTCTCGCTCCATCTCATCAATAACCCGGTCTTCCATGCGTGCGTTTACCTTCACCTTAAGGACATTGGGCATCTCCCGCAGCAGAAAATGGCCAGCGAGTCCGTGATAGACCACATTGCCTTCGGATATATGAGAAAGAAAAGCAGATTTAAAATAGGCAAAATAGCGCTCCTTGCCGTGGCTGAAACGCTCCAGCACCGAGGGCGCATCGTGCAGTGCCTTGACCAGCTTGATCTCGGGAATATTGAAGCGGTCAGATGCCTCCAGCAGTATATCCCGCGAAAGACATTCGCAGCCAAGTGCCTCGGCCAGCCCTTCAGCGACCTCTTTCCCCTTATTATAGGAACCTCGTGCTATGGTGACAATGGACATTTTTACTCCTCCCCATCTGAATTAGTTTTACTGTTCACAATACTTGAAGCACCATAAAAATGAAAGAAAAAGACGGATTGCATGGCTGCGGCGATTCCTGTAAAAAGAACGGACTGCCAATACTTAAAAAGTTGTGTGAAAGGACAAGAGAAATGAAGAAAGAGAACAGGCCGGTTATCGGTATTACCACCTGCATAATGGAACATTCGCAAAAAAGGTACGCGGCGGTCAGTGACGGGTATATACGCTCTGTGCATGAGGCGGGGGGACTCACCATGCTGCTGCCGATGGTTTGTGATCCAGATGTCCCTGGTTCTTACCTCAAGTTGATTGACGGACTGCTGCTCACCGGTGGCAATGAGGATATCAGCCCGCATCTCTACGGAGAGGATCCTCTGTGCAATGTGGACTGTATCAATTCCGAACGTGACTCCTGCGAGAGCCATCTCCTGCATCTTGCGGTAAAGCGCGACATACCTGTTCTCGGGATTTGTCGCGGGATGCAGCTCATGAACGTGGCGGGCGGGGGGACTCTCTATCAGGATATTTTCAGCCAGCTGGAGCATCCTCTCGGGCATAGACCAAAAGCCATGCCGGTGGATGCGCTTTACCATCGAGTGAAGCTGCGGGAAGATTCTCTGCTGCGGAGAATTTTTGGGACAGAGACGTTGATGGTTAATTCTTTTCACCATCAGGCGGTAAAACGGGTTGCGGATAACTTTATTGTTACGGCCCGCGCGGAAGACGGCATTATAGAGGCGATTGAACACAAAGAGCATCCCTTTGCAGTGGGAGTGCAGTGGCATCCGGAGGACCTGACCTGTAAGCATCACCATTTTTTAAGACTTTTTGAGACTTTTGTCGAGGCCGCAGGTGGTAAAAGCGGGTGAGATGCTGGTTATTCAAGGTACCCTTTAGTCGTTGTTGACCTTCTCGCGCAATTCCTTGCCGACTTTGAAAAAAGGAAGTTTTTTGGGCTGGACGGTAATTTTTTTGCCCGTTTTGGGGTTGCGGCCTTCGTAGGCCTCATATTTCTTGATGACAAAACTGCCGAAGCCGCGAATCTCAATACTGTCACCATCGGAGAGGGCCTCCGTCATCCGTTCAAGGATTGTGTTACAGATGGCCGTTGCCTCCCGTTGCGGAAGATTGAGCGTTTCGGAAAGGTGTTCAATCAGTTCTGATTTATTCATTTTCGACTCCAGTAAATATCGGCTGGAAAAAATTTTGAAGAATGATCGTCCTCAGCCATTTGTTATCCTTGAAGGGCACTGAGTCCACGCTTTTTATCGTACTGCATGGCCCGGATTGAATTAAATTTTTTTACTGTAACGAAGAAGATGGGCGAAATACCGATTATTCGATGTTCCTTGCAATTTGAGGACTGTATAATCCTGTCAGCTGGTCGTGTGGGGAATGAAATATCTATATAATATTATGGTATATTTATTGCGAATATTAAGATTTAAATTAATCAGGAATCAGTCAGTTTGTAAAGAGAATTTTACAAAAAAATCTTTTCTAAGTCTACAGAGCTGAGTCGTCTCCATGCCCCCCGTTTCAAGCCGTCGAGAGTGAGACGCCCGTAGGCTGTCCTTTTCAGAAAGAGTACCGGGTGGCCGATATGGGCGCACATTTTCTTTACCTGCCGTTTCCGCCCCTCCTGGAGAGTCAGCGCCAGCACTGCACTGTTTTCCCCTTGTTTCACCAGATGAACCTTCGCCGGTGCGGTCAGTTTTCCTTCAAGTTCCACGCCCTGCTCAAGCTGCCGCAGTGCCGCTGCCGCTGGCCGACCTTTGACCAGTGCCTCGTAGTGCTTCTTCGTATGCAGGCTGGGGTGCTGCATGCGCTGGGCGAGATTTCCGTCATTAGTGAGAAGGAGTGCTCCTTCGGTGTCGAGGTCGAGGCGTCCTACCGGGAATATCCGGGTTTTCACCCCCCTGAGGAGGGAGGTGACGGTAGGGCGTCCCTGAGGGTCGGAGAGGGTGGTGATATAGCCAGCGGGTTTGTTAAGCAGGTAGTATTCAAACTCCTCCTCAAGAGTAAGCAGGCGGCCGTTGAAGGTGACGTGATTCTCCTCTCCCACGGACACGCCCATCTCGGTAACTGTCTGCCCGTCTACTTTTACCTGTCCGGCGGCGATATACTCCTCTGCCTTTCGTCGTGAACAGACACCGCAGCGGGCGAGGAATTTCTGCAGTCGCATTTTCTCCATCAGAGTCTCCATTGTGAAGGGATCATTTCAGTATAGCGACTGTCTACCAGTGCCTTTGTTTCCGGGTCCACCTCAAGCACATCAGTATACCAGGGCTTCAGGCGACTGTCGATGACTACCGGGGGCTCAAGGCCGATGTGGAAACGACTGACGGCGGAGGCTTTGGCGTAGATATCTGCCGCCGGTTCAAAGCGGGTAAAAAAGGTCCAGAGGAACTCCTGCATTGAGCATGTTGCCTCGCGCACGTTGTCCACCAGCAGAACAAAAGGCCAGTTACCCAGTCCGCTGTATTCGGCGAGTTCCCTGGCGAGATCGGGGCGTTCTTTCCAACTGGCCCCCTGTACGACGAGAGTGCCCGGCAGAAAGACCTTTGCCTGAGAGCAGCCGGAGGGCAGCTCCCCATGAAACTCCTGTGGCAGCTCGCGGCGCTTTTCCCGGCCCAATCCCATTAACAGTGCCTTGGAACCCTTGTTGACCGAGGGGCCGGTATAGTCAAGGGTGTCCATGGAGGTGTTGTCGAAAATGAAAAGGTCGCGTTTCCAATCCACCCGTTCAAGGATGTGGGGCCAGAATGTGGCGAAATTGCTGAGATCTGTATCACCGTCAGTGGTTATAAGGAATTTGCTCAGGGAAAGCTGTCCTTCGCCAAGAATACGCAGACTGTTGGCGAAGGCCTCGCGGGGATAACGATTTTCTACCCTCGCAACGGCGAGGCAGTGAAATCCTGCCTCTCCGCTGGTCTTCAACTCCTTCACACCTTTCATGACCAGGGGGAAGAGCGGTGAAAGCAGTTCCTGGAGGTAGTCGCCGAGCAGAAAATCTTCCTGTTTCGGCCGCCCGACCACGGTGGCCGGGTAGACAGCCCCCTTGCGGTGGTAGATATGGCTGATCTGGAAGACCGGATAATCGTGCTGCAGGGAGTTGTAGCCGTAGTGATCGCCGAAGGGACCCTCGGGGTGGCGCAGGAATGGCGGAACCTTTCCCTTAATGGCAAACTCGGTGCGGGCGATGAGACGGTGGCAGGCGTCCCGGGGGTCGGTGGCCATCTCCAGTTTGTCGCCCATCACCATCGAGGCGAGCAGCAGTTCCGGCAGGTCCTCCGGCAACGGGGCAATTGCCGCCAGCATGAGTGCCGGCGGGCCGCCGAGGAAGAGGGAGAGGGGCAGTGCCTCACCACGTTTCTCCGCCTCGTGGTAGTGATAGCCGCCGCCCTTGTGAATCTGCCAGTGGATGCCGGTCTCGCTGTCGCTGAAGCGCTGAATACGATACATCCCGAGGTTATGTCCACGGCCATCCGGATGTTCGGTATAAACCAGTGGCAGGGTGACAAAGGGACCGGCATCGCTGTGCCATGAAGTGAGCAGAGGCAGAGTAGAGAGCATGGGTGGCTGCTGCACGCACTCCATCACCGGTGCGACACTTATCTCTTTCATGCCGATTTTTATGGCGTCGGTGATGAGTCTGCGGCTTTCCCACAGGGTTGACAGCGTTGGGGGCATGGAGGTTTCCACCAGACGGACCACGTCTTTTACAAACTGCTGCGGTTTGCCGCCGAAGGCCAGTTCTATACGTTCCGCAGTGCCAAACAAATTGGTTACCACAGGAAATTGAGAACCCTTGACTCTGGTAAAAAGGAGGGCGGGGCCCCCGGCAGCAATGACCCTGCGATGGATCTCGGCGATCTCAAGACGGGGATCAACTTCCTGCTCAATAACAAGAAGTTGATTCTCCTTTTGCAGCAATTTAAGGAAATCTTGTAAGTCGTGCAGTTTCTGTTTTTGCATGGTACACTCCAGTGTTAAGTGGAAAAATCAGGCCGTGGTCTTCCAGTCTGCTGCCTGAAATAACGGGAAATTTGAGCAATCAATTTCTCTGCTGATTTTTCAAGATCCCTGGTGGGAATTTTGAGCAGGACGTTGAGCAGATAGTAGAGTGTTTTGCTCCCGTCGTCAAACAAAGGAAACCTTTATTCTTTTCTCTTTAGAAAAAAAGGTCTGTTGTATCGGTTTCCTGCGAACACTTTTACAAATGCCCCACATCAAAGCGGGGGAGGGTGAGATGAGTGATGTGATACCTTCTGAGGGAGAATTTGCGCCGCCCCGGCCATCTTGTGTCAGTGGTCTTGATGGGCTTATGCGCAAGACAGCGAAAATTCATGGCAGCGATCTCTGCGATATCTGGATGGTGAGCCGGGAATATGGTGAACTGGCCGGTGCAGGTGGAGTGAAGGATGTGGTTTTTCAGCTGGCAAAAGCCCTGGCTCGTTCGGGTAAACGACGGGTGAGTGTCGTTTTGCCGCGTTATGGCTTTATGGCCCCTGAAGCTGAAGGCTTTCAGTCAGTGATGGATCCCCTCTGTCCCTACCAGGAGCTGGCGCTTTCCATCCAGATGAACCTGCCGAAACAGCGTATGTGCGAGGGAGTTCGCTTCTATGTCAAGGAAGAGAACGGGGTGAAAATCTACCTGATCGAGGGTGAGCGTTTCCGCGAAAAGCACAATGTCTACACTTACACAGACGAGGAGGAGAAGTCTGTGGCCTGGAAGAAAGCTTCTGAAGGGCATGCGGATTACTTTGCCATGAATGTGCTGCTGCAGAAGGCGGCTCTTGAGCTGCTTATTGCCCTTTGTGTTCGACCGAGCATTATCCATTGTCATGATGGACACACTGCTCTGCTGCCAGCCATGATACGTGAAATTGCCGGCTACAAGACCTATTTTCGAGGGACTGCGGCAGTTGTCACCGTGCATAACGCCGGTCGCGGCTACCATCAGGAAATTACCGACCTGCCTTTTGCCGCTGCTGTAAGTGGTCTGCCTCCGCAGGTTATTGATGGAAATCGTCTCGAAAATAAATTTGACCCGTTGCTGGTTGCCTCAAGTTATTCATTGGTAAATACGGTGAGCGAAAATTACGCCCGTGAGCTGATGGATACCGACAGCGACTATATGACCGGCTGGTTCGGGCATACCCTCAAGGCACGTAATATAGTTCTGCACGGTATCACCAACGGTATTGACCCGGAGCTCTATAACCCGGAGAGTTTTGCCGGAGGGGATCCAGATTTTATCTACGATCCTGCCAACAAAGAAGATAATCTTCACGGCAAGGCCCGTTGCCGCCGTGAACTGCTGCTGATGCTGGAACATGGGCTGCACGGCACACTTCATCAGCATGGCACCCTTGCACAACTGGAAAATGCAACTATTTTCACCTTTGTAGGCCGCATTAACAACGACAAAGGGGTGGATTCTCTGATTGCAGTTCTGCCGACTCTGCTGCAGCGACACCCTGACTGCCAGGTGCTGTTGCTCGGTGATGGTGATGTCGGACTTGAAGAGCAGCTCGCTTTTCACGCCGAACAGCCGGAATTTGCCGGGCGTTTCTGCTTTCTTGACGGGTACGATTCCGATATTGGCAGGCTGATTTTCGCGACAGGGGATTTTTTCATGATTCCTTCGCGCTTTGAGCCCTGTGGTCTAACCGACTTTATAGCACAGCTCTACGGTAATATCCCCATTGTCCGTCATGTTGGTGGTCTGGTAAAGGTGAAAGATGGTAAGACGGGGCTGGCCTATTCCGGCATCTCCATGGAATCACTGCTTGATGCCCTTGAAAGGGCGATTGCCCTTTCTGCAGAGGAGCGGAGAAAGATTCAGTATCAGGCGGTGCAGGAGATCTACTCGCACTATACCTGGGATGAGGTGATGAAAAAGTATCTCTCCTTCTACGATGAAAGCCGCGCGCAACAGATCAACTGTGTACAGAAATAAGGGTCCCTTGAATCCCGTCTTCTACAGCAGGGAACCCGGTAGACAGAGTGTCACTGGAATCTGCGGATCACTACCAGGATTGCACCGGGGCAGCAGTATTGTATAGATTCATCTGTAATGCAGTATGAAAATTGAAGCAAAAGGAACCTGCAATCCCTATAATTCGTGTAAACTGTTGTACTACAGCAGCCATGGATATTGTAGCTCGGTAGAGTCTGTCGAGTACATACGTGGAGAATCTTTTAAACTTCAGTTTTATCGAAGATCTTTAAGGATTTATAGAAACGTATAATTTTCTATAGTAGAGAGTAAATTACTATTAGATTCAAGACTCTTAAAACGACACAACGTAAAAAAGGAGAGTATTATGTCAATCAGAATAGGTATTAATGGTTTTGGCCGTATTGGCCGCAATATGTATCGTGCAATGACTTCCGATCCGGCCTTTGCTGATATCGAAGTTGTTCATGTAAACGATCTTACCGACAACGCAACCCTTGCCTACCTGTTGAAATATGACTCCAACATGGGCCGCTCCGGGTATGATGTCAGTGCGGACAGTGAAGGAATGATTGTCGATGGCAAACGGATTTCCATCAGCGCCCATCGCAATCCTGTAGATATCCCATGGGGAGACCTTGGGGTGGATTACGTTGCCGAGTGCACCGGTTTCTTCCGTGACGCCGAGACCGCTCAGGCGCATCTTGATGCAGGCGCAAAGAAGGTTGTTATCTCCGCTCCTGCCAAGGGCAGCGTGAAGACCTTTGTCATGGGCGTTAATGAAGATGAGTATGATGCTACTCAGCATCACATTGTCTCCAACGCCTCCTGTACGACAAACTGCCTTGCTCCCTTCGCCAAGGTTATCCTTGACAACTTTGGTATTGAGCGCGGCCTGATGACCACTATTCATGCCTATACCGGCGACCAGCGTCTCCTTGACGCACCACACAGCGATCATCGCCGTGCCCGTGCTGCGGCTCTCTCCATGATTCCGACCAAGACTGGTGCCGCCGCCGCTGTCTCTCTCGTTATTCCGGAACTGAAAGGAAAATTTGACGGTCTTGCCGTTCGTGTCCCTACTCCGACCGTCTCCATTGTCGACCTCGTTATGGAAGTCAGCCGTGAGACCTCTGCGGAGGAAGTGAACGCCGCACTGAAAGCCGCCGAGAGCCGCTACCTCGGGTTTTCTGAAGAACCGCTGGTTTCCATCGACTTTAAAGGTGATCCCCGCAGCTCTATCGTGGATGCACAGTCCACCAAGGTGCTTGGTTCCACTGTGAAGATCCTCAGCTGGTACGACAACGAATGGGGATACTCCAACCGTATGCTCGACCTGATCTGCCATATGGAGTCCAATAAGGCACTCTGATTTTAGGCACTCTGATTTTCAGATTTTTTTCAGGCGTAAGGATCCCTTGCAGAACCTTGTATTTCATTGATCTTCAATATTCCTGTAAAGGTACCCTGTAAAAAGACCCCGCTGCACTTCTGTGCAGCGGGGTCTTTTTGCTTTTTCACGGTGTGATCGTAACCTTCCTGACCGTTTTGTGGTAAAGTTGTACAAAGAGAAAAACTTCCCCCTCTGCGGGAAGAAAAACAGTGGAGATCATCATGGACAGCGAAGTAAAAATTATCGAATCGGATGCCCTGCGAGCCAATCTTATTGAAACTTCCATCAAGGTGGAAATTCCAGAAGAGTACAACGTTTTGCTCAAGGTGGTTAAGAACTTCAAGGGCCTGGAGGCCAGCCTTCAAAGTCTCCTTGTCGAGATCTGTCACCCATATCATAACTGGCAGATGGTGTTGCCTCATCTGCGAAGTTTTGTGCTGAAAAATGTTCACCACTACCTCTCCAGAGAAGAGGGGCCACAATGCATCCACCTTTTCTCGGGTTTCTTTCTGGAAGCACTCTTTGATGCACGGCGCAATCCGCAGGTTTCCTCTGAAGTCGTTGCGGCGCTGATGATCTGGCTGGAGAAGATGCTGGCAAAAATCAAGCCGGAAGATGCCGCCCGTTTTGCCTCAGTGATTGAGGAGATCTTTCATGATCTTCAGGCGCTCGGCGTTACAGAGCCGGCGCTGCTGCAGCAGTTTTACCAGAGTCCGCATACAGTGAAAAAGCTGGCTCCCCTGTTGAAAAAGATGCAGAAATCCTGCTCTGATTTCATGCTTGACAGCTATTATGAATTTCTCAGGACAACCCTGCTGGAGTGTTACGATTACTGGCTGCACGAGGATGATCCGATGAGCTGGTTCCTTGAGAGATGCTCCATTGAGGAGAAGGACTTCGGTGCCTCCCACCTCTTTGTGAAGATTTCTCATGAGAGTTTACGCAAGTGGCGTGAACGTGTGGAAAAGGGAGAGCTTGAGCCGCTTGATGATCTTCTCGACCATATAGATATCGTTCGTCAATATCGCGCTATCCCCAGTCAGGGAATGGCTGAAGGGGGCTTCCAGGCGAGCGATTCAGATGATTTCGAGGAGAACCGCAAGCTGCTCTTCCTTTTCAAAATTATGGATACCACCGGCCTCTCGCTGATCCATGAGGAGACCCTGCGTGAGATCAATCGCAGCCTTGTCAGCCTCATTCGCCAGCAAAGCTTTGAGCAGATTGAGGAGTTTCTGCTCACCGCGTTCCAGCTGTTGAAGGCCAACGTGCGCAAATATCCGCACACTTCCCTGCAGTGCATTCAGGTGATCGGAGATGAGATTTTCGACCGCGGCAACAGTCGCATGGTGGAGGCTTTCCTCTTCGGCGTAGTGCGTTTCGGCTTCCAGCATGCCGGGGTGACGGGCGTGGATGACAACTGGCAGCCACTGGTCAACCCCGCTCATCTCGCCAATATCCGTATCTGGCTGCATCTTATTATGCGCGAGCCGAAATGGTGTGGCACGCTTTTCTCCGCGCTGATTATCCACCTCAAACTTTCCGGCACCTGCGTCAAGGATACCGATCTCTTCCAACGGGATATCACCAGCCTGCTTAACCATCCCATTGAGCCGATCTACAACCTCAGCAAGCAGTTTACCAAACTGATGCCGGTCTTTTTCAACGAGATTGGTTCAGAGGGGGAATTGCGGGATGTCAGTACCGAACTCGATGAGATTCATCACCGCAAAGACCTGCTTATTCATTTTCTGCGCAAGCAGGGGCATGTGGAAAGTTCCAACCTGATTGTTGACTTTACCCAGGCGATTCTCAAATTCTGGCATTTCCGAGACAAGACGCTTATCATCCCCTATGTTCCCGAGGATGTCTATTTGCAGATTGTCACCAGTGGGCCGCTGGTTGATGATCTCTACATCCTCAGTGATCGACTGTGGAGTGACTTCAAAGTTCGCCATGTACATGATATTCTTGACATAAAGGACGAAGATCTAAAAGCCTGGCTGGTGAAGCAGAGTGACTGCTGTGCTGGAGAGGTGCGCCGTTTTGAGTTGATGCTGCGCATGTATGCCCTGCTCAACCGCAAGTACAAACTGGGTTTCAGGCAGCTGCGCGAAGAGATCAATCTCGTGGTGCAGGACAGCTTTCCCGAACTGCATTCCCTGCCGGAGCAGCTTGACGAAACGGACACTGAGAAGATTCTCGGTTCCCTGCTTGGGGCGCTGGAGAGCCTGAAAGACACCATCCTCTCGCCGAAGAAGTTTGAGGTCCGGGAAGATATCTATTACAAGCGGCACATCGCCGTGGACATCCCCTCGGTCTATGGACGCTACCGGGAGAAAAAGTTTGATGCCCTCAGCCTCTCCTTTCGCCTGGAAAAGCTGGCCAATCTCTATCTTGAGAAGCTGCCGGAGACCCTCAACCTCTCCATCATCACTCAGGCGACGTTCTATACTATTGCCCGCTGTATCCGTCTCTACATGCGTGCGCTCTCCATCGACGGTATCAGCTCGCGTCGGCTCAGCATCCAGCTTAATCTGCTGGAGAGTTCGTTGAAGGTGAGGCGTTTCTCCTACACCCAGTATCTCGACATTCTGCGCGGCATGAGTGAGGGAGTAAAGGATATCATCTACTCCTACTACACCAATATTCACCAGAATAACCTGTCAATTATTATCCCGCAGATTGGCAGTGTAAACATCCTTACCAAGTTTGAAGGGCTGTATGACGAGGATGATATGGCGGCTGCCATCCCCCGCCTCTCTGAGGTTTTCATGCGGGAGCTGATTGCTTCCACCTTCGGTCTGCAGCATCTCGACAACTTTATCCTGCGTATCCTGCAGACCCTCGAAAATCAGAAGAATCTGCTCGACGGTGAGAAGCTTGATATTCTTATGAGCTACAACCCGGAGAAGGCCATCTCTCTGATGCACCGGCCCAATCCCTATACCGACGACCTTATTCACCTCGGGAACAAAGGGTATAATCTGGTGAATATTTCACGTCTCGGCAAGCAGGTCCCGGCGGCATTTATTATCACCACGGAAATTTTCCGCTGTCAGGAGGTTGTGTTCAGCTACCGACGAACCCGTGATGAGTTTATGCAGCGGGTGCGCGAAGCCCTTAACGAAGTGGAGCAGGTGACCGGGCGGACTTTTGGCAGTGCTGAGAATCCATTGCTGCTCTCGGTGCGTTCCGGTGGTTCCATCTCCATGCCGGGAATGATGGCCACTATCCATGATGTTGGTCTCAACGAGGATATTATTGAAGAGTCTGTGGCGAAAAACGGCAACGCCTATCTCGCCTGGGACAACTACCGCCGTTTCGTGCAAAGCTGGGGGATGATTTCCGGCATGGAGCGAGACGATTTTCAGAGCCTGATGAATGCCGCCAAGACGGAGTACGGCGTGGGGCTGAAACGGGATTTCTCCAGTGAGCAGATGAAGGAGCTGGCGCTGTCCTACCGCAACCTCACCCGTCGTCGCAGTATCTCAATCCCGGAGGATCCCTGGCTGCAGCTTATCAACGCCATTGAACTGGTACTGGAGAGCTGGAATACGGAAAAGGCGGTGGAGTTCCGTCATATCATGGATGTCTCCGATTCCTGGGGAACAGCTGTCATTGTGCAGACCATGGTGCTTGGGAACAGGAGCCAGGAGTCCGGTGCGGGTGTGGTTTTCACAGCTCACCCCTATCGCAAGGTTCAGCGGGTGGCGCTGTGGGGTGACTACGCCTTCGGCGATCAGGGAGAGGATATCGTCAGCGGGCTGGTTTCCAGCTGTGCGATCTCTGTGGAGCAGGCAGAGCTGGACGGCCGTCTGGTGGATGAATCCCTGGAACGACGCTTCCCCGCCATTTACAAAGCTCTGCTGGAAACTTCCCGCGAGCTTGTCTATGATAATCACTGGAATCCGCAGGAAATTGAATTTACCTTTGAGAGTCCCGAGGCAAAAGACCTCTATTATCTACAGACACGGGACATGATCACCATCAAAAAGAAGGAGCATCTCAACGTTTTTGTCGAGACAGAGCCCGGGGAACTGGAGGCCGCGTGGATCGGCAGCGGGGTAGGCGTTTCCGGATCAGCGCTTTCCGGACGGGCGGTTTTCTCTGAGGAGGATATTGTTGAAATTCGTCTCAAGGACAAGGATTCTCCGCTTATTCTTATTCGCCAGGATACGGTTCCGGAGGATATCAAGATGATCTCTCTCGCCCAGGGGCTGCTCACTGCAAGGGGTGGCCAGACCTCGCATGCCTCTGTGGTTGCTGTGCGGCTTGAAAAGTACTGCGTGGTAGGTTGTCGCAGCATGAAAGTTTTCGACATGGAAGGGTGGTGTGAGCTGGAGGGTGAGCGGATCAATCGTGGCGACCATGTCTCTATTGATGGTCGTACCGGGCAAGTTTTCAAGGGTGAACATGCGGTTCGCGAAGAGTATCACATCATGCCACTGTAAACTGGTTCAGGCAGAGTGGTTGTGGCAGAAACAGAAAAACGCCCGGTTAAGGATTCAACCGGGAAGGGAAACAGGAGACGGGAGACGGGAGGCAGGAGACGGGAGGCAGGAAAAAGCAGGGCAACAAAACTCAATAACATCTGTTGTGGGATGAGACTGTTTCGTTGGCCATCCAGTCTTTCCGTCTTTTGTCTTTCTCCTGCCTTTCTTCGTGTTCTTCGCGGTAAAAGCCTTTATGTACTTTTCCTCTCTGGGTTATTTTTCTCTCGCAGGGCAAAAAAGATCGTCCAGCTTTCGAATCAGCTCGACGACGCGTTTGTCACTGATGAAGTTGAAAATGAAGTTTGCATCCTTGCGAAAATCTATAATGCCCTGCTTTCGCAGTACCCCAAGATGCTGGGAAACATTGGCATTGGTGGTTTTAACCTGTTCACGAATTTCTCCGACGGTGAGTTCGCGGTCCTGCAACAGACAGAGAATCTTCAGGCGGATAGGATGGGACACGGCTTTTAATAACCGGGAGACATGTTCAATCTCCTCGTCAATCATGACCGTTTCGTCGCAGGTTGTCCCGGATGAGGGGGCAGGAGACTGTTCAAGAGTTGACATTATGGAGGGCCTGAAGAAAAGAATGGGTAAAAAATTAAACGCATGAAAATACACAAATAATGAATAATTGTAAATTATACACGTCATAAAAAATCTTGAAAAGAAATTTCGTGTGTGAGAAGTCAGCGAAAATAAAAAAAACTACACCTTCTTCGCGCGGACTTGAATTGCGCCACAAAAAAGAGTCTACTGAAAAATTACTGTCTGCTTTGCAGTTTCACACGTGTTTACGTTGTCAGAAGGGGTACCTTGAAGAACCTTGTATTTCGTTCATATTCGAGGCACAGGAGAAAATTTACCGCAGGCCTGTTAGTACCTTGGAAATTATTTCCGTGTTTTTTTTGAAAAGAATTTCGTGAAGGTACTTATACCGGCTTACCGTTCATCACCGGTATAACTTTGATCACGGAGTCTGGCGCTTACCTGGAGTCTGGTGCTTACCTCCGAGGATAAATTTTTTACTGTAACGAAGAGGGGGCGAAAGAGTGGGTATTCGATGTTCCCGGAAATATAAATTAAAAGGAATAAAGATGATACCAGAGAACCTTGATCCCGCGCATTTCTGCCTCGCGGTCGTTGACCTTCAGACGCGATTGATGGAGGTTATTCACCGGGCTGACGAAACAGCTGCGGCGGCCGCACTGATGGTACGCTGTGCCCGGGAATTGAAGGTAAAGACTCTCGCCTTTACCCAGTATCGCAAGGGGCTCGGGCCGTACGTGCCGGAACTTGAGGAGCTGCTTGCCGATACACCACAGTATGACAAGACCGCATTCAATCTGCTTGCAGTGGAGAGCATAGCGCAGGAAATTGCGGCTCGACCGGAACTGGAGACCTTTGTCCTGGTTGGTGTTGAGACCCATATTTGTATCTGGCAGTCTGCACTGGCTTTGCTGGCTGCCGGTAAAAAGGTTTGGGTCTTGTCCGATGCGGTTTCCTCGCGAAGAGAAGAGGATCACCGGGAGGCGCTTCTTCAGCTTCGTGCGGCGGGGGCAATCGTGGGGCCGACCGAGATGTTCATTTACTCCCTGCTCGGCAGAGCAGGAACACCGGAGTTTAAGAAGATCCATTCCCTTATAACCGCTTGATTATCACCTGAACTACACTGAATAACGCACCTGACATCCAGATGTCTGTGCACACAATAAAGAGCAACACGCAGAGAAAATTATGAAAGGAAACGACATTCGCAATTTGTTCTGGCAGTATTTTGAAGAGAAAGGTCATACTCGTGTGGACAGTTCTTCTCTTGTTCCCGCAGACGACCCGACACTGCTCTTCACCAACGCCGGGATGGTGCAGTTTAAACGGGTTTTCATGGGCGATGAGAAGAGACCTTATAACCGCGCTGTTACCAGCCAGCGCTGCGTCCGGGCCGGCGGCAAGCACAATGACCTCGAAAATGTCGGTTATACCGCCCGCCACCACACCTTTTTCGAGATGCTCGGCAACTTTTCCTTCGGAGATTATTTCAAGGAAGATGCCATTCGTTTCGCATGGGAATTTCTCACCGTGAAACTCGGCCTTGATCCCAAAGATCTCTGGGTGACCATCTACGATGACGACGATGAAGCCGAAGAGTTGTGGAAGAAGATGGAGACCTTGCCGAAGGGCCGCATTGTACGCATGGGAAAGAAGGACAACTTCTGGGCCATGGGCGATACCGGACCCTGCGGCCCCTGTTCTGAAATCCATATAGATCAGGGACCTGACGCCGCCACATGCGGCAGCCGTGACTGCAAAATTGGCTGTGACTGTGACCGTTATCTGGAGTTGTGGAATCTGGTCTTCATGCAGTATAACCGTGATGAGTCCGGCACGCTGTCCCTGCTGCCCAAACCGAGCATCGATACGGGCATGGGGCTGGAGCGCATCGCCGCCGTACTGCAGGACAAACAGAATAACTACGATACCGACCTCTTTGCACCCATCCTGCATTGTATCGAGGAACTTTCCGGACGGAAATACGGTGCCGGTAAGGGTGATGATGTGGCCATGCGGGTTATTGCTGATCATGCCCGCGCCACCACTTTCCTTGTTGCAGACGGAGTGCTGCCCTCCAATGAGGGACGGGGGTACGTTCTGCGGCGCATTATGCGCCGGGCGGTACGTTACGGTAAGGCGCTGGGGCTGGACAGGCCCTTTCTTTACGATGTGGTGAAGGTGGTCATTGAGGAGATGAAGGGTGCTTTTCCCCATGTTGTGGATGCCGAAACTCTTCTGAAGAAGGTAACCCGCAATGAGGAGGAGCGTTTCCGCGAGACCCTCGAAAAAGGACTGGCTCTGCTCGCCGGGGAGATTGACAGGCTCGGTGCGGATCAAATTATCTCCGGCACCTTTATTTTCAAACTCTACGATACCTTTGGCTTTCCTTTTGATATCGTGCGTGATATTGCCCTTGAGCGCGGGCTGGGTTTCGATGAAGCAGGCTTTGAGGCAGAGATGGCCCGCCAGCGTAAACAATCACGTACATCGCGGAAGGGGGAAAGTGTCAAGTTGCAGGGTGACGGGGTGAAGAGTATTGCCGAGATGGGCGTACGCACCGTTTTCACCGGTTATGAAGAAAAATGTGGTAACGGCCGTGTGCTCGGCCTGCTGGACGCGGATGGTACACGGGTGAAGAGCCTCGCCACCGGGGCGCGTGGTCGCCTCTTTGTTGACAGGACACCCTTTTATGCGGAGTCCGGCGGTCAGTCTGCCGACCATGGTGAGGTCCTGTGGCAGGGCGGTCGCGCCCATGTCAGTAATACCACGGTAACCGGCGAGAAGATTGTTCTCCATTCCCTGAACGTGGTTGAAGGGACACTGGAAGAAGGGATGGAGGTGAAGCTGAAGATTGACGAGGCACGCCGTCGTCACATCGCCGGCCATCACAGTGTTACTCATCTTCTGCAGGCAGCTCTGCGGCAGGTGCTCGGTGATCATGTCAAACAGGCTGGTTCGCTGGTGCAGGCAGATCGGGTGCGTTTCGACTTTACCCACTTTTCGCCGGTAACACCGGAGGAACTGGCTGAAATTGAGCGGCGGGTCAACAGAGAAATTCGACACAATGCCAGTGTGGTTACCCGGATTATCGAGAAAGACGAAGCTGTTGCCGAAGGGGCAATGGCCCTCTTTGGTGAGAAGTATGGAGACAAGGTTCGGGTTGTCACCATGGGAGATTTCAGCAAGGAGTTGTGCGGCGGAACCCATGTCGTTGCCACCGGTGATATTGGTGTTTTCAAGGTGCAGTCCGAGATCGGAATTGCTGCCGGAGTACGGCGTATTGAAGCAGTCGCCGGCGAGCCGGCCTTTGCCTGGATCCAGCAGGTGTTTGCTGGACAGACTCGACTCGGCGGAATGCTTTCCGCCACCAGTATTGAGGAGACCTGTGACAGAGTCGCCGCCCTGCAGGCAAGTCTGAAAGCGGCGGAGAAGAAGGCCGCTGAGCTGTCAAAAGAACTGGCCAGTTCTGATCTTGACTCAGTGTTAAAAAATGCAGTAGAAGTGGATGGCATTAAAGTTGTTTCTGCTGAGATTCCACTGGAAAATGCCAAAATCCTGCGTGAAGTTGGTGATAAAGTTCGCAATCAGCTCAACAGCGGTGTGGCGGTCATCGGCGGAGTGGTAGCGGGCAAGGCTGCTCTGCTTGCCATCGTTTCCAAAGATCTCACCGGGCGGATCAAGGCCGGTGAACTGGTCAGCAGAGTTGCTGCTCTTGTCGGAGGACGGGGTGGTGGACGTCCAGACATGGCCCAGGCGGGGGGGCCGATGGCAGATAAAGTGAGCGAAGCCGTAGCTGCGGTCCCGGGCATTGTCAAAGAGCTGCTTAAATAAATGAACATCCATGGAAAGACACCATTTTCAGGGACGTTTTTCACTGTGGTGGAAGACGTTTTATTCGAGGCGGGAGCGTGCTGTACAGGTGAAAATTAGTTGACACTCTCGCTCAATTACGTTATGGATTTTAACTGAATTTGTGAATGGAGATTCATTTTTTTTCTTAAGCTGTTCAGCAGTCGTCGGATAGTTGTTTCGAGTTTCTTCCATTTATGGTCTACATCGGTGCAGCTGTGGCTGGGCCGGTGTGAAATATTTCGTTTTTTTAATTATTCAGGGAGCTGCAAGCATGGTTACACTAGACAAGACTCTGCTTCTCCAAATCATCAACATGATTGTCCTCATGTTCCTTCTGAACAGAATGCTTTACAAGCCGGTAAAGCAGATTATCAAGGAGAGAGCCGTAAGATTACAGGGCATGCGTGATGATGCCGACGGATTTGAGCAAAGGGCCGATCAGCGCCAGCAGGAAGTTGATGCCAGAATGGCAGAGGCCTCCGGCAAAGCGAAGGCTGCGCTCGACGCTGCCCGTGATGAAGCTCAAAAGGCGGGCGATGCCCGGCTCGAAGCTATCCGGGAAGAGAGTGAGGCGATGAAAGAGAAAAAACTTGCCGAACTTAAATCTGAAATCGAGGTTGCCCGCAGCAGCCTTGATTCTGGAGTTCAGGGATTTGCGAAAGAGATGGCTGGTAAGATTCTGAGGAGGAGCCTGTAATGAAAAACATGAAGAAATTTGCAGGGGTGCTGGCGATATCGTCTCTGCTCTTTTTGTCTGTTCCGGTTGCTTTTGCCTCGGTTCCCGCTGACTCAAAGGCAATGCAGGCTGCATCTGAAGTGATAGATGCCACCATTCCCATTATGGATGAAACTCTTGATACCACCCACGCCGGGAAGCACGTTGTTGACCCCTTTTCTCAGGCGAAACTCAAAGATTTCGGCTGGCGTATTGTCAACTTCATCGCGTTGATGATCATACTTGTCCATTTTGCTGCGAAACCTCTCGGCAAGTCTCTTTCTTCACGTCGTGAAGAAATTGTCAATGAGATTGATGATCTCGAAAAACGCAAGCAGGTTGCTGAACAGTCTTATAATAACTTCCAGCAGAAGATTGCCGTCGTTGAGGCGGATATTGACAAGATTGTTGAACGGGCTGTAGCCCAGGCCGAAGTGGAGAAACGCAATATTATTGCACGGGCTGAATCCGCTGCAGAAGAGATGATGCGTTCTGCTGAACAGGCTGTGGCAAATGAAGTCGCCGAGGCTCGCACCATGTTGCGTGAGGAGGTGGCAGAGAAGGCTGTAACCATGGCTGAAGGACTGCTCAGAAAAAATCTCAGAGCCAGCGATCAAAAGGCTATCATTGAGAACTACCTTAATAAAGTGGAGGCGATATCGTGAAACAGGTGATCCTCGCAAAACGCTATGCCAGAGCACTTTATTCCATTGGCTGTGAGCAGAAGAAAGAAAAGCTGTTTGGTCAGAGCTTGAACTCTTTTGTTGCCCTGATGGCGAAAAGGCCTGAGGTTAAAGACAGCATAACGAACCGCCTCTACCCGCAGGACGTGCGGGAGACGGTGATAGATAAATTGGTCAAGGCCGCCGGTTTTGATGTCCCTGTGGGGAATTTTTTTCGTCTGCTGGTGAAAAAACGCCGCGCGGAGATCCTTCCTGAGATTGCCGAGAGCTATCAGAAAATGCTCGAAGAGGCACAGGGCATCAGCCATGGTACTGTGGTTACTGCGACAAAAACTACCAAAGCACTTACGGATAAAATCCAGAAAATTTTAGAAAAATTAACAGGCAGGAAGGTTGAGCTTGAGACCAGCGTTGATGAGTCTATCATCGGCGGAATGATCGCCCGTGTGGGGGATCTTGAACTGGACGGCAGCATCCGTACCCAGCTTGCAGGTTTAAAAGATTCCATTAAAGGGAGATAACCACAATGCAGATCAAAGCCGAAGAAATCAGTCAAATTATTAAGGATCAGATTGGCGGATACGAGACCGAGGTCAATCTCAAAGAGACCGGGACTGTTATCTCCATTGGTGACGGTATTGCCCGTGTTTACGGGGTAGGAAATTGTATGGCCATGGAATTGCTTGAATTCCCGGGCGGTGTTATGGGACTGGCTCTTAACCTTGAAGCGGACAACGTCGGTTGTGCAATTCTTGGAGATGTCCGCAAAATTAAAGAGGGTGATGTTGTCAAGCGGACCGGTCGTATTGCGCAGGTTCCCGTTGGTCCTGCCATGGAAGGTCGTGTTGTTGACGCTCTTGGTCAGCCCATTGATGGCCTTGGTGCCATTGAGACTGAAGAATTCTTACATATTGAAAGACTTGCACCAGGTGTTATTGCAAGAAAAGGTGTGCATGAGCCCTGCTACACAGGGGCCAAGGCTGTTGACGCCATGACACCTGTCGGACGCGGCCAGCGTGAGCTGGTTATTGGTGACCGTCAGATTGGTAAAACTGCCCTCTGCATTGATGCCATCATCGCGCAGAAAAATAGTGATGTGCACTGCATCTATGTTGCTGTTGGCCAGAAGAAATCTACCGTTGCCCTTGTTGTTGAGGCTTTACGCAAGAATGGCGTCATGGAAAAAACCACCGTGGTTTCCGCCTGTGCTTCTGATCCGGCAGCGATGCAGTATCTCGCACCGTTTGGCGGTTGTTCCATGGGAGAATATTTCCGTGACCGGGGAGAGCATGCACTGATCGTTTATGATGATCTCTCCAAACAGGCTGTTGCCTACCGCGAACTCTCCCTGCTTCTTCGTCGTCCGCCAGGACGTGAAGCGTATCCCGGGGATATTTTCTATAACCACAGTCGTCTGCTTGAGCGGGCTTCCAAAGTCAGTGATGAACTTGGTGCCGGTTCTCTTACTGCGCTGCCGATTATTGAGACCCAGGCTGGTGACGTTTCCGCGTTTATTCCCACCAACGTTATCTCCATTACTGACGGTCAGGTCTATCTTGAGCCAAACCTTTTCTTTTCCGGGGTTCGTCCCGCAGTTAACGTTGGACTCTCAGTCTCCCGGGTTGGTGGTTCAGCCCAGGTAAAAGCGATGAAACAGGTTGCCGGTACCCTGCGTCTCGATCTTGCACAATATCGAGAACTTGCCGCCTTCGCGGCGTTTGGCTCTGACCTTGATTCCGCTACCCAGGCAAAGCTGACCCGTGGCGAGCGTCTTGTTGAAATCCTCAAGCAGCCACAGTATCAACCTCTGCCGATGGAAAAGCAGGTCACTATTCTCTACGCTGGTTCTAATGGATTTCTCGATACGCTGCCGGTGACTGCACTTGCTGACTACGAGCAGGAACTTTATAACTATATCGAATCTAATGAGCCTTCCATCTTCACCGACCTTGTCAAAGAGCAAGTTTTCACCGATCCCATCAAAGAAAAGCTCAATAAGACCCTGACCAGTTTCGGCGATACCTTCAAAGCAACGAAAAGTTTGAACTGAGGTTGAAACGAGTTAACCCAAATTCAAAGAAAAAGGTCAGGTTATGGCGAGCTTAAAAGAAGTAAAATTGAAGATCACGGGGGTTCAGAAAACTTCCCAGATCACCCGGGCCATGAATATGGTGGCTGCGGCAAAGCTCCGGGGAGCCCAGGATAAGATGGAGGCGTTTCGGCCCTATACGACCAAGTTTAACGAAACGATGTCCAATCTTGCTTCTGGTGACTCTTCCGGCAGCTTTCCGCTGATGGAAGAACGTGAGGTTAAAAAGGTCGAGCTGGTTGTTTTTACCTCTGACCGTGGACTCTGCGGCTCCTTTAATGCCAATGTGGTGAAGGAGGCGTGGAAACATCTGAAAAAATATGAGGCTGAAGGCAAGGAAGTCACTCTGCTCTGCATAGGCAAGAAGGGTTTTCAACTCCTCAAAAATACTGGTCGAGTCCGTGAGGGATATAAAGACATCATGGGCAAGTTCCAGATGTTTCATGCCCGCGATATCGCCTCTAATGTCTCTACCCGTTTTCTTGCTGGCGAGGTGGATAAAGTTGAGTTGATATACGGAGCATTCCATTCGGTGGCGGTGCAGAGGCCTGCTGTTGCGCCCCTGTTACCCGTAGTTCCCCATATACCGGAAGGGGAGAAAGCCGGAATGAGCGGTGATTATATCTATGAGCCCTCCATTGATGAACTGATGGTGACACTGCAGCCGCTTTACCTCAACGTGCAGATTTATCATGCCATGCTTGAGGTTGGGGCCAGCGAACAGGCGGCACGGATGACAGCGATGGATGCTGCCACCACCGCCTGCAAAGATATCGTAGGGAGTCTCACTACTATCTATAACAAGGCACGGCAGGCGGCGGTTACCAACGAATTGCTGGATATCGTCGGTGGTGCAGAGGCACTCAAATAAAAGTTCTTTACGAGAAAGTTTTTATTCAAATATCAGACTTTGAGGAGGGGTAAAACCCAATGAGCGAACAAAAAAAAGGAAAAATAACACAGGTCATCGGCCCTGTTATCGATGTGGAGTTTGAGCCGGGCCAGTTGCCCGCGATCCTGAATGCCTGTCTTGTCACGAATCCCACCATCAACGATGAGCCGGATAACCTTGTTATTGAGGTTGCCCTGCAGCTCGGCGACAACATCTGTCGCTGTATCGCCATGGAGGCTACCGATGGTTTGGTACGGGGGATGGAGGTTCGCGATACAGGTGCTCCCATCAGCATTCCGGTCGGCAAGTCATCTCTCGGCCGTATTATGAATGTCGTTGGCCATCCGGTTGACGGTCTGGGCGAGATCACGTCCGACAAATTTATGCCCATTCACCGTCTCGCTCCGGCTTTCACCGAGCTGGATACTGAAGTACGGGTACTTGAAACCGGTATTAAAGTTATTGACCTGCTGGTTCCCTTCCCGCTTGGTGGCAAGATGGGACTCTTCGGCGGTGCCGGTGTTGGTAAGACCGTTATCATGATGGAGATGGTAAATAATATTGCCATGCATCATGGTGGTATCTCCGTATTCTGCGGCGTTGGCGAGCGAACCCGTGAGGGCAACGATCTCTACAACGAAATGAAAGAATCCGGCGTACTGCCAAGGGCAGCGCTGGTTTATGGGCAGATGACAGAACCTCCGGGAGCCCGTGCACGGGTTGCTCTTACCGGTCTTACTGCAGCGGAATATTTCCGTGATGAGGAAGGTCAGAACGTACTTCTCTTCATCGACAACATCTTCCGCTTTACTCAGGCCGGTTCCGAGATTTCTGCACTTCTCGGACGGATTCCTTCTGCGGTTGGTTATCAGCCTACTCTGGCCACTGACCTCGGTGCTCTTCAAGAGCGAATTACCTCAACCACCAAAGGTTCCATTACCGCCGTTCAGTGTGTATATGTTCCTGCGGATGACTTGACTGACCCTGCACCGGCAACCACCTTTGCTCACCTTGACGGTACTGTTGTTCTCTCCCGTCAGATTGCCGAGCTTGGTATCTATCCGGCTGTTGACCCGCTTGACTCCACTTCTCGTATCCTCGATCCCAATGTTATCGGAAAAGACCACTACGAGGTGGCCCGCGGTGTTCAGGTCTCTCTGCAGAAATACAAGGACCTGCAGGATATCATCGCGATTCTCGGTATGGACGAGCTTTCTGAAGAAGATCAGATGCTGGTTTCCCGCGCACGGAAAATTCAGCGCTTTCTCTCTCAGCCTTTCCATGTTGCTGAGGTTTTCACCGGTATGGCAGGGAAGTTCTGTACTGTCGCCGATACCGTCCAGGGTTTCAAAGAGATCCTCGAAGGGAAGCATGATGATATGGGTGAAAACTCCTTCTATATGGTCGGTGGCATTGATGAGGCCGTAGCCAAGGAAGCGGCTGGCAAATAAGATACAGTACGTGCAGTTGATATGAGACGTCGATACTTGATGTTCTCTGGATATGCGTTGATTCAAAACGTTGAGTAGAATGGCCGGGAGTCTTTTGACTCCTGGCCGTTACCTGATACGAGGGAAAAATATGGGACAGCAGATACAACTGGAGGTCGTAACCCCCGCCGGTAAAAAGGTTGACGAAGATGTTGATATCGTCACCGCACCTGGCGTGAGTGGCGACTTCGGAATACTCGCAAACCACGCCCCTTTCCTTTCCGCTCTGAAGATCGGCATTCTTTCTTATGAAAACGGGAAGAAGAAGGAGAATATAATGATCTCCGGCGGTTTCTGTGAGGTCTCCAGCAATAAGGCAAGCTTTCTGGTGGAGAGTGCGGAACGGGGCAGTGAGATTAATGTAGAGCGCGCCATGAAAGCAAAAGAGCGTGCTGAACGGCTTCTTGCCGGAGAAGGCAGAAAGATGGATAATTTTAATGAGACCCGCGCGGAGCTTGCTCTGCAGCGTTCTCTCATACGCTTGAAGCTGGCCGGAAAGAACTATTAAGTCTTTTCCCCATTTCTTTTTTCAATAAAAAGGAGCAATGCCGTTCAGGCAATTGCTCCTTTTTTTTATACAGTTGCCATGAGTTCTCATACCATTTCTATTAAGAAATACCCCGTTTTGTCTCCTGTTTATCCATTCATGGTTACAAACGACAAAAGGAACCACGAATAAACACGAATTATTACTGAAAAAAACATAAGAGAATGCCCTTGTGGTTGAATTCGGTCTGTTCTCATGCTCCTGGTAAACCACGGAAGACACGGGATATTAGAGCGTAAAACGCTCAACCCCGACTTTCGGATGACTCCCAAAGTTGATTCATACTCCTGGTGCAATGTACGGCTTAACTTCGGATACAAACATTTTCGTTTAATGTGTTGTCCCTGTTCGTGAAAATTCGTGTCCATTCGTGGTTGCAAACTGCAGAAGGAACCACGGATAAACACGAATTATTACTCATTCGTCATCGCCAAAAAAGATGTCTACGCAGTCGCGTTTTCTGGTCAATACAAAGTGTAAATGGTATAATTTTAAAATATTTTTTAAAGTTTTTTGCCTTTATTCGGATGTTTAGAGCTTTCCTTTGGCAAAAAGTTTTTCGCTGTTCCGTCTTTTGCTTTTCCCTGTCTCCCGTCTCCTGTCTCCCCTCTCCTCTATTTTACAGCCTTAATACTTTGTGTGTAGGACTTTATACCGGAGGCAATTTCTTGTGCAAGGCTCTCAAGCCAGGCAGGGTTTGTCATGTTTTTAGAGTCTTTCCTGTTGGAGATAAAACCGGCCTCAATAAGGATGGCAGGCATCTTTGCCCCAATCAGTACAACAAAAGGTGCCTGTTTGACACCAAGATCTTTAATCGTTACCCCGCGCTTTTTTTCTCCCTCAATAACAGCCCGCTGCACTGTCTCAGCAAGACGCTTCGATTCTAAAATCTTCGAGTTCTTCATTATGTTGGAGAGGAGTTCCTGCAGATCATTCATCTGATGGGTGGTTGTGGCATTCTCTTTTGCCGCCACCCGCATTGCCTCGGGGTCCCGGGTCAGATTGAGATAGTACGTCTCTATGCCTGTTATACTGGCTGATTCGTGAGCATTGACGTGCAGTGAGATGAAGAGATCGGCATCGGTGTGACCGTTGGTATTTGCCACCGCCGTGCGTTCCTCAAGTGGTATGAAGATGTCGTCACTGCGGGTGAGAATAACCTCACAGTTAAGCTCCTTTTCCAGAATTGGTGCCAGTTTTTTCGCCAGTTGGAGAACGATATCCTTCTCCTGAAGTCCAAAGGCCATGGCACCGGGATCTTTGCCACCGTGACCCGGGTCGATGATAATTTTTTTTATGCCGAGACCAAATTGCTGGGCGAGGGAGAAAACTGGTTTGCTGTGAAATCCTGCGGAGGAATATTCGTACATTCTCTTTTTTGTATCATGAAGAACGGGGATATTGACGGGGGGATTCCGGGCTTCTGCTGTTGTTTTGCCCTTTGCCGCAGCATATCTGATTTTGTGGTTGACCGGGTGGATGACCTGGATATTTTGTGCCGAGACTCCAGTCTCATCGGCCAGTCTGATATTTCCTGTCGGCACCTGGCGGGGAAGTTCAGTGGCCTTGCCGTGGACGTCGATGACCACCCGGTACGGATCAGGCAGGCTGAAGATATCATAGTCATCGATGGAGTCAATATCGAGTACCACCCGTACGGTGTCGGGTGTGAACTGGCCGGTGCGCACCTGGCGGAGCAGTCCATTTTTTATTGGTACAGGCCTGCGGTAGCGCGGTTCAATATAGCTGTTGGCAAAGTCAATGACCAGGCGGGCGGGCTGTTGCGCTGTGGCTGGCAGGTTTCTGGTTCTGTAGTTCACAGGGTTGGTTCCGCTGATGATCACCCGGGTGTAATTAGAGGAAGACCAATATTTTACCGGACGCATGGCGTTGAGCTGACTGCTGTCACCCCGGGGGCTGATCATTACCTGCGGCAGGGGGATGTCGAAGTCGAGGGAGAGTTGTTTCAACCGTGCCTCGGCACGGGGAATCATATCGCCTTGTGGATACTGCTCAACGATACGACGCAAATAATCACCTGCTTTTTTTGGGTCATGCTTCTGCTTCATATAAAGGTCTGAAAGGGCATAGCACGCATCGTCAGCGAGATTACTGGCAGAGAAAAGGCGAATAACATCTTTGTAGTAGGTGATAGTCTCTTTGAGATCTCTCTTTTTATGGAAGATGGTAAACATTTGTCGATGAACACGGGCAAGCATGAAGAGACATCGAGGGGCCAGGTCGGAGCGGGGATGGGAGAGATAGACCAGACGAAAGTTTCGCGCACCTCGCAGCCACTGCTCACGGGTTGTGCCGCCTTTGCTTTCTGACTGTAGTTGATTGAGATAGAATCTGGCGTTTCGGTACTGTTCGTTGACATCACTCTCAGAGAGCGTTTCGCTGCTGGCAGAGGTCGCAGGCAGGAGAATACAGAGAATCAGCAGAACCGACACAAGGAATTTTCCAGCGAAAAAAAGGATTGAAAAAAGGCATCGCAGCATGAGTATTCAAAAGAAAGAGGAAGAGATGCAGGAATCAATACATTATACGGGAGACCGGGGACAGCGTAAAGAAAGAAACGCCCGGTTGGTGTGATGTGAGAAAGGTTTCTTTCCCTCTTCACAGCCCTTTGTTGTATGCCTCCTTCAGGGCGTAGAGAGTGTTGAGTGCATCCCGCGGTGTGCAGGAATCAGGGTCGAGCCCGGCGAGAATTTTCAACGCCGGGTTGGGCGGTGGCAGAAAAAGAGATGGCTGGGTCGGGTGTCTGGTCTTTTTTTGTGCCTCTGCTTTCCCGGAGTCACCTGCTCCTCTTGATACGGCGGCGAAGTTGCCCTGTTCGATGGCTGTTAAAATCCTGCCAGCCCGGGCCACTGTCTGTGGTGGTACTCCGGCGAGGGCTGCCACCTGTATTCCGTAGCTGCGGCTTGTGCCCCCTTTGACCAGCTTGTGCAGGAAAATGATATTGCCCTGCCATTCCCGTATGCCTACGGAGTAGTTTCGTACCCGCGGGTGGGTAAGGGCAAGGTCGGTGAGTTCGTGATAGTGGGTGGCGAAGAGAGTCTTCACACCACGGCCATTCTTCTCCACCAGTTCTTCGGCCACGGCCCAGGCAATGGAGAGGCCGTCGTAAGTGGACGTGCCCCGGCCGATCTCGTCAAGGATGACAAGGCTCTTCTCCGTCGTGTTGTTGAGAATGTTGGCTGTCTCGCTCATTTCGACCATGAAAGTGGATTGTCCTTCACGCAGATTGTCCATCGCTCCAACACGGGTGAAGATACGGTCTACGATGCCGATCTGCGCTTTCTCTGCGGGAACATAGCAGCCCATCTGAGCCATCAGCACTATGAGGGCAGTCTGACGCAGGATTGTTGATTTCCCGGCCATGTTGGGACCGGTAATGATGTGTACTTCGTCGCTCTGCTGGTTGAGGAGGATGTCGTTGGGGACAAACTGGCCGGTGGGGAGCATGAGTTCAATGACTGGATGTCGGCCCTCAATAATGCAAATCTCATCACTGTCTTCCACCATCGGCCGCCGGTAGTTGTTGCGATGGGCTGTCTCAGCGTGAGAGAGGAGAACGTCGAGGCGGGCAAGCAGGGCAGCGGTATGAAGAATGCGAGAACTGGCAGCTGCCAAATTCTGGCGAATTTCAAGAAAAAGTTGATATTCAAGCTCTACACTGCGGTCCTGTGCGCTGAGCACACGGGTTTCAAACTCCTTCAACTCATCAGTGATGAAACGTTCAGCGTTGACCAGTGTCTGTTTCCGAATGTAGTGGGGCGGGACCTTTGCCGCATGGAGGTGACTTACTTCAATGAAATAGCCGAATACCTTGTTGTAACCAATCTTCAGTCTGGGGATGCCAGTGGCCTGGCGCTCTTTATTTTCCAGATCGAGAATAAGCTTTTTGCCGTCGTGCAACAGGGTGTTGAGTTCGTCGAGTTCGGCATTGTAACCGGCGGCGATGAGCCGTCCCTCGCGCAGAGTAATGGGGGCGTCTTCGCTAATGGCGTTTTCCAGCAGCTGGTGCAGATCGGTGAGCGGATCCATCTCCTCACGGAGAGAGATGAGTTTTCGGGTATCACAGGGGGCAAGGGCTGTGATCACTTCCGGCAGCGCCGCAAGCGAGCTTTTGATGGCAAGCATATCCCGGGCATTTCCAGAACCAAGGATCATCCGTGAATTGAGGCGTTCAAGGTCATATACCTCCCCGAGCAGCTCGCGAAGGTGTTCCCGTGCCGGAGAATTATTGAAGAACCAGGTAAGGGCATCAAGGCGGTCGTGGATCTGGTTGCGGTTCTGCAGCGGGAAGAGCAGGTTGTGCTTGAGCAGCCGTGCCCCCATGGGGGTGACGGTGTGGTCGAGTACGGCGAGGAGAGAGCCCTGACGATTGCCTCCCGCGATAGTCTTGGTGAGTTCAAGGTTGCGGCGGGAAGAGTCGTCGATATGCAGGATTGTTTTGGTCTCTATGGGGGAGAGCCGTTCGATATGAGCAACCGAGGCCTTTTGGGTCTCTTTGACATACTGCAGCAGAGCTCCGGCGGCGCACAGCCCTGCCTTGAAGCTGCCGCAGCCAAAGCCGTCAAGGTTGAGGACGTTGAAGTGGGTCAGCAGCAGTTCCTTTGCACTGTCAAAGTGGAAATGGTCGGCGTTGCAGTGGGTATAACAGATATCGGGAAGCCGTTTCCTCAGGCTCTCCTGCAGAGCTGTATCTTCCTCCGAGAAGAGAATTTCCGAGGGAGTAAAACGGTTGAGCAGGTCAAGAGTTTCACTGGAGATTGTCTCGTCGCCGGATGTCTCCGAGACCAGGAATTCACCGGTGCTGACATCCAGCAGGCTCACTCCACAGCTGTCGTTACTGTTCCAGAGAGCACATACGTAGTTGTTGCTGCGTTCGTCGAGCAGAGTGTCGTCGGTGACCACACCCGGCGTGACTATGCGGACCACTTCGCGGCGGACTATTCCCTTTGCCTCGGCGGGGTCCTCCACCTGCTCGCAGATCGCCACCCTGCGTCCTGCTGCAATCAGTTTTGGCAGGTAGGTCTGTACCGCGTGATAGGGAATGCCGCACATCGGCACCTGTACTGCGTCCGTCTTCTTATTGCGCGAGGTGAGGGTGATTCCGAGGATGCGGCTGGCCTCAATGGCATCGTCGAAGAACATCTCGTAAAAATCGCCCATGCGGTAGAAGAGGATGGCATCGTTATGTGCCTCCTTGATTTCCAGGTACTGCTTGAGCATGGGAGTGATCTTTTTTACTTTACTTTCTTTGCTCATCGTTGCGGGTGTCTGATCTGGAAAAGTTCGCGGAAAGCGGGAACGAGCTGGTCGAAGGTGTGGGCAATATGAACGGGAATGGTACGAATTTCGTTGACCACGGTCATGAAATTGTGGTCGCCCTCCCAGCGTGGCACGATATGAAAGTGAAGGTGAGAGGCGATTCCCGCACCGGCCACTTCACCAAGGTTACAGCCGATATTAAGGCCATCGCAGTGCAGCTCACCGCGAAGAATAGAGGAACTGACCTGGAGAAGTTCCATAATTGTCTCGTTCTCCTGTGAAGAGAGTTCAGTGATATCGGCAATATGGCGTGCGGGGGCAATGAGCAGATGGCCGTTGGCGTAGGGAAAACGGTTCAGGAGGATGACGGCATGGCTGTCCCGATAGAGCAGGAGATGTTCCTTACTGTCGCTGCCCTCAGTGGGTGGCTCGAAGATGCAGTAATCGTATTTTTCTTCACGGCCGAGGACATGTTCCTCGCGCCACGGATTCCAGAGATTTTTCATAGTATCAGAGTTGATGGATTTTTCCGCGAACGGAGTTGTTGTCAATGGTCAGGATTGCATAGGTCCCTGGTCCGCCCCAGCGGCTTACCGCCTGGAAGCTGCCCGGGTTGACCAGCAGCACCGGACCGTAGTTGTAACAGACTGGCAGATGGGTGTGTCCAAAAATTATGCAGTCGGCATCCGGAAATGCCTCAAAAACACGGTCTTCAATATTTGTGCGGCTGCCTGCACCATGGGTAAGGCCTATTGTTATCCCTTCGAGTTCAACAAGGCGTTTTTCGGGCAGTGTTTTCCAGGTCTCAAAATTGCACATATTTCCACTTACGGCATAAACCTTTTTATTGGCAAAGGGCTCAAGGACAGAGAGGTCAGTGAGATCTCCAGCATGGAAGATTACTTCACAGTCGCTGAAGGCTTTTATACAATTGCGCAGATAATTTTTATCCGGCTGGCAGAGATGGGTATCAGAGAGAACACCTGCTTTAATCATAGTCAACCTGTGACGGGGGGAAGAGTGCGTAAATACGGAGAAGAGAGCACGATACTGGAATTCACCGCTTAAAATAATAACAACGTGCAGTATACCAGCAGTGGTGAAAAAAGGGAGTAGGCAGGGGATAAAAAAGGGAGACGAACGTCCTTCCCTGTTTAATTTGTGCCATGAAGTTGTACAGAAGCAGCATTCTCCACATCTTGAAGGGAGATAGGGTTGCAGGCTGACGGGGGTTTCCTGTATAATATTTTTCTTTATATGTCCAAAACGGGCAAATAACAGGGAAAACCCTGATTTAACGATATTTTACAGGCTGGAGGAAATATGTACACTGCTTCTGATTTACGCAAGGGCTTGAAGGTGCAGATTGATGGTGCCCCTTACATTGTTATTGATTTTGAATTTTCCAAACCGGGAAAGGGCCAGTCGCTCTACCGGTGTAAGATGCGTAATATGATCACTGGCAATCAGCTGGTGCAGACCTATCGTTCCAATGATAAATTTGACGAAGCGGGTCTTGAAGAGTCAACGATGCAGTATCTTTACAATCAGGGTGATGAGTTTCATTTTATGAACACTGAAACCTACGATCAGATAATGCTTACCGCTGAGCAGATCGGGGATAATATCCACTTCCTCCTTGATAATATGGAAGTAGAGATGCTTTTTTTCAACGATCAGGCTATTGACATCTCGCTGCCCATTTTTGTTGACCTCGCTGTTACTCAGGCGGATCCCTGGGTCAAGGGCGATACGTCAGGAACCGACACCAAGCCGGTGACTCTGGAGACGGGGTATGAATTACAGGTCCCGCCTTTTGTTGAAGAGGGTGACAGGCTGCAGATTGATACCCGTACCGGGGCATACGTCACCCGGGTAAAAGAGTGATGCTTTCCCATGATTAACCTGCAGAGGCTGCACACCCGTGCGGCCTTTTTTCGTGTCCTGCGCTCTTTCTTTTATCAACACGACTTCCTTGAAGCAGATACTCCGGTACGCCAGCCGGTGCTCATCCCCGAAACCAACATCCAGCCCCCTGCTTCTGAGGATTGGCTCCTCCAGGCATCGCCTGAACTCTGTATGAAGCGGCTGCTCGCTCTTGGCGCGGAACGGATTTTTCAGATCTGCCCCTGTTTCCGCAGGGGTGAGCGTGGCCGACTGCACAGTGAGGAATTTCTTATGCTCGAATGGTATCGGCGTGAAGCCGACTATCATCAGCTGATGCGTGACTGTGAAGAGTTAATTCGCACTGTTTCCAGGGGCCTTCCGGAGACAGACTGTTTCGCGGGGATAGATCTTTCCGGCCGATGGCCGCAACTTACGGTGGCGGAGGCCTTTGGTCGCTTTTCCCCTGTACCGCTTGAGCAGGCGCTGGAGGATGATTCTTTTGATGAGGTTCTGGTGGAGTACATCGAACCGCAGCTTGGTCTGCAACAGCCGTGTTTTCTTTGTGACTATCCTGCGGAGATGGCTTCGCTTGCCCGACGAAGTCCGGCTGATCTTCAGGTAGCGGAGCGCTTTGAGCTCTATATTCGAGGAGTTGAGGTGGCCAACGGCTTCTCTGAACTCGCCGACGCGCAGGAACAGCGGCAGCGCTTTACGCAGGAAATTGAACACATTAAGGCACAATGGGGACGACGGGCAGCAATGCCGGAGCAGTTCCTCGCTGCCCTGCCCGCCATGGGCGAGGCCGCAGGTATTGCTCTCGGGGTGGATCGTCTGTTGATGCTGGCGCTCAATAAAACTGCACTTGAAGACGTTCAGACTTTTTCCGCAGAGGATTTGTGATTCAAAAGGAAAAGGACGGAAGAAGGGAGACGGGAGAAAGGGAGACGGGAGAAAGGGAAAAGCGGTAAGACAGTTTTTTTACCGCGAAGAACACGAAGGAACGCGAAGGAAAGCAAAAGCATTTGAGAATAAAGAGTTTGTAATTTAAAGCGGGCAGAACAGAAGAAAGGCGGAAGAAGGTAAAAAATCTTTCCGCTTTTTGAGAAGTTACAAAATATAAGGAGCAACCATGCACGATAAAGAAAATGACAATGGAGCAAAGGCTGAAATTGATGCGGTAATCCGCGCAAGTGTGGTGATGCGCCTCGCTGTCGTGGATGGTGACAGACCCTGGCTTGTCCCCCTCTGTTTCGGCTATGACGGAGAAAAGCTCTATTTTCACAGCTCCAGTCGTAAGGGGCGCAAGCAGGTGATTCTGGAAAAAAACGGCCGGGTCTGTTTTGAATTTGAAGACGGCGTGCAGGTGAAAGCGGCAGAGAAGCCCTGTAACTGGTCGTTTTCCTTTCGCACGGTTATTGGTGAGGGGGTAGCCCGCGAATTGACGGATGATGAGGCAAAACGCGCCGCGCTTACCTGTATCATCAGTCAGTATGCAGAGGAAAAATGGGCTCCCGCCTCTCTTTCGCTCAAGGGAGTGCAGGTGTGGGAGATAGATATTGAGGAGATCAGCCGCAGATATAAGAAGCAGGAGTAGAACGCCAGAAAATTACATAAAAAAACCCTCAATGCAGTTTGCTCTAAGCAAACTGTATTGAGGGAAAAGTATACGGGTACCTTGAATAACGAGCTGTTTCAAGCTACCCGTATAACAACCCGCAGCTTCATGCTCCGGATTTCGACTTCCCAGCAAACCCTTTCTTTTTCTTTGGTTCTTCTTCCGGTCTCGGCACATATTGCTGCAGGGGGCAATTCTCACAGGCCTCCAGTGGAACCGAACTGTCATCGTGTACCTTTTTCGTCAAGGCAATCACTGCCGCTTTACTGTCGGGATACATCCACTCTTTACCGACAACATCCAGCAGACCGGTTCGCTCCATAACCTTCAACATCTGGAATTTAGCTCCGCAGATGGCAAAGCCCAGATGTCCACTGCGTACCCGTTCACAGAGCATGCGCAGTGCTTCTTCTCCAGAGGCGTCCATGTCGTTGATGCCGCGGGCGTCAAGAAGAATATAGCGAAGATTGGGCAGATCAGTCCGATAACGGGTTACCTGCTCATCAAGATAACTGGCGTTGGTGAAGAAGAGCGGGCCGTCGAAGCGGATTACCGAGATGTGCTGACAACCTTGCAGGCCGTAATATTCCGAGGAAGCGAGGACCTTTTCTGAGTTCATTGAGAGAGTGACTACGGTCGGCCGCATTGCTTTGTAGAAGAAGACCAGCAGTGACAGCACCACACCGAGCTCAATGCCCTTGTCGAGGTGGGGGGCAAAGTAGAGGGTGACGAGGAAAGTGATGATGGAGATTGCGCCATCATACCACTGCGCTGTCCATGCATGCATGAAACCGCGGATGTTGACCAGTCCAATGACAGCCATCATGATAACTGCTGCAAGTACTGCCTGGGGCAGATGGTACAGCAGGGGGGTAAAGAAAAGCAGGGTGGCCACCACCACAATTGATGTGACCACTGAACTGAGGCCGGAGACCGCCCCCGCCTGGAAATTCACGGCAGATCTGGAGAAGGACCCGGAGACGGAATACGAGGATGTAAATGAGCCAAGGATATTGGCCAGCCCCTGACCTATCAATTCCTGGTTGGGATCAAGCTTCTGGCCAGACTTGGAAGCCATTGCTTTGGCAATTGCCACCGCTTCCATAAAGCCAAGCAGTGAGATAATGATTGCCGTTGGCAGCAGTTGCAAAAAGGAGTGGATGGTGAGATGGGGCATGGTGAATTGCGGCAGACCTTTGGGGATGGTACCGACCACTGCACCGCCACCCGTAAGCAAAATACTCTCAGTATTCAGTTGATTATTGCCTACTTTGAGGCGCCAGGTTGTCTTGTCGGCGGTTATTCCCTCGGGTACATGACCCTGCTCATAAAAAATCTGTTTGTCATTCTGAAGAATCTCTGAAAATTTCACAGCACGCAGTGCGGTGCGCAACTCGTGTTCCTGCTCCTTGAGCAGATCAATTCTGTAATTGGCTACATTGACAATATTAAGCTGACGAAGGATTTCCTCATCGAGTTTGATGTGGTCTTTTTGATGTATTTCATCCACTTTCAGGGTGGCGTTTTTCCGCTGCTCCACCAGCTCCATGTGTTGACCGGTAACGCGGTTGAACTCAATAATTTTTTCGACGACTGCCGGAGAGTGGATGTTGGAGAGAGAAACATGTACATCGTTGTTGAAGCCGATCAACCAGGAAATAATGGTGGTTGTCGCTACCGCAACCAGCACGTTTGGAATACGCGGATTAATCTTTTTCAGACCTGCCATGATAACAACTGCACTGATACCGAAGAGCAGCGTTGGTATATGGGTATATTCCAAAGCTGCCTGGCAGACCCGCACAAGAGTTTCATAATTGTGGTGGGCGGCATCTACATAAACACCGAAAAATTTTGAAAGCTGAGAGGTCGCAATGATGATTGCCCCGGCATTGGTAAAGCCGTTGACTACCGGGTGAGAGAGGAAGTTCACTACCAGCCCGAGGCGCAGAACCCCAAGGAGGAACTGAAATATCCCGACAGTCAGTGCCAGCACGATGGAGTAGGCAATAAAACCGGCGGAACCGGCTGTCGCCAGGGGTTCCAGCGAGGCGGCATTCATCAGCGAGACAATGGCCACCGGACCGGTGGCAAGCTGACGACTGGAGCCGAAGAGGGCGGCAACCATTGGTGGCAGGAAGGCCGCGTAGAGTCCATAATAGGCTGGCAGACCAGCAAGCTGGGCGTATGCCATGGACTGCGGAATAAGTACCAGTGCCACGGTAAGACCGGCAATAAAATCGATCTTGAACTTGCCGATGTCGTATTCCTCGAACCAGCCGAGGAAAGGGAAAATCTTGCGGATCATGGGGAAGCTCCTTGTATGAACTGAAAACCCGGGAACCCTGAAATACGCATCTCCTGTTCAGATGTACAAAACGTGAAAACATCTGCCTGTGGCAGAAATCTTTCTGCGCCTTGAACTGGAACAAGAGCTGCTTTCTTTCATTGAACCCGCAGGTACAGCACAGCAGAGATTGACTGAGCCATCATTCATTTTCTAAAAAAAACCAATTCGAATAATTAAGGCTGATTTGGCAATAAAGTCAAGGACTTTGCGAAATGACAATTATAAGATTGGCTGCAAAAACAGGACTTCTCTCTGCCATGCGCTTGTTTTTTAGGAATTTTTACTTTTAGCCGTGTCTTTTTCCCCTGTTTTTTTTGATACCTTTCTGAGCAGGAGCCAGAGCAGTACTCCACCGGCAATCATTATGCTGCTGAGGAGCTGGCCCATGGTAATATGGGCAAAAAGGAAGCCAATCTGGACATCAGGTTCGCGAAAGTTTTCAATAAAGATGCGAAAAACGCCATAGCCGACGAGAAAGAAGGCCAGCATTGAGCCGTGAGGCCAGTTGGGAAGTCCGCGCCAGGGACGGCGACGCAGGGTCCAGAGGATACAAAAAAGAAGAAGTCCTTCAAGGACGGCCTCGTAGAGCTGCGAGGGATGACGGGGCAGCGGGCCGCCGTCAGGGAAGATCATGCCCGGCAGGGATGTGGTCACCCGGCCGTAGAGCTCACCGTTGATGAAGTTGCCAATCCGGCCAAGGCCGAGTCCTATTGGAACAGTAACGATATAGAGGTCGGCAGTCTTCCAAAAATTTATTTTCTTCCACCGGCAGAATAAACAGCCGGTGACAATGACGGTGAAACAGGCCCCATGGAAGGACATCCCACCGTTCCAGGTTGCGAGAATCTCCAGCGGATGACGGCAGTAGTAACTCCAGTTGTACAAGAGGACATAGCCGAGCCGTCCGCCAAGCATTACGGCGATAACGAGAACTGCGTTGAGATTTTCGAAGTGTTTCTCAAAAGCGGTGAAATGAAATTGCCTGATCTGCAGTTTAACGAGATAATAGGTGGCAAGGAAGCCAAGGACATACATCAGGCCATACCAGCGTATGCAAAGCGGGCCAAGACAGAAGATGGCGGGGTCGATCTGGGGATAATGCATGGCAGTTGCGGGAAGAAGTTATCCTGAAAAGATACAGGCTTCAGGGAACCTTGAAGAAGCAGTCTGTCAAGGTTCCCTGCAAAAGGACGTAGACATCGTCAGCTTTTCTTTTGTGCGGAGAGACGCCGTATATGTACCTGCAGTACGGAGACAGCCGCCGGGGTAATGCCTGAAATTCGGGAGGCCTGTCCCAGTGACTTCGGCCGTACTTTATTGAGTTTCTCAACGACCTCGTTGGAGAGACCGGAAAGCACCGTGTAGTCCATATCATCCGGCAGGAGCTGGCTCTCCATCTTCTTGAAGCGGGTGACCTGCTCCTGCTGGCGTTCAATATAACCTTTAAATTTTATCCGCAGTTCCACCTCGTGATGCACTGCACCTTCATTGAGTGCGGTGACGGTTTCGTGGTCGACGGATTCCAGGGGGAGGCGGAGAAAAGCGGCAATGTTAAGTTCCGGGCGGCGGAGGAGTTCCGCGAGGGAGCTCTTTTGCTTCAGTTCAGTGGATTTGAGCGCCGCCAGTGACTCGTTAACTGCCGGTGTTGGAGTGAGATGAATCTGTTCGAGGGCGGCAATACCGGAGACAATACTGTTCTCCTTGGTGTGAAAACGCTCATAGGCGTTACGTTTCACCAGACCGATTTCATACCCTTTGGCGGTAAGGCGGGCATCTGCGTTGTCCTCCCGCAGCAACAGGCGATACTCGGCGCGAGAGGTGAAGAGCCGATAGGGCTCCTTTGTCCCGCGGGTGACGAGATCATCAATGAGCACTCCGGTGTAGGCTTCGGAACGGTCAAGAACAAAGGGAGACTCCTGGCGTATCTGACGTACCGCGTTGATCGCCGCCATCAGTCCCTGTGCCGCCGCTTCTTCGTAGCCGGACGTGCCGTTGATCTGCCCGGCAAGAAAGAGCCCTCCCAGGCGTTTTGTCTCAAGGGTGGGAAGGAGGCCAAGAGGATCAATATAATCGTATTCAATGGCGTAACCGGGGCGAATAATCTTCGCTTTTTCAAAGCCCTGAATGCTGTTGACCATCGCCTGCTGGGTGGCCAGTGACAGACTGGTGGGAATACCGTTGGGGTAGATCTCACAGGTGTCCAGGCCCTCAGGTTCGACGAAAATCTGGTGGCGCGGCTTTTCAGGAAAGCGCATCACTTTATCTTCAATGGACGGGCAGTAGCGGGCGCCGACGCCCTGGATGATCCCGGCGTAGAGCGGGGACTGGTCGATACCTCCGCGGATAATCTCGTGGGTGCGCTCGTTGGTCCAGGTGATGTGGCAGGGACGCTGCGGCAGCGTGTATTCGCCAGAGCTGGAGTAGGAAAAAAAGCCTGGCGGCCTGTCGCTGCTCTGGAGCTCAAGCTGTGAATAATCGATAGTGCGGCTGTCGAGGCGGGGAACGGTGCCGGTCTTCATTCGTCCCACTTCAAACCCGTGTTCACGGAACCAGCGGGAAAGGGCCGCCGAGGCGGGATCACCGAAGCGTCCGGCGGCAAAGTGTTTCAGGCCGACATGCACCAGTCCCCCGAGGAACGTACCGGTACAGATGATTACTGCTTTCGCCGGAATTTCTTCATTGAGACTGGTTGTTATGCCGGTGACACGGGAGTCATCTGCACTGGTGAGCAGACCGCTGACCATGGTTTGTTTCACCGTCAGATTGTCAGTGTTCTCAATCACTGATTTTATTCGCAGGCGGTACAGCAGGCGGTCTGCCTGAGCCCGGGAGGAACGGACTGCCGGGCCTTTGGACGTGTTGAGAATTCGGAACTGAATGGAGGTGGCGTCAATATTTTTTGCCATCTCTCCACCGAGGGCATCAATCTCCTTCACCAGGTGACCCTTGGCAAGGCCACCGATGGCCGGGTTGCACGACATGGCACCAATGGTGTCAATGTTTATAACAGTAAGCAGCGTTTTGCAGCCCATTCGGGCGGCGGCCAGCGCTGCCTCGCAGCCGGCGTGTCCCGCGCCGACGATAATAACATCGTATTTTTCTTTCATTATTTTTTTGTTGATTCTGTTTTCTGCCAGGAGATAAGCGCCCAGCGTGGCGGTGTCCTGCGGGTAAGAGTGAGGCTTCCATCCGGCTCGATGACGCTGATTGAGCGGACATATTCGGAGAGTCGTGTGGTTTGCTCTGCATCAAGCGTGTTGAACATCCAGAGGAAACTGGTCAGTGCTTCTTCAAGGTTGACGTAGTGCTTCACCCTGTCAAATTCCAGTATCTTTACGTCTGGAGCTATGCCCATGCTGTGCAGTATGTTCAATGTATAGATATAGTCGGGGCCGGGACGGAATTCAATGCCGACGGCCTCGTATGCTCCCGGTTCAAACGGTGTCGGGCTGACGCTGTCGGAGAGAAAAACAGCCTCGGTGGCAAAAGCATTAAGTCTGTTCAATGCAGCTGGCAGGTCCGTCACGGCGGTGGAACGGGAGGCGAGGGTGATGTGGTGTGGGAGTATCCCCGCCGCCTGCCAGTCATCCTGCCAGTCCAGCTTTTTTGTCGTAATATTGCGGATTCCCTGTTCGGCGGCCTTTTCCTCCAGCAGCTCAAGCATGCGGCCGGAAAAGTCCAGCGCGGTGACGGCTGCGGCGCATCTGGCGATGGGCAGGGCAAGGGTGCCGGGACCACTGCCGATATCGAGTAGAGTCGTCTGTGGAGTCAGCGGCAGGTTGTCGATCACAAGATCAACATAACTGTTGTCCTTTACCCGGCTGGCGAAGGAGTCGGCGCGGGAGTCCCAGTCGGCTGCGCTCTTTGCCCTGCGGGATTTGGCCGCCATGGCACGGCGGCGCAGCTCGGTCCAGTCGATGTCGGCGGCGGTCTGTATGTTTGCAGGCATGTTTGCAGTTACGGGCATGAAGTTTCCTGATTTCTGTGTAATTGCTTAAAAATTTATGGAAAAAGACAAAGACAAAAAAGGAGACAGGAGAAAGGGAAAAGCCAACAGCGGTAAGACAATTTTTTCACCGCGAAGAACGCGAAGAGCTCGAAAAAAGGCATTTTTATATATAAAAACTTTCGTGTGTTTCGCCTATTTCGCTGGCCATCCGGTCTTTGTCTTACCGCCTTTTGCTTTTTCCCGTCTCCCGTCTCCCGTCTCCCGTCTCCTTCTTCCGCCTTCCTTCGCGTTCTTCGCGGTGAAAAAAACTGTTTTCCAGCGGTTTTTGAGAAAGTACATTTCTGTTGAGGAACATCGGGGCGGGGAGTATACCATATTTGTCGGGGTTTCTGGCATAAAATCATCGACAGAGATCCTCTGATTTCGAGGGCTTTTCACCCCCGGCCGTCATTCTGTCGCAGTCCAGGGGCTGTGCCGAAGTGGAGAAGGAGAGTCTGAGGAAATCGTTGACAGCTTCCTGAAAATATGTTTTTATTGCCGTTTTATCATCTTTGTCCCCGCCTCACGGGGATTTTTTGTTGACAACTCCCGATGAGAGCGGGAAATCGTAAAGGAAAAGAACAATGAGCAAAAGAACATTTCAGCCCAGTAATATTAAACGTAAACGCAGCCACGGTTTTCGTTCAAGAATGAGCACCCGCGCAGGCCGTTCTATTATCCGCGCCCGTCGTGCCAAAGGCCGCAAACGTCTCTCTGCATAAATTGACCGGTCAACGGTTGCCGAAATCCCATCTGGTTCGTAAAGGATGGGAGTATCAGCACGTATACAGCAGCGGGAAGAGATTACACGCTAAAGGCTTTTCTTTGATCTGTCTCAACAACGACCTTCCTTTTAATCGTCTTGGTATCAGTGTTCATCGTAAAATACGCGGTGCCGCGAGACGAAATCGTCTCAAACGGATTATCCGTGAGACGTTTCGCTGTAATCGGGATCTCTTTCCTTTGTCAAAGGATATCGTTTTCACCGTTCGACCGGATTTTATCCTCGACCATCCCGCCGAGATCCGCACGGCTGTGGAGGCACTTTGTCGCAGGGATACGTAGAGCATGAAGATTCTAGAGATTCCCGGTAAGGCCACAATTGCTCTGCTGCGAGGCTATAAATATTGGATCTCGCCGTTGCTGCCGCCCTCCTGTCGTTTTACTCCCACCTGTTCGGTCTATGCCATGCAGGCTATTGAGAAGTATGGTTTCCTGCGCGGTTCCTTTCTCGGGCTGCGCCGCCTGCTTCGCTGTCACCCCTTTTCCCGGGGTGGCTATGATCCCGTTCCTTAACCCCAATTACACACTTTCCCATGGATAATAAAAGAGCCTTTCTGGCTGTCGCAATCTCCTTTGTCATCCTCCTTGGCTATCAGTATTTTTTTATGCCGACTCCGCCTGCGGAGCAGCCTGGAGAGACAAAAAAGAGTGCCGAGGTGAATGCTCCTCTTTCACAGAATCAGCCGAATGCGGCCGTTGCTGGAAAATTGGCGAAAATGCCTGCACTGTCTCCAGTCGTCTATGATCGGGAACCGAAGAAGGTTACCGTTGATACCAGTCTTTATACGGCGGTTTTTTCAGAAGACGGCGGTACCCTCAACAGCTTTATGTTGAAACGCTACAGTCAAACCAGCGCTAAAAATTCTCCCGGGATGCAGTTTATCGCCACAACCGCTGAGCAGGGATATCCACTTGCGTTCTCCTGGGGCAGTGTAACCAGCCCGCAGATTCTGTACACTGCATCTACTCCGGCAATCAAGCTTGCTGGCAAAGGCGACAAAACCGCGACGCTGACTCTTACAGCCGATGCTGGCAACGGTGTGACGATCCAGCGGATCTATACCTTCCGCAACGATACCTATCTCATTGGTCTTGACATCAAGGTGACCAATGACAGCGGTGCTCCACTGCAGGGGGCACCCATGCTCGACCAGGTGGACAGCTCTCTCGGTGGCGGTGTTTCCTCTTCAGCCGACCGCTTTCTCTTCACCGGACCGTCCGCCTACATCAACGATGAGCTGCATGAGGTGAAACCTGACGAGTTTGAGCAGGCTCCGATTACTCTCAACGGTAATATCAACTGGGCTGGCTACGAAAGCAGTTATTTTCTCTGTGCCCTCGTGCCGGAAGACGGTGATGGCCAGAGTTATACCATGCAGGGCAGCGAAGATCTGGTACGTACCCAGCTTGCTGGCACCATGATTACCCTGCAGTCTGGTGCCTCACAGAACTGGCAGTATAAACTATATTATGGACCGAAGAAGGTCAGCCTGCTGCGCGACATCGGTTACAATCTTGAAAAGTCGATGAACTACGGCTGGTTCACTGTCATTGCCAAGCCGATGCTCTGGCTGCTCAATTTCTTCTACTCCATTGTCCATAACTACGGCGTGGCGATCATTCTTGTCACCGTTCTCATCAAAGCTCTTTTCTGGCCGATTACCTATAAAGGTTTGAAGTCGATGAAAAATATGCAGAAGCTGCAGCCGAAGATGGCGAAGCTCAAAGAGAAATATAAGGATGAACCGCAGGCGATGAACCGTGAGGTGATGAATCTCTACAAAACCTACAAGGTTAATCCGCTTGGCGGCTGTCTGCCGATGGTTATTCAGATCCCCTTTTTCTTTGCCCTCTATCGAGTTCTGCTGGCTTCCATTGAACTGCGGCACGCGCCGTTCATGCTGTGGATCACTGACCTCGCGGCTCCTGATCGGCTCTATATCGGGTTTGACCTGCCGTGGCTCGGCGGCCTCCCGGTACTCACCCTGCTGATGGGTGCATCCATGTGGCTGCAGCAGAAGATGACTCCGACCACTGCCGACCCGATGCAGGCCAAAATCATGATGGCACTGCCGATTGTTTTCACCTTTATGTTCCTCAATTTTCCTTCAGGACTGGTACTCTACTGGCTTGTCAATAACCTTCTCAGTATTCTGCAGCAGGTGGTGATCAACCGTGAAAGCAAGTCACATACGTTGGAGAAAAAGGCCTGACAGAGAGGAGTGTATGCCCGAGATGAAGGAATATTCCGGCAAAGATGTAAACGGAGCCATTGAATCAGCCTGCGCCGATTTCGGGGTTCTCCAGATGCAGCTCAAGGTGGAAGTCCTTGATACCGGTTCTGCCGGAATATTCGGAATTGGTCGCAAAGATGCCCGCATACGAGTGGGGATGAAAGCTGCATTGGGGGAAATCGCTGATGATCCCTTTGGAATGGCCGATATCTTTGACGAGGGACTTCTGAAGCCGGAAAAAAGTGGCGCGGAAAAGTCCACAACTGCAGTTCCCGCATTTTCTTCCCCGTCCCCTGCCGCACCTGTGTCGCAGGGGACGGAAGCTCAGGCCAGCGAGGAAATTGTGGAGAGTATCTGCAGTGAACTGGTGAAGATAGTTCAATTGATGGGATTTCCTTCCACCACTGAGGTTCAGGTTGAGGGTTTGACGGTTAATGTTGAACTCCACGGTGACTTTGAAGAGGAGTTGATCGGGGAAGAGGGCCGGGTGGTGGATAGTTTGCAGTATCTCATCCGCAAAATTGCCAGCCGCAAATCACGGGAGCGGCTGCGGATTAATCTTGATGTCGGGAACTATCGCTGCCGACGGATAAAAGAGCTCTGTGTGAAGGCTGTCACACTGGCCGCAGCTGTCAAAGATGGAGGCAGCTCCAGGATCATGCCCGGACTCAGCCCGACCGAACGGCGGGAGGTGCATCTTGCCCTGCGACATGACAGCGGGGTGCGGAGTCGCTCTGTAGGTGAAGGAATGTTTAAAAAAGTGTTAATCTATAAACCCGGCAGCAGCAATGGTGGCCGTAAAAGTCGCCGGAGCAGCCGCCGTCGTGAAGAGTGAGCCAATGACCACTTCGCAAATCGATACTATTGCTGCAATCGCTACTCCCCCCGGCGCGGGAGGGATCGGTATCATCCGCATCAGTGGAGAGCGCGCTCTTCCTGTTCTGCGTGAAATCTTTGTTTCTGCTTCTTCTGCTGCACCCTTCTCTGAAAGTCATAAACTCTACTACGGCCATATCCGCGAGGAGGGTCGCCTGCTTGATGAAGTCCTTGCCGTCTTTATGGCGGGACCTCACTCCTACACTGCTGAAGATGTAGCGGAAATTCAATGCCATGGAAGTTCTCTTGTCCTGGAAAATGTTCTTGAGGCGGTGTTGTGCCACGAGGTGCGTCTTGCGGAACCGGGAGAATTTACCCGTCGTGCCTTCCTCAACGGGCGTATTGACCTCACCCGTGCCGAGGCGGTGGTAGAACTCCTTACTGCGCGGACGAAGAAAGGTGTTGACCTTGCCGAGGAACAGCTCTCCGGTGCCCTCTATAAGGCGCTGGAGCCGATTCGTCAGTCTCTCCTGTACGCCCGCGCCCATGTCGAGGTGGCAATAGATTTTCCGGAAGAAGATGTGGAGATCATTGATCATGACATACTTCTAAAACAGCTTGAAAAGGAAGTACAAACTCCGCTGGGGCGCCTGCTTGGACGTGCCGGTCAGGGACGGATTTACCGTGAAGGTATCTCCATGGTCATTGCCGGGTTGCCCAATGTGGGCAAATCCAGTCTGCTCAACGCCATGCTCAATGAGGAGAGGGCCCTGGTTGCCGCTATTCCCGGTACCACCCGCGACTCCATTGAGGAGGTTGTGGACATCGGCGGGGTGCCGGTGCGCATCGTTGATACTGCCGGAATCCATGAGAGTGCGGAAGAGGTTGAGGAGATGGGGATTCTCCGGGCGAAGTGCCTGCTCAATCAGGCCGATCTGGTCCTCTTCGTGGTGGACGCTTCCTGCGGCCTGCGACCTGAAGACCTGGCACTGTATGATGTGGTGCAGCAGAAGCCGGTGCTGGCGGTGGTCAATAAAAGCGATCTGGTACCTGTCCCGCCTGATCTCTCTTCTCTCCCCGGTCTGCGTGGCTCGGTGGTGATCTCAGCAAAGCAGCAGCAGGGGCTGGAAGAGTTGCGGGATGCCATCTATGCAGAGATTACCGGAGGCGAAAATATGTGGGAAGAAGCTGGCTGTACCCCCAATCTGCGCCACAAAGTTTCCCTTGAACGTGCTGTGACCGCCTGTGACCGCATCATGGAGACACTTGAGGCAGGATTGACCTTCGACCTCATCGCCGTCGATCTGCAGGATTGTCTTGGAGCCCTTGGCGATATCGTTGGTGAAACGACTACGGAGGATGTACTCGACGTGGTTTTTGCTGAGTTCTGCCTCGGAAAATGATGAAGCCGGCTGTTCCTGTCACTTCTCTTTCTTCTTCCGACCTGTTTGCCTGGCGGCAGGAAGTAGAGAGGCATATCACACCCCTTCCTGCAGAGAGTGTTGTTGTGGAACAGGCCATTGGACGGGTAACCGTCGAGGCCATTTCTGCCGCCCGCCCCTCACCCCGTTTCGCGGAATCTCTGCGCGACGGTTTCCTTTTTTTTCCTGCCGATTTTATTACAGCATCGCAAACAGGACTTGAGGTCTGTTTTGAGGTGGCAGCCGGTACTCGGGATGTGCCAGAGCTGGTGCCTGGTTCTGCCCAGCGCATCTTTACCGGTGGGATGGTGTGCGCCGGGTGGGGAGCGGTGGTTGTGCCCCATGAATTTTGTGAGCTGCGGGGAGGGCGTGTCTATCCACGGCAGTTGCCGAAAAACAGTTATATCCGCGAGGTTGGAATGGACAGTGCGGCGGGAGAGATTCTTTTTCCTGCCGGGCACAGACTTTCTGCTGAAGATGTTGTTCTGCTGGTGTCCTGCGGTGTCCACACTCTCTCGGTGAGAAGTCGTTCACGGGTGGCGCTCTGCTGTACCGGCAGTGAGCTGGTGGCTGGCAGGGAACCCGGGCCTGGAGAAAAAGTGTCGGTAAATCACCTGTTCATGAAAGCGGCTCTTGAGCGTTTTTATCCCCGGGACTTTTCTGTGACCCTGGTCGGTGATGAGAAAGAAGTGCTGGCTTCTTTTTTCTCCGGTGCCATCATGAAAAATGCTGATTTGATTCTTACCAGCGGCGGCATGGGGCCGGGCAGGTTTGATCTGGTGCAGGAGGTTTTTGCCGGGATGGGAGGGGAGATTTTCTTTGATACGCTGGCCATGCAGCCGGGGAAATCGCTGCTGTTTGGCAGGCTGCACGGTGCTGTTGTTCTCGGACTGCCCGGACCGCCCCGCGCGGTCTCCACTCTTACTGAAGAACTGCTCGTGCCGGTGTTCCGGCTGCTTGAAGGTGAGAATTCAGAGAAATGCTGGCCAACGGCTTTTGCGGCGAAACTGCTTTCTTCGGCGGGTTCTGCTTCCCGTTTTCCCCGTCTCAGGAGTGGGGTTCTCTCTTTTTTGCAAGGAGAATGTTTTGTTCGACCTGTGGGAAAAAGGGAGCAGGCGCAGTGTCACATTGTCTTTCCTGCTGACCGGGAACTGCATTCTGGAGACCTTGTCGAGGTTCACCTGCTGCCTTTCTGACTCCTTTTTATACCATTTACATTTTGTATTGATCAGAGAACGCAACTGCGTGGACATCTTTTTTTGGCGGTTACGAATGGATAAACAGGATGTAATACCATTCCTATTAAGTTATACCCCGTTTTGTCTCCATTTTATCCATTCATGGTTACAAACGACAAAAGGAACCACGAAAGGAACTGCAAGAGAAACCACGAATGAACACGAATGGACACGAATTATTACTCATTCGTAATCGCCCCAAATTGCCTTACCGCTTTTCGCCTTTCCCGTCCTTCCCGCTTTAAATAGAAAAATTCTTTGTTTTCAAATGCTTTTTGCCCTTATTCGCCTTATTCGAGCAGTTATTCGTTGGCAAAAAGTCTTTTCGCTTTTACTTTCCTTAGCATTCTTCGCGGTAAAAAATGTAGTTGATATTAGTGAAAATTAGTGTCCATTCGTGGTTACAAAATGCAAAAGGAATCACGAATGGATAAACAGGATGCAAAACGGATGCATAACTTAAGAGAAATAGTATTATTTCTGGCAGTTGCGGCAGAAGCAGCTTGAGCGGCCGCCAAGCACTTCTTTCTCAATATGCCTGCCGCATCTTTTGCACGGTTCGCCCGCCCGGCCATAGACCTGAAAATTCATCTGAAAATAGCCGCTCTGCTGATCGACGCTGCGAAAATCACTGATGGTGGAACCTCCACATTCAATGGCGAAGCGCAGGGTTTTTCTGATACATTCCACCAGTTGCTGCCACTCTTTCATGGTGATTTTTGCCACACTGCGCTGTGGACGAATACCGGCTGCAAAAAGAGATTCGTTTGCGTAGATGTTACCAATGCCCACCACGACTTCGCTGCTCATAATGAAAGGTTTCACGGAAATCTTCCGTCTTCTTGCCTTTTCCTTCAGCCACTGCGCAGTAAAGTGCTCGCCGAGGGGCTCTGGCCCGCTGGTGCGAAAAAAGACCTGTCGCGCGGTTTCATCCCCGGCGGCGAGTACTGCCACCCGCCCGAAGCGGCGCGGGTCGTGGTAACGGAGCAGAGTACTGTCATCAAGCATAAATTCAAGGTGGTCATGGAGACGGCGCGGTGTACCCTGCAGAAAGAGGCCGAGGTTGCCGGTCATGCCAAGGTGGAAGACCAGCAGTTCCCCGCTGTCGAGATCAAAAAGCAGGTATTTAGCACGCCTGCGGACGGCGGTAATCTGCCCGCCGCAGAGCGTCGACAGCTCTTTGACGGGAACGGGGGTGCGCAGTGCTTTGCCGCTGCTGTAGAAACGTTCCAGTCTGCGACCGACGAGATGGGGCTCAAGACCCATGCGGATTACTTCAACTTCGGGGAGTTCGGGCATGGTAAATAATCCTTGTTGTTTTTCTCATTTCTGCCATTATTTAACTGTTACAATGTGTACCTTCTCAAAAAACCGTGGACAACACAAAATAAGAACGATATCTGGTATCCACCAGTATATTGCTTCAGTTCATCGAAACTAAAAGGGGAAGGACGGGAGAAGGGAGAAAGGGAAAAGCAAAAAAATTAATACATAAGGGAGTGCAAAATCTATGAACAATCTTCATGAACTGCTCGGACCGCTGACGATGTATGATATGGTTATTCTTGGCATCCTGGGCCTGCTTGTTGCCCGGGGACTCTGGGTTGGGGCGGTTAAACAGGTGACGGCGCTGCTGGCCCTTTACCTTGGTTTCTTTGTCGCGAGCCAATACCACGAAGAGCTTTTTCCGATACTCAAAGATGTGTCAGAGAATCCAAAGGTAATCTTTCTCGTTGCCTGCGTTATTCTCTTCATCGTCACCTATATCGTTGTCGTGCTGCTTGGCAAGCTGCTCAGCCTTGTTCTCTCGATGACTCTCACCAGCTGGTTCGACCATCTTCTTGGCGGGGTGGTGGGTTTTTTCAAGGGAGTGATGGTTGTGGTTCTGCTGCACCTTATTCTCGGTACTTTCCTGGCACCGCAGAATGACATGCTGCGCAAATGTGCCACCTGCGACGTACTCAACGATGCCTCGGATTATACTCGAAACTTCATCCGTGATTCAGATGTCCGCAAATCGCTGGAACAGAAGACTCCGGCCATCAATATGGAACGGGTGAAAAAATATATTGATACAACCCTGAAAAGAGATGAGTAATAATTCGTGTTTATCCGTGTCCATTCGTGGTTCCTTTTGCATTTTGTAACCACGAATGGACACGAAGAACACGAAGGAAAGCAAAAGCGGAAAGGACAGGGTTTGTAACCACGAATGGACACTAATTTTCACTAATACCAACTACAACCAATTACAACCAATTACATTTTTTACCGCGAAGAACGCGAAGAAAGGCAAAAAGCGAAAAGACTTTTTGCCAACGAATAACTGCTCGAATAAGGCGAATAAGGGCAAAAAGCATTTGAAAACAAAGAATTTTTCTATTTAAAGCGGGAAGGCAATTTTTGGCGATGACGAATGAGTAATAATTCGTGTCCATTCGTGTTCATTCGTGGTTTCTCTTGCAGTTCCTTTTGTGGTTCCTTTTGTCGTTTGTAACCACGAATGGATAAACGGGATGCAAAACGGGGCATAACTTAATAGGAATGGTATACGCTTCAAAGTGAGGTCCTGGCCTCTTCAATGAGCTGCCCGCCAAATTCACTGGTGAAATCGTCAAGATGTTCCTGCCAGCTCTTAAAGACGTTTATTCCCGCTGTTTTGAGGACGCTGTTTTCGAGAATGGAGTTATGGGGGCGGTGTGCCGGAGTGGGGTACTCTTCGGTGGTACAGGGGCGTATGGTGTATGGTACGTCGAGACGGTTGAGAAAGTAACACGCTCCCTCATACCAGGTGCCATGGCCTTCACTGGTGGCATGAATTATACCGGTGATGTCGGAAGTAAGCAGCAGGGCGAGCTGTTCGGCCAGCGGGCGGGACCAGGTAAGTGAGCCATATTGGTCATTAACCACTTTCAGCTCCCGCTTTCCGTCGGCGAGGGCGAGACGCAGCATGGTTTTGAGGAAGTTTCCGCCGTGGGCGGAGTAGAGCCAGGCGGTGCGCAGGATGGCGGCGTTGCATCCCGAGGCGACAATCGCCTGCTCTCCGGCCAGTTTGCTGCGGCCGTATTCACTCAGCGGTGAAACCGGGTCACTTTCAAGATAGCTCTGTGGTACCTGCCGCTCGCCGTCAAAAACGTAGTCGGTGGAGATGTGCAGCAGCCGTGCGTCAATGCGTGCGGCGGCAGTGGCGAGGTTTTTGGGGCCCTTTGTGTTTCCGAGGCGGGCCGCTTCTTTCTCCGTTTCGCATCTATCGACAGCTGTATAGGCGGCGGCGTTGATAATCACCTGCGGCTGTTCTTTCTCCAGCAGAGAGTTTACCGAATTGGCGTTGGCGATATCGAGTTCTCTGTGGGTGCAGGGCAGTATTTCGTGTTCCGCCATGACACGCTGGCAGTCGCGGCCGAGCTGGCCGCCGGCTCCCGTGATAAGAATCTTCATTTTGCTTCCTCCAGCCGTTGTTGTGTAACAAAATCCATCAGATACTGGCCATATTGATTTTTCAGCATGTCCTGTGCCAGCGCCTCTACGTCTGAGAGACTGATATAACCGAGTTCCCAGGCGATCTCTTCAAGACAGGCCACCTTCAGTCCCTGCCGCTCCTGTACTGCCTCAATATAACTTGAGGCCTGCTGCAGTGATTCATGAGTTCCGGTATCGAGCCAGCAGAAGCCGCGGCCGAGCGGCTGCACCTTGAGAGTGCCGCGACGCAGATATTCGTTGTTGACGTCGGTGATCTCCAGTTCGCCGCGTGCGGAAGGGGTGACGTTTTCGGCAATCTTCACGACTTCATTGCCGTAGAAGTACAGACCTGGAACGGCATATTTTGATTTTGGCACAGCGGGTTTTTCCTCGATGCCGATTACTCGCCGGTCTTTATCAAATTCGACAACGCCGTAACGCTTTGGGTCACGGACAAGGTAGCCGAAGATGAGCCCGCCGGTTTTCAGTGCTGCTGCTTCACGGAGAATTCGTGTGAATCCCGGGCCAAAGAAGATATTGTCGCCAAGAATCAGGGCAACGGAGTCGTCGCCGATGAACTCCCGGCCGATGAGGAAAGCCTGTGCCAGACCCTCCGGCTTTGGCTGTTCCGCATACTCAATGGTGAGGCCAAGCTGGGAACCGTCGCCGAAAAGCTGCTCGAAGAGTGGCAGATCCTTTGGCGTGGAGATGATGAGAATTTCGCGTATTCCTGCAAGCATGAGCACCGACAGCGGATAGTAGATCATCGGTTTGTCATATACCGGAATCATCTGTTTGGAGATAGCGCGGGTGAGGGGATAGAGACGGGTGCCGGAGCCTCCGGCGAGGATTATTCCTTTCATGGATGACCAAATTGAAGTTGTTGGTAAAAAGGGGTATATTTAACGAATTCTGCACATTTATAAGGCGCCAATATATACGAAATTACAATGAAAAGGAATGGCAAATGGCTGACAGACTTGCATGTTTTACCGCCTACGATATCCGCGGCAGAGTGCCGTCCGAACTGAATGCCGGGCTTGCCCGCCGAATCGGACGAGCCTTCGCCGGGGTCTATGGTGTGACAAAGGTGGTCGTCGGACGGGATATACGGCTCTCCAGCGGGGAACTGACGACGGCGCTGATGGAAGGGTTGACAGAGATGGGAGTTGATGTCCTTGACCTCGGCCTTTGCGGTACAGAGGAAATCTATCACGCTGCTTTCAGCCTCGAAAAAGATGGGATTGACGGCGGCGTAGTGGTTACTGCCAGTCATAACCCGAAGGACTACAACGGCATGAAATTTGTGGTGCGCGGGGCGAAACCGGTGACTGGCGAATCCGGCCTGCTGAAGATGAAAAGTCTGCTGGAGGAGGGACGCGAACCCCTTCCGCAGGGCCGCCGGGGAACAATTACCGCCTGTGACAACAAGTCTCACTACATCGAACATCTGCTCGGGTATGTGAATGTCGCGGAACTGAAGCCACTGACCCTTGTTGCGAATGCCGGTAACGGCTGCGCCGGAGCCATTGTTGATCGCCTTGAGCAGGTCCTTCCGGTCACCTTCGTTAAGATTAACCATCAGCCGGACGGTACCTTTCCGAAGGGTGTACCCAACCCGCTGCTGCCGGAGAGGAGAGAAGAGACCGCCGAAGCGGTGCGCCAGTCCGGTGCTGATTTCGGGCTTGCCTGGGATGGCGATTTTGACCGTTGCTTTTTCTGGGACGAACGGGGCGAATTTATTGAGGGGTATTATATTGTCGGTCTGCTGGCACAGGAGATGCTGAAGGGTGCGCCGGGCAGCAGGATTCTCTATGATGCACGCCTGACCTGGAACAGCGAAGAGATAATTACCGCCGCAGGCGGAGAGCCGATTATCACCCGTACCGGGCATGCCTTTATCAAGGAGCGGATGCGCAGGGAAGATGCGGTGTACGGCGGGGAGATGTCTGCTCACCATTATTTTCGGGATTTTGGCTACTGTGATTCCGGGATGATTCCCTGGCTGCTTATTGCCTCCCTGGTCAGCCGCACCGGCAGACGGCTCAGCGAACTGGTGGCGGAGCGGGTTGCCGCATTTCCTGTCTCCGGGGAGATAAACAGCACAGTGGCCGATGCCGATGCGGTGATCGCTGAGGTTGAGAAACGCTTTGCCGACGGCGAAAAGAGCGAAGTGGACGGTTTCTCTGCAGCCTTTCCCGACTGGCGCTTTAATATCCGTAAATCCAATACCGAACCACTGCTGCGTCTTAACGTGGAGAGCCGGGGCGATCGGGCCCTGATGGAGCGGAAAACAGCAGAACTTCTGGCAATTATACGGGGTTGAAAATTCGTAACTAAAAGGGGAGGGACGGGAAAGGCGAAAAACGGTACGGCAATTTTTACCGCGAAGAACGCTAAGGAACACGAAGAAAGACAAAAGCTTGAGAACAAAGATTTTTTTTTAATTGAAACGGGAAAAGCGAAAGACAGTAAGACAAAGCCTTTCTCCCTTATTCAATATTTCCAAAGGGAAAAAAATGACACAAATCCAACCTGTAATTCTCGCGGGTGGCTCCGGCTCTCGTCTCTGGCCACTCTCCCGTAAACTTTACCCCAAGCAGCTGCTGTGCCTCACCGGAGAGCTTTCCCTGTTGCAGAACACCCTGTTGCGGGCCTGCAATCTGCCCGATGTGTTACCGCCGATCGTCGTGGTGGGCGAGTCACACCGCCATGTCACTCTTGCTCAGATAGATGAACTTGGGGCTGTGGTACAGGCGAAAGAGATGAGTGTCCTGCTGGAGCCGTCCGGGCGTAATACGGCTCCGGCCGTCGCCGGGGTGGCTCAATTCTGCAGGCAGCGCGGGGATGATGACGGGGTGGTACTGCTGGTGCTGCCAGCTGACCATGTCATCAGCAAACCGGAGGCTTTTTCCCGTGTTGTAGAGGAAGCAGTGGTTCTCACGGCGAAAGGGGCGGTGGTTACCTTCGGTATTCGTCCTGGAGCACCCGAGACCGGATATGGCTATATTGAACAGGGTGAGGACTCTGCAATTCTCTCCTTTAAGGAAAAGCCTGATGAAGAGACTGCCGCCCGCTATTTGCAGCAGGGAAATTTTCTCTGGAACAGCGGGATGTTCGCCTTTACCCTTGGCACCATCCTCACTGAGCTGGAGCATTATGCGCCGGAGATCCTTTCCGCAATGGGACAGGCTGTTGTGCGGGGCACCCGTGACGATCGCTTTTTCCGCTTCGACGCGGAGAGCATGGCCGAATCACCGGAGGATTCCATCGACTATGCACTGATGGAGAAAACGCAGAATGCCGCAGTCGTGCCAGCGAGCATCGGCTGGAGCGATATCGGGTCGTGGAAGGCGCTCTGGGATGTGCAGAAGAAGGACGAGAACGGTAACGTCACCAGTGGTGACGTGATCCTGGAAGGAGTAAAAAACTGTATCATTGAATCCCACAAGCATCTTGTTGCCGCCGTTGGCCTTGAAGATACCCTCGTTATTGAGACCGATGATGCGGTGATGGTTGCCCCCATGTCCCACGCTCAGGACGTGAAAAAGGTGGTCAACATCCTGAAGAAAGCAAAACGCAGTGAATATAACGTCCATACTACGGTTTACCGTCCCTGGGGCAGCTACACCGTGCTGGAGATTCAGCCGCGCTTCCAGATCAAACGCATCACTGTTACCCCCGGGGCCAGTCTCTCCCTGCAAAAGCATCACCATCGCAATGAACACTGGGTTGTGGTGAGCGGTACTGCGCGGGTGACCAACGGTGAATCCGTGAAACTGGTGTATGAGAATGAGGCGGCCTATATTCCGGCGGGAAATGTCCATCGGCTGGAAAATCCAGGGGTGATTCCACTGGAGCTTATCGAGACCCAGCTTGGCAGCTATCTGGGAGAGGATGATATCGTCCGTTTTGAAGATGCCTATGGGCGGAAGGGTGAACAGTGAGAAAAAGGGAGACAGGAGAAGGAACATGAAGGTAAATAAAAAAAACCGTCGCACCATCTGGATAGACCCGCAGGACCCGCACATCGTACGTGTCTTTGATCAACGGCTGCTTCCATGGAAGATCGTGGAAGAACCCCTCTGCCGCCCTGAAGATGCCATCCGCGCCATAAGGGAAATGTATGTTCGTGGGGCTGGCCTGATAGGGGCAACCGCCGGATATGGTATGTACCTTGCGACTCTGGCCGCTCCGGTAAACGACGATGCCGGATTCATGAACTATATGCAAGGTTATGCCGAAGAGCTCAATGCCGCCCGGCCCACGGCCCGAAACCTGAAATGGGCGATTGACCGGATGCTTGCGGCAATCCGCCCCGCTGTGGGAGCAAAAGAGAAACAGCAGGCGGCCCGCCAGGCAGCCGGAGAGATTGCAGATGAAGACGCGGATTTCTGCCGCCGTATCGGTCTTCATGGCAGAGAATTGATTCGCGCAATAAGCGAGAAAAAAAAGGGAGAGAGAGTTAACATTCTCACCCACTGTAACGCTGGCTGGCTTGCCTTCGTGGATTATGGCAGTGCTACCGCTCCAATTTATGCCGCCCGCGACGCTGGTATTGACCTGCATGTATATGTAGATGAAACCCGTCCGTGGAATCAGGGCGCACGGCTCACCGCCTGGGAGCTGCAGCAGGAGGAAATTCCCTGCACCCTGATCTGTGACAACACCGGCGGTCATCTCATGCAGCGCGGCATGGTCGATATGGTGATTGTCGGCTCCGACCGCACAACCCACACCGGTGATGTAGCCAACAAAATCGGCACATATCTCAAGGCACTCGCCGCCCGGGACAATAACATTCCGTTTTACGTCGCCCTGCCCTCCTCCACCATTGACTGGGAGATGGACAGCGGCAGTCAAATTCCCATCGAAAAGCGCTCTCCCGAAGAGGTTACCTCGGTGATGGGCGTAGACAGCGCCAGCCGCATTCAGACCCTGCGCATTGCCGCTGAGGGAACAGAGGCTCTTAACTACTCCTTTGACGTAACGCCGGCAAGACTCGTCAGCGCACTTATTACGGAACGGGGAGTAACTGCGGCAGACCAGGAGTCAATTCATGCTCTTTTTGGCAGATAAATTGCCGAGGGGGACGGGAAAAGGGAGACAGGAGACAGGAGACAGGAGACGGGAGACGGGAGACGGGAGAAAGGGAAAAGCAAAGGCAAAAGACGGTAAGACCTTTTTTTTTTACCGCGAAGAACGCGAAGGAAGGCGAAAAGGCAAAAAACAGATAGCCAGAGAAATACGCTAAACACTTGAAAGAAAGCAAAAAACCTTGAAAAAAAGATTTTAAAACTAAACAGAAAATTGCTGTTGTTATATTTTTACTCTTCGCGTTCTTCGTGTCCTTCGCGGTGAAATTCTTTGTCTTTTTTACATAAAATGCTTTTTTCCCGCCTTTTTCGATGTTCCGTCTTTTACAATAACCCTCCTGAAACAATCTCATCCCGCAACAAACCTCATCAGGTTTTGTTCCCCTGTTTTTTCCTGCCTCCCGTCTCCTTTCTCCCTTCTCCCTTTTTGCCTTTGCCCTTATTCGCATGATTCGAGCCTTTATTCGTTGGTAAAAATCTTTTTGCTTTTCGCCTTTCTTCGCCTTTCTTCGCCTTTATTCGCGTTCCTTCGCGTCCTTCGCGGTAAAAATTGCCTTTCCGTTGTTTGCTGTTTGCTTTTTCCTGTCTCCCGTCTCCCTTCTCCCTTCTCCCTTTTTATCTTTTTCCATAACTTCTTGAGAAATTACATTGAGACTGCTGCAACCTGAGATCATGAAAAAATTGGACTACAAAAATGACACAATTTTATGTAGAGTAAAGAAAATTTGTTACGCAACTGTGAAATTTTTTGAGGAGTCTGTCATGAAAAAAATCGAAGCAATCATCAAGCCTTTCAAGCTTGATGACGTAAAAGAAGCTCTCAGTGAACTCGGTATTGCGGGGATGACGGTCTGCGAAGTAAAGGGATATGGACGCCAGAAAGGGCATTCCGAGATCTATCGCGGGGCGGAGTATCTCGTTGATTTCCTGCCGAAGGTAAAGATCGAAACGGTGGTGGCAGACTCTCTCGTCGATGAGGCGGTGGAGCGTATCCGGGAGGCGGCCAACACGGGTAAAATTGGTGACGGCAAGATATTCGTCTCTCCGATAGAACGGGTGATTCGGGTTCGTACTGGAGAAGAGGGTGAGGCTGCGGTGTAATTATGCTCAATCGATTTAAAGAAGAACGAGAACGACTGCACCGGGAGTGGAATGCAGGACAGATAACCAGCTGCGCTGACTTTACCCATGCGTACAGTGATGTCATGGATGAATTTATCCTCTCTCTCTGTATCAGTGGCTGGGACGGAGAGACGTCGGAGGATGTGGCGGTGGTCGCCCTCGGCGGCTACGGACGGCGGGAGATGTTTCCCTGCTCCGATGTGGATCTGATGGTGCTTTACTCCCCGGCGGCAAAGAAGAAAATTACTGACGTGACCGATGCACTCTTTTATCCGCTGTGGGACAGCGGGGTGGAGCTCGGGCACGGTGTGCGCACGGTGAAGGAGTCAATTGCGCATGCGAAAGAGGAGTATTTTTTCCAGGTTGCCCTGCTTGATGCCCGTCTGCTCTGTGGGTCACAGAATTTGTTTGACAAATTGCAGGAGGCCTTTCGGTCCAAATTTACTGCAGGGAACCGGGAGGGGTTTGTCCGCCAGATGAAGGCATTTCGCGACTCCCGACTCGCCCGCTACGGCAGTGATGCCTGGCTCCTTGAGCCGCATATCAAAGATGGCCGCGGTGGCATGCGGGATTTTCAGGCCATGTTGTGGACCGGCCAGGTCGTTTTCGGCCTGCGCGGGCTTGAGGAGTTCGAAAATGGAGGCCTGCTGCTTTCCAGTGAACGAAAGGAACTGGCCGATGCTGAGTCCTTCCTCTGCCGACTGCGCTGTCATGCCCACTATCTCAGCCACCGTAAGATTGATCTTCTCTATTTTGAGCAGCAATCTGAACTTGCGGAACTGTCAGGTTATACCGACAGCGAAGGCGGGCGTGCCGTCGAACTCTTCATGGCTGATGTCTATGGTGCGCTGGAGACTATTCATCGCGCAGCCAATCTTTTTTTCGAGCATGTCGATGATGTCCTGGGACTTATTGACCGCAGTGGCAGAGCCGCTGACAAGGTTCTGGAGAAGGGTGTTGAGATCAAGGGAGGCCGCATCCAGCTCACTGCGTCGCCGGAAGAGGTGAAGAAGAAACCGCAGCTGCTGATCCGTGTCTACCTCGCCATGGCCCGTACCGGTCTTCCCATGCACCACCGCACCCGTCAGCAGGTAATGCGGATGCTTCCCCTTTTCGGTGATAAGGAGCGCAATTCACCAAGACTGGCCAAAGCCTTTTTCGCCTGCATGATGGAGGCAAAAGATGTTCTCAGCGTACTGATTACCATGCTGGAGACGGGAATGCTCGACAGGGTAATTCCCGAGTTCAAGCGCATTCATCGCCTTGCCCAGTATGATCTCTATCATATCTATACCGTGGACCGGCACTCTCTGCAGACGGTAAGCGAGGTACATGCCGGACTTACCGGCATGCAGGCACTGAAGCTTACTAAAAAGATCGCCGAGCCGAAAGTGCTCTATCTCGCTGCACTTCTCCATGACATTGGTAAAGGCAGTGGTCGGGACCACTCCATCGAGGGAGCAGATGTTGCCCGCAGTATCGGTAAACGGCTCAACTTCACGAATAAAGAGGTTGATGATCTCGATTTCCTGATCCGCTATCATCTCTTTATGCCGGAAAGCGCCATGCGGCGCGACCTTGATGATCCTGAATTTATTGAGCGCTGTGCAAAACTGATTGGCACCCCCGACCGCCTGGCCATGCTCTATTGTCTCTCTATTGCCGATTCCCGGGCGACCGGTCCCTCTGCATGGAGTGAATGGAAGGCAACGCTGCTCGAGGAAATGTATCTGCGGGCAGGCAGTGCGCTCAGCGGTGGAGTGGTCCCTGTGGGATCCGATCGTGATGAGGAGGGCGTGGAATGGCTGCGTGGTCAGCTGATCGAGGCCCTGGGGGACGAATCGGTGCGCATGCCCGTGGCGTCACTCAGTGGTGATTACATCAGCACCTTCTCCACCGGAGTTGTCGTTTCTCACCTGCGTGCTCACCGGGACAACTATCAGCGAATTCGCCAGCGTTCTTTTATCTCTGCGATGCCTGAGGAGAAGGGGTGGAAGGTTTTGATCATGACCGCAGATGCTCACGGCGTACTGGCCAAAATCTGCGGGTTGCTCACTCTTCATGGACTGACGGTGAGTCGTGCCCGAATTTTTACCTGGGAGGATGGTACGGTAGTCGATGTCCTCGATGTCATGCCGCCGGAAGGTTTGATGCTGGATGAAGTGGACTGGGATGCGTTTGGCGAGCAGCTTAATCAGGTTTTTTCTCATCGTTTTCCCCTTGCTGAAAAGCTTTACACCATGCTTGAGGATGTCCGCAGGAAAACACTCAGCAAACTGGTCGGAGAGGTGCGCAGCAGAGTGATGATCGACAATACCTCTTCAGACAGATATTCCGTTATTGAGGTGCATGCGCCGGAGCTGCCCGGTCAGCTGTATCGTCTCACTCAGCGTCTGGCTGATTTAGGTCTGCACATCCACCGTGCCTATATTGCCACGGAGGTGGAGTTGCTGATTGATGTCTTTTATGTTCTTGATGCATCCGGTGGCAAAGTGACGGATACAGCGCTGAAGGAAAAAATTGAGACTATGGTGCTGGGAGATATGGGCGACAGAGAGGATGATTAAAGTCGCGGGGTTATTCTGGGTTTTTTTTCGAGTTGTGGAAATAACAAATATGTTCTATAATTTAAAATTATATTGCAGTTTATACTCTAAATGTTATGTTTCTTTCAATACTGATGGAAGTAGAGGAGTTCCCGGAATTGCGACGTACTTTTTGAAGACTGTTTGACAGTGAATGACAGCGAAATTATAGGGAGAGTTCTCCCGGAGACAACTAAAAAAGGAGTATGGATATGACCAGAGAAGAGATTATGAAAATTATTGAGGCAGAAAATATTGGTTTTTTCCGCCTCCAGTTCGTCGATATCTTCGGTTTTATGAAAAACGTGGCTATCCCCAAGAGCCAGATCGAGAAAGCGTTGGACGGGATGATGATGTTCGACGGTTCTTCTATTGATGGTTTTGCCCGGATTAATGAATCTGACATGTATCTCAAGCCGGACTATGATACCTTTACTGTTCTGCCCTGGCGGAACAAGCACGGTGTAGCTGCAGCCCGGGTGATTTGTGATGTTTATAAATCCGATCACACTCCCTTCGAAGGTTGCCCGCGGGTAAACCTCAAGCGGGTTCTGGCCGAAGCGAAAGAGCTTGGCTACACAATGAACGTCGGGACCGAAGCAGAGTTTTTCCTCTTTGAAAAAGATGAAGATGGTACCCCTACAACCATCACCAACGACGTTGCCAACTACTTCTCTGTCGATCCGGAAGATACCGGGAATGATTGCCGCCGCGAGATTATTGAAACCCTTGAGAAGATGGGTTTTGAAATTGAGGCTTCTCACCATGAGGTTGCCGAGGGGCAGCATGAGATCAACTTCAAATATGCGGATGCACTTGCTGCTGCCGATAACACGGTTACTTTCAAGTGGGTTGTAAAGACTGTTGCTGCCCGCTATGGCTTCTACGCTACCTTCATGCCGAAACCGATCTTCGGTATCAACGGATCCGGCATGCACACCAATCAGTCGCTCTTTAACCTCGACGGGACCAACGCTTTCTTTGACGAGTCTGACGAACTGCAGCTCTCTGAGGTCGCCTACTCTTACATTGCCGGTTGCCTGAAGAATGCGGCTGCCTTCACCGCAGTAGCCAATCCGCTCGTCAACTCTTATAAGCGTCTTGTCCCCGGCTATGAAGCACCGGTTTATTGTGCATGGTCGGCATCCAACCGTTCCGCTCTCATCCGTATTCCTGCTTCCCGCGGGCTCTCTACTCGGACAGAGATTCGTTCCCCAGACCCGGCATGCAACCCTTATCTTGCATTCGCCATGATGCTGAACAGTGGTCTTGAGGGCGTGAAAAGCAAACTCAAGCCTGCTCCCGAGACGAAAAAAGACATCTTCAAGATGACCCTCGCCGAGATGGAAGAAGAAGGAATTAAGATTCTTCCCTCCAACCTTTACGAGGCGGTGCAGCAGCTCAAAGCCAATCCTCTCTCGAAGACCACCCTCGGACCCCATATCTATGAAAAATATATCACTGCAAAAGAGAAAGAGTGGGATAGTTACCGTATCGCTGTCACTGATTGGGAACTTGATAACTATCTCAACATTTATTGATTTTTAGAACGGTTGCAGACTTTTTGTTTGATCTTTGCCGAATCGACTCCCTGGAGGAGTCGGTTCGGCATTTTTATTCTGCAGGGAATATGGTATTGCTGAGGTGGAGATTTTCGTAATTCCTCAAAAAGTTATGAACAAAGATAAAGAGGGAGAAGGGAGACTCCCTTCTCCTGTCTCCCTTTTTTCCTGTTGGTTTTTGAGAAGTTACATATTATGGATGCTATGAACAGCGAGAAGAAAAAAAATAGATTTGAACCGGACGGGGATGAGGTGGGAAAGGTGATGGCCTCCCTTATCAAGGCGAATCGCTGGGAGAAGCAGCTTGATCTCTATTCTATCTTCACCCGCTGGTCTGAACTGGTGGAGGAGGAGATTGCCGACCACGCTGCTCCGGTGCGTATCGATCGGGATATTCTCTGGCTTGAGGTGGAAAATTCCTCCTGGATGACCGAATTCCAATATCGGAAAATAGAGATTGAAGATGCGGTAAATCGTGCACTTACTATGGGCCGCATCCGTGAGGTGCGCATGGCGTTGCCGAGGAAGGGGAAAGAATATATCCCCCAGCGTACCCTCCGGCCTCCACAGGTGGATATCATCCCGCCCTCGAAAGAAGAACAGGATTTGTTCTGTGCCCGGGCCGCAAGTATTACCGATGAAGTCTGCCGCCAGAGCTTCATCAGCTGCTGGTATATGCTGCGCAGTAGACAGAGGGGATAAGATTCTGGCTGCCTTAAATAATCAGTCTTTCACCCATCTTCTTCGTTACAGTAAAAAAATTATCCTTGGAATATCAATCATATACCTGCGGTAAATTTCTTCCTGTGCCTCGAATATGAACGAAATCCAAGATTATTCAAGATATCCTTCTGAGAGTCTCAGATCAGAATAAGGTTGATTTTCGTAAAAGTTCGGTTATTATTCGTTTTCGCTTATGCGCCCATAGCTCAGCTGGATAGAGCAACGGCCTTCTAAGCCGTAGGTCGCAGGTTCGAATCCTGCTGGGCGTACCAAAAAATTCAGGCACTTACAGAATATTTCTCTGTAAGTGCCTTCTTTATTCCCCACACTCTACCCACAAACCTGACAGACTCCCGGGTATTCCTTTTGTCGTTTGTAACCACGAATGGACACGAATTTTCACTAATAAAAATGTAGTAGCAATTCTCTGTTTAATTTTAAAATCTTTTTTTAAAGTTTTTTGCCTTTATTCGCATGATTAGAGCTTTTATTCGTTGGCAAAAAGTTTTTCGCTGTTCCGTCTTTTGCTTTTCCCCGTCTCCCGTCTCCCGTCTCCTTTCTCCCATTCCCCTGCCTGTGAATCCGTCAATACAAAATGGGTATTACCTATGGGGCAGAATGTCTTCCATTTCAGCTTTGGAGAACTTCCAGTTTTTCAGGAGTGGTCTGGCCTGTCTGACACGGGAAGGATATCTTTTAAAATGGTCCTGCAGAACCTGCTTTGCCTCTTCCCGCCTTCCTTTCCGTAACAACCATTCACACCAGGGGAACACAAGAGCATTTTTGTTCAGGGCACGTTTATACCCCTCCTGCATAAATGCAACGGCCTTATCACTCTGCTCTTTCGGGAGTTGCGCTGCCCATTGCATGAGGTAATGACCTGCGAGTGGACGGAGTGCAACAGCTTGCAAGCATGCTTTCCCCGCTGCTGCATGGTTACCGACAACTCTTTCAAGATTCGCAAGGGCTGCAGGGTAAAAACTTTCAAAGGGTGCAAGATGGGCAGCCTGGACCAGTGCCGTTCGCACCTCTGCCTGTTTCTCTGTATTCAGACAGCTGCTGATGTAGATATTCTGGACTTTTGTGTATTCGCTGTTCGCGAGCAGTTTCCCCGTTTGGACTGATAGAAGAGCGCAGGTCAGCAGGAGGGTGCAGAGCAGTGTAAATCCGGTGGAAACACGGGTACGTTCCTCCAGCAGTGATGCGACTTCAACTCTGTGAAAGCGTGCGCGGGTAATAGAAACAAGCAGGCCGCAGAGGAAAAAGAAATAAAGACCATCGGCGCCATTGTGCAGATTAAAGTCGACTATGCAGTGCATTAACATGGCACAGATAGCGGTGATGGCACCGATACCGAGCAGCCGGGCGAAGGTATCATGACGTCTTTTGAGCCATTTCCATCCTCCTGTGAGAACTGTCAGTACAAACCAGGCTGCAAAAAGAAATGTTAGTATTCCTCCATCCGTAAGAAGCTCAAGATATTCATTGTGGGCATGGTCGACCATGTTTGGGGTGACAACACTGCGGTAGGAGGGGTTCAGATCCATGTAAGAGCCAAATCCGGCACCAAACCATGGATAGTCTTTTATTATCTGAAATGTATCCTGCCATATCGAAAAACGACTATCATAAATCTGTCCCTTTGTATTTATGGTTTTGCCCAATTCATTTAAAACCTGATCCCAGCCAAACCATCCGAAGACAAGTGTCGCAAGGGCCACGATAACGAGAATCTCTTTTCGCCGCGATACTCCTTTGCGCAAGTGGCCAGAAAGAAGAGTGAAGAGGATGAGAGAAAGGGTAAGGGTAAGGATTCCCCCGCGGCAAAGGGTTACCAATACAGAACTGAAGAGGATTATGAAGCATGTCCCGAGGAGGATATAGCGATTCGTCCGCGGCGAGGAGAAAAAGGTGACGAGCTTTTGTCTGAAGGTGTCACTATTTCCTCGCGGACGGTAGAGCAGGAAGAGCGCGAGGGCAAACGGGCATATTGCCTCAATGAATGCGGCATATTGATTGATATTGACCCAGGGACCGCCGGGGTGTCCACCAGGGGAATGGCGAAACCAGTAGATGTTTCCATGGCTGGTGAATTGCTGGAGGATGGCGAGAACAGCGATGCCGGTGGCAAAATAAATGATCAGCAGAAGCGTGGGTTTTATGCGGTTGCCGCTGCGCATTTGTTGAATGGTAGTAATATAGAAAAGTGTGTAGCAGGCATAGCGGAAAAACTCTTCAAGGGTTTTAGCCCGGTTTATACTGAGCGGAATCCATCCCTCATAACCCGTTTGGAAAAGAGGTGAATATGCATGCCAGACAGCTGGAGACAGGGCTTTGATGATCCCGGGTGGTAAGGGGATCATCTGCATCAGCATGAAGAGTAAAATAAGAAAAAGGGGTGTAATTCCAGGGACTTTCAGCCAGGGGTCCCCGTGCTTTTTCAATGAAAATGTTGTTGCAAAAAACGCGATGAGGATGAGCACTTCAAGAATATAAAGAGACCAGAATTCAACAGTCCCAAAGGCAAGAGGCGCGAAAAGAAGGGGGAGAAGATACAGCTTTTTTGAGATACTTTGCATGAGTCTCCAGGGGCTGAATCAGATGACTTGTGGCTCTGGTTCTATAAAACTCTTACACTGTCCTTCCTTTTTACCGGGAGGGACAGTGTAAGCTGTGGGTATTTCAGCCTTTGCCTTCCTTTTTGCCGTCAGGCTTTTTTTCTCCAAAATCATCAGTGTAATAACTGGAGTAGCTGGCGTAGTAAGACTTGCCTGTTCCTGGATTGAAAGAGTTGAGGACAAAACCGAGGATATGGGCTTTTATGTCCTTCATTTTTTTCATTCCCACGTTGAGCGTGTCAAAGGTGGTTTTCTCGTACAGAACAACCACGATGGTCCCATCGACTATTGCGGTAAGAGCAAGACTGTCACTGACAGGCTGAACAGGCGGGGAGTCGAGGATCACAAAATCATATTTTTCACTGAGAGCAGCCAGCAAATGCTTCATTTTCTCTGAGGCAAGCAACTCCGCAGGATTGGGAGGTATCGGGCCGGAGGTAACCAGAAGGATATTTTCGTCATCAACATCCTGTACGTTGATTTCAGCGGTATTTCCGGTGAGGTAGTCGCTCAAGCCGCTCTCATTCTCCACATTCAGGCGGATATGGGTCGTTGGTTTGCGCATGTCACAGTCAAGCAGCAATACTTTTTTATTGTCCTGGGACAATACTTTTGCGATGTTGATTGCCGTAGTAGTCTTTCCCTCTCCCTGATCCATACTTGTGATGAGAATCTTTTTTGGAGGCTTGTCTGCTGAGGAGAGCAGAAGGCCGGAGCGGATCAATCGATAGCTTTCAGCAAAGGGGGAGAGTGGGTGATCTTTCAGAAAAGTTTTGATATTTTGCTTCTTCTGATTGACGAACTCCACTGTGCCGAGCACGGTGCGACCGTATCTCTTTTCCAGCTCGCTCTCAGCTTTCACCGTGTTATCGAGAAATTCCAGAAAAAAAGCCATACCGAATCCGAGGGCGAGACCCAGAACTGCACCAAGTGCAAGGAGCTTTTTGGCATTCGGTTGAGATGGGTACACGGGAACTTCCGCTTTTTTCACTACCCAGATATTTACTGATTGTGATTGATCGGTGATACCGGTTTTCTTGATGTTTTCCTGTAACGTGTCATAAAACATCTGGTTGCTTTCCACCTTGCGCTTGAGGCTGGTATACTGGATATATTTTTCACTGGAATTGATAGCCTCGTCTTTCGCGCTGTTCAGAAGATCACGAATATTCTGTTCCTGCGATTTCGCAAGGGAGTATGTATTCCTTGTGGAATCGATAATTCGCTGAATCTCGAATTGACGCTCATTATAGAGTACTGCCAGTTCATCCGTTGCCTGGATCATCTGCGGGTGACGGGGGCCATATTTTTTAGAGAGTTCTTTCTGTTTCTGCTTCGCCTTATAAATATTGACACGCATATCTTTCAATACAAGACTGTTGGCAAAGATTGGAATTTTTTCAAGTTGCCTGGAACTTTTCCCTGCTTTTTTAATCTGTGCGAGAACTGCCTCTGTCTCTTTACGCTGCGCCTCAGCGCGGGAGAGTTGCAGGACAAACTCCCGCATTCGCTGCGGGTTGACTGCTATGCTTTCCTCAACCCTGACAAGTCCATTCGCTTTCATATACTTCTGCAGAGCCCGCTCGGAGTCCTCCAGCTTTATCTTTTCAACTTCCGCCTTGTCCGTCATCCATGTCAGCGAGTAGTTGGCGGCAGCGAGTTTGATCTCCATCATCTCGTCTTTATACGCCTTTACCACCGCTTCAGTAATCATCTTCGCAAGCAGCGGGTTCTTGAAGGTATAGCTGATGGTAACAATCCTTGTGTTGCGGATCGGTTGAATCTGCAACTCCTCGCTTAACTGGTTTGCAAGAATGTCTTCTTCTGAAAGAGAGGTCGCGATGCCGCTTTCTGCGGACATTTGCAGGAGCTGGCTGGCATGAAGACTGTCATGTCCACCCATGAAATCAGTGATCCTGTTGATCTGGCTTCTCAACCCCTTTGCCATTGTGTCAACGAAGGAGGGGGCACTCTCTTTCTTGAAAAAGAATGTGTGATACTTCCCTGTGAGATCAAGATCCTTCACTACCCGGCGGGCAACGTTGAGACTCTTGATAATCGCTGACTGGGTTTCTAAAAAATCAGAATCACCGGCATACGTCTGTATGTCCAGCCCCTGGGTTCCATGGTTTCTTTCAATCAGTACGTTGGAGCTGGCGGTGTACTGGGGAGTCATGGTAAAATTGGCAATGGTTGCCATCAGGAGGACAATGAAGAAAATTATGGTGATAAGACCTTTCCTCTTGAGGACGACCTGAAGCAGGCCGCGGAGGTCTATTTCATCTTCAGTGCTGTTTTCCTGTTGAGTTTCGTGCTGTTGCATATTTTTCCTGTCAGAAGACTGTTCTGAGTTTCCGATGTTTTCTATTGGTTTGGCTGAGGTTTGGCTGATAAGAAAGGATTACAACATCCTCGTCCTGAACGGCGGGGATTTCCGCGCATTCAGTTAAAGGTCTCTAAAAAAAGCTTTCTGGAACAACAATTACATCATTGTCCTCGACAGTGGTGCTGTTCAGGTCAACATCTTTGTAGATCTTTTTCTGACCGTCCACCTCTCGAACAATGCGGACACTGCCCCTCGCGGCCTTGCCATTGAAGCCGTTGGCAAGAGCGATCATTTGCAATACAGTGGATTTTTTGCCACAGGGGTAAGAGCCCGGCTGGGAGACTTCACCGGTGATATAACACATGGCCGATTTGGAGACCATGACCGTATCTCCGTCCTGAATGGCATAGTTCTGGCTGAAATCTTTGCCGGTTCTGAGATTGTGGAGATTGACGGAAATAATCTGGTCTTTTCCCTCCAGTGTACGTTTTATGGTTGCTGTATCACCGGCATCCTGTTCAATTCCCCCAACCCTGGAAAGCAGTTCGAGAAGAGTGATCGGGCCGCTCAGTTCAATCAATCCAGGCTGGCGGACCTGTCCCAGAACAAAGACTTTCTTGCTGCGGAATTCTTTAATGAAAACGTTTACCTGCGGGTTGACAAGGTAACCATCGGCGAGCAGGCGGGTCAAGTTCTCACCCACCTGAGAGACTGTGAGATCCTTTACTGTTACCCGTCCGAGAAGAGGCATGACAATGGTCCTGTCCAGGGAAACTTGTACGGTGGTTGTCATATCGTCATTGTTGTATACAGAGATGTTAAGAACATCTCCGGGGCCGACAATATAATTATTTCCGGCCAGCAGCGGGGACGCTGCCAGCAACAAATAAAACAGCACTGCAGGTAATATGCTGCCTGCAGTGCGCATAGCGTGAAGCAATACTTTCACAGTTTTTGTGCTCCTTACATGCTGATGTTCAAACTGAGCATCACTGTATTTGTGGTGTACTCGTAAATATCAGAATCAGAGGTCCGATAATCCCATGAGTAGGTCAGTTCCGTCATCATCCAGTCATACACGGAATACTGAAGGGATGGTGTCATCGAATAACGGTTATCCGTACGGTCCGAGTCATCATAGTTTGTATAGTCAGAATTTTCCCAGAGTCCGTTAATCATGACCGCAAATTTATCGGAAATATCCTGGCGGAAACCGACGTTAATACCAGTGACGGTTGTGTTAAGAGAAGTGAGAGAGCCTGATTCGTCGCTGCTCCTGTGGCCGCTGAGGGTAAAGCCTGTTTTGGAAGATATCCGGTAATCGGCTCCGAGTTCAAAAGCCAGGTTGTTCGAATCATCCCCTGAAGTTACAGCATCATCATACTCTCGTCTTTGATAACCGGCTTTCGCATGAAGTTTAATTTTGTCGGACTTCTTCCAGTTCATACCTGCGTAAACAAAGTGTTGATTACTGTCTTTTTCTGAGGCTGTATCGTAGGCGACATCGACAAATTTATATTCCAGGAAAAAAGAAGTCTTCACACTATAATCAAAGTAGGTGTAAAGATCTACAGCGTTATCGCTTCGGTTGAGATCATTGTCAACGCTGTCATCGTAATCAAGATAGAAATTGGAATAGTCCGTCTTGAGACGAAATTTTTCACTGATCCGGTAATCCGCAGTGGCCATGGCAAGGTTGGAATCATACTCACGGACAGATCGGTCGGAGGAGCTGGTATCACGAAAAGAATCACTGGAGGCCTTATAGGCATCAAGTACCTGCAGGGAGAGCCCACCGCGCATATTATAGCGAAAAAGGCCCTGGGCATCCCCTCCAACGGAGTTGAGATCAGAATCTTCCGAATAGGAAAAGGCATTAATATCGGCCAGTGCGAAGGCCTGGTATCGTTCAGTACCCGTTTGATTATCCTTGATCTGACTCTGCAGTCCTGCGGGGGAGGTGTTGTTTGGGGTAATTGCTACCGGCAGTTTCTTCGAACCTGGCAAAGTGAGCCAGATACCTGGGTTGAAGCGGGTTTTCCAGCTGTCTACCTCATTATCATTGTCATAAAAAAGGTTGTCCGTCCAGGATTCTTCAACTCGAAAGAAGGGGTGAACATAACCGCTTTCCATGCCGAATAGAGTCTCCGTTGAAGAGGTTTTCTCTTCAATCAGGAGACTGTCGTCGTTCGTAACTGCTTCCGCTGCATAAACCGGGGCTGCCAGAGTGAGTGCAACAAGTGTATAATGTACTGTTTTTCTTTTAAATATATTCATTATGCTCCTCTTTAAGCGAAAAATGAAAAATAGATGCAATTTAGATCAGAACGTGTAAGGACTTACTGACTCTGACTCGGGAGGATCAACGCTGCCTGTAGAGGTGCTGGGGGTTCCGCCCGATTCTATAAACTGTGCGGAGGCAGCGTTAACAATAGTCATATCAATCCCAGCTTCCTCTGCCGCAGCCTGGATGACCTCGCCCGAAATATCAGCTACATACATGGCATATACAATATCCTGAAGCTGCTGATCATTAAGACCGGCATCAACCCCTCCTTTCAGGATTTGAGCGGGAGAAAATCCCTCGCTGAGAGCCCAGGTTACCGCAGCAGACGGACTTTCATTGCTCACTTTATCTGCGAATGTACTCTGAGCATCCTGATTCCAATCGGCAGCAAAAGCAAGCGAACTGGAAAGCATAAGAACAACAAAAATTGTACAAATTTTTCTCAGCATAATTTTCTCCTTTTTATAAATAAGACTTAACTTCCCTCTTCTCAAATATCATCAGGGAACATTGAGTAATCGTCCCTCTTCTTCGTTACAGTCAAAAAAGATATCTTCGCAGGCAGGTGCCATGCTCCGATATCAAAGCTATAAATACTGTATATTTTCTCCTGTACATCGAATATGAACGAAATACAAAATTACTTGAAATAACCACTATCATACAATTTTTTCAAAAAAATGAATAGCTTTTTCAAAGCAGCCTTTCTAAAGCTTTTTTCGCGTTTTTTAACTGTTTTTTAACAAAAAAAGCAAATAAATTAGCATGTTAACCCACCTGATGTCAATAGCGCTGGAAACAGGTGAATTTCCCCGTGTATCCTGTATCAGGAAAGATGTTATTTTTATTGCCTGCCCTGCTCGCATCAATTTTTATATACGCAATTATTGGAAGAAAAGTCAAGGGGATATCTGGCCAACTTCAGCTTCTTTGTCGTCATGTTGAAGAAAGGGGGAGCATTCAGAGAGGGTTTCCGATCAGGATGTAGTCTATTGTATTTTGCACGGCATTATCATTGTTGTTACCGATGATAATTCGTGCAGCTTTCTTTGCACTTTCTTTGGCATTGACAGGAGCGAAGCTGAATGGCGTCATGCGCAGCATCTCAACATCATTGCTGTTGTCGCCAAAAGAGGCGACTTCCCCGTCTCGTACCTGCCAGTGCTGCAGCAGGTGGCGAAGGCCGGCGGCCTTGGAGACATCATTACGCAGCAGGTCAGTGAAGCAGTTGCCGCTGTCCACGAGGCGCAGGCTTTTGCCCCGTGCCGGAAGGGTCAGAGTGGTGATGAGATTCTCCCTGTCCTGTGGGGGAATCCAGATGGCGAGTTTCAGGATGGGCTCCTTAATCTCCGTAAAAGCTGCAATCCTGGCAGGAGAAACATAGTAAGGATGGAGTGCGTTAAGCGTGGTCTCGGAGAGAGAACTCAGGCAAAAAGCTTCGTCCCGGCAGCAGGCCACGGTGATAATTCGGGGAAATCGAGGCAGAAGGGCGAAAATCGGGGCAAGCTGCTCCTGACTCATGCCTGCGGTGAGGAGTATCTTCTCACCATCAAGAACATAGCCGCCGTTTTCTGCCACAAAGCCGATCTCTTTTTTCACTTCAGGGAGATAGCGGTGCAGAGTGGCGAGCCGGTTGCCACTGGCGGCGACAAAATGAATTCCCTGCTGCCGCATGGTGGCAAGCTGCCGCAGAAAGCGCGGCTTGTCGTACTGTTTGTGGTCGTCGAGAAAAGTGCCATCCATATCGACGGCAAAAACTTTGAGAGTTGTCATGTCTGGCCTTGTCTGAAGGGTAGCTGGAAGAATCTTGTATTTCGTTCATATTCGAGGAGCAGAAGGGAAAAGGGAGAAAGGAGACAGGGAAAAGCAAAAGAACGGAACAGCGAAAAGATTTTTCTGCCAACGAATAACTGCTCGAATAAGGCGAATAAAGGCAAAAAGCGGAAAAGCGGAAAAGCAATTTTTACCGCGAAGGACACGAAGAACGCGAAGAGTAAAGATAGAACAACAGCAATTCCTTGTTTAATTTTAAAATCTTTTTTTAAAGTTTTTTGCCTTTATTCGAGTGGTTAGAGCTTTTATTCGTTGGCAAAAAGTTTTTCGCTGTTCCGTCTTTTGCTTTTCCCGTCCTACCTGTTTTAATACAAAAAAATCTTTATTCTCAAATGCTTTTGCTTTCCTTCGCGTTCTTCGCGGTAAAAAAAAATGTCTTACCGTCTTTCGCCTTTGTTTTTTCCTTTCTCCCGTCTCCTTTCTCCCTCTTTCCTATTTCTTCAAAGCCATTCAAGGCGACCCTCTTCCACTCCGTGGCAGGCCACCACACGGCCGTCCGCCGCAGTAATCAGTGCGGGAACCTCCCGGCGGCATCGCTCGTCGGCGTGGGGACAGCGACCGTGGAAGACACAGCCAGTAGGCAGGTTGATTGGTGTCGGGACATCTCCAGGCAGCCGCAGATGGTTAAATCCTTCACTGCCAAACCTGGGAATGGCTGAGAGCAGGGCACGGGTGTAGGGGTGTTTCGGGTCTGTATAGAGCTGCTCCGTTCCGGCAAATTCGCACAGTGAACCGAGATACATCACTACCACCCGGTTGGAGATATGTTCCACGACGGAAAGATCATGACTGATAAAAAGATAGGTGAGCCCCTGTTCTTCCTGCAGGTCCATGAAGAGGTTGAGGATCTGTGCCTGAATAGAGACATCAAGTGCGGCAATGGGCTCGTCAGCGATAATAAACTCCGGCTTCACCGCCAGCGCCCGTGCAAGAGAGATTCGCTGCCGCTGCCCGCCCGAGAATTCATGAGGATAGCGTTTGCGCCAGTCGGGATCAACGCCCACCTGTTTCATCACTGTTGCCACCCGATCGTCCGCCTCGGAGCGTGAGACATTCGGGAAGTGGAAGCGAATCGGCTCCAGCAGGGTCTGATAGACCGTCATGCGTGGATTGAGCGAGGCGTAGGGATCCTGGAAGACCATCTGCATCTTCGCGCGCCAGGGTTTGATGGCCGATGAGGAGAGGTTGTCCACCCGTGTGCCGTTGTAGAGCACCTCGCCACTTTCCGGCCGATATATGCGGATCACGCAGCGCGCGAGGGTCGATTTTCCGCAGCCGGACTCGCCGACCACACTCACTGTCTCGCCCTTTTTTATGCCAAAACTTACTCCATTAAGCGCATGCACTACCGTCTTTTTTCGGTGGATTCCCCCCTTGAAACGGATCTCCTCCAGCAGGCCGCCGGAGATGTCAAAGCGTTTGACGAGGTTCTTTATCTCTATGAAATCACTCATTTTTCTTCCTTTCCTGCGGCGTCCTTGACCATGTGGCAGGCCACCAGCCCGCCGTTTTTCTCTTCGAGGCGGGGAATCTCTCTGTGACAGATCTCTCCGCGCAGTTCACATCGATCATAAAAGGCGCAGCCCGGCGGGCGCTCCTGCAGGCTCGGCATGTTGCCGGGAATCTGATTCAAGCGTTTCCGCCGCTCCACCTTCTGCGGCAGCGCCTTGAGCAGTCCCTGTGTGTAAGGGTGCTGCGGGGTGTTGACGATTGCTTCTGTGGACCCGAGTTCGGCGATTCGCCCGGCATACATCACCGCGATGCGCTCCGCCACCTGACTGACGACGGCAAGGTCATGGGTAATGAGAAGCAGCGCCATCTCTTCTTCTTCGCAGAGCTTGAGCAACAGTTCCATTATGTCCGCCTGGATGGTGACATCCAGTGCGGTGGTCGGCTCATCGGCGATAATCAGCGAGGGCGAGGTAAGCAGGGCGATGGCGATGACGATGCGCTGGCGCATGCCGCCGGAGAATTCATGGGGATACTGGGTGAGTCGCTTCTCCGGGGAGGGAATGGCCACTTTCTGCAACTTGCTCAGGGCGAGCTTCTCCGCTTCGTGTTTGCTGATGTGGCGATGGGCCTTGAGGGTTTCAATCATCTGCTGGCCGATGGTCAGCACCGGATTGAGAGTCATCATCGGATCCTGGAAGATCATGGAGATGCGGTTGCCACGGATATTGCGCATCTCTTCTTCGGAGAACGTGGCAAGGTCACGTCCCTCAAAAAAGACCTGCCCGCCAGAGATATAACCGGGCCTGCTGACGAGGTTGATGATGGCGAAACCGGTTACCGATTTACCCGCCCCGGATTCTCCCACGAGACCGAGCCGCTGGCTGCGGTCCAGATCGAAACTGACGCCGTCTACTGCGGTGAGCACGCAGTCCCGCATTTTAAAGGCGACGCTGAGCTCACGAACCGAAAGGAGAGGTTCTTGTTTCTGCACGGTTTAGTCCTTGTAGAGTTTGGGATTAAGGTAGTCCCGCAGCCAGTCGCCGAGGAGATTGATGGAGAGGATCAGTACCACGAGGGCAATGCCGGGAAAGAGGCTGATCCACCATGAGCCGCTGGCGATATAGTCAAAGCCCGATTTAATCAGTGAGCCGAGAGATGGCTGGGACGGCGGCATGCCGAGGCCGATGAAGGAGAGCGCTGCCTCACTCATAATGGCGTTGGCCACCTGCACCGTGGAAATAACCAGTACCGGGGTCATCGTGTTGGGGAGAATATGGCGGAACATGATACGCCACTGGGGAAGACCAATAACCCGTGCCGCCTCCACATACTCCTTGTTCTTCTCCGCCATCACCGAGGCGCGTACCGTACGGGCATACTGTGGCCATTCGGCGAAGCCGATGACCAGTATCAGCAGACCGAGGGCGTAGTCCGAGTACACCCCCATTCCGAAGATTCCTTGAAACACGGCACTGATAAAGATTGCCACCATATAAGTGGAGAAGCTGAGCTGCACGTCGGCGAGGCGCATCAGCAGGGCTTCCAGACGACCGCCCTTGTAGCCTGCGATCAATCCGATAATGATACCGATCAGCGACTGCAGCACTACTGCCCCCACGCCGATGAGTACGGAGACCCGCATGCCGTAGAGCATGGTGGAGAGCATGCCGCGTCCCTGCGGGTCGGTGCCGAGCAGGAAGCGGCTGTCGGCATCAGCAGCTCCAGTCCAGATTGGCGGCAGTTCCGCATCCATGATGTCGATGGTGGTCTGGTCATAGGGATTGTGCGGGGCAAAGAGCGGTGCACCAAAGCTGGCCACGATAAGAAAGAGCAGCACAGTGGCACTGCCGATGGCCATCGGATCGCGGAGAAAATTGTAGAAAAGGTTGGAGCCGGTAATCTTTTTGAAGAATCTCATTTCCCTCCTCCGGTTCTGATCATCGGGTTGACGTAACCGTAGATCACATCCACCACGGTGTTGACCACCACAAAGATAAGCCCGACGAAGACAAGATAGGCGACCATCAGGGAGGTGTCTGCGTCCTCCACCGCTTTAATAAACATCGAGCCCATGCCTCCCCACTGGAAGACCGTCTCCGTAAGGATCGTGAAGGCGATCAGCGTCCCAAGCTGCACACCGCCCACCGTGATGACTGGCAGCAGGGTGTTCTTGAAGGCATGGACGTAGAGAATCCTGTTTTCCTTCAGTCCCCTGGCGCGGGCGTATTTTACATATTCCGTCTGCAGGGTTTCCGTCATCTCCGCACGAATCAGGCGGATGAAGAGCGGCAGCATGATGGAGGTGAGGGAGATGGTGGGCAGGAAGAGATGGGCAAGGCCGCTCCAGGTGAAAAAGCCTGATTTCCAGCCGGGGAAGATCTCCACCAGCTCACCTCGGCCAAAGGAGGGCAGCCACTGCAGCCACACCGCAAAGACATAAATCAGTAGAATTGCGGTGAGAAACACCGGGATGGAAACGCCGATTATACTGCCGCCCATCGCCAGGCGTGCCCACCATGATTTCGAGTGAATCGCGGCGTAGATTCCAATCGGAATAGAGAGCAGGACAACGAGAATTGATGTGGTGAGAACCAGTTCAAGGGTGGCCGGGGCTTTGGAGAGAATCACCTGTACCGCCGGTCTTTTATATTTAAACGAATTGCCGAGATCGCCATGCAGAGCACCTTTGACAAAGCGGAACCACTGAACGGGGAAGGGATCATTCAGGCCGAGTTTGTCCCGGAGGGCATCACGTTCCGCCACAGAGACTGAGATGCCGGTAATTTCGCGCACCGGGTCGCCCACGCTCTGTTTAATGGCGAAGCCGATGACGCTGATAACCAGCATCACGAAAATGGCCTGGGTAATACGACGAATAATAAATGCAAACATGGGCGCGGTTTATGGGCGGGTTGAGGTTAAAAAAGAGTGCTCCGGGGACCTTGAAGAACCTTGTATTCCGTTCATCTTCGAGGGACAGGAGAAGGGAGAAAGGAGACGGGCGATTATTCAAGGTACCCTTTACTGGAACACTGGAACAGCACGTGAGGCTTACTCCATGTTCAGGTCCCCAAAGTAGGGGAAGTTCATAACGTTGACAATGTCTTTCGCATTGCTCAGTTTCGTGCTGGCAGCCCAGGAGAGCATCTGCCAGTGCAATGGAGTAAAGGCAGCATCATCGTAGAGAATCTGCTCGACTTCCTGCAGCATCTTCGCCCGTTTCGTAAGATCAGTTTCACTGTTGGAGGCGAGGGTCAGCTCGTCAACTTTGGGATTGCAGTAGTTGCCGCTGTTGTATTGGCCCTTGCCGGTCTCTTTGTCTGGACAGAGGTAAAGATACTCGAAAAAGTTGGCGGAGTCTTCAGTATCGGAATGCCAGCCAATGAGCTGGATGTCGGCGACCTGATTGTCAAACTCATCCCAGTACTGCGCCTTGGGCATGGTTTTCAGATTGATCTTGATACCAATTTTGGAAAGCATGGCCACGATTGCCTGCGAGATTTTCTCGTCGTTGACGTAACGATTGTTCGGGGCGATCATGGTGGCGGTGAAGCCCTTCTCATACCCGGCTTCCTTCATCAGTTCCTTTGCTTTGTTGACGTCATAGCGCGGGGTGAGTGCCGGGTTGTAACCGGCATATCCCTTCGGGGAGTTTTGACCGGCAACGGTGGCACGGTTCTTCATGATCTTTTGGACGATACCGGGATTGTTGATGGCATAATCAATAGCGAGACGCACCTTTGGGTTGGCCAGAGGCGGACATCTCTTGCCATTCAGCTGCAGGGTGATGATACGGGTCCCCGGCATGGTGATCAGATCGATTTTTTTATCACTGTCGATACGATCGAAATCCTGCGGGGGAACCGGCATGATGAAATCTACATCTCCGGCAAGCAGGGCGGCCACCCGGGTTGCATTTTCACTTATCGGGGTGAGCACAATCTCATCAATATTACCGTGGTTCTTGTCCCAGTAACCGGGGAAGGCTTTGAGCAGCCAGCGCTGTCCCTGCTCACGCTCAATGACCTGAAAGGGGCCGGTGCCGGATTCGTTGACGTTGGCGAAGGAGTAGTCGGTTTTGATAATGGCATCTTTCGGCTGCCCCTTCTCGTCTTTACCGGTGTAAAATTTTGAGTCCATCGGAAAAATGTAGGTACACATGTTCATGGTCAGGCCATAGGGGACGCTGGTTTTGATGTCGACAGTGTAGTCGTCGATAATCTCAGCGGCAGTAAAGCTTTCGAAGAGCCCCTTGAAATCCTGACTCTTTTTCAGACGGTCAATGGTCCATGCCACATCTTTGGCGGTGAAGTCGTTACCGGAGTGAAATTTCACCCCTTTGCGCAGATGCATGCGCAGGGTAAGTGGATCGATGCGTTCCCAGGATGTGGCCAGCCGTGGCTCAAATTCCATCGTTGAAGACCAGCGCACAAGTGGATCAAAAACTATATGGGAATACTGCAGCATGCCGCCGGAGAGCTGAACAAGCGGATCAAGGGAGACCGGATCTGCGTCCATGGCGAGGCGCAGTGTTTTTGCGCTGACGAAGCTGCCGGTGAGCACAAGGGCACCGGCGAGACAGAGGGAGATAAACTTTTTCTTCACAGAAATCACCTTTGGTTGAAGAGTGGTTAATTCTATACAGTACACGTGCCGACCACGTGACTGTTGACGAAAACGGAAGGCTGGTCTGCCGGCTGCAAAATTTTTCTTTGCAACAGAGAGGGAGAAAGGAGGCAGGAGGCAGGAAACAGGAGACGGGAAAAAACAGGGCAACAAAATCTGATGATGTCCGCTGTGGGAGGGAGTGTTTCAAAATATCCTTGTGGAAGACGGAACGACAAAAGATTTTTTGCCAACGAATAACTGCTCGAATAAGGACATTTTATATAAAAAAGACAAAGAATTTCACCGCGAAGGACACGAAGAACGCGAAGAATAAAGATAGAGCAACAGCAATTCCCTGTTTAATTTTAAAATCTTTTTTTAAAGTTTTGTGCCTTTATTCGCGTGTTTAGAGCTTTTATTCGTTGGCAAAAAGTTTTTCGCTGTTCCGTCTTTTGATTTCTCCTTTCTCCTGTCTCCTTCTTCCGCCTTCCTTCGTGTTCTTCGCGGTAAAAAATTGCCTTACCGTCCTTTGTTTTTTCCTGTCTCCTTTCTCCCGTCTCCTGCCTTCTTCTTCCCCCTGTGCCTCGAATATGAACGAAATACAAGCGTATTCAAGATATCCATAGTACAAAAAAAATAAAAAAAGTGGAAACAAGTATTTCTCCAGGGCAGCTTTTTCGCATGTAGTCTCCATAATGTATTATATTAGTTGGAAACTGATGGAAAACTCTCGTTATTCAAGACTATTTGTAAAAAAAAGGAGGGTGTGATGATACGAAAAATAATGGTGATATGCAGCATTGTCTCCATCTTGTCTGCTGTACTTCTTGCCGGGACGGCATCTGCGGACGAGCTGGAAAATATCTGGGGAAAGCTGCACGGCGATCTTTCAGATGCGGTGGGGAAGCTGGAGGAACGCTCCGGAGTGCCCGATTCAAGCTGGAATCCCTTCACTTCCGATAAGGTGAGTGTTGATTCCGATATTGATGATATCCTCGATGATGTTGTTGAACTGCTGGGCGCAGCAGATATCTCGCAGATCAAGAAGGATATTGATGAACTGCAGGAGGATATCCGCACCATTCAAAAAAAACAGGCAAGCTTGAGAACCAGGCGGATTGCTGCACCGGAAAAAGTGGAAAGCTGGAAGGTGTGGAAGAAGGATCAGGTGGAGATTGACGAGGATGTTATCGCTCTCGACGTGCGGTTGAAAGAGGCCCGGCAGCAGCTTGAACTGAAGATTGATGCCCTTACTGCCGCTCTTGTTCGTCTTGGAATTCAGATCAATCGCGACCAGGTGGAGACCCTGGTCTATTCGGTTTCCGGCGACGACGATATTCATCGCATTGCCGTTTTCAATAATATCAAAGTGATCACTGTTGAGTTGCAGCGGCTTACCCTTGAGTCGAGGGAAAACCCGGAAATGGCTCGCCGCTACTACGGAATGCATGCCCTGTTGCTGCGCTCATTGATTAATTTTTATCAGCAATGTGAAACGCGCATTGATGAGGAGTATCTCAAGCGGATCGGGGAGATAGTCAGCCGACAGAGCGAGCTTATTGAGGAGACCAGAACGAAGATGGCCGCCGAACCGGAAAAGTTTCGTGCAATCTACCGCACCAACCTTGCCGCCCAGCGTCTTACAATCCGTACGGCGCAAGTCTACGGCGGCTGTTTGCGCAGGAACCGCGAGCGTATCGCTGAGGCCAGGGAAAAGGTGAATCACGAATATATGGCGGCGATGAATACGTGGGAGACGGTGCAGGCGGCGCGTGATCTCATTACTCTGATGCAGAATGCCGAAACTATGCTTGGCCATCTCTCGGCGATGCAGACCCCGGAGTTAATGGTCTTTGAGAATGCGCAGATGAAGGAGGAGTTTCGCAAATTGACGGAGACGTTGAACGGAGAGTAGGAAAAAGGAGGAAGAGGGAGACAGGAGACGGGAGAAAGGAAAAAGCAAAGGACGGTAAGGCAATTTTTTACCGCGAAGAACGCTAAGGAGCGCGAAGAAAAGCTAAAAGGACGGGAAAAGCAAAAGACGGGACAACAGATTTTTTTGCCAACGAATAAAAGCTCGAAACACGCGAATAAAGGCAAAAAACTTTAAAAAAAGATTTTAAAATTAAACAGGGAATTGCTGTTGTTATATCTTTACTCCGTGTTCTTCGCGGTAAAAATTGCTTTTCCGCTTTTTGCCTTTATTCGCCTTATTCGAGCAGTTATTCGTTGGCAAAAAATCTTTTGTTGTTCCGTCTTTCACAAGGGAACCTTGAAACAATCTCATCCCATAACAAACGTCATCAGGTTTTGTTGTCCTGCTTTTTCCCGTCTCCTGTCTCCTGTCTCCCTGTTTCATCATATCCCTTTTATCTTCATACTGTTTCACACATTGATGTTTCCTTTTGTTTCAAAGGAGAGTCGAGGTTGTTTCTAAATGTTTCAAATTGTATTGTTCCCCCTCTTACCCCTTGTTATTCTAAAGAAAAAGAGAAACCTCTTTTCTTGTGTTTCCGCGTTAACATCCTGAAAAGAGAAGTGTTTTTTTGTGCCTGCCGTTTCTGGCATGATTTGTGCTTTAAAAATATTCTGAGACAGTGAACGTCGGTCGCTGTTTTCCCTCTAACCCTCAGCACAGGAGTATGGAATGTCATCTATAGCATTGTTTTATTGTAACTTTGTTCTGGAAGAAGAGTTGAAAAAGCAGCTTGCTGCGACCACGGGTTATACCATTGTATGCGATATAGATCTCCTTGAAGATGTGGCACATCGTTCTGGTATGGATTTGAAAAAGGTGCAACGGGCAGTTTTCGGAGCAAAATCGGTTTTTAATCAATTTACCCTTGAGAAAGAGCGGGCGCAGGCCTGGCTGAAGACAGCTGTTGCTAACGTGCTGCTGGGGGATGGTATCATTCTTTGCGGTCTTTCCGCGTTGCTGGTGCCATCGGCGGTTACCCATGTTTTACGGGTGGCGGTGTTTGATGAGAAAAGAAACCGTATTCAGCGGGCGCTTGAAGAGGGAATGACGGAGAAGGGTGCTGAGAAGCTGCTGAAAAAATGCGATGATGAGGCGCTTGATTTCTCCATGCTGGTCCATGGTAAACCCTTTAGCGACACCTCTTTTTATGATATCAGCATTCCCGCCGGTGAATTGACCGCACGGGAGATGGCCCAGCTCATCCTTGAGCACTATCACCGGCCCGGAATCCTCGCCACTGAGGCCTCCCGACAGGCTGCCAGAGATCTCGGCATCGCGGCGGATGCCGAACTGGCACTGGTATTGAAAGGTTATACCCCAACCGTCCTCTGCGAAAACGGCTGTGTCACGCTCAAGGTGAATAAATCCTCTTTCAATTTCACGCGCCTCGCGGAGACCATGCGCGGGATCATTTCATCGGTGGATGGAGTAAAGAGCATAGAAGTGCTCGCCAGTGGCGACTCTGCTGTCTCTATCATCCGTGATCAACAGTTTTCCCTGCCACCGAAGGTACTGCTGGTGGATGATGAAAGGGATTTTGTCCAAACACTTTCCGAGCGGCTTGTTACCCGTCAATATGGGAGTTATCCGGTTTTTGATGGTGAACAGGCGCTGGAGTGTCTTGAAACCGAAACTCCGGACGTGATGGTACTTGACCTCAAGATGCCTGGAGTCCAGGGCCTTGAGGTTCTTGAAAAGACGAAAAAGGCGAAGCCGGAAATTGAGATCATCGTTCTCACCGGTCATGGTTCCGAAGATGACCGCGCCACCTGCCTCAAGATGGGAGCCTTTGACTACCTGCAAAAGCCTGTGGATATCAAGCAGCTTACCGAGGTGATTGATAAAGCGTATAAAAAGGTGGCCGATGAGAAGCTTAAAAGTATTGAGGGAGGCGTCTGACTTCAAGGGAGCTCTCAAGGAATCCAAAGCTCAAAAAGATGGATGAACGAAAAGGGAAGATGATTTCCCGTAGAGAAAACAAGGAGACAATATGACCAGCCTGATGGCAACCAAAGTATTAATTGTTGATGACGAAACAGATTTTGTCGATCTTATGACCCGGCGTCTTGAGGCCCGCGGGCTGGATGTCGTTCCTGTAGTTAATGGCGAGGAAGCGGTGGAAGCGGTTGATGATCACTCCATTGATGTCGCTGTGGTGGATCTTTCCATGCCGGGTATCGATGGCCTTGAAACCCTGCGTCAGGTGAAGGAGAAACGGCCTGACCTTGAAGTTATCATGCTCACCGGACACTCCTCAGTAAAAAGCGGTATTGAGGCGATGAAGAGCGGGGCTACCGATTATCTCGAAAAACCGGTGGATCTTCAGGCTTTGATGGCGGCCATTCGTGCGGCCAAAGAGGCACGCATGGACCGTCTGCTGGAGCGCTCGGAAGAGGAGATTCAGCATATTCTGAAGAGTAAGAGCTGGTAAGGAGAGAATATTCCTGATGTGAAACAGGGGCAGGATGCTTTCTGGCGCCAACGGCGCGAAAGGGAAAGGTGCGTTTTCGGTCCTTAAACATATTTACGGAGGTTAATCATGATTGCAGCAGAGACCGCGGAAGCGGTAGAAGGTCAAGGTATTGACCTGAAGCGGTGGTTTTTCATCCTGCTCGGAATTGGGCTTTTTCTTTTTGTCTATTACTGCCCGCCGTGGCCGGACGCCATTGATCCGCTCGGCAAACATTTTGAGCTGAGCACGCCGGCCAAAGGGGCGATCGGCATATTTCTGCTCGCTGCCGTGTGGTGGGTTTTTGAAGTGGTGCCCATCGGTATCACCAGTCTTGCCATCGGAGCGCTGCAGGCCCTCTTCATGATCCGTGATCCGAAAGTTGCCTTCAATGATTTCATGGACCCGTCAGTTCTCTTTATCTTTGGTTCCATTGTCTTCGGAATGGTTTTTACCAAGACGGGCCTGACAAAACGTATCGCCTACAAAATGCTTTCCATCGTAGGCGAGAAGACCTCGAACATTTACCTTGGCTGTTTTGTGATGACCGCCGCGATGACCCATCTCATGGCGCATACGGCAGTTGCTGCCACTATGTTTCCGCTGCTGATGACCATCCATGCACTTTACGCGGATGGCGATCATCCCACCCGTTTCGGGAAGGGATTGTTCATCGGCATGGCCTGGGTGGCCGGTGCCGGTTCTATCATTACTCTGCTTGGTGCCGCCCGTGGTGCTGTGGCTCTCGGTTTTTATAAAGATATCATGCACGTTGATATCAGTTTCTTCACCCTCACCGCATACATGTTCCCGGTTGGCTGGCTGATGGTCTTTCTTCTCTGGCTTTTTATAATGTTTTTTTTCAAGCCGGAACAGAAGAGCGTACCGGGTTTGCAGGCACGCTCGAAGACCATGTATAGCAACCTCGGAAAATGGAGCCGTAATGAGATCCTGGCGCTCAGTATTGTCTTTATCACCATTCTCGTCATTGCTCTAAAAAACTTTGTCCCGGCTTTTTCCGGGCTGCACAAAACAGCCATACTGCTGCTTTCCACCATCGCCTTTTTCATCCTCAGCATCCTCTCTGTGGACGACCTTGAGGAGATTCCCTGGAACATTATTCTGCTCTTTGCCGGTGCCATGTCTATCGGTTTCTGTCTCTGGGATACGGGCGCTGCGAAATGGATGGCTGTTCACTGGCTGGCATTGTTTAAATCCTCCCCCGGCATCGTCTTTATCCTGGGGATGGCCTTCTTTGTCCTGATAATGACCAACTTCATCATGAATGTGGCGGCTATCGCGATTTCTCTACCGGTGGCGCTGGTTATCGCACCTTACCTTGGTGTGAGCGGTGAAGTTATCCTCTTCAGCTCCCTCGTTACTGCAGGTATGCCCTTCCTGCTGCTGGTCGGAGCGGCACCAAACGCTATCGCCTACAGCTCGAAGCAGTTTACTCCAGGGGAATTTTTCAGATACGGTGCGCTTGCCAGTGTCATGCTTATGGCAGTTATCTGGTTTGCCGTTGTTGTTATCTGGCCACTGATGGGTATGAAAATATACGTATAAGGAAAAGGGAATCTTGAAGAATCAAGACTGTTGAATTTTTGATTCTTCAAGGTTCCCGGAAGGAAAAGGGAGAAAGGAGACAGGAGACAGGAGACAGGAGACAGGAAAAAGCGAAGGACGGGAAAGGCAAAAGACAAGACAACAGATTTTTTTGCCAACGAATAAAAGCTCGAATAATGCGAATAGGGCAAAAGACAATTTTTATCGCGAAGGACGCGAAGGACACGAAGAAAGGCGGAAAAGACAGGGAAAAGCAAAAGGCGGGAAGCGAAAGACTGGATAGCCAACGAAACACACGGAAAAAGGCGGAAGAAGGCAAAAAGCATTTGAGAACAAAGATTTTTTAAACTCAACAGGGAATTGCTGTTGTTGGTCTGTCTTTACTCTTCGCGTCCTTCGCGTTCTTCGCGGTAAAATTCTTTGTCTTTTTCATAGCTTTTTAAGAAGTTATGCTTTTGTTTAAAATGTCTTTATTCGCCTTATTCGAGCCTTTATTCGTTGGCAAAAAGTCTTTTGTCGTTCCGTCTTTCACAAGGATACTTTGAAACACTCCCTCCCACAGCGGACATCATCAGATTTTGTTGCCCTGTTTTTTCCCGTCTCCCGTCTCCCGTCTCCTTTCTCCCTCTTTGTCTTTTCTCCTTTTTTAACTGTAATCAGGGAAATGGGCGAGTATTCGATGTGCCCAAAAGGGTGTTGCCATACCCGATGAGGATTTAACAGGGGGCCAATAATAATGCTCGACGATATCCTCAATGCTATTCCTCACGGGGTGATGCTTCTCGACGCCAGTCTGCTGGTACGCGGCATCAACTCCCGACTGCAGGAGATGACCGGCTACAGTGCCGGTGAGGCGTGCGGCATTGGCGCAGAATTTATCCTTCGTTCCAGTATCGGCGCGGGCAGTTCTCTTGCCGGGAAGGTGCTGGAAAGTGGGGAGAGAGTTTGTCGGAACGGGACGTTGCTCAACCGCAGGCGAATCAGTCAGTGGGTGCAGTTTACTCTCAGCCGGGTCGATTCCATTGATGGAGAAACGGAAGACAGACCGGGGCTGGTGCTCGTGGTGGAGAAGGCAGAACGCTCGGAACCGGGTGGCGGAGGACGGAGCAGTTCAACCCTGGTTGGTCACAGTCCGCAGATGCAGGATGTTTTTGAACGAATGGCCATTCTTGCCCGTACCGACGCCTCAGTGCTGATTACGGGGGAGACCGGCAGTGGCAAGGATCGTATTGCCGAAGAGTTGCACGAGGCCTCCGCCCGCGCTGGACGCGCTTTCATCAAGGTGAACTGCGGCGCGCTGCCAGAGGCACTGCTGGAGTCCGAACTGTTTGGTCACCAGCGCGGTGCTTTTACCGGCGCGGTAAAAGACCATCCCGGCATGTTCCGTCTCGCCGATCACGGAACCCTTTTTCTCACAGAGATTGGTGACCTCTCCCTGTCTCTGCAGGTGAAATTGTTGTCAGTGCTGGATGACAGCCGCTTTTATCCGGTGGGAAGTTCCAGCTCGGTGACGGTAGATGTTCGTCTTATTGCCGCCACTCATCGAGACTTGCGGAGGGAGGTGGCTGAGGAACGTTTTCGCGAAGATCTCTTCTTTCGTCTCAATGTTCTCCACCTGCGGGTGCCGCCGTTACGGGATCGGGCAGGGGACGTACGGCTGTTGCTGGACCATTTTCTACGGCGCAGTGTACGCCTCAACCACTCTCGGGTAGAGGGGTTCGACACTGAGGCAATACGGCGGCTGGTTGGCTATCGCTGGCCGGGTAACGTTCGCGAACTGCGCAACACCGTGGAGTATGGAGTAAATATGTGTCGCGGCACCCGCATTGGCTGTGGTGACCTGCCGGATTATCTCTTTGAGCCGCTTAAAGTGCGGACAGACGGGGCGTCTTCCGCCCCCCGGCCTGATCAACCTGCACCGGCCCCCGTCACTCCCGCCACGGGTTGGGCGGAGCTGGAACAGCAGCGTATTCTCAACGCTCTGCAGCAGGCGGGCGGCCGAAGGGGCAGGGCGGCAGAGCTGCTCGGCATGGGACGCACCACCCTGTGGCGAAAGATAAAAGATTATAATCTGGAGTGAAACAATGAAACTTCTCATTCCTACCTGTGGTAACCATGTGGCTCCCCGTTTTGATAACGCGACTGAAGTGCTTATCGCCACCTGCTATGACCGGCAGCTCCTCGAAGAACCGCGATTTATTCTTCTCGCCAATCCCTCTGCGGAGGGACTCTGTGACATGATTCTCAAGGAACAGGTGAAGTGTGTGGTCTGCTGTGGCATTGAGGAGGAGCATTACCGTTTTCTCAAGTGGAAAAAAATAACCGTGATCGATTCTGTAATCGGCCGCTGGAAACCGGCTCTTGACCTTGCCGTCGGCGGAGAACTGTCCGCCGGGGATATCCTGCGGGTATAGAAAAAACGGTAAGACTATTTTTTACCGCGAAGAACGCAAAAGAAAAAGGAGACGGGAGAAGAGAGACGAAAGACTGGTTATTCAATGTTCCCTTGAAGGGAAAGAACACGGAAGAGAACTCACAAGGAGCCCCCATGAACATCATCTCGAAGATCATGCCTTCCCTCTCCGGCGATATTGAGTCGCCGGAGGCGCTGGAACGTCGCTATCGGCAATTCTCCAGCAGCCTCACCTGCATACTGCTGGCACTGGTACTGATTCCCATGTTTATCATCTCTGTGCTTGCCCATTCTCAGTATAAACGGATGCTGGAAGAGGAAGAGGTCGGACGTCTGCTGCTCAACGCGGAGCAGGCAGAGAATACCGTCGAGCTGTTTGTTGTCAAACTGCGCTCCATCATCAACTTTGCCGGCCATGAGGATCGCTATGACGAATTGCTTCAGCCGGGTGTTCTCCAAAACCTCTTTCTCCGTCTGCGTAACTCCTTTCCCGATTATACCGATATTGAGGTGGTTGGCCCGGACGGGCACACCGCCGCCTGGGAGGGGGACTATGTCAGTAAGGGACAGAGTTATATTGGTCAGCCCTGGTATGATGAAACTCTGAACAAGGGGTTCTATATCAGTAACATTTTCACCGGCTTTCGTGGTGTCCCTCACTTTGTCGTGGCTGTTTCCCGCAAACTTAAGGGTGGCGGACAGTGGGTGATGCGGGTAAACATTGATGGCAAGACCCTGCAGCGCTATGTAGATGCGGTGGCGGCGACGTCAGTGGATGATCTTTTTCTCGTCGATCAACAAGCAATCCTGCAGACCACCCCCAAAAAATATGGAGAGCGCGGAAAGCCCTCCATCTTCATCGGTGGCGGAGCTCTTAACCGCCGGCTTGACGCAGAAGTGGAACGACACCGGCAGGCGGTGGGCGGGGAATTTCTCATTGACCGGCAGATGACCGACGGTAAAGCCATGCTGCGGGTAATCCGCCCGGTGATCGGGACTCCGTGGCGGCTGGTGATGGTTAAGGAAGACTACCGCCGAGGGGCCAAATGGATCAATTTTCGCAATCACCTCTTTTTCTACCTGGTCTCCTGCGGAGTGCTGTCGATTCTTATTATCATCAGCATCAGTCGGGCCATTACCGAATATATTCGCGCGAGTGATCTCAAGCGGAAACAGTTCCTGCGAGAGGCGGAAAACAACGATAAACTCGCCTCCATCGGACGGCTGGCCGCCGGTGTGGCACATGAGATCAACAATCCCCTGGCAATCATCAATCAGAAGGCGGGATTGATGGAAGACTACATGGAGATGACCGGAGACTTTGAATATAAAACAGAGCTGAGCGGGGCGTTAAGCGGGATCGACGAGAGCGTGGAACGCTGCAAGACAATCACCCACCGTCTGCTTGGCTTTGCCCGGCATACCGATGTGACCGAGGAGGAGATTGAGATCAACAAGATGCTTAAGGAAGTAACCTCCTTTGTTGACCGAGAGGCAAGCTACAATCAGGTGGGGATCAATTTCCACTTTGCCGAACACCTGACACCCATTGTCAGTGACCGCGGGCAGTTGCAACAGGTCTTCCTTAATATTCTCAACAATGCCATCTACGCCATTTGCAAAGATGGGGAAATTAACATATCTACCCGTCAGATGGATCCCGGTCATGTAGAGGTTAAAATCGCCGACACCGGCTGCGGCATGAACAAAGAGACTCTCGAACGTCTCTTTGAGCCCTTCTACACCACCAAGCCTACTGGCAAGGGGACTGGACTGGGGATGTCAATTACCTACGGCATCATTAACAAACTCGGCGGCCGTATCAAGGTTGATTCTGAGGAAGGAAAAGGGACCACCTTTACCTTTCTGCTGCCGGTTCGGAACAAAGAAGCAGGGAAAGAAAAAACGGATGTGTAAGGTGATGCGCAGAGCAGTTTTGTGCAGAAAATAGACAAGGAGGCTCCATGAAGATTTTGATTATTGATGATGAGGTTGAATTTGCCACAACTCTCTGCCAGCGGTTAAAACTGCGGAAATTTGATGTGTCTGAGGCGCATAGCGGCACAGAGGGGCTGGCAGCGCTCAGCGCTTCTGTCCCGGATGTCGTGCTGCTCGATATGAAGATGCCGGATATGAGCGGTTTTGACGTCTTGAAGGTCATCAGCAGAGATCTGCCGCAGACCCGTACCATCATGCTTACCGGACACGGTTCGGGGGAGGCCGGGAAGGAGGGGCTGGCCCTCGGCGCGATAGACTATCTGATGAAGCCGGTGGAGCTCAAAGAGCTGCTGGCAAAATTGAAAACGCTGGAAAACTGAGGGGAGAAGACAATGGCAGGCGACGAGCAAAAACTGTGTGAGAGTCAGATTGAGTCTTATGGACAGCTGTTGGCCGGTTTCTCTCATGATATGAAAAACCACCTCAGTATTATCCGTGAATCTGCCGGGCTGATTGCGGATCTTGTGGAGATAAATGCTGCCGGGATGGATCCCGTTCTTGTGGAACGGTTCCAGAAAACAACCGATCTCATTGAAAATCGAGTAGTCGTTTCGGCCGGGCTGTTCCACCATCTGAGCAGTTTTGCCCACCGCCTGGATACCCCAATCTCCAGTTTTTCCCTCAGTGAGGTGGTCGCGGAGATGGCTGCCTTTGTTGAACGGCCAGCCCGTCTCAGGCAGGTGAAACTGGAGCTGAAAAACAACGCCGACGCGGTGCTGCTCAACTCTCCCACACTGCTGCAATTTTTATTCTACCGTCTTTACATGCACTGTCTGGATCAGCTTGGTCAAGGTGATACGCTCACTCTTGAGACTTCCGGGGTGGATGGTGCGGCGGTGTTGCGCATGGAAAGTGGTGGCACGTTGCTTCTTGCCGACTTCCCCAACGAAGAAGAGGCGGCGGCCCTCTCTCTGCTCGGCGGCAGTCTTTCTGAAGAGAAGGGAATTGTGTTGAAGCTTGGCAGTGTTGCTGCCTGATTGCAGGAGAGAGAAGAAGGGAGAAAGGAGACGGGAGACGGGAGACGGGAGAAAGGAAAAAGCAAAAGACAAGACAAGACAAGACAAGACAACAGATTTTTTTGCCAACGAATAAAAGCTTGAATAATGCGAATAAAAGCGAAAAAGATTTAAGGACAAAGATTTTATTTAATTAAGGCGGGCAGGACAGGAGAAGGGAAAAAGATTTTAAAACTAAACAGAGATTTGCTGTTGTTATATCTTTACTTTCCGCTTTTCGCCCTTATTCGAGCAGTTATTCGTTGGTAAAAAATCTTTTAGCTGTTCTGTCTTTTGCTTTTCCCTTTCTCCTGTCTCCTGTCTCCTGTCTCCCCTTTCCCTTGTCTTTGTTTTTTTGTATGTGTAACATGTCTGTTTTATCAATAATTCAAGGAAGAAAATGACCTTTTCAGACTGGCTCTCACTTTTTGCTGTTGCCCTTCTCGGTGCCATGTCGCCTGGGCCAAGTCTCGCTGTTGTGGTGCGCAACACTCTCGGCGGCGGTCGTCTCAACGGAGTGCTTACTGCCTGGAGTCACGCCTGCGGCATTTGCATTTATGCCCTGCTCACCGTGCTTGGTCTTGCTATTGTGTTGAAAAACATACCGATCCTTTTCCATTGTATCGGTATCGCCGGAGCCTGCTATCTCGCCTGGCTCGGCTGGAAGGCTCTCCATTCAAGGGGAGGAATCTCCGCCACACTCACTGAAGGGAAGCAGCAGCGGCCGCTTGAGGCAATGCGGGACGGCATCATGATCTCTGCTCTCAACCCCAAAATCGGCCTCTTTTTCCTCGCTCTTTTCAGTCAGGTCGTCAGCCAGGAGACTACTACTGCCGGTAAATTCCTCACCGTTCTCACGCCGGTCATTACCGATGGCGGCTGGTATACCTTTGTGGTTGTCATTATCTCCAGCGGGAAAATTCTCGAGATGCTGCGCGCGCGGGCAGTGCTTATCGACCGTATCACCGGGGTGGTACTAATTGTCGTCGCCGTGAAAATTGTTTTTTCTTTCTAAAAGGAGACGGAAAAAAGGAGAAAGGAGACGGGAGAAAGGGAAAAGCAAAAGGCGAAAAGCGAAAGACCAGGCAGCCAACGAAACACGCTAAACATACTAAGATTTTTATATATAAAATGCTTTTATTCGCCTTATTCGAGCCTTTATTCGTTGGCAAAAAAGTCCTTTCGCTGTTCCGGCTTTTGCTTTTTCCCGCCTCCCGTCTCCCGCCTCCTTTCTCCCTCTCCCTCTTTTTCTTTTTCCCTTTTTGTCGTTCCGTCTTTCACCATAATACCTTAAAGAACCTTATATCTTGTTCATATTCAAAGACCCTAAAGGAGTGTAATGAAGAAAAATATTGTCCTTACCGGATTCATGGCCTGCGGCAAGAGCACGGTGGGGCATCTGCTGGCAAAAAAACTGGGACGCCGTTTTATCGACACTGATGACCTGATCGTAGAACGGCAGGGAAAGTCGGTGGCTGACATCTTCGCCACTGAGGGTGAAGCTTTTTTCCGTAAGCTGGAACAGCAGACCGCTGTCGAGCTGGCACGGGAAGAGGAGCTGGTGATCGCCACCGGCGGAAAGATGCTGCTGGATCCGGTCAGTGCTGAGGCCCTTGGCACAAACAGCTGTATTTTTACTCTTGTTGCCAACCCGGAGGAGATCCTTCGGCGAGTGCTGGCGAGGGGAATTGAGAAACGGCCCATGCTCAACGTGGAAAATCCTGAAGAGAAGATTCGCACTCTGCTTGCTGAGCGAGAGGCAGGATACGGCCGTTTTTCTCGCATTACCACCGACGGCAGGAGTGTCAGCGCGGTGGCGGAAGAAATTCTCAAAAAAATGCTGGAAAAGGGGAGAAAGGAGACGGGAGAAAGGAGACGGGAGAAAGGGAAAAGCAAAAGGCGGTAAGGCATTTTTTACCGCGAAGAACGCGAAGGAACACGAAGAAAGGCAGAAACATTTAGGTGGAACAGCGAAAAGATTTTTTTGCCAGCGAATAAAAGCTCGAATAAGGCGAATAAAGGCAAAAAGGATTTAAGGAAAAATATTTTTTAAATTAAACAGGGAATTGCTGTTGTTATATCATTTACATTTTGTATTAACCAGAGAACGCAACTGCGTGGACATCTTTCTTGGCGATTACAAATGAATAAACAGGATGTAAAATTGATCGCAATGGTGATAACCGTGACCTTACATCATCATCGGTGAAAAATCGGTACAACAGTGATTCCGGCAATGATGTAGAGACAAGGCATGCCTTGTCTACACGGTGACGATAAACGTAACAATAACGGTGCAACCGTAACCGAATACGAAACACCGAATAACCCGCGAAATATACACGCCACATTGTCACCACGGGGTGATAACCGTGACCTTACACATCATTGGTGAAATATCGGCACAACAGTGATTCCAGCGATAATGTAGAGACAAGGCATGCCTTGTCTACACGGTGACGATAAACGTAACAATAACGGTGCAACCGTAATCGAACAGGAACACCGATAACCCGCGAAACATACACGCCACATTGTCACCACGGGGTGATAACCGTGACCTTACACATCATTGGTGAAATATCGGCACAACAGTGATTCCAGCGATGATGTAGAGACAAGGCATGCCTTGTCTACACGATGACGATAAACGTAACAATAACGGTACAACCGTAACCGAACAGGAACACCGATAACCCGCGAAACATACACGCCACATTGTCACCACGGGGTGATAACCGTGACCTTACACATCATTGGTGAAATATCGGCACAACAGTGATTCCGGCGATAATGTAGAGACAAGGCATGCCTTGTCTACACGGTGACGGTAAACGTAACAATAACGGTGCAACCGTAACCGAACAGGAACACCGATAACCCGCGAAACATACACGCCACATTGTCACCACGGGGTGATAACGGTGACCTTACACATCATTGGTGAAATATCGGCACAACAGTGATTCCAGCGATAATGTAGAGACAAGGCATGCCTTGTCTACACGATGACGATAAACGTAACAATAACGGTACAACCGTAACCGAACAGGAACACCGATAACCCGCGAAACATACACGCCACATTGTCACCACGGGGTGATAACCGTGACCTTACACATCATTGGTGAAAAATCGGCACAACAGTGATTCCGGCGATAATGTAGAGACAAGGCATGCCTTGTCTACACGGTGACGATAAACGTAACGATAACGGTGGAATGATTTGTAACGCATGGAATAAACTGGTAGTAATCCCCAGAATTATTAAGAACAGATAGCAGATGCAACCGGGATTGGGCCGCCTTAAACGGGGCATAATTTAATAGGAATGGATAACATTTTCTTAGAGAAGTTTATTTTTTTCTGATTTTTTTTAGATTACCTTCTTTGATATGCTGTTGAATCTCATATTTGCTTAAAGGGTACATTCCTCCCTGTATCGGTGATCCTGTACCATCTTTTGCAACTTTATATTTCCAATATACTCCATTATGTGATTTTACTGTTTGGTATATATCTCCCTCTTTTAATTCTTTGGACTTCCCTTCCTCTTTTATCTTTACAAATGAAAAAATAATTGAATGAAAAGTCCTGCCTTTTTTCTTTGCTTCCCAGCTGAATTTCAGAGCAGTTTTTCTGTTTATTTCTTCTTTTGCTTTATTTAAAGCTTTCTCTCTAAATTTACCGAAATTTTTGGTAAGGTAAACAGGAGAATTAAGCATTTTATGTAGCTCACTAGTTTCTATTTCAACACTTTCTTTGTCATCCCATGATTTAAGTATTTCATAGAGACGCTGACTGTAGACACTTGACAACACAACAAATTCAAGTAAATCATATTGGGCAAATTTTTTATTTAGCTGTAGATAATGTGGCAACAAATCTGGATCAAATCTTACTGTTATTGTCCCCTTTTTGGGATTGTATTCACATTTACTGAAAAGATTATATTTCGCCCACCCACCTGTTTCTGCATTTTTTATTTTTATGACCCGTGACATAGTGTATTCGGTAGCTTTATCAACTATTTTATAGTCACATCCCCCTTTGTTTTGCATTATTTCAGATACAGAAATTTCGTAAGTTTGAAATTCCACATCACTCTTTTTTATTTTTGACGCGACAAGAGCAACAAGGCGAGCCTCCCAAACTGATTCGGCAGACCATGAACAACGGCAAAGAGCATTAGATTTCCTAACTATTTGTGGAGGAAATAAAGAAAGTTGCTTTTTTTTCATTTTGTCCCCTTTTTTATTTTAAGGGATGATAACAGATATCCCCTAAATTTTCAATACGGGACCTCTCACGGGTTTTTGGGGACATTCCCACGGGGTTTTGGGGACATCTCACGGGAATTTAGGGGTATTTCACGGGAATTTGGGGACATTTTAACAAATAAAGGGAGTATAAAATATACAATAATTACAGATAGTTATATTTGATCAACGCGCGATCGCGCGCGCAAGAAAAGAGAATGTATGAATATAAAGAAGCGCACGCGAGAACAGGCAAGAGATCAAATAAGACCAGTTTAGTGTCTTTATAGAACAAGCATTCGTTATTATGCAGTATTTTTTTAAAGACTCTTCTGAGAAGGAAAAGCGTTTTAAACGCCCTGTATTTGATTTTTAAAATCTACCAACCTTCTTCCTACCAATACCTCCCCAAAAAACGGCTCAGGCGGCAAAATAGACTCATTCTCGGCCAATTTTGATGCTTTCAGTTGCAGCGTTGCAAGAATTCGGAGGAAACAGGCAATAATCCATGTCAAGGGGAAATTTACCTTAACTCCTGAAATGTTTACAAAGATTTTTTTGAAAAACTACGCTATTGCCGCGTTTCAGGGGTACCCGGGAACTGCAGATAATGTGGCAACAAATCTGGATCAAATCTTACTGTTATTGTCCCTTTTTTATTTTTAAGGGACAATAACAAATATCCCCTAAATTTTTAATACGGGACATTCCACGGGAATTTGGGGACATTTTAACAAAGGCGCATGGGGTGCATTACCATTTTTCCGGTGGCTCATGTTGCGTTTCAGGGTCTTATTTGATCAGCACGTCAACCAGCGAGTGAAGCAAGGTTTTCCCTCGCTTGGAGACAGGAGACAGGGAAAAGCAAAAGACTGGATAGCCAACGAAACACACGAAACACGCTAAAGTTTCTCTATACAATACTATTTACATTTTGTATTGACCAGAGAACGCAACTGCGTAGACATCTTTTTTGGCGATTACTCATACCAATTACATTTTTTGCTTTTCCCGTCCTTCCCGTTTTAGTTTCAATTACCTCTTTATTCTCAAATATTTTTTGCCTTCCTTCGCGGTCCTTAGCGTTCTTCGCGGTAAAAATTGCTTTTCCGCTTTTTGCCTTTATTCGCCTTATTCGAGCTTTTATTCGTTGGCAAAAAGTCCTTTCGCTGTTCCGTCTTTTGCTTTTTCCCGTCTCCCGTCTCCCGTCTCCTTTCTCCCTTTTTCAACCTACCCTTCAGGAGTCTTCCTGCCCGAGAGGTTTTCCAGAACCGGGCCGGGGCAGCCGACAGGCAGCCATGCGGAACGTCTCGTTAATCTGTTGCAATACAGCATTGCCTGGAGAGACGGGATCTTCCACTGCCGCCTTGTCGGCTGCCTCTGCGCTTGTCCTGTCGGCGGGCAGTTCACAAATATCTCCTGCCACAATCTCAAGATAACTGAAACCGGGCTGACGCAGGGTTCTCTTTATCGCCTCGACAAGTCTGCCGCTCTCCCGACCGCAGCAGCTGGCACTCTTTATTTCACAGGAGGGCAAATTGCTTTCACCGTCGCCGGGAAGGTGAATCCAGGCGAGGTGTACTCCGCTTTGCAGAACGTTAAGTAATATTCCCGGGGTGCAGTTTTCTCCATCACTTATGCAGATGGTAAGCAGATTGTTTCCGGCAGTGCAGGAGCCGATGGCCATGGAGGCAAGTAGTCCCGGCGGGGCGGCGACGCCGCAGGATTGCCCAAGGAAGCAGGCCGGGGCTGCGGCGCAGTTGATGGTCGTGAAGCGGGCTACCCGGTGGGGTGGTATCTTCAGCTCAAAGCATGCCTCCATCAGTGCCTCATATACCTGCAGATTTCCGCACTCTCCGGCGCAGGGGAGGGTGCCGTCATACTCTTCCCTTTTATATTCGCTCACAATATCCTCCCGAGCTGTTTCTCAATAAAGTCCACACTTATCGGCAGGCCGTCATAACTCTGCAGCAGCTCTATCTTCTCCGCCGGAGAACCCAGTTCGTTGACCAGCAGCTGAAGCATCTGGCCGTCGCGGTTCTGCTCCACGAGAACTACTCTCCGGTGGTCGCGAATAAAGTCCTCCAACTCATAATGAAAGGGGAAGGAGCGGATGCGCAGGGTGTTGAAGCGGATATCCCGTGTGGAGAAACGGCCCACGGCCTCGTACGCGGCATGGGTGCTGGAGCCGTAGAAGAGAATGCCGAGGCGATTCTCCGGATCACGAAAGGCGGAGTGCGGGGCGGGCAGCAGCGCCTTGGAGCTCTCCCATTTTTTCAGCAGACGACGAAGGTTGTCCTCGTAGTTGTCAGGTGCTTCGGTGAAGTCACCATACTTGTCGTGAGCGACTTTCGAGGCAACCCACGCGCCACGGTTGCGGTGACTGCCAGGCAGGGTACGGGGGCAGACACCGTCCCGTTCCCCGTTCCCGTAACGGGCCCAGCGATTGTTCATCTTCTCCAGATCCTCTGTGTTCACCAGCCAGCCGCGGTCGGTTCCGGCCTTGTCATTCCAGTGAAAGGGTTCCGTAACGGAGAGACTGTTATGCAGATCATAGTCGCTCATTACCAGTACCGGTGTCTGCAGAGAATCGGCAAGATTAAAGGCCTCGGCGGTCATGGTGAAACATTCGTGGGGATTACAGGGGAAGAGGAGGGGGTAGCGGGTGTCGCCGCGGGCGGCGCAGGCTGCGGTGAGAATATCGCCCTGCATGGTGCGGCGGTTCATGCCGGGAGCGGTCTGCACGTTAACGATCACCGCCGGCAGTTCGGCGAAACAGGCAAACCCCAGTGCCTGACTCATCTGCGCCAGCGAGGATGTAATGGTAAAGGCCCGTTTGCCCCGCCATGTCGCGCCGAGCACATTGCCGAGCGCATCGCCGCCACTTCCGGCGTGCAGAGAGATAACGCGGGAGGAGTCTCCGCAGTATTCATGGACAAGAGAGGTGTACTCGTCGGCAAAGGTGCGGTTGTCATGCCAGGCGAGGAAACTCGCTTCGGCGTAGATTGCGCCAAGGGCGGTGGCGGTGGCCCCGCTGATAAAAATGCCGTTGCGTACGGCGCGACTCTTTTTAATGGAGAGTTGACAGGTGCGCACCGGGTAGTTGGCTTTTGCCCAGGCGCGGCCCCTGGTGATGGCAGCTCCTGATTCTTTCCCTCTGCAGAGACAGAGAAGCGGGGCGGCCTCAAGGTCAAGAAAGAAACTGAGGGCGCCAAGGAGGATCAGATCAACAGCAGAGGCGGGGGGGGCGGCCAGCTCTCTGCTCAGGGTGGTGGCGGGAATGGGCAGAACGATAATGTCTTCCCGTTCGCACTCTCCGGGCAGTGGAAAATCGCAATTATAGAGGAAATATCCGCCCTCGGCGACTTTTTCATAGGCGCTGGTGAAGACCGGCGGATGAAGCGCAACGGCCATGTCTGTCGCCTCACTGCGGGCGAGGTAGGAGCGCTCATTAACCCGGACATCGCAGAGACCGGGCTGGCGGCAGTCTGCAGAGGATATGAATTTTGGGCTGGCAGGTACCCCGGCGAGAAAGACGGCACGGGCAAAGAGATGGCCAAAGGTGCGGGCCGACTCTCCTTCACTGTCAGAGAAACGGATAACAAAATCGTTGCGTCGTTTAATGCTCATGGGCAATCGCTGAAGAGAAAAAATTGATTTCTGCATTATGAAGTCAAGAGAAGATACAGATTTCCTCCCCCAATTTGAAAGAAATTCCTATTTTTTCAAGATACCCTGATTTTGTGCAATCTACCAGATTTACCGACTTTCCGGCAAAAAATTGATTGAAAACAGCCCCTGTTTGCTACCACGGAAAACACGGAAGGACACGGAAAACATCAATTATATCAAAGCAAAAAGGGAGACGGGAGGCAGGAGAAGGGAGACGGGAAAAAGCAAAAACTGGAACGACAAAAGACTTTTTGCCTAAGGAAAGCTCGAATAAGGCAAAGGGAAAAAGGGAGACGGGAGAAAGGAGACAGGAGACAGGAAAAAGCAGGGCAACAAAACTTGAGGAGGTTCGTTATGGGATGAGGATGTTTCGAGGTGTTCTTGTGAAAGACGGAACAGCGAAAGGACTTTTTTATATAAAAACTTTCGCGGGTTTAACGTGTTCCGCTGGCTACCCGGTCTTTGTCTTTCCGTCTTTTGCTTTTGCTTTTCCCTTTCTCCCTTCTCCCTTCTCCCGTCTCCTGCCTCCTTCTTCTCCCGTCTCCTTCTTCTGCCTTTCTTCGTGTCCTTCGCGTCCTTCGCGATAAAAATTGTCTTTTGCCCTATTCGCCTTATTCGAGCTTTTATTCGTTGGCAAAAAAATCTGTTGTCCTATCTTTTGCTTTTCCCTGTCTTTTCCGCCTTTCTTCCGCCTTCCTTCGCGTTCTTCGCGGTAAAAAAAATGCTTTACCGTCTTTTGCTTTTCCCCTTCTCCTGTCTCCTTTCTCCCGTCTCCCTTTTCCTGTCCCCCCTGCTTTTGTATTCGTTTGTAACGTCGGGCCGGGAGCAGCTGTTGACGGATGTTGTTATCCGTAGTAAGGACAATTGTGGGTTCCTTGAAACAGCTTGTATCTTGTTTATATTCGAGGCACAGGAGAAAATTTATCGGAGGGATACCTTTGATATCGGAGTCTGGCGTTTCCCTCCGAGGATAATTTTTTGACTGTAACGAAGAAGATGGGCAAAAGGCCGACAGGCTGTTTTCAGCTCCCTGTTTGAAGCTGTCCTTATGACAAAAAATCAAGATAAAATCCCGCTCATTTCAAGGTTCTCATGTCGTTAATCTCCCCCTCTTTTATGTGTTAAACAGCTATGGACAAAAAACAAAAAGTAAAAATTGCTTTTATTGGTGCGGGCAAGGTTGGATGTTCACTCGGAAAACACCTCTCTTTACATGGTCTGAACGTTATCGGCTACCAGAGCAGGAGTCTCCTTTCTGCCAGAGAGGCAGCAGCTTTTACAAGCACCCGGGTGCTTTCTCTGTCCCGCCTGCTCACTGACGCTGAGCTGATTTTTATTACTGTCCCGGATGATCAGATCACTGTGGCTGCTGAAGAAATTGCCCGGCAGGCCAGGCATGAAAGCATTGATCTCAACAATAAGATTTTTTGCCATTGCAGTGGTTCTCTTACCGCTGAAGCCCTTACTGTCCTGTCTGAAATGGGGGCGTATACCTGTTCGCTGCACCCCATGCTCGCCTTTGCTGACACGTTCACCTCGTATGAAAAACTGCAGGAGGCCTTTTTCTCGCTGGAAGGTGATCCGGAAACCCGAAATATCGTGCAGGGTGTAATCAGTGCCTGCGGTAATAGCACCACGATTATAGACGGAGCGAAGAAGGCTGAATATCATCTGGCCGCTGTCATATCGAGTAATTTTGTCCTGGCACTTATCAATCAAAGTATGGAGTTGCTTGCTGACTGTGGTTTCTCTCCAGAGGATTCCGGAAAAGCACTGGCACCCCTGATTCAAAACAATATTAATACTATCCTCAGCCGGGGGCCCCGTGAAAGTCTTACCGGGCCTGTTGAGCGTGCTGATATAAAGACAGTAGAAAAACATCTCGCTGTACTGAAGGGTAACAGAAGAAAAGTATACGCTCTGTTGTCCAGAGAATTAGTTACTCTTGCTGAATCCCGTAAGGGGAATGATAAGGATTATTCCCCGTTACTTTCCCTGCTTGATGAATATATCCAACTCTGAGAAGAAAGGGGCATCTGATGAAAAACACCATCGTTTCACTACAGAAATGCAAAACCAGCGGCAAGAAAATTTCCATGCTGACAGCCTATGATTACGCCACCGCCAAAATTATGGAGCAGTCAGGTATTGATGCTGTTTTAGTCGGTGATTCACTGGGGATGGTCTGTCTGGGATATGAAAATACCCTCTCTGTGACCATGGAAGATATGATACATCACAGTGCCGCTGTTGCACGAGGTGTCAGCAGCGTTTTTGTCGTAACAGATATGCCCTTTATGTCCTACCAGACCAGCGTCTATGATGCGGTGGTGAATGCCGGACGCCTGATTAAGGAGGGCGGTGCCAATGCGGTAAAACTTGAAGGTGGTTTTGAAGTCTGCGAGCACATTACCGCTATTACCCGTGCGTCCATTCCTGTTATGGGGCATCTGGGACTGACTCCCCAGTCAATTAATGCCTTTGGCGGGTATAAAGTTCAGGGAAAAACAGAACAGGCAGCACAAAATCTTCTTGATCAGGCCCTCGCGGTTGAAAAGGCGGGGGCTTTTTCTGTCGTTTTAGAATGTGTTCCTGCAAAACTTGCGGCGCTTGTTACCGCAGAGCTTTCCATCCCGACCATAGGAATCGGAGCCGGTGCACAGTGTGACGGGCAGATTCTGGTGTATCAGGACATGCTGGGGATGTATAACGAGGTCTCGGCTAAATTTGTGAAACATTATGAAAATCTGTCTGAGCGCATGACAGAGGCCTTCAAGACCTATATTGCTGATGTCCAGGCACAGACATTTCCCGGCGTGGAACATACCTATGCCATTGATGATGAAGTGATTGACACGTTAAAAAAACGAGAGAAAAAATGAATATTCTGATCACTGTTCAGGAAGTACGGGAAAAGGTTCAAGAGTGGAAGAGAGCTGGACTTCGGGTTGGTCTGGTTCCTACCATGGGGTATCTGCATGAAGGTCATGCAAGTTTAATAAAGGAGGCGTGTTCACAAAATGACAGGGTCATTGTCAGTGATTTCGTCAACCCTATACAGTTTGGCCCTGGTGAAGACCTCGACGCCTATCCCCGTGATATCGAACATGACAGAAAAACAGCGCAGGATGCTGGTGCTGACTGTATCTTCCATCCAGATGTCGATGAAATGTATGGCTCTGACTTCTCTTCATTTGTCGATATGACAGGGATTACCGAAAATTTATGCGGGAAAAGACGGCCCGGCCATTTTCGTGGTGTGTGTACTGTCGTCAGCAAACTCTTTAATATCGTCACTCCTGATATGGCGTATTTTGGAGAAAAAGATGCGCAGCAGCTGGCGGTAATACGTCAGATGGTACAGGATCTTAACTTTGCTGTGCAAATTATTGGCTGTCCTATTATTCGTGAGCCTGACGGGCTGGCGAAAAGTTCCCGCAATGCTTATTTAAATATGGAAGAACGACAGGCTGCGACTGTTCTGCATGCCGCACTTTCTGGTGCTGAGGATGCGATGCGGGCCGGGGAACGTCAGATTTCTGTTCTTACGGGAATGATTCGCAATACGATTGAGTCCCGGCCCCTGGCCAGAGTGGATTACATTGAAGTTGTGGACAGTAAATCTATGCAGCCGGTCAGTGAAATGAACGCCGATGTCCTTATTGCCATTGCGGTGTATGTCGGGAAAATACGGTTAATTGATAACTTCACCTGGAAGATCCAGGCAGGGAGAATATAATGAAAGTACACATGCTGAAAGCGAAGATTCATCGGATGACGGTAACACAGGCTGAACTGGATTATGTGGGCAGTATTACCGTTGATTCAGATCTGCTTGAAGCCGGTGGCATGTACGAATATGAAAAAGTACAGGTTGTCGATATTGACAATGGTGCCCGTTTTGAAACCTATACTATAGCAGGTGAAAAAGGCTCTGGAACAGTCTGTTTGAATGGTGCTGCTGCACGCTGTGTGCATGTGGGTGACAAAATTATATTGATGGCATATTGCGAAGTTGACAGTGAAGAGGTCGGAACCTTTAAGCCCCAGGTTGTCTTTGTTGACGATGACAATGAAATCACCAGGATAACCCATTACGAAAAACATGGGCAGATTGCCTGAAAAAAGGGAAAAGTAAAAGACGGTAAGACAATTATTTACCGCGAAGAACGCGAAGGAACGCGAAGAAAAGCGGAAAGGACGGAGAAAGGCAAAAGACAGGACAACAGATTTTTTTGCCAACGAATAACTGCTCGAATAAGGCGAATAAAGGCGAAAAAGATTTAAGGACAAAGATTTTTTAAAAAAACAGGGAATTTGTCCTTCGTTGTGAAATTCTTTATTTTTTTTTATAACTTTTTTAATAAGTTATGCTTTTTGTCTCAAAAGTTTTTATTCGCCTTATTCGAGCTTTTATTCGTTGGCAAAAAGTCTTTTGCTTTGTTGTCTTTTCCCTTTTTCCGTTTTGTTCTCAAATGTTTTTCGCCTTTCTTCGCGTTCCTTCGTGTTCTTCGCGGTGAAAAGATGTCTTTCCGCTTTTTGCTTTTCCTGTCTAAATATTTTTTGTCTCTATAATCCGCACCTCTTCAGATGCGGGTGCAGGCAGTGTTAAGGCGATAAGAAAGATTAAAACAGGAAGAGGCGTAAGAGAGGAGAACGCCGTCCAGACGCCATAGATGTCTGCCAGCTTGCCGATAAGGGGGGCCGCTCCACCGCCAACGGCGACGGCAAGACCGATGGTGACGCCGGAAGAGAGCCCGACACGGCCGGGCAGATATCTCTGTCCGAGGACGATGGTGGGACTGTATGTTACAAAGATGACGGCCCCCAGGGGGATCAGCAAAATCGTTGCCGCCACCAGGCTGTCCATGGCAACAAAAAGCGGGAGAAGAATGGACAGGCCGAGAAAGCCGATTATGACCACCCGTCTCTGCCCATAACGGTCGGCGAGATTGCCGCCAGTAATGTTCCCGACTATGCCGGAACCTGAAAAGATGGAGAGGGCAACCGCTCCTGCCAGGTGAGATTGACCGAAAACCTTTATCCAGTAGATTGGGATAAAGATATTCAGCCCGAAAAAAACGATGGAACGAAGGCTCACCATCGCCCCTATCCGTGCAAAAGCACTCCAGTTTTCTTTAAGAACAACGGCGGACGCGGCGTTTTTAAGTCGTGCCCCGGCTGCTTCAAGTTCTTCAAATAACGAAAATTGTGAAATTACGACAATGGACATAATCGTTGCCGGGATAAGAAGAACCAGCGTTCCAGGAAGGCCCCAGTGCACGACTGCTGTTGAAGCAATAAGCGGTCCCACAGCAAATCCGATTGTGCCGCCAACACCAAAAAAGCTCATCGCCGTATTTTTACGATCCCCCGCAGCGAGATTAACAAGTCGTGCCGCCTGTGGATGATATGCTGCGATGCCAATTCCGCTTATGACCCCAAGAACCAGAAGCACAGGGTATGATGTGCAGAGCCCGGACAGGCCGAGTCCCAGACAGCCCAGCATCATTCCCAGCGGAAGAAGCCATGGTTTGGCAAAGCGGTCTGCGGCGAGACCGAACATCGGCTGGATAATACTTGAGGACATGTTGACCGCAAACACTATGGCTGCCGCTGCAGTATAGGAGAGACCGTAGGTCGATATGAAAAAAGGGAGCAGGGCGGGCAGCGCCCCCTGGTTGAGATCTGTGGCCAGATGACCGGCTGCCAGAATCGTGATCTGGCGTTTCTTTATTTCAATATCCTGACGATTTGCCATTGCTGCTTCCTTGTGAAGAAATTCGGTTAAAAAAAGATTTTGAACGTTTTATACCATTTATATTTTGTATTGGCAGATTCAAAGGCAGGAGGGACGGAAAAAGGGAGACAGGAGAAAGGGAAAAGCAAAAGACGGTAAGACGATTTTTTACCGCGAAGAACGCGAAGGAACGCGAAGAAAGGCGAAAAAGATTTAAGGACAAAGATTTTATTTAATTAAGGCGGGCAGGACAGGAGAAGGGGAAAAGATTTTAAAACTAAACAGAGATTTGCTGTTGTTGTTCTGTCAGCGGTTCCCGGACACCCCTGAAACCCAGCAATAGCGTAGTTTTTAAAAAAAGTCTTCGTAAACATTTCAGGAATCAAGGTAAAATTTCCCTTGACATATCGATGCGATTGTAATCGTCTTTTTGTAAGCAATATTAAAACCTTACAAGGAGGCTGCAATGTCCCGTCACATAAAAGAAACTATAAAAAGCCACAGACGAAAAATGGCCCAAACTGAAGACATCAAACTTCGCCAACACCTGAATGCCGACGCGCTTATTAAAGATATGCACACCGGTTTTGCAGGGATTCGAGACCATCGTACAGGTACTGTTAGCCACACTCTTGCCGATTCACTTATGGCCGGTTTTGCCATGTTTTCGCTAAAAGACCCCTCGTTACTCGTTTTTGATCAACGGAGATTTCGTAGTTGTCAGAATCTTATGTCCATCTATGGGATGGGCAGTATTCCCTGCGATACCTCAATGCGGGAGATCCTCGACGGGGTCAATCCTAATGATCTCCGGCCACTGTTTAAGGATGCCTTCCGGCAATTGCAGCGCGGTAAGATCTTAGAAAAATTTGTCTTTATGGAAGGCTGCTATCTCCTCAATCTCGACGGCACAGGTTATTTTTCTTCGGATTCCCGACATTCTGATGCCTGCCTCGAAAAAAAACATCGGAAGAGCGGCAAGATTACGTATTATCTTCAAACAGTCGGCGCAGCTGTTGTTCACCCTGATCATAAAGAGGTCATTGTCCTGCCACCGGAAACCATCAGGAAACAGGACGGCGAGAAAAAAATGGACTGTGAACGTAATGCGGTGCGGCGTTTTCTCGGCAAACTACGGCAGGACCATCCACACCTTCAGTTCATTGTCAACGAGGATGCTTTAAGTTCCAACGCACCGCATATAGAAGATCTTGAGGCTAATAATCTCCATTATATCCTGGGCGCAAAGCCGGGAGATCATCAGTTTCTTTTTCACTACGTAGACGATGCCGTGGCCAGGGGAGAGGGCATAGAATTTACAGTAACCAAACAGAATACGCCCCACTTAACGCATTGCTTTCGTGTTGTTTATAACGCTCCTCTCAATAAATCACACCAGGATACAAGGGTTACTTTTGTCGAATACTGGGAAGAAAACAGTAAGACCGGCAAAACACAACACTTCACCTGGGTTACCGATTTGACCATCACCGAAGAGAATATTTTTCATTTTATGCGTGGTGCCCGTGCCAGGTGGAAGATTGAAAATGAAACATTCAACACCTTGAAAAATCAGGGGTATCACTTCGATCACAATTTTGGCCTCGGCAAGAAACACCTGACTGAAGTCTTTGTTCTCCTCATGATGTTGGCCTTTCTCATTGATCAGATCCTGCAGTTATGTTGCTCTCTGTTTCAGGCTGCCTGCAAGATCTTTAAGACGAAAAGATTATTCTGGGAAAATGTACGCAGTAAATTTCGGGAGTTTTACATCGAAAATATGGAGGATTTATATCGTTCCCTGTTGGTGTACAATCCGGTTCCGCTGCAATACTGACGGTATAATCGGACTGATATAAAAAATGAGATCCCTGCTTGAAAAATATCGACAGGGGCAAATGGATTAGTGTGTCGAAAAGACGTCATAAATACGGCTGGTTCCCACCCGAGTTGCATATTGTTGGTCAAAAACCTCATTATACTGTTTGGTTTTGTGCTGAATTCACAGCCGATGGTACGAAAATCAATTTTAGGCCGTTTTTTAGCTCCAGCCGGGAATAGCTGTTGTTCTGTCTTTACTCTTCGCGTCCTTCGCGTCCTTCGCGGTAAAATTCTTTGTCTTTTGCCCTTATTCGCCTTATTCGAGCAGTTATTCGTTGGCAAAAAGTCTTTCCGCTGTTCCAGTTTTTGCTTTTCCCTGCCTCCCGTCTCCCGTCTCCCGTCTCCTTTCTCCTTCTTTACCTCTCCTCTTCCACAGCCAGCCGCACCACCCCTTCCACCAGCGCTCGGACAAAGGCCTCATCAAGCGGGCCGTGATCCATCAGCAGGCGATACCACATCGGACCGTGCAGCATGTCTACGGCCAGTTCCAGATCGAACCCGCTGCGCAGACGCACATTATTTTCATGGCGGTTGAAAATCTCCCGTATCGCCTCCCGTCGTGTCTCAAGGAACTGCAGGCGGAAGGAGGCCAGCGAACCATCCTCCACCCGTGAGGCGGAGATAACACCCACCAGCAGGTTGCGTGCGGTGGGCGTGTTGAGGCGACGGCTGATAGCGGAAGCGAGTTCCAGCAGATCATCACGCAGGGTGTTGCCCTGCGGGTGGTCGGGCAGGCGGGTGTGGTGAATCTCTTCCAGCAGCGCCTCAATACACAGCTCTGCCTTGTTTCTCCACCAGCGGTAGATGGTTTGCTTGCCCACTCCGGCGTGCTTTGCCACTTCGTCAATGCGCAGGTCGGCGTACCCCTGTTCTGCGATCAGTTCAAGGGTTGCCTGTAAAATGGCGTGGTGGGTCTTTGCACAACGCGGTCTCCCGCGGTTGCATTTTTCTTCTGTTGTCATAATGAACCTCCAGTCGTATTGTATAGATTCATTTGTAATGTAGTAAAATGTAGCATATATAGTCCCTAGGAGCCTGTCCGAGAATAGAAAAAGCAACCTGACCTGTTATGAAAATGGCTACTTTTGGTATTTACATTATTGACGAATGAATAAACAATTATAGTCAGTAACATACTGTAATATAAACAAAAA
>NZ_JAFFPZ010000070.1 GCF_016918505.1 Desulforhopalus vacuolatus
GGCGCAGAGAAGCTTAACTTCCGTGTTCGGAAAGGGAACGGGTGGATCCTTCTCGCTATGGTCGCCACAAACTTGAATCAGAATCATTATAAATGACACTGAGCAATAAAAAAGATAATTGAATAGTAGAGTAGTTTCAGTAGAGGTTTAATCAAAAACAACGAATAAGCCTCACGGCAGATTAGTATCAGTTAGCTCCATGTGTTGCCACACTTCCACACCTGACCTATCAACGTTGTAGTCTACAACGAGCCTTCAGGGGATCTAAAGATCCCGGGATATCTTATCTTGGAGTAGGCTTCCCGCTTAGATGCTTTCAGCGGTTATCCCTTCCGAACTTAGCTACCCAGCAATGCTCCTGGCGGAACAACTGGTGCACCATAGGTTCGTCCACCCCGGTCCTCTCGTACTAGGGGAAGATCTCCTCAAATATCCTGCGCCCGCAACAGATAAGGACCAAACTGTCTCACGACGTTTTAAACCCAGCTCGCGTACCACTTTAATTGGCGAACAGCCAAACCCTTGGGACCTGCTTCAGCCCCAGGATGTGATGAGCCGACATCGAGGTGCCAAACCTCCCCGTCGATATGGACTCTTGGGGGAGATAAGCCTGTTATCCCCGGAGTACCTTTTATCCGTTGAGCGACGACCCTTCCATGCGGAATCGCCGGATCACTAAGACCTGCTTTCGCACCTGCTCGAGATGTCTCTCTCGCAGTCAAGCTCCCTTATGCCTTTACACTCTATAGTTGGTTTCCAATCAACCTGAGGGAACCATCGCGCGCCTCCGTTACTCTTTAGGAGGCGACCGCCCCAGTCAAACTACCCACCAGACAATGTCCTGGATCCAGATAATGGACCGCAGTTAGATTTCTAAAATAACAAGGGTGGTATTTCAAGGGTGACTCCATGAACACTGGCGTGCCCATTTCAAAGTCTCCCACCTATCCTACACATGTTACCTCAAAAACCAATGCCAAGCTGTAGTAAAGGTTCACGGGGTCTTTCTGTCTTGTTGCGGGTAACCGGCATCTTCACCGGTATTACAGTTTCGCTGAGTCCCTGGTTGAGACAGTGGGGGAATCGTTACGCCATTCGTGCAGGTCGGAACTTACCCGACAAGGAATTTCGCTACCTTAGGACCGTTATAGTTACGGCCGCCGTTTACCGGGGCTTCAGTTCAGTGCTTCGCTTGCGCTAACACATTCCCTTAACCTTCCGGCACCGGGCAGGCGTCAGACCCTATACTTCGTCTTTCGACTTCGCAGAGTCCTATGTTTTTAGTAAACAGTCGCTCCCCCCATTTCACTGCAACCCAATTAAGCTTCATTAGTAAATAATGTCACTATATGGGCACACCTTCTCCCGAAGTTACGGTGCTATTTTGCCGAATTCCTTAACCAGAGTTCTCTCAAGCGCCTTAGTATTCTCTACCTGCCTACCTGTGTCGGTTTGCGGTACGGTCACATCCATAACTAGATACGAGGATTTTCCTGGAAGCATGGAACCAACCACTTTGTTGTCGTTAGACATCGTCATCACGCCTCAGTGTTAAGAAGACCCGGATTTGCCAAAGTCTTCCACCTACACGCTTAAACCGGGACTACCAACGCCCGGATGGTCTTACCTTCTCCGTCCCCCCTTACCATAACATTATGGAAGTGGTACTGGAATATTAACCAGTTTCCCATCGACTACGCCTCTCGGCCTCGCCTTAGGAGCCGACTAACCCTGAGCAGATTAACTTAACTACAGGAAACCTGAGGCTTTCGGCGTGAAGGTTTTTCACCTTCATTTTCGCTACTCGTGTCAACATAAGCTCTTGTGTTGTCTCCAGCACTTCTTTCGATATACCTTCTCAGACGTACACAATGTTCTCCTACCATACAAAATAAATTTTGTATCCGTAGCTTCGGTACTATGCTTGAGCCCCGATGAATTTTCGGCGCAGTACCACTGGACCAGTGAGCTATTACGCTTTCTTTAAAGGATTGCTGCTTCTAAGCCAACCTCCTGGTTGTATCTGCAATTCCACATCCTTTTCCACTTAGCATAGATTTTGGGACCTTAGCTGACGGTCTGGGCTCTTTCCCTTTTGACCACGGAACTTATCTCCCGTAGTCTGACTCCCGTACTTGAACTTGACGGTATTCGGAGTTTGATAAGGTTTGGTAATCCGGTAGGACCCCTAGTCTTGTCAGTGCTCTACCTCCGTCAGTCATCATACGAGGCTATACCTAAATATATTTCGGAGAAAACCAGCTATCACCGAGTTTGATTAGCCTTTCACTCCTATCCACAGCTCATCCGAACAGTTTTCAACCTATATCGGTTCGGGCCTCCATCTCGTGTTACCGAGACTTCACCCTGGCCATGGATAGATCACCCGGCTTCGGGTCTACCCCATACAACTCTCGCCCATTTAAGACTCGCTTTCGCTGCGGCTCCACCTCGCGGCTTAACCTTGCTGCATAGGGTAAGTCGTTGACTCATTATGCAAAAGGCACGCGGTCACACTGTTTAAAAACATAGTGCTCCCACTGCTTGTAGGCTAACGGTTTCAGTTTCTATTTCACTCCCCTCCCGGGGTTCTTTTCACCTTTCCCTCACGGTACTCGTTCACTATCGGTCATCGGTTAGTATTTAGCCTTGGAAGATGGTCCTCCCGTATTCCCACAGGGTTTCACGTGTCCCGTGGTACTCTGTCTGGCTGGGTTGACATATATTTTGTGTACCGGACTATCACCGTCTATGGTCAGCCTTTCCATACTGTTCCACTATATATGTTGTTCCGTATCGCCAATTTGGGCTGTTCCGCTTTCGCTCGCCGCTACTCACGGAATCTCAATTGATTTCTTTTCCTGCAGGTACTTAGATGTTTCAATTCCCTGCGTTCGCTTCTTTAACCTATGTATTCAGTTAAAGATGGCAGAGTATAAACTCTGTCGGGTTCCCCCATTCGGAAATCTCCGGATCAAAGTGTGTTAACCACTCCCCGAAGCTTATCGCAGCTTGCCACGTCCTTCTTCGCCTTCCGATGCCAAGGCATCCGCCGTTAGCCCTTAGTAGCTTATTCTTTATACTTGATTAAACTCTTAGGTACTCAACTACTGTAAACCTTTTATCTCTCCCCACCCCGAAGGATGGATCAATTAAAAAGGATTTTTTTGCTACTCTACTATTCAATTATCAAAGAGCGTTCAAACCGGT
>NZ_JAFFPZ010000071.1 GCF_016918505.1 Desulforhopalus vacuolatus
CATCTTACCCACAGATGCCACAAGAGGGACTTTTTACTTAAATTGAAAATGGACCGTCGGAATTGGGTCCAGTGGTTGTATGCTGCCAAAAAGCGATACGGTTTGGTAATTCTCAATTACTGTGTTACTTCCAATCATATCCCCGTTCGACCCCGGCCCCGTTCGACCCCGTAAATACTCAAGGGTGATCGTTCAGGTCAACATAGTATCCGTATTAACGACCAATGGCGTATTTGCTTTTATTGGACGAATGCAGGTGCGGAAGATGTGGAAATAGTTGATTACCACTGAGGAGAATTTATTATGAAAAAACTTAAACCTATCACTCCTGGTGAGATTCTCTTGGAAGAATTTCTCAAACCTATGGGAATTAGCCAGTATCGTTTAGCCAAAGAAATTGACGTTCCCGCTCAACGTATTAGTAAAATTGTTTTGGGGAAACGTTCAATCACAGCAGATACCGATTTAAGGTTATGTCGATTTTTTGGATTGTCTAATGGCTACTGGTTACGTGCACAAGTGGCATACGATACTGAAGTTGCAGAGCGTACTTTGAATAATGTAATAATGAAAATCAAGCCTTGGGCTGGGCATATTGCCCAACAATTGCACTAAAGCTGACCCAAAAAGCCGAGTTCTGTTGTAGTTTAATTTGCAGGTTTTCGTGTCGGCTTTTTCGGCAGCTTACTGCGGCGTTATACGCACAACAAACGAGGTGCCAATGGAAGAGCTAAGAAGGTCGAAGAAGCGAAGAAGGTCGAAGAAGGTAAAAGGTCGAAGAAGGTCGAACGAGGGTCGGGCCAAGGTAAGTGCTTGTATTCGTGTGACTCTTATACCTGTCAATAATGCGTTTTTTAGGCTCAAAAACGTTAATATAGATCTGCATTAGAAAATAATTTCTTATGGCAAGAGCAAAACGGTATTATATTCCTGGTCAAGTATGGCATCTTACTCACACAGATGCCACAAGAGGGACTTTTTACTTAAATTGAAAATGGACCGTCGGAATCCCTATGTGTCAGGATAGTTTTCGATTGAAGCTCCCGAATACTCTGCACTTCAGTTCTACGGTTTTTATCAATAATTGCTATGAGTTGATCTGGGAACCGATAGTTAGGTTGGTAGATCGAAATGATTTGCAGTTTACCTAAAAGTCTTTTAGAGTAATCGCAATTAGCTTCCCCAGGTATCAGTATTTTTCACTGAACTGAATCAGGATGAGACAAAAGAGTTTTGGCTTGTGCATCTATAAACCAATTTCAAAAGGAGATACTAAGTGTTTCACCAAAAAAAAAGACTATCCAAACCTGCCCTTCAACCCCTGCTTATTCTTATAATTCTAACACTGCTAACCATAACAGGCTGTGGAAAGATCTATGCCCCAACTGAATTTGTGTCAAATCTGTCTGAGTCTATGAGTCAAGAAGAAGCGCTGGCATTATTAAACAATAATATCACTACACCTGTTTTTGTTACAATTTATGAAGGGAGACGTAGTAACCTGAGTCAAATAGGAGACGGTCCTGCTATGAGTAATGGATGGCGGGATCGCTATTATCATGATCAGCTATCAGAGCTTAAATTTAACAAAAATGGCATTAATTTCATTCATTACTTCAAGACTATTAATATAGAATACAAGACCATTAAGGGCAAAAAATACCTACAATATGACAGAGAACGACACACTCTTCAACCGTGGGGGTTCTCTGAAATCAAAGAAATAGGACTAACAGACTCTTACGGAACTAAAAATTTTTGCATAAATGATACATGGGGTCTTTATATCGGTGGCAAAGACCGTCATACGGGCTTTATATGCTGTGTGGAGAATGAAGACGAAGTTATGGCAGCTTTTATGAAGCTAGCTCCTAATGCAGAACTCTCAAGTTGTAAATAGTCTCCCGGCACGGATCGTGCTGAAGCTAGCCGGTGAATTTGACGATAGACCGCAAAACAACAAGGTAGATGTGCGGTCTATTAACAGCCGGAATTGACCAGAACGAGAAATAGCGCCGTTTTCACTGATAGACGGTGTTTGAACAAGCTAAGACACTATTGTTTATATAGATTGGCCTTAAAGGTCAGCGTAAACAAACGTCACCACAACAAAATAGGAACGAGGGTCGGGCCAAGGTAAGTGTTTGTATTCGTGTGACTCTTATACCTGTCAATAATGCGTTTTTTAGGCTCAAAAACGTTAATATAGATCTGCATTAGAAAATAATTTCTTATGGCGAGAGCAAAACGGCATTATATTCCTGGTCAAGTATGGCATCTTACCCACAGATGCCACAAGAGGGACTTTTTACTTAAATTGAAAATGGACCGTCGGAATTGGGTCCAGTGGTTGTATGCTGCCAAAAAGCGATACGGTTTGGTAATTCTCAATTACTGTGTTACTTCCAATCATATTCATTTACTCGTTCAAGATGCAGGAAAGAGAGATGTCATACCTTGATCTCTGCAGTTGATTTCTGGAAGAACCTAGCAAGAATACAATATGAGAAAAAAGAGGAAAGGAGCTTTTTGGGAGGATCGATACCATTCAACTGCAGTGGAGACCGAACAGCACCTGCTGAGATGCCTTGTCTATATCAGCGATTCCCGGGCACCCCTGAAACCCAGCAATAGCGTAGTTTTTAAAAAAAGTCTTCGTAAACATTTCAGAAGTTAAGGTAAAATTTCCCTTGACATATCGATGCGATTGTAATCGTCTTTTTGTAAGCAATATTAAAACCTTACAAGGAGGCTGCAATGTCCCGTCACATAAAAGAAACTATAAAAAGCCACAGACGAAAAATGGCCCAAACTG
>NZ_JAFFPZ010000072.1 GCF_016918505.1 Desulforhopalus vacuolatus
TGGAATCACCCACGTTCAGATGGTCATACGCCGCATCGGTCGGATCGAAACTGTATGAACCATCTGCATGCAGCGTAAACCCGTCGATCGTGGCAGTCGTCGTATAAGCGGCCGTTGCACCATCATCTACATCACTTGAGGTCAGGTTTCCGGACACCATTCCGGCACCTTCATCGACGGTTGTAGATACATCCACACCTGCTACCGGCGCATCATTGGTACCGTTGACCGTAATCTGAATCTGCACCGTATCGATACCACCCTGATCATCAGTCACCGTAACAGGAACCGTTAAGATCACGGAATCGCCCACGTTCAAGTAATCGTACGTCGCATCGGTTGGATCAAAACTGTAGGAACCATCTGCGTGCAGCGTAAACCCTGCCGGAGCAGTTGATCCTGGAGTGACCGTGAAGGTCGTTGTCGAGCCATCATCTACATCTGTGGAAGTAAGCGTACCACTGATCCCAGCGGCCCCTTCATCGATGGTAGTCGTAACATCAGCACCAGCTACTGGCGCATCGTTTGTGCCATTGACTGTAATCTGGATCTGAACGGTATCGGTTCCGCCATTATCATCGGTCACGGTAACAGGGATTGTTAAGGTCTCGGAATCACCCACATTCAAATATTCGTACGTCGCATCGGTTGGATCGAAGCTGTATGAGCCATCTGGATGCAGTGTGAAGCCTGCCGGAGCAGTTGAGCCTGGAGTGACCGTAAAGATAGCCGTCGAACCATCATCTACATCACTTGAGGCCAGGTTTCCGGACACCATTCCGGCACCTTCATCAACGGTCGTAGATACATCCACACCTGCTACTGGAGCATCGTTGGTACCGTTGACCGTAATCTGAATCTGCATCGCATCCGTACCACCGCCCTCATCCGTCACGGTGACCGGAACTGTCAGCACGACCGTATCACCAACATTGAGATGGTCGTAGGCCACATCGGTCGGATCGAAACTATAGGTTCCATCCGTATCCAGCATAAAACCGGATGGAGCAGTAGATCCTGCTGTAATACTGAAGACTGCCGTCTCCGGATGGTCAACATCCGTAGCAGTGAGCACACCGTCAATTGTCGCGGCGCCCTCATCAACGGACCTGGTTACATCTGCGCCTGCTACCGGAGCGTTGTTCGTACCGTTAACCGTGATCTGGATCTGAACAGTATCGGTTCCGCCATTATCATCGGTCACGGTAACAGGGATTGTTAAGATCTCGGTATCACCCACATTCAAATATTCGTATGTTGCATCGGTTGGATCAAAACTGTAGGAACCATCTGCGTGCAGCGTAAAACCTGCCGGAGCAGTTGAACCCGGAGTGACCGTGAAGGTCGCCGTCGAGCCATCATCTACATCGGTGGCAGTGAGCGTACCACTGATCCCAGCGGCCCCTTCATCAACAGAAGTGATTACATCCGCAACAGCCACCGGTGCATCATTGGTCCCATTGACTGTAATCTGGATCTGAACTGTATCGGTTGCACCATTATCATCGGTCACGGTGACGGGGATTGTCAGGATCGTGGAATCACCCACGTTCAGATGGTCATACGCCGCATCGGTCGGATCAAAACTGTATGATCCATCTGCATGCAGCGTAAACCCGTCGATCGTGGCAGTCGTCGTATAAGCGGCCGTTGCACCATCATCCAAATCGGTGGAAGTGAGCGTGCCATTAATGGCAGCATCCCCTTCGGCAACCGTCGTGGTAACGTCCGCGCCAGCAATCGGCGCATCGTTGGTACCGTTGACCGTAATCTGAATCTGCACCGTATCGGTACCACCCTGATCATCAGTCACCGTAACAGGAACCGTTAAGATCACGGAATCGCCAACGTTCAAATGGTCGTACGTCGCATCGGTTGGATCGAAAGTGTATTGTCCATCTGCGTGCAGCGTAAACCCTGCCGGAGCAGTTGATCCTGGAGTGACCGTGAAGGTCGTCGTCGAGCCATTATCTACATCTGTGGAAGTAAGCGTACCACTGATCCCAGTGGCCCCTTCATCGATGGTAGTCGTAACATCAGCACCAGCTACTGGCGCATCGTTTGTGCCGTTGACTGTAATCTGAATCTGAACGGTATCGGTTGCACCCTGGTCATCAGTCACGGTGACGGGAACCGTCAGGATCACGGAATCACCCACGTTCAGGTTTTCGTAGGCGGCATCGGTTGGATCAAAACTGTATGAACCATCTGCGTGCAGTGTGAAGCCTGCCGGAGCAGTTGAGCCTGGAGTGACCGTAAAGGCCGCCGTTGCATCATCATCGACATCACTTGAAGTCAGGTTGCCAGAAATCATTCCGGCCCCTTCATCAACGGAAGTAGTGACATCAGCACCAGCCACCGGCGCATCATTGGTACCGTTGACCGTAATCTGGATCTGCACCGTATCAATTCCGCCATTATCATCCGTCACGGTAACGGGAATCGTCAAGATTGTGGAATCACCCACGTTCAAATGGTCATACGCCACATCGGTTGGATCGAAACTATAGGTTCCGTCTGGATTGAGCGTGAAACCTGCCGGAACGGTTGATCCTGAAGTGACAGTAAACGTTGCCGTTGCCCCATCATCGGAATCCGTTGAAGTGAGCGCACCATTAATCAATGCCGCCCCTTCATCAACGATGGTCGTAACATCAGCACCAGCTACTGGCGCATCGTTTGTGCCATTGACTGTAATCTGGATCTGAACGGTATCGGTTCCGCCATTATCATCGGTCACGGTAACAGGGATTGTTAAGATCTCGGAATCACCC
>NZ_JAFFPZ010000073.1 GCF_016918505.1 Desulforhopalus vacuolatus
ATGCCTAAAAGGAAGTCAGTGCTCATTGATTATCAAAAGTTAGCGAAACTTACAGGGTTTGCATCCTATAGTACCTTCCGAGAGACTCACAAAGAATTGGTAAATGAATCCGTTACCAACAGGACCTGCGGCAGGCAACCGGGTTGGAGTGAAAGTGTAGCTGTAGGAAGCCGAAGTTTTGTAGAAACAATTCATTCGAAATTGGGATTTCGTGGTAAAGGTCGGAAGGTTTTAGAACATGACATCGGATTTCAACTTCGTGAAAAACACAGAACCTATAATGTCGAATATGATGGTAGAAATGAAGATATAGGCTCAATAAACACCTCCGAATGGGGCGTTAATTTCGAGTAATCAGAGAGTTAACGTGGCCCGACCCCGTTCGCGTCGCGTGATTTCGCGTCGCGTGATTTCGCGTGATTGATCTAACTTGCTTATTTTGTGGTATTTTTCACAACAATATCTCTTCTGGGCTGATATTGTTGCTTTTTATGTTTATGAGTAACAGACTCATGGTAGCCGGAAAAATGGAAGTGCGCCCATTCTATCGGACTTTTTTTGAACGGGATCGACATAGGAGAACCTCTCTTGATTTATTGGTTTTATTATACCATTAATTCAAGAATATCCCCCCCATTTTTTGTTTATATTACAGTATGTTACTGACTATAATTGTTTATTCATTCGTTAATAATATAAATACCAAAAGTAGCCATTTCCATAACAGGTCAGGTTGCTTTTTCTATTCTCGGACAGGCTCCTAGTGAGTTAAACATTATGCAAATAAAAGGAATGATTTATGACGAAAATTTGCAAGAAATGTGGATATGAGAGACAGCCAACAGATACTGCTCCTGATTATGAATGCCCAAAATGTGGTGCAATCTACGCAAAAGTAGAAGCACACCTGAAGAAGCAGGCTGAAGAACAATTAAGTAAAAAAGAGATTGAAGAAAAAAAGGAGCATGAGAAAATTCTTCAGCTAAAAAAAGAAAAAGAAAAACAGATGAAGAAAGCTCAAGCAAAAGCAGATAGAGAACGGATAGTTACAAAAACGTACACAGGGAGCCAAGTGCGAGCAACTTCAGCCTTTCAAGCGGATGCGGGGAAAATGGCAGAGCAAGGATATTTCCCAACATCTCAAACATGGGCTCCTGGTTCTTATGGTTGTGGTGCTTTCCTATTAGCCCTAATTTTTTGTATAGTTATTATCGGCATACTCATATTTATCTATATGCTAATTGTTAAGCCAGATGGCACTCTTTCTGTAACATATGAACTTCGAGAATACCCAAAAGAGTTACCAACGGATAACAAAAATAATACAAAAGTGTGTCCAAGATGTGCAGAGACGATAAAAGCAGCAGCAGTGGTTTGCCGATATTGCGGTCATGAGTTCTAAGCTTCGGTATTACAAAAAGCATAGCCAGCGGGTGAACCGGACGGCAAGGGTCTCATTCTTTTTAAAGGTTGAGAAAACTTTTAAACGATGTGATTTCAATCAACTTTTTTGGAAACCATTGCCGCCCGTTACCCAAACGTTATAAGCAGTGATATGGAGTTATGAATATGTTTCATAATCTTGTAAACGCAATTCTCGTCATTACCTTTATTTATGTCTTAGCTCTTTTTCTGCGATGGAAAGGAACATTAACAGAGGAACATTCTCTGACTCTTGCCCGCATCGTTACAGACCTGTGCCTTCCGGCTATAATTTTCGTGAGTCTGGCAAAGCAGTCAATCCGCTTGGATCAAGTCGCCCCGGCTCTGGTCATGTTGGGACTGGAACTTTTCTGTATTGCCCTGGCCTGGGGTGTCAGTGTCTTGCTGAAGTTCAACAAAGCACAGCAGGGGGCAATTGTCTTCTGCTCAGCATTCGGGTCCTCGACGTTTCTGGGCTATTCGATTATCCTGCAAATGTTTCCCCACACACCCGAAGCTCTCAGCGAAGCCGTTCTTATTTCAGAAATAGGCGTTGGATATCCAATCTTTATTTTGGGTCCCATTCTTGCCGCCTATTTTGGTTCAGGAAAGGTAGATTCAAAATTACAATGGAAATCGTCTCTGGGCTTTTTTAAATCCCCCGTATTTTTCGCGTTGCTCATTGGCCTTCTTTGGGGGGCCTTTCGACTGCCCGGTCAAGAGAATATCTACCTGGCTCCGATATTCCAGCTATGCCATGTACTGGCATCGGCCCTGACGCCGCTTGCCATTTTATCGGTTGGGCTCATGTTCAAGTTGCCCCACCTGCGCAAGATAATAGTGCCTCTGACAATTGTAATTCTCCTGAAATTAATAATTAAACCTCTGCTCGCCAGTTTTCTCGCAACCCAATTTGGTTTCCCTGAACTCTGGAAAGAGGTTTTGGTTCTTCTAGCTGCAATGCCTCCCGCTGTTCTGGGAGCTGTTTTCTTGAGACGTTATGGCGGAGACGCTTCATTGGCATCTGCACTACTGCTGACTGCAAGTCTGGTAAGTTGCGTGACCCTTGTGGGTGTATTCTGGATGGTTGGATAGAGTACTGTTTTGAAATGAATCTTCTAACGAATAAGGTTAGATCGTGAGAGCGGAGCGAACTAGGATCTGAACCGTTTGTTGGCCGACGGGAACGAGGGTCGGGCCAAGGTAAGTGTTTGTATTCGTGTGACTCTTATACCTGTCAATAATGCGTTTTTTAGGCTCAAAAACGTTAATATAGATCTGCATTAGAAAATAATTTCTTATGGCGAGAGCAAAACGGCATTATATTCCTGGTCAAGTATG
>NZ_JAFFPZ010000074.1 GCF_016918505.1 Desulforhopalus vacuolatus
CAGTTTGGGCCATTTTTCGTCTGTGGCTTTTTATAGTTTCTTTTATGTGACGGGACATTGCAGCCTCCTTGTAAGGTTTTAATATTGCTTACAAAAAGACGATTACAATCGCATCGATATGTCAAGGGAAATTTTACCTTAACTTCTGAAATGTTTACGAAGACTTTTTTTAAAAACTACGCTATTGCTGGGTTTCAGGGGTGCCCGGGAATCGCTGATCTTTCAGTGCGCCGTCTTCTCCGCCGTGTTCCTCGGCCAATTCGGTAAGGCTGGCGCTAACAGTATCCAATTCATTTTGAAGGGCATCCAGCTCGGCCTGCTCTTTAGCAAAATAGCGAGCCACGATATAGGGCTTGGGGATCAGGTCGCAGGCCCAACCCTTGTCTTTCATCTCGCCCTTTTTCTTGCCGCTCTTGACCTCTTCCATGACGCGGTGGGTCTTGGCCTCCCAGCCGTCGGCAGCGATCAGGTAACAATCGTCCTGCATGGCCTCAGCCCAATAGTCCATGAGGGGCTGGTAGATGTCATAGGCGTCCAGCAGCGGGGCATTACGGAAATTTGTCAGCAAATCCTCGGCAATGGTCTCAATCAACGCTTTGGGGTGCCCCTCTTTGTTAAAGCCTTTCAGGGCTGGCGTGTTGGTGGTGCGCCACTGATCAAAGATTTCCATTACGGTCTTCTTGAATGCCGTAAACTCGTTGTGACTCAGAATGGCCGACTTCACTGTCGAAATTGGCGACTTCAGCCTGAAATAACCGGGGCGGCCAGCGCTTTCGAAGAGTTCTTGACGAACGCCGGGGATCACCTGCCAATAGGCATCCAACGCATTGATATCGAAGTCTGGAATCCCCCCGCGCAAATGGCCGTCGATGTCCTGAATGTCCTCCGGGGAGGTAGAGTCGATATAACGCGGCAGATTAAGATTATAGTCGTTTTTGGCGCCGGAAATCTCGTCAAAGGGAACCATGCGGGCATAGCGGGGCGCATGGGTCTGCTTGTTAAACGTGTCGACAATCTTATGGATATCCTGCTCCCGCAAACGGTTCTTGTTGCCGTCCTTAATAAAATCCTTGGAGGCATCGATCATGAATACACCCTTGCGACCCGGGGCATTTTCCTTGTCGAGCACAAGAATGCAGGCGGGGATGCCGGTGCCGTAAAACAGGTTGCCGGGCAGCCCGATGATCCCTTTCAGGTATCCGGAGCGAACAAGCCGCTTACGGATGACGGCCTCGGCATTACCGCGAAACAGCACACCATGCGGCAGGATGCAGGCTGCCTTGCCTGCGCTTTTCATGGAGCGAATGATGTGCAGCAGGTAGGCATAGTCGCCCTGTTTGGCGGGCGGTTCCCCCCATTTAAAGCGTTGATAAGGATCAGTCGCGGGCGTGAGCCCGGTGATCCAGGTTTTGTCCGAAAACGGCGGATTGGCAACAACAAAGTCGTAGGTCCGCAAGTTCTCGCCATCCTTGAACTTGGGGGAGGCGAGCGTGTTGCCATGGAGGATGTTGGCCGTCGGGAAGTCGTGCAGGATCATGTTCATGCGGGCAAGACCGGCGGTAGTCATGTCCTTTTCCTGCCCCTCGAGGGTGATGTGCTTGTCCGCCTCGGCGGCCACCTTCAAGAGCAACGATCCCGATCCACAGGTCGGGTCATAGGCTGTGGTGGACGCAATGGCATTCTGCGGTGAAATGCCGATGACCTTCGCGATGATGCGGCTGACCTCGGAAGGCGTATAGAATTGACCTTTGCTTTTGCCGCTTTCAGAAGCAAAGTGCCGCATCAGGTATTCATAGGCATCGCCCAGAATATCATCGTGATCGGCGCGGTTTTTTGAAAAATCCAGTTCGGGTTTCTGGAAGATGCTCACCAGGTTGGTGAGTCTCTCCACCATTGCCTTACCCTCGCCGAGCTTGTTCGGGTCGTTAAAATCGGGGAAGTCGCTGCGGGCCAGACGGGAATTGTTGTCAATCAACGGCTGGATGATCTGGGTGTTGATCTTGTCACCGATATCGCTTTTGCCCTTGAGCTTGACCATGTCCTTGAAGCTGGCCCCTGCCGGTATGGTAACCGGCGGCGCAAAGTCATCCGTATCCGCGTACTTGTCTGAGATGTACTTGATGAACAGCATGAAAAGGACATAGTCCTTGTACTGGCTGGCGTCCATCCCGCCGCGCAATTCGTCGCAACTCGCCCAAAGTGATGAGTAAAGATCAGATTTCTTGATTGCCATATTTTCTTAGTCTCTTTCCATTTTTATCATTCTTAATGTCACTCTTTTGATCTCAAGTTGAATGAATTAGGTTTACTTTGCACATAACGCCGCGCTTCAGGGGCGCGCTGCTTTTTGCGCGTCACCTGCAAGCGCCTGGTTGTGTGCCGGGCACGGCACACGTTCTTAAGGGTGAGTTCATCATAGTAACTCGGACTATAATGAGCAAGTCCCAGACCCAGCCTGATGGAGGCGAGCCGGAGCGAAGCGGAGACCACGACACG
>NZ_JAFFPZ010000075.1 GCF_016918505.1 Desulforhopalus vacuolatus
CAGTCTGCATCCTGCGTGAGGTTGCTTCCAGATATGCGACTCGAGCCGCCTTCAATCGGTAAACTCTGCGCCTGTCGCCATCGCTGCCGTTTCGCTTCACTGCTTGAACTTCATAACCGCACAGTCTGAGCATATCGCCCATAAACTTGATGGAATCGGCGGGCCGCTTCACAGTGAACTTGAACTGTCCACATTTGATGATCCGCTGCGGAACGATCCCGAGACCTGCCAGGCGCAGAGGGAATTCCATGACAGCATCCACAACCAGATCAGCCTCTTTTTTTGTGTAGGTCTGGCCACCGAGTAGATTTTCAACCCCCGCCGCCTTCCAGATTCGTTTATATTCAGCAGCTGCCAGCCTGTCACATCTTCTTAATGATAATTCCCCTCCGCTCGTCTCGTCCTGTGATCCGTCCAGGTGGCCCGCATTCAATCGGTGCCGGTGGAGTTGTGATAACTGAGATCCCCATAGAATTATATCGTCCTCAGTAATCTCCTTCCGGTTCAGCGTCTCCTGTATCTCGTACCGGACAATTCTTAGCAGATCAGCACGCGTTGGTTTCTCCTTTTTTTTGACTTCTTTGTATTCATACAGTGAAAGTTCAGCCGCTGATAAGATCCCCGCGATCTGTTCAGCCACCTCCGCCAGTATGTAGTCCTTCAGGTAATCGTGTGACTTCCCGCCCTCAGCTGCTGCCGGTGTCGAAATTGAATACCCGTCATGCTCAAGCAGAAAATAAAGGTTTTTGTCAAAGTCAGCTTTAGAGCGGTTCTCTGTTGCTGTCTCGCGTCCGTGGAATACATCCCAGGTTGAGAGAGCCGACACGGTGCTTTCATTCTTTGCGACGACCTCGGAATTCACAGCAGCCTTATTTATTGGTGCTTCCTGCCTTCGAGACTGGCATATAAATGTAAATTCCTTCACTCGGCGTGCTCTATGTGCCATCTGTAAAGCTGCGGGGGGTGATATTACGCCATAAAAGAGGCCTATACATCGGTCAATCTGCGTGTCCTGAATTGATACGCCGCTGCTTATCGTTGGTGAGTAAATAATACAGTCATACTTTCCAGCTTCTCCATCGGGATTTTCAATGAAGGCGTTTACCTCAGGATCGCTTTTGTTGTCGCTGTGTATCACTATTACCCTGTGCGTCGTGTGCTCCTTCAGATACTTTCCTAACGTTCTTGCCGTCTTTTTTGAGTCGGTCGGGACTGTCAACCGCTCGCCACTGTCCAGGCTCGCCATGATTTTAAGCGGGGCAGCAAACATCGCCCTTTTCCCCGTCTGGAACTCTACATGGATATCAGCGCGGTTCGTTTCCATCTCGAATATTTGTATTTTCTCGCCTGGTCTGGCCTCTTCCAGGAAAGAGATAACATCATCATTTAAATTGGCATCACAGACGAGTACAACACTGGCCCGCGCTACGATATCCACCAATTTTCTATAGACGGCTACCCGTACAGCATCATCATTTCCGAACGATCCCCGGTCGATGTGAGTCAGCACCTGTTGAATCTCATCGATGAAGACCGCCCCGCAACGATTAACAACCCGCTCCAGCCTGTTCACTGTCAGAGAGTTTATACATAACGCCACGCCCCGTGCTGCCTGGCAGAGTTTCCAGTTATCTTTGTAATGGGAAAAAGCGTTGTATGAATCCTTCAGGCGATCGTACAGCTCATGTACCAATGACACACGGTGACATATCGCTAAGAGTTTAAGGCCGTTTGAATCCGCAGCCTCCGTGAACCTGGCACCTGCTATCTGTGTTTTCCCTGTGCCCATCGGAGCACGAATCGCGATAATGCCGGGGGTCGAATAGACGCGTGCCGGTATCTCTTCCCAATTATGAACAGGCGTGTAAATATGGGCCTTTTTTTTCGCGTCTGATAATTTGATGCAGGAATAGAACCGCTCACGGGCCTCCGCCATGTCATCCATGCAGAGCGCATGTAACGCCTGCAAAGTCAGCGGGTGAAGTACCAGAGGGCAGGCATTCATCAGCTTCTTTATAATGGCGTCGGGTGTAATCGCGTGCGTTTTTTTATACAGTAACATCAGGCAATACGTAAGGGCCCACGCCGCCGCATCCTCTGCCGTTTGTGCTTCTCGTATCTGTTTGAATATTGCTGCCGGTAGCGTCTTCAGCTTCCGGACCTTCAACCCCTCAAGCTTAATCTGCTGCCAATTACATACTGAATATTGCTGCCCGCCATGCCTGAATGAATGAAGGGTCTTCCCGTACGTATCGACAAATACCCGCGCCTGTGCGTCTGACAGCTCCACCGGGTTATCGATATACT
>NZ_JAFFPZ010000076.1 GCF_016918505.1 Desulforhopalus vacuolatus
GTTCCCACCCGATTTGCATATTGTTGCTCAAAAACCACATTATACTGTTTGGTTTTGTGCTGAATTCACAGCCGATGGTACGAAAATCAATTTCAGGCCGTTTTTTAGCTCCAACCGGGAATAGCTGTCATCTGGCCATGAAGATTGCGGCGTCAGATCAGGAGGTGGAGAGCAAAAAAGCGAAGGTGAAGCTGGACCAGTGGGTACGGCTGCACGATTACAATATTGCGCAGAAGGTGCAGGTGATCATTGAGCACTTCCGGGACAATGTCCAGGGGCTTTTAGGCGGTCAGGCGAAGGCCATGGTGGTAACCAGTTCGAGAAAAGTGGCGGTGCGTTACAAGCTGGGCTTTGAAAAATACATTATCCAAAAAGGCTATACCGACATCCACGCCCTGGTGGCCTTTTCCGGCGAGGTGGAATTCTCAGAAAACGATCCCCACGCCGAGGGATTGCTGGGGGAAAAATTCACTGAGACCAGCTCGAACATGAATCCGCAGCTCAAGGGCCGGGATATACGCACCGCCTTTGACAGGGACTATCAAGTGATGATCGTGGCCAACAAGTTCCAGACCGGATTCGATCAGCCCAAACTGTGCGCCATGTATGTGGACAAGAAGCTGGGCGGCGTGGAGTGCGTGCAGACGCTGTCCCGGCTAAACCGCATCTGTCCCGGCAAGGCCGAGAGCGGCACCTTTGTGCTCGATTTTTTTAACGACTCCCAGGATATCCTGGACGCCTTCCAGCCCTACTATCAGACGGCGGAACTGGCGGACGTCTCTGATCCCAATCTGATTTTCGACCTGTTCGAGAAACTGCGGGGTTCCGGCATTTTTCTGTGGCAGGAAGTGGAGCAGTTCTGTGAGGCCTGGCTCAAGCAGGGGAAAAGCAACGCCGCCATCGCCAATATCTGCAAACCGGCGGTCGAACGGTGGAAGGTTCGGTATAAGGATGCGCTGCGTGCCTATACTAATTCTAAAGAGATATTTGAACGCACCAAAAAGACGAAAGATCCCGTGCTCATTGCCAACGCGGAGAACAATTTTAATGCGTGCAAAAAGGAAAAGGACGGGCTGGAGATTTTCAAGAAGGATCTGGGCACCTTCGTGCGGTTTTTTGAGTTCATGTCCCAGATTGTCGATTATGACGACAAGGATCTGGAAAAGCTCAGCCTCTACGCCCGCAACCTGCGCCCCATGCTCCGGGAATCGATCCTGGATGAAGACGATATTGATCTTCAGGGAGTCGTCCTGAGCCATTACCGGCTGTCGAGGATCAAACAGCAGAACCTGATGCTTGAGGACACCGCAGGGGAATACAATCTGCAACCCGGAGACGGCCCGGGACTGGCCAAAGCGAAAAATCGTCAGGAAGAGCTGCTCACTCAGATCATCACCCGCCTCAACGAGCTGTTCATCACCGACAACCTCACAGACCAGGATCTGGTCAACTACGCCTGTACCATTCGGGACAAGGTGCGCGAAAACGCCGAGGTCATGCTGCAAATTGCCAACAATTCCCCGGAACAGGCCATGCTGGGGGATTTTCCAGGGGCCGTCGATGATGCCATATTCGACAGCCATGAGGCACATCTGGAGCAGTGGAAACAACTGCTGGAAGATCCACAACGGGCAGCAGGGTTTGCCAGGGTGGTGTTTGATCTGCTGCAGGGAAATGAGGGATAAACGGATGTATGATACCAATCACATTTTGTATTGGCGGATTTAAAGGCCGGGGAACGGGAAAAGGGAGAAAGGAGACGGGAAAAAGCAAAAGACGGAACAGCGAAAAACTTTTTGCCAAAGGAAAGCTCTAAACATGTGAATAAAGGCTTTTTATATAAAAAAGACAAAGGCAAAAAGCGGTAAGGCAATTTTTACCGCGAAGAACACGAAGGAACGCGAAGAAAGGCAAAAGACGGAAAGACAACGAAACACACTATTTTTTTTATAAAAGAATTAACGACAAAGACGGATGGCTAACGAAATACACGGAAAATTTATATAATACCAATTGCATTAAGTTATACCCCGTTTTGTATCCTGTTTATCCATTTGTGGTTACAAACTACAAAAGGAACCACGAATGAACACGAATGGACACGAATTATTACTCATTCGTAATCGCCCCCAATTGCCTTACCGCTTTTCGCCTTTCCCGCTTTAACTTATATTTCGCACCTTGCAAAAAAAATATTTTTTTAAAAAAAAACGTCAAACATTCAAGATGTTGTCAAGCAAGAGATGATCTTCATTTTAACTCTATACTAAGATGAGTGATTTACGCTTTATTC
>NZ_JAFFPZ010000077.1 GCF_016918505.1 Desulforhopalus vacuolatus
CTTTCTCCGTTGTTGTCTAATATTGTGCTGGACGAGCTTGATAAAGAGCTTGAAAAGCGTAATTTGTGTTTCGTCCGTTATGCGGACGACTGTGTGCCACGAAGGCGCACTCAGGTGTGTGATGTTGCACACCTTGTGTAGCCATGCTGCACAAGAGATGAGGGTAGGTCCCTCGGAACCGGCTTGCAGGAGCAGGTTTCAAACCACCTCAAGCTGCTGTGGTAAAGAGCCATGGTGGTGAGCGTTGAGGAAAAGGTCCCGCATGACGGGATCAGGTAAGGCTCATGGAGACGAACGTGAGTGAACCGCTGATGACGTGTCGAAAGCATAGGGATGGCGTCAAAACCGGGGTCGAGTCGTTGCCCCGGGATAAGTTTGGGAGTTACCTGTTTACTACCCATTCGGCGTCCGGCATTAAGGCGGCGTGAACTAGAGCCAGGCTATTGTGTGGAACGTGGGAAGCTGTCGTTCCGATGTTAAGGGAGAAATTCAAGTGGAAGACCCACAAGAATGAGAGTACCGATGCGGAGCACAGTGACGGATCGCCCCGTAGTAGTGATGAAAGCCCTGTAATGGGGCTGGAGCAAAGGGGGCGGGTTATCCAGCCTAATGTAATGACCAACCAGAAATGGGAGGAGTCTTTGGAAAAGGCAAAGTCGTACAAAATTTCCAAACAAGTTGTAGTGGAGGCATGGAAACATGTTAAGGCGAATAAAGGCGCTGCAGGGGGTAGATTCTGAAACGATATCAGACTTTGAAGAGAATCTTAAAGATAACCTTTACAAGATCTGGAATCGTATGTCGTCCGGAAGTTATTTCCCACCACCAGTAAGAACGGTAGCAATACCGAAGAAAACAGGTGGTGAGAGATTGCTTGGCATTCCCACAGTTTCCGATAGAGTAGCACAGATGGTGGTCAAGATCCACTTTGAGCCGACCGTGGAACCTTTCTTTCACAAGGATTCATATGGATATAGACCAAGAAAATCGGCGATTCAAGCAATCGAGATAACTCGCAAGCGATGCTGGCGGTATGACTGGTTGCTTGAGTTTGATATCAAAGGACTGTTCGATAACATCAGACATGATCTGTTGATGCGGGCGGTACGGCATCACACAGAGTGTAGCTGGGTAATCCTTTACATCGAAAGATGGCTGAAGGCTCCCTTCCAGAAAGAGGATGGTACGTTGGTAGAGAGGCCGAAAGGTACTCCTCAGGGAGGCATCGTAAGTCCGGTGCTTTCCAACCTCTTCCTGCACTATGTGTTTGATAAATGGATGGACCGGAATCATCCCGGCAATCCATTCTGTCGATATGCCGATGATGCTGTTGTGCACTGTCGAACTGAGACTGAGGCATTTGCGCTCAAAGAAGAGCTTGACGCCAGATTCAGGGAATGTGGTCTGGAACTCCATCCAGTGAAGACGAAGATTGCTTACTGTAAAGACGATCTTCGTCGTAAAGACTATCCTGTCACGAGCTTTGATTTTCTTGGCTATACCTTTCGGTCTCGACGATCAAAGAATCGCAATGGAAAGTTTTTCATTAACTTCTCGCCAGCTTTAAGTAATAAAGCAGGTAAGGGGATGCGGGAAAAGGCCCGAAGCTGGAAGATGCACCTTCGTAGCGATAAGTCCCTGGAGGATTTGTCGAAGATGTTTAGTCCCGTTATTCAGGGATGGATAAACTACTACGGTCGCTTTTATAAGTCAGCGCTGTACCCGACACTACGCCAGCTGAACCGGACACTGGTCAGATGGGCAACACGGAAATTTAAGAGGTTGAGGCGCCATCGACGCAGGGCGGAATATTGGCTGGGGAGAGTTGCCAACAGGCAGCCCTGGCTGTTTCCACACTGGAAAATGGGGGTGAAACCGACGGCTGGATGATGGGAGCCCGTTGAGCTGAGAGGTTCACGCCGGGTTCTGAGAGCGGCTGAGGGGGAGGTTCCTTCGGCCGACTCACCTCAACATATTCGTCTGCAGTCAAAGAGCTGCCAATAGGGTTATGAGGACGGTATCACACTTCGTAACCCACCGTTTACATCTGAAGGTGAATGAAGAAAAAAGTCACGTCACCCGTCCATGGGAGATGTGTTTTCTCGGATTCAGAATTACCAGTATGATAAACTTCACCCGTATTCAGATCCACCCAAAATCAATCAAGCGATTGAAAGAAAGGGTGCGGCAATT
>NZ_JAFFPZ010000078.1 GCF_016918505.1 Desulforhopalus vacuolatus
TTGATCGAAGCGGTGGTGCATTGACCAAGGCCTGCTTTGTTGGTTTGAGTAAGTGTGTTTGTGATGGGACAGCATATCGCCGGGAGCGAAAAGTTACAAAATCCATCGTAACCTCCTTAGAAGATTAGTCTTTTAAGGAGGGCAAACTCGGAATTTCACTTATTTGTCAAGAAAAAAACTTCTCCTTGTAATTTATTTTTTTCTACATGCAAAATCTTAACCGGACACTACTGGACAGGAGTAGAATTTATTTCCTCTAAGCACTGATTCTCTGATTCCATCCAGGCTGGATTTTGGAATTCCCGCACCATTCCAGGGTGCTGCTGAGAATTCACGCAAGGCCTTCCTGCCAGCAAGCAACCGCTCACAACGTTCCAGCGAGTCTGAATAATTATCTGTCAGGGGGGTCCAGGCAGCAAAGAACTCCCCGAAGTCATCAAGCTGTTCCTTGAAAAGCTTTCTATTGATATTCCGCTGATCCTTTGTGGGAATGATCTTTAGCGCACTCTGTGCCATGCTCTTCCAGCAGTCATCAAAGGCTTTTCGTGCCTCTTCAACCAGAGACCGTATTTCTCCCTCATCCATTTCCCCTGTTCTGGTAAGAATCTTATTGGCGGTATTGAGTTCGGATTTTGGTTCCAGCTTACCCTTGTCTTCAATTCCCGGGAAAATCAGATCACAACCGGCATCGGCAAGGTATTTCGCCACGGCCTTGGAGAGTTCCGAAAGAAGCCAGGAGCCATACCAGAGGTCGCGAAGTTTACGGGCGGAGGCAATAAACTCCTGCACCGGCCCGACGGAAATGGAGAGCAGGTACTGTTGTTTTTTTATCATGATTTGGCCTCCTGCACTCCAAGAGCCGCAAAAAGGGCATCATAGGGATTTTCACCTCTTTTCCGCTCTTTTTTTGCACCCTTCTGCAGCCTGTGATTGCGCCAGTTTCTCGGGTGTGCCTCCAGTGGAATTGCCGAGCGTAAATTTGAATCCTGAAACAGTTCCAAATCTGGAATTGTACTGTTGAGCAACAGGCAGACGTTTATATAACGATCTCCACTTAATCTAATAATTTTGAGTATCACGGGAGATGGCCAGCGTGTTTTTCCGCCGGCGGGGCGTACCTCAAGAGTTCCCCCAGGATCGCCCTCGTTGTCTTTGAATTTATATTGAACAGGCAAGCCATAGGCAGCTCGAGGAAAATATGGCTTCTCAAAGAGAGGTGGGTGTTTGCTATATTCCTTTGTTAGAAGTCGAATCCCATCGGCATCTGCCCAGTTCGTTCTGCCAATGTTTTTCTCTTTTGCATCATCCTGCCGGAAATTCTTATACTTTTCCAAATACTCTTTCCATATTTTCACAGGGTCATCACCTTTAGCAGGAGAGAAGCCAAAGCGCCCCTGTGCCAATAATGGCATGGGAGATTGACCAAAGGCTGGAGATTTGACAGAAGAAAATTTCTTCACAAATTCCTCTATTGCCTCTCCGGCCGGAAATTCTTTCATGACCTCTTTACAGTAAAGAGAACCGCAACCCCGTGTTGTCCGCGCACCAATACCACCAAAGAGAAGCCACAGTTTCACGCTCTTCTCAACCTCCTTCTGCATCTCCTGTGGACAACGGATTTCCAAAGAGAAAGGGCAGGAAGTAATCAAAGTAAAGGAGTTTTCATCTCGCACCTGTAGAGGAAAAAGGACATAACCAGGGAAGTCTGGATAATCCATCAGCCCTTTCCCATTCATTTCCAGCCTCTTCTTCCCGACACCACCAACTTTGGTAATGTTCAGTATGACAGAAGAGGCCTTCCCCTCATTAGAATCTGAAGTAACTGCTCCTCCCCAGATGTCGGCTTCACGCTGCATCAACTTTTCCGGGCTGTTAACCTGCTGCATCGTCCGCCACCAGAAGCGCAATTGTCCTTTGACAGAAGGAGTTCGAATCGGATTTGTTTCATCTGGACAATAACTTTTGGCTCATGTTGTGTTTCAGGGTCTTATTTAACCAGCACTTCAACCAGCGAGTGAAGCAAGGTTTTCCCGCGCTTGCCAACATTATGAACAAACTCGAAGAAACCAAGGTATAAAGGGAGCTTCTCTT
>NZ_JAFFPZ010000079.1 GCF_016918505.1 Desulforhopalus vacuolatus
AAAGTAACGATCCTTGAAAACTGAATAATAACAAAACAAATGAGCTCTCGAAGTCTTTGACTTCAATGAGCAAGTTTTTGTAATTCTAAAAAAACGAGCTCTTACAACTTGTAAGAAACTATCTTCGGATAGACAGGATATTCAAACTGGAGAGTTTGATCCTGGCTCAGAACGAACGCTGGCGGCGTGCTTAACACATGCAAGTCGAACGCGAAAGTTTTCTTCGGAAAGCGAGTAGAGTGGCGCACGGGTGAGTAACGCGTAAGTAATCTACCCCGGCATCTGGAATAACACACCGAAAGGTGTGCTAATACCGGATAAGCTGGAAACAGGAAAGGTGGCCTCTTTTTAAAAGCCACCGTACCGGGATGAGCTTGCGTACCATTAGCTTGTTGGTAGGGTAATGGCCTACCAAGGCAACGATGGTTAGCGGGTCTGAGAGGATGATCCGCCACACTGGAACTGAAACACGGACCAGACTCCTACGGGAGGCAGCAGTGAGGAATATTGCGCAATGGGGGAAACCCTGACGCAGCGACGCCGCGTGGATGATGAAGGCCCCTGGGTCGTAAAATCCTGTCGGTTGGGAAGAAATGTATAGTGGTTAATACCCATTATATTTGACGGTACCAGCAAAGGAAGCACCGGCTAACTCCGTGCCAGCAGCCGCGGTAATACGGAGGGTGCAAGCGTTGTTCGGAATTACTGGGCGTAAAGCGCGCGTAGGTGGTCTATTAAGTCAGATGTGAAAGTCCCTGGCTCAACTGGGGAAGTGCATATGAAACTGGTAGACTTGAGTACTGGAGGGGGAAGTGGAATTCCCGGTGTAGAGGTGAAATTCGTAGATATCGGGAGGAATACCGGTGGCGAAGGCGACTTCCTGGCCAGATACTGACACTGAGGTGCGAAAGCGTGGGTAGCAAACAGGATTAGATACCCTGGTAGTCCACGCCGTAAACGATGTCAACCAGGTGTTGGGAGGAATATCCTCTCATTGCCGCAGCTAACGCATTAAGTTGACCGCCTGGGGAGTACGGTCGCAAGATTAAAACTCAAAGGAATTGACGGGGGCCCGCACAAGCGGTGGAGTATGTGGTTTAATTCGACGCAACGCGAAGAACCTTACCTGGTCTTGACATCCCGAGAATCCCGATGAAAGTTGGGAGTGCCCTTCGGGGAATTCGGAGACAGGTGCTGCATGGCTGTCGTCAGCTCGTGTCGTGAGATGTTGGGTTAAGTCCCGCAACGAGCGCAACCCTTATCTTTAGTTGCCAGCATTAAGTTGGGCACTCTAAAGAGACTGCCGGTGTCAAACCGGAGGAAGGTGGGGATGACGTCAAGTCCTCATGGCCTTTATGACCAGGGCTACACACGTACTACAATGGCATAAACAATGGGCAGCCACACCGCGAGGTGGAGCGAATCCTCAAATTATGTCTCAGTCCGGATTGGAGTCTGCAACTCGACTCCATGAAGTTGGAATCGCTAGTAATCGTAGATCAGCATGCTACGGTGAATACGTTCCCGGGCCTTGTACACACCGCCCGTCACACCACGGGAGTTGGTTGTACCAGAAGCAGCTAAGCTAACTTTTAGAGGCAGGCTGCCAAGGTATGATTAGTAACTGGGGTGAAGTCGTAACAAGGTAGCCCTAGGGGAACCTGGGGCTGGATCACCTCCTTTTAAAGGAAAAAAAGCAGCTTTGAGCTGCACAAGAGTTCACTTGCAATGTTATTATTCAGTTTTGAGGGATCGTTTGCGATCCTTA
>NZ_JAFFPZ010000007.1 GCF_016918505.1 Desulforhopalus vacuolatus
CAGTTTGGGCCATTTTTCGTCTGTGGCTTTTTATAGTTTCTTTTATGTGACGGGACATTGCAGCCTCCTTGTAAGGTTTTAATATTGCTTACAAAAAGACGATTACAATCGCATCGATATGTCAAGGGAAATTTTACCTTAACTTCTGAAATGTTTACGAAGACTTTTTTTAAAAACTACGCTATTGCTGGGTTTCAGGGGTGCCCGGGAATCGCTGAAGATGAGAAGATTATAGCCACACCAACCCTCATTAAGACTCTTCCTGAACCATTGCGCAGGGTAATTGGAGACCTCTCCAACAATGAGAAAGTTTTACTCGGTTTAGATTTAAAACCAATTCATTCAAAAGATTTTAAGGAAAAGAATAAATGACTCAGATAGTAGAAAAAATATCCACAGACATTCCTGGGTTTGACGCCATATCTATGGGAGGTTTACCCAGGGGGAGAACCACATTAATTGCGGGGACCTCCGGCAGCCCCTTCTCAAACATCAATGGAATTCTGTCTGGAAATGCCATACATTCTCTACCAAAAGAAATAGATCGCCTGGATAATCTTTTCTAGTCTCCAATTAATACCTTGACAAGATAAGAGAGGAGAAGAGAGGAGAGGAGATATGAAAAGAGGATGAATAGAGATGTCAAAATTAAATATTTTACATTTATTATCTTATTCCAAAAAGTACGTAGTGACACTACTTCATAGATGTACTACGCATTACAAACAGCGACATAGAATTGGTTTTTTACCAAAAGATCTATCAAAGAATACGTTTGAATCCTATGAAAAAATCAAACTTTATGACCTAAAAAATGAATTAAGAAGGAGTGAATCACGATTCAACATATTGGTGAGTCAAATTGCAGAGTGTGTCTGGGAAACTGACGCTGAGGGTTACTATACCTACATTAGTCCACAAATATTTAATATACTGGGTTACCGTCCAGAAAAAATTCTGGGAATGAGAACCTTTGAATTAATGTCAGAGCAAGAAAAAAATCATATAATTCCTGTATTTAAAGAAATTTCTAACAACAGGAATTCCTTCGATCAGATATCATGGACATGCCTGCATAAAGAAGGAAATCCTGTCTTTCTTAAATCCAGTGGATCCCCAAAATATAGCAATAATGGTCTCTTTATTGGTTTTCAGGGTATAACAAACGAAGTACACATTCAAGAACATCTAAAACTGGAAATTGAGAATCATGAGCAGTTTAAGAATCTTTTTGAGCAGTGTGCAGATGGTATCATGGTTCTTGATTCTGAAGGCAATGTTCTTGAAGCAAATGAAGGTGCACTCTTGAATTTGAACCGTTCTCGTGAACAGCTCATGGGCCAGCCCTTTGGCGTTCCTCTAGTAGGAGACGAGGTGACTGAAATTGATATCCTGAATAAGGATGGTAAAGTTAAAAATATCAGTATGCACTATGCCGATTTCACGTGGTATAATAATCCTGCATTTATGGTGACTTTATATGACTTTACGCAACGGAGAAAACGTGAAGAAGAGCTTATGGAAATTGCTCAGCACGACTCCCTGACAGGCTTACCTAACCGCCTGTTACTTTTAGACCGATTATTTCAGGCAACGGCCTTAACTCGGCGTGCAAACACTTTATTGGCTGTGTGTTACATCGATTTGGATGGATTCAAAGAGGTCAATGATTTCTTTGGACATGCAGGAGGTGATATAATTCTCATCGAAGCGACAAAACGAATGCAGGCTGTATTGCGCGCTGGCGATACAGCTGCCAGAATCGGTGGCGATGAATTTGTAGTATTGATTGGGGGATTAAAAAGTAAAGAAAATTGTGATGTCGCAATCAAGCGTGTTGGTGATGCTATTGCGGCTCCTTATGATATTGATGGTCAGGAGCATAACGGCATTTCAGCAAGTATAGGTGTCACAATATATCCTGTTGACAATTCTACCCCTGCCACCCTGATTAACCATTCTGACCAGGCCATGTACTCAGCTAAACAGGCTGGCAAAAAATGTATACGCTTTTATAATAAAAATTTACAATAATACCATTCCTATTAAGTTGTGACTCATTTGGGGGCTCAATCGCGGTTGTATCTGCTCTTAATAATTCCGGGAATTACTACCAGTTTAGCCCACCAATGGTTGTGTAATTCCACTGTTATCGTTACGTTTCCCGTCACAGTGTACAGAACAACATCGCGGGAAACCACCGCCGTGCCGATTTTCCATCAATGGTGATGAATCAATACAAAATGGAAATGGTATCAATGCCATTTTCACTTTGTATTGGCGAATGTAAAGGCAGGGAAACGGGAGACAGGAGACAGGAGACGGGAGACAGGGAAAAGCAAAAGACAGGAAAGCAAAAGACTTTTTGCCAAAGGAAAGCTCTAAACATGCGAATAAAGGCAAAAGGTTTTAAAATTAAACAGGGAATTGTTACCAGTTTATTCCGTGCGTTACAAGTCATTCCACCGTTATCGTTACGTTTACCGTCATCGTGTAGACAAGGCATGCCTTGTCTCTACATCATCGCCGGAATCACTGTTGTACCAATTTTTCACCACTGATGATGAATGCCATCGTTATCACCATTGTGATCAATTTTACATCCTATTTATTCATTCGTAACCGCCAAAAAAGATGTCTACGCAGTCTCGTTCTCTGGTTAATACAAAATGTAAATGGTATAATTCGTGTTTATCCGTGTCTTCCGTGGTTTATCAGGAGCATTAGAACAGACCTTAGAGTTTCACACCAGTTCAGCCATCACAATATTGGCAAAGGAATGTCCGGCCGGACTGAGCTTGAGATGGGTCGGAGTACGTTCGACAAGGCCCTGCTCCATCAGCTTCTGCAGCACCCCGCCATAATACTGACGGGGTTCGAGATGAAAACGGCACTGAAGTTCTGACAAATCCACCCCTTCCATCATGCGCAGTCCCATAATTACAGTCTCACGAAAGGAGGCCTCGCGATCGAGACTTTCCCGCTCCACGACTGCATCCTCCCCCGCTGTAATTTTCTCAATATAGTGCCACGGATTTTCCTCGCGCCGTTCCCTGCATCCCTGCACATAACTCACCGCCGCCGCCCCCGCAGCAAACCATTCCTCATTGTGCCAGTAACGGATATTGTGCCGGCAACGGTATCCCGGAAGAGCATAGTTGGAGGTTTCATAGTGTTCAAAACCGGCTTCTGCCGTCACTCTGTTGACAAGGGAATCCATAGCAATAATATCCTCCTCACCCGGCAGGGTCAGCCGTCCGTTTTCAAGGGCTGTGAACAGCGGAGTTCCCTCCTCCGGGGTAAGCTGATAGAGGGAAATGTGCCGGGGATGAAGTTCAAGGGCACAGTGAAGAGAAAAATCAAAAGCCTGCGTATCCTGGTCAGGAAGGCCATACATCAGATCAAGGCTGAGATTATCAAAGCCCGCGTCCCGGGCCATTCTGACGGCCTCGCGGGCCTCCTCCGCATTGTGGATACGGCCCAGGACGCGCAGCTCGTCATCGTCAAAGGACTGGACGCCGAAGGAAATGCGGTTTACTCCCGCCAGCCGCAGACGCCGCAGGGATTCAAAAGAGACGGTACCGGGGTTGGCCTCCATGGACACCTCTGCCTCTTCGGCAAAGGAGAAGTGCTGCCTGATAAAATCAAGCAGCTCACAGAGAAGATCTGTTGGCAGCGAAGTGGGAGTTCCACCGCCGAAAAAAAGCGTGGAGAGTTGTCTGCGGGGCAGGCGGCTCAGCTCCTCCAGCAGGGCTGTGCAATAGGGACGGTACAGCTCACGTGCCCCGGCCACCGAAGCAAAGGCGCAATAGCCGCACTTCTTTTCACAGAAAGGAATATGGATATAGAGCATGGTCACCCGTCGGAAAATTGATCCATGACAGCGCTGGAGCTGGCCTGCACCTTCTGCATCAGTCCGTTATCGGCAAAACTGTAGCTGCCGTCACCGATGATGATATGGTCAAGCAGCTGCAGCTCCATGCAGGAACAGAGGAAGTGCATCGTTTTTGTCAGTTTGATATCCTGCGCTGAAGGCTGCAGGGAACCGGAGGGATGGTTGTGGGCAAGGATGATGGCCGCCGCGTGACGGTCCAGTGCCAGCTTGATCACCTCGCGGGGGTAGACGGCGTTGCGGTTGAGAGTCCCCTCTCCCATGGTCTCCGCATCGATGATGGCGTGGGCGGTATCAAGGAAGATCACCTTAAAAATCTCCCGCTTGAGACCGCGCATCTCATGAGAGAGATAGTCGATAACGGCGGCGGAACTCTGCAGATACGTCCGACCGCGCACCCGGTCCCTGAGGTAGTGGGAAGCAACAACATGAATGAAACGCAGGGCGAAACTGTTCTTCGGCCCTATCCCCTTCACCTTCTCCAGCACCGGCAGGGGTGCATCAAGCACAGAGGAGAAACTGCCCAGCTCTTTCAGCAATTCACGGGCAGGCTCCTTGCAGTCACTGCGCGGGGTGCCGAAGGTGAGCAGCAGCTCCAGCACCTCGGCATCGCTGAACCCGTCCAGACCGTTCTCAAGGAAACGATCACGCAACCGGCCGCGATGTCCTTTACCCTTGTTTTGCCAATCCGTTTTTTCCATGGTTTCACGTCATAGAGGCCGCCATACTGTTCTTCTGCTTTTTCATCCCTTATTGATAACCCTGGCAAACAGCTCATTGGCCATCTTCGGGTTCGCTTTTCCTTTTGTCTCTTTCATCAGCTGGCCAACAAAGTATCCCATGATCTTTGTCTTGCCGTTCCTGAAATCCTCGGCCTGTTCGGGGTTGGCGGCGACGATCTTCTCGACAACAGCCTGCAGTTCCCCCATATCAGAGTTCTGCTCCAGTCCCTTCTCTTTGACAATGGCGACGGCATCCTTCCCGCTCTCCATCATCTCTACGAAGACGCTCTTGGCAATCTTGCCGCTGATGGTGTTCTTCTCAATCATCGCCAGCAGTTCGGCAAGACCGGCCGGGCTCACCCTGCAGCGTTCTATATCCTCACTGCCAAGTTCGCGGGAGAGTTCGGACATAATCCAGTTTGCCGCCTTTTTCGCCTGCGCCCCCACTTTCACCACTGCCTCAAAATAATCAGCCACGGGACGGTCGGCAGTAAGCCAGTCGGCATCATATTCAGACAGTTCATATTCGCTCATGAAGCGGGCTTTCCTGGCATCCGGCAGCTCCGGCAGACCGGCACGAACCTCCTCAATCCATTCCTCACTGATCTCCACCGGCACAAGATCCGGACAGGGAAAATAGCGGTAATCGTGGGCATCTTCCTTACCGCGCATTGATGCGGTAATCTGCTTGTCCGGGTCCCACAGCAGGGTTTCCTGGACGATTTTCTCGCCGTCGAGCAGCAGGTCACGCTGACGCCGCTGCTCATACTCCAGCGCCGCCTCAACGTGGCGGAAGGAGTTCATATTCTTCAACTCGGTGCGGGTTCCCAGCTCCTGCTGTCCCACCGGCCGCAGGGAGATGTTCGCGTCGCAGCGAAAAGATCCCTCCTGCATGTTGCCATCGCATATATTGAGGTAGCGGACAATGGCGTGCAGCTTCTTGAGATAGGCCACCGCCTCCTGCGGACTGCGCATATCCGGTTCAGAAACAATTTCCAGCAGCGGCGTACCTGTACGGTTAAGATCCACATGGCTGACCGGCTCAACGGAATCGTGCACAAGCTTGCCGGCATCCTCTTCCATGTGGGCACGGGTAATGCCAATACGCCTGCTTTCACCATCCACCTCAATATCGAGAAAACCTTTGCCGACAATCGGCTTGTCGAACTGTGAGGTTTGATACCCTTTGGGCAGGTCGGGGTAGAAGTAGTTCTTCCGGGCAAACTGGTTGAACTGGTTGATTTTCGCCCCGGTGGCAAGCCCGAAACGGATTGCGAACTCTACCACCTTCCTGTTCAGTACCGGCAGCACGCCCGGCATGCCAAGGCAAATTGGACAGGTATGAGTATTGGGGGCAGCGCCGAATTCGTTGGAACAGCCGCAGAAAATTTTCGTTTTGGTTTTCAGCTGGGCGTGAATCTCCAGGCCAATGACAGTTTCAAATTCCATTTCCTTCTCCTCTCTTCAAACTTTTCTGCGGCTTTATTTCTTGATTATACATCTTCAGGCAGTGGTACCCTTTAGGTTTCCTTTAGTCAAACGTGACCACCTCGGCGTTCTTCTCCACCCACTCCCTGATCTTAATCAACTCGTCCCGCCATTCATCACCAAGGCGAAGATCAAGGAACATCTTGAAACACTGATTGACCGTTTTCGCCAACTCTTCAAGAAGGAAAATCCTCTCCAGCACCATCCCTTCCACCTCTTCGGGATTACTGCCGTCAGCCTCAGTCTCTTCCGTCTTCGGCAGGGCAACACTGCGATACTCCATCAAAGAACCGGAGAGAGTGACAGCAAATTCGTAGTCATTAAAACCGAAGGAGAGACGTGCGCTCTCCAGTTTTTTTCCCATGGCCAGGCCGGTACGCGCTTCGCGCAGCTCCGACTGTTGTCCGGAGCAGGTAATCTTCTCCAGCGACTCTCCCTCTCCTGATTCCAGTGACATGTTTTTTTCAAAAGTGACACTGATATCGCCACGCTCCGGCAGAGCAATAGTACCACCGCGCTCGTCACTCTTGAACCAGAGCCAGGTGAGAAACTCCTGTCCAAGCCAACGTTTTTCCGCTATTAAATCGACTAAATCCATTATTTTTCTCTCTTGTCAGCTGCTGTCGGTTCCGACTCACACAAAAAGATCCGGTGAGGCATTCTCAAGTTTGATGATCTGCGCCTCGTCGAGCAGCGCCTCCGCTGTGGTATAGGGAATCTGCTGTTTGACCAGCAGGCCGAAGGTCTCCCGAAAGTGGTCTTCAAGCAGAGCCTGGGCTTTCTTGTTGGTGGAGAAAAAAAGAACCACCCCCTCACTCAGATTCCACGCCAGCTCATAGACAGCTGGAATCGGGATTGCCTTGCGCATCAGCTCCGATTGCACCCGCTCCTTTATTTCCACTCTGGTTGAGCGGGAGAGTTTGGGAAGCTGCTTCTCGAGACGCACCCGCTCCTCCTCTTTGATGATGCATTTCTTGAGGATCGCTGCAGAGACCTTGCGCTCATCGATGCGCAGACTGAGAGTGATATAGTCTCCCGCCACCCAGGAGGCATTCTTAAACTGTGAATCAAACATATTCTGTACCGACACCCAGCCGAGGGAAAACTCCTCGTAGTTGTCGTCAATATCCTCGAAACTATAGGTAATTATCCTGTCCAGCAGATACTCCAGCGAACTGTCGGGAAGCTCGCCCTCCACTGAAAAGCGGACGAAACTTGCTGACCCTTTGAGCAAACCCATACCTCAACTCCTGTGGAAAATATGAAAATACTGCAGCAGGCCGAAGCCCTTAATTTGAAGGTCTTTTTATATCACTCTTTGCCCTGATGGTAAAGAATTTCAGAGGAAGAGAAGAACCGCCAGCCCTCTCATTCCCTCTACAATCAGACTTTTGGGTACCTTGAAAACTTATATTGACGGCGTCTGAGACCCGTTTCCTCACCGTAACCAGGCTGAATCTCTCTGCGGTGCAGCTCCGGCGGGCGGTACATATATCGAAATATTTTTCTTTTCCAGCCGTTACGGAATCTGCTGAAAAAACGAAATTTATGCGACTGTCGAGACCTTGAAAAGGAAAGTATATCATTTCTATTAAGTTATGCCTCCGTTTAAGGAGGCCCAATCCCTGTTGTATCTGCTCTTAATAATTCTGGGAACTGCTACCTGTTTATTCCATGCGTTACAAGTCATTCCACCGTTATTGTTACGTTTATCGTCACCGTGTAGACAAGGCATGCCTTGTCTCTACATCATCGCCGGAATCACTGTTGTGCCAATTTTTCACCAATGATGATGTAAGGTCACCGTTATCACCATTGCGATCAATTTTAGAAACATCCGTTGTGCTGGAGACGCCCAAATTGGTCGTCTCTACAAAGACCTTTTGCTTTTTCCTGTCTCCTGTCTCCTGTCCCCCGGTATTACTCCTGCCTGCGAGTGAGATGGGCCATCAGGCATTTTACCTCGCCATAGCTTATATCGCGTTCCATGGTTCTGGTCATGTTCTGTTTGATCACCGCCCAGGGGAGATCCTTCAGCGGTTCAAGAGCTTCCAGCATGGGGGCAATGTCAGCTACCGGCAGAACCTCGTCAATGTTGATTTCACCCAGCCCGATAAGTTCGGCGAGGTGACTCTCAACAGTACTCTGTTTCAGTCCACGGATGGCGGCGACAGCCTCGGCGTTCTCCCCCCTGCGGAAATATCCCAGGGTAATCTCGCGGGTTGGACGGCCGTCTTTTTCCTCCGCCGGTTTCTCCCTTTGCGGTTCCCTCCGCTCGGCAAACTGCTCCGGACTGAGTTGGGGCAGGGCAATCTCGGTTATCCCCTCGGCAAGACGATACTCTTTTATCATCTGCAGCAGCTCCTCACCATACCGCTCCGCCAGTTTCGGGCCAATACCGTGAATCTTCAACAACCCCTTATTGCTCACCGGCAGATGAACTGCGAGCTGTATCAGCGGTTTCTGTGCCAGCACCCGATAGGCGGGGACATCTTCCTCCGCCGCCTTCTCTGTCCGCCACCGTCGCAACCGTTCAAAAAACTCAGGATTGGCGATATCCTCCTCGCGATAAAGCGGCACCTCACTGCCGGACTTGCCGCCGCCTTTCGGTGCACTCTGCTTTTCAATGGTGGCAGCACCAATGGCACGCAGATAACTGCCGACATTAAACTCCTCCGCACAGCAGGAGACCGCTGCCCGTTTCACCGCAGCCTCCTCTGCCAGCTCCTTATACAATCTGCGCAGTCGGGTGCGAATCTGTTTGTTGTCGGTTTCAAAAATGATATTATCAAGCAGCGGCTGGATCAGCTCCGTCATCTGCTTCTGGAACCACACCGACGCTCTGGTGAACCGCTCAATTACCACCGGGTCTTCCACCGGGGCAATCTGCGGATTAAACTTTCCGCAGAGCTGGTTATGAAAATTCTCCGCAACGGTAAAGATCTTCTCCTGTGCCTGCCGCTGCAGCTCCTCAAGATCACCTGCACCACCGACCTGCACCACCGAGACGTTGCCCCGCAGAGTACCGAGAAAACGGCCGAAGCAATAGCCCAGCCGGGTAAAGTTGAAACACTGCAGCAGGAGTTTCTGCTGATAGGCGAGACGCGCCGCAGCCAGCTGCTCTTCTCCAGGGGGATTGCTGCGTGTCATTTCACTGAAGAGAGACACCTGCCGATCGGTCTGGATGGCACGCCCGCTGATATGACTCCTCAGGGTGAGCCCCTTGAAACTGCGGCAGCGGCTCAGCGCCACATAGGTCTGTCCGTGGGCAAAGGCCGCCTCGGCGTCGACAATCAGCCGATCAAAGGTCAGCCCCTGGCTCTTGTGGATAGTGATTGCCCACGCCTGCTTTAGAGGAATCTGGGTGAAAGAACCAATTTTCTCCTGCTCCAGCTCCATTTCCCCGTTGAGACTGTACTCCATATTTTCCCAGCTGATTGCCTCCACCTCAATCGGCTCTTCATCACCCTCACAGAGAACGCAGACGGAATCCGCCTCCAGGCGGGTAACCGTACCTATACGGCCGTTGTAGAAGCGTTTGTCAGGCCCCGGATCATTGTGGACAAACATCACCTGAGCGCCCACCTTCAGGGAGAGCCGCTCCATGGTCGGCCAGGTAGACTCGGGAAAATCTCCATCCACACTGGCGCTGAAACTGCGTGCCCGTCCGGGCAGCTCCTCCAGCCGCTGGCGATTGATAACATCCGCCTGGTTGTTGTGGGTGCAGAGGGTAATGGTTCCTTCCCTTTCAACCTTACTGGTATCTTCAACGTAACGACTGTTGAGATGTTCAAGGACCGCAGGCCCAACGCGGTTATCACGAATCTGGTTGAGCAGATCAACAAAAGTGCTGTCACTCTGCCGATAGACCTTCGTCAGCTCTACTGTCACCAGCGGCCCGCGTTGCAGCGCCTGCGAGGAAAAGAACCACGGGGTTGCATAGTGCTGACCGAGTAACGCCCAGTCGTTCTCCTTGACCACCGGCGGCAGCTGGTAGAGGTCACCAATCATCAGCAGCTGCACTCCGCCGAAGGGGAGTTCGCTGTTACGGTAACGGCGAAGGACAAAATCGATGGAGTCGAGCAGGTCAACACGCACCATGGAGATCTCGTCAATGACCAGAAGATCAAGGTTGCGCAGCATGGCAACTTTTTCTTTGCGCAGATTATGCCGCTCCTGCGCCTGACCAGGTATCCAGGGACCAAAGGGACGCTGGAAGAAAGAGTGCAGGGTAACACCACCGGCATTAATTGCCGCCACTCCGGTGGGCGCAGCCACGACCATACGTTTAGGGCAACTCTCTTTCAGAGTGTGGAGAAAGGTGGTTTTACCCGTTCCCGCCTTGCCGGTGAGGAAGATATTACAGTCGGTTTCTTCAAGAAATCTTCTTGCCAGTTTGACTTCGCAGTTATCCATTCTTCAGCTCTCCCTTTTTCTCCTGCAGTGGCAACTCCACCCGAAAACGTGTATGGCTCGACGTTTCTGAGGAGTCTACCGTAATAGTGCCGCTGTAGTATTCAACAATCGTCCGTACTATATAGAGGCCAAGACCGAGATGGGCCCCCCCTGTTTTTTTACTGCCTGAATCACGTTTGGAAACCATTGAATTGAAAATCTGCCCCTGCATCTCCCGCAGAATTCCCGGACCCTGATTGCTGATAATAATGATCACAGAGGAGACACCGCGCTGCAGTTCCAGCTCAATCGACGACCCCCTGCGGTGGAAGGAGACGGCGTTCTCCACCAGCTTGTCGAGTACCTGATGGATACGTTGCGGATCACCATTGAAAGGCACCTCACCTTCCGGTCGATAATAGATGAAATCAACTCCGGAAAAGGCCGGTTTCCAGCTGTGTTCCAGCCACATCTCAATGGCTGTATCCAGCTCAAAGAACTCTCTTTGATCCAGACTGAGCATCTCCTGCAGGCTGGTGGCATCGCGAATTTGCGCCAGCAGTGCCTCCAGTCGTTTAATATCAGTCAGCGCCATGGTTATATAACGCGATTTTGTCTCTGGAAGGGTTCTGAGTTCTTCAGCAAGATTCTGTAGAGAGGCGGATATTCCCGCAAGAGGGGTACGCATCTCATGCTCAAGGTTGTCTGCCATCCGTTCGCGAAAGTTGGACTGGCTGCGCAGCTGTTCAAGCATGTCGGCAAGGGTCCGGGAAAGGTCACCAAGCTCATCCCTGGAACGCAGAGGAACAATACTGCGGATCTTTCCACTGCTGGTGAGAGCACCGGCGGCGTCGCGCCCCACCCGGCGAATACGTGAGGAGAGGCGGAAGGCAAAAAAAATCAGCGCCAGTCCCGCTCCGCCGAAGAGCAGTACAGCAAGGGTTATCGATTCTTCAATAACTTTGTTCTGCAGGGCGAGAATTGAGTTGGTCGTCTGTTCCACCACCACCGCTCCAACGGTAGTGTCAGCATTCTTCAACGGCACAATGGCGGCCATCACCTCCAGCCGCTTCTTATCCTTTTCCCCCTCACCTACCGGAATATAGCGGGTGAGGGCCGGCTCGCCGGCAAGGGCCTGGCGAACTCCGTCAAGATCAAGAGTGGAGAGGGCAGCTGGCCCTTCAGGGTTGGCATTGGAGAAAGAGGTGGTAAAAAGTTTGTAGATCGGGGCCAGCAGCTGCCTGCGGAGTGACGGTGCCTCCGGCGGCGGCGTACTCACCAGTTCGCCGCAGGTGGCACGCACCCGTTGATTGGCATCAACGATGGAAACGCGGGAATTGGGACGATCAAGAGTCTTGAGAATAGATTCAATGGTTTCTGACGGACTGATGATCCAGCTGATTTCCGCATCCGTCCTTTTTATCTTTTTGGCAGTATTACTCTTTTTATCTTTATTACTTTTACGCTGTCTATTTGTGCCAAGAACATATTTTACCGTTCTTTTCTTCTCATCGTCCACATCGCCGACGGCGAAGGCAAGCCTGGTTCCCACCATCTCCCGAGGCAGTCGCAACTCAACCACATAACCGCCCTCACACAGTTCCCATACAGCCTGCAGACGCGGCTCACGAATCGCCCTGCGGCGTCCACGCGGAATAAGGTAACCGTTCACCCATCCGGGATGACGGGGACTGATGCGGTAGAGACGCTGGCGGCCCTTCTTGTCTTCAATGCGCAGTTCAACATGGTCGGAGCGATCCAGTTGATTGTCACCATCGCGGCGATAGACAACCTTGTCGTCATCAACAATAAAGACAGCATAGATATAATCTCCCCGCACACCAGTTATATGGCGCAGGCTGAAGGATTTCGGATCCCAGGCCTCCGAGGAGAAAAGGATCTGGCCCTTTCCCATAGAGGGAGAGGCTTCATCGTTCACATCCGGCCAGTCGTCGAGTTGCCCGTTGAGACGCAGGGGGGATGTCAACGGCGGCAAATAGAGAACCTCACTGCTGTCCTCCGGCGGGTGAAACCGCTCCCTGATGAAGAGTTTTGGCTGCGACGCGAGTACCGTGGCCACGGCGCGAGCGGAGAAAAGCAGGGTCTCCTCCTGAGAACGAAGTAAATCCCGCTTGATCTGTTCACTGATTTGTACACCAATAATCGGTATAAAGAACAACAGCAGAGTGACCAGCGCCAGTTTCAGGCGGAGGGTAACACGCAGGCGCATGGGAAGAGACCTCAGTTGGTACGCCAGCGGTAGCCCAGGCCGTATTCGGTGCGGATTGAGTTGAAATCCGGGTCTATTTCACGGAATTTGTCACGGATGCGGCGAATGTGTGCAGTGATGGCATTACTGCTCACCACCAGCCGGGCGGCAGCCATCAGCTGAGCATGAGATTTGACATGGCCGGGATGTTCAATAAGGGCGTGCACCAGCCAGAACTCGGTGAGGGTAAAGTCTATCTGTATTTCCTTCCAGAAGACCCTCTTCTGTTCGTGGTAGAGGGTGAGTTCTTCCACCGTGAAGACTTCTTCCTCCGCCGGCTGTACATTGGCCGCCAGCGACTCGACAATCTTGAACAGCGCCGAGATGCGCACCGGCAGGAAATCGAGCGTTGTGGTATTTTTCGACAGGTAATCCCAGGCACCGAGGCGCAGGCCGCTGACCCGGTCGAGGTCTGAATCTCGAGCAGTTAGAAAGATAATGGGGATGGTCGGTGAAAGCTGGCGAAGCTGCGAACAGAGGGTAAAACCGCCCTCCATCTCATCTTCCAGCATCACATCGAGTATGGCGAGGTCGGGCAGATTCTTCTGGAAGGCTGCCGTTGCCTCGGGACGGGTGGCATAACTGTGTACTTCATATCCCTCACGCTGGAGGGCATGAGTGTAGTTGTCACGGAGAAGATCGTCATCTTCGACAAGGGCAATGATATAACAGGCCATGGCAGCAGTTGTCTCCTCAGGAATTCGAGTATTGTCAAATGTACGACATACGGAAAGGCTCTTTTTTCAGCAACTCTCCTGTCGTGTAGAATACACTGGATCTCCGCGTTTCGCCACTGCGTCGAGTCCGACCAGGGCTGGTCATTTTTCTTCAAAATGTTGTCATACCATTTACATTTTGTATTGACCAGAGAGCGCGACTGCGTGGACATCTTTTTTTGTGATTACGAATGAATAAACAGGATGTAATACCATTCCTATTAAGTTGTGACCGTACTTAATGCCATTTTCACTTTCTATTGGCGAATGTAAAGGCAGGGGGATGGGAGACAGGAGACGGGAGACGGGAGACAGGGAAAAGCAAAAGACGGAACAGCGAAAGACTTTTTGCCAACGAATAAAAGCTCTAAACATGCGAATAAAGGCAAAAAAATTTAAAATTAAACAGAGAATTGCTGTTGTTCTCTCTTTAATTGCATTCTCTGGTTAATACAAAATGTAAATGGTATAAAAAGAGCATAACTTAATAGGAATGGTATCATTCTCACAAGGGAAGTGTGTCACTCCAGTCAATAAGAAAGGGCACTTAGCGAATACTCGCTAAGTGCCCTTAATATGGCGTCCCCAACCGGATTCGAACCGGTGTTGTCGGCGTGAAAGGCCGATGTCCTGGACCTGACTAGACGATAGGGACAAAACAAAATTTCTGGTGGGTCGTGCGCGGCTCGAACGCGCGACGTTCTGATTAAGAGTCAGACACTCTACCAACTGAGTTAACGACCCGAAAACACCCTATATAAAAAGATCATGAAGACTGATCTCAATCGGTGCTGCACTGCAACCATCACTTGTTGTAAAAACAACCTAAAGGTCTTTCCAAATAGTTGCTACAACTTTCTGCATATTCACTACAATTTTAAAGAAGAAAAGGTACTTGGCGATTACTCACCAAGTACCTTTAATATGGCGTCCCCAACCGGATTCGAACCGGTGTTGTCGGCGTGAAAGGCCGATGTCCTGGACCTGACTAGACGATAGGGACAAAACAAAATTTTTGGTGGGTCGTGCGCGGTTCGAACGCGCGACTCTCTGATTAAAAGTCAGATACTCTACCAACTGAGTTAACGACCCGGGAGCGATCTATATACAAAGTTCCCGAAGACGAGTCAACATCTTTTTTCATTTATTTTGTCTGGGATACAAAATATACATTTCCCGCCAAAAGACAAAAGGTATAAATCAGCCCGCCAGCTGCAGCATCTTCTTCGCCACCAGCGTACCCGCAATTTTCTCCTTCGTCTTTTCAGCAGCCTGCAGCGAAGCCTTTACATCGAGGGAGCCCCAGCGCAGCGCTTCACACACCAGCTTCTCATACTCATCACGCAGACGACGAAAAGATATCTCCACTTCCGGATACTCTCTGGACTCACGAAACGGCAGACGCAGGAAACCGGAATCCACACCCACTCGAAACCACGGCACCGCCAGAAGGTGAAACTCGGTCGGCTGCCAGTCATCGCGGCGCTCATCCTCCCCCGGCAGACACCAGCCGCGTTCCTCATGGGGAACCACGGCAAGGGTACTGGTGAGAGTCAAGGGCTCCATATCCAGTTCCATCTCATGCTCCTCAAGAGTAACAGTATAGCTGAGGGTCGGACGGTGGTTTCCCTGCTTCTTTTTGATATTCCAGTCAATGTTCATATTCCTCTCCAGAAAAGGCCGCCGTCCCCTGCCGGCAACGGAACCCTTTATTTATAGACGCCATCCCCTTCGTGTACACCACGCGCCAGCCCCGTCACCCGAAGAAGATCACCAAAGGGCGGCTTTCGCTCCTCATCGCCAATCTGCACCCACAACACCGGGTAGCCCGGTTCCACAGCAGGAAAAAGATGGCAGCGCAGATCAGTAAGATAGAGAAGACAGGCGGGCTGCAGTCCCTCCTGTTCAATCCGCCGAAACACCGGGCGAAAATCGGTGCCGCCCCCGCCGACCGGCTCAAGCCGCAGCGGCAGCTCAGACCGTTCCACTTCCTCATAGCGCCTCACCTGCATATCGCAGTAGAAGAGAGAGAGGGTCGCGGGATATTGTTCCATGATGGCCGACAGCTCTGCGGCAAACTGATCCATCTCTGTCCGTGAAATAGAACCGGAGGTATCCACTGCCACCGCTATCTGGTGCAGTTCACTGTTGATCAGAGAGGGAAAGTAGTACCCCTGATGGATATAGCGGCGGTTGGGCGTCATCCAGCTGTAGTCAAATCGCGCCGAGCGCTCGATAAACCGTGACAAAATCTGCCGCCAGTCGAGGCGCGGGTTGAGACGCCGGGCAACCAGTTGTTCCACACCCCGGGGAAGACGACCAATCTCCCGCGCCGTGTTGGCCGCGTTGATAAAGGCCTGTTCCCAGTCAACCCCTTCGGCTCCGAGATCTGCCCCCTGACTCTGCAGTGGTGCATCGCGCACCTCTCCCGCCGCCGGAGTCTTTTCTTCCCTCTCTCTGCCTTTACCGGGACCGTCTTCATCACCACCCCGCTCGCGAATGCCGTCACTGGTCTCAAAGAGGCGGCTGTACACTGCCTCGGCGCTCATCTCCCGAAATCCCTCAATGAGCAGAAAGTCAGGCGGCAGAGTGAAACCGGCGTCGAGCAGCAGCCAGTTAATGGCATAGTCACAGGCTATATTCCACAGTTGCACATTCCGCCCCCCGCGGCGCCGATGGTGGCCACAGGCTGGGTGCATCACCAGATGGGCCATGAGCCCGAGCAGTTCATTCTCTTTCAGGGTGAGGAGATAATCGGGGTTGTAACCAAGCACCTCTCCGTCGGTCCAGGCATCGGCACATCCCTTATCCTCGAGCAGTTTCAAGCGCAGAGCAAGGGTGGCAAAAAAGGGATGCTGCAGAATCAGCGTAGTCCGAGCCTTCACCAGGCGCTGACGGGCATCACCGCTCATACCAGCACGCTGGAGTTGCTGGCTGCCCATTCAGCAAAGGCGTCCATCCCGGCGAGGGGCCGACAGTGACGCACCGCCTCCCGCACCAGCAGGACAGAAAACTCGGTAGGTAACCGTGAGGCAAAAGTAAGCAGGCGTGCACCGTTCTCTTCACTGGCCGACCGGCCAACCATCTCACAAATTGCATAAAGCACTGCGGGATCTTCAGTGAGAGGTATCCCTTCCGGATTATTGAGGATGTCTGCCACCTCGGGAAGATCCTGCCAGATGGCAATGAAGCCCTCCAGCTCTCCCGCCGCTCCGGCACCTACAGTACCGACGAGAAGCTCTTTTAATATTTCTTCCCCTTCTGTACCTTTCTGATATTTTTTATCTTTTGATGTCTTTATTATTTTAGAGGCAAACTCCCAGCTTCGCGGTGACGGGAAGGCCTTGCTGCTGCGTTCCGGTTCAAAGTCATGCAGAAGAGTCGGGCGGAAACGGAGAAAAGAGATGATCTCCATGGCTATCTTTGCCCTGTCCGCCCACTGCAGCCACTCCTCAAGATCAACGGTGAAATCAATATGGACAAAACGATTCGCCAGCGCGGAGGGCATGCGGTGAGTAACAGCGCGATCGGTCTCGCGGTTTCCGGCAGCGATGATCGACCACCCGTCGGGCAGCTCATACTCGCCGAGCCGTCGATCAAGGACCAGCTGATAACAGGAGGCCTGCACCAGCGGCGGCGCGGCGTTGAGCTCATCGAGAAAAAGGATGCCCTCTCCTTCAGTGGGCAGGAAGGATGGGATGCACCACTCGGCGCGGCCATTCTCTGTAATCTTCGGCAGGCCACGCAGGTCTACCGGATCAAGGAGAATGGCACGAATGTCGATGAGGGACAGTCCCAGCTTCTCTGCCGTCTGTGCCACCACCTGGCTCTTGCCCACCCCTGGAGGTCCCCACAGGAACACCGGTTGGCGGATATCAAAAAGCTGCGTCAGAGCAGCTCCTATGTGTTGCGCTTTCATATAACCCCCTGCAGGAAATTTTAGTTTTTTTTGCAGTAGACAGGCACGCCGGGGCTGATCGCCTCCCGCGCAGCATAGCGCCCGCTCTCTTCGCGGGTAAAACCCATTTTCGACAATAAGTCCTGCAGACGGGGATTGCGAGTAAGGGAAATGAAATTTGTAAAACCGCGCGTTGTCATCTCCGCAATAAAGGCACCCACCGTATAGACACCGATACGTTGATTGCGGAAACGTGTGGAGATGGCCAGCGCACCAAGTTCTACGGTCTGCATGTCAATATCCCTCTGTTCTACACAGCCGACGATGATACCGTCAATAACGGTGACAAAAAAATGATCCCGGTTGGCAGTGACATACCCTTTCGCCCGCGGTTTGAGATATCCCGACCTTTTATACATACCGAGAATCCGCTCGACTATCTTCACCTCCACCGGCCCGTCCACGGCGCGGAACACCTCGGTAAAGTTGTTGGCAATCATCGTGCCAGCCCCTTCAACGGAGAAAAGTTCCTCGCGGAGGGTCGTCTTCCCGGCGGACACAATGTGAATCCGCTCACAGGCACCAGACTCTATCTTCTCACAGATCTGGCTCAGCGCCCCCTGGAAGTTGACATTCTGTACCACATCGTTCACTTCAATGGGCAGGGAGCGATAACGCTCCGTGGTGAGCGTGTTGATCCGTGCACCCTTCTGATCCAGCAGAGGACGCCGCTCAAGAAAGATCAGTTTGAACTTCACTCCATCACTGTTGAGAACCGCCTCATAAAAATCAACGTCGGAGGCAATGCGGACAAACCGCGTCTCCGGCAGACGCCGCTCAAGCTCATCAACCAGTTTCTGATTAGAGGAGCGAAGAGGCAGATTATGAAAAAAGGTGGTGGAGATACCCTGACGTCCGAGAAATTTGAGGTCATTGGCAATGACGGAAAGGTTGTCACGCAGCACACTCTCGCGGCAGGCAATGGCAAGGGGGTGACCGAGCAGGTGTCGGGTATACTCTTTTACGTAGAGATGAGTCATGAAACGTATTCCAGTTTTTCAGGAGGAAAGGAGGGAAAAAAGATGCGGACAGCCTACCAGAGCGCCCTGCAAAGTGCATGGGAATTTCCCCTCTCCCGCCTTCCTGGTCCGGTTCAAACATTTCCCTCCTGCAAACATTACAACCTTGTAATTCTTTTGAAAGGCTGCGGCAAGAAAGAGCTGGTAAGGTGAGAGGCAGAAGAGAATTCGAGCTCCATAGCGCAGACCAGACGCAGAAAAGTATCCTAATCAGAAGGAAACCCGACATGACAACAGAACGTCCACAACAGAACAGGGGGAGTATCTCTATCCAGCAGATCACCGAGACAGTGAAGGCCGCTTCTGGCTGGGTTGCCCCCCTGCGCAGTGAACTCTCCCGCACCATCACAGGCCAGGACAATCTCATTGACAGCCTCCTCATCGGCCTGCTCTCCGGTGGCCACATCCTGCTTGAAGGCCTGCCGGGACTGGCCAAAACTCTTGCTGTGAAAAGCCTCAGTCAGGCCATCAGCACTGATTTCAGACGCATCCAGTTCACCCCGGATATGCTTCCGGCCGACATCATCGGCACCCAGATTTACAACCCGCAGGAGACCACCTTCGAGACCCGCCGTGGCCCGATTTTCGCCTCCCTCGTACTCGCCGACGAAATCAACCGGGCACCGGCAAAGGTCCAGTCTGCCCTGCTGGAGGCAATGCAGGAGAAACAGGTAACCATTGGCGATGAGAGCTACCCGCTGCCGAAACTCTTTCTCGTACTCGCTACCCAGAATCCCATTGAACAGGAGGGGACCTACCCGCTGCCCGAGGCACAGGTAGACCGTTTTATGCTCAAGGTGGTGGTTGGTTATCCAAGCAGAGCGGAAGAACGGGAAATTCTTGACAACTACGAGCACAGCAGCGAAGAGAAAAAAATCGTTCCTGTGGCTTCACCGAAGGAGATCCTTGACGCCAGGCAGGTGGCGGACTCCATTTATATGGATGACAAGATCAAGGATTATATCGTCAGCCTTGTTTATGCCACCCGTGATCCGGAAAGCTGTAACCTCAGTCTCTCCAGCTACATTGAAACCGGTGCCTCACCCCGGGCCACTCTGAGCATGAAATCAGTGGCCAAATGTGCAGCTTTCCTCGCCGGTCGCGGCTACGTCACTCCTGATGACGTCAAGTCTTCGGCGATGAATGTCATGCGCCACCGTATCCGCATCAGTTACGAGGCAGAGGCGGAGGGTATTTCCAGCGAAGATATCATCCGCAAAATCGTCGATACCGTACCGGTTCCCTGAGTCAACCGGGAAGAGAAACCCCATGGAAAACGAATTTACCCGCGAGATGCTCAACAAGGTGCGCCGGATTGAGGTGCACACCAGCCGCCTGGTCACCGACAGCCTTGCAGGGAGCTACCACTCTGTCTTTAAGGGACGGGGAATGAACTTCGAGGAGGTACGGGAGTATGTGCCCGGCGACGACATCCGGACCATTGACTGGAACGTCACCGCCCGCAGCGGCATCCCTCATATCAAAAAATTCACTGAGGAGCGCGAGCTTACCATCATGCTGCTCATCGACATCAGCGGCTCCGGCGAATTCGGCTCCACCAACTGCTCGAAGCGCGAACTGATGGCTGAACTCGGCTCAGTACTGGCCTTCTCTGCTGTACGCAATAACGACAAGGTGGGACTGATCCTCTTTACCGGAGAGACAGAACTCTACATCGTCCCTCAGAAGGGCCGTCGCCATATTCTGCGTATTATCAGGGAAATACTCTATTTCAAACCACAGGGAAGACACACCGACATTACCAGGGCGCTGGAGTTCATGGCCGGAGTGCATAAACGGCGAAGTGTCGTCTTCCTCATCTCCGATTTCTGCCTGCCTGGCAATTTCGAGCAGGAACTGCACGCCATGCGTGCCACTCTGCAGGCCACCGCCCGCCACCATGACCTCATCACCCTCAAGGTAAGTGATCCGAGGGAATATCATCTGCCGAACATCGGCCGGGTAACCCTTGAAGACGCTGAAAGCGGCGAACAGGTGGAACTCAACACCTCCCGCCGCGCGGTGCGGGAAGAGTTTACCCGCCGGGCCGAAGAGCGGCGCGACATCCTTTTACGGACCATTCGCGGAACAGGTATCGACCTGCTCGACCTTGCAACCGACCGCAGCTACCTGCCGGAGCTGATGCATTTCTTCAGCAATCGGCAGAGGAGAAGCGCATGAACCAGCCAGCTCCACTGCCCCACGATATATACGGACCGGTAACTCTTCCCGAGCCTCTTTTTTCCTCGCTGGAGATACTCGGCATCATCCTCTGTGCAGCTGCGGCTCTTGCAGCCCTGTTCTTTCTTTACCGACGCCTCCACCGCCACAAAGCCGTACCCCTGCAGGAAGAGTATCTTCGCCGCTTTGAAGCTCTCCGTCCACTGCGGAAAGAGAGTACCGTTCGCTGGGTTGAAGAGGCAAACAACCTGCTGCGCAGTTATATTGAACGCCGTTTCTCTCTGCGCTCCACCCGCCAGACCACCAATGAGTTTCTGCACAGCCCTGAGCTGAAAAACCTCTCACCTCTGCAGGAAGTTCAAACTGAGTTGCGCCGCTGTCTTGAACAGGCCGACCTCGCCAAATTTGCCCGCTATCAACCGAAAGAGGAAGAGCTGAATGAGATGGAGAAGGCTATCCGTGTCCTCATTAAAGATTCTCAAACGGAAGATAAAGGAGGCCAGTAATGAGTGCAATTTTCACGGATTTCCGTTTTCTTCACGCCAACTTCCTCTGGCTTCTCCTGTTGCTTTTACCCCTCGCGCTTTTTTACGCCAGACGTGGTCCGGCCCCGGCACTGCTCTTTTCTTCCACATCACTTATCCGCTCCCTCGGGACATCGAGAAAGGCAAGTGCGGGGCGTATAACCTTCCTGCTGCGCATGCTCAGCTTCAGCCTGCTTGTTGTTGCCCTTGCCCGTCCGCAGTATGGCAACTCAACCACCGAAGTTGAGGCAAGCGGCATCGACATAATGCTGGCGGTAGATGTCTCCGGTTCCATGGAAGCGATGGATTTCCATCTTGACGGCAAGGCGGTCAACCGTCTCGCCGTAGTGAAAAAGGTGGTGGAGAAATTTATAGATAAACGTCCGAACGACCGCATCGGCCTTATCGCCTTCGGTGCCCGTTCCTACCTCGTCAGCCCGCTGACCCTTGATCACGACTGGCTGCTGAAACGAATGGATGCCTTGAAAATCGGCATGGGTGGTGACGGTACGGCCATTGGTTCCGCCATCGGCACCGGAGTCAACCGGCTGCGTGAACAGAAAGCCAAATCCCGCATTCTCATCCTTCTCACCGACGGCATGAGCAACAGCGGCAGTATCTCGCCGCTCACCGCCGCCGAGGCCGCCGAAACCCTTGGCATAAAAGTCTATACCATTGGTGCGGGCACCCGCGGCGAGGCACCCATCCCGATGAGAGACGCCTACGGACGGGTTAAGCTGGCCTGGATGAAAGTAGATATCGACGAAAACACCCTGAAGCAGGTGGCAAAACTGACCGGCGCTTCCTATTTCCGCGCTACCAATACGGCCTCCCTGGAGAATATCTACGGGGAGATAAACAAGATGGAGACCACCTCCCGCACGATCAAAAAATTTGAAAACTACCGCGAACTCTTCCCATGGGTGTTGTTGTTCTTTTTTCCTGTTTTCGCGGCAGAAATATATCTCAGCCGACGCCGAGTCCCCTGATTATAACTGAATACAGAAACGGACCATGAACATACAATTCGCCCATCCCGTGTGGCTGACAGTCGGTCTGGCAGCCAGTCTGCTTCTCGCCGAGGCCCTCTATCTCGCAGAGAAACGCCGCCGCAGAGCCATGCAGCAGTTTGCATCACCAGAGCTCGCCGCCCATCTCACCCGTAATATTTCCCGGCGCAGGCGACTGTGGAAAGGCCTTCTGCTCGTTCTCACCCTTTTCCTCTGCTTTACAGCCCTCGCCCGACCGCAGTACGGTTACCACTGGGAAGAGGTAAAACGGCGAGGTATCGACCTTTTATTTGCCCTCGACACCTCCCGCTCCATGCAGGCCGAGGACGTCAAACCAAACCGCCTTGCACGGGCGAAAATGGGAATATATGACTTTGTCAACCAGCTTGAGGGAGACCGCGTCGGCCTGCTGCCCTTTGCTGGCAGTTCCTACCTGATGTGCCCGCTTACCCTGGATTACAATGCCTTCAACCAGAGCCTTGAAAGCATTGACACAAAGATCATTCCCCGGGGCGGAACCAGCCTCAGCGAAGTTATAAACTCTGCGACAAATATCCTTGGTCAAAAGTCCAGTCACAAAATACTCATCATTCTTACTGACGGTGAAAACCTCGAAGGAGATGCCATTGCCGCAGCTGAACAGGCGGCGAAGGCGGGAGTAACCATCTATACCGTTGGCGTCGGTACCCGCAGCGGCGAACTGATCCCTCTGGCGAATGGAAAGGGAGTTATCAGAGACGCCTCCGGCAACCCGGTACGTTCACAACTCGACGCAAAAACCCTTATTAAAATAGCTGAGACCACCGGCGGCATCTATGCCCCGCTTGGCAAAGCCGGTGAGGGGCTGGAGAAAATCTATAAAAGTAAACTCTCCCTCGTACCACAAGAAGAGCTCTCCGGTCGCCGTCACAAGGTCTTGAAAGAGCAGTTTCAGTGGCCGCTGGCCGGGGCGATTCTCCTGCTGCTCGTGGAATTTCTCATCAATGACCGCCGTCGTGAAAAGACAGTGACGGCCAGCAGTATTGCCGGACTGGCAAAACGTCACCGGGGCAGTGCCGGGGCGTTGGTGCTGGCCATTCTGCTGGCATTTCCGGTTTCATCGAGAGCCTCTGAAGCTGATATCGCCTATAATAAGGGGGATTACAGCACAGCGACCAGACTCTATGCGAAGCAGCTTGACAAACAGCCTGAAGACGCACAGAGGCAGTTCAACCTCGGGGTTGCATCCTGTAAAAACAAACAGTATGACGAAGCCATCGACGCCTTCAGCAAAACCCTGAAAAGTGATGACCTCTCCCTGCAGCAAAAAGCCTATTTTAACCGGGGGAATGCCTTTTACAGCAAAGGAGAAAAACGTGTGCAGAAACAGCCGGGTGAGGCAATAAAAGAGTGGCAGCAGGCCGTAGATTCGTTTCAGGCGGCGGTAAACCTCAACCCACAGGACACAGCTGCACAAGAGAATCTGCAATACGTACAGAAAGAACTCAAAAAGCTGAAAGAACAGCAAAAACAGGATAAAAAACAGAAAAAGGATCAACAGCAAAAAAAACAGGATAAAAAGAAAAATAATCCGCAGCAGCAACAACAGCAGCAGCAACAACAGAATGCTGCTGGCAGCAACAACCAGGAAAAATCAGGTGAAAAAGAACAGAATAACGTAAAATCAAAGAGTAACAATAAGACAGAAAAAGACCCAAAAGATAATACAGATAAAATGAAGGACAGCCAGTCTGACAAAGCTCAGTCTCAACCACAGAAATCACCGGGTGCCGACAGCGTTCAGCAGAACAAAAAAGAACAACAGACACAGTCGGGCGAAAAAAACAACTCACAGCCTGCAGGTGCCAGAGAGATCTCAGGAACCGGGGAAAATCAGAAAAGCTCTGAATCCGCAGTTGCCCCCCCCGGGAACCAGTCCGCAGCTCTCGCCGCCGAACAGCAGGCACAGGCAGCCTCAGCCGAGGCGAAAAAACGCCGCACAGCTGGTAAGATGACCCATAAAGAGGCACTGCTCATGCTCAACACAATGAAGGGAGATTCCGACTCACTCCGCTTTATTCCGGCACCGCCTGCCGATAAACCTGAAACCCAAAAGGACTGGTAACCACAAAGCCCCCTAAACCGTTTTAGATTGAAGAGAGAACCATGAAAATCCTATGTAGAAAGAACCTTGTACTCTCATTTCTGCTCGTCCTGCTTCTCGTATCGGGTACGGTTTCCACCGTGTTCGCTGCACCGGTGATAACAACCTCGTTGAATACCGACAAGCTGCCTCTTAATCAGGAGGGACAGCTCACGGTAACTGTCACCAATAAGGAGGGCAAACTGAAAATGCCGGAGGCGGAAGGATTGCGCCTCAGCTACACTTCAAAAATTGTGAATCGCTCTTCCAGAATTTCCAATATTTCTGGAAACGACAAGAAGAGCTCCACCATTTTCATCTTTCGGGTTACTGCTGAGAAGGAGGGGAAATATACCATCCCCCCCATTCGCCTCATCACCCCTGACAAAAACTACGCCTCCACACCGATTACATTTGAAGTGGTTGCCCCCACAAAGGCAGCAAAAAATGCGGGTAATATGGGGGGAACCACCATCCAGCTGCCAGGCATGCAGCCTGGTCAGGGAATAATCGGCCAATCTGTCCCGCAGCAGGTAAAACGGGGAGAAGCGATGCAGGAGTCTGATATCGCTTTCTTCACCATAAAAGCGAAACAGAATATCTATGAAGGTGAAAATGTACCGGTGGAGATAAAACTGTGTCTCAACCCGGAGGTTGATTTTCGGGGTATCAGTATGCCTCGGATCACTGCAGAAAACCTCGCCATTCCTGTCCTTGATGAAAAAGAGGCAAAAGAGAACCAGGAAGAGATCAATGGAAAAATCTGGCACACTCTGACCTGGCAGACCACAATTTCAGGTATTAAGCCCGGCAAACATCAGCTTGAGATAACAGGGCAGACAACTGTCCGGGTTCCAGACACCTCCAGGGTATCTTCCGGTCAACAGCAGCGGAGTCAAAGAGATATTTTCAATGCAACCCCGGAAGAAATTCTCGCAGAAATGATGTCCCACAGAGCCTTTGGCAACCCTTTTGCGGACAGTTTTTCCCCCATGGTGCGGAAAAATTTAACTCTGAAAAAGAGTGCAACGTTCACAGTAGAGGCCCTGCCGGAAGAGGGACGCCCCGCTGATTTCACTGGTGCAGTGGGCTCCTTTACCCTCAAAACTTCAGTCAGCCGCGACAGGGTAGAGGCGGGCGATCCACTTACTCTCAGCGTTGAGGTCAGCGGAAAGGGAAACTTCAAATCAGTCACCATGCCAGAGATGGCTGAAAACCAGTCTATAAAAACCTATCCGCCTACTGTGAAGTTTACCCCTGTCGGCTCGAACGCCGGAGAAAAGATCTTTGACCAGGGGATCATAATCAAGAACAGCAGCGTCACCGAACTGCCAGCGGTCAGTTTCAACTACTTTGATCCGCAGAAGAAAACCTATGTGACCACAAGCACCTTACCAATTCCCCTCACCGTGACCGGAGCAGCCTCTCCTTCGCAACCCGTACCTCAAAAGGAAACAGCTGGCCAGGCAACGGCGGCAGTTTCCGCAGACCAGCCCCTGCCACTCAAAGTTGCTCTCGGCAATACCACCACTGATCTGCGGCCGATGCCACGCCGTCCCTGGTTTTTTCTCTCCTGTATTGCTGCTCTCCTCGTGGCACTCGCCGCCTTCATCTTCCGACATATTCACAACTCACAGCGTTCCGCCAGACGCAGCGTGCAGAGACAGCTCACCAGCCGCCTCGCAGGAGACCTCGCCAGTGTTGACAAGGCACAGCAGGCCGGGGACGGTCATCTTTTCCTCAATACCTGCCGAGTGGCAATTCAAAATCGCCTGGCCGGGAGCTGCGGCGTCCATGCTTCGGCGGTAAGTTCCAGAGATCTTCGTGAGATTCTGCCGAAAGATTCGGTGCTGCTGGAGATTTTTCAAATGGCAGAGAATGCCGCGTATGGAGGCGAAGTTCCAACGGACTTTGAGATGGATCAACTTTATCCAATGATCAGGAAAGCATTGGAGGATATAAAATGAATAAAAATATTGTAATAGCCGTTATACTTTTTACATCAATAGTATTTCAGGCCTTTTTATCCTCTGCCGCCACCCTCTTTGAGGAGGCCAACACCAATGTCACTGCGGGAAATTACAGCAGGGCAATTGAGCAATATAATCAGTTGAGAGAAGAGCAGGGCAGCAGCCCCGCCCTGCTCTATAATCTCGCCCGCGCCTTTGAGGAAAATGGACAGCCAGGTCTGGCTATTCTCAACTACTCCCGAGCAGAATCACTTGCACCGGGGGATGCGGAAATCATCAGTGCCCTTAATCGAATCCGTAAGACCACCGGCCTCTTTGAAGAGGATTCGCAGAGCTGGCAGGATCGCTTTACCTCCCTGTTCAATCTCAATCACTGGTCAGAGCTGCTGCTCGGCGCTCTGCTCTGTTACGCGGCACTGCAGTTGCTGCTTCTTCTGCGCAGTGTCAATAAAAAGGTGGTGGTCACGATCTCCACCCTCTGTGGTCTGGTCGCGGCAGTCTCAACAACAGCCCTCGCCCTGCAGTGGCAGACCATGGACGCAATGATTGTCGTTTCTGACTCCGCAAAACTACGCTTTTCTCCTATTACGGGATCGGATGTGGTACGAGAAATTCGCGAGGGTCGAAAGGTTATTCTCCTGAAACAGCATGGAGATTTCTGCTATGTGGAAGACTCCAGCGGCACAAAGGGCTGGGTGGCGAAAAACGCTGTGGTGGCCGTCGACGGACGCTGACTCTGGTCACCCTTTTTCCTTCCTTCCCGTTGTAATTTCGATTAAAATTTTATTCTTAAATGTTTTTTTGTTTTCCACGGTTTTTTTGACTGTAACCATAAAAAAATCATTTCCACACAAAGGGTCTCCCATGCCCCCTGCCCTCATCGACACCCACTGTCACCTCGACGTTCCCCCTTTTGTCTCACAGCTTGATACCGTACTGGCCGATGCTGGCAAAAAGGGAGTCTGCCGTTTTATTCTCCCTGGAGTAGAAGCCGCTGGCTGGGATAACCTGCTGCGGGTCGTCAACCGTTCTCCGGCATTCTTTGCCGCTCCCGGTATTCATCCTCTGTTCTGTAAAAATACGGGCGATGCAGAGATTGCAAAGCTTGACAGCCTGCTCTGTGAACGCAGGCGCCAGGTCCCCGCAAAGATTGTCGCCATCGGCGAAATCGGGCTCGACTTCTGGCCGTCGGAGTGTGACGAAGAGCAGCAGCGCCGAATCTTCGAAGCCCAGCTTGACCTTGCCGAACACCACCGCCTGCCTGTCCTCCTCCACGTCCGTAAAGCACATGACGCGGTGCTCGCCCTGCTCAGACGCAGAAAACTCTCCGCCGGTGGCATTGTTCACGCCTTCTCCGGCAGTCTGCAACAGGCGGAGCAGTACGCCGGGCTCGGTTTCTTCCCCGGCTTCGGCGGCGGCATCACCTGGCCGCGGGCGCGGCGCCTGCGCCGCATCGCAACCAGCTTCCCGCTGGAAAAGATCGTCCTTGAAACCGATGCCCCGAACATGCCGCTCTACGGACACCAGGGGCATGGCAACCACCCCGCCCTGCTTGCAGAAGTCCTCACCTGTCTCGCAGAGCTTCGGGGAATGGAGGAAGAAGACCTTGCCGCAGAAATATGGCAAAATTCCTGCGCCATTCTCCAGTTACCGATGAAAGAGGAAAAAGTATAAATATTTACAAAAAACTTGCACTGTTCACAACTTTACAGTTATTTTTTAGAAGTCAAAATAATTTTGATTTATTGAATACATCCACGGGACTCTCCATGAAAAAAATCATTCTCACCAGCAGTGTGATACTTGCCTGCCTGCTCTTTTCCGGCTGTACCCACAACCCCGATCCACGTCAGGGTGGTCTCTTTGGTTACAGTCCCAATCTCTATCAGCAGCGGATTGACCAAAAGAATGCAGAACTGCAAAGCGTTGAAGAAAATACCGCTGTTGAGGGCGGGAAAACAGTTTCCCTCGAAAGTGATGTGTTTTCCGAGAGGCTCAGGGTGAGTAAACTGCAGCAGAAGGTGAACAAGGCCAGCCGTAATATCAAGGACTTACAACGCCGCCTCGACAGAATGAAGTTCCAGTCCTCAAAGGCCGAAAAAACCCGCGCAGAACTGGAGAAAAAGCTTGCCTCCCTGCAGAACAGTTTTCAGCGGAGCAGTGCCCCAAAAGGGGATATTGCCAGACAGGAGGCGGAAATCAAAAGTCTTGAGTCCCAACTTCTGGAGTTGATGAAAGAGGCGGAACTTCTTGGAACACTCTGATGGGGAAAATTTTACCCTGCGGAGGCCTGCCTGTACTCACTCTGGCCTTTACTTTGCTCTGCTCCGGTACTGCCGCAGCGGATGCCCCGGCATCAACCCTCTCGCAGGGACAGTTGCAGCGCATTGCCAACGGGACCACCCTTTTTCTTGCCAAGGGCCTGCCTGCGCTCACTCTGGCCTTTACTTTGCTCTGCTCCGGTACTGCCGCAGCGGATGCCCCGGCATCAACCCTCTCGCAGGAACAGCTGCAGCGCATTGCCGACGGGACCACTCTTTTTCTTGCCGAGGGCCTGCACGCACCGAGAGAAAGAGACAGCAATACCATTGCCACCCGACTCCTCACTGACTGGATGCACCAGTATGACCCGTGGGCATACGCCTTCACCCAGGAGGAGTACCAGGCCTTCCGCAACGCAATGAGTAACGATTACGCCGGAGTGCAGATGGAGATTCAGCAGCTGAAAGATGGCACCTTTATCTGCCACCCATTCCACGACGGCGGGGCAAAGCAGTCCGGAATCCTTGAGGGTGACGTTCTTCTCGCCATCGAAAACCGTCCTGTGGCACAGCGGGACCTGCATATAGTTGGCATGGAGATTCGCGGCCAGGAAAAAACCAGCGTCACCCTCACCATCCAGACCGGCAGGGAGACTCCGCGCCAGCTGATCATTCAGCGCACCGCCACCCACTCCACTTCGGTCTGGCTGGAATACCTCGGCGACCACCTTGCCTGTCGTATTCACAGCTTCACTAAGAATACGCGGAACGAACTGCAGCGCCTCCTCGAGGATTTTGACCCCGCTCTGCCGCTGATTCTTGATTTGAGAGGGAACCCGGGAGGCACTCTTACAGGGGCCATCCTCTCTGCCTCACTCTTTCTCAACAAGGGGACGGAGATCGTCACGATCAAGAACAGGCGGGGCGAAAAGCAACAGAACATTCGCCGCACCAGCAATGTACAGAATCCCTGCACCTTTCCACTGTTGATTATCCTGCAGGATCGGTACACCGCGAGTGCAGCGGAGGTTTTCACCGCTGCACTCGTGCAGAACCGCAAAGCGGTCTCCCTTGGAGAAACAAGCTTCGGCAAGGGAGAAACACAGAAATTTGTTGAACTGCCAGACGGCTCCGCTCTGCTGATCACCTATGCGCAGCTGCTCCCTCCCGCAAAGCAGTATTACCACGGCAGAGGTCTCACCCCGACCATCCAGATCCGTATTGAAAAAGAGGATGGTGAAGCACTGTGGATAGAAAAACTCAATGAAATTCTTAAGAAACACACCGCCTCCACAGATACAGACGGCTCTGGAAAATAAACTCTGAAAAAAGGAGAAAAAAATGCTGAAAAAAAGTCAACTTTTCCTGCCACTGCTCCTCGCAGCGGCCCTTATTGTCGCATCCCCCATCACGGGATTCGCGGAAAATCGCGTTCCGGTGAAGCTGGCAGGCAAAAAGGTGCTGCCCCTGCAGGTGCTGACCAAGCCCTACTCCACCATCTACGCAGAGCAGGACGAAAAGAGTGCCGTAGTGCGGGACAACCTGCCTGCCTTTCAGCCCTTTTATGTATATACAACTCCAAATCCCGGGGATCGGGAGATGGAGACGGGCTGGTATGAAGTGGGCAGTGACAACCACGGCACGGTGGTCGGCTGGATGAAACAGGATGATGTCTTTGAGTGGAAACAGGCCCTCTGCCTCGCGTACACCCTGCCCCTCGGACGAAAACCTGTGCTGATGTTTGACTCTCTCGGCTACATCAAAGAACTGGCAGGGAAAGAGAAAGATGTGCGCATTGACCAGACTGCATCGCTTTATAAAACCATCGACTCAGGAGCTGTCCCGTCGAATTTTCCTGTAAAAAGCGTTGAACCGAAGAAAGCAGTTGATATCAGCAAAGAGTTTTACCTGCTGCCCATCCTGGATTATCAAGTCATTGATATCGGTCCCATGGAGGGGCGTCTTGTACAGCTTGCAGCCGTTACCAACGCCGGTGCCGGTGCGCGTGAAAAGAGTGATATCCGTACCAACAGCGACTACCTCGCCGGTGCCAGCAGCAGCGTCAGCGAAGTGACAAAAAAAACGCTGCAGAAAATAAATTTTGATGTGGTATGGGTCGTCGATACCACCTCCTCCATGCAACCCTATATTGACCAGGCACTGGCAATTATCAAACAGGTCTCCGAAACACTCGGCAGCGAAGAACTGGCAAAACAGAGTCTCAATTTCGGCATCTGGGGCTACCGGGACTCTGAGCGGGACATCAATGGAATTGGCTATACCACCCATAACTACACCCCGCAGCTGCAGGGTGTCGACGATTTCGTCAAGACCCTGCAGAATGTCAAGGTGACACAGGTTGGTTCAGTGGATTATCCCGAAGACCTCTTCTCCGGAGTAACCGAGGGAATAACTCACACTGCGTGGACACCGGGTGCAGTACGTTTTATGGTCATCCTCGCTGATGCACCGTCACACAAGGCCGGTCATAAATGGAACCTCAGCGGCAATGAGGAAAACAGTCTGCACGGTCTTGCCCGTGACCGTAAAGTGAACATCACTGCCATTCATCTGAAAAATCCCCGTGCCTCCAGATTTAATCCCCTCGCCGAGCAGCAGCTCTCTGTACTCGCCACCAAAGGGAGCTCCGATGAAATGGCCTATATGCCTGTTGACTCCACTGATATGGAGGCTTTTTCTCAGGTAACCAGCGAGCTGGCAAATGGACTCAGTCAGAGTCTTGTCAGCTTCAAGAAGAAAGCAGCCGAAAACATTGAAAAGGTGGCAACAACCACACCTCCCTCCGCCACACCCATTGCAGGGGATAAGATGGCAGTACTGGATACCCTGCCGTCTGGCCCGGCAGATATCTCCTCTGAAAACGGTGAAATGGCAGATCTTGATCCACTGAATGTAAATGTTGACCTTGATGAGATTACGACCCAAAGCAGTGACGGCAATACAATAGTCGCCAGCATGGTGAAGGCTGCCATGGTGGAATGGCTCGGCAGCAGCGAACAGGCGAAAGCCCCGCGCGATGTAGTTGCCTGGGCTGTGGACAAAGATCTGGAAGACCCCGGTATAACCAGCATGGAGGTGCGCCTGCTGATTAACAAACAACAGCTGGATACCCTCTATACCATGCTCAAGTCTGTACTGACAGCTGGCCGTCGGGGTCAAATCAGTGGCGATGACTTCTTCAATACCCTGCAGGCTACGGCGGCCACCACCGCCCGCGACCCTGAGCTGCTGAAAAAAGCGGAATCCATAGCCTCTTCCGGGCTGATACCTGAATTTCTTGAGGGGCTCCCCTACCACAGCCGGCTTATGGATATGAACAGCGAGTTGTGGTCAAGCTGGTCGGTGGACGAGCAGGATGAGTTTCTCAATAACCTTGAGGCACTGATTGAGGCCTACAAAATCATCCACGACTCTCCGGAAGGGTGGATTCAACTTAACCCGGGCGATGATACAGACCAGAATGTCTATCCCCTCGCCCTTGAGATGCTTCCCTGATCCGACTCTGCGGCCGCCATCCTGTCTGACCGGACGGCGGCCGTTTCATACTTTTTTAAAAGAAACTGCAGTCCATGGATATGAACATGAACGAAGTCTCCGACAATTTGTCCTTTTATAGACTGAAAGGGGTATCCCGCAGGAGAGAGAAAGGCGGGATCATTTTTGAACTTGAGATCCCTGAATTGATCATCAGACACGGGGATTTCATTGCCGTTACCGGCCCGAGCGGCTGTGGAAAATCTACCCTGCTCGATATCCTCGGCCTCATCCTTCAGCCGGACTGCAACCAGACGTTTACCTTAAGGAGAAGCGGAGATCCCAACGTGTGGGACGATATCGCCACCCTCGGGGAAGCACGCCTCGCCGATCTGCGCAAAGCAAAGATCGGTTATGTGCTGCAGAATGGCGGACTGCTCCCCTTTCTCACCGTGCGTGAAAATATTGAACTTCCTGCCCGTCTCAACCGCTTGAAAAACACGCGCGGACGGGCTGCGGAACTGGCCGGTAAACTTGGCATCACCGAACAGCTTGACAAGAAGCCCGCTCAGCTCTCCGGTGGTCAGCGCCAGCGGGCAGCTATTGCCCGCGGACTCGTCCATGGCCCCGCCATTGTGCTGGCCGACGAACCAACGGCAGCGGTAGATCAAATAAATGCAGTTGACATTCGCAACCAGTTTAGTGACCTTGCCCGCCAGCAGCAGGTCGCAGTGCTGATGGTCACCCATGATAAGAAACTGGTGCTGCCGGTAATAAACCGGCTGCTCACCTTTACAACAGAAAAAAGAGGGACAAACCACACCGTATCCCGTCTGCAGGAGGTTCCAGCCAATGAGTGGCAATAGCAACACGAAGAAAGAAGGCAGTCCCTGGCTGGTACTCTCGCTCGCGGCAAAGGACTTGCGCCATGAGCTGATTCTCAGCCTCTGCCTTGTGATGGCGGTCACCGCCGTTCTCGGCCCTGTTCTCATCCTCTTCGGTCTGAAATTTGGTTCAGTGCAGCTCCTGCGCAGCCGTCTCATTGAGGATCCTCGAAACCGTGAGATACGGCCGATAAGCAGTGCCCGCTATCAGCCCGAGTGGTTTCTCAAGATGCAGGAAATGCCGGAAATATCCTTCATAACCCCGATGACCCGCCAAATCTCCACCTCAGTCGATGCCTGCGTAGCTGGCAGCGACTCCGCCTGCAGCGGAGAAACCGTCAGTCTTGACCTTCTCCCCACAGGAACGGGCGACCCGCTGCTCCTTGAAAACAAAGGAACTATTCCCGGTCCAGACGGCTGCGTACTCACCCGTTTTGCTGCAGAGAAGGCGGGTGCAAAAACCGGGGACCGTATCAACATTACCATCCGTCGAGTAATTGGTGGCGACTGGCGCAAAGCAGGTCTCAGCCTTCATGTAGATGCTGTTCTTGATGCCCGCGCTGGCGCAATAAAAGCAATGTTTGTGCCACTTTCCGTGCTCGAACAGGTGGAGCGCTACAAGGATGGCGAGGCCGTACCAGAGAGAGGCTGGGAAGGAAAGCAGCGTACCGCCTTTGCTGAGTTTGACGGCCTGCTGGTGTGGCTCCCTGCTCCCCTGACGAAACTTGAACAGATTAAATTGCGCACCAGCACCGGCTTCTCGGCCGTACGGGGTATCAAACCCGCCGGGATGGAAAAGGAGTTTGGTTTCTCCATTGCTGCTCCCGGCAGCATCTATTTTTTTACCACAAGGAAGCAGGCGGCCCGGCAGGATAATATTGACAATATAGCCCGTCGTCTACGCGGTCGCGGCGCGATTCTGCTGCCGATAGCTGCACCTGTGAATGCCCGGTTAAGAGAAGACAGTACCTCGCGCAACGTTACCCTGCGCTCTCTCGGTTTCACCGCCGACACCGCAAAACGTCTTCAGATAACCCCTCTTCCACAGTGGGTTCTGAACCCCGCTGACAGCCCGGCCGCTTCCCTGCAGGCTTTTATCGCCGGAGACAACACTGATCATTCTCTCTCCCGGGTTGTACAGGCAGATATCCGTGAAAAAAACAGTTTGACTGTGCCATTAATTATTTACGGCGAGGGAGACAGCAGCACACTTTATATTCCAGCGGAACTCGGCGGTATTCTGCGGCTGCTCCGTGAGCGGCCCATCCATTACAATGCGGAGAACAACGCCTTCCTCCTCTCCCGCCAGGCGTATGCCGGTTTCCGCCTCTACACCACCACCATTGACGAGGTGGACGGTCTGCGCCGCAACCTCGGAAAGGAGGGAATTTCCGTGGCCACTGAGGCCGACCGTATCCGTGATGTACAGGAGCTGAACCACTATCTCAATCTCATTTTCTACGTTATCGCTGCGGCAGCTGCAGCCGGGGGTGCCGCCACTCTCGCTGCCAGTCTTTACGGCTCGGTAGAACGCAAGCGAAAAGAGATAGGCATCCTGCGCCTGCTCGGTTTCTCCCGCTTTTCTCTGCTGCGTTTCCCGCTCTACCAGGGGATTATTCTCACCTTCGGCGGGTTTGTGGTTGCCTCAAGTTTTTTCTTTGCCCTGTCGCTGCTGATCAACAACCTTTTCGCTGAAAAAATCCGCGAGAATGAATCCCTCTGCACACTGACTCCTGGCCACTTTGCTCTTTTCGCTGCAGTCATGCTTGCCATAGCAGTGGTTGCGGCACTTGGTGCAGCATTGCGTATTCTCCGTCTTGAACCGGTAGAGGCCCTGCGTGATGAATAAAAAAAACGTCAAAAAATATTGTTATTTTTATCTTTTAAAACAAAAAGAGGCAGTCATATTCTGCCGCCCCCTGCTGCTTGCCACAATCCTTTTCACTCTTCTTCTCACCACCCCCCTCAGCGTCGCCAGGGCCGCAGATATTGAGATTCCCCTCCCAAACGGGGAGAGCCTCTCCCTGCAGAAGATCTGTATCGGTGCGGGAGGAGATCTCTTCTCCGGCAGGCGCTTCACTCTTGGAGACCCCGTCGGCGGGTATAAAGAGTCCTCTACCGCCGTAACTCTCGGGGGGGCCTTCCCGACAAAAGACGGGAAAGACTGGTGTTACTACATGGGTACGACAGAGATAACCACCGGTCAGTACCAGTCGATTCTCAACCAGAATAAAAAAAAGGAAAAGGCAAAAGATAAAACACTGAAAATGCCGGTACGGGACATTACCTGGTACGACGCCGGGCATTTTATTGACAAACTCAACCAGTGGATTTACGCCAATCAGCTCGCCGCACTGCCCCGCTATACCAAAGGCGGTTATGGTTATTTCCGTCTGCCTACCGAAGAGGAGTGGGAATTTGCCGCACGGGGAGGATCAGCTGTCAGCATTGATAAATTTGACAGTCCCATACCCTTTCCAGCCACAAAAGTGACAAAATATGAATGGTTTTCCGGCCCGAAGTCGTCTCACAACAAGGTGCGTCCCGTCGGGGTTCTGAAAGGGAATCCTCTTGGCCTGCATGACATGCTTGGCAACGTCAGCGAAATGACCATGAGCCTTTACCGGGTGGAATATTATCAGGGGCGCATCGGCGGCTTTGTCGCCCGCGGTGGCCACTACCTCACCGACCGCAAACACCTGCGTTCTTCGGCACGCAGTGAACAACCCTTCTACCGCTGGAACGAAAAAACTGGCACCATGATTCCCAACCATCAGCAGACCATGGGGTTTCGCGTCGTTCTCTCCACCATCATCTATCCGGAGCGCTCTGTGGCCGAAAAAATGGAAAGTGCCTGGGAGCAGTATCGTAAAACCACTGGATCCACAACGCCAGCCGCTGTCTCTATCGCTCCCACCGACGTACAGGTGGGAGTGCAGTTTGACGACGCCGGAATCCACATCAACCGGCTGAAGAAAAAGTTCACCGGCATGGGCAATAGCGGAGAGGAGATGCTGCGGGAGATTGCCTTTATTGAGGGATCCATCATGAAAACCCGGCAGATCAGGGCAAAGGCAGAGGCTGATTCGGCTGCAGCCTGGGTGCTCATTGCTGACGAACGTGCCCTGATGATTCGCCGCCAGAGTCTGCGTAATCTCAAACTTTACGTCAATTTACTTGAACAGGCGCAAAAAATGGGGAATTACAGTAAAATAGGAATGTATAAAGTCCGAATTCAAGAAGTAGAAAAAAATATAGATTCAGGGCTGAAGGGCTACTCCACCACCATGCGTCAACTGGTCAAACTGGAACAGAAGGCAGTGGAAAAGGCCTTTGCGGAACGTAAAGAGTATCTGGCAAAAGAGAACGCGCAGGAACAGCTCCTGCTGCTGCCCATCATAGCAACACATGCTGAGACCTATCGCAGAGACCAGCGGGCTGCGCCGGAAAAATGGGAAAAAGATCTTACGAAAAAGTAGAAAAAGTCTTATTAGGGCCCCTTGAAAAGGTTTGTATTTCATTCATATTCAAGGTTCTTACAAGAAAAAAAATCTGAGAAAGAGGTTTCCCCATGAAAAAAATTTGTTGTATTCTTTTGAGTTCAACACTGCTGCTCTCAAGTTGTGCAGGGATGAATGATTCTGATACTACACGGGCCCAGGGAGCGGGTGTCGGAGCCGCCGGAGGTGCCGCAGCAGGTGTTCTTCTCGGCCAGATCATAGGCAAAGACAGTAGCGCCACCCTGCTCGGCGCGGCCATCGGAGCTGCAATGGGTGCGGGTGCCGGTTATCTCTACGGGAACCATGTCGCCAACCAGAAAGAGAAATTTGCCTCACAGGAAGACTGGCTGAACGCCTGTATTGCAAGCGCAACCAGAACAAATCAGGAGGCCAGAGCTTATAATAACAAACTGGCAGCGGAAATAACCAGTTTACAAGCCAGAAGCAGGGCACTGAAGAGGAGCTATAAAAAGAAAATAGCCACGAGGGGCGATATGCTCGCCCAGAAACAAAAGGTGGAAAACACACTCAAAACAGCACAAAAAAATCTTGCGAAAGTAAAATATGAGCTAAAAGAACAGCAGACCGTGGTACAGCAGATAAAACCCGGAGAATCTCTACAGCAGAGCAGGATACTGGACAGCCGCATCGCGGATCTGAAAAAAGCCGTCAATAATCTTGAGAAGAAGACTGCAACCCTCGCTTCTCTCTCAGCAACAATGAGCGTTTAACTGAATGCGCGGTGTGAACTGTGTTCAAGCAGCGGCGGTGTATTTCAAGCCCGCCTTTATTTCTAAAAAAATACAGGGATAATCATGAAAAAAAGTTATAAATCCGGCGCAAAAACTCTCCTTTTCGCCACCGTTTTCACTGCTGGAAGCATCCTCTGCGGAGCCAGTGCAGGTCTTGCCGTTGATAACAGTGCAGATGCTTCAATGGCGCGCCAGCTGCAACTCGAAGGGACCAGACTACAGCTTAAAGGCGATCTCGCCGGAGCTCTGGAAAAATATCAGCAGAGCTTGAAATTAAAGGCAAACCCGCGTCTGGAAAAAATCTCCCGGCGTATTGCGGAAAAAACAGGTAAAACCGCAGCAGGCACTGAAGCGACTGAAGCGGTGGTACAGGAGGTTGTTGCCCCTGTCGCGCCAACAGATATAACCTTGGCGGCACCTGTTCCACCCAAACCGGAAGCAACTGAGGCCACCTCTGTTGCAAAGGTTCAGGAAGTTCCGGCAGCCGGGGTTGCTTCGGCAACCGAAACCGCTCAGCCAGCTGCAGTTCCCGCCAGCCCGGAGGAGGCCCGCATCCGCAATATGGTCAGCAGAATGATCACCATGACCTCTACCTTTTCAGGTATCAACGACAGTGAGGTAACTGCAGACAACATCTTACAGATTGATCCAAACTATACAGTCACTCCCTGGATACAGCTGACAACGAAAGAAAGGCAGCAAATCGTCCCGGAATATACATCCTCTGACGAGGGAAAATATGACAACACGTTCTCTGTCAATCTCGGGAAGGTCGGGATAAAAACTCAAAGCGGGGAAACGATCTCTATTGATGCTCCTTTTATTCTCAAAGTCGAGATCACAGCAAAAGACAAACTCTTCTGCAGCCTCATTCTTCCCCCCTCCATACCCTTGACCAGTGAAGGCAAACCATTGCTGGAAATAACCAGCACAGCTTCAACCCTTGAGGGAGTATGGGATGAAGATCTTAACGCTTTCACGACTACCCTGTATAAGATGACTTCTCCAAAATTTTTCTTCGCTCCAAAGAAGAATAACAGTGGATTTAACTACAGTGGCGGGATGGCCAGTGTAAATTTCAAGAGCGTTCTCGACACCGATGGCCCTGACTGGAACTATAAAACGGACGGAAACGCCGAAGACTTTAGTTTTTATGGAAAAGATATTCCTCTCTTCACCATCGGAGCTGGACGTATCTCATATTCAGTCGAAGGCCGCGAGGCACTGACACTGCGCAGTCTGATCAAAGAGTATGTAAACTGCATCTCAAGTTTTCAGGAGAGTATTGCAGCAAATAACAGTGATGGTATTGCCTCGAACGGAGAAACTTTTTTCCACATTATAGACTCCGCCTTGAAAATTTACAGTAAAAGCAATTCTAATTTTCAACTCAATAACATCAATATCTCCAATCCAGAACAATCTGAAAGTACCTTTCATATTGATGGCATAAATCTTACGAGCGAAGACTCACGCACTGCTCAGGGAAATATTGTCAGTAATACGCTTTTCACCTTCAACAGCATCTCAAGCCTGATTACCGAAGGAGAACAGCAGCCGACCGCCATTAATATTGATGAAGTCAGCTTCAAATTTTCCGGTGGCCTTGAAAAGATTCCAGAGAACTTCTTTGTCAGTAATTACAAGAAGATAAAACCAATGATAAAATCCATCATTGATGAGAGTGCAGATGAGGATGAAATTGCTGGTATTGCTATAGAAATTAGTAGAAATGTCCTCTCCCTTCTCAGGGAATGCAAGGAGAATATCGCTGTAAATAATGTAGAGGTAAAAGGCCCCTTCAACGGGAAACTGGCCAACTTTACTCTCGCCCAGGGAATCACCGCAGGCGGCGGGAAAGACAACAGCATCAGCCATAATATCCGCTTCTCCGGACTTGATATCCCGGCCATGGCTGCCTTTCTGCCTACGGATGCCAATATTGATATAAAGGCCCTGCAACTTCCCCCGCTGTTAAGCCTTATACCAGATGCGGCAACCACAACACAGCTCATTAAAGATGATACTTTTGACAGTTATTTCCAATCAAAAATACTGGAAGAAAGCCACTTTATTACAGGAGTACTCGACAACAACTATATAACCTTCGCCAACGCTGCAATCAAACTCAACGGCCGCTTCCAGCAGGATTCCTCCTCACCTGTAATGGCCCAGGGAAAAGCTGTAATGGAGATCGAAAATGCGGATAATATCAACACCCTCCTTCAAAGTCTGCCCAACGGGCAACAACTGCAGGGACCACTGACCATGCTGACCTCCTTCGCTAATCGAACTACAGCGGACGGCAAAACCACCGACACCATAAAGTTAGTCCTCACTCCAGAAGGAAAAATAATGGTCAACGACAAGGATCTCACGGGCATGTTCTTCCCACAGCAGACATCCGCACCTGAAGAGACCGTGACTCCAGTAGAGGAATCAGTTCCTGAATAAACTCCGGTACAGTAAATGTTTTTCACCTGAGAAGGGCTTTGAGGGTTCCTTTCAGGGTATCCTTTCAGTTAAAAACAGGCAGCCCCGTCCATAGTGGACGGGACTGCCTGTTTTTTTGGGGCTATTACGAATGAATAAACAGAATGTAAAATTTCTCATTGTTTATACTGATTTTTTCCATAAAAATAGATATATCGTAAAGTCCACTGGCAATATATTTTTTTTGTTGAACGTACGTAATGATAGTATTTGAGGGTCTCACAGACTTGATCCATCAATTTAATCTGATGATTTGAAGTAAATTTTGGCTTGTTTTCCATCATAACTGTGATAATATAATATTATACCATTCCTACTAAGTTGTGACCGTGCTAAATACCATTTTCACTTTCTATTGACGAATTCAAAGGCAGGGGGATGGGAGACAGGAGACAGGGAAAAGCAAAAGACGGAACAGCGAAAAACTTTTTGCCAACGAATAAAAGCTCTAATCATGCGAATAAAGGCAAAAAACTTTAAGAATTAAGAAGTTACGCTTTTATAAAAAATGCCCTTTTTCGCATGATTAGACTGTTTCTATTAAGTTATGCTCTTTTTACACCCTGTTGATTCATTCGTAATCACAAAAAAAGAGTTAAACTTAATAAGTTCAGATATTGCAGGAATGGTCCGACAAGTGAATGGAGAGTGACCACACCCGCGAATTTTTGTGTGAATTGTGGACTCACCACAACTTATTATAACTATAACGAAGAAGGAAATTTCAGCGATGGAAAAAGTTTATAACTTTAAGTGGGATCATCTTGGAGATCTTTCTGTCGGCAGGCCAAATCTTGGGAAGGAAACCTCTGTCATGGTCTATCGACTTATGCAGTATACATTCAAAGATGTTTTTTCAAAAGAGATAGGCAAACAGAAGACAATAGAATTATTTGTTAAAGCAGGCGCCCTTGCGGGCAAAGAGTTTTGCCGCAACGTCTTGGATATATCATTGCCATTTGATGAATTCATAGCCGAATTGAAAGAGAAACTTGTGGCCTTTAAAATTGGTATTCTCAGAATTGAGGAGGCCGATAAGAAAAAACTACAATTTGTCTTAACAGTGTCAGAAGACCTTGATTGCTCAGGTTTACCAATATTCGGAGAATCCGTTTGTAATTACGATGAAGGTTTCATAGCCGGGATTCTTAAAGAATATACTGGGAAGAAATTCACAGCCAAAGAAATTGACTGTTGGGCAACAGGGGATAGAACATGCCGCTTTGAAGTGAAGGCTATTGAAGGTTAAAATGAATTCTCGTCAGATTTTAGAAGATCTTAATACATGTTTTGAAGAAGCGATGCAACGTGGTCTTGGACAAAAAGGTCTTATTTTTCCAATAGATTTAGATAACGTTGACGATGACGAGCTCAAACATATTTGTGTTCGCCTGGCAGCAATCTTCGATATGCTAAATGAATCGTATCATTACTCCGAGAAATTGGCGAAGGGGGATCTTAAAGCGAAACCTTCTCGAACCAATATTTTTGCAATGCCGCTCAAGGGATTACAGGCAAGTTTGACTCATCTTACCTGGCAAGCAAATCAAGTTGCGGAAGGTGATCTGAGTCAACAAGTACACTTTCTTGGTCGTTTTTCAGATTCGTTTAATCACATGATTAAATCTTTGCGTGAAAAGGAGGTTATTGAACAGCGGTTAAAATTAATAAGTAACGTTATAGGGGAGGGAATTTTTCTTGTTACTTCTGAAGGAAAAATAATTTTTTTAAATCCTGAAGCAAGCCGATTACTTGGATATTTTCCCGATGAAATAGAAAATAAATTTATTCATGAAATTATCCATACTCAGCGCTTGGATGGTAGTTTTTATCAGCCTGGGGATAACCCAATTTTTAACGCTATAACACATGGAGATAAATACAACAATACTGATGGATGTTTTACCTGCAAGTCAGGGTTGTTAATGCCCGTCATGATTGCCTGCCGACCTGTTTTTAAAGAAGATATATTGGATGGCGCAGTCATTGCGTTTCGAGATATCACTGAACAAAAAAATTACCTAAAATCCCTTGAGACTATAAATTCCCTTTTAGAAAAGCAGGCCAGTACAGATACTCTAACAGGTATTTATAACCGTATGAAGTTTGACGAAAAATTAATGATTGAGATAAAAAGGGCACATCGTTATAATTCTCCTTTGTCATTTGTTATGTTCGATATAGATAATTTCAAAAAAGTAAATGATACGTATGGTCATTTAGCTGGAGATAATGTATTGAAACGTCTTGCTGGTCTTGTTGCCGCCAATATTCGTGATACCGATATTTTTGCTCGTTGGGGTGGTGAAGAGTTTGTAATTCAACTGCCAGGGTTATCTCTTGCCCGGGCAATAATATTTGCAGAAAAATTACGCCATAAAATAGAAAAATATAATTTTAAAGAACCTGAAAAAATTACCGTGAGTTTTGGTGTCACAGTCTTTCAAGCCAGAGATAACAATATTACCCTGACAAACAGAGCAGACGCTGCATTATACCGCGCCAAAGAAAACGGACGGAACCAGGTTCGGTCTAGTAACGAATAATTATATTCATTTTAGGTAGAGCATGCCACTGTCTTCAATTATCAAAAAAATATTTAGAGAGCTCATAGATTATCTATAATATTTGAGAAATGGACAGTCGTGAGGGTCGCTGAAGCCCTGGGAGTAACTACTCCCCAACCTTGAGCACCTGAAAAAGCGGTTTTTTGAAAATGGTATCACTGCAGCTATCACTCGCAAAAATCGCGTTAAGCCACAGAGAGAGATTCAATTGGGTGGAGAATTTGAAGATTAATTGTTAACCCTGACGTGTTCTCCTGCTCCTGAAGGTTGCAAAAGATAGAGGGTACGGCTTTTGGCTGAGAAAATAGTAGAATTTAAAATCGTCGCCAGTGTTTCTCCAATGACAGACAGTGTGTAATACTTTAAAAAAAACGAACGTAAGCCTCACCTGAGAAAGCCCTGGAAGATTCCGCCAGATAAAAACGCGAGTTTTACAGCGGCAATGGAAAATGTGTTTGAGGTGTACGCGCGTCCATATAATATAAATCGTCCAGTGATTTGCATGGCCGAATCAATCAGCCAGTTGATTGGCGAAGTTTGGGACACACACAGCTGCAGGCTGTGTCCTGTTCCTGCTCATAGCCCGGGGATGGCTGTTCCCGTTACCATCCTGCATGTGGCGCGGGACCACGAAAAAAAACATAAAAAAAGACCCTGGAAGAAATATTCTTCCAGGGTCTTTTTTCATCTCAGACAGCGGTATGAGCGACAAAGAATCTTATCATATCATCCTCTGTGTACCGGATATACCTTATGCCATTTACATTTTGTGTTAACCAGAGAACGTAAAGAGTAAAAATAGAACAATAGCAATTCTCCGTTTAATTTTAAAATCTTTTTTAAAGTTTTTTGCCTTTATTCGCATGTTTCGAGCTTTTATTCGTTGGCAAAAAGTTTTTCGCTGTTCCATCTTTTGCTTTTCCCTGTCTCCCGTCTCCTTTCTCCCATTCCCCTGCCTTTACATTCGCCAATAGAAAGTGAAAATGGCATTGAGTACGGTCACAACTTAAGAGGAATGGTATAACATGCTGAATTTAAAATAGAAGGACGGGAAAAGAGATCTGTCATAAAAAAGGAAGATTAAAACAGTGCAATCTCAATCCAGCAGATGGCCATCAGCACCAGACTCAGAAAAACGGCGGCCGAACCCATATCCTTGGCCTGACCGGAAAGTCTGTGCCGTTCCGTGCCGATGCGATCAACTGCAGCCTCAATGGCAGAGTTGAGCAATTCAACTATCAACACGAGCAGTCCTGAACCAATGAGCAAAAAATGTTCTACCGCTCCATCACCGAGCCAGAAGGCAAAGGGCAGCATGAGAAGGACCAGTATTAACTCCTGACGGAAAGCCGCCTCATACTTCACCGCCGAGATAAATCCCCGCCAGGAGTAATATGTGGCCCAGAATATACGGCCCATGCCTTTTCGGCCTGGCTTATTATTCTCTTCACCAGCCACTATGCCTCCCCCCCATAAAAGAGTTTCATTGCACTGCGCATCTGTTCAAAGGGGAGTTGTCCCGGTGCCGAACTTCCCAGCCCGTCACCAAAAGTGACATCTGAGCCAAAAAGCCCGCCCACGAGTCTGGTCATTGAGCCGTATTGGCCCATGGATATTGTTATCATGGGAACCTGTACCAGACTACTGCGTGCCCGGTTCGTTGCTGACAGCAGGGTAAGGACATCACCATAATTCTGCGCTGTAACTGCAACTTTGGCAATATCAGCCCCCTGCTCCCCGGCATTGATGAGCAGCGACAGAATATCCTTCTCTTCAGGTGTCTCGATGAAGTTGTGGCTGGAATATATCAGGCGAACCCCCTGCCCGTCGGCCATCTTCCGCAGTTTGGAGAGAAAAGCACGACCACAGGAGAGCTCGGCGTCGATGATATCGGCAAGGCCGGTCTCCGCCACTTCTTTGTAGAGATCAAGTCTCATGGCATCAGTAAGTCCAAGTGCACCCGCAAATCCTCCTTCTTCTTTTCGTCTACAGGTAAAAATCAAGGGGATATTCCCGATAATATCACGGATACTCCTGAGCAGTTCGAGACAGGATTTTACCTGCGAAACTCCAACATAACCATCCACCCGCCACTCAAGAATATCCGGGTTCAGGGCGGTCACCGCCTCTGTTTTGACAAAAATATCTTCCTTTGTTTTTCCCACCAGCGGCAGACATATTAATGGTTTGTCTCCACCTATCTGGCAGTTACGAACGGTTACTTTCTTTATACTCTGTGGTCTCATATTTTGAACCCTGGCAGCAGTCCGCCATGACTGACGGAATTCACGATCTGCAGCATATAAAATTAATGTTTGACAATCAAAGCCCCCGGCTGGAAGAAGATGTCAAGACTCTTCGAGCACAGTTACGCAGGGAATATTACGATATCTCTGGGCGTAATCCATCCCATAGCCAACAACAAATTCGTCTTCTATCTCAACACCGATATAATCTACTTCTATTTCAACAACCCGGCGACTCGGCTTACTGAGAAAGGAGCATGATTTCAACGTGTGAGGCTGTCTGTTGCTCATCATCTGGATGATTTTTTTGAAGGTACGCCCCGTATCGACAATATCTTCAACGATAATGACATCTTTATCTTCAATGGAGGTATCCAGATCCATAACCAGCTTCACATTGGAGTTGGAGACTGTGCCGTTGCCATAACTTGATACCGTTATGAAATCAACAGTCAAAGGTAAGTCTATGGCCCGGACAAGGTCCGCCATAAAAATAAAGGAACCTTTCAACAAGCCCACAATAATCAATTCTCTGTTGCTCTCCTTGAAATCTTCATATATCTGCCTGCCAAGTCTTTCGACTGTTTCCTTCGTTTTTTCTTCGTTCACAAGAACTCTGCCAATTTTGTATTTATTCATTATTTCACCTCATATTCAACAAGATAGCGGATAAGGATCTGCTGGAGTAGTATAATACGTGTAACACCGTGATATGAAAAAGAGAAAGCTGCCAGTATGGTCAGGTCACCATACACAGACCCCGGCACTCTCACTGGCAGCAACGTACTCTTTGAGAAAAATACCAGATCATGGCCTTTCTTCAAGCAGGAAGATCTCAGACTGAAACTGCTGATACCCTGAATTGTTCTACGAGTACAATGTAACGTGAAATTCGTTGGAACTCTTTTGCAGGAGAATATGATCCTTTCGATGTTCAGGTCACGGTGATGGTCAGGCGGAAATGTACCCGCCTGGAGCTTTGATATCGGAGTCTGGTGCTTACCTCCGAGGATAAATTTAGCTCTAACACAGAAGAGGGGCGATTATTCAAGGTATCCTTATGCTCTTGCGGCGTTTCAGGGGTACCCGGGAAATCCTGCTCTTTTCTCATAAGTGAATAAAAGGTATCTAAATGAAATTACGTTATATATTAGTAATAGTAGCAGTTCTTTTTCTGATATGCAATCCCGTATGGGCAAAAATGGCATCAGTAAAAGGTGACAATGTGAACATGCGGAAGGGACCTGGAACAAACAATTCTATTGTCTGGGCCTACGACAGAGGTTTCCCACTGAAAGTTATCACTGAAAAAAAGCAATGGGTGGAGGTTATTGACTTTGAGGGAGACAGTGGATGGATATATCGTTCTCTGCTCTCCAACGCACCTCACGTTATTGTCAAGGTAAATAAAGGGAGCAGGAACAAAGTCAATATCCGCAGCCAGCCGGGTAAGAAGGGGAAAATTATAGGTCAGGCAAGTTATGGAGTCGTTTTCAGCAGGCTTGAAGAAAAAAACGGATGGCTTAAGGTGGAACACGAATCAGGTCTTAAAGGATGGCTTAAAAAAAGTCTGGTCTGGGGGGGAGAATAACACAAGGGACCCTTAAATCATACCATTCCTATTAAGTTGTGACCGTACTCAATGCCATTTTCACTTTCTATTGGCGAATGTAAAGGCAGGGGGATGGGAGACAGGAGAAAGGAGACGGGAGACAGGGAAAAGCAAAAGACGGAACAGCGAAAAACTTTTTGCCAACGAATACTATTAAGTTATGCTCTTTTTACATCCTGTTTATTCATTCGTAATCACAAAAAAAGATGTCCACGCAGTCGCTCTCTCTGGTCAATACAAAATGTAAATGGTATAAAAACCATGCCCGTGTAAAGAAGAAAGGCACTGTAATTTATAAAATTACAGTGCCTTTTATATGCTGGCGGAGAGGGAGGGATTCGAACCCTCGGTGGAGTCTGACCCCCACACTCGCTTAGCAGGCGAGCACCATCGGCCTCTCGGTCACCTCTCCACACATCATTCAAATCTTTGTTTATATATGGCGGAGGAAGTAGGATTTGAACCCACGGTACTTTCGTACAACGGTTTTCAAGACCGCCGCCTTAAGCCACTCGGCCATTCCTCCGTGAGCGCCTTTTGTACCATTCAATCAAGAACTTGTCAATAATCTTATCGACCTTTTTATAATGGTTGCATGCTAAACATTTTTGTAATAAAATAACAAAAATTTGCCAATTTTGACATATTTTAAAAATTTCCATCAAAATTTCCACCTCTTCCAGAGGCATATAATGACAGAAGAACACTCCATCAGTCAAAAACTTGAGGACGTAACAGCTCTCTATGAAATCACCAGAGAACTGGCGTCTTCGCTCGACCTGCGTGAGTGTCTTGAGAAGACAATGCAGGTCCTCCATGAAAAAAAACAAATGGTAAATGGGACAGTTACCATCGTCAATCCAATCAGTGGTAAACTCGAAATAGAGATTGCCCACGGGATTGATCCGGAAAATATGAAACGTGGCACGTACAAGATAGGAGAGGGAATCACCGGTCGGGTCGTCTCCACCGGTGAACCGGTTCTTGTACCACAAATATCCGAAGAACCGTTGTTTCTTAATCGTACGGGCGCTCGGGAAAGCGAACAGCTGAAGAAAAAATCTTTTCTCTGCGTACCCATCAAAGATGGCAGAAATATTATTGGTGCCCTTTCAGTAGACTGTTCTTATCCAGATGGAATAGACGAACAGGCCAATACTGACCTGCAGTATCTCACCGTCCTCAGCTCAATCATCGCCCAGACGGTTATCAGAATACAGACGGTCAACCGTGAAACAGAACAGCTCCACATTGAAAATCGTAAACTGAAACGGGAACTCTCGGAAAAAAATCGCATTAATGACATTATTGGCAATTCCAGTTCAATGCAGGAAGTCTTTGAGATGATCCACCGCGTGGTGGACAGCAATGCCACCGTTCTCCTGCGCGGCGAATCAGGAACGGGCAAGACACTTGTTGCAAAAGCGCTGCACTACAACGGCAAACGACATAATAAACCCTTTGTCTCCGTCAACTGTTCCGCCCTGCCGGAAACTCTGCTGGAAAGCGAAATATTCGGTCATGAGAAAGGTGCGTTCACCGGCGCCATCGAGCAGAAGATTGGTCGTTTTGAGATGGCTGAAGGAGGTACTCTTTTCCTTGATGAGATAGGGGAAATCAGCAATTCAGTACAGATTAAACTTCTCAATGTCGTCCAGGAACGTACCTTTCAGCGCCTCGGCTCGACCAAATCTATCACCTGTGATGTGCGCCTGGTTACCGCTACCAACCGGGATCTTGAGCGTGCCATTGAACAGAAAATCTTCCGTGAAGACCTCTACTACCGACTCAACGTCTTCCCTATCTATATGCCTCCGTTGCGGGAACGACGCACCGATATACTTCTTATTGCTGAGTTTTTTCTTGAAAAATTCGCCCGTGAGAATAATAAAGACATCAGCCGAATATCCACCTCCGCCATTGACATGCTCATTCAGTATCACTGGCCAGGCAATGTGCGCGAGCTGCAAAATTGCATGGAACGGGCGGTGTTAATCTGTGACACAGATACAATCAGTTCCATTCACCTTCCTCCCACTCTGCAGACCTCCCGGAGTTCGAAGAAAAAGACAACTCTTTCTTTTACTGAAGCAGTGGAAAATTTTGAAAAAGAGCTTATTATCGAGGGTCTAAAACGCAACAATGGGAATCAAACCAAAACAGCGAAGGATCTCGAAACAAGTCTGCGCATCATCAACTACAAGATCCATCAGTACAATATTAATCCCAGAAGCTATAAAATATGAAACTTTTGCTTCACATCTGCTGCGGCCCCTGCAGTATCTATCCCGTTAAAGTGCTGCGCGAGCGGGGCTATGATCTCACCGGTCGCTGGTATAATCCCAATATACATCCATGGAAAGAGTATCGCCGGCGCCTTGATACCCTTGAGACCTATGCTGAAAAAATATCCCTGCCACTTCTTGTTGAACGGGATTACGGACTCACTGAATACCTGCGTAAAGTGGTTTTTCACGAGAATGCCAGATGTGCTGTCTGTTATGAAATGCGGCTGGAGGATACGGCCCGCCTCGCCGCTGAACTCGGTTTTCCCACTTTCACCACAACCCTCTTCTACAGTAAATATCAGAACCACACACTGATGCAGGATATCGGCAGTAAGATGGCGGCAAAGTATGGGGTGGAGATGCTCTACGAGGATTTCAGCATTGGCTGGCAGGAGGGAATTGATCGCTCCATTGAAGAAGGAATGTATCGACAGCCCTATTGTGGCTGTATTTACAGTGAACAGGAACGTTATGACAACCGCTGGAAAAAACGGCGAAAAAAAGAATTTAAAAGACAACAAGGACTAAAAAATGCTCTCAATGATAGTGATAGCAACGACAAACAAAGGCAAGTTACGTGAATTTCAGGATTTGCTGAAAAATTTGGATATTGATATCAAGTCGGTGGATGAATTTGGCCCCATCCCTGAGGCAGTTGAGGATGGTGAAACCTTCGATGATAACGCCTACAAAAAGGCACTGCATACCGCAAAAATATTGGGAATTCCAGCTATTGCCGACGACTCTGGTCTCGTTGTTGAAGCCTTGAATGGTGAACCGGGTGTCTACTCCGCCCGCTATGCCGGGGAACATGCCACCGATGCTGAAAATCTTGAAAAGCTTCTCGACAGGCTCAAAGGTGTGAAAAACCGCAAAGCTTCTTTTCAGTGTGTTCTCTCCATTGCCGTACCTACAGGCGCTGCACTCACTTATGAGGCAAAATGTGATGGAATTATCATTGATGAAAAGCGGGGAGACAATGGCTTCGGCTATGATCCAGTCTTTTACTTCGAGGAGTACGGTAAGACTTTTGCCGAGATGACCCTGGAAGAAAAAGCGAAGGTAAGTCACCGCGGCAAAGCTCTTGCCGAGGTGCAATCAGAAGCAAAAGATATCAAGAAGTGGCTTGAACAGCGACTCTTTGAAATGAAGACACCGAAGCCGGACCATAATGAATTTCATGATGATGACTGGTCCAGCCAGAAGTAATACCATTCTATTCAGTTGTGACCTTACTTAATGCCATTTTCACTTTCTATTGGCGAATGTAAAGGCAGGGGGGATGGGAAACAGGAGAAAGGAGACAGGGAAAAGCAAAAGACGGAACAGCGAAAAACTTTTTGCCAACGAATAAAAGCTCTAAATATTCGAATAAAGGCAAAAAAACTTTAAAAAAGATTTTAAAATTAAACAGAGAATTGCTGTTGTTCTATCTTTACTCGCATTCTCTGGTCAATACAAAATGTAAATGTTATAAAATATTTTGACAGCCTCCCCGCTCTGAACAGCGGGGATTCCTGTGCATTCAGTTTCATTGCCGCAGCAGGAGAAAACTTTCCCCTACTCCGCTTTCAACTTTCGCCCGAGCAGAGAGCAGACAGCTTCAAGACACGGTTTGTCTTCATAGAGTATTTTGTAGACTTCCTCAAGAATTGGCATTTCCACTCCTTCACGACGGGCAAGATTATATCCGGAGCGGGTAGTTTTTACCCCTTCGGCGACCATTCCCAGTTCAGCAACCACCGCATCCAGTTTTTTCCCCTCTCCCAGCCTGAGTCCCACCGTACGATTGCGGCTCAGGCTGCCGGTACAGGTGAGGAGGAGATCTCCCATGCCGCTGAGCCCGGCAAAGGTTGCCGGATCCGCGCCCATCTTCACCCCGAGGCGCTGAATCTCCGCCAGTCCACGGGTAATAAGTGCAGCCCTGGCATTGAGACCAAAATTCAATCCATCACACATTCCTGTGGCGATGGCAATCACGTTTTTCAACGCTCCAGAGAGTTCCAGCCCCAGTATGTCGACACTGGTATAGGCACGGAAATATGAGGTGCCGAAGAGCTGTTGCTGTTCCTGTGCCACCTTAATGTCCGCAAAACCGATGGAGACCGCTGTCGGCAGTTCCTGTGCCACCTCCAGCGCAAAGGAGGGCCCCGAAAGTACACCTGTCGGAATCTCTCCGGAAAATCCACTCTCTGCCAGCACCGAAACAATAACCTCACTCATGGTCTGCAGAGTCTCGTTCTCAATACCTTTTATAGCAGAAAGAATCCGTACTCCGGGGCGCAGATATGGGACCACCTGTCTGAAAACCTCACGACAGCTTTGCGACGGAACCACCATGACAACGGTGTGCGCTTTGGAAACCGCCCGAGCCAGGTCACTCTCCACATGCAGAGTCTTCGGAAAGGGAAAACCAGGCAGGTAAAACCGGTTTTCCCTCTCACTGCGAAGAGCCTCCACATGAGCCTTTCTATGCCCCCACAGAGCCACATTTAAACTTTTACCGGCAAGGAGCAGCGCAAGAGCTGTTCCCCACGATCCTGCGCCAATGACAGCGATCTCAGCGCTATTATCAGTCATTATTGATCTCCGTCGTCACCTTCACCCTCTTCTGAAGCAGGTGAATCGTCCGTTTCAGAACCGACATCAGTATTGTCTGACTGCGGCTCCACAGATTCTACAGAAGGAATTTCCTCCTCCTCTTCTTCATTCTCTTTTTGCACTGTATCAAAACTGACCACTTTTTCGTCGTCCCCGAGGTTAATCAGCCGTACACCCTGGGTTGCCCTGCCAATAATTCGTACAGAGTCAAGATTCATGCGGATCATCTTGCCGGAATCAGCGATGAGGATAATTTGATCATCATCGCTCACCTGAGTGGCACCGATTACGTCACCATTACGTTCCGACTCGGCGATCCCTTTAATTCCCTTACCGCCGCGTCCCTGTACGCGATACTCTTCCACCGGTGAACGCTTCCCGAAGCCGTTGGCGGTAACAATAAGAACAGAATTCTGAGAATTGATCACGATGGCACTCACCACCTCATCATCCTCAGCGAGACGAATTCCCCGTACACCGGCGGCCATACGCCCCATGGTGCGGACATCATTCTCATCGAAGTGGATACTCTTTCCTTTTTTGGTTACCAGCAGCACAGTATCGTTCCCGTTAAGGACATGGGCAGCGATGATTTCGTCCCCTTCGTTGATAGTCAGTGCCCGCTTGCCACGGGAGAGCGGCCGTGCAAACTCCTGCAGACTGCTTTTCTTCACCCGTCCTGACCTGGTCACCATGAGAATGGTTTTGGCGTTGCTCTCATCCTCAAAGCTGGTAATCGGCAGCACCGCAGCCAATTTCTCATTCTCTTCAAGATTGAGCAGGTTAACAACAGCCTTGCCCCGCGCCATCCGACCAGCCTGCGGTAACTGATAGACCTTGCGCCAGAAAACTTTGCCGAAGCTGGTGAAGAAGAGAAATATGTCCAGTGTTGAAGCCACATAAAGACTGGAGACAACGTCTTCCTCCAAGGCTTTCACTCCCGTAACGCCTTTGCCACCACGGTTCTGCGCCCGATAGAGTGACAGCGGATTGCGTTTGATATATCCGGTATACGTGATGGTTACCGCCATATCCTCAGGAGTAATGAGATCTTCCGGCAGAAGATCATCAGTGGCTTCAACAATCTCGGTCCGTCGGTCATCACCATACGTTTCTCGAAGCTCGGCAAATTCATCCTTGATGATATTCATCACCAGGACCTCACTGCCGAGAATCTCACGCAGCCGTTCAATCTCCCGTTTAATTGTCGCGTACTCCTGCATGATCTTCTCGCGCTCAAGACCGGTAAGGCGCTGCAGACGCATGTCGAGAATAGTCTGGGCCTGGATCTCACTCAGTTCAAATCGCTGAATCAACCCTTCTTTCGCCTCCTGCGGATTGGCGGAATTACGGATGAGCTGTACGACATCGTCGAGGTTGTTCAGCGCAATAACCAGACCTTCCAGAATATGGGCCCGTTCCTCAGCCTTGCGCAATTCGAAAGCGGTGCGGCGATAGACCACCACCTTGCGGTGGAGAACGAAGTGTTCAAGGATCTGTTTGAGGTTGAGAACCTCCGGTTTGTTGTTGACGATAGCCAGCATGATGATACCAAAACTCTTTTGCATCAGGGTGTTGCTAAAGAGCTGGTTGAGTACAACCTCGGAATATTCATCCTTTTTAAGATCAATGGCGATACGCAGTCCACGGCGATCTGACTCATCGCGCACATCTGAAATGGCCTCAATCTTTTTATCTTTGGCCAGTTCAGAGATCTTTTCTACCAGATTAGCCTTATTTACCTGGTAGGGAATCTCGGTGACGATGATCGCTTCCCGCTTACTGTCTTTGATTTTTTCCACGTGGGTATTCGCCCGCATGATTATCACGCCGCGACCGGTTTCATAAGCCTCACGGATACCGTTGCGGCCGCAGATCTGGCCTCCGGTGGGGAAATCCGGTCCGGTAATGAATCCCATCAAATCATGTACGGTGAGATCAGGGACGTCGATCAGGGCAATAAGGGCATCGAGCACCTCGGTGATGTTGTGCGGTGGAATGTTGGTCGCCATGCCAACGGCAATCCCCGCCGAACCGTTGATCAACAGGTTCGGAATTTTAGTGGGCATAACTGACGGCTCCTGCAGGGAACTGTCGTAGTTGGGAATCCAGTCCACTGTTTCCTTGTCCAGGTCGGCGACAATTTCCCGGTCGATCCGGGTCATCCGAGCCTCGGTATAACGCATGGCGGCAGGGGAATCACCGTCCATGGAACCAAAGTTTCCCTGACCATCTACCAGGGGATAACGCATGGAAAAATCCTGCGCCATACGTACGATGGTAGCATAGGCAGCGGTATCACCATGGGGATGATACTTCCCGATAATATCACCGACGATACGCGCCGATTTTACATAAGAACGGTTGAAGTTAACACCAATCTCGCGCATGGCGAAGATGGAGCGCCGGTGAACCGGCTTCATTCCGTCGCGCACATCGGGCAGAGCCCGACCAACAATGACACTCATTGCGTATTCGAGATAAGATTTCTGTAACTCTTTCTCGACGGAGACTCTGGGAAACTTTTCGGTTTCCATATCGTTATTTTCTGTATCTGTCATGGCCTTTTATCTTTTATAAGACTTTAGAACTCTGCTGTATTTCAGAGTTACGAAGTGAGAAAAACGGTTTTTTCTCTTTCAATTGAAAACATGCAGCAGCTTGTCAGATATCAAGATCAGTTACCTCAAGGGCATGTTCCTGGATAAACGCGCGGCGCGGCTCCACTTTGTCCCCCATCAGGGTAACAAAAATATCATCGGCCTGTTCAGCATCATCCACCTGTACCTGCAGCATGGAGCGGTTTTCCGGGTTCATGGTTGTATCCCAGAGCTGTTCCGGATTCATTTCACCGAGACCTTTGTAACGCTGCAGGTTGCTTCCCTTGAAGCTTTCGTCGCGGATGAGATTAATAAGATCCTGCCAGTTGTTCGCCCTTCGTTCCTCTCCGACTTCTTCCCTGCTGACGGCACAGAGACCAAATTCTGCAGTGAGGTAAGGCTTTATTTCATCAAAGAAATTCAGCGCACTGCGATATTCGGCAATCAGCGGTATCCGCGGACCAATGGTCATCATTATCTGTACCTTACCGCGAATAGCGACGTTAAACTCGTAGCAGTCTTCCCGCCAGCGGCAGTTTTGTACATCACTGAGAATAAGTTTCTCCGGGTCAAGTTTTGCCTTCAGACTTCGTACCCACTCATCATCTTTGAACTGGTCAGCGGAACGAATGTTGTTCTCCAGCAGGAAGTAGAGCATATCCTCCCAGACATTCATGCGGTTCATGAAGGCGGTGATACGCTGATAGATGGAAAGGTGTTCAAGGAGATGGATAAATTTTTCACCGGTTATGTCCTGCATTTCACCGTTTATGTCTGCTTTGAGCTGATAGTTTTTGCTCGCCTCGGTAAAAAGATGATTGTTGAGTTCACTGTCGTTCAGGAAATAGCGCTCCTTCTTCCCTTTCCCCAGTCGATAGAGCGGTGGCTGGGCAATGTAGATATGGCCAGCCTCCAGCAGCGGGGTCATCTGACGGTAGAAAAACGTAAGAAGCAGGGTCCGAATATGTGCCCCGTCAACATCGGCATCGGTCATGATGATGACCTTGTGGTAACGCAGTTTTTCCGGATCAAAATCTTCTTCACCAATTCCGCAGCCAAGAGCGCTTATAAGATGTTTGATCTCTTCACTGGAGAGAATCCGGTCAAAACGGGCCTTCTCCACATTGAGGATCTTACCTTTCAGCGGCAGAATTGCCTGATTGGTCCGGTCACGTCCCTGTTTGGCAGAACCACCGGCAGAATCACCTTCGACGATGAATATTTCACGTTTCGCCGGATCCTTTTCCTGGCATTCGGCAAGTTTTCCAGCCATCAACAGGCTGGTCGAACCCTTCTTGCGGGAGAGGTCCCGTGCACGTTTTGCAGCCTCACGGGCACGGGCGGCATCAACCACCTTGGAGAGAATTTTTTTGGCAATTGCCGGATTCTGCTCGAGGAAAACGGTCAGTTTGTCACCGCATATATTCTCTACTATTGATTTAACCTCACTGTTGCCCAGTTTGGTTTTCGTCTGCCCCTCGAACTGCGGGTTGGGTACATGTACAGATATAACGCAGGTCAATCCCTCACGAATATCATCGCCGCCCATTTTTTCCCGCATGTTTTTGGGAATCATATCGTCGTTGGCGTAACGATTAAGGCAACGGGTAAGCGCAGCACGAAAACCAGCCACATGACTGCCGCCTTCACGGGTATTAATATTGTTGACGAAGGAGAAGAGACGTTCCTTATAGCCGTCATAGTGCTGCATGGAGATCTCAACCTCCACGTTATCCTTTTCGCCGCTGAGATAGATAGGTTCAGGGAAAACAGGAGTACGTTTACGGTTGAGCCACTCAACGTAGGAGACAATGCCTCCCTCGGCGTGGAATTTGTCCTCCTCACCGCTGCGTTCGTCTTTCAGAGAGATCTGCAGGCCTTTGTTAAGGAAACTCAGCTCACGGAGACGGTTTTTAACTGTCTCGTAATTGTAGACTGTGGTCTGCGTGAAGATCTCCGGATCAGCCTTGAAACGAATGATGGTACCGGTATACTGACTGTCTCCGATAACCTCAAGCTCACTGGCTTTTTTGCCATATTGGTAACGCTGGCTGTAGGCTTTGCCGTTACGATGGATTTCGGCAACTGTTTCACAGGAAAGGGCGTTGACCACCGAAATTCCGACACCATGCAAACCGCCGGAGACTTTATAACTGCTGTGGTCAAATTTCCCACCGGCATGCAGGGTGGTCATAACCAGTTCCAGCGCTGTCATGTTCTCTGTGGGGTGTTTGTCTATGGGGATCCCACGACCGTTATCCTCTATGGAAACGGTATTATCTTCGTGGATAGTCACGCTTATTTTGGAGCAATAACCAGCCAGAGCCTCATCTATACTGTTGTCAACAATCTCCCAGATAAGGTGGTGCAAGCCCTCTTCTGAGGTATTACCGATATACATTGAGGGACGTTTACGTACAGCCTCAAGTCCTTCAAGAACCTGAATCTGATCGGCATCATAATGGCCCGCAGGCACATCGTTTTCTTTTGGGTCAGTCACGGTTGTTTCCTTTCGTTGATCCCTTGTTTATGAAGCGTGTACAGCGCTCTCTATCTTTGCGGGGTCAAAAATCAAAGATGCATGGGCATGATAATACTGATGAAACCCTGATCCTCATCAGAATTGAGCAAACAGGGACTGGCATCGGAATTGACATAAACATTAACGGTTTCACCCTCCATAACCTGTAGCGTTTCAATGAAATAACGACAGTTGAAGCCGAGTTTCAGAGGCTGTCCGTTGTATTCTACACTCATTTCATCACGGGCATTTCCGAGTTCGACGTTTTGCGAGGAGAGTACCATGTGGTCACTTTCCAGTTCAAAGGAGATCGTATGAAAAAGATCTTCAGTGAAGAGGTTGATTCTTTTCAGTGATTCAAGGAAGGGCTGGCGACGGATTTTCATGCAGTATGTCTGGTTGACCGCATCTATTATCGCCTTGTAATTTGGAAATTCTCCATCTTTCAGCCGGATTATCATGGTGGCATTATCATCTTTGAGAATGATTCTTTTGTCTTCCAGTGCGATCTCAAAGTTATCGTGGTCATCACAGAATTTTTTCCACTCCTGAACGCCTCTCTTGGGAATCAGAGTGGTCTCTCCTGGCTGCAGCTTCTCAAGAGTCTCGGGAAGATCTTTTTCCATGACGGTGAGACGATGGCCATCAGAGGAAATCATCTTCAATTTTGTTGTGTCGTTGACAACCTCTTTGCGCAGCAGGACGGAGGTCAGGGTGTAGACGCTCTCCTGTTCACCGGCGATTGAATAAATCGTTTTCTCTATGAGTTCCTGGAAGATGTAACTCTCTATGGAAATAAAGTTGTCTTCGTCATATTCGGGAAATTGAGGAAAGTCACTTCCGGGCATGCCGGCGAGGTTGTAGCTGCTTTGTCCGGTGAGGATATGAACCCAGCTGTTCTCTTTTTCTTCTATGGTAATACTGTCTGGCCCTGATTCGCGGACTATTTCGAATATTTTCTTTGCGGGGATGGTAATCGCCCCTTCTTCCAGGATCTTTGCAGGAATGATGATACGGAGGGCTATTTCCATATCTGTTCCAGTGAGAACAAGTCCGTCATTGCTTGTTTCTATGAGAACATTAAGCAGGATGGCCAGAGTGCCTTTTTTGCTGGTGATGTTTTGCAGGCTGTTGAGGCCCTCATAGAAGTGATCTCTTTCGATAATACATTTTAGTGCCATGATTCTCCTCTTATTATATGTTTTTATACTATTTTTATTAGTACTGTTGATACTGTTGATAACTTCTTATATCTTTGTTTTTCTGTTGATATTTATCAACATTTGAACGTTTAAAAGATCCTCTTTTTTGTGCAAAAAAAGTTTTCCACATAGTTATTAACAAAGTTATCACATGTTTTTCCCCATGATGTTGGCAAAGGCTCTTTGAGAACCCTTGAAAAGGTGTACATTTGTTGTGGAAAAAGATGTGGAAAAGTGAATATCCACGCATAACTTCGATATTCCTGATCTGCAGACGGTAATGTTCATTCTGGATGTGGAACGCTTACAGAGCCTTTAAGAAATATCTTACTGATATTACGATGAAAAGTGGATATGATGAGTTTTCTTTTCTGACTGTTGAAAAGCTGTTTTTCAGGAGCCTTTTTTTCGCCTGAAAAACAACACTTGTTATATTACAATTTGTTCAAAAATTCAAGTTTTTAAGGGTTCTCAAAGGGAGAAGGAATAATGAAAAAATCAACAGTTAGACTGCTTTTTGATGTGTTGAAAAAATACTGTTGTGAGGGAGTTTTCACGAACTGTGCGCTGGGCTGGTTTAAGAGAGGAGAAGAGTGGAGTGAAAAAGGTTTTTTTTACTGTAAAAATGAGGGGGATATCTGTAACTGTGCAGTTACAGAACCAGAGGGGAAAGAAAGCTTTTTTGACCTTGCCTCACTCACCAAGGTGCTGGTAACAATCCCCTCTCTTCTCCTTCTTGCGAGGGCAGGAAAAATTAATTTTGAGCAGCCACTTGTTGATTTCTACCCGGAAGCACCCTTTCCCCTGGCAGAGGCTACTCTCTTCCAGCTTATCAACCACAGCTCGGGTTTGCCTGCACATCGACCATATTATGCCTCGTTGATTACTCTGGCGGAGGAAGAGCGTTTTGAGGCGGTAGTGCAGTCCATTCTGGCTGAGAGAGTAGAGGCAGCACCCGGTGAAAAGACAAGGTACAGCGACCTGGGGTATATTCTGCTCGGCAGAATTATAGAAAAAGTGACGGGGAAGGGGCTGGAAGAGTTCTGGCAGCAGGTGCTGCAGATACCATCTGGTCTCGAAAAAAGCCTTTTTTTCGGTGATGAGATGCGACAGAAGAACATCACCCCTGTTTCTACAGGTCGATCACGATGGAACGGTGAGGCGCTTCAGGGACGTGTTCATGATGATAACTGTCGAATTCTTGGCGGTGTTGCGGGTCATGCCGGACTTTTCGGCAATTGTCGTGGAGTGGTGGAGATGGCGCAGTTGTTCAATAACGAATATCACGGGGAAGGAAATCTGCTGCCGAAGAAGTTGTTTCAGGAACTCGTGAACAAAAAATCTGGAGAAAGGCGCTGCGGGTTTGATATCCCTGAGGGCAGGACGTCCTCCAGTGGCCATCTTTTTTCTCCCCTTACCATCGGTCATCTCGGTTTCACGGGAACCTCAATGTGGATAGATTTACAGAGAGGTGTGGGAATTGTACTTTTAACGAATCGGGTCTGCTGCGGGGAAGATCTTGCAGGGATCCGCAGGATGCGACCGGAGATTCATGATATATTGATGAAGTCCCTTGTATGACAGGATGTGGACAACAAAGTGACAGAATCCTTTAAGGGTGGTAAAAAAAAATGCAGACAGAGACCGCTGTACTGGAGAGAAGAGATCTGGAGAGTCTCCATAACGTCTCTGACTGAACGAAAGCAGGCTGTTTCAAGATACCCTGCAGTTAAAGAAACTGTCAGGCTTTTCTTTCGAAGTTCACATCTGCTCAATATCCACACAAAGAGAACAACGGTGGTTAACAATTCGGATACCATGACTTTTCAGCAAAAGGGGAAAGCCAGTACGTCCATGGAGCAGGCGATTGAAGAACTTCACCGTTGCAGTGGTTCCCAGTTTGACGGGGACGTGGTAAAGTATTTCACGAAAGGGAACCTTGAATATGAACGAAATACAAGATTATTCAAGGCACCCGAAAAAGACTGTGGACTTCACCCTGCAGAGATTGAAAATACTATGAAACCTCTTGATGAACCCGGGATGAAATAAAATAAAATGAATATGAAAATTTCGCAGGAAGATGTACAGCACGTGGCGAATCTTGCACGGTTGCGCCTCAGTGACGAGGAACTCGTCACCATGACTGGCCAGCTCGACACCATTCTCTCCTATGTGGAGAAACTTGATGAGCTTGATACTACTGGAGTTTCCCCCACAACGCATGTTTTTCCCTTGAGTAACGTCTTTCGGGAAGATATTGTGCGGCCCTCGCTGGAACAGCAGGAAGCATTGGAAAACGGGCCGAAGACGGATGAGGACAGCTTCCTCGTTCCGAAAATTATTTGATTGGAGAGGAACGAATGCAGCCATACGAATTAGGAGTTGAGGAGTCTCTCAGGGCACTGGAGGGTGGCACACTCTCCAGCGTGGAGTTGACAAAGAGTTGTCTGGAGCGGATTGAGAAGGTGGATGACGATATCGGTGCCTTTATTTCCGTTGACCGTGAGGGTGCACTGATGGCTGCGGAGGCCGCCGACAGAAATCGCTCTGCAGGCAGCGCCGGATCCCTTTGCGGGGTTCCGGTGGCGGTTAAAGATCTGCTCAATGTTAAAGGCCTGAAAAATACCTGTGGCTCGAAGATGCTGGAGAATTTTATCTCTCCCTACGACGCTACTTCAGTGACGAAACTTAAACAGGCAGGAGCGGTAATCATCGGCAAGGTGAGTATGGATGAATTTGCCATGGGGTCTGCTTCAGAAACCTGCGCCTTCGGTGCACCGCGCAATCCAATAAAAAAGGGCTATGTGACGGGTGGTTCTTCAGGCGGATCAGCCGCCGCCGTGGCAGCGCTGGAGTGTGCTGCTTCTCTTGGCTCGGATACTGGCGGCTCCATTCGTCAGCCCGCCTCTCTCTGCGGCGTGGTGGGGATGAAACCGACCTACGGCCGGGTCTCCCGCTATGGGCTGACGGCCTTTGCATCTTCTCTTGATCAGGTTGGTCCCTTTGCCCGGAACGTCGCCGATTGTGCGCGAATGATGCAGGTGATCAGCGGCTGGGATGAGATGGATTCCACCTCGGTGCAGCAGTCGGTGCCAGACTTCCCGGCTGCCCTTACTGAAGGCCTCTCCGGAATGACAGCCGGAGTGCCGAAGGAGTATTTCACCGCAGGGCTTGACCCTGAGGTGGAGAAAGTTGTGTACAATGCCATAGAGGCACTCAAGGCACGTGGAGCGAAGATCGTTGAGGTCTCTCTGCCACATACCGAATACTGTGTTGCCGCCTATTATATTATAGCTTCGTCTGAAGCCAGTTCCAACCTCGCCCGCTATGATGGTGTGGTGTACGGTTTCCGTAAAGAGGGTGAAAATCTGCTGGAAATGTATAAAAATACTCGTTCCGAGGGGTTCGGTGCAGAGGTGAAACGGCGTATCCTCATTGGTACCTATGCGCTCTCCTCTGGATATTACGATGCCTATTATAAGAAGGCTTCACAGGTACGCACCCTGATTCTCAACGATTTCAAGTCTGCCTTTACGAAATGTGACTTTCTTGTCTCTCCGGTCTGTCCGACTCCAGCCTGGAAGCAGGGTGAACACAAAGATGATCCGCTGGCGGCCTATCTCTCCGATATTCTCACCCTCTCCACCAACCTCGCCGGTGTTCCAGGAATGTCGGTTCCAGGGGGAGTGACTTCCAGTGGTCTGCCGGTTGGGGTACAGCTTCAGGGGACTCATTTTGCCGAAGAGACTCTTCTCAGAGCGGGGTGGAATCTTGAGCAGGAACTGCAGCTTCCCGCAGGGAAAATTGATATTTAACCAAACACGACGAGGCTTTTCTTGAAACTAAAAATACCCAGACATATCAGTACCATTGTTCCTTATCCGCCGGGTAAACCGCAGGATGAACTGGAGCGGGAGTATGGTGTCCGTAACTCTATAAAACTGGCTTCCAATGAAAATCCCCGTTCTCCTTCGGAGGCTGTTTTGCGGGCTGTCAGTGAGGCGCTGACGAAACTCAACCGTTATCCGGATGGTTCCTGTTTTTATCTTACGACAAGTCTGGCTGACAAACTCGGCGTTTCCCCCTCTGAGATTGTTGTTGGCAACGGTTCCGATGATATTATCGACTGTCTTGTGAAGGCTTTTGTCAATGAGGGAGAGGAGGTTATCTCCAGCCACCCGTCCTTCCTGATGTATACAAAATGTGTCCAGGTTCGCGGCGGTATCAACCGCGTGGTGCCGATGAAAGAGATGCACCACGATCTCGATGCCATCGCCGCTGCAGTCAACGAGCACACCCGGCTGATTTTTCTCGACAATCCCAACAACCCAACCGGCAGCATTATTCCTCTGGTGGATCTCTCCGTTTTCCTCAGTAATGTGCCGGAGGATGTCATCGTCGTGCTTGATGAGGCCTATGCTGATTTCATGGACGATGAATATCGACCTGATGCCGGTTCTCTTCTGCGTAATACCAAAGGCCGGGCGGCAGTGGTTTTTCTGCGCACTTTTTCCAAGGCCTACGGTATTCCGGGACTGCGTGTCGGGTATGGATTGATGCCCGAAGAGGTTGCTGTCTGTCTGCACAAGGTGCGCCAGCCTTTCAACGTTAACATGCTGGCCCAGGTGGCCGCCGTTGCCGCTCTTGGTGATGAAACATCGTATCAACAGATGCTGGATTCCACTCGGGAAGGTATTGAATATCTCTCCGGTGGTCTGCGTAAATTTGGCTGTGTCCCTTATCCGACTCAGACCAACTTTATCCTTGTAGATGTAAAATGCGATGCTGACAAACTCTATGATGCCATGCTTTATGAGGGCGTTATTATCCGTTCCATGACTTCCTACGGATTCTCCAGCTGTGTTCGTATCTCCGTTGGACTGGAGGAAGAGAACATTCGCTGTCTTAATGCTCTTGAGAAGTGTCTTGGCATGATGGAGCGCTGAGATGTCCCGTCGCAGGATTGTTACCATTGATGGCCCCGCCGGGGTTGGAAAATCAACCGTATCGCGGATGACCGCCGTCGAGCTGGGTTTCACCTATCTTGACACCGGTGCCATGTACCGTACTGTCGGGCTCTATATGAGTGAACAGGGTGTGGCACTTGATGATGAGGCCGGTATTGCCGCCCGCATCAGGGAGGTTGAGATGGAACTGCTCCCCGCTACAGACGAGAACTCCGATACGCGGGTTCTTCTCTGCGGAGAAGATGTCAGTAGAGAGATCCGTACACAGGATATGTCGATGGCTGCATCGCAGGTCAGTTCAATTCCAGAAGTGCGCACTTTCCTTACTGAAATGCAACGCAGATATGGCGAAAAAGAGGATATTGTCGCCGAAGGGCGGGACATGGGTACCGTGGTCTTCCCCATGGCCGCATGGAAATTTTTTCTTGATGCCAGCCCTGAGATGCGCGCCCGCAGGCGTTTTTATCAGCTTGAGGAACAGGGAGAGACTGTCGATTTTGAGCAGCTCCTTGCCCAGACCGTCGAGCGTGATTACAACGATTCCCACCGCAATATTGCCCCACTGGTTCCGGCAAAGGATGCGGTTCTTATCTCAACTGATGCGGTGGATGCTGCAGGGGTTACGGCGCAGATTATACGTCGGGTTCTTGACAATTCCTTCTAAGGGAATTGAGACTTTTTTTTAAACAGGTACTGAAAGAAAACAACGCCCCTGATTTCACTCAGAAATCAGGGGCGTTGCTGTTCTCTTCAGGTTCCCTTCAATTTCAGACTGTATTATTCCGCGATGAAATCCACTCGGCGGTTGTATTTGTAGGCTTTTTCATCGTGGCCAAGAAACAACGGCCGCTCTTCTCCATAGGAGATGGTGCGGATGTGATTTTCGGGGATACCCGTGTTGGTCAGGTATCTTTTCACATTGATAGCCCGGCGTTCGGCGAGGGCAAGGTTGTATTCTGCAGTACCGCGCTCGTCACAATTTCCTTCAAGAATCAGATTTATGGCGGGATTACTCTGCATATATGCAGCATTTTGTTCAATAACAACCATCATTTCCGGGCTGAGGCGGAACTGGTCAAATTCAAAATAGACAGGAAGAAAGCCCTCGGATGAGCGGCCATGCTCTCTCCTGAAGGCTTCCGGCATGTTCATGATGTCAGTGTCATTGAAGCTGTGAGAGTTATCATCAAGCGAACCTTCGAGTGGCAGGTTGTCCTCAGAGAAGCCCGCCTCACCCATGGTACCCGTGTTGTGGCTCTCGGGATATTCAAGATCGGAACCGGTGGCCATTGCAGAGGTATCGGTGGGGGGAACAATGGTTTTAGCACAGCCTCCCAGCAGAAGCAGCAGAGATACACTGAGTGTAACAAGGATAGTGTTGAAAATACTATTTTTCATGGGTTCTCCTGTGTCGGTACGTCTAAGTTTCATTCCACCGGAGAGAGTTCCCCGGTGCCCCTGTTTTCAAGGGCGAAAATGTGAAAATCAAAGTAACATAACAAGTCTCAGTAGCTTTTTCACCCTTTTGCAGCGCCTTACATTGCAAAGTTATATTGAAAAAGTAACGAAAAAATTAATTCTGCCTTCATACAATAATGGATCACATGAAATTTACTGCCACCTGTCCTGCAGGAGTTGAACTCCTTGTTGCCGGAGAACTCAAAGAGTTTGGCGCTGTCAACCCGCAGATCGACGTCGGTGCTGTCCACTGGAGCGGCTCTCTGGAGAGTGTATACCGAGCTTGTCTCTGGTCTCGTTTTGCCTCACGTATTTTCCTTCAGCTGGCCGCGTTCACAGTGCGCAATGAGGATGAATTGTACAACGAGGGGCGCCGCATTGACTGGCTCAAAGTTTTTGATGTCAAGGCTACCTTTGCCATCAACACCACTCTGAGCGGCAAGACCCGCATCAACAATAACCGCTATGCCGGTCTGAAACTCAAGGATGCAATTGCCGACCACTTTCGCGACAAACTTGATGAGCGTCCATCAGTACAGGGACAACGCCCCGGGGTGCAACTTCACCTGCATCTCAAAGAGGCCCGCGACTGCGACGAGGCCACCGTCTATATTGATATGAGTGGCGAGAGTCTGCACCGCCGCGGCTACCGCATGGCAGGCTCCATTGCCCCGCTGAAGGAAACTCTTGCGGCTGCCATCGTTGCTCTCAGCGGCTGGCAGGGGAAAGGACCTCTTCTCGATCCCATGTGCGGCAGCGGAACTATCCTTATTGAAGCGGCAATGATCGCCGGGGATGTGGCGCCGGGAATATCCCGTCCATGGTTTGGTTTTTTCTCCTGGAAGGGACATCAGCCGGAGCTGTGGGACAGTCTCATTGAAGAGGCGGTGAGCCGTGAAGAGGCAGGACTTGACCGTCACTGGCCGCTGCTGCTTGGTTATGATTCTGATCCGAGGGCGGTGGCAGCCGCGCGGAAAAATATCCTTCGTGCCGGTCTTACTGACCATATTCAGATTAAACAGGCAGAGCTGGCCACCCTCGCACCTCCCGAAGCAGAGGGAACACTGGTGAGCAACCTGCCCTTTGGAGAGCGTCTCTCCGAGCAGGAGATTGTAACACGGCTCTACCGTGCCCTCGGCCGTATCTGCAAGGAGCGTTTTTCCGACTGGCGACTGGCGGTCTTTATCTCCAACCCGGATCTCACCGAAAGCTTCACGCTGCGCTGGGAACGGCGCGAGCGGCTCTTCAATGGTCCGATTGCCTGCCGTCTGCTCTGTACCAGTCTGGCCGGTCAGCACGAAACGCCCTTTATCTGGAGTCTGCCAGAGAATCCGCAGATTAATCCCGAGGCAGAGGATTTCGTCAATCGTTTGAAGAAGAACTACACAAAATTACAGAAATGGGTGACAAGGGAGGGGATTACCTGCTACCGTCTCTACGATCGTGACCTGCCCGAATTCAACTTTGCCCTTGATCTCTACGGCAAGTGGTTTCACCTGCAGGAGTTTGCCGCGCCGAAGACGGTGAGTGACGAGGTGGCGGCGAAACGTCTGCGTCTCGCGCAGGAGGGAATTCAGAGACTGTTTGGCGTCCGTTCCGACCGTATCTTTGTCAAGAGACGCGAGCGCCAGCGTGGCGCGAAGCAGTATGAGCGCCGGGGGGAACAGCGCAAACCGAAATTCCAGGAGGTTCGGGAAGGACAGGCTGCACTGCTGGTCAACTTCACGGACTATCTTGACACCGGGCTTTTTCTCGATCACCGGCCGCTGCGACAGCGCATCTTCGATGGGGCAAAGGGGCAGCGTTTTCTCAACCTCTTTGGCTACACCGGAAGCGCCACCGTGCAGGCGGCGCTCGGCGGGGCAGCGGAGACGACCACTGTAGATCTTTCCGCCAACTATCTTGACTGGGCGCGGAAAAACCTTGCCCTCAACGGCTTTGCGGAGCTGCGGCACCATCTTGTCGCGGCAGACTGTGTTGCCTGGCTGCGCGACTGTACCGACCACTTCGACCTCATTTTTCTTGATCCGCCCACCTTCTCCAATACCAAAAAGGAGAATCGGGTGTTTGATATCCAGCGCGATCACCGGGAGCTGCTTCACCTCTCCATGTTGCGGCTGGCGCAGGGCGGAGTGCTGCTCTTTTCCAGCAACTTCCGTCGCTTCGTTCTCGACGAAAAGCTGCTGGAGGAATATGATGTCAAGGACATCAGTGCAGCCACCATTCCGCAGGATTTTCAGCGGAATGCGAAGATTCACCACTGCTGGGAATTTCGTTTGAAAGAGTAACTTTCCCCGGTTCGATGTGTGTCCGCATCTGACGTACCGCGAAGGACGCTGAAGGACCTTGTCCTGCTTCGTGTTTCTCAGCATTTTTCCCGGGTGAAACAGGCACCATTTTTGTGTCTTCTCTGTCTGCTGCTGATTGTCAGCGGATTGTCGGACGTAAAAGTGGAAACCCATTTATCTGTAACATATTATATCTGTGATGAAATTCAGTAAAGTATCTCTGCATACCTTCGGCTATGAGCTTCCCCCCAACGTCCTCACCTCCGAGGCCATTGAGACCCGGCTTGCACCTGTCTATGAACGCCTTCACCTGCCCGCCGGTCGTCTCGAACTGATGAGCGGTATCCGCGAGCGGCGATTGTGGAACTCCGGTACCCGCCCGAGTGAAGCCGCAGGCCTCGCCGGGAAAAACGTTCTGGAGAAGTCCGGCTTCGACCCGCAGCAGGTGGAGGCACTGCTTTTCACCTCGGTGAGTCGCGATCTGATGGAGCCCGCCACCGCATCCTTCGTCCATAACGCTCTCGGTCTCTCTTCGGATGCCATCGTCATGGATATCTCCAACGCCTGCCTCGGTTTTCTCGATGGCATGATGATGCTCGCCGGAATGATTGAGCTGGGGCAGGTTAAAAACGGCCTTATTGTCTCTGGAGAGACAGCAGAGGATCTGGTGGAATCGACCATATCCACACTGCTTTCCGATCCTTCTATTACTCGCAGGAGCATAAAACCTGCCTTCGCTTCACTGACCATTGGTTCCGGCGCGGTAGCCCTGCTGATGACCCGGGCGGAAGATGGAGATGGCTGCCCGCGTCTTATCCACGGTGCCTGGCGGGCGCATACCGGCCACAGCAATCTCTGCAAGGGTGGTCAAGGGGGTGAGGGGACGCTGATGGATACCAACTCTGAAGAGTTGCTGCACTCCGGAGTGGCGACGGCGAAGGCCGCCTGGGAGAAATTTTCCGCTGTTCCCGGCTGGGGAGCTGATGAGGTAGATCGCTTCTTCTGCCATCAGGTGGGGAGTGCCCACGCCCGTTTGCTCTTCAATTCTCTTGGCCTTGATACGGAGAAAAATTTTCAAACGCTGCCGGTTCTCGGCAATATAGGTTCTGTCTCTGCACCCATCACCATGGCGATGGGCATGGAGCAGGGTAAATTTAATAAAGGTGAGAAGGCTGCCATGCTTGGCATCGGCAGCGGAATCAATTGCATGATGTTGGGGGTGGAGTGGTGAAACTGCAGCTGAGTGATGCACAGAGAAGTGAGATTGAGGAGATATACAACGTTTTGCAGCAGGGGTATGACCGGGTGGCTGCAGAAATGGAGTTCAGCTGTGAGGGTTGTCCCGACAACTGCTGCGACTCCTGGTTTCAGCATCACAGCCACGTGGAGTGGCTCTATTTCCGCGAGGGACTGGCGGAGCTGACTGAGGAGAGGCAGGCTGAACTGCGCAGCCGCGCCACCGATTATATCCTCGCCTGTGGCGCCGCGCAGCAGCGGGGAGAACGTCCGCAGGTGGACTGTCCACTGCTGGAAGACGGCCTCTGCAGTCTCTACAAACACCGTCTGCTCGTCTGTCGGACTCACGGCGTTCCGGCGCGGATGAAACGGCCCGATGGTAAACTGCTGCGTTTTCCCGGTTGCTTTCGCTGTCAGGAAGTCATCAGAAAGCGCTATCCGCAGGGAGAAGAGTTTGCCCCCACCGCCAACCGCACGCCGATGCTCATGCGGCTGGCAAAACTGGAAAATGAAGTCCTGTGTAATAAAAGACATTTGATGGAAAAAGTGCAGAAAACCATTGCTGAAATGATTCTCGAAGAACCACCGGAACTTCCCGGATTTTAAGTGGTGTAGAAATTATACAAGGTTCCCACAAGAAGGAGTTGAGGATGATGGAGGAACATCAGGTACTTTTCAAACAGCAGAATTCGCGAATGTGCCTCGTCTGCGGCATGAAAAACAAGATAGGCCTCATGGCCCGTTTCTACGGTCTCGATGACGGTCGCCTCATCTCCACCTTCACCGCGCGGGAGGAGCATCAATCCTATCCAGGACGAATGCACGGCGGCATTGCCGCCACCATCCTTGACGAAACCATTGGCCGGGCGGTGATGTCACCGGAGGCGCAGTTGTGGGGAGTGACATTGGATTTCTCCATGAAACTGCGCAAGCCTGTTCCTCTCGGTGAACCTTTGCGGGTGGTGGGTCAGATCGATACGGAAACGAGGCGCTCCTTCGTGGGAAGCGGCCAGCTGCTGCTGCCGGATAACACTGTGGCGGTAGAGGGCCGGGGAAAGTATCTGAAAATGCCGCTGGAAAAGATTGCCGATTTTGATCACGAGGGTGAGGAGTGGATAGTGCTTGAGGAAGAGAACGACCCGAAGAGCTTTTTTCTGCCTGCTCTCTGACAGGAAGTGGAGAGGATTCCTCTCCTTCCTGCCAGACCTGATCGCAGGAGAACTCAGAGAGAAAGCCGGAAGCCGAGGATGCCGCTGCGGTTGCCAGCCCCGGCCCAGTCCCGGGACGCCGCACGTACCCACCTCGGGAAGCCGTACCAGCACCCGCCACGAACGACACGGAGTGTGTCTGCACCCTCCGTCTCCCAGGCAGAGCCATCTGCTGGCGCTCCGTTGTAATCGTTGTGCCATATATCCTGGCACCACTCATCGATATTACCGCTCATCTGGTAGAGACCAAGAGCGTTGGGGGAAAAACTCTCCACCGGTATGGTCTCTTCCCGGTCTGCTCCAATACGGGAATATGGTTCTACATCTTGTTCCCTGCCATTGAAATTTGCCTCGTCCGGGCCAATGGTATCTTTGCCGGTGCCAAAACGTACCTTTTTGCCGCCTTCCCGTGCTGCGTATTCCCATTGTGCCTCGGAAGGCAGACGGTACTGTCTGCCGCTGGCGGTGTTAAGTTTTTCGAGAAAATTCTGTACAGTATTCCAGCTTATGTCCTCCACCGGGTAGCGGTCGCCCTGCTGGAATTCACTTGGGTTTTCATCCATGATCTTCAGCCACTCTCCCTGAGTTACCTCGTATTTACCCAGATAAAATCCCTCAAGGGTGACGGAATGGATGGGACGTTCCCGGGGTTCCCCCTCGTTGAACGTATCCCCCATCTCAAAACTGCCCCCCGGTACCCAGACAAACTCCATCCCGGTACGTTCATCACAGAATTCTTTGCCATAAGGGCCGATTTCTTCGGCGTTCTTCTTCGGAATCTGTGCTTTTTCGTCTTTTTCGCTCATGGTTCTCCCTGTTATTTTTATTTTCGAGATGTTGGCATACTCATGGTATGGCGATCTCTCTTAGACTCTTACAAATGATACAGGCTGGGGTTTCCACTGTCACTTGACGGAAAAGCATTACGGATACCTTGAATAACCAGTCTTTCGTCCATCTTCTTTGTTACAGTAAAAAAAATATCCTCGGAGGTAAGCGCCAGACTCTGATATCAATCACCAGACAAAGTCTGCTGGATGAATTTGATATTATCGAATGTTATCGTGAAGGCAGGAGATTATTTACTCTGTTGAAGATCTCCTCAATCATCCAGTTCCTCCGCACTTTTCGGTTCGAGCAGCAGTTCCGGCTGTGAGCCTTGCCATCAGTAGAGCGGCCAGCGTTCACAGTGTAGCGGCAGGACGAAGAGCACCGTGGCATAGCCCTGCAGCTGGCTCAGCCCCGCAGTGACGGCAAGCATCATGGCCGGTCCTGTTGGTTGATGATGGAGACAGTGAGGGTGGTTTTGGATTTTCCACGATCCCTGTCTTTAAAACAGGATATATGGCGTTGTAGAAGAAGGTGATTTCTTCCCTTTAACAATAATCCGAATGATGCTCTGGATCGACAATTTCCCGAAACTTTGCCACCACCTGCTGAAAATCCTCCCAGGCATCCTTTTTCATCGCCGGATTACGCAGCAATGCAGCCGGATGATAGGTTGGCATTACCAGCCGTCCCTGCCACTCCATCCACTGTCCGCGAATCTTTGTGATGCGCAGTTTCGGATCAATTAACCCCTTGAGCGCCGTTGCTCCGAGGAGAATAATGATTTTGGGATCAATCAACTCAATCTGCTTATACAGCCACGGCAGACACGCGGTTCGTTCTTCAGGTGTCGGGTTGCGGTTGTTCGGTGGCCGGCATTTCACAATGTTGCCAATAAATATATGCTGCTGCCTGTTGAAACCGCACACCTCAAGGATTCGGTCAAGAAGCTGTCCCGACTTGCCGACAAAAGGATGCCCCTGCTGGTCTTCGTAAAAACCCGGCCCCTCACCAATAAATAAAATCTCCGCGTGAGGATCTCCCTCGCCAAAAACGACATGGTTGCGGGTTTCAGCCAGGACACATTTTCTGCACTGCAGGACCTCTTCCTCCAGTTCTTGCAGCTCTTTCTCGCGCTGCGCCATGTCTGCCGTATTATCTGCCATTCTGTTTACTCCCTTATTCAATGTTCCCTGAAATGATTTTAAAAAAATTGCATCTCCCCTGAAGGGCGGAAATTTCTCCGGCGCCCACACATTCTCTCCGTGAGTTGCTTCGGCGGATTTCTATTGCTGACGGCTTTGGTGCACCGTTCGACCAGGCATGTCCCGCCCGGAATATTCTATGCCGCGTTCAGGTCTGCGTTTTTGGGTATGAATCAGCGATATGGTATATGTCTCGGCGCTGTTCACCGTTTGGTTTAATCTGGAATTTGAATGCTTGAAGACGTTTCATAATTATATTATATTTGGTTCATAAGAAATAACAACGATATTTGGCGTGGCAGGCATTGCGTTTTCAGAATGCATACTCATTTGGTCTTCGTGACGAAATATCGTCGAGACGTACGTGGCAGCTTTGCGGAAGTCTTAACCGACTTTGAAGCAGAGCGTGTGGAGTTCGACGGAAAAACGCGTTGTGATCCCCTTTTTCCTGTGCTGGCAGTTGCGGCGATGCACCGATCAATAAAGGGTATATTGAAACAGTCTGCATCCCTTCATCTTTGAGGCACAGGAAGAAATTTACCCGCCTGTGACTTTGATATCGGAGCCTGACGCTTCACTCCGAGGATAATGTTAACTCTAACGAAGAAAATGGGCGAAAGTGTGGTTCTTCAGGTACCCTGTTCTTCGTCACTACAGAGAAGAACAGCAAACACCGGAAAAAGAAGGAATACCTTGAACGCCTTTGGCGTTTACGCTCTCTATCTTTAACCTGAACGGCGGGGGGACCGCACATTCAATTAAAACGCAGAGTATAATGGAAAATGTGCAGAAAAAGATCTCTCCCCTGCAGTTATGGGTGCTGGCTGTCCGTCCGAAAACCCTGCCTGCTTCCGGCGGCCCTGTTGCTGTGGGTTGCGGATTGGCGCTGGCCTGTGGTGCGGGTGGAACACGTGTTCTTCTCCCGACGCTGGCCTGTTTCTTCTGTTCTGTGCTCCTGCAGATCGGGGTAAATCTTGCCAACGACTATTTCGATTTCAAAAGAGGAATAGACGGGGAACAGCGGCAGGGACCCGTGCGGGTGACCCAGAGCGGGCTTATTCCACCGGAAAAAGTGCGTCTCGGCATGGTCTTTTCACTCATCCTCGCCGGGCTGATCTTTCTCTATCTTGCCGTGCTCGGCGGCTGGCCTGTTGTACTGGTAGGGGCGGCATCGCTGCTTGCGGCGCTGGCGTACAGCGGTGGACCATGGCCGCTGGCTTCTCACGGTCTGGGCGAGGTGTTTGCTTTTCTTTTCTACGGACCGGTGGGCGTGTGTGCCACGGCATATATTCTGCTTGGAAGCCTTCCTCTGCTCGCTCTGCCTGCATCGTTGCCACCGGGATTTCTCATTGCGGCGGTGATGGTAGTCAACAATCTGCGCGATATTGACACCGACCGGGCGGCGGGCAAGATCAGCCTCGCCGTGCGTCTTGGCCGCTGCCGCACGATTCAGCTTTACAAATCGCTGGTGTGGCTCAGTTATGTGGTGCCGCCGGTGCTGGCTGTTACCGGGCTGGCGGGACCCTTTGTGGTCTTGCCGCTTTTCACCGCGCTGCTCGCGCGGCGGGTGTGTGTGGTTATTGAGTGTGAACCTGGTGACAGTCTGAACGACCTGCTCGGAGATACGGCGCGGTTGTCGCTGCTTTACAGCATTATGCTTGCCTTCGGGCTTGGCTATAACTTTTGAGGGGATCCCATGGAAATAAGCTTTCTCGGCATTGAACAGAAACGATTTGTTATCTTCGGACTGGCGAACAAGAAGTCGATGGCCTGCGTGATTGGCCGTACCCTCGTCTCCCGAGGGGCGAAGGTTATCCATGTGGTGCGCTCCAGAGAGAGGGTGGAGGAGGCGAAAAAACTTTTTCCTGCATCGCGGGTCTTTGTCTGTGATGTGGAGGATGAAGCCAATGTCGTGCGGGTGCGGGATGAGATTGCCGAGTGGCTGAAGAGCGAGGGAAAGGATGCAAAGATCGACGGTATCATTCATTCCATTGCCTTCGCCAACTACTCTAAAGGGATAAAGCCTTTTCACGAGACGGAAAAGGCGGACTTTCTGCAGGCGGTGAATATCTCATGCTTTTCACTGATCTCCATCGCCAAATATTTCAAGGATTTGCTGGAAAAAGATGCCTCGGTGGTGACCATTTCCATCTCCACGACGCGAATGGCAGCGGAAAACTATGGTTATATGGCTCCGGTGAAGGCCGCACTGGATTCTTCGCTGGTTTTTCTCGCCAAATCTTTCTCGGAGTTTTCGGAGGTGCGCTTTAACGCGGTGGCACCATCGTTGTTAAAAACCTCAGCTTCGGCAGGGATTCCGGGCTATGTTGATTCTTATCTCTATGCCGAGCAGGTGATTCCGCGCAAACGCGCGCTTGCTACCCAGGAGGCGGCCAACCTCGTGGTATTTCTCATGTCGCGGCGGTCGTCGGGAATCAACTGCCAGACGATGGTGGTAGATGCGGGAATGTCGGTGAACTATTTTGATAAAAATATTGTAAAGAAGGTTGTGTGCCCGGTTTGAGGTATGAAGGGTACCTTGAATAATTGCCCATCATCTTCGTTAGAGTTAAATTTATCCTCGGCGAGAAGCGCCAGACTCCGGGAACTGCTGATTACACCGGTGATGAACGCCAGGCCGGTATACGTACATTTTACATTTGTATTGGCGGATTCAAAAGCAGGAGGGACGAAGAAAGGGAGAAAGGAGACGGGAGACAGGAGGCAGGAAAAAGCAAAAGGTCTTTGTAGAGACGACCAATTTGGGCGTTTCCAGCACAACGGACGTTTTTACAATGAGATCAATTTTACAGCCTGTTTATCCATTCGTAATTGCCAAAAAAAGATGTCCACGCAGTCGTGTTCTCTGGTCAGTAAAAAATGTGATTGGTATAAGTACCTTCACGAAAATAATTTCTAAGGTATTAATATACCTGTGATAAATTTTTTCCTGTGCTTTGAATATGAGCGAATGCAGAATGTTTCAAGATACCCGGAAAAAAATGACAACAGAGAAACAGGCAGACAGAGATGAGCGTCTTGCTGCGGTGCTGGCGGAGTTTATTGCCGAGCGGCAGCCGGAAACGGAGTTTGAGCCGACGGAACCGCCCACTGAGGAGTGTTACAGCAGGGAAGAGCTGTCGGCGCTGATTGACAAACGGGTGAGTGAGGAAAACGCCGCGAAGATGCGCGTCCATATCAGGGGTTGTGCTCATTGCCGCAATCAGTGTATGAATATTGCCGTCCTGAAAATGGGTGCCATGCACAGCGGCGGGGGTATCGCGAAGAGGGTGAACGGCAGCTGCCTCGGCGTGGTGACAGTTCTTGGCATGGCTATGGTGGCGGCCATTGTTTTTTTTAGTCACAAATTTATAAACACTCTTTTTCAATAACCCGCGAGGCAAAAGATGAGCAATATCCCTTTGAATGAACGCATTATTGTAGCCCTGGATGTAGATACTCCCGAGGAGGCCAGGTCGATAGTAAAGCGTTGCGAGGCCCATACCTGCTACTTCAAGATTGGTCTGCAGCTCTTTGTTGGCAGCTGGTTTGAGATGGTCGACTGGCTGGTGGACCGTGGCAACAAGGTGATGCTTGATCTAAAGTTTTTTGATATTCCCGAGACGGTGAAGAAGGCGGTGGGACAGGTGCGTGATCGCGGGGTAAGCCTGACTACCATCCACGGCAACGATGCTATTGTGCGGGCGGCGGTGGAAGCAAAGCAGGAAAGTGATATCAAGCTGCTGGCGATCACTGTACTCACCAGTTTTGGTGAGGAGGACATGCGTGCCATGGGTATGACGCAGTCGGTGGCCGATCTTGTCTTCTTCCGCGCCAGACGCGCCCTCGAACTGGGGTGTGACGGGGTTGTTTCTTCTGGACTGGAAGCGGAGAAGTTGCGCAGAGACCTGGGCAAAAAGCTGCTGATTGTTACTCCAGGGATCCGCCCCGGAGCCAACGTGCAGGATGGCAGCGATGATCAGAAGCGCATAGTCACCGCTGAAATGGCGATAAGGAACGGTGCCAGTCACGTTGTTGTGGGGCGGCCGATCACCCGTTCCAGTGATCCGGCGGGAGTTATCATGAAGATGCAGGAAAAGATCGCGGCGATCTAAAGCCAGGCCTATGAATTATAAATCTATCGCCAACGTCTTCGGCACCCTGCTGATTGTTACCGGCTGTTCGATGACGTTGCCCGTGATTTGCTCGCTGATCTATCGGGAGGACGATCTCCTCTCTTTTCTTTTTTCGATGTTCATCATTCTCGCCCTCGGTCTGCCGCTTAAACGCTTGTTTCGCGGGGCGAGGGTGCTTACCTTCCGTGATTCGATCTTTATCGCCACCTTCGGCTGGATCGTTATTTCCGCAGTTTCCACCTTTCCCTTTCTGTTTCACGGCAGTATCTCCACCTTTACCGATGCCTTCTTTGAGATGATGTCCGGTTACACCACCACCGGTGCCACCATTCTTCCGGATATCGAGATTGTGCCTCATGGCCTGCTTTTCTGGCGCAGCCAGACTCATCTGCTCGGCGGCATGGGGTTTCTCACCCTTACGCTGCTCTTTCTTCCCCACGGAGTGGGGTCGATGCGGATCTTCCGGGCGGAATCAAGTCCCGGTCAGGTGATCACCGGCGACAAGTTTAAAGCACGTAACAAGGATACCATGGCCTGGCTGTGGGGAATATATATCTTCCTCAACGTGGCTGAGACGCTGTTACTGCTGGGGGGAGGAATGAATTTATTTGATTCCCTGTGTCACGCCTTCGGGACGATCTCAACCTCCGGCTATTCGACGAAAAATATATCGGTGGGCTACTACGATTCGGCGTGGATTGACTGGGTAACTACTTTTTTCATGTTCTGCGGCGGCACGACCTTTATCCTCTTCTACTATATCCTCTGCGGAAACTGGAAAGGGGTGCGGGAAAACACAGAGCTGCGCTGGTATTTCGGTTTCACCCTCTTCTTCTGCCTCGGCGTGAGCTTCAGTCTCTACACACAGGGGATCTATGAGAGCTTCACGAACTGTCTGCGCTTTGGCTGTTTCCAGGTAGTCTCCATCCTGACGACTACCGGTTTCACTACCGCCAATTATGAGCTGTGGCCGCAGCTCGCGCAGATGCTGCTCTTTACCGTCTGCTTCATCGGTGCCTGTGCCGGTTCTACCACCAGCGGTATCAAGATTGTTCACTATGTGGTGATTTTACAGTGGATGTACCACACCGTGAAACGGATGTTTCTGCAGCCGATGTCGATGGTGACCCTGCACCTCAACGGGAGGTCGGTGGATGCCGGAATCGTCGATCTTTCCGTGTGCTACTTTATAATCAACATCCTGCTGGTGCTTTTCGGTGGCTGTGTCATTTCACTGCTTGAGCCGCAGGTCAGTTTCTTTGGCTCAATGTCATCAGTGATCTCCAGTCTAATGAATATCGGCCCTGGTTTCGGCGAGGTCGGTCCGAGTGAGAACTATGCCTTTTTCTCAGTGGCGAGCAAGTGGTTTCTGTCGTGGAACATGCTGGTGGGACGTCTGGAGATGTTCTCCGCGCTGGCCGTTTTCTATCCTGCATTCTGGAAGAAGTAAGGCGGGACAGGAGAAAGGGAAAAGCGGTAATACCATTCCTATTAAGTTGTGACCGTGCTAAATACCATTTTCACTTTCTATTGACGAATTCAAAGGCAGGGGGATGGGAGACAGGAGAAAGGAGACAGGGAAAAGCAAAAGACGGAACAGCGAAAAACTTTTTGCCAACGAATAAAAGCTCTAATCATGCGAATAAAGGCAAAAAACTTTAAGAAGTTACGCTTTTATAAAAAATGCCCTTTTTCGCATGATTAGACTGTTTCTATTAAGTTATGCTCTTTTTACATCCTGTTGATTCATTCGTAATCACAAAAAAAGATGTCCACGCAGTCGCGCTCTCTGATCAATACAAAATGGAAATGGTATAACTTTATTTTGTATCAAGGCTCAGTGCTGAATTCAACGTACCCTCTTCCTTGAAATGCAGTGTCGGAGAAAAACGGCCGGTATCGATTTTGGCAGTGAACGTGTATGTGAAGGAGCTTTTACCGCTGGAAAGCAGCTGGTTGAAGAGTTTAATACTGCCGCCGAGGTTGATGCCGGAGACGAGTTTGAGCTCCTCCTGGCCATACTCTTTGACGGTGGGCAGGTCGTTGGCGACGCCGGTGAGAATTTTATTGTTGTTCAGGCTGACGGAGTAGACAATGCCTTCAAGGGGCAGTGGGGTGCGGTTGGGATTGAGAACCTGCAGACCGATCTCAAAGCGGGGAAGAATACCGTTGGAGGGCAGTATGCGGATACTGGTCAGGCCGACGGCGGGCTTTTCCCAGCCGGGATGAAGAGTTGCACAACCACCGAGGAAGAAAAGTGCGAGAAGGAGTGAAAGAAGTTGTTTTTGCATGGTTTTTCTTTTTGTCTTATAAAGAATACAGGGGAGTAAAAATCTAACCGCGGAATAATTTCCTGACATCTTTAAGGAGCATTGACGGGCAGATGACAACCACAGGCTCATTGGCCTCTATCTGGGTGTCGCCCATGGCGATTTCCCATTCGCCCTGGCGGCGGATGGCGCCAATAATCATCTTGTCGCGGAAGATGGGATCCAGTTTGGAAAGCGGTTTACGGGTGACAGGCGCCTTTGGCATGGGGGTGAGTTCTACCACTTCAACATCGAAGCCGTGGAGGTGGGCCACGGAGTGGAATTCGCTGCTGCGAATGAATTTTACAATTTCGTTAGCCGCCAGTACCTTCTTGTTCAGGGCAATGTCAGTGCCCGTGGATGCGGCGAGGATGAGGTAGTCCTCTTTGCCGACGAGGGAGATGGTGTGCAGTTTTTTCTTTTTCCTCTTCTCATCCGTCTCTTCGCCGTCATCTTCAATCGAATAGAGATGTTTGCCGAGCAGGCTGGCCATGATGTTGGTCTCATTGTCGCCGGTGCAGGTTACAAGGGTGTCCGCCGCCTGTACGCCAGCCTCGGCGAGGACATCAAGCCGGGAGCCGTCGCCGTGGAGGAGTTCCACGCCCTTAAGCTGTTCGGAAAGGAGCTTTGCCCGGTCCGCATCTTTTTCCAGCAGGGTAACCTCTACCTGTTTGTTGAGAAGTTCAGCTACCCGTGCACCGACGAGTCCGCCGCCAAGGAGGAGGACCCTCTGCTGTCGTTTCTGGGCGGTGGAGGTGAATTCCAGTACCTGATTACGGAAGGCAGCAGGGAACATGATGGCGATATGATCGCCGGGATGCAGTTTCTGCTGACCGTAGGGGATGATAGTGCGGATGCCCCGGGTGATGGCCGCTACCCGGAAAGGGATATCATGGTATCGCGCGGCAAGTTTCTGCAGGGTCAGCCCGGCGATAGGGGAACGGGCGGCGATCCCGGTGGCGAGGATGAGGATTTTACTTTCGGCCAGTTCGATGATTTCGTTGCTGTCACTGGTCTGAATGATGCGGACAATCTCCTGTGAAACCAGTTCCTCAGGGTGAATAATGAGGTCAAGATTGAGATCTTCTGCCGTGAGCAGCGAGTCCGGCTGACCGAATTCAAGGGAGCGAACCCGGGCAATCTTGCGTGGAATGCCGAGGTGATGGGCGATGTGGGCGGCCATCATGTTCACAGCGTCGTTGTCGGTGACGGCGATCATGTAATCCATCTGTTCGACTCCGGCGTTCTTCCAGCAGCGGATGCTCATGGCATCCCCCAGAATGAGGCGGGCGTCAATCTGACTTTCGGCGAAGGCGATAAGTTGTGGGTTGGACTCAATAATGGTCACCGCCTGTTCGTCATCAATGAGACGTTTGGCCAGATAGAGACCGACACCGCCGAGGCCGAGGATGAGGATGTTTTCGCTTTTATTGCGCTGTTTGCCGAACATATCAGGGTTCCCTGGTGAGAGGTATGCATCGTTTCTGTGGCGGAGTTTCGTTGCGAAAGCATTTTGCCGGATGATAGTGGACGAAGACCCGGCGGACGATGTCCAGTTCACTCATTATTTTTTTCTCCACCCTGGTCGCCACGACATTACCCTCGGCTACCCAGAGGGTCGGGTGAACACCAATGACAACGTTAAGCACAATGTAGACACCAAAACGGTGGCCGGTGATCTCTTCAACATCAATCACCTGCGGGATTTCTTTAATCATGTTGCGGATTCTTTCGGTGAGTTCGGCTCCCGGGCTGCTGTTCATCAGATCGGTGGAAGCGTCGCGGACGATGTCGATGCCGGTGAAGAGAATAATGATCGCGACGACTGCGCCTGCGAGGGGATCAACCCAGGGGTACCCTTCTCTGCTGAAGAAGATGCCGAGGGCGGCGGCGAAAGAGGAGAGGGTATCGTTACGGTGGTCGGTGGCGAGAACCAGCAGCATATTGTTGCCGCTCTCACGACCAAGTCTCCGTGTATAAAGCCAGAGAAAGAGTTTCAGGACGATGGTGCCGACGGCAACATACAGGGCGAGACTCAATTCGGAATGCTCCGGTGCGGTGCCCCGGAACTGGCCGATGACGCTGCTGATCGCCGACCAGAATATGGAGATGCCGGTGGCCATAATGAAGGAGCCGACAGCAACGGCGGCGATGGACTCCATGCGGTCGTGGCCGTAGGGATGTTCCTTGTCGGCGGGACGTGCGGAGATTTGCATGAAGATTTTTACTACAATACCGTAAGCGACGTCGGAGATGGAGTTGATGCCGTCGGCGAGCAGTGCCGGGCTGTGGGCGGTGAGGCCGACGACGGTCTTGATGATCGCCAGAAAGGTGTTGGCGAACAGACCAATGTTGACCCCAAACATCCCTTTGCGGGTGCGTTCCGCTCCGGGCAGGATCTTTGACTCATCAGTCATCAAAACCCCCACTGTTTCCGAAAAAAGCGGAGAAATTCGTGGCTGGTGTGCTCGATGTGGAAACAGTGCCAGAGCAGGTGATGTTATCTCCGAGGTCAGGTTCGAGGTTGAAATCGGAAACAACTAGAGCTGGCGGTTCCCGGAGTACTTTGCTGAGGCTGGACACCACGCAGTCAGCGGCGATGCTGTTGACATTGTAACGGGCTGCGCCGTGGCGGGTGAGATTCAGCGGCCGATTGATCGTCAGGGAGAGGGAGGCTGCGAAGTTGTTACGGTTTGGTATGACAATAACCGTGTTGCCCGGCGTTGTCATGGCGGCTTCGAAGGCCGCAAAACGGGGGGTGTGAAGACCTTCGTCGCTGGTGATGAGAATTGTGGTCATCCCTGTTTTCCTTTTATGACAGGAAATCCCTGCCTTGTCACGATTAATCCCTTGACGCTGTGACGATAGAATATAGAATACTTTTCAGTATCGCTACGATATATTTCTATAAATTTAAAAAAAGGACCCAGAAAATGAGTACAAATTACTTCAACACTCTCCCGTTGCGCAAACAGATCGACCAACTCTCCCGCTGTCGTTTCATGGATGCCGATGAATTTGATGGCGTTGATTTCCTTAAGGGTAAAAAAATCGTCATTGTCGGCTGTGGTGCCCAGGGTTTCAATCAGGGATTGAATCTGCGGGATTCCGGGCTTGACGTAAGTTATGCCCTGCGCCAGTCTGCTATTGATCAGAAACGCCAGTCCTGGAAGAACGCCACTGAAAATGATTTCAAGGTCGGTACGTACGAAGAACTCATTCCCACTGCAGATCTGGTCATCAATCTCACCCCGGACAAGCAGCACAGCAAGGTTGTTACAGCCATTATGCCACTGATGAAAAAAGGTGCCTGCCTCTCTTACTCCCATGGTTTTAATATTGTCGAAGAGGGGATGAAGATTCGTGACGACCTTACCGTGGTCATGGTGGCTCCGAAGGGTCCCGGTACGGAGGTTCGTGAAGAGTACAAACGTGGTTTCGGTATCCCCACCCTGATCGCTGTCCATGATGAGAATGATCCGAAAGGTGAAGGCTGGGATATTGCCAAAGCCTACTGCTGTGGTACCGGTGGTGACCGTGCCGGTGTGCTGGAGTCCTCTTTTGTTGCCGAGGTAAAATCTGATCTGATGGGCGAGCAGACCATCCTCTGCGGTATGCTGCAGACCGGTTCCCTGCTCTGTTTCGACAAAATGGTTGAAAAGGGCATCGACAAAGGCTATGCAGCCAAACTGATCCAGCAGGGTTGGGAGACTATCACTGAGTCATTGAAGTTTGGTGGCATCACCGCCATGATGGACCGTCTTGGAAATCCTGCAAAAATTCGTGCCTTCATCCTCTCCGAAGAGTTGAAAACCATCATGGCTCCGCTTTACGAAAAGCATATGGATGACATCATGAGTGGGGAATTCTCTCGTGGAATGATGGCAGACTGGGCTAACGGCGATGCCAAACTGCTTCAATGGCGTGAAGAAACCGGCAAGACCGTTTTTGAAAATACGGCTGGAAGTGGTTCTCTCTCCGAACAGGAGTATTATGATCATGGTATTCTGATGGTTGCGATGATCAAAGCGGGTGTTGAGCTGGCCTTTGACACCATGGTTTCCGCAGGAATCAAGCCGGAATCGGCATACTACGAATCTCACCATGAGGTTCCATTGATCGCCAATCTCATTGCCCGGAAGAAACTCTATGAGATGAACGTTGTTATTTCCGATACCGCTGAATACGGCAATTACCTCTTCGCGAATGCCTGCATTCCGCTTCTCAAGGATTTCATGTCCACTGTGGATGTGGATGTTATCGGGAAAGGACTTGACGTGGCAGACAACGGTGTGGACAATCTTGACCTCATTCAAGTGAACGAAGCTATTCGCTACATGCTGGTAGAAGAAGTTGGTGCCGAGTTGCGATCTTACATGAGCGCAATGAAACCGATTGTCTGATTTCTCATGCAGATGTAAAGCTGATTGAGGCGGAGCGGGGAAGCCCCTGTTCCGCCTCTGGTGTTTCTCCCCCGTGGCGGAACACTTGAATTTTGCGATTCTTTAGGGTAATTTTCTCCATATACAATACCTGTGCATACTTGAAGTTGCGTGGGTATCCACTCATTTCAGGAGGATATGATGAAATTTACTCGTTTCTGTGTCGCTCTGTTTTGTGCTGCCGGTCTTGTGACCGCCCCGATGACTGTTTCTTTTGCTGCTTCCAGCACTGACAGCGTTACCACTGCCGTCAGCAAAAATGTGAAGACAACGGGAAATGCTCTTCCCGCAGCGAAGAGTATCTCTTTGAACAGTGCGACTGTCGATGAGTTGACCGCTGTTCCCGGCATTGGTCCGAAGACTGCCCAGGCGATTGTCAAGTATCGCAAGGATAACGGCAACTTTAAATCTGTAGATGATCTGGAAAAAGTTAAAGGTATTGGTGAAAAAAAGCTGAAGAAGATGGCCATGTTTTTCAAGCTGTAATTTACGAGGGGCGTTTGTCTCGTTAAAGGGAACCTTGAATAATCAGTCTTTCGCCCATCTTCTTCGTTACAGTCAAAAATTTATCCTCGCAATATCAAACATATAGCTCCGGTAAATTTTCTCCTGTGCCTTGAATATGAACGAAATACAAGATTATTCAAGGAACCCTAAAGATAAAACGGCTGCATTCCCAGGGGATGTGGCCGTTTCTCCTTCTCAGGGCAGGGCTTTCCAGGCAGCACAACGAATTTATGGAAAGAGCTGTCGGGATTCGAACAACAAGAGGCATCTGGTATGATTCGTACGTTTCTTTCTTTTCTCGCAGCAGTCGCTTCGGGAATACAGGTCTGGTTGATTATCACTAAAGGTGAGGGCTTTTGTCTCAACGATGGCTGCGATGTGGTGGAGAGACTGACGACCATCCCTTCGCTTTATTTCTATGGGCTCGGTGCCTTCTTTTTTGCCCTTATCTGTCTCTGTTCAGCAGTGGCACGTTTTGCGGAATCCGAGATTGCTGACAAGTGTGTTGGCTATATGCTCACCGCTGGAATGGCGGCGGAAGGGGTGTTGATTTTCTTCCAATATTCGGTGGCGCATGCCTTTTGCGGTTCCTGTCTGATGGTGTTTGCTTTTATTGTCCTGTTGACACTGTTCAGCGGGATGGATCAGATTATGCGCGGACTGATTGCTTTCTGTGCGGTACTGATTGCTGCCTTTGCCCTGCAGTTTGATGCTGGAGGGACAGGAAAATCATTTACCTTTGGCACTATGGCAACATATACCGAGGAGGGGAACGAGAAAACCATTACCCTGCTTTTCTCAGAGACCTGTCCGCATTGCGAGAAGGTTCTTGACTATCTGCAGGAGGAGAGTTCCTGCAACGTCAGATTCAACCCTATTGAAAAAAGAACCAAACCCTTCATTTTTGCAGGTGCGTTGAAGAAGAGCAGCTATGATCCCACTGCCAATATCGGCTTCATGCGCAGTATTGGCGTCGGCTCAATTCCTCTCCTTATCGCCCCCGGCGGCAGGGAGATGAAGTATGAAATTCTTAACGGTACGAACCAGATTCTTCCCTGGCTGGAAAGGAACTGCCGGTTTTCTGCCGAGAAGAAGAGAACAACGGTTTCTGCTGAAGAGATTCCCGTTGTGGATGAGGAGGAGAGCGGAATGTCCACTGTTCCTGATAACAGCAGTATCAGGCTGCCCGTCGTCGTGCCGCAGAGTGATGATGACAAGTGCGGGACAGGGGTGCCGGGTTGCTGAGAAATATGCAACTCCACTCGGTTTTGTTCGCCAGAAGAGAAGGTTCCGCAGGAAGATGATCACTACATACGGGTATCTTGAATAATCTTGTATTTCGTTCACTATGAACGAAATATCACTGCGGCAATACAACAGAGGATGTCGGCGCTGATTCAGGCGAGAGGCAGAGGAGGAAGATTCGCTTCCTCCACGGAAGAAGAACACTCTCGGATCTTCCCTTTCTTAAAGAAAAATGAAGAGAATTTTTTTAAGCTGAACATGTCGTCGTTGTCCGAGAGGATTTTCTGAAAGGATTTCTGTTTTTTCATTCTACACAAAGCGCATGGTGCAGCACTTTCTGTGCCGAGATAAACTGCTCCCGTTTCACTGTAAACTGCATGTTGGTCTGGCGTGAGGTTTGAGAAACCGAGAGAATGTTGATATCCTCTGAGGCCAGGGCGGCCGCTGCTTTTGCCAGAATGCCTGGTTTGGCAATGTTGGAGCCGATGGCGCAGACGATGGACACCTTCATGGTGTTGACATCTTCAAACATTGCGCGCAATTCGTTGAGCAGGCTTTTTTTGCAGTCTTTGTCATAGATGATGACATCGATGGTGTTGGCGTTGGTGGCTTTGTTTATATAGCTGACTCCGTGGCGTTGCAGCACTTCCATGATCTTCATGTCGAATCCTACCTCGCCGACCATGCGGGTGTCGTGTATCGCAAGACAGGTCACCTTGTCGGAGCCGGTGATAATCTCGGTTTTTGAGCTCGGGCAGATGAAGTCGGTGGTGATCAGTGTTCCGGCGTGGTCAGGGTCAAAGGCATTTTTCATGCGAATGGCGATCCCCGCCGTCTCCAGCGGTTTAGAGGCTTTGGGGTGAATCGCCTCCATGCCTACATCGGCGAGCTGGTCGGCGACATCGTAGTTGGTTCGCCCCACTGGATGTACCTTGTCTTTGCCGATGATCAGCGGATCGCAGGAACAGAGGTGATACTCTTTGTGGATCACCGCTTCCACAGCCTTCAACTGTACCGCAATCTTGGAGAAGGTTACCTCGGAGTAGCCACGGTCAAATTCCCGCATGATCCCCTCTGTCCCTTTGGTGTAGCCGGTGGCGATACAAATTGTGGTGGAGGGATCAAGAGACTTGAAGGTGCAGGCGATACGCTCATCAATGGAGCGCTCCACCCGGTCCTGCCAGCCGCTGAGATCGACAAAGGTGGCATTATATCCCTGGTTCTGCAGAATATTGGCGGAGTTGAAGGCGGAGTGCATTTCACCTATGGAGGCAAGCAGTTCCCGCGCCGCAGGCATGACCTCGTTCTTGGTGAGATATCCAGAGCCGAGCACATTGTCCATGCTGCGCAGGATCTTCACCGTCTCTTCAATTCGCTCGCAGATAAAAGAGTTGGCTATCTCGACATCAAGACCGATCTTCTCAAAATTCAGATTGATTCTGCGCAGTTTTTTCTGCAGACGCTCAATGGCCGGTTCGTAATGCTCTCCGTGGATAAAGGTCTGATAAATCCCCGGCTGTCCTGTCTTCTTGTGTTCAAGCAGTTCGTTGGTAATCCCGCCGTAGGCGGAGACAACATAGATTCGATTGTAGATGTCATCTTTATTACGCAGGATGACATTATGAAGAACTTCATCAAAGCGGGACATGGTGGTGCCACCGATTTTTTCCACCCGCAGAGGGCCTGGTGCTGTCATGATTGTTTCCTTATTTTCAGGTGATACTTTGTAATGACAAAATTTAACATTTTATCGCAAAGACAAAAAACCCGCAACGGCTTTATTCTACGGCAATTTGTAGCAGAATCAATCCAATAATGGTAAAATAAAGTGTTTCACTTTCGTTATTTGGAGCCCGGAAAATATGGATTACTCTAAACTGGGTATCGCACTGATATCCCTGCTGACCATAGTTACACTGGGTAGCCTTGGTTACGTGTACTGGGAGGGAATGCCTCTGTTTGAGGCTTTCTACATGACTCTGATCACCATCTCCACTGTGGGGTTTTCAGAGGTTAAGCCTCTCTCTATGGCCGGTCGCTGGTTGACTATTTTCATTATCATCTCCGGCATCAGTCTCCTCAGTTTCACCCTTGGCCAGATTGCGCGGGTGGTAGTTGGAGGCGAGTTGCGGATGATTCTCGGGAGGCGTAAATTGGAAAAGCAGATTGCAGCACTCAGCAATCACTATATTATCTGCGGTTACGGTCGCACTGGCACCGTGCTGGTGAATGAGCTGCTCAGCGCTGGCACCCCTCTTGTGGTAATTGAGCTTGATGAGAAACGTATCGACATACTCGCTGCGAAGGGAATTCTCTATCTGGAGGGTGATGCGACTGAGGATGAGCTTCTTCTCAATGCTGGAATTATCCGGGCAGCCGGACTTGTCACTACCCTTAACTCCGATGCGGACAGTGTTTTTATTACACTTTCGGCGCGGGTTCTCTGCTCCGATCTCTATATCCTCGCCCGTGCCAACAACAACAACAATGAAAGTAAACTAATCTATGCCGGGGCATCGAGGGTTGTCAGTCCTCATCAGCTTGGCGGGGAGCTGATGGCGGAGATTATCAACAAGCCCACGGTGGTCGACTTTCTCAGCTATGCGATGGGGAATAATGACATGGCACTGCAGCTCGAGGAAGCGGTGGTTGGGGATAATTCAGCGATCCACGGTAAGACTCTGGTAGAAAGTGGACTGCGGCGGGACTATGGAGTTATTATTATTGCAATTAAACGACGCAATGGGGAGATGGTTTTTAATCCTGAAGCGAAGGAAATATTTTATTCCGGTGATCGTATCGTGGTACTCGGTGAAAAGAAAAAACTCATGGCAATGCGTCAGGAAATCTGAATAATTTCCGATGTATTGTATAAATTCATTTGTAATGTAGTATATAGTAGAACGTTATAAGAATACTTTTACTAAAAGAATACTATCTTAAACGGTTGTATTTATAAATAAAACATGCATAATGAAAATTGAAAGCAAAAGGAATCTGCAATCCCTATAATTCGTGTAAACTGTTGTACTACAGCAGCCATGGATATTGTAGCTCGGTAGAGTCTATCGAGTACATACGTGGAGAATCTTTTAAACTTCGGTTTTATCGAAGATCTTTAAGGATTTATAGAAACGTATAATTTACTATTATATTCAAGACTATTAACACATATTAATTTTATTGATTTTTTGGAGACAACAATGTGGAAGAATATTGAGGCGGCCCCCGCCGACGCAATTCTTGGTCTGACCGAGGCCTTTCAGGCGGAAAGCCGTCCCGGCAAGGTAAATCTTGGTGTCGGTGTCTATAAAGACGAGACTGGCATTACACCGATCCCTGGCTGTGTCAAAGCAGCTGAGTTAATTCTGCTGGAAACTGAGAAGACCAAAAGCTACCTGCCTATTCCCGGGGAACCGGTTTACGGTGTCGAGGTGCAGAAGCTGATCTTTGGTGAATCCAGTGAAGTGATCTCCGGCAGGCGTGCGGTGACAGCTCATGCTCCGGGTGGGACCGGTGCCCTGCGGGTGGGGGCTGACCTGCTGAAAAAATTCAACAAAGACGCAAAGTTATGGCTGAGCGATCCAAGCTGGACGAACCACCGCAGTGTTTTTTCTGCCGCCGGTTATGCTGTGGAAGAGTATCCCTATTACGATGCCGATGCCAAAGGGGTCGATTTCGTCGCGATGAAGGAGTGTCTTGCCAGAGTTCCGAGTGGTGACGTGGTGCTGTTGCATGCCTGCTGCCATAATCCCACGGGATTTGACCTGAGTGCCGAGCAGTGGAAAGAACTGGTTGAAGTAGCGAAGAAAGCGGGATGGATTCCCTTTCTCGACTTCGCGTATCAGGGGCTCGGAGAGGGTCTTGAGCAGGACCGCGTTGGAGTTGTCGCTTTCGCTGAGAGTGGTCTTGATATGGTGGTTTCCAGTTCTTTCTCGAAAAATTTTGGTCTTTACAGAGAACGGGTAGGAGCATGTACTGTTGTTACTCCGAGTGAGGCGGAAGCCGTGGTGGCGATGAGTCACTTGAAGACCGTGGTGCGGGTTCTCTATTCTAATCCACCAGCCCACGGCGGGCTGGTAGTAAAAACGGTGCTGACCAGCAAGGCGCTGCGCAGTCAATGGGTTGAGGAACTTGATGGCATGTGCCGCCGGATCAAGGAAATGCGGGCTCAATTAGTGCAGGGGCTCGAAAAACGCGGTGTGGAGCGGGACTTTTCCTATATTCTCAGACAGCGCGGAATGTTCTCTTTTTCTGGTCTTTCAAAAGAGATGGTCGAATGGCTGAGGGCTGAGAAGGCAATTTATATGGTAGGCAGCGGTCGTATCAATCTCGCTGGTCTCACTACCTCCAACATTGACTACGTCTGCGATGCCATTGCAGAGGGTCTCAAACAGGAGAAATAAAGATGAATAACTGGAAGATAGAAACAAACGCTGTTCAGGCAGGATGGGAACCGGCTAACGGTGAGACCAGAGTCATGCCGATATGCCAGAGCACTACCTATCGCTATGATACGGCGCAGGCGGTGGCTGATCTCTTTGACCTCAAGGCTGCCGGGCACATGTACTCGCGTATCAGCAATCCCACTGTTGACGTCTTTGAAAAGAAGATGGCTGCTCTTGAGGGCGGCGTGGCTGCGCTGGCAACCGCATCGGGGCAGACGGCCAGTATGATCTCGGTGGCCAATATATGTACTGCCGGGGATCACTTCCTTGCTGTTTCGGCGCTCTACGGTGGAACCGTTGCCCTCTTCACCAACACCATGAAGAAGATGGGAATTGAGGTAACGCTGGTGGATCCAGAGGCTCCGCTCAGTGAGTTGCGTAAGGCTGTCAGGCCTAATACCCGCTGTATCTTCGGCGAGACCATCGCCAATCCGGGCATGGATGTCCTCGACTTCGAAAAGTTTGCCGCCCTTGCAGAAGAGGTTGGAATGCCTTTCATTGTGGACAACACCTTTGCCACGCCGTATCTCTGCCGCCCGCTGGAACATGGTGCGCATATTGTTACCCATTCCGCCACCAAATATATCGACGGCCATGCTACCAGTGTGGGTGGAGTAATTGTTGACGGTGGTAATTTTAATTGGAAGAACGGTCGTTATCCAGAGATGACCGAGCCCGATGAGAGTTATCATGGGCTTATTTACACAGAGACCTTTGGTGCAGCTGCCTACGCCGTTAAGGCGCGGGTACAGTGGATCCGTGATACCGGAGCGTATCTCAGTCCGATGAACGCGTGGCTCTCCAATCTTGGTCTCGAAACATTGCATGTTCGCATGGACCGCCACTGTGAAAACGCACAGAAAATGGCGGAATTTCTTGAGTCGCATGAGAAAGTGGCATGGGTCAAATACCCCGGTCTGCCCAGTCATAAACACCACGAAAGGGCGAAGAAGTATCTTTCGGGTTGCAGTGGTGTTCTTACCTTTGGGGTGAAGGGTGGGGCTGCAGAAGGGGAGCGGGTGATGGACGCGCTGAAACTGGCCGCCATTGTCGTTCATGTTGCTGACGTACGTACCTCAGTGCTCCATCCGGCCAGTATGACCCATCGCCAGCTCTCCGAAGAGGAGTTGCGTGCGGCGGGGGTTACTCCCGACCTGATTCGTCTCTCTGTCGGTATAGAGAATATCGATGATATTATTGCCGATTTTGATCAGGCCCTTGCGAAGGTCTAAATTCGCGTCAGTTGGCCGCTTCTCTGTGGCTGGCTGTTCAACTTCCGTTTAGCAGATAAAAAAAGGCCCCGTCGGATATTCCGACGGGGCCTTTTTTTAAGTACTGACTTCTGTCAGTTGATCAGAGTTGCACCGATGGTGCAACTCTTTCGAGCAAGAGAGTCTTATACCATTCCTATTAAGTTGTGACCGTACTTAATGCCATTTTCACTTTCTATTGGCGAATGTAAAGGCAGGGGGATGGGAGACAGGAGAAAGCAAAAGACGGAACAGCGAAAAACTTTTTGCCAAAGGAAAACTCTAAACATGCGAATAAAGGCAAAAAACTTTAAAAAATATTTTAAAATTAAACAGAGAATTGCTGTTGTTCTATCTTTACTTGCATTCTCTGGTTAATACAAAATGTAAATGGTATTATACCATTCCTATTAAGTTATACCCCGTTTTGTCTCCTGTTCATCCATTCATGGTTACAAACGACAAAAGGAACTACGGAAAGCACGGAATATTAGAGCGCAAAACACTCAATATCGACTTTCGGATAACTCCCAAAGTTGATTAATAATCCTGGTGCACTGTACGGCTTAACTTCGGATACAAACGTTTTCGTTTAATGTGTTGTCCCTGTTCGTGAAAATTCGTGTCCATTCGTGGTTACAAAATGCAAAAGGAATCACGAATGGACACGGATAAACACGAATTATTACTCATTCGTCATTGCCAAAAAAGATGTCCACGCAGTTGCATTCTCTGGTCAATATAAAGTGTAAATGGTATTACTTGTGATACAATTTATTTTACAGCCTCAAAATAAAACCCCGTCGGATTATCCGACGGGGTTGGAATTGGTACTCTATATTTTTACTTCCGATCAAATCTGTAACAGGGGCGTGATTTCTTCCAACAGAGTCTTGCTCATACCTTCTACATTGCGATATTCTGCAATGGCTTCGGCCAGCTTCTCATCAATTTCGGGGATGCTGGTCAGCGTTTCTATATCTGCAGAGTTGACGTTCACAGGTTCTTTAGCCCTGCGAAGCGCTGTCTTACTCCGCTTCAGCAGGAACAACGGTTTCTTCTACGTCTTCAATAGTGTCACCGTACTGGTCTACAGCTTCTACGTCTTCAACAGTGTCACCGTCCTGGTCTACAGCTTCTACATCTTCAACAGTGTCACCGTACTGGTCTACAGCTTCTACTGCCTGAGTTTCTATAACTTCTACAGGTTGAGCAACAACTTCCATTGCATCGGTAGCTTCGGAATCAGTATCTTTAGCAACGGCAAAGGAAACAGAGGCGAGAAGAAGAACGGACAGGGCGAAAGCGGTTACTTTTTTCATGGTAAATCTCCTGGTTATAAAATTAGCTTTATTCCACAGTGGGGAGCGATTTCCCCGCTGCTGAAGACTACAATACTGCGTAAAAAAACGAAGTCAACATGATCACGTGCATTGTCATAAAGTATTGATAAAGCGGTATAAAAAAGAGAAAACCTGATAGATTATGACGCAAAAATACTTTGTCTGAAATATTTAGAATGAAAAATGATGAAAGATGATTTTAATGGTTTTTGTATAAGATTAATAAAAAAATAAGGTGATGCGATGAAAATTCTCATAGTACTGGGCAGTCCGAGAAGGGAGGGAAACAGTGAGACGGTGGCTGAGGCGGTGAAGAGAGGTGCAGAGGCGGTCGGAGGGGAGGTGGAGTCGGTGTATCTCAACGATTTACAGATACGTCCCTGCCAGGCATGTGGTGGCTGCAGTAAAACGGGGCACTGCATTCTTAAAGACGAAATGGAACTACTCTACGGAAAATGTGATGGTGCAGATCGCATTATTCTTGTCAGCCCTATCTATTTCTATGGGCTTTCAGCCCAGGCAAAAATTTTTGGAGATCGCATGCAGGCACAATGGGCGAGACGCTACCTCTGCCGGGAACGCTTCCGTCGGGGGGAGGGACGCCGCGGCTATCTTGTGTCCACTGCGGCAACGAAGGGCGAGCGTTTGTTTGAATCGGCAATTCTCACCACCCGTTACATCTTTGACGCCATGGAGATGGAATACGCGGGGGAATTTCTTGTTCGGGGTGTTGATGAGAAAAAGGCTGTGCTGCAACAGGAAGGGGTGATGGAACGAGCGGAGCTGTTTGGGCGGGGGGTCGCGGAATAAGAGGAGGCAGAAAGCTGGAAAAAACAAAAGGCGGAAAGACAATTTTTTTACCGCGAAGAACGCGAAGAACGCGAAGAACGCGAAGAAAAGCAACAGAATTTGAGAATAAAGATTAAAGCAGAAAGACGGGAGACAGGAGACAGGGGAAGGCAAAAGACAAAGACTGGATAGTCAGCGAAATACACGAAATTTTCTCTATATAAATTGCCCTTTTTCACATGTTTAGTGTATTTTTTTTGGTAAAATCAGCCTGATGGTTTATATTTTCAGCTTTTGCGAGGTTTTATCCGGTAAAAGTTTCTGTAACCACCTGGCGTCTTCGCTGGAGTTTTTCTTTTTTCCATCAGACTGCAGGTTTGCAGTCTCAACAAGGAGATAAAAATGACAAGATCCCTGTTGCTGTCACTTTTTACAGCACTGTTTATTCTTCCTGTACACCCGGTGTTTGCTGGCAGTGACAGCATCGGCTTCAGTTATGGGAAAAATTTTTACAATGATAACAACATTGAGCAGTATGCACTTGGCTGGAACCATGAACTCCCCTGGTTGACTACCGTCTATGGATATCGGTTGACCAGCAGTGTGGAGATGGAAGGTGCACTGATTGATGAGGATGAATCTGAGGAGGATCCCACCTGGCGTTTCAGCGTCATGCCTCAGGCTCATCTCTGGCTGGACAATATTTTCCGGCTGACTGCAGGGTTTGGGGCTGGTGTGATGGCGGGAGAGACGGAATTTATCGATCATGATCTTGGCGGCCCGTTTTTTTTCAACGCCAAACTCGGCGTTGAGGTCGTTCTGCAGCAATTCAGCATCGGATACTATTATTATCATCAGTCCAATGCTGGAATCTACGAGCACAATGCCAGTTTGAACATGAACTGCATCGCTGCTGCGTTTCACTTCTAACACCATTCCTATTAAGTTGTGACCGTACTAAATGCCATTTTCATTTTCTATTGGCGAATTTAAAGGCAGGGGGATGGGAGACAGGAGAAAGGAGACGGGAGACAGGGAAAAGCAAAAGACGGAACAGCGAAAAACTTTTTGCCAAAGGAAAGCTCTAAACAGGGCTTTGCTGTTGTTGTTATATCTTTACTCTTCGTGTCCTTCGCGGTAAAAATTGCTTTTCCGCTGTTCGCTTTCTCCTTTCTCCTGCCTCCTGCCTCCTTTCTCCCTTTTTGTCTTTGTCTTTTGTCGCCTGTTTATCCATTCTTAATCGCCAAAAAAGATGTTTACGCAGTTGCGTTCTCTGGTCAATACAAAATGTAAATGGTATGATTGATATCTCGACGTCTCGTTCCTCGCTTTGTCGGAGGATAAATTTTTGACTGTACTGAAGAAAAGGGGCGATTATTCGATGTTCCCTGAGGACTGTCAACGTCGATACTCTTTGAGAAACAGGAACTCTAATGACACAGATCAGAAAAGATAAAAATCAGGGTTTACTCCCTGTGAAGCCGCATTTACGAGGCTGGATTCACGCGGGGGCACTGCCCCTGTCGATTCTTGGCGGTGTTATTTTGCTGAGATTGTGCTCGACGTCTGCGGAGGTCGTGGCAGTGGCCGTTTATCTCGCCACTTCTGTCATGCTTTACGGCAACAGTGCTGCCTACCACCTTGGCAACTGGTCGCCGAAGGTGAAGGCTACTCTGCGACGCATTGACCACGCTAATATCAATCTTTTCATTGCTGGAACTTATTCTCCTCTTGCTGCAGCTCTGCTTGGCGGGAACTCGCGGTTGCTGCTTCTCTGGCTTATCTGGAGTGTTGCACTGGCTGGTGTGCTCTTCCGTATTTTCTGGCTTACAGCACCTCGTGTACTCTATGTCAGTCTATACCTGATTATGGGCTGGATATCTATGGGCTGGCTTTACCAGTTCTGGAAGAGTGGAGGCTGGGCGGTAGTTGTACTGATGCTCAGCGGTGGTTTGCTCTATTCGCTGGGGGCTGTTGCCTACGCGTGCAAACGGCCAAACCCTTCTCCAGAATGGTTTGGCTTCCATGAGGTCTTCCATACGGGGACCGTTCTTGCAGCGGGATTTTTTTATGGGGCCATTGTGGTGGCACTTCTGCGCGGGACTGGCGCATAGATTTTTTTAACGGGAATAAAAAAGGGCCTCCGGCATATTGCCGGAGGCCCTTTTTTATGTACAGCTGTAGTTACCTGCTCAGAGAACCAGCGGGAAGAGGCCTATGGCAAAAACAGCTACTGCCAGAGCAACGGTGGAGATTGATGCCAGTGAACTTCCGTCCACGATGAAATCTTCTTCCGCATCGTGGAAATACATGCTGACGATAAGTCGCAGATAATACCACATGGAAATGATGGAGGAGATAATGCCAAGTACACCAAGTGCGATCTGGCCAGCACTGATGGCGGAGGTAATGATGTAGAATTTCCCCATGAAACCAGCTGTGGGAGGAATTCCAGCCATGCTCAGGAGGAAGACGGCAATGGTCGCCGCAGCAAGCGGCTGCCGTTTGGCAAGGCCTTTGAAGTCATCGAAGGTGACCCGTTTCTCTCCTTCTCCTCCAAGCCAGGAGAGTGCAGCGAACATGCCAAGCGTTGCGACTGAATAGGCAGCGAGGTAGTAGGCAATAACGGCACCGCTGAAGTATTCACTGTTAATGGCGACAAGAGCGATAAGCAGATAACCGGAGTGAACGATCCCCGAAGCGGCGATCATCCGCTTGACGTTGTCCTGACCTATGGCGATCAGGTTGCCGCCGAACATGGTAAATACAGCGATCCAGAAAAGCCCGGTGATCCAGGAATCATGCAGGTTTCCGCTGAGGGCAAGAAAGTTTGCTATCATTGCGAAGACAGCAGTCTTCAGGGCAGTGGCCATGAAGCCGGTTATCGGGTTGCTGGAACCGTCATAGACATCCAGCACCCAGGCGTGAAAAGGAAAGGCAGATATCTTAAAGAAAATGGTGATCAACAGGAAAAATGCACCACCGAGCATCAGCGGGGTAGTGGCCGGATTAAAGGCCAGCCATTCCGCAATGCTGTCAAAGCGGGTGGAACCTGCCGCACCATAGATCATCGCCGTGCCCATGCAGAAAAATGCTCCGGAAAATGCTCCGAGGATAAGGTATTTAAAAATTGCCTCAGTAGACCGGGAGCTGGCACGGTTGAAACCGACAAGGACGTAAATGGCCAGTGACATGATCTCCAGAGCGATGAACGCTGTGATCAGTTCACGGGCCATGGAGAGCAGTACCATGCCGACGGCAGAGAAGAGCAGCAGTGAGTAGAACTCGACTGTAGCAAAGTGATTTTCCCGGAAATAGGTGTGACTGCTCAGCGTGGTGAAGAAGCCACAGGCGTAGACAATCAGACAGGCGGCGTTCGTGAAGCCGGAGACCCCGAGCATACCGTTAAAGGTTTCCGGAAAGAGTGGCCGGCTGACGGTGCAAACCACCAGCAGCTGGGCAAAGAATGCCACCGCGAAAAAGCCCATGCTCATCAGCGAGGCCTTCTCCTGTTCCGCTTTTGGACAGACGGCGTAAAGCATGAGCAGGAGAGCTCCGGTACAGGTGATGACAAGCGGTAGAAATGAAACAAGATCATGCATGGTAATTACCCCTGTCTTAATTATTTGTCAGTAACGCTGATTTCATTGGCAACCACCTGTTGTTGTGCAGGGGCATAGAGCTGGGCAATCTGCTGTTGAACCGCTGGTTCAATTTTGCTGATAAAGAACTGCGGAAAGATTCCCATCGCAAAGATGATGATCATCACAGGCAGAAAGCTGAAGACTTCGCCCACTGTCAGGTCGGTAAAACGGGCAGAAGTTTCGCTCTCTTTTTCGTAAAAAACCCGCTGGAACATCCACAACAGATAGCAGACTCCGACAATAAGGGTGAAACCGGTGAGCAGACCAAGGAACATGCTGTATTTTACCGTTCCAAGGATGATCAAAAACTCGCCTATGAAGCCGCTGGTACCGGGCAGGCCTACGCAGGAGAGCATGGCCACGGCAAAGAAGGTAGCAAAGATCGGAGCGCGGTAGGCGAGGCCCCCGAGTGCGTCGATATTACGGGTTTGCAGCCGTTCTTCCATCAACCCGACAAAGAGGAAAAGAACGCCGGTACTGGTGGCGTGAGCTGCTATCTGAAAAAGTGAGCCGGTCAGGGACTGTACGTTCATGGCACAGATGCCGATGGCTATTATCCCCATGTGAGAGGCGGAGCAGAAGGCCAGCATCCGCTTGATATCCTTCTGTCCAATGGCTGCGATGCCGCAGTAAATCATGCCGATAATACCAAGGACAAGGAAGAAGGTTGCCCAGGATATAAATTCCAGGGCAAAGAAAGGCAGGACAAAGCGGATCATCCCGTACACCCCGATTTTAGCCATAATTGCCGAGAGCACGAAACTTGTTGCCGGTGGAGCCTCAGTGTAGGCTTCCGGCAGCCAGGTGTGGAAGGGGAATATCGGGATCTTAATGGCAAATGCAATCATGAACATGAGGAAGGCCCAGCCAGCAAAACCTCCGCTGAGACTGAGGGCGGAAAGCCGTGCCATGTCAAAGGTCCACACACCGAACTGCTGATGATAGCAGTTTGCCACATAGATGATGCCCACCAGCATGAGAAGCGAACCGGCGATCGTGTATAGGGTGATCTTCATGGTGGCCGCGAGACGTCGGGGGCCGCCGTAGATGCCGATGGTGAAGAAAATCGGCACCAGCATAATTTCCCAGAATATGTAGAAAACAACGAGGTCTGTGGCACAGATAGCACCCAGCATCGCCCCCTGGCAGAGAAGCAGGTTGGCGTAGAAGGCGCGGCTCTGCTCTTTCAGTACACAGAAGACGAGAGGAAAGAGTACAGCACTGGTCAACAGGACCAGCAGGCTGATGCCATCCACTCCAAGGCCGAAGTTGATGCCGAGGGAAGGAATCCATGGGGTATTATATACGAACTGCATTCCCCCCTGGCCGTCGAAGTCGATGAAGAGCTGGACGCCTATCATCAGCACAATAAGGGAGACGAAGAAGCCGGTGATTCTGGCTGCCCCCTTCGCCGGGCAAAACAATATCAGCGCGCCCGCCACAATGGGCAGAAAAATCATCACTGTCAGGGCCGATTCAAACATGCGTACACCTTACTTAAAGTGATTGAGAGAGGAAGATGCTCATAAGACTCAGGCCTATGACCATATAAATTGCATACACCCGGACATAGCCCGCCTGAAACACCTTGAAAAGCATGCCAAGAACCCCGTAGAGCCATGTTGTCCCTTTTACCGGGAGGTCAACAATATTTGGCTCAATGAAGTTGGAAATGGTGCGTCCGAATGCGATCCACGGCTGGACGATGAAAGCATTGTAGAATTCATCCACATAGAATTTGTCTTCTCCCCATTTGGCAAAGCCGGTAAGCGGCTTGTCTTCTGGTTTGGAGGCAAACTTTTTCCAGGCGTAGAATATACCAAGGAGTACCACCGCAATGCTCAGTACCATTGCCACGCCTTCCGTTACCCGGCTGGCTTCCGAGTGATGTTCAAGGAGACTCGGAGCGAGCCATGTACTGACCATACTGTCGCCGCTGAAGAATGCAGGCAGGTTGAAAAAGCCCGCAAAGGTTGCACCAACAGCAAGAATAATCAGCGGAACAGTCATCACTGGCGGCGGCTCATGGGCATTGTCGTAAGACTTCTGATCCCTTGGCTTACCATGGAAGACGAGAAAAATGAGGCGAAAGGAGTAGAAGGCAGTCAGTCCGGCGACACAAACCCCGATCAGCCAGATCATCCAGTGACCTTTTGCCAGCGCCATGAAAAGGATTTCGTCCTTGGAGAAGAAGCCGGCAAAGGGGGGAAAACCGGCCAGTGCGAGTGCGCCGATGACCATGACAATCCAGGTCAGGGGCATTTTTTTCTTCAAACCACCCATCTTCCAGATGTCCTGCTCGTGGTGCAGAGCGTAGATAACAGAACCGGCGCCAAGGAAGAGCAGAGCCTTGAAAAAAGAGTGTGTGAAAACGTGGAAGATACCTGCCGAATAGGCGGCGACACCGACACCGGCGAACATGTAACCAAGCTGACTGACGGTTGAGTACGCCAGAATCTTTTTAATATCACGTTGGAAGCAGCCGATGATGGCGGCGAGCAGCGCGGTGAGAATCCCAACCCAGGCAACCACATCACCGGCAAAGGGGTAGCTGGCGTAGAGGAAGCTGAAACGGGCAACCATATAGATACCGGCGGTGACCATGGTTGCAGCGTGGATCAATGCGGAGACCGGTGTCGGACCGGCCATGGCATCCGGCAACCAGACATAGAGAGGAAACTGGGCCGATTTACCGGTGGCACCGATGAAGAGCAGAAGGCAGACGGCGAGGCCTGTGCCTGCGGTCAGTGTGGATGCACCTGCTTTGATATTGAGGTAGTCAAAACCGGCTCCGCCGAGGGCACTGTGAAGTCCCCAGAAGAGTACCGCAACACCAAGCACGAAGCCGAGGTCACCGACACGGTTGACGATGAACGCCTTGTTCCCGGCGAGAACATTATCACGATCTTTTGTATAGAAGGAGATCAGCAGGTAAGAGCAGAGTCCCACTCCTTCCCAGCCGATGAACATGACCACGGGACCGTTGCCCAGCACGAGGATAAGCATCGAGCCGAGAAAGAGGTTGAAGTAGGCGAAATATTTGCCGTAGTTCTCTTCTCCGGCCATGTAGCCGATGGAATAGATATGAATCAGACTGCCGATAAAGGTGACGAAGATCAGAAACAGCGTACTCAGCGGGTCGGCGAAGAGACCCATATCAACGTGCAGATCTCCTGCAGAGAACCAGGTGAACATGTTCTGTGTCAGATAACGCGACTCTGCCGGCATTTCACGCAGTGTAGAGAAGATAATGACGGTGAAGATCAGGCTGCCCAGCGGCCCGAGCATGGCGAGGAAGCTGTAGAGCTTCTCCGGCAGTGGATTTTTGCAGGTGAGCATGTGCATCATGCCAAGCACAAAGGCACCGGCAAGCGGCAGCAGCGGAATGCAGACCAGATAGTTGACTGTATGTTCCATGACTCCCCCTTACCCTTTCAACAGGCTGAAGACATTACTGTCGAGCCTGCCTTTCTGTCTGTGCAGCAGTATGATAACAGCGAGGCCGAGAGCTGCTTCTGCAGCCGCCACTGCTATTACCATCATCGCCAGTATCTGTCCGTCCATGGTTTCATTGAGACGGGCAAATGCAACGAAGGCCAGGTTGGCCGCATTGAGCATCAGCTCAATGGACATTAACACTGTAAAGACGTTACGCCGGGAGATGACCCCGAGAATACCAATACAGAACAAAATGACGCTCAATACGAGATAGTCTTCAATCATTGCTTTCCCTCCTGATTCCAGCGAGTACTACCGCTCCCACGAGAGTGACGAGCAACAGCAGTGAGATGATTTCAAACGGAACCAGCCAGTTGGTAAAAAGTACCTGTCCGAGTTCTTTAATACTGCCGAAGCCGTTGCCGACGATGGAATTTTTCACTCCGGGGATACTTTTCATCACCTTGATCATGAACCAGGCGACGGGTATCAGCAGTACGGCACCGCCGATCAAATACGTGAAACGTTCCCTCTCTTCCGGCAGGTCTTTCTCGCGTAAATTGAGGAACATGATGATGAAGACGATCATTGCCATGACTGCCCCTGCATAAACGATGAGCTGCAGCAGAAAGATCAGCTTCGCGGAGAGCAGGGCGTAGATTCCGGCGAGGGAGATCATGGTCACCGCCAGACAGAGCGCACTCTGCATGGGGTGGCGAAAGAGGACAAGTCCCAGGCTCCCGGCTATCGCAATAAGCGCAAAGATGGAAAACAGCGTGTCGATATACATTATTCGCCCTCCAGCCCTTTCTGATATTCTTCTTCAGGAAACCCGCCCTTCAGTGAGAGCATTTCGGTCATTCCAATTTTCATTTCCTCACGGTTGCTTGAGGTAAAGGCGTAGATACCTGTGTCCATGCGGATAGCATCCTCCGGACAGGCCTCCACGCAGTAACCACAGTAAATGCACTCCGCAAGGTCGATGGTGAAGCTCACCGGCATCTTTTCCGTGACGCCGTCGATGCGCGTCCCGGCCTTGATCATGATGCAGTCTGCCGGACAGTTGGTTTGACACATGAAACAGGCTACGCATTTAGGCGTTCCATCGGGATGGGTAAGCAGACGATGGCGTCCACGCCAGCGTGCCGGAATGTCCGGCTGAACCTCTGGATAGTGACGTACGTAGAGGTTGGAATTATCCCACAGGTTACGCAGAAAGTGCTTGAGGGTGATAGCCATCCCTTTGAAGATCTCAATAAGATAGACTTTCTCTGCGGGGGTGCCGCCCCGGCTCGGTAGTTGTTTGACTTTTGCTGCCATTTTTAACTCCTTTTATCCGAGGGCGACGACAATGGCGCCGGTCACGAAGATATTGAGAAGAGCCAGCGGCAGAAGTTTCTGCCAGCCCAGCATCTGCAGTTGGTCATACCGGAAGCGTGGAATTGTCCACCGGACCCAGACGTAAACAAAGAGCATCAGGGTAACCTTGATGAGGAAAGTGCAGATCTGCATGAGAGCCACCAGCAGATGGGCCGCGGCTGTATCAGGTTGTGCGAAGGCCAGAATTGCCAGCAGGAATACTTCAATGATGGCGATCAATATCCAGAAGCAGCGAATATAAATGGTTGCCTCAGCTTTACGCGGATCATTCTCCCGCAGATACTGGCTGCGATTGTTTCTGCGGATCCACTTCGCAAAATAGAACATGAAGACCGGCAGGATGACCAGCAGAACAAAGGCGACCGGTTTGATATTGCGGATCAGAAAATCTGTGTCGAAGAAGGGGATGTTGTACCCGCCGAAGAAGAGGGTAACAATTACCGCAGAGGAAGCGAACATCGCCACATATTCACCCATGAAAAATACCGCAAACTTCATGGCGGAATATTCAAGATGGAAACCGGCAACCAGCTCTGACTCGCCTTCGGCAAGGTCAAATGGTGTCCGATTACACTCAGCAAAGGCGGCAACGATGAAAATGACGGCTGCCAGCGGCTGAAGAAGAATTCCCCACATCGGAATAAAACCGAGCCAGGTCTGTCCCTGAAAGCGGGCAATGTCTGAGAGGTTGATGGAACCGTAAACAATCAGCAGACTGATGACAGCCAGTCCCATGGGGATCTCGTAGCTGATAACCTGGGAGGCCGAGCGGAGTGCACCGAGCAGGGAGTATTTATTGGTAGAGGACCAGCCGGCAAGGATGATGCCGTAGACCGAGAAACCCGTGATGGCGAGGAACCAGAGAATGCCGGTATCCCAGGGGATTCCCTGCATGACATAGCTCTTGCCGTCGAGGACAAGGGTATCGGCGAAGGGAACGAGGGCAAAGCTGATAATGGCTGCCGCCATAGAGATAATCGGCGCGAGAACGTAGAGAAATTTGTGCTCAACGTGCTCGGAGATGATGTCCTCTTTGAACGCCAGCTTGAGGCCGTCGGCGAGGTTCTGTACCAGTCCACCGGCCCGTATTCCACAAATGCCCGCACGGTTCGGACCTGAACGGTCCTGTATAAAACCGGCAACCCGTCGTTCCATGGTGACACAGACCGCCAGGAAACAGAGCGGTACAAAGGCACTGATGGAGACCCGGACAATTACCATTATAATGTCAAGATTTGTCATTTCCCTGCCTCATTGTCAGTTAATTTTACTCCCTCGGCGGGCAGTTCAAGGAATCCCCCGAACTCGGCCAGTGCGGGGATTTTTTTCTGAACAAGCGCCCATGCGGCGGCGGTGCCTGTAGCGGGGCTTCCCAGACCGGCGGCCATTTCGACGATATCCGGTCGTTCAACATTTTTCATGACTCCGCCGACAAATTTCTGAGCGATGCCGTCGCAGTTAACAACAACACCGTGGTATTCCGACCATGAGCGGAGGGCTATACTGGATCCCACCTTCTTTTCCATGACTGCGCCGAGCTGTCCAGGGTGGGTTGCACCGTTGAGTACCCAGGTATCGCTGAACAGTCTCCCGATCTGCTCTTCACTCAGAGAGCGGGAGAGATCATTGCCGAAATTGATGAAGACATCAGCCTCTTTTGCCATGTTGTCAAAATGGGTACGGCTTTTGGCAATACCGAGGAGGTCAACTCCGGCGCGGTTGGCTGCCTTGTCATCTTTGATGAGGAAGTCGTCACCGTCATCTTTGACGATGTATCCGTCGGAGAAGGCGGAGACCGTTGCCCCCGTCTTTTCAGCAAGTGCCTGTACTGCGGCAAGCTGTTCGAGACTGGCGGAGGGGGAGACAAGGAAGAGTACTTTGGTGGCCCGCTCGATACGACGTTCTGCATCGGCAAAGATATCTGCCAGCGGCCGGACAGCACCGGCGAGGGTGCATTCTTCGAGACGGTTGTCGTTTTCCAGCTTGTAGGTCATGCGGCCTTCGTCGCACATGAACCAGCCGTTGACCTGTTCGTTCTGGCGCGGACGAAGACGATATATGATGTCGTCCTCATACTTCTCTTTGTTGTGATCGACCATGATGTTACAGCCTTTGCTGCAACCGTGGCAGATACTCTCAGCCCGCTTGAGAAACCAGGCACGCTGTTTGAAACGGAAATCAGCGCTGGTCAGGGCACCGACCGGGCAGAGGTCAACCACGTTAAGTCCGTAGCGATTGTTGATGGGGCGGCCGGGGAAAAACTCTACCCGACAGTCATCACCACGGTTGACAAGGCCGAGTTCACCGGTCCTGGTGATTTGGCGGAGAAAACGGACACAACGCCCGCAGGCAACGCAGCGTTCCTGATCGTGGATTACACCACCTCCGAAATCCTGCATCTTGCGTTTTGTAACCTGAGGGACCCACATGCGACTTTCGGTGCCCTCATACTTCATATAATAGTCTTGCAGTTTGCACTCTCCGGCCTGATCGCAGATGGGGCAGTCGGTGGGATGGTTTATGAATTCCAACTCCATCACATCGTGCTGAATCTTCTTGATGTTGTCGGCGTCGAGTAGGACCTTCATCCCCTCTTTTGCCAGCGTTTTACAGGCGGGAACCACCGGCGGGCGTCCATCTTCAATCCCCACAAGGCACATGCGGCAGTTGCCGTCGGCGCCGAGTGCCGGGTGGTAGCAGAAGTGAGGAATCTCAATACCGACCTTTTCGAGGGCATCAATCAGGTTCTTCCCCGATTCGACCTCTACTTCTTCCCCATTGACAAACAATTTTATCATCTCAGTCATGGCTCTTTTCTCACTCCTGTTCCGCTGATGCTTCGGTGACTGCGTCGGTCGGCTCAGGCTTCAGCAGGGCCTCGAACTCGTCTCTGTATTTATCGAGCAGTGCCCTGATCGGCATGGTGCAGGCAGCGGCAAGCACACAGACCGTTTTCCCTTCGATATTGTCGCACAGTTCACGGACAAGGTTAAGATCCCTCATCGTCGCCTCTCCGGCCACGATCTTTTTGAGGATCTTTTCCATCCAGCCGAGTCCTTCGCGACAGGGGGTGCATTGACCACAGCTTTCATGGTGGTAAAACTGCGTAAGATTAACGGCCAGTTCCGGCATGGAGACTGTTTCATCAAGCACTACGATGCCGCCGGAGCCGAACATGGTTTTGTGTTCAGCCATCGACGCATAGTCCAGAGTTGCCGTAGCTGCTTCTTCCGGTGTGAGCACCGGACAGGAGCTGCCGCCGGGGATAACCCCTTTCAGTTTGCGTCCCTTCCAGACTCCGCCAGCCATCTCGTTGATCACATCAAGCAGGGGCAGGCCAAAGGGCAGTTCATACACTCCCGGCTTTTCTACATGCCCGGAGATTCCGAAGAGATGGGTACCCGTGGCGCTTTCGATGCCGTATCTTTTGTAGGCCATGGCACCGTTCTGTATAATCCAGGGCAGTGAGGCGATGGACTGTACATTGTTGATGATGGTCGGGCAGGCGTAGAGTCCTTCCACAGCGGGGAACGGCGGTTTGGAGCGGGGCTGACCTTTCTTGCCTTCAATGGATTCGAGCAGGGCTGTTTCTTCGCCGCATATATAGGCACCGGCACCGCGGTGAATGGTGATATTAATGCGATAATTTTGTTTCCCCACCTTTTCCCCAATGAGTCCAGCTTTGCAGGCCTCGTCGATGGCATTCTGCAGGATCGTTCGCTGGGTGGTATATTCTCCGCGAATATAAATATAGGCGTCATGGGAGTTGATGGCATAACAGGCGATGATGATGCCTTCGATGAGCAGATGCGGATCCTGGGCAAGGATGTAACGGTCTTTGAACGTTCCCGGTTCCGACTCATCGGCGTTGACTGCGAGATAAACGGGTTTGTCCAGCCCTTTGGGGAGAAAGCTCCACTTCATGCCGGTAGGGAAACCTGCACCGCCACGGCCTCGGAGACCGCTGTTTTTCACGATCTCAATAACATCCCCCTGCTTGGAGGAGAACAGTTTATCGAGGGTCTGGTAGGCACCGTGTTTTTTCGCAACCGTCAGCTTATTCGAATTTTTTATCGCAAATTTCGCGCTGAGTATTTTAGCTTCTTGCATCATTATTTTCCTTGGTCAACGGGTGTGGTGCGCCGGACTGCCGGCGGTTCTGCTCCCGGGAGCTGGTTATTTGAAGGTTGCCAGAAGTTTTTTCACCTTGTCCACATCCATATTCTCGTAAAATTCGCCGTTGATCTGCAACACCGGGGCTGAACCACAGTGTCCCAGGCACTCCACTTCTTCGAGGCTGAATTTTTTGTCTTCGGTGGCTTTGCCCGGAGTCAGGTTGAGTTCATCGCGGAAGTAGTTAACAATATCCTGTTTTCCCCGCAGCCAGCAGGAGAGGGTCCGACAGACACAAATATGATATTTGCCGACTGGATGAAGGTTAAACATGCTGTAAAAAGTCGCGACCTCATACACCTTGCTGGCAAAAGTGCCGATGCGGTCAGCGATATAGCCGATGGCTTCCTGACACACCCAGCTTTCCTGTTCCTGTACCAGCCAGAGTGCGGGAAGAACCATGGATTCCCGTGAGGGGTAGCGTTTGACAAGTTGTTCAAACTCAGTGTCACGCTTCTTGTCGAATTTGAATGGCTTTCCAGTTGCAATAAGTTTAGAACGATCACTCATCTGTCCAACTCCCCGCCGATAATATTAAGGCAACTCAAATTTACGATTGCGTCGGCAATCATGCTTCCTTCAACCATGGCCGGAAAAGACCCCAGCGTGTAGAAGCAGGGGGGCCGCACCTTGCATTTATATGGAGTCCCGGAGCCGTCTGAAACAAAGTGAAAACCAAGCTCACCGTTGGCAGCCTCGTACCCGTCGTACCACTCTCCTTTCGGGACGTGAACACCCTCAAAGACCATCTTGAAGTGGTTGGCCAGTCCTTCGATTTTCGTGTAGACCTGTGCTTTCTTCGGCAGATGTACCTGGGGATCGTTGACGTTGACCGGTCCTCCGGGGATCATCTTCATCGCCTGACGGATAATACGAATGGATTGTTTGATCTCTTCATAGCGGATCATGAAGCGGTCGTAAACATCGCCATTGCTGCCAATGGGGATGTCAAAATCGAAGGCGTCATAATTATAATAGGGGGCATCCTTACGCAGGTCGAAGGGAACGCCGCAGGAGCGCAGGTTGGGGCCGGTGAGGCCGAAGCTTATCGCCTGTTCCGGGCTGAATCTGCAGACGTTCTGCATACGGTCCTGAAGGATACGGTTTTTCTCCATCAGTCCCTGAGAGTCGCCGGCGCCTTTCTCGATAGCGGCAAGATGAAACTCCATCTCTTTTTCCCAGCCTTCGTGGAAATCGTGGTACATGCCGCCGATACGGGTGGCTGTAGACATCAGGCGACCGCCGCAGAGTTTACTGATGAAGTCGTAGGCCGCCTCTTTTTCATCGTAGAGATACCAGTAGTTGGTAAGGCCTCCGACATCGACCCCGGCAGCTGCGAGGCAGACGAGGTGGTCAAGGATGCGGTAAAATTCTCCCAGCACCACCCGCATGAACTGTGCCCGCTCGGTGATCTCAATATTGGCAAACTTTTCAATTGCCTTGACGTAGGCAATGTTGTTCATCATTGAGGAGCAGTAGTTAAGACGGTCTGTGAGGGGAATGACCTGGTTGTACGTGTGCTTTTCCGCCAGTTTTTCGAAACCGCGGTGGAGGTAACCGATCTCAACAACATTGGCGAGAATTGTCTCTCCATCCAATGCGACGGCGAAACGGATGGCACCATGGGTGGCGGGGTGGGCGGGGCCGATATTGAGAAACATTACATCGGTACCGAGTTCTGTCATTGCTTCGTGCCCGGTATCTTTCGACGCCAGCCGAGCCTTGAGCGGAGCCTCAAGACTGTCGGATTCCATGAGGACCTGCCTCTTATCCACCGGATAATCCTTGCGCAGCGGATGCCCCTCAAACTGAACATGATTGAGAATTCGGCGCAGGTCGGGGTGCCCGGAGAAGTTAATCCCGTACTGATCCCAGCACTCGCGTTCGCCCCAGTTGGCAGATTCCCAGATGCTGCTGGCGGTGGGCAGGCCGATTTTCGGGTTGGAGACTCCCGTGCGCACTTGTACAACGAGGTTATCTCGCCAGTTTCGCAGGGTGTAGACTACGCGGAAGCGTTCTTTTTGCGGCGGCTTTGGGTAGGTGAGATAGTCAATGCCGGTAACGTCAAGGAGCAGGTCACAGCCAAAGTTCTCTTTGAGAGCGGTCAGTGTTGTTGTCAGGTCATCCGTCTGTACATCAAGAACTGCAGTATCGATCACCTGAGTGCAGGTTGCTGAGGGAAAGGCCTCCTGCAGTTGTGTCAGAGCTGTATCATTCATTGATCAAGAATCCCCCTGAAATCTTTATGACGCGCTTGCGGGTCGATGAGAATGGAGTTGCTCTCAATCTGTTTTTGCAGATCCATCAGAGCGTTGAGGATACCCTCGGGGCGTGGCGGGCAGCCGGAGACATAGACATCCACCGGGATAATCTGGTCAATGCCCTGCACGGTACAATAGTTATCGTAAATACCGCCAGAAGTCGCACAGGCACCTACAGAAACAACCCACTTGGGTTCACAAAGCTGGTGATAAATGCGGTGCAGAATGGGAGCCTGTTTGTAGGTAATAGTTCCACAGACCATGAGCATATCTGCCTGACGGGGGGAGTAGCGTACAACCTCGGCGCCGAAGCGGGAGATGTCAAACTGCGCTGCTGCGGTACTCATGAATTCAATGGCACAGCAGGCGGTTCCGAAAACGTATGGCCAGAGTGAATATTTACGTCCCCAGTTGATGATTTCGTCAAGCTTCGAGGTGAGAACAGATTCACCGAGGCTTGCTTCGATTCCTAACGCCAATTGAGTACCCCCTTCCTGAGTATGTAGATAAGTCCGGTGAGCAGCAGGAGAATAAAAACAACCATCTCCGTAAAGCCAAACCAGCTGAGTTCACGCACGTTGACGGCCCACGGGTACATGAATACCGCCTCAATATCAAAGATTAAAAACAGAATCGTAATGAGATAGAACTTGACGGAAAATTTCTGGTCAACGCCACCCAGGACGTTTTTAATTCCACTCTCGTAAGCTTCATTCTTAATTTTCTCTTTTGAGGAACGGGGACCGAGAATGGTGGTGGCCACCATCCCAATGGGAACCAGCGCGGCGAGCAGAAAAATAGCGATAATGGAGAACAGCAGTTCTGATGACATTGAGGTTTCCTCCGGCAACATTGTTTCAGCGGGGTGAGATAACAGCGAAGCCCCGCCGGGCAAAGGCCAAAATTATATCAGTGAGCAGGAAGTTGGTCAAGGAGAAAGCGAAAATATGAGTAAAATCAAAGAGATTTGGACATTTCAGAGATGTTTGAGGGCTTCTTTTCTGCATTTTTCGTTGGATTATCATCCTTAATGGTATGCAGTGGGTTTGAGAAAAAAGTTCTTTTAAGCGCTTAAAATTACGTAATAAATACCATACCAGGGGTTTCCCCTGGTGATGAAGAAGTAGAGACTAATGTGTAAAAAAAAAGTAAGAATTTTGTCTGGTTTTTATCTGTCCCATCTCCGCTTGACTCGTTCGGTTGCAGGTGCAGTCTGACGAGGCAATCTTTTTTTAAAGTTTTTTGCTGTTCCGTTTTTTGCTGTTCCCTGTCTCCCGTCCCCCTGCCTTTAAATTCGCCAATAGAAAGTGAAAATGGCATTGAGCGAGATCATAACTTAATAGGAATGGTATGAATAGCAGTAAACCCTGCAAAATCGAAAGATGAAAAGACCGTTTCCCTTTTGAGAAACGGTCTCTTTTTATATCTGCGGAGAGAGTTGTTTACCAGCCCAGTGTCAGATAACGATGTATGGAATTGGAGGCTTCACGACCTGCCCCCATGGCAAGGATGACAGTGGCTGCGCCGCTGACGATATCGCCGCCGGCCCACACCCCTTTTTTGCTGGTCTTGCCACTGCCCGGCTCGGCGACCACATTGCCCCTTCTGTTCAGTTCCATATCCGGGGTCTCACCGGTGAGCAGGGGATTCGCCCCGGAGCCGACGGCGACGATGCAGAGGTCGCACTCAATAATAAACTCCGACCCTTTTATCGGCACCGGCCGCCGGCGGCCGGAATCGTCCGGTTCGCCGAGTTCCATCTTCAGGCACTCCATGCCGACGAGGCGACCTTCATCGTTGCCGATATATTTCGTCGGGTTGGCAAGCAGGCAGAGCTCAATGCCCTCCTCTTCAGCATGGTGAATCTCTGCGCCACGGGCGGGCATCTCCTCGCGGCTGCGGCGATAGACGATCTTCACGCTTTCCGCCCCCATGCGCATGGCTGTACGGGCGGAGTCCATGGCGACGTTACCGGCACCGAGGACCACGACCTTTTTCCCTTGCGGTACCGGGGTGTCGTAATTAGGGAAGTCATACCCCTTCATAAGGTTGGTGCGGGTGAGGTATTCGTTGGCAGAAAGAATACCAATGAAGTTTTCTCCCGGCAGCCCCATAAAACGGGGGAGTCCGGCACCCACGCCGACATAGATGGCATCGAAGCCCTCCTCAAACAGCTCATCCAGACTGATGCACTTGCCTACCACCGAATTGCAGTTTATCGTCACTCCCTGGCGTTCAAGGAAGTGAACCTCCTGGCCGACAATGGCTTTGGGCAGACGGAATTCGGGGATGCCGTAAACCAGCACTCCGCCCGGCTTGTGAAATGCCTCAAAGATAGTGACATCGTGGCCTTTTTTAATCAGGTCACCGGCAACGGTGAGTCCGGAGGGACCGGCACCGACCACTGCCACTTTCTTGCCGGTTTTTGGCTCATGAGGTGGAAGCTGCCCACTCCCATTCTCCCGTTCCCAGTCGGCAACAAAGCGCTCAAGGTTGCCAATGGCTACCGGCTCGCCGCGTTTGCCAACGATGCAATTTCCCTCGCACTGGTTCTCCTGCGGGCAGACCCGGCCACAGACAGCGGGCAGAGCGTTGCGCTCCCAGATCTTGCGGGCGGCACCAGTGATGTCTCCCTTTACAAGGAGTGCAATGAAGTCGGGAATCAATACTCCAACCGGACATCCCTGCGTACAGAGGGGGGTCTTGCAGTGGAGACAGCGGGCTGCTTCTTCCTGCGCCATCTGCAGGGTATATCCTTCTGGAACTTCAAGGAAGTTGTGAGCGCGAACCTTTGCTTCCTGTTCCGGCATCGACACGCGGCCGGGTTTATTCTTTGTATCTGCCATAATATTCTCCGTATCTTTCTAACCTGCTGTTATTTCTCGCCCTTGAATTTCGCATAACTCTGTTTTTCCATCTCGGTGTAGGAGTGGAGACGGAGCATCAATTCACCAAAATCAACCTTGTGGGCATCGAATTCGGGGCCGTCTACACAGGCAAATTTTGTCTCGCCGCCTACCGAAACCCGACAGCAGCCGCACATGCCCGTTCCGTCTACCATGATCGGGTTGAGAGACACGAGAGTATGTATTCCCTGTGGGCGGGTCATTTCGGCTACCGCCCGCATCATTGGTACCGGCCCAATGGCAACCACCATTTTGATATCCTCATTCTCAATCTTCTCTTTAAGGATGTCGGTGACAAAACCATGATGGCCATAGGAACCATCGTCGGTGCAGATGTGCAGTGTGTTCGAGGCTTTTGTCATCAGATCTTCAAGAATGATCAGGTCTTTGTTCCGCGCGCCGGTAATAGCGGTAACATCGTTGCCGATTTCCTTCAGCGCCCGGGTAATGGGATGGAGCACCGCGACACCTGTACCACCACCGACACAGACCACTTTGCCCACCTTTTCCAGATGAGTGGGGCGTCCGAGGGGACCGATGACATCCATGAAGCTGTCGCCGACCTTAAGATCGGCGAAGGTGGCGGTAGAGCGACCAATTATCATATAGACGATGGTAATCGTCCCTTTTTCAAGATTGGTGTCGGCCATGGTCAGGGGAATGCGTTCCCCTGTTTCATTGGCTTTGAGGATGACAAACTGCCCTGGCTTTGCCTTTTTTGCGATCAGCGGAGCTTCGATTTCGTTGAGAATGACAGTTCCCTGTCCCAGCTCCTCACGGTGGACTATCTTGAACATGCGGTCTCCTTGATTAAAAAAAATGGGTACCTTGAAAGGTGCCCGGAGGTAACGTCTCCAGCGCTTGAAAATTAAGCACGAAATAAATTGAAACGCAATATCTATTGGATTGAGAGATATTTCTACTTGAGCAAACACTGCTTGTGTAATACCATTCCTATTAAGTTATACCCGTTTTGTCTCCTGTTTATCCATTCATGGTTACAAAAGGAACCACGAATGGACACGAATAAACACGAATTATTACTGAAAAAACCATAAGAGAATGCCCTTGTAGTTGAATGCGGTCTGTTCTCATGCTCCTGGTAAACCACGGAAGACACGGAAAGCACGGAATATGAGAGCGTAAAACGATCAACCCCGACTTTCGGATGACTCCCAAAGTTGATTACTACTCCTGGTGCACTGTACGGCTTAACTTCGGATACAAACGTTTTCGTTTAATGCGTTGTCCCTGTTCGTGAAAATTCGTGTCCATTCGTGGTTACAAACTGCAAAAGGAATCACGAATGGACACGGATAAACACGAATTATTACTCATTCGTCATCGCCAAAAAAGATGCCTGCGCAGTCGCGTTCTCTGGTCAATACAAAGTGTAAATGGTATAATATATACCGCTATTTCCTTTTGTAATGTATTATTTCACGGAATCATAAAGAGAGAAATACGGAGAAAACGTTTTCCCGGTGCATTTTTGACAAAAAAAGCCCGGACTCAAATATTGAGTCCGGGCTTTTATACCAATCACATTTTTTATTGACCAAAGAATACAGCTGCGTGGACATTTTGTTGGGTGATCACGAACGGATAAACAGGATCTAAAATTGATCTCATTGTAGAAACGCCCGTTGTGCTGAAGACGCCAAAATTGGTTATCTCCAGGGAAATCTTTTGCTTTTTCCTGTCTCCTGTCTCCTGTCTCCTGTCTCCTTTCTCCCTTTTGTCAACAGGGTTTAAAAGGTTACGATCGTATAGCCCTCAGCCTGATACTCTGCCATAGAAGGATGGCCGCTCATATCGCCGAGAAGAGCGAGACCTGACTGCTCTACTTCGTCCAGTACGCCCATTTTGGCAGAACAGGCGCGGCAGACGCCGTCGATGATTCCGGCTTTTTTTACCTTGAGATAGAGTTTATGGAAGGGGTTGGCTTCTTCCTCCAGCTGCGGTACCAGTTTTACCGCCATTCCCTCAATAACGATTTTAACCTCATCACCGCGCTCCTTCATATCCATCCCGTTGAGAAGCACATGGACAAAGCACATGAATTCACCGTTAAAAGCATAGAGACAATTCTTCATGACGACTCCTTTGCTGAATTTTATGCGGTTTGCCTATTCGGTCACCGCGAATTTCTTCACCAGCTCCCGCAGGTAAGAGAGCCAGGCATCCATCCCCTCACCAGAGGTGGAGCAGAGCTCCATGGTTCGCAGATGGGGATTAATCTTTTTTGCGTCGTGCAGGGCATCTTCGCATTTGAAATCGAAGTAGGGCAAGAGATCGCATTTGGTGATGACAAAGGTCTGGGAACTGGAAAATGCCTTGGGGTATTTGGCCGGTTTATCCGGACCTTCCGGCACAGAGACCAGAACCACACGTTCGTCTTCACCGATATCAAAGCTGGCAGGGCAGACGAGGTTGCCGACATTTTCAATGAAAAGGAGCTGGATATCCCCGCCTCCTTCTTCTTTGCAGAGCCGCCGATAGCCTTTATGGACCATGGCGGCGTCAAGGTGGCAGGCGCCGCCGGTGGTGAGCTGAATGGTTGGAACTCCTTTGGCCCGGATACGTTCGGCGTCACGTTCGGTCTCAATGTCGCCTTCGATAACGCCGATGTTGATCTCTCCCCTCAGCGCATCGATAGTGTGTTCCAGCAAAGTGGTCTTACCAGAGCCGGGACTGCTGATAAGGTTGATGGCGACAATGCCATCTTCACGAAAATCTTCGCGGTTGGTATCGGCCAGCGCGTTGTTGGTGGCGAAAAGGGAAGTTTCAACGTCCACGGTTTTTGATTTATGGTTGTGGTCATGATCATGGGTATGATCGTGATTCTGGTCGTGAGAATGACTGTGAGAATGGTCGTGGTCGTGAGAGCCGCAGCCGCATACATCGCACATGGTGTACCTCTTGTATATTTGATGGGAAGAGTCCGGGCCAGCCGGTTACTCCATTTCAACCTGTTGTAACACTATATCATTTCCGCCGGAGACAGGGGTGAGAAAATCGTCTCCACAGAGCTCGCAGACGCCGGGTTCCAGTTTGTCCCGTTCCTGAATATGGCCGCAGAGGCATTGATAGCGGGGGGGCGGGGTTACGAGGATCAGTTGTGCACCGTTGGCCCAGGGCTCGCAATCGCGCATGACGTCGAAGGCGAACTCGAAGGAGTCGGTTACCACCCCCGCAAAGGGTCCGATCTCTACTTTGACAGTGAGAATCTTCTTCGCGTTGTTCTGGCGCAGCAGCTCTTCAAGCTGAGCAAAAAGATTTTGGACGAGGGAGAGTTCGTGCATGGTGGCTCCTTTTCAGCAGATTCTCGGCAGGGCCATCCCCTGCAGAGGGGCGACCATTCGCCGACCGCCTGTGACGGTGCGCAGGATGAGGCTGGCAGTGCGTATCTTCTCTTCGCGGTGGACGCGACCGAGGATAACGGCTTCTTCCCCCTCCGGCAGGCTGCGCAAGACGGCCAGTGCTTCGTCGGCCCGCTCTCCCTGTACCACGGCGAGCATCTTTCCTTCATTGGCGAGGTAGAGAGGCTCAAGACCGAGCAGTTCACAGGCCGCCTGCACCTGCGGGCGCACCGGCAGGACCGTTTCTTCCACTTCAAGGGCGAGACCGCCGCCAAGCAGTTCATTGATTACCGTGGCAACGCCGCCTCGGGTGGGATCACGCATGACGTGGACATCCCCGCCGAGTTTTTCCAGCAGTGCAGCAGAGAGGCGGTGGAGGGGACGGGTGTCGCTCTGCAGGTCTCCCTGCAGTTCTACGCCGGCCTGACGGGTCATAATGGTAATGCCGTGATCGCCGAGGGTGCCGGAGAGGAGCACGGCGTCCCCCTCACGGATACGGGCCGGGCTGAGAAAGCAGTTACCGGCCACTGCACCGATACCGGAGGTGTTGATGAAGATCTTGTCCCCCTTGCCGCGTGGTACCACTTTGGTGTCGCCGGTGACGATGTTTACTCCGGCTTCTCTGCAGGCGGTGCTGATGGAATCAATGATGCGGGCGAGTGTCTCCAGTTCCAGTCCCTCTTCCAGAATAAGGCCGAGACTCAGTGCCAGGGGGCGGGCTCCGGCCATGGCGAGGTCGTTGATGGTGCCGTGGACGGCGAGTTTTCCGATGTCTCCTCCGGGAAAGAAGAGGGGGTCGACCACATAGCTGTCAGTGGTAAAGGCGGGGCGGAATCCGGGGGGCAGTTCAGCAAGCAGGGCAGAGTCGCCGCCTTCGGCCAGGGCAGGATTGCCGAGTCGGCTGTAGATCACCTCTTCCAGCAGTCTGCGGCTGGCGAGGCCACCGCTGCCGTGGTCGAGAAGGACAGTATCAGACATTATTTTCTCCATACTTGTAATGTGCCGCGCAGACGCCTTCGCTGGACACCATGCAGGGACCGATGGGCTGCGAGGGGGTACAGGCTCTGCCAAAGAGCGGACACTCCTGCGGGGAGATCCGGCCGCGCAGGACTTCACCGCAACGGCAGCCTTTCGGGGATTTTTCATCTCCAGCGACGGGATCAAAGGGGAAGATGCGTCCGGCATCGAAACGGCGGTATTTTTCGCGGATGGCAAGGCCGCTTTCGGGAAGAATACCGAGACCGCGCCAGAGTGTGTCGCAGGGCTCGAAGACTTCTGCCACCATGGCCTGCGCACGGGGATTGCCGTCTTTGTGGACGGCGCGTGGATAGGCGTTTTCTACTTTTGCCTCTCCCTTCTGCAGCTGGGCGATAATCATCAGCAGTGCCTCAAGCAGATCGGCGGCCTCGAAACCCGCCACTACCGAAGCAAGGTGAAATTTCTCTGCCAGCGGCCGCCAGACATTGACCCCGATGATGGTGCAGACGTGTCCGGGACAGAGAAGGGCGTCGAGACGCAGCTCAGGGTCGGCGAAGAGGGCGTCAAGGGGCTTCAACATTGTCTTTTGACAGGGGGCGACGAGGAAGTTGTCGACTTTTCCGCGTTCAGCAGCGAGAAGGGTTGCGGCGATGGTCGGACTGGTTGTCTCAAAGCCGACTCCGGCAAAGATAATCACTTCGTCGGGGTGGGCGATGGCCAGTTTCAGGGCATCCATGGGAGAGTAGACGATACTTACCAGGGCTCCGGCGGCACTGGCCGCAGCGAGGGAAGAGGTGTTGCCGGGGACCCGGAAGAGGTCGCCGAAGATGGCGAGGCGAACAGTTCTTCTCCGGCCGCCATCTTCAATTTCACCCGCTCGGGCAATCTCGATAAAGTAATCCATGTGGCTGCCGGCGGTAACACAGACCGGACACCCCGGGCCGGAGACCAGCTCCACTTCTTTTGGCAGGATGGACTTCAGTCCACTCTGGAAAATGGCCATGGTATGGGTACCGCAGACCTCCATGATGCGCGCGGGCCGGTTGAGAGTGGTAATTTCGGCGAGCAGGCGCTTTACGAGGGGGCGGACGAGGGCAGTCTCCCGGTATTCTTCAGCATGTTTCACTGTACCCAGCCACCTCCCTGCTCAACCATCTCCCGGAGAAACTCAAGGTTCTTCAGGGCTTCCTCCTCTTCGAGGGCATGGATGGCAAAGCCTGCGTGAATAATAAGGTAGTCCCCCACCTTCGGCCACTGGTCAATAATATCGAGGCGCACCTCACGGCTTATGCCGTCGGCGTCAACAGTGGCGACCTGGTTGCTCAGGATGTCATCCGGATCGCCTTGAATGGCGGTTACTTTCATTGGAAGTGCCAGACACATATCTTTTATCCTCTCCTGTACGTGTTCAGTAAATATTTTGCGATGTATAAAAAGAATTCGATAAATTAGTTACATCTGCTGCAGTTGACAAGGGGAAATGGCCATTAAGTCGTTTGTTTTTCTGTTATTGACTTTCAGCAGACTTCTTTTCGGTGGAAGCCATGATCCCTCCGACAAGTGCCTGGCCCGCCGCCAGCCCGCCGTCATTCATTGGCAGCAGTTCTCCGGCAAAGACGTCCATCTTTTCTTCGCGCAGCAGATGAAACAGTGCTTCAAGCAACAGGCGATTTTGCATGCACCCGCCGGAGAGAACGATCTGCGATACTCGTGTTGTTCGCGCCGCTGCCACCGCGCGGGCGGCGAAGGCGGCGGCCAGCCAGGCGTGAAAATCGCGGGCGAGGCGGGCGCGGGATTCTCTGCTGCGGGTGAGCATCATCTCAAGGATCGGGCCGGAATGGATCTCTCCGTTGCCTGTGTCAGTACTGGCGTAAAAACTCTCCAGTGTTGAAAGCCACTCTCTTCTGTCTGTTATTGCAGAATTCGCCAGTGCCTCCATTTCCATGGCGGCTTCTCCCTCATAACTCATCTGTTGACAGACGCCGAGCAGCGAAGCGACAGCATCAAAGAGACGGCCGGCACTGCTGGTCTGCGGTGCGGGCAGGCCCGCGCCAAGCATCTTCTGCAATATCTGCCATTCCTGGGGTACGCTCTGCTGCCATCCGGCGGGCGGCCTCAAGATGTTGCAGGAGTGCAGCGCCGCCAGCCCCATGCGCCATGGTTCTACCGCAGCCTTGTCACCGCCGGGCATCGGCAGGAGGGAAAGATGGGCGAGGCGCTCACTGTTGTGAAGGGTGACATGGAGCAGCTCGCCGCCCCAGATGGTACCGTCTTCGCCGAGGCCGGTGCCGTCAAGAACGATGGCGATGGCCTCCTCAAGGCCGTGCTCTGCCATTACTGCGGCGGCGTGGGCGTGGTGGTGCTGTACCTTGTAGAGGGGCAGGCCGAGTCCCTCGGCGTAGCGAGTGGAGGGCAGGTCCGGGTGAAGGTCGCAGACTGCCACCTGTGGCTCAATGTGGTAGAGCTTCTGGAGGTGGGTGATGGACTCGACATAAAAATCAAAATTGGCTGGATTTTCCAGTTTACCGATGTGTTGTCCGGGAATGAGACGGTGGCCCTCGGCGAGGCAGAAATTGTTCTTCATTGACGCCCCGCAGGCGAGCAGGGGCGGTAATTCGTGTACAAGATGCAGGCTGTTGGGGGTGTAGCCACGGCTGCGCCGCAGGAGGCGTGGGGCGTTGGCAGCGATCCGGACAACGGAGTCATCTACCCGGGTGAGAATCTCGCGGTTGTGATGAAGAAAGAGGTCAGCAATATCACTGAGCTCCCTTTTTGCCTCTGCGCGGTCCCGGCAGATCGGGTTGCCGTGATGGTTGCCGGAGGTCATTACCAGAAAGGGCGGACAGGCGGAGTGGGCGAGGAGGAGGCTGTGCAGCGGGGTGGAAGGGCGCATGACACCTGTTTCTCTGATATGCGGCGCAATGTTTGCCGCGAGCCGGCCTTTTTTCCCTGTAAAAAGAACGATGGGAGCCTGCGGTGAGTGGAACAGTTCCAGCTCCACACCCTTTATCTCGCAGATTTCATCAAGGCGTTCCGTCTGACACATGATGGCCAGCGGTTTGGCAGGGCGCTGTTTCCGGAGACGCAGGCGGGCGACCGCCTCTTTGCTGCAGGCGTCGACTGCAAGGTGGTACCCGCCGAGGCCGCGAATGGCGATTATTTTTCCGGCGGCCAGCGCTTCCGCCGCTGCGGCCAGCGGTTCTCCTTGTGCACCATCGAGTTCGAGCTGTGGTCCGCAGAGGGGGCAGGCGTTGGGCTGGGCGTGGAAGCGACGGCTGGAGGGATCGTCATATTCACGCTGGCAGGCCTCGCATAAGGGAAAGACGTTCATTGAGGTCTTGGAACGGTCGTAGGGAACCTCGTTGACGATGGTGTAGCGTGGACCGCAGTCGGTGCAGTTGGTAAAGGGATAGTTAAAACGGCGGTTGCGGGGATCAACTATTTCAGCTGCACATTTTTCGCAGAGACAGATATCGGCGGGAATTTCAGCATTTGCGTTTTCCGGGGTGTTGCTGTGGAGTATGGTGAAGTTCTCCGCTGAGAAGAGAGACCGTTCTTCAATGCTGAAGGTGTCGATACGGGCGAGCGGCGGGATATCACTCCACAGACGGCGGAGGAATTCCGGCAACTTTTCTCCACATCCTGTAATTACTACCCCGGAGCCATCGTTACGTACCGAACCTGAGATGTTCAGTTCCTTCGCAAGCCGATAGACAAAGGGGCGAAAACCTACTCCCTGAACAATACCGGTAATCTGTACGAGAGCAGAGTGATGAGTGTTCATTTTTTGTTCTGAATTGAGTATCATTTCACTCTTTTACTCAATTTCTTCAGCCCTGTATGTGAAATCATGTCCACTCATCTGAAAAAACTTCTCGCTTCGCGTCTTTCCGCAGATGAACTCGACCAGCTCGTCGGCAGTTTCGATGTGGTGGGCGATATCGCCGTCGTCATCATTCCCACACCGCTGCTTCATCGCAGCGGGCTGATCGCCGAAGCGATTCTTTCCACCAGCCATCATCTCCGCACGGTCTTGCGCCGCGCCGGTGTGTACAGTGGAGAATTTCGCACTCTGCCGCTGGAATGTATCGGCGGAGAAGCCCGCAGGGAGACGGAAGTACGGGAGTTTGGTCTGCGTTATCGGCTCAACCTTGAAACCTGTTACTTCTCAGTGCGCAGCGGCGTAGAGCGCCAGCGCATAGCCGGAATGGTGAAGACTGAAGAAAGGGTTCTGGTACTCTTCTCCGGTATTGCACCTTTTCCGTTGATGATCGCCCGCGATGGCGGAGCGCAGGTTATTGGCGTGGAGAAAAATCCGGCCGCGCACCGTTATGCCGTAGAAAACGTGCGACGTAACCGACTGGAATCCCTTATTACCCTTTATTGCATGGATGCGGCGGATTTTCTCAGTCATGCGGAAACAACCTTTCACCGTATTGTCATGCCGCTGCCCAGGGGAGGCGATCTCTTTCTTCCAGCCGCGTTGCGGGCACTGCGTCCCGGGGGAACGCTTCATTTCTACAGGATGGCGAAAATGGAGGAGTGCAGTGCTGTCTCTGCCATTCTGCGACAGCAGGCCACCGCAGCGGGGCACTGTGTCAGCAGAATTACCTGCACGAAGGCGGGCCACTGCGGCAACAGGTCCTTTCGCTGGTGTTTTGATACAGAGATGTAATAGCGAAATAAAAAAAAGGGCCAGCGGAAATTTCCCGACGGCCCTCTCATGCAATTCTTAAAATAATTCGATGATCTACATAAAGAAACATTGAATGTCCGGTCTTTCGCTCATCTCCTTCTGTCCTCGAATATGAACGAAATACAAACTTCTTCAAAGTACTTTTTATCGGAAGGTGCCCCGCACAAAGACGGGGCACCTTCCTTTTCGAACAAATTAGATCATGTCTTTAACTGCTTCTCTTTCAGATTGCAGTTCTTTTTCGGTTGCGGTCATCATTTCCTTTTGGAAATCACTGATTTTGAGACCGGTAACTTCTGTCCATTTGCCGCCTTCGCAGGTCATCGGACGGGCGTAAATCAGATCGGCATCAATATTGTAGCTGTTGCCGCCGCTGTACGCGCCCATGCTTACCCATTCGCCGTTGGTACCGAGAGCCCAGCTGCGCATATGGTCAATGGCTGCAGAGGCTGCAGAAGCTGCAGAAGATGCGCCGCGGGCTTCAATAACTGCCGCGCCACGTTGTTGAACGGTGGGAATGAAGGTGTTTACATACCAGTCATTGTCCACTTTTTCTGCAGCAGCGACTCCGTCTATGGTTGCGTTGGCGATATCAGGGAACTGAGTGGCGCTGTGGTTGCCCCACACTGCCATTTTTTTAACCTGGGAAGAATGGGTACCGGTTTTCTCAGCGAGCTGGGAAAGGGATCTGTTGTGGTCGAGGCGCATCATGGCGGTGAAGTTTTCCCTGGGAAGATCAGGAGCATTCTTCATGGCGATGAGACTGTTGGTGTTGGCCGGATTCCCAACCACCAGAACTTTTACGTCGCGACTGGCGTTGTCGTTGAGTGCTTTACCCTGAGTGGTGAAGATGGCTCCATTTTTTTGCAGCAGGTCTGAACGTTCCATTCCTTTTTTGCGGGGCATGGAGCCGACCAGCATTGCATAATCTACGTCTTTGAAGGCAACGTTGGGATCATCGGTGGGAACAATTCCCTGTACCAGCGGGAAAGCACAGTCGTTAAGTTCCATGACAACACCCTTGAGGGCACCCATTGCGGGCGGGATCTCAAGGAGATGGAGGATAACTGGCTGGTCTGCGCCAAGCATATCGCCAGCAGCGATACGGAAGATAAGAGCGTAGCTGATGTTACCTGCGGCTCCGGTGATTGCAACACGTACGGGACTTTTCATGACAGCCTCCTGAATAAAATGTGATGAACGGTTGAGACTCCTGGAAACAACACTTGCTACTACTTCACTGCGTTTGCAGTGTTTTCTGAAAGCCTCCGAACAGTCTGAGAAAGATTGAACGGAGTGGTTAATCAAGAAACCCTGTTTTCCTGTGCAATAAAACTGATACAAAACATACCATAAGCAGATGGGTGTGGCCACTATCTTAAGGGAATCAATGATGATTTTTCCCTCTTTTCCGACAGGAGCAGGAAAAACTACTTCCGGGATCGGAATTGGGATGGATCTGCTCCTGCCGGTGTGACCTGTCTGAAGCGTAAATTCAATATGTTAATGGTTTCACCCTGCTAAATTGGTCTGCTGCAGAGCCAGCTGGGGAAATGTAAGTCTAATGAAGTGGACGTTTAGAAGTATGTGGAAATATTGTGGAAAAGGGGCGAAAAACTCTGCGGGCATATTCCCGGTCGATGTCAGTGGCGATGCTGTGAACGTTTTTTCCGATGGTCAAAAAACTCCCGCATGTCGGAAACTAAAACGCCCCAGAACTCCTCAAGATCAGAGGTAAGGTTGTCGTCTTCGTGGAGGTATTGATCAATCTGTTCAATAGCTTCGTGCTGTTCCCGCAGTCTGGTCTTTTCCAGTTCTGCCTTGAGTTTAACGAGATACTGTTCCAGTCGGGCAATCTTCGTCTCAAGTTCTTCCTGTGTCTTGTCTGTCATGATATGATATGAGTCCCGGAGTGCCGCTGCTTTTACCAGCCAAGTGCATTGCTTCCTATAATAAGAATTGCTGGCGCAAGAAAAAAGACAACACCAATATAGGCAATGGCGTAAACTTTATTTCTTGATGTTGCCTTTGCAAGTGTAGTGGCGAGACGAAGGGGGATATTACGCAGGAAGGGGATGCTGTAAATCACCACTACTCCGAGGATATTATACGTAAGATGCACAAAGGCGATCTGCAGAGCCAGTCCTGCGGTGGGACCGGTAATGGCAGTGGCTGCAAGCAGAGCGGTGATGCAGGTGCCGATATTGGCTCCAAGGGTAAAAGGGTAAACCTGACGCAGAGTGAAGATGCCGTTGCCGGCGAGGGGGACGATGAGACTGGTCGTCGTAGAAGAGGACTGCACGAGGATGGTGAGCAGGGTGCCGGAGGTAATCCCGGAGATGGGACCGCGTCCCACTGCCCAGTGAAAAACTTTTTTTACCCTGCCGACCATCAATACCTTAAGCAGGCGTCCTATGACGGTGATGACCGCGATAATGGTTGTGACTCCAAGCAGGATCATGATGATACCGCTGAGGGGATGGGGCAGCAGGCCACTGGCGATTTCCTGAATTGTCTTGAGGACAGGCTGAATCAGCGGCTTGATGAAATTGAAACTCTTCATTGACATGGAGTTGCCGCCATAAACCAGTGAGCTCAAATACGCTCCAATTTTGTCAAGAAGGCCGAACTCAATCTCCAGAGGAAGAAAAATGATAACACTGAGCAGGTTAAAAAAATCGTGAATGGTTGCAGCGGCGTAGGCTCGGCGGAATTCTATTCCTTTGCGGATGTGGCCGAGACTGACGATTGTATTGGTTATGGTTGTGCCGATGTTGGCTCCCATTACCATGGGGATGGCGATAACTACCGGCAGACCGCCGGCAACAAGACCAACAATAATTGAGGTTACTGTGGAAGAAGATTGAATCAGCGCCGTGGCAACGGTGCCGATAACCAGTCCGGTAAAGGGATTTCGGGCGAAGTTAAAGAGATCCTTGGCGTTTTCTCCCGCCGCCATGTTGAAACCGTTGCCGATCATCGATACTGCCACGAGCAGCAAATAAAGGAGAAAAGCGATGAGCAGCCATTCTCTTGTACGGTTTAACAGGGCCAGAACATGAACCAGACCATCGCTCCGCTTTTCACTCTCCACCTGTTGCGCTCCCGATGATATGATGATGCCTCCACTCTCCATAATACCTCTGTCTGTATGGTAATTTGTGTTGGGAAGGTTCCGGTAAATATGCGGTTAGTAAATCATGGGCCAGGGAAATGCAACCGTTTTATCGGAAGAATCGGTTTGAATGCTGTCCGTTATTTCCAATTACGACCGACGTAATGCAGTACGCCGACCGCTTTTTTTGCGGTGCAGGATTTCCTCAATAGTATTTATAGAGAACCTGAGTCCCCTTGTCGTCATCGCCAGCATCTGCAATCTGCTGATAGAGTTTTTGTGCCAGTGACAGTCCCTGTGGATTGAAGCCAAGTTCCTCAGAAGAATCAAGGGCAATCTTCATATCCTTAAGGAAGTGTTTGACGAAAAATCCCGGTTCAAAATTACCCTCCAGCATGCGCGGGGCGAGATTGGAGAGTGACCAGCTTCCGGCTGCGCCGCTCTCAATGCTGGTGAGTACGGTGCGGGGATCAAGACCCGCTTCCTCAGCGTAGCGAATTGCTTCAACCACACCCATCATGATCGAGGCGATGGCAATTTGATTGCTCGCTTTGCAGTGCTGTCCCGCACCGGCCTTTCCCTGATAGACAATATTTTTTCCCATGCTCTCAAAAAGGGGGAGGGCGGTTTTAAAACTCGTTGTGTCGCCGCCGATCATGATGGAGAGCGTACCATTTTTGGCCCCTACATCACCGCCGGAGACCGGAGCATCAAGAGTTGCAATGCCCTTCTCCTTCGCAGCAGTGTAAATACGCCGGGCCAGGGACGGGCTGGAGGTGGTCATGTCGATGAGGATGGTGTTTGGGGCGGCGCTTTCGAGAAGACCGCCTTCACCGAAGTAGACCTCTTCGACATCCTGCGGGTAGCCAACGATGGTTATAATGGCGTCACAGCCTGAAGCCAGCCCGGCGACAGTGTCGCACCAGGTTGCTCCGGCGGCAATCAATTCACCAGCCGTTGCCTTCGTGCGGGTAGAGATGCGCAGGTCATATCCCGCCTTTTTAATATTTGCGGCCATGCTGCGTCCCATGACACCGAGTCCGATAAAGCCGATTGTTTTCATGTTGTCTCCTTCAGAGAGATTTTTTTTCAAGATACCCTTTACATATTCTGAAGCTGTGCCAGTCCCGCCTCCAGATCCTGCTGCAGGTCATCAACATTTTCGAGGCCGATACTGAGACGGATAATCGTTTTCCCTGTGTAGCGCGAGTTTGTCTGGCGGTTGACCTTTGCCGCCGTCAGCAGGCTTTTGTAACCGCCCCAGCTGTAGCCGAGGTGGAAGAGCTGCAGGTGGTCGATAAAGGTGGCGAGATCTTCCTCCTTATACTCACTTTTCAGCGTGAAGGCGAAGAGACCTGTGGAACCGGTGAAGTCCCGTTTCCACAGTCGGTGTTCGGGGTGACTCTCCAGCGCCGGATGAAGGACGTTTTCCACCAGTGGATGGGTCTCAAGCCAGCGGGCGATTTGCAGCGCAGATTCCGCGTGACGGCTGAGACGCACCTCAAGGGTGTGCAGGCCGCGCAGGGCCAGGGCGCAATCTTCAGCGGGAGCGTAGATTTCCATTGTTTTGTAGAAATCATCGAGAGTTTCGGCATGTTCTGCATTTGCTGAAACGGAGCCTGCCAGCACATCGGAGTAGCCGCAGATGTACTTGGTCAGCGAGTGGATGGTAATATCGACCCCGAGTGTGAAAGGATTGAGATAAAAAGGAGTGGCCCATGTGTTGTCGATGAGGGTGACAATATCGTGTTTTCTGGCCACTGCACAGACCGCCGGGATATCCTGCAGTTCCATGGTTATGGAGCCGGGGGATTCCAGCAGAATGGCAGCAGTGTTCGGGCGAATATATTTCTCAATGTCCCCCGCGACATTTGCTGGAGCGGCAGTGGTCTCAACCCCGAACTTTTTGAGGACGGTAGAACAGAAATGCTGGCCGGTCATGTAGGCGTTATCGCAGACAAGCAGATGATCACCGGCCTTGAGGAAGGTCATCAGCGCAGTGCGGATGGCATCAATTCCCGAAGGACATATACGGGTCAGAGCGGCCCCCTCCAGCCGGCGCATGGCCTCTTCAAACTGACGCTGGGTAGGCAGACGGTCAGTGCCGTAGGTGATGCCGCTGAACTGGTGACGGTCAACGTCGCACATCTCTGTGTAGTTTTTGAAAAGGACCGTCGAGCCGCGGTAGAGAGGAGGGTTGACGGTGTTGGCGGAAGTATTGTCCAGCTCGGTCCAGAGAGTGCTGTTAATTCTTGTTTCTTCGTGCATATTAGCTGTTTTGTTTTATTCTCTGAGAAGTGAATGGGAAAGACAGGCCTGATATTACATACGTTGTCAGCATACAACGAACCCTTTAATTTTACCATGTTGGAGGTGCGGAAATGGCACAGGAGAGAAAAAGATTTCGAGTTGGATGGATGGTGGACGGGATCAGTGCAGAGACGCTCGGCGAACAGCTGCTCACCGTAGAAAATGGTGTTATTACGAAGATTGAACCGTGGAGTGACAGTCTGGGAGTGGCGGCAGAGGAGCTGATTGATCTTTCCCCCTGTACCGTTTTGCCACCCCTCACCGACGCCTGTTCCCATCTCTGCATGTCTGCTACCACTGATCTCGCGGTGCGGGAAAAGCAGCTTGCCTCCAGTTACGAGGAGTTGTTGCCGATACTGAAACAGCATGCCGGAGACTACCTCAGCCATGGAGTATTTGCAGCGCGTGATGGTGGCGATCACGGGGGATATGCCCTGCGTTTTGCAAAGGAGCAGAAGCACCCGGGGTTCACCCTGCGTACCAGCGGGCGGGCATGGCACCGTAAAGGGTGCTATGGCCGGCTCATCGGACGGACGCCGGAAAGTTATGGCCTCAATCTCCCCGATGCCTTCAGCGAGGGACAGCGCAGGGGGGAGGATGCGGGGGCGGAGTTTGTCAAAATAGTTCAGTCCGGAGTCAACAGCCTCACGGAATACGGCGTGCAGACCCCACCGCAGTTTCCGCTGGAGGAGCTGAAAGAACTGGTGCGGCGTGCTGCGGAGTGTGGCAAAAAGGTAACGGCTCATGCCAACGGAGAGGAGGCGGTGCGTATTGCCATTGAGGCAGGGTGCCACTCTATTGAACACGGCTTTTTCATGGGGGAGGAAAATCTGAGGCGGTTGCGTGACAGTAAAGCCGTGTGGGTTCCCACCGTCTTTACCATGCGCGCGTATCGACAAAATATTGATATCCTTGGCGGGCGCGGGAATCAAACCGTTCTCGACCGCCTCCTTGAACATCAGCTTGCACAGCTTTCCCTGGCGCGTGAACTCGGCGTAAAGACGGCCGTCGGCACTGATGCCGGCAGTCTCGGCGTACTTCATGGTGAAGGGGTCATGGAGGAAATGAAGTTGTTTCGCCGCGCGGGTTATTCTCTTGGAGAGACCATTCGCTGTTCTTCCGTTATCGGCGGAGATCTGCTCAGCATGGAAAATTTTGGAAGATTGCGACCTGGTGCTCCGGCCACCTTTCTTGCCTCAAGGGGAACCCCTTCGCAGCTGCCTCGCAAAATTATTTATCTTGAAGCTATTTATGTTGAGGGAGAGTGTTTATCATGATATAAGGATGCCCTTGATAATCTTGTATTTCACTCATATTCGAGGCACAGGAAAAATTTTACCGCAGGTATCTGATTGATATCTCGATGTCTTGTTCCTCGCTTTGTCGGAGGATAAATTTTTTGCTGTAACGAAGAAGGTGGACAAAAGACTGGTTATGCAGGGTACCCATAAGTAATGCATTACATTTGACCAGTATACGATCGCTAAACTGTTTTTGCACCTCTTTGATATGTGCAAAAAAAATAGAAGTTATTTAACTGCTTGTATTCTTGTATCCTTGTATTATATCTGTTCAAAAAAGGTCGGATTTGTAAGAAGAAGTGTTTATTATAGTAAATATTACATGAAAAATCGCAGAGATGGAAGCTGGCTGATTTTCAGGAGATGATAAGAGAAATGGATATTCCTTGCGAAGTTCAAATAATTAAAGATGGTGACAAGCCGGTTTTTGCTGTAATCCCGTATGAGAAGTGGCTTGAGATTACCGGGGAAGAGGCTGACGCGATTTACATTCCCTATGAAATTATGAGTCTTCGTCTAAAGACTGGAATCTCGCTTATCGCCGCCTGGCGGAAGCATTTAAAGATTACTCAGCGCGAACTTGCCGGGCAGATGGGAATGACCCAGTCTGCCATTGCCCAGATTGAAAAGGAAGGGACAAAAAGTCGCAAACAGACCCTTGAAAAGGTCGCCAGGGCTCTTGGCCTTGATGTGCGTCAGCTTTCCCGTACAGAATAGGAGTCTGTCCGACAGACTCCTGGCTGGAGCTTCAAAAAGGAAAAAACCCCGGTTCGCGGAATGCGAACCGGGGTTTTTTTATCGCAGGGTTGGCAGAACTCTCTGCACAGAGGCCAGTCAGTATGAAAGCCGTCTCATACCATTTCTATTAAGTTATGCTCGTTTTACATCCTGTTTATCCATTCGTAATCGCCAAAGAAGATGTAAAATTGATCTCATTGTAGAAACGTCCGTTGCGCTGGAGACGCCCAAATTGGTCGTCTCTACAGAGCCTTTTGCTTTTTCCTGTCTCCTGTCTCCCTTTTCCCGTCCCCCTGCCTTTAAATCTACCAATACAAAGTGGAAATGGTATTATTCGATATTCCCTTCATTCTTCTCGGGCATGTCGTGTCCTTCACCGTTTTTTTCCTGATCTCTGTCATCCCCTTTTGTTGCCACATACCGCTTCAGATACATGTCGGAGAGGGTGAGAAAGGCAGTGATGATCAGTGGGCCATAGATGATGCCCATGATGCCGTAGACGCTCAGTCCGCCGATAATGCTGAGGAATACTAACAGTGTATGCATCTTCACTTCGGTTCCCACCATTTTGGGTTTAATCAGGTATTCCATGGTGAAGGAAAGTATGGCGTAATAGAACAGCACAAAAAGTCCGAGAGACAGATTCTGGGATATGGCAAGAAAGAGGGCGGTGGGTATCAGCACAAGGCCGATACCAAAGATGGGCAAAAAGGCGAGAACTGTCATCACCGATCCCCACAACAGGGGCGAGTTGAGGTTGAGGATGTAGAAGAGCATTCCCCCGAGTACCCCCTGAATCAAACCGCAGACACCATTGCCTTTGAGGATGGCATTGGCAATTTCCTGGAAACGGACAATTAACAAACGGTTGTCTTCCTCGGGCAGGGGTGAAATCTTTACTGTATAAGCAATAAGCCGGGGTTGATCGATGAGGAGAAAGAAGATCACGAGGATCATGATAAAAAAGGAGAAGAGAAACTGGAGTACATTGGTGGCCCAGCTCTGTGCCTGCGAGTAGAGGAAGAAACCACTGCGCTTGACGAGATAGGTGAAGCCGTCGATAATCTGGCTGGTTTCAATGGTAAATCCCATATCTTTAAGCTGAGTCTGCACACGGTGTACGCTGGAGCTCTCCTGCAGGTACTGTTGCAGCTTCAATGCCACCTGGCTGTCGCGACCCCACTTGTAAAGGCTGAGCGTCTCATCCGTCAGGCTGGTGACGAAAAAGGTCAGAGGAATGAAAACGATTGCGATAATCAGCAGGCAGGTGAGAAAGGAAGCGAATCCTTCTGAAAGTCTGCGATTGAAAAAAAGGTAAACAGGCCGGAAGAGATTGGTGAGGAGGAAGGCGAGCACCAGAATCGCCCAGAAGGGCCAGAGCAATTGACCGAAGAGAAAAATGGCGATACCGAAGACGAACAAAAAATAGGTATTAACCTGCGGAGGTGGTTGAGAAGGAAAAAATTTCTGCATAGTGTATCTATTGAGGTCGATGCTCCCTGAAAAGGCAAAATTTTCAATGGAGCTTGAGGGTTAACAGGAATTTGAGTTGCATTTCATAAAAACTGCAGTAAGTATTTTTATACTTTGGGCGGACAGTTAAAACATCACTCCCTGTCGACAATCATATATTACTTTCAATATATTACGCAAACAGGAAAAAATAGTTGGAGGAAACAATGTGGGATAAAATTGAAGTCGCAGTAGAGAAATGCGCGAAAAACGAAATGAAACAGAAGCCCGATCCGGCACATCTTGGTTTTGGCAAGTATTTCACCGATCACATGTTTCGTATGACATGGAGCCGGGAGGAGGGCTGGCACGATGCGAAGATCTGCCCGTATCAGAACTTTTCCATGGATCCTGCCGCCCTCGTTTTCCATTACGCCCAGGCAATTTTTGAAGGAATGAAGGCCTTTAAAAATGAAGACGGACAGCTTTACTTCTTCCGCCCGGAGAAAAATTTCGAACGGATGAACGATTCGGCACAGCGGATGTGCATGCCGCGTTTTCCGGTGGACCAGGTGATCAGGGCATTGAAGGCACTGGTCTATCTGGAGAGGGACTGGGTCCCCACCGAATACGGTTCGGCTCTCTATATGCGCCCGACGATGATTGCCGCACAACCGGCACTCGGCGTGCAACCGGCAGATCTCTACTATTTTTACGTTATCCTCACCCCCGTTGGAGCCTACTACAAAGAAGGCTTTAACCCGACCAAAATCTATGTCAGTGATGAATACACCCGTGCGGCGAAGGGTGGTGTGGGTAATGTAAAGGCGGCAGGAAACTATGCGGCCTCTATCTACATGTCGGAGATTGCCAAAAAAGAGGGCTATTCACAGGTTCTGTGGCTTGACGCCAAAGAGCACAGGTATGTGGAAGAGGTCGGAACCTCCAATATCTTCTTTAAGTTCAAAAATGAACTGGTAACTCCCGAGCTCAGTGGTTCAATCCTTCCCGGGATCACCCGTGACTCCACTCTCAAGCTGGCCGACAGCTTTGGCGTGAAGGCCGTGGAACGGCCAGTGAGCATCGACGAAGTCATTGCGGGTGCGGAAAGTGGCGACCTCGAAGAGGCCTTCGCCACCGGTACAGCTGCGGTAATCTCCCCCATTGGTGAACTTTTCTTCAAGGGAAAGAGTTACATCGTTAACGAGAACAAGGTCGGTGCACTCTCCGAACGACTCTACACCGAGCTGCAGGAAATTCAGCACGGTGAACGCGAAGATCCCTTCAAGTGGGTGATGAAGGTGAATTGAGCAGTTTTTTGTTCTGTCTGCACAAGTAAGGCTCTGTTTTTTCGCGATTATGTGAAAGGACAGAGCCTTTTTCCCTTTCAGAGGTTACAAAAAGGGGCATTCTTCTTCTCCTTCCCTTGATTTTTGTTGTGGGTTCCCTATATTTTCCACCGCAAAAGGAAGAATCTCCGGATCTCGGAGGTGGCTTTGAACTCGCTCCCAGGAAATCCTGCGGAGCCCAAAAGTGAATTAAATAACAGGCAGGAGGTTGTAATGAAAATTCGTCCTTTGAACGATCGTCTTTTGGTGAAACGACTCGCAGAAGAAGAGAAAACTGCAGGTGGAATCATTATTCCGGACAGCGCCAAAGAAAAACCCGCTGAGGGTGAAGTTGTTGCTGTAGGTCCCGGGAAAACTGGTGACAATGGCGAGCGCGTTGCCATGCAGGTCGCTGTTGGAGACAAGATCCTTTTTTCCAAATATGGTGGAACCGACGTTAAAATCGATGGTGACGATTATCTCATTATGCGTGAAGATGATATCCTCGGTATTATTGAGTAATTATTGGCTTTTGAGAGAAAAACAACGATCTACAGATAAAGGAGTCTAAAAATGGCTGGAAAAGATATTAAATACGGTGTGAAAGCCCGTGAATCTATCCTTGCCGGGGTAAACACCCTTGCAAATGCAGTTAAAGTTACCCTCGGTCCCAAGGGACGTAACGTCCTCATCGAAAAATCCTATGGCGCACCGACCATCACCAAAGATGGTGTAACCGTTGCCAAAGAAATTGAAATAAAAGACAAGTTTGAAAACATGGGTGCTCAGATGGTCAAGGAAGTTGCTTCCAAGACCTCTGATGTTGCCGGTGACGGTACTACCACTGCCACTGTTCTCGCTCAGGCCATCTACACTGAAGGCGTACGTCTGGTTGCCGCTGGCGGCAATCCGATGGAAATCAAACGCGGTATTGATGCAGGTGTTGCCTGTGTTATCGCCGAACTGAAGAAAATTGCCACTCCCACCAAAGAGCAAAAAGAAATTGCTCAGATTGGTACCATCTCTGCCAACAGCGACGAGACCATCGGTAATATTATTGCCGAGGCCATGGATAAAGTTGGTAAAGAGGGTGTTATCACCGTTGAAGAAGCCAAGTCCATGGAGACCAGCCTCGACGTTGTTGAAGGTATGCAGTTCGACCGCGGCTACCTCTCTCCCTACTTCGTGACTGACCCCGATCGCATGGAAGTCAGCATGGAAGATCCCTACATCCTGCTCGTTGAGAAGAAGGTCAGCAACATGAAAGACCTGCTTCCGGTGCTTGAGTCCGTTGCCAAAATGGGGAAAGGTCTTTTCATCATCGCAGAAGATGTAGACGGTGAAGCTCTGGCAACTCTGGTTGTCAACAAGCTGCGGGGCACCCTTAACGTGGCTGCTGTCAAAGCTCCAGGCTTCGGCGATCGCCGCAAGGCAATGCTGGAAGACATCGCAGTTCTTACCGGTGGTCAGGTTGTTACTGAAGACCTCGGTATCAAACTGGAAAACGTTACTGTTAAAGACCTCGGTACCTGCAAGCGTATTGTTGTTGATAAAGACAACACCACCATCGTTGATGGTTCCGGCGACAAAACCAAACTGCAGAGCCGTGTCAACCAGATTCGTAACCAGATTGAAGACACCACCTCTGACTATGACCGTGAAAAACTGCAGGAACGTCTTGCCAAACTCTATGGTGGAGTTGCAGTAATCAATGTTGGTGCTGCTACCGAGATTGAGATGAAAGAGAAAAAAGCCCGTGTTGAAGATGCTCTGAACGCAACCCGTGCCGCTGTTGAAGAAGGTGTTGTCCCCGGTGGCGGCGTTGCCTATATCCGTTGTCTCGGTGTTCTCGACGCGTTGAAACTTGTCGGTGAACAGGAGACTGGTAAAGAGATCCTCCTCCGTGCCCTTGAAGAGCCGGTTCGTCAGATCGCCAACAACGCAGGTCGCGAAGGCTCTGTTATTGTTGATGCTGTGAAAAAACTTGAAGGAGCCAATGGCTTTAATGCCGCGACTGAGGTTTTCGAAGACCTCATCAAAGCTGGTGTCATTGATCCTGCAAAAGTTACCCGTACTGCACTGCAGAATGCTGCATCTGTTTCTGGCATGTTGCTGACTACTGAGTGCGTGATTGCTGACAGCGCTGAAGAAGATGCTCCTGCTGGCGGCGGAATGCCTGGTGGTATGGGCGGCATGGGTGGTATGGGCGGCATGGGCGGCATGATGTAATGTGCTGTCCGGCTTAACCGCTTTTATGTAAAGGCCCTCCGACGTTTTATCGGGGGGCCTTTACTTTATGCGCGAAAATTCAGGGGGGGCGGGATATGCCCGGTCAGCCCGTGAAGTGAACGGTGCAATAATACCATTTACACTTTGTATTGACCAGAGAACGCGACTACGCAGGCATCTTTTTTGGCAATGACGAATGAGTAATAATTCGTGTTTATCCGTGTCCATTCGTGATTCCTTTTGCATTTTGTAACCACGAATGGACACGAATTTTCACGAACAGGGACAACGCATTAAACGAAAACGTTTGTATCCGAAGTTAAGCCGTACAGTGCACCGCATGAGAACAGACCCTGCTCCTTATGGGTTGATAAGCAGAAACAATACATTGCCATAGTTCTCATGCAGTTTGCTACCACGGAAAACATCAATTACCTCAAAGCAAATAACAGACCGAATTCAACCACAAGGGTATTCTCTTATGGTTTTTTCAGTAATAATTCGTGTTTATTCGTGTCCATTCGTGGTTCCTTTTGTCGTTTGTAACCATGAATGGATAAACAGGAGACAAAACGGGGTATAACTTAACAGGAATGGTATAAAGCCGTCAGCAACAGGAACCCGCCGAAGTGACTCACGCAGAAAATGCGTGGGCGCCGCAGGAAACTCTGCTCTCAGGACGGTGAGGCTGCCAAATGTAGAAAACGTCAGGCTGACAATCTGCTTTGTTCTGAGAAAAATCCTTGACACTGTATCACCGATACGGTAAAAAAATCACCTCATCATCTCTTCTGGCGATGTAGCTCAGACGGTTAGAGCATGCGGCTCATATCCGCAGTGTCCGGGGTTCGATTCCCTGCATCGCCACCAGCAAATAATCCAGTATCGTCCTGTACTGGTATCTTTCTATATTGTATAAAAAGGCCTGAGAAATCAGGCCTTTTCCTTTTTGAGTTGTCCGGTAGAATTCATCATGATATGATAAAATCCGAAATTTTTGGAGGCCTTTTCAAAGACAAAAAGCCCCCAGAGACAATGGAAGGTTCCGTGCCCCGCTGTTTTTTGTCCAGCCAGGTGAATTGCGTCATACGGAATGGTTGGAGATCACTTTTGACGAAATCGAATGGTGAATTCCCGCTGGAAAAATGAAAGGTTGGCCCCAGAACAAACCTGAGGCCAATGAGCAGCAACGTGCTGTACTTTTCGCTCTGCGCTGCATCGGCTCTGTTAAGGTTCCCATGAGTGTCCACGGCTTCAGGAGCATGGCCCGGCACCCTGTAATGAGCAGGGCTGGAACCGGGACGCCAGAGAACTGCGGCCTGCCCATGTTGCACCTAACAGCTCAGGGCACTGCAACTCTGCCGAATTTCTGTCGGAACGCCGGAAAATGATGCAGGCCCGGGTGGACTGTCTTGATTTGCTTGAAGCAAATGGTGGGGCTGGGAAGTCGATCCGAAAGGAAGATAAGCTCGAAGGATATTACTTTGCTTTATCTGCCTCGGTTTCAGGGACACTATAAAAAATGAAGCAGCACAGAACCGAACTTTCTGCCATATTGATGCCTGATTGTTCCATTCAGCTTGAGTGGACTTTGCCTCCTGACAATGGATTCAAACATTCAAGCCCGGTGATGCAGGATGAAATCTTTGCTCATTTCACTCAGGAACAGGACGATTGGCTCTTTTTTCTGGGATTTTGTTCGGAAAATATTCCCCTGTCGCCATCGCTCACCTTCTGGCGCACATTCTCCATTCTTTTTATCAGAAAACTCAAACTCACCCCGGATCTTGAGGAACTGCGCGCCAGGGTAGTTATCCCCTTTGCTGAAGAAGAACGCGAACGACTGCTCAAGTCCGCGCCTCTGATGAGAGGTGGAGAATACCTCACTCGGGAAACGCTCGCGATCTTATGGAAAGGACTGCACGATACTTTTTGCAGAAAGATTGATGCAAATATGGGATCTGTTGCTGATTTTCTCAGAAAGTACAGTCCGGATGTTCATCTTGTCGGCCGCATTTACTTCCACCTCGTCGAAAACAAAGACCATGAATTCCCGTTTGCTTTTCTTGCCACCTATTCCACTCGCTTGAACGAAGCGGGGGGATCCAGGCATCTGCCCTTGAAATATGCCCTTGAGGAGTACAAAAGCGACAACGAAAAACTCCTCAGGCTGTTGGTCACCGTTGATGAAGCAGCCCGGAAAAGTGAATTGGTGGCAAACATGCGCGACAACGGCGAGTTGTTTTCCCCTTTAGCCTGGTCATCCAGAGAAGCGTATGTCTTTTTGCAGGAAATCCCGATTTATGAAGAGGCGGGTATTCTCTGCCGTATTCCCAACTGGTGGAAGAAAAAGACAGCCGCCGTCACTCTGCAGGTGAGCATTGGCGAAAAGCCTCCATCCATGGTTGGCATGAATGCTCTGCTCGACTTCTCTCCCCGCCTGATGATCGGAGACACGGAAATCTCGGAAGAAGAGGCCCGCCAGCTGCTGCGCGAATCAGAGGGTCTGGCTTTTTTGAAAAACAAATGGGTGGCCGTCGATCCGGAAAAACTGCGGCAGACCCTGGAGGCCTTTGAAAAAGCCTCGGAATTGCATTCCGGTGAGGGAATTACACTTCTCGATGCCCTGCGACTCTCTGCGAATTCCCGGAATTTGCAGGGCGACGTGGTTGCCGATATAGCCGATGTTTCCCACGGAGAGTGGCTGCGGACGGTGTTTGGGCAATTGCAGCGCCCCGAGGCCATGGCCAGGGTCAAAACCAGCCGGGCCTTTACGGCCAGGCTGCGGCACTATCAGCAGGATGGTCTCAACTGGCTTTCTTCACTGCACAGAATGAGACTCGGCGCCTGTCTTGCGGATGACATGGGCCTTGGCAAGACGGTGCAGATTCTGGCCTTTCTTGACGTTCTTAAAACCGAAGCCGGCAAAACCAGAAAGACGGCAGCTTCGCTTCTGGTCATCCCTGCCTCTCTGCTTGCCAACTGGTCTGCGGAAATTGAGAAATTTGCTCCCAAACTCTTATTTTTTGTCGCTCATCCGGATTATCACCGACCAACAAAAGTCCCGGTACTTCCGAAAGAAAAAATTGACGGTCTGGACCTGGTCATCACCACCTATGCTCTGGTCCAAAGGTATGAATGGCTGCATGACTATACATGGAACCATGTCATCCTTGATGAGGCTCAGGCCATCAAAAATCCCGCCACCAGGCAGGCTAAAGCGGTAAAGAGCCTTGCCTCCGCCAACAGGATCATCATGACCGGTACCCCGGTGGAAAACCGGTTGGCTGACCTCTGGAGCCTGTTCGACTTTATCAACCCCGGACTCCTTGGTACTGCAAAAGAGTTCGGAGAATTCACCAAACGGCTCGCCGACCGTCCCGATGGCTACGCCGGGTTGCGCCGGGTCGTCAGTCCCTTTATTCTTCGGCGTTTGAAGACCGACACGTCAATCATCTCAGACCTGCCGGACAAGGTGGAGTTGAAAACCTGGGCTGGCATGAGTAAAAAACAGACTGTTCTCTATGGCGAGGTGGTTGCCACCATTCGGGAGGCCCTGGAACACACGGAAGGCATTCAGCGAAAAGGGCTTATCCTGTCAGCGATAATGAAGTTCAAACAGCTCTGCAACCATCCGTCGCAGTATCTGGGGCTGGACAGTTTCAAGGAACAGGAAAGCGGCAAGTTCCAGCGACTTCGGGAAATCTGTGAAACTATCCATGAAAAGCGGGAACGGGTACTCATCTTTACCCAGTTCAAGGAGATGACCGGGCCGCTTTCTCGGTTTCTGGCCACCATTTTCAACCGCGAAGGTTTAGTCCTGCATGGCAGCGTGCCGGTCGGCAAACGAAAAGAGCTGGTCGAAAAATTTCAAGGTCTTGATTATGTGCCTTTTTTTGTATTATCTCTCAAGGCGGGCGGTGTTGGCTTGAATCTTACCGCAGCCAGCCATGTCATCCACTTCGACCGCTGGTGGAACCCGGCGGTGGAGAATCAGGCCACCGACCGGGCTTTCCGTATCGGCCAGAAGAAAAATGTCATGGTCCATAAATTTCTCACCCAGGGTACCATTGAGGAAAAAATTGACCGGATGCTGGTCGAGAAGGCAAAACTCTCGGATGAGGTGCTTGCCGCTTCGGGTGAAAGGTGGCTTACTGAGATGAGTAACGAGGACTTGCTTGAGCTGTTTACATTGAACATATAAGGAACGACGGTATGAGTTCTTGGGAATATCCAAAATATGTCACGGTTGCAGAAAAAAAGGCGAGGGCGGAGAAAAAACTGAAACAGCTCAGAAAGAAAATGCCGGACATAGCGCCGGTTATTATTGAAGGCAGCACATTGGCACGCACCTGGTGGGGCAAGTCGTGGAACAGGAATCTTGAGCGTTATGCCGATTACAGCAACCGCATCGGCCGGGGGAAGAGCTATGTACGCCATGGAGCTGTCCTGGACCTCAAAATTGAAGGTGGCCGGGTGACTGCTCTGGTTCAGGGAACAAGGGCCAGACCCTATGAGGTGGTTATACACATTGAGCCGGTGAAAAAGGCTGACTGGGACAAAATCAGAAAACAGTGTCAGAACGAGTTGCGTTCGTTGACTGATCTTGTTGCTGGCAAATTTCCTAAGGAGCTGGGCGAGATCTTTCTGGCTGAGGGCAAGGGACTGTTCCCAACGCCAGAGGAGATCAGCTTTGACTGCTCCTGCCCGGACTGGGCCTCAATGTGCAAGCATGTGGCGGCCGTCCTCTATGGTGTCGGAGTACGGCTCGATGAAGACCCGCTGATGTTTTTCACCCTTCGCCAGGTTGATACCGAAGAGCTGGTGGCGCGGGCCGTCCAGGAAAAAACGGGGGATCTGCTGGCAAGGGCGAATCAAAAAAGCTCCAGGGTGTTGGGCGATGCCGACCTCTCTGGACTCTTTGGCATTGACATGGATATACAACCCGATTTTGCTTCCACATCTGAAGCTGCCAGACCGAAAAAGTCACGCCGCGAAAAAAAGGCTGCACCTGCTTCTGTGATGAGGAAAACGTCTGTGGTAAAAGCAGCCCGCTCCGCCACGGCCTTGATAGAGGAAATCGTCAGTCAGCACCCGAACCCCGTTACCGTGCCCATGCTGGAAAAAGCAACCGGTTTTCCGCGCACCAAAATTTACGCCATTACCAGCAGGCTCAGGCAACAGGGTCGTATCAGCTCTGTGGCCCATGGCGTCTATGGAAGGCCGTGATTCTTTTCGGCGGGTCCTCTTTTCTCCCTTTCCTGGCCGACCAGCTGTGTTTGAATTTGAATGTGCAGCTTAAACTCAGTGAATTTTTGTCTTGACGAGGGGGACCACTTTATCTTGTCTGTTCTCCTGCGTGACGTGACGTGACGGGGTGGAGTGACTGCCACTGACACCTTTTTAGGAGGCGGTAAAGCGGCCAGTTTTTTTCGTTCCTTCAACTGGTATCGCTGTTGCCGGAGACGGTTCGTTTCTCGCCGTTTTTCAAGTTTGTCCTCACTCTGATACTTGCGCCAGTTTCGGATGTAGATGGCCCCGTCCTGCCTGTCAATCATTTCCATTTCGGCAAAGATGGTTAAACCTGACTGGACCGTGGGCAAGGGGATGTCAGTTATCATGCTCAAAGTGTTGCCGGAATAGGGCAGCCTGTCCGAAACCATCAGATATCTGCTTCGGCTGCATTTTTTTTTTAGATAATTTTCTTTTTCAAAGTATCCTGTCAATATCCGGATGCCCGTTTATTTTCCCAGACATAAAACGAGGAGTTGATCGATGCAGGATTTTTCGATGAGTTTTCGAGAGATGGGAGCCAGTCTGTGGCGAAACCGCTATCTTTTGAAGAAGTCCGTGCAGCGTGAGGTTATCGGTCGCTATCGCGGCTCTGCCCTTGGGGTGTTGTGGTCGCTTTTTCAGCCTATCTTCATGCTGGCGGTCTATACATTCGTTTTTAGCGTGGTTTTTAAAGCACGATGGCCTGGGGGGAGTGATTCCAAGACTGAATTTGCCCTTATTCTCTTCTCCGGTTTAATGGTCTTCAACCTCTTCGCGGAATGTGTCAACCGGGCGCCAAACCTCATTCTTGATAACGTGAACTACGTTAAGAGGGTAATTTTTCCTCTGGAGATTCTCCCATGGGTTGTTCTCGGTGGTGCTGTCTTTAACGCGGGAGTCAGCTTTCTTGTCTGGCTGGTGGCGGATATTCTCCTTCAAGGGATACCTCCCTGGACCATTATTCTCTATCCCGTCACACTTGCACCACTTTGTATCCTTACCGTCGGTTTCTCTTTCTTTCTTTCTTCTCTTGGTGTTTTTATCCGTGATATTGCACAGATGATCACTATCATAACCACGGCTCTTCTCTTTCTCACCCCTATCTTTTTTGCGGTGGAAAATCTTCCGCCTGCCTACCAGCTATTGCTTAATTTCAACCCACTTTCCGGTATTGTTGAACAGTGCCGCAGAGTTCTGCTGTGGGGTAAACTGCCGGATGTAACCACGCTGTTTTTACAATATGCAGTTTCCATTCTCATCTGCTGGCTCGGTTTCGCCTGGTTTCAAAAAACACGCAAGGGGTTCGCCGATGTCATCTGATGCCGCTATCTCTGTTGAAAATCTTTCAAAATGCTATCAAATTTATAATAAACCTGGAGATCGTCTTAAGCAGATGATTATGCGTGGCCGTCGGAGCTATTATAAAGAGTTCTGGGCACTGCGTGATGTTTCTTTTACCATTGGCAGAGGCGAAACCGTTGGTATTGTCGGACAAAACGGCTGTGGGAAATCAACCCTTCTGCAAATGGTGTGTGGTACCCTTAATCCAACTGCGGGAAAATGCCAGACCAGAGGGCGGATTGCGGCCCTGCTCGAACTGGGTTCCGGTTTTAATCCAGAGTTCACGGGACGGGAAAATGTCTATATGAATGCCTCCGTTCTTGGTTTGACCAGCGCAGAGATTGACTCCCGTTTTGCCGCCATTACAGATTTCGCCAACATTGGTGATTTTATTGAACAGCCGGTAAAAACCTACTCCTCGGGGATGATGGTTCGACTTGCCTTTGCTGTGGCGATCAATGTCGATCCGGAGATTCTTATTGTTGATGAGGCCCTTGCTGTGGGGGATGAACTTTTCCAGCGCAAGTGTTTCTCAAGACTGGAGGAGATTCGACGCAACGGGGCGACAATCCTTTTTGTTTCCCATTCCGTAGGGGTTGTTGTGGAGCTTTGCGATCGTGCAATTCTGCTGGATCGGGGAGAAAAACTCACTGAAGGTACCCCCAAATACGTCACCGGGCGTTATCAGAAATTGATCTACGCTGCAGCGGAACGACGGGAAGAGATCCGGCAGACGATTGTCAGGGAAACTGAAGAGTGTCATGTCGACGGAGAGTCTGAAGAGGAGAGGGAAGAAGTGGAAGAGAAGGCACGCGAGGAGATGGAGGAACTCTTCGAGCCCGATCTCAAACCTTCCAGCACTATTTCATACGACAGTAAGGGGTGTTGGATTAAGAATCCCGGCATTTATACCCTCGGTGATATACAGGTGAATAACCTCGTTTCCGGACGAACCTATAAATACTGTTACGAAGTCAGTTTTAATCGTCCTGCCAGCCATGTATGTTTTGGCATGATGATTAAAACGATCTCCGGGGTGGAACTGGGTGGCAGTATTACTGATCCACTCTCTAATTCAACCTTTTCAAACATTAAAGAAGACACAACCTGTAAAATTGTTTTCTCTTTTACCTGTAATCTTTCGCCAGGGGTATATTTTCTTAATGCCGGAGTGACAGGGGAGATTGATGGAGATACAGGTTTTCTGCACCGGCTTCTTGATGTGGCAATGTTCCGTGTTTTACCTCTTGATCATGAGAGCCGTATTACTGGCACCGTTGATTTTTCCTGCAGTGGACAAGCCGATGTTGTATCCAAATCCTGAAGATGATCTCGTGTCGTGGATTTTTCCTCTAACTTTTTGATATGTTAAAAATATGAATCATATAAACATGGATGATACGTCCCTTGTCGTGATCCTGGGCATGCACCGCAGTGGTACCAGTGTTCTTGCGCGCTGCATGGAAATCTTCGGGTTCTCGCTCGGCAACAGACTGATGCCTGCACAGGCAGATAATCCCAAAGGATTCTTTGAAGATGAGGAAATTGTAGATCTCAACAACGAGATGCTTGTCTCCATGGGTTCCAGCTGGGATAAGATTAGTATCATTCATGAAGATGAAGTGCGATCACTGCATGATACAGAGTTTTTTTCACGCGCTGTACACCTGATAGAAAAACGTCTGCAGTCTTTTCCCCGTTTTGCTGTTAAAGATCCCCGCTTTGTTCTTTTACTGCCATTTTGGAAAAAGGTTTTGGCGAGTTGCAATGTCCCTGTAAAATATGTTCTCCCCGTGCGTAATCCAACGAGCGTCGCTGCGTCGCTGAAAAAACGTAACGGCATGGAACTCGGGCAGGGGATTCAACTCTGGCTGGCCTATGTCCTTGCCAGTTTTCGGTACTCCGACGGAGAGACCCGGGTGGTGGTTGATTATGATGCACTTCTTGAGGATTCGTCAAGGGAGATCTCCCGAATTTCTTCTGCTTTGCATCTCCCTCTGGATGAGGAAAAACTGCATCTTTTTCAGGAGGAATTTCTTGACCATAGTCTTCGACATACAGCAGTTGATCTGCAATCTCTTCGTGAAAATCTGGAATGCCCCGAAATGGCGGGAGATCTCTATCAACTGTTGTTGAAGGTGGCTGCAGATGAACTGATTCTTGAATCTCCAGAGGTAAAAGATAGAATTGCTGCATTGATAAAAGAGTTTATGTGGCAGGAAATTTATCACCGACTTGCAGAGAATCAGACAACTCGAGATGCTCTGCAACTGATGCAAGAAAAAAATAAAAATTTAGAATTATTGCTTGAAATTGCTGTAACCGAAAAAGAAGCTCTGGAGAAAGAAAATATTGCCTTGATGGAACAACTTGACACGGCACATGAACAGATGGAAATTTTGCGTAAACAGGTTGAAATGGTTTCCCTGGAGAGAGATAGAATTACAGGTGCATTAGAACGGGCGACCCAGAGATATAAGACAATTGAAGGAAGCACAATTTGGACGATGACGTCACCTGTTCGTAAAATTATGGACAGGCTGAAAAAAAGTAGATTGATATAATGCCAGGTTGGCAAAATCAGAGTCTGTAAGTATTTTTGTGTAACTCCTTTTTTCATATTACGCTGTTGCACTTATTGTACTCATCCAGCGATGCTTTTATCAGCCGGATGAAAATATACCACACAAGGTGGTGTCTCGTTTTGGAAGTATCTCAACGATCGAAATGCACAGCACTCGAGGGCAGTGGTTCGTCCATCTTTACTTCATGCAGGGCCTTGAAGAGAATTTGGGAGTTGTTTTTGTCCTCTTCATTCAGACAGTGGCAGAAGCGGTTGAGCTGTAGACCATAAAGCTTTTCAAGTTTGTCGATGATCTGCGGGCTTCGGGTTGTAAAACGTGAGGCGTGGACAAGGGACTGGTAAACGTCGTTCTCCGCAGTTATTTGTGGTTTCGCACGAAAGGTGCTGAGCTGGTCGAGATGCATCAGGCAGGGATGCAGCCGCATGATGTTGCTGCGGAACCAGAATATACTGGATGCTGTGGTGTCGGTACAGATGGCATCAAACCAACCATCAGCCTTTGTGGAGACCTCACTGAAGGCATGATTCCCGGCGACGGCAAAAGAGTGGATTTCTCCCAGATCTTCAAGATGACGTACGAGGGGGAGAAGTGGACTCTCTTCACCTGGGTGATCGGCAAAGATGAGCAGCAGTCGCAATCGGTCAACCTGGGGCGGGACGTATGACACTGTGAAGGGCTGCGGCCAGTGGCTGGAGTTCAAGGAGACTCGTGGAGGGAACGCAAGGGTGTAATCGTCTTTATTGAGAGTGAGGCTCGGATTGTAGGCGGGGTCATGATACCAGACATCTGTCCACTGTTTCTTCAGCAGAGATATTTCGTTCCACAAACGGCGTTTCTTTTCAGGTGTGTCTGCGTCGTGACCACGGGTTGCGAATTCGTAGTGATAGAGTCTTGCCGAGGGGGTGTAGACATTTCGCAGACCGTGTTGTTTGAGCTTCAGGCAGAAGTCCACATCATTGTAGCCGACAGCAAAGTCCTCCTCGTTGAGACCGCCGACGATGTTGTAGTTTTCTTTACGGACAGCGAGACAGGCTCCGGTGACTGCGCTGCAGGTGTGGTGCAGACGGGGCAGGTCAAACCCGATAATATTCTCTTCTGGGACTCCTGCACAGACGTGGGTTGCACATACACCCATGCCAAGAACTACGCCAGCGTGCTGGCGTGTATGGTTGGAATAAAGCAGGCAGGCCCCGACGGCACCAACTCCGGGCTGCATGGCAAGAGTTGCCATCTCAGTGAGCCAGTTCGGAGTAATAACTTCTGTGTCATTGTTGAGCAGCAGCAGTACCTCTCCTTTTGCCTCGGCGGCAGCACGGTTATTGAGGCGCGAGTAGTTGAAAGGGGCATTGTCATGCAACAGACGGATATTTTCCCGTTGTGCCAGCTCTTCAAAAAGGGAGAGGGCGTCGGGGGCGTCTGAGCCGTTATCCACGAGGATAATCTCCCAGGCGGGATAGTCAGTTTTTTCGATGATACTGTTGATGCAGGTCCGCACCAGTTCCGCAGCGTTTCGGGTGGGGATGATGATGGAGACCAGGGGTGATTCAGGGAGCTGAGAGAAGTGAGCAGGATGCATGCCCCCCTCTGCGGGAGGGAGATCAACCTTACAGGGAATAGCATGCCTTTGCAGAAATTCGTTGCTGGCCTTTTTCAAAGCGCGGATGGCGTAGGGTTTTGCCTCGTCTCCTCCGGCGGTGCTGCCGGGGATGATGCGCCAGTGATAAAGGGTTTGCGGAATGTGGACGACAGCACTTTCAGGAATAAGCTCTACCACGCGGAGGGCGATATCGTAGTCCTGGGAACCTTCGAAACCAGGACGGAAACCGCCGATCCTGTGCAGCAGGTCTGTTCGATAGACGCCAAAGTGAGAGATCATATTGTGTCCAAGGAGCAGCAGCCAGGGGTCGTAATCGCTTTTGAGATAGGGGCCGATACGGTGGCCCTCGGGGGAGATTTTGTCCTCATCAGAATAGAGAATACCCGCATCGGGATGCTTCTGCAGGGTTGCCACAACGTGGAAAAGGGCATCTTCGGCGATGATGTCGTCGTGATCAAGCAGGGCGACGTACTCACCGGTGACCAGTTCCAGCGCGGAGTTGGAGCTGTGGGAGATGTGACCATTTTCTTTGCGGAAAACCACTTTGATGCGGGGATCTTCGTCGGCATAGTGCTGGAGCAGGGCACGTACTTTCGGGTTGGGGGAGGCGTCGTCGGCTATACAGAATTCCCAGTTGGTGTAGATTTGGCGGCGGACGGATTCTATCGCCTCAGTGAGCAGGTTTACAGGCGGATTGTAGACCGGCATGACTATCGAGATGAGGGGGGTATGTGTGAATTCGGCAATATGGCGGTGCATCGCCTCCCGGTCGGCATTGCTCAGAGAAAAATAGATGTCACACCAGTCTTCATAGAGGCTTGTGGGGCGGTTATTTTTCCATGAGGCACAGCTGTTGCGCCCCTCATGGCGGCCGATGAGGAAAAAGTGATGGAAGGGCTCAAGGCCGGTTTCCATAATATCCGGGTAGCGCATTCGATAGCGGGAGGTGTTGAAATTCGGACCGGGGTTACGGAACATTTTTTCTCCCCAGAGGACAAAGTGCAGGTAGGGGTCGAAATCGTTTTTGGTAATGTCCTCATACGTATTGCGATACCAGGCGGCATCAAACCACTGGTTGGGGCAGACGTCCTCCTGAATATGCATCACATAGTGACCAAGAGGGGGAACGCCCAGCTTTTTCCATGCGTCAGCTTCGGGGTAGTGCTGGCAATACCACTCGGAGTCAAAGAGTGCATTGGGCTCAGTTTTCTCACTGAGCGCGGTAATAAGGTAATGCTGAAAGGGATGAATACGGTCCTGCGGATTAAGGAATTGACTGCGGTACCATTCCACGTCAAACCACGGGTTGGGCTGAAGCTGTGCCATTGCTGGCTGTTGAAGGAAATGAAGGAAGGGGTTGGAACGATCGTGATCCGCAAGATGGTAGTGTTCACGATACCATGTGCCGTTAAAGCAGGGGTTGGGACTGATGTCCTCCTTCCATCCATGGGAAATATAGTGGAGCAGTGGCGATGTGTCTAAAGCCTCAGCGAGAACGCTGTGGCGATACCAGCGGGTGAGAAAGTAGGGGTTGGGTTTATTATTCAGAGCTTCACCTTCACGCAAATAATGAAGAAGGGGGTTACCCTCTTTGGCCGCTTCCGGGTATTCAGCAAGATACCAGGACGTGAAGAAAAAAGGATTCGGGTTGAGTCCGCAGAGGATCCCGCGACGAATGTAGTGGCGGAGAAGGCTTTTCGGAGATGCGGTGCTGTCGCCGAGCTGACGGCGGTAAAAGTCGGCATCAAAAAGGGGTGTCTTTTTGAGCAGCAGCTCAAGCTCCTTTTGCAGGGCATTGAGGTTTACCTTGCGAGAGGGAAACAGATTGATAATTGGTTGGAGGAATCGTCGAGTGAGGTACGGTACAGAAAATTTTCCAGGGTGGGGCCAGGAGACGGCTCCGCAGAACAGCTGCGGGGAGCGGTGGTGAGGCAGTCGTATTTTCATTGGTTTTTCACGGTTATAAATTACTTGGGAGTGTAAGTGATTATATCTTTGATGGCTATACGGTAACGTTTTAGGGAACATCGAATAGCCAGTTTTTCGCCCATCGTCTTCGGTGCAGTCAAAAATTATCAAAGTTATTCAAGGTTTCCTTTAGTCTTTTTCCTTGACATCTACCGGAGGCCATTTTTATTTTCACCTTTAAACATAATTGGAATTAAGAGAGGAAATAGCAATAACAGGATATTAACAAAAGCTATACTGCAACATATAATAACAGAATAATACTTATCTGCCTTTTTCATTTTAAGTCTATAGATAAGACTGCGATTGCTCTTCCCGACAATATTTCCAGCAGATGTATTCTCCATACTCCATGCTGTTATAGATGAACCTGTAATCCCATCAACACCTTTAAGAAAGATTTTTGCATTATCACTTTGTTGGATATCTCGAATGTTGATATTTTTGAAGCATTTTGTAAAATATTCATTATCTTTAATACTGGTTACATCTACTAAAAAAGATTCATTTTTGTTTCTTGTTTTTATCCCCATTACAAAGCTGCCTTTATTTATTCTATTGGCATACGTTGCCATTAATAAAGATAAGCATATGGGTTTGTCGGCAGGAGATGAAACATCATTTGCAGATATTATAAATTGTTCAATATAAAAATCTTTGGTAATTTCACCTACTGGTTTTATCTCCATATCAGAAATGTAATTATCTATAGGAAAATAACTTGAAGTATATAGCTGCTTATCTATAAAATAATAACTTGAAATTATTATTACTCCTGTTAATAAAAAAATTGAATATTTTACTTTCATTTCATACTCCAATAAAAAGGCAGGGTCTGTAAAACACACGTTTCTAATTCCATAACAACTAACCCTGCACTAAAGAGTATTAATAGAGATAAAGGAATATTCATTTTTTTTATAGCTATTGCAATTGACAATAATAATAATGGTATAACAGGGTAAAAGTATCTTCCTTGAATTGCTCTCATCCTCCCGTCAAGTAAATATATATTATATACTTCGTATAGTAAAATTGTAGTAAAAAATAGAAATGTAATTAAACCTAAATGAAAAAGTAAATCATCTGAAGATTTACTGTAAAAAATAAGAGGAAAAGCCGTTATGCCTGAAAAAATTAAAAATGCAGTACTTATAATAAATAATATATTATAACATTCCTTGTTAGCTAAAAATAAACTGATACTTGCTAAAACAGAAAAAATAATAACCAAAAGAAGTGTTATATTTACAGCATTTGGCTTCGTATTGTTTTTTAATGCACCAAAAGAATTTTTTAAAATTACAATAACCAATAATGTACTAATTGTAAAAAAAACTATTGAAAAGAAGAATAGAGGGTTGCCAGAAACTTGGAGAAGTGCATGGCCATTTGCATTAACATGATGCCCTCCTATTAACCCATAAAAATGTATAATAAAATGTTCTATAGCTGGTTGTAAAGAGAGAAAATCAAAAAAATTATCTTTTAGAGGATTGTCTGAAAGTCTAAATGAATTTGGCGTGGCATCAGTAAAAAAAGGATTATGGAAATAGTAAAAATTCCTACTCATCCATAAAATTGGAACTGATAATGTTAACACAACTACACCCAATATATGTGTAATATTTTTTTTATCTTTATAAAATAAATAAATACAGATAAACACTAATAAAGGTACTAATGCAACCCATTCTGTCATTTTTATACCCGAAGCTAGTGTTAACCAAAGACCCATTAAATATAAATATTTTGGTTTGTCTTTTTTTATAAATTTCACTAAATAATATATACTGATGGCACTAAATAAAAATAGAGTCATATCATGATTCGTACCAGATGACAAATGAGTAAACATAGGTGTAAAACTTATTGCGGAAGATAATAGTACAGATTTATATCCTGCAAGATTAATTAATTGGAATATGAAAAACAAAACAACTATAACTAAACTCCCAGACAAAGATGAAATAATCCTGGGTATTCTAAATAATATCTCATTGTTATCTGTAAAAACCATTGCTATCTTTAGAGGAATAGCAGCTAACATATAGTATACAGGTGGATGCTGTGCTATCCAGTTACCTACTGGTGCAGCATTTGCTGTTCCCTTAAAATGAGACATTATATTTGAATCTATTTTTGCTGTATGAAGTAGAGGGACTCCTCTTCCTTGAGCGATATCGTATACATACGCCAGATGACCCATTTCATCTGGAATAGCCCATAGTGGTGTAACAAAAAAAGACAAATAAAGGGCCTTTAAAAAAAATACAAAACTTACTGCAGCAATTATGATAAGATAAATTTTATCATTTCTTTTATTTTCTGTAGTCTTTATCATTTTAAAGTAAAACCCTCTCGATATCGTGTCGAATTTTTGTTGTAATGTGGGTTGCTATTTTTATTTTATTTAGTTCTTACTCTTTTCCAGAGAATACAGCGTATAAGTAATATAATACATCCCCAACCACCGAAACTATTCGTCCAAGGAGAACTGCTATAAGCAAATCTGCGTCTACTACGAGGCCTTTTAGCAGGAAGAGTAAAATAAATTCTCTCATCCCGACACCGGCAGGTGCTCCTGGAGTAATCAGGCCACAGAGCCAGGCAATAACATAGGCACCTCCCATAACCACCCAAGTATGAAATTGGTACGTTTCACCCTGATTTATTATCTCTAGAAGAGACACGAAAATTCCTGCAGTTACAGATAAAAAAAGGAGTTGTATCCAGAAGGCTGCTGATGCCGCTGTACCCACGAATTGACGGAGAAGAATAGAAATAAAACAACAAGAAGCAAGGAGCAAAGTGGCCGTCGCTAATGTTGGCAGATCTGGAATCCATAGTGGTAAAAGCAAGGATCCGAAAAGTGTTCCAGCTACAGCGCTTAAGGCAAGTTCCCAAAAGATAGACTTTGCTAACGTATTGCCTGGAATACCGGCAGACATTCCCAGGGCTTGTCGTCCAGCAAGGTGAAAAATGTTGCCCGGGACATATTTTGCCAGCTGGGATACTCCATAAACCTGGATTGACCATTTACGTGTAACAGGAGAATCAAATTGTACTAATATTTGGCGCCAGGCTAAGGCAAGCAGCAGGTTTGCCACAGCATAAATAATTGCAAGTCCACCGATGGTACCCCAGGATACCAGGGAAATACTGGCAAAATTCTGTCCCTCAAAATATTCCTTTAACCGTATGGACACAAAGACAATGCCCGCTAATGACAGAGCACTCCCTGTCCAATGAAGGGCTTTCCGTAAAGAGGGCTTCATTAGGAACTCAATGGACGACAAAGAAGCATCGTCCAGGGTAAAGGACTCCCCACTTCCATTACTTCAAAATAACTGGAGACCAACTTAATAAATTCCTTCTTTGACCAATGCTGAATATGCCCAGGAGTATTTCCCCACCTGTTTATGTATTTTCCACGAGCAAAATTTAGTGCACACCAAAGTGGTTCTCGAGGAACACTTATTATCAAGTGCTTTCCCACAATACGCTGGAGTGCTTTCAGTCCTGAGGGAGGGTCTTCCAAATGCTCAAGCACTTCGCAACAAACAATAAGATCAGCATGGTCTTGCGTGGTATTTAAATCATAAATATTACGTGATTCGAAGAGCAAGGGGGACATTCCCCTGCTTACGGCATTCTCTTTCGCTATTTCAATAACCTGCTTTGAAAAATCGGAACCTCTTATCTGTAGACCTTTTTTATGCCATTGTAAAACCCAGTAACCTTCACCACAGCCTATTTCGTGTATCGATTGAGGTGCTGCTTTTGCGACAAAATTAGATAAAGAAAGCTCGAATCGAGTCATCATCCATTTGACAAATATATTTTTTGAGCCGTATTTGTCATAAGCATTGCCCACTACGATACCATTCTCTTGTGTACCTCCAGATATTTTAATGCTCATGTTACATCCTTGAATAAATAAAGATTTGGTTAGTATCTTCAAAAAAAGTGCATAAAAATCAGCTTTAATCCTGCGTTTTAACATGTTTATCAAACAGTGTTTTGCCACCAGAAGTAGAATTCTCTCTCTCATTGGCATCAGGAGCGTGCGAAATAAAAGTCTTCTGATAATCACCAATGTATTTATGAACGTTTTTAGTTTTCATCTTTTTTTAAGCGATTTATCTAATAAATTTCCTAACATATTACACCATTAAGGTTAGTCTTGACGTCGTGTTCTGAAGCGTATGTCTTCAAGTAATTTTCGATTTGCTGCCTGTAGATCTGCTATAAAGGCAATGAGAAATGTTTGAAAGCCTATACTCAGCAAAAGACCTGCAAGAATCAATGATTGGATATGCCCGTTTCCATTACCATTAAAATAGAACCAGAGGAATCTCAGCCCAATAAGAAAACCAGCACTGACAAATACTGCGCCTATAGTTCCAAAGAAGCGAAAAGGTCGATATATGACGAAAATTCGAATAATCGTGATGACACTGCTCTTGATATAAGACGGAATACTTTTCAATAAACGTGACGGCCGTAAATCTGCATTTACTCTTATTGGTACAGAAGTAATTGCCATGTTCTTCTGCCCCGCCTGTATAATGGTTTCTAAAGTATATGTGTAATCGCTGAATACCATCAAACGCTGGGCTGCAGAACGACTGATAGCACGAAATCCGGAAGGAGCATCAGGGATATCTGTTTTACTTGCCACCCGCACGACCCAGCTCCCAAGCTTTTGCAGGATTTTTTTTGCAGGTGAAAAATGTCCAATAGTTTCTATTGGCCTTGTTCCCACAACAATCTCGGCATCATGTTCTAGAATCGGCCTTATTAAAGCAGGAATGTCATTTGCATTGTATTGGTTGTCGGCATCAGTGTTAACTATCACATCGGCTCCCAAACTTAAACAAGTTTCCAGGCCTGTCATAAATCCTCTGGCCAGTCCCTGGTTTCGTGTATGTTGTATGACATGATCAACGCCGTTTTCGCGGGCCACACGGACTGTCTCATCTGAGCTCCCATCATCGATTATGAGCCACTCAACCGTATCGAATCCTGGTACTTCTCTGGGCAGATCTCTAAGTGTAATGGCAAGGGTATTTGCTTCGTTAAAACATGGAATCTGAATAAATAACTTCATTTTACGAACCTTTTTTTTAGAAGAATAGGATGATCCTTTCGTATGCCATTGAAAATAATCAGGGTAAGCGTTTAGAACATAGTAGGGGCATTATACCATCCGAGGCCATCTGAAAATTTCCCCAATATTATTTTATTGGGGATTACTGGATGAGTACAATCAGTGCAACACCGTGATATCAAAAAGAGGGAGCTGCCGGTATGGTTACGTTACCATAACCTGACCGGGCATTAAGAATTAGTGATCCTGCCGGGCTGGAGAAGTTTCCTCAGATTCTTGCACATGGAGAGGAATTTCCCGCAGATAACTTTGTCGATTGTTGAGATAAAAGCTCAACATTTTGTCAAAATGGGCCCCGATGCTGCCGCTGACGAGGAGTCTGCTGATCTTCTGCCACTGGCTGAGGATCAGCTGGGAGCGGTCGAGGATGGCGCACTCTTCCGGGCTCATCTCGCGGCGGAGCTCATGCAGAGCCCGGACTCCCCGGGGGAGATAGAAACGGAAATACATTATATCCAGGGCATTGACAATGAGGTGGCGCAGGTCACGCGGGCTGGCGCGGCACAGTTCCACCTCGCACGACTCGGGATTGTCGAGGAGGGCGGGCAGGCGAGTGTCCGGCAGCAGCAGTTCAAGGTTGGCATAAAGACTGAATATCTGGTTGAATTTGCTGCGGAAAACGCTCAACGAGGTATTGGTGTTGCTTCTCCTGTCGGCCAGTCCCTCTATCACTGCGGCGACGCAGTCTGAGGCGAATTTGGAGATGATGGCTGCCCAGCGCTGGAGGATGGCGTCGATACCTGGTACACCGAGGGACCCCAGGAGTGCGGCAACGCCGCCGTTAATCGCTACGGCTACAGGGATGGAGAGTATGGAGCGGAAGATGTTGCCAGCGGCGGCGATGGTGGGCAGGCCGCGGATGATATTGTGGCTGGAGATGTAGATTCCGTTGGCCACGCCCATGACCGCGTAGAGCAGCAAGGGATTCGTGGTGGTGTTGACGCCCATGCCGTGGTCGAGGAATACGGTTTTTACCAGCCAGTCAAGCAGAGGAACAGAGAAACCGGTGAAGAGGAGGGAGTCGGAGATGCGGCTCCAGCTGATGAAGGAGTTCCACGGCAACAGCGGGGAGCGGCGCAGTCCGCCACCGCCCAGCACCGACTGGATGATATTGCGCAGGCCGGTGATGGTGAACCAGAGGGGCGCGCCGAACCAGGCGAGCAGCCACCAGTCTTTGGTGAGCATAAAGGTAAGCATGGCCGGGATGAAGCCAATGGTTATTTTCAACACATTCTTCAGGTGGCTGTTAAGGTAGCGGTACCACGGTGCAGGGTGGTCATGCTCGGCACCGATTCCCCCCAGCGTGGTGATGTTGCCGTTGCCGGCAAAGTTGAGGCGAATCTCAGTGAGGCTCCAGTCCGTCCAGCTTTTATCCTTCTGTCCTTTCTGTCTGGCGATTGTATGTTGATTGCGGATGAGGGTGGCGCGGGCCGGGGTGAGGCTGCGCTTTCCTTCTCGGCATTCACGGCGCACCTCGCGCTGTACCCTGTGGGGCAGGGTGTCGATCACCACCAGGCCCATCCCGCGAAAGTAGTCGGCGGCGCGTCCGGTAGAGCTGGAGCCGATACGTGAACCAAGGAGATGCCCGCTGTAGAAGTTGCGAAATTTTTGCAGGTTGTGGAGGATGGCGAGGAGATCAAGACTGCGCTGCTTCATCGCGAGCAGCTCCTCCTGGCCGGTTTTGGTGGCAACAACCTCCTGTTCTTTCTTGTGGAGACTGACGGTGTAGTCGTCGATAATATCTCGCACTACCTGTTTAAGAGCGATAGCGTTGTCACGGGAGAGGGCGCGCTGCAGGTTGCCCGCGAGGGTGAAGAAGTGACGCAGGCAACGCTCGCTGGCTTCGTCGTTCAGCTCTCTGGAGCAGGCCCCTGGGCGGTTCGCAGAAAACTGACCGTAGTTTTTCAGGTTCCAGGCTTCGATGTGGGTGATGCCGCCACCGCTGAGGTAGAGGAGCTCGAGCATATCCTGCGGGCTGAGGTTGGCGAGGTTGAGGGTGAATCCCGAGGTGGGCTGCAGGTGGCGCAGACGGGCCAGCAGACCAGGCAGGGTGGTCCGGAGCAGGGCGGGACGGCTGGCGTCGGAATTGTGGGGATCACCGGGATCAGGGAGTTGCGGATTGCATTTTGGCAGCAGACAACTGTCGATTATTTTCTGCAGGGAGATATCGCAGTCGGGCGGCAGGGTAGCGCGGATGAAGCTGGCAAGGTGGATCAGACTTGGCTGGCCGGGGCCGACAAATTTAAGGAACTCAGTGCGATCACAGGGGGGGATTTCACAGCCAGCCTGTTTGCCGAGCTCGTGGCGGTGGGTGTCGTTGAAGGTGTCGAGGACAGCAAAAACATATTTTTCTTTCCAGCGAACGACTTCGCTGCCGTCTTCCAGCAGTTGCCGTACGGCCTTGTTCTGCAGGAAGCGGAGGACGACGTTTTTATCCTCAAAGCCACGGGGTTCCCACGTAATACGGGCGTATCGGTCACGAAAGGGCACGGCGAATTCTATTGCTACCTGGATCTCCATATCGAGAATTCTACCCGCAGTGAGCAACTCTTCAATCACCGCCGGAGCAAGGGTATTGTAATAGACGACAGTGAGCTGGCGGATTCCTTTCAGGGAAGCATCAAGGAGAAGTTGTGAAGGGTTTTTTCGTCCCTTGGAGCTGGCGTCGTGGACGTGGTGATCGAAGGCGTACTGGTTCCACTCCTCCGGCATCTCAAGGAGGTGGCGACGGATAAGTTCTTTGCGGATGAGGCGGGGTTTGCCGGTGGTTGCGAGACGAAAATCGTGAGCGAGGCGCAGGAGGGTGGTGGTGTCGGTTCCGCCTGACCGCATGCGGGCCACAATCTCTTTCATGATCTGGATGAGCACACGGGCGGTGTTGTGGCGGTTGAGACCGCCGGTAAGCAGTACTTCGTCGCGCAGGGAACGCAGAGCGGCGATGCGTTCCTCAGCGCCTCCGGAGGAGAAGGATTCTGAGAGCCGGGCGGTGGCTCCGGCCATGCGCAGACCACGGCTGGCGGCAAGTTCCTTGATGCCGCGCGGGTGCAGGCTGCGGCTGAGAAGGGGGTCAAGGGAGGCGGTGTCCCCTTTGAGAACATCACTGACCAGTTCGAGGAGCTGTTCATCTTCGCGGTCAAAAAAGAGTTTCGAAAAAATTGTCATGGCTTATTTTATATGAGGAGCGAAGGGTTTGTCAAAGGATATCGGCTGTGTTATCCTGCCTCAGATAATCCTAATGTTTCCGGTGACTCAGGGGGTTCCGGTGTCTTAAATCGAAGCACTGATAAAGCAGGAGTTTAACAATTATGCTGAACATTCAAGATGGCAGATATGTCAGTCCTGATCTGCGGCGCAGCGGGATCGCGATGCTGATTCCTTCCCTTGTTTTTTATGTTAATTTCCTGTGGCTGGTGTTGCGTTCGGGTTTTATTGCCTGGCGCGGCCGTTATGACGACAAGATGTGGGAGGAGAGCAGTCGTTCGGTGATTAGAATGCTGGAAGCAATCGGTGTGAAGATAGAGGTGGAAGGCTTTGAAAATATTGAAAAGGTAAAGGGACCGGTGATCTTCATCGGCAATCACATGAGCATGATGGAGACGCTGGTGCTGCCGTCGCTGATCCGTCCCTTTAAGCCGGTGACCTTTGTCATCAAGGAGTCGCTGCTGCACTACCCGGTGTTTAAATATATAATGGCGTCGCGCAATCCGATTGCGGTAAGCCGCACCAGTCCGCGCCAGGATCTCAAGACAGTCCTCACTGAAGGCTGTGCGCGGCTGGAGAATGGAATTTCAGTGATCGTCTTTCCACAGACAACGCGGGCGTTGCAGTTCAAGCCGGAGCAGATGAGTTCCATCGGGGTGAAGCTGGCGCAGAAGGCAAAGGCTGCGGTAATCCCGGTGGCACTGAAGACTGATGCATGGCAAAACGGGACGTTGCTGAAAGATTTCGGGCGGATAACCCGGCGAAAGAAGACCCGCTTCGCATTTGGTCAGCCGATAACTGTGGAAGGAAAGGGAACCACAGAGCAGGAGTTAATCAATACATTTATCGCCAGCAAATTGAAAGAGTGGGAGGACTGAGACGAGGGCTCAGTCCTCAGTCCTCAGTCCTCGTCTTCGTCATCATCGAGGAAAATTTCTTTCTCGTCACTGTCGTCGTCGGAGGTCTTCTGCTCCTCGTTCTCAGTGGCAGAAGCGTTTTCTTCTTCTTCCGCTGCTTCCTCTTCCTGCTGTTGCTGGCGAACGGCTTTGGGGATCTTGGATTCCGGGAGAATCATCTCGGTGATTTTGATGATTTCGTCTTTCAGATCAGGATCCTGCTGACAGACGGGGCAACTTTCAGAGTGCAGTACCATAAAGGTGATCATGCGGGCGGGAGCCATGGTTTCATCTTTGACGCTGAGGTACCACTTTTTGGTGAGATTCAGAAGACGTTTGCACTGCATTGTCAAATTTTTCCTGTGTAAAATGAGAGAAGGTGCTGAGTCGGCGCCTACTATAATAATAAAAAAAAAAAGTTGTTTTTAACTGAATGTGCGGAAATTTCCGCCGGTCAGGGTGAGGATGTAGAGCGTAAACGCCAAAGATCTTCAACGTATTCCTTATTTTTCTGGTGTTTGCTGTTCTTCTCTGCACTGACGAATACTACTGATTGGTCCAGCGCCGCAACTGTCAGCGAAAGAAGAAGGGGGAGCACAAAGTGTTTTCCCATAAAGGTACTTTGAATAAACACTCTTTTGTCCATATTCTTCGTTACAGTAAAAAAATTATCCCTGGAGGTAAGCGCCAGACTTTGATATCAAGGTTCTGGGCGAGCAAATTCCCTCCTGTGCCCTGGATATGAACGAATACAGGCTGTTTCAAGGTACCCATAATCTTTTCTTGATATCGCCTGCCTCAAAATCGGTACAGACTTTCGCAAAGATGCTGCATAAATCCTCGATAATTTTATCCGTGAATACACCGCGACAATATTTCGTCGCGAAGACCAAATGAACATGCATTCTAAAAACACACTGCCTGCCACGTCGAATATCGTTGTTATTTTTTATCAACCAAATATAATATAATTGTGAAACCTCTTCAAGCATTCAAATTCCAGAGTAAACCAAACGGTGAGCGGCCTTGAGATATGCGCCGTATTCGTGTTGATATGTCTGGAAGAAGGCGTTACCCTTGCAAAAAACCAATCATACTGCAGGTAAAAAATTCATCAATCATTTTACGATGTACACTCAGGCTCCCTGAGTGGAAAAAAGTACGTAACAAAGTTGTATCGGCAGGTTATACCCGGTCAACCTGTGAAGTGACTGACGCAGGAAACGTGTGGACGCCGCAGGAATCCCTGGCCTTCAGGTCGGGGAGGATGTCAAGGCCAGAAGTTATTTTTTTGATTGTTCTTTCGGAGGCGGACAGGGCACTGGTGGCTCTCCCGGACTTCAAATCCGGTGTGGCGGACTGATACTCCGTCAGGTGGGTTCGATTCCCATGCGCCTCCGCCAGTTTTTTTTGCGTCCCTCCTTTTCCATGGTTTGTTTGTGCCTGCAATGTCTTAACAGCGTACCTGGATGCTCTTTCCGTAAAATACGTGTTCAGGCAGTGCCCCCCAGAAAATTCACCATGAGAGCTGAACGCAGCTGCATTCTCGATACATCCCCAGGGAAAAATGTATGGTTTCCATGTCGTTTTATCAACCGGAAACGGGTAATTCGGACTTCAAATCTGGTGCCGCTTCCGGGTTGAGCTGTAAAACCATCAACAATTTTTCCCATGAAAATCACTCTCATCATCCCTTGTTATAACGAGGCCAAACGTCTCGACAGGAAAGCCTGTCTGTCCTACACGGCACAACCTGATGCTGCGGAACTCCTGCTGGTCAACGACGGCAGCAGCGATAAGACGGCCGCGCTGCTCGCCGAACTGTCGAAAAATGAAGGCATCTCTTTTCTTGATCTGCCACAGAACAGGGGGAAGGCGGAGGCGGTGCGGCAGGGGGTATTGCATGCTCTGCATGGAGATTGTGAGGCCGTTGGTTTCTGGGATGCCGATTTTGCTACACCTCTCAAGGAAGTGCGGCGTTTTCAGCTCTTTCTTGCTGCGGAGGAGTGGCAGCTGGTCACCGGCGCACGGATAAAGCGGCTCGGGGCGAAGATTGAGCGGCACTGGTATCGAAATTACGTCGGGCGGATTATTGCCACCCTTATTTCCTGTATGTTACGTTTGCCTGCCTATGACACCCAGTGCGGTGCCAAGCTGTTCAGGCGAGATCTGGCGAAGAGGCTTTTTGCCGAGCCGTTTGTCTCCACCTGGCTGTTTGATGTTGAACTGCTGGCCCGCGCGGTCCACTTTTATGGGCATGAGGCGGTGAAGAAAATGGTGTACGAACTGCCACTTGAGTGCTGGGAGGATGTGAGCGGCTCCAGTGTGAGCTTCCTCTTTATCTTTAAAATTCCCGGTGAGCTGTGGAAAATTCACAGGCGCTGGCTGCGTTGATTCAGGACCCTTTTCCGTTCGTCGTCCGACGAGATTTTCATCATTTGGTTGCCATGCACCTCAGCATGGCCCTATACACTCCTCTCTTCTTGTTCCGTAAATTCTTCCGTAAAAAGAGCTTTGTGTATTATTCAGAGAACGTCCTCTCTACGCACTCTACGGGGGCATGAATGATGAGATTCATGGTGACATCAATGATCTGGTCAATATAAGGGGCAACGTGGTTGTTGTCCGATGGACCGATGAGCATTCTTGTCAGGCCGGTAAAAGAGGCAGTGATCTGCAGGGCTGCCCATAGCAGATCACGGTTGGCGGGAATGGTTCCCTGAGCCTGGGCCTCATGGAGGGCCCTCGATATGTAGGATTCCCACATATTCTGATAGTTAATCAGTACCGGGCGAAGAATACTGTCCGGGTCGTGCATGCCGATGAGCTGAAACATGATGCAGGTAAAATGGTGGCGTTTTTCATTTTTCTGCATTTCATGGAAAACAGTTTTCATTGTCTTCCGCAGTCGTTCCCAGACCTCGGGGGTACCGAGAGCCGATTCCAGGCGAATCCGATCTGCCTCAATAAACTGCGTGCTGAGGGTTTGCAGCAGGTCCTCTTTATTTTTAAAATGCCAGTAAAGAGCACCGCGGGTTACCTTCGCTTCATGGGCAATATTATTGAGCGTGGCTTTCGCGATTCCCTTGCTGTAGAAAAGATTAAGGGCAGCGTCGAGCAATGCCTGTCGTGTTTGTCTGCATTCCTGTTTTGTTCTTCGCATTGTTTTCACATTATTTTTTTACGAACGGAACATCTTGAATTGGAAGAACTATACCATATCAAAAAACATACATACATGTTTGTATGTTTTTTGATGCAAAATTTTTCCCGGTTGATATAGTGTGAGATCTTTTATTGAGAGGTATTTTTGCAAACAGGAAAAAGGATGGTATTGTATAGAATTCCCATGAATCCACCCTCCGGCAGGTCGGGAGTGATTCAATATATTATTCGCTGAATTTGACAGTACCGAGGGTCTGAATTCTCTCGGGTTGCGTCATTTTTTGTTTACAGAAAGGAGAGATACGATGGAAGAGGCAGCAAAAGTAAATTCAAGGGTGGTCCTTATTACCCTGATGACTGCAGCGGTTTGCGTTGCGGGACTTTTTTCAGCGAGATTTGCATTCGCTGCAGATCTTCCGCCAGCTCTGCCGGTGGGAGTGATTACGGCGAAGGCGCAGACGATTGAGATTACAGAAAATCTGCCGGCACGGCTGGAATCTTCTAAAGATGCGGTTGTCCGGGCCCGGGTTACCGGAATTGTTGAGGAGCGCCTCTTTAAAGAAGGTGCATTTGTGAAAAAGGGGGATGTCCTCTTCAAGATAGATAACCGTTCCTATAAAGCAACCCTTGACTCCGCCAAAGGTTCACTTGCACGTGCCATCGCCCAGAAAAATGTTAATCAGGCGGATGTCGTGCGTTATCGCAGACTGGTGAAGGTAAAGGCCGTTTCCTCTCAGCTGTTTGACCAGTCCGAAGCAACCCTCGCGGTAAGCAACGCCGATATTGAGATTGCCCGCGCTGCCGTTGAACAGGCGAAGATCAACTATGATTATTGCACGGTTACTGCTCCCATCTCCGGTTTCATCGGTAAACAGGATGTCACTGTCGGAGCACTGGTTTCCGGCACCAGCGCTACGCAAATGGCGCAAATTCTCCAGGTGAACCCTCTGTATGTCAATGTACGTCAGTCCGCTATTAAGATTCTGAGGCTCAAAGAACAGTTGAGTAAAAATTCACAGGGAGACGATGAACACCCCGGGGTGCAGTTGAAGATTTTCCTCGAAGACGGCACTCCCTATAAGTATCCCGGAGAGCTGCTCTTCACCGATGTGGCGGTGGACGCCTCTACCGGAGAGGGTTCTCTCCGCGCAAGTGTGCCCAACCCCGACGGCTTCCTTATGCCCGGACTCTATGTACGGGTGGAAATTCCGCAGATGACTCTTCAAGATATCTTTTTGATTCCGCAGCAGGCCGTTACTCGTACTGAAAAGGGGAATATGCTCACCGTTGCCACAGTCGATGACGAGGCGAAAGAGATGAACGGTCACAAGCTCTACAGTTACGAAACGCGAAATGTTGGGATTACCAGCTCTCTCAAGGAAAACTGGGTGGTGACCGACGGATTGAAAGAGGGTGAAACCGTTATAGTGGATGGTATGCTCAAGGTTAACATGATGCACATTCCCCATGTTATACCAGTCCCCTGGGGGGTGCAGCCCGGACAGAGTGCTCAACCGCAGGGTGAGGAAGCCGCAGATCCTCAGAAGCAGACTCAAAAGTAAGCAGACGAGGAGAACAGCATGTCTCATTTTTTTATTGAACGACCAATCTTTGCATGGGTTATAGCAATTTTTATTATCCTCGGCGGGGTGGTTGCGACGCAGTTTCTGCCGGTTGAACAATACCCGTCAGTGGCGTCTCCTCAGATTGCCATCAATGTTACCTATCCCGGTGCCAGTGCGGAGACACTGCAGAAGAATGTTCTCTCTATTATTGAGAGGGCTGTCAACGGTGTTGACGATCTTGACTATATCGAAACCACGGCCAATGCCAACGGTTCCGGCGATGTTACACTGACATTTAACAGCGGCACAGATGAGGATCTGGCGCAGGTGGATGTGCAGAATAAACTGAGTGTGACCGAGGCCCGACTGCCCCAGGCGGTACGGGATCAGGGGATTCAGGTGGTAAAGAGTCGCAACAATTTCCTGATGTTTGTCACTGCCTTTGCTACGAGCCCGGACGTCAGCCAGGTGGATGTCGCTGACTATGTCATGCGGAATATTCAGCCCGCCCTGCAGCGGATTGACGGGGTCGGGAATGCAATGGTCTTCGGTTCTGAGCCTGCCATGAGGATCTGGCTCAACCCCGCGAAGATGCGCAGTTACGGTCTTTCCAGCAGTGAGATCGCCGCTGCGGTTGAAGCCCAGAATGAGCAAATCCCGGCTGGCTCCATTGGGGCCGCGCCTGGTGTGCAGGGGCAGTTGATCACTGCAACGATTTTTGCTGGCGGCCAGTTGAAAACCGTGGCGGAGTTTGAGAACATCATCGTACGCAGTAACACCGAGGGCTCCACCGTTCGGTTGAAGGATGTGGCGAAGGTTGAGATCAGTTACGAGAGTTATGCCACCTCGGGTCGTCTTGACGGCAAACCAATGGTGGGAACCGGTATTCAGCTCTCCACAGACGGGAATGCCGTAGAGGTTGCCGCCAATGTGAAAAAAACGATGGAAGAGCTGGAACAATATTTTCCCGAGGGAATTGGCTGGAAGATTCCCTATGAGACGGCCACCTTCGTGGAACTCTCCATTGAGAAAGTGGTGGAGACCCTTGTTGAGGCGATGGTGCTGGTTTTTCTGGTCATGCTGCTGTTCCTGCAGAATATCCGTTATACCATTATTCCGACGATTGTTGTCCCCATCTCTTTGCTCGGGGCGCTGGGTATGATGGTGATTTTTGGCCTTTCCGTCAACGTTCTCACGATGTTCGCCATTGTACTGGTTATCGGGATCGTGGTGGATGATGCCATTGTTGTGGTGGAAAACGTGGAGCGGCTGATGAGCTCCGAGGGGCTCTCTCCGAGAGAGGCCGCCCACAAGAGTATGGATCAGATCTCGGGTGCGGTTATTGGTATCACCCTCGTTCTTATTTCGGTCTTTCTGCCGCTGGCATTCTTCCCCGGTGCTTCCGGGAATATTTATCGCCAGTTTTCGCTGGTGATGATGTCGGCCATTGCTTTTTCCGCTTTTCTGGCGCTCTCTTTGACCCCTTCGCTCTGTGCCACAATCCTTAAACCGGTGAAAGAGGAACATGAAGCCGGTGGCTTTTATGGGCTGTTCAACCGTTTCTTCAACTGGCTTACTGTCAAATATGAGGCTGCGCTGCGGCGGGCGGTACGGTTCAGTTATGGGATGATGTTTATTTTCCTCTGTATTACCGCTTTTGCAGCATGGCTCTATCCCTTCCTGCCAGGCTCTTTTCTTCCCCAGGAAGATCAGGGATACATTATACTCAACGTGCAGCTGCCGGTGGGAGCAACCCGCAGCCGGACTGAGGAGGTCATGAAGCAGATCGAAGGAATAATTCTGCAGCAGGAGGAGGTGCAGACCATTGTTGATGTCATGGGCTTCAGCTTCTCCGGTCAGGGTGAGAATATGGGGCTGGCCTTTGTTCCGCTGACAGACTGGAGCAAACGGACCCGTCCGGAGCAGAGTGCCTCGGCTTTTGCTGCCAGGATGATGGTAAAATTCGGAGGCATTCGTGATGCCTTTGTCTTTGCCCTTTCCCCACCCCCTATTTCTGAACTGGGGAATTCCTCCGGTTTTGAAATGCGTCTTGAAGATCGCAGCTCTGCGGGACATGAGACGTTGCTGGCTGCCCGGAATCTGCTCCTCGGAGCAACCCAGGGCAACCCTGTGGTCACCTCTGTTCGTCCCGAAGGGCTGGAAGACGGGCCGATACTTCATCTCAATATCGATCGTGATGCGGCCTATGCTCAGGGCGTCCCGATGAGTAATATCATCTCCACTCTCTCGCAGATGCTTGGTTCCGCCTATCTTGGAGACTTCCCGAACAGGGATCGGATGCAGAGGGTGAAGCTGATGGCGCAGGCGGATTTCCGGATGCAGTCGCAGGATATACTTAAATTAACCGTTCATACCAATACGGGGGGGGATGTTCCACTCTCAGAACTGATCTCTACGGAGTGGAAGAACGGCCAGATGCAGGCCCGTCGTTACCAGGGGTACCCTGCAATGGCTTTGAGCGGGCAGGCCACTCCGGGACACAGTACCGGAGAGGCGATGGCAGAGATGCAAAAACTGAAAGAGAACCTGCCGCAAATGGTTGCTGCTCCGCAAATGAAGCCGCAGCTCGCTGCCATGGGGATCACTGATATTCCGGCTTTTCAAAAGGCCCTGAAAGGGATTGCCATTGACTGGACCGGACTGTCACTGGAGGAGATTCGCGCGGGAAACATGTCGTTGTATCTCTATGGATTTGCTCTGCTTTCCGTTTTTCTCTGTCTCGCAGCACTGTACGAGAGCTGGTCTATCCCACTTTCGGTATTGCTGGTGGTTCCCTTTGGTTTTCTCGGGGTTGTTGCTGCTGTCCTGATGCGGGGCATGACCAACGATATCTACTTTCAGGTGGGGCTGATTACCGTTATTGGTCTGTCGGCGAAAAATGCCATTTTGATTGTTGAGTTTGCCAAAGATCTGCAGGCGGAGGGCAAGCGCCTTGTCTCTTCCGTTCTGATGGCAGCCCATCTGCGTTACCGGCCGATTATCATGACCTCCTTTGCTTTCATTGCCGGGGTTGTACCGCTGGTTCGAGCTACCGGTGCCAGTTCGGCCAGTCAGCGGGAAATTGGAACGGCGGTTATGGGAGGGATGATATCCGCGACTATTTTCTCTGTGCTTTTCGTGCCGATCTTCTATATTGTTATACGGAAGCTTTTTGGTTATCGCGAACCTCCACACGGTTTCCAGAAATTGCTTGCTGCAGAGAGTTCGCCGGCACCGGAAGGGGAAGATGGCATTGTTCCACCCCTCGTTGTCAAGGAGAGAATGGATACTGTTGTCAGGAATCAGCAGGGAGATAATGCATGACTGGGAAAAAAAGAACGGGCAGAAAGATTCTTCTTGCTGTCGCAGTGACTCTCGGCGTCAGTGGCTGTTCACTGGCACCCTCTTTTCTGAGGCCGGATGTGCCGCTGGAAGAGACCTGGATTGGAACGGCGCTTGAGGCACAGCAGGAGGCAGGGAGTCATGCCGTACGCGACCTCGGCTGGCGGGATTATTTCAGGGATCCGCAGTTGCAGCAGTTTATCGCGCTGGCGCTGGAGAACAACCATGATCTGAAGACCGCCGCTCTGAACGCCGAACTGGCCCGGGCGCAGTATCGTATTACCCGCAGTGACCGTCTGCCGGCAGTAGATGGAAGGGCGACGGCAACACGGACACGTACTGCAGAGGATCTTTCCTATTACGGTACCGCATCCACGGATAATGCTTTTACTGTAGGTCTCGACATTACCTCCTACGAACTGGACTTTTTCAGTCGGGTGAAGAACGCGAGCGACGCGAAACTCAACGCCTATCTGGGAACTCTTGAGGCCCGTGACGCAGCGCAGCTGTCGATTATTTCCGCCGTATCTAAAGCCTATTACGAGATGCGGATTGCTCACAAACTGATGGTGCTGGCGGAAGACGTCAGCAAGACCCGGGAGGATGCCTGGAAGCTGACGAAACTGCAGGTGGATGCAGGAACGGCCAGCGAGACGACTCTGCAGGGGATGCGTTCTGCCATTGAGCTGGCCCGCGCTGATTATCAGGCACAGAAACGGGCATCGATACAGGCCCGCAATACACTGAGCACTCTTATTGGACAACCGGTGACCCGGCTCACACTGGAGAAGGCGCTTTCCCTCATGGATCAGTTTCCAGAACAGCCTCTGGTCGCTGGCCTTCCCTCCGAGGTGCTGCTTGCCCGTCCAGATATTCGTGAGGCAGAGTATGCCCTGAAGGCGGCCAATGCCAATATTGGTGCTGCGAGGGCAGCCTGTTTCCCTTCCATCAGCCTTGTGGGATCGGTCGGGTACGCGAGTACTGATCTCGACAATCTTTTTGACAGTGACAACGGTACCTGGACTTTCGGGCCGCGACTGAATCTGCCAATCTTTAATTATGGGAAGCTGAGAGCCAATGTCGAAGTGATGACGGTGAGCGAGAAGATTGCGGTGGAATCTTACGGCAAAGCGATTCAGAATGCCTTTGCCGATATTGATAACGCCCTTGCGGGCCGTGAAACCCTGGAGAAACAGGTCAAGGCAACAATTAGAAGTGATGAGGCCGTGGCCAGACGTCTGTATCTTGTTGATATGCAGATGCGGGAAGGGATTGTTGACGGACTTACTCTGCTTGACGCAGAAAGGGAGAGTTTTAACAGCCGGCAGAATGTTCTTCGCACAGGGCAGATGATTCTCAACAACAATGTGGATCTCTATGTCGCCCTTGGCGGTGGTTTGAAGGAGTTTACCACACAGACGCAGCCCGCTGTTCAGGCAGAAAAGCCGATGAAAAAACCTGTATTATAAGGTACCCATTCGTTTGTTGTCTTAACCCCGTCTTCCTGTGAAGACGGGGTTTTCTTTTGTGTGCTCAGGCGGATTTAAAGGGAAAAGGGAGAAAGGAGACGGGAGACGGGAGACGGGAGGCAGGAAAAAGCAAAAGATTTCCGGAGAGAGGATCAATTTGGGCGTCTCCAGCACGCTTCTACCATGAGATTATTTTTACAGCCTGTTTATCCATCTGTAATCACCAAAAAAGATGTCCACGCAGTTGCGTTCTCTGGTCAATATAAAATGTAAATGGTATTATTCGTTGGCAAAAAGTTTTTCGCTGTTCCGTCTTTTGCTTTTCCCTTTCTCCTGTCTCCTGTCTCCTGTCTCCCTTTCTCCCTTTTTTTGCTCTTCACAGGTTTTTAAGAAGTTGCATTATTCGATGTTCTCTTGATTCTGTCCCTCTCTCTTCCACGAAAAGAAGATTCCCAGCAGACAACTGAGGGACGAAACAATGTAAACGATGTGCAGACTCTTGAGAAAGAGGCCGTACTGGTCGGGCTGTATCTGCTGTTGGCCGATCACGAGGGTGAGGACAACGGTCATCGTGGTCATACTCAGCATCTGGCCGAAGATACGCATGATGGCAACTGTCTGTGAGGCGAGTCCGTAATCGCTTTTATCCACTGAGCCCATAATAGCGCTCATATTTGGTGAACCGAACAGGGAGAAGCCGATACCGAGAAAAAGAAGGTTTGCCAGTATCCAGTACAGCTCTGTCTGTGCTGTGAGACGGGTAAAGAAAAGTACGCCGAGGAAGGTGATAACCATGCCAAGGGTGGCGGGCCGGCGCGGGCCGATGCGGTCCGAGAGACGGCCTGCGAGCGGAGAAGTGAGAGCCATCATGAGTGGCTGAACCATGAGCAGCATTCCTGCTTTCTCCGCGCTCATGCCGTGGAGATACTGCAGATAGAGGCTCATCATCAGGGTGATGGCAAAGGTTGCAGAATAGTTGAGCAGTGCGGCAATGCTGGAAAAAGTAAAGGTGCGGTTGGTGGTAAAGAGACGCAGTTCAAAAATAGGTGAGGGGTGATGGAGCTGGTGACGGATGAAAAGAAGCAAGAGCAGTGCGCCGAGGAGGCAGAGTCCCGTTCCTGTGGGGGTAAGGATACGGCTGGCACCAATGATGAGTGAGAGAATAAAGGTGATGTAAAGAAGGGATCCGACGGAATCAAAACGAATTCCTTTCGGGCCGTATGACTCTCCTTTGAGGCGGATGACGAGGAGCAGCAGAGCCGGGAGGAGCATGGCGAGAAAGATTGCCCGCCAGCCGAAATGATCATTGATGGCACCGCCAGCGAGGGGCCCGGTGGCGAGACCCACATAAACCGCAGCGACATAAATGCCGAGTGCTTTGCCGCGGTGGGCCGGGGGAAACACTGAGGTGAGAATAATCACGCCGGTAACACTGGTCAGAGCGTTTCCCGCCCCTTGAAGAATCTGAGAAAAGAGGAGAATCGGAAAGGAGGGGGCAAAGAGGCCGACGAGGCAGCCGGCGGTGTAACAGAGCACGCCGAAGAAGAAAAAGCGTCTGCGGCCATATATGTCGGCCAGTCGGCCTCCCGGAACGATGGTGACCGCCATGGCCAGCAGATAGGACGTGGCGAGCCAGCCAATGTGGGAGGCGTCAATGTGCAGCTCCTTCTGCATGGTCGGCAGTGCCATATTGAGGGCAGTGATAGCGAAAGGAGCGAAAAAAGCGGTGATGGTGGTAACAAGAAGGGTGGTGTTTTCGAGTCGTTTGTCGCGTACGGGACTGTCCATGCAGGTTCTCCTCTCCGTTGACAACTGCAGCTTGATGCAAACCGTTTCGTAACGGCTCAGGGGACAGGCTTGAGCCGTTGTGCAGTTTTCTGAAAATGTTGTCGGGAACCTTGAAATATTTTCAAATAATCCCATCCCTTAACGTACCCTGAAGAGGAATTTTATGAATGATAAATATTGTGGTTGGCTCATGTTGTGTTTCAGGGTCTTATTTAACCAGCACTTCAACCAGCGAGTGAAGCAAGGTTTTCCCGCGCTTGCCAACATTATGAACAAACTCGAAGAAACCAAGGTATAAAGGGAGCTTCTCTT
>NZ_JAFFPZ010000080.1 GCF_016918505.1 Desulforhopalus vacuolatus
ATATACTCATGTCTAAACCATTAACAGGAAAAACTCACGTCGGCGAACGGCGTGAAAAGCGTCCCAATGGCGATATTTATGTCTATGAACGGATTACGGCCTACAACGAGAAGACCAGAAAGACCTATACTGTCAGTCAGAAGCTCAAGGGGAAAATCAAGTCTGGAACTCAAGAAATTGTGCCGACTCGTCCGAAAAAAAGTAAGGGCGAAGGAGGTGTTGCCAATGCAACACGTCGGCATACCGGTCTCACGGACATTCTGAAATGGGTTGGCAAGCTTTCCGGTATTGATGATGATGTACGTGCTTCATTCAGCGAGGGTGATGCAGCGAAGATGCTTTCTATTGCACGCTACTGGATCGGTTCCGGTGGCAACACACTACCGCGCCTTGAGAGCTGGCAAGTGATGCACCCTCTTCCATATCGTGAAGCGATCACTGAAGACGTTTATGGCAATTTGTTTAAGGATGTTGGTCGTAATGAAGAAGGCGTTCAACGCTATTTTTCAGCTCGGGCGGCCCGCCTGGGAGAGTCTCCTGTGCTGGCGTTTGACTCAACCACCATCTCGACCTACTCTGAAAATCAGTCGGAGGCACGGCGGGGATTCAACAAGGATGGCGACGGACTCAACACGATCAAGCTTTTGACCTTATATTCCGTGAAGGCTCGAGAACCGATGGCCTTCGCTAAACAACCCGGTAATATTCCAGATGTCATATCCATTGAAAACACTCTGTCGCAACTCAAGTGTCTCAACCTGGAAAAGCCTCTAATCGTCACTGATAACGGTTACTACAGCCAAAAGAACATGATGGCATTCGCTTTGCGTAATGTTAAGTTTCTAACCTTGGTTAACCCGAATATTGTCTGGGTCCGTGAGACAGTTGATGCGCTCCGTGCAACAATTGCGGGTATGTCCAGCACTTGTCCGTTCGACCCGTCCATCTGCGGAGCGACCTTACTTAGAATACACCCGTTCAGCCGGGTGCGCCAGCGATCACGCAACGGTAAAGTCGCCGGTGAAAAAGAAACAATCTCGCGCCGTCTGTATGTGCATGTTTACTATTCTCCCGACAACGAAGCCAAGAAAGAACTCGCCTTTCGTAAGGATCTGCTTGAGCTGAAGGCCCAAATAGAAGGAGGAGAAACCGAGTTCACAAAATCAGCGCAAAAGAAAATAGACAAGTATTTGGTCTGTTCCAGAAAGGGGCGTGGGGGTCAGCTGAAGGTAGGATTCAATGACGAAGCCATTGTCGAAGCTAAGAAGTACTTCGGCTATTTCGCCCTCGTCAGCAATCAGACCATGGACACATTTACCGCACTTGAAAACTATCGGTTGCGAGAAAAGATCGAAGAACTCTTTGCCGTGCAAAAGGGAAAACTCGACGGTGCGCGACCTCGCACATGGTACCCAGACAACCTGCGTGGAAGACAGTTCACACAATTTATCTCGCTGGGCTATCATTGTTTTTTGACGAAAAAAATAAAGCAAGTGCAAGCCAAGCTTGAAACGAAAGAACTCGGAAAAACCAAATCACTCATCAAGCTCGAAAAGAAACTGGCAAACTGGCTTAAACAACGCTCTCTCGCACAGATTCTGGATTGGTTCGACTGCATTGAAACCACAAAGGTACAGACTGTGATGGGCAACTATCGATGGTCCACTGAATCAGTGGCTAGAGACAGACTGTTTTTGAACTACTTGGGGGTAGACACCAAGTAGTGTACGCTTTATCCGACTTTCAGG
>NZ_JAFFPZ010000081.1 GCF_016918505.1 Desulforhopalus vacuolatus
CCTTGACATATCGATGCGATTGTAATCGTCTTTTTGTAAGCAATATTAAAACCTTACAAGGAGGCTGCAATGTCCCGTCACATAAAAGAAACTATAAAAAGCCACAGACGAAAAATGGCCCAAACTGAAGACATCAAACTTCGCCAACACCTGAATGCCGACGCGCTTATTAAAAAAGTGTACACTGGTTTTGCAGGGATTCGTGACCATCGTACAGGTACTGTTAACCACACTCTTGCCGATTCTCTTATGGCCGGTTTTGCCATGTTTTCGCTAAAAGACCCCTCGTTACTCGTTTTTGATCAACGGAGATTTCGTAGTTGCCAGAATCTTATGTCCATCTATGGGATGGGCAGTATTCCCTGCGATACCTCAATGCGGGAGATCCTCGACGGTGTCGATCCTAATAATCTCCGGCCACTGTTTAAGGAAGCCTTCCGGCAATTGCAGCGCGGTAAGATCTTGGAAAAATTTGTCTTTATGGAAGGCTGCTATCTCCTCAATCTCGACGGCACAGGTTATTTTTCTTCGGATTCCCGACATTCTGATGCCTGCCTCGAAAAAAAACATCGGAAGAGCGGCAAGATCACGTATTATCTTCAAACGGTCGGCGCAGCTGTTGTTCACCCTGATCATAAAGAGGTCATTGTCCTGCCACCGGAAACCATCAGGAAACAGGACGGCGAGAAAAAAATGGACTGTGAACGTAATGCGGTGCGGCGTTTTCTCGGCAAACTACGGCAGGACCATCCACACCTTCAGTTCATTGTCAACGAGGATGCTTTAAGTTCCAACGCACCGCATATAGAAGATCTTGAGGCTAATAATCTCCATTATATCCTGGGCGCAAAGCCGGGAGATCATCAGTTTCTTTTTCAGTACGTAGACGATGCCGTGGCCAGGGGGGAGGGCATAGAATTTACAGTAACCAAACAGAATACGCCCCACTTAACCCATTGCTTTCGTGTTGTTTATAACGCTCCTCTCAATAAATCACACCAGGATACAAAGGTTACTTTTGTCGAATACTGGGAAGAAAACAGTAAGACCGGCAAAACACAACACTTCACCTGGGTTACCGATTTGACTATCACCGAAGAAAATATCTTCCATTTTATGCGTGGTGCCCGTGCCAGGTGGAAGATTGAAAATGAAACGTTCAACACCTTGAAAAATCAGGGGTATCACTTCGATCACAATTTTGGCCTCGGCAAGAAACACCTGACTGAAGTCTTTGTTCTCCTCATGATGTTGGCCTTTCTTATTGATCAGATCCTGCAGTTATGTTGCCCTCTGTTTCAGGCTGCCTGCAAGAGCTTTAAGACGAGAAGATTATTCTGGGAAAATGTACGCAGTAAATTTCGGGAGTTTTACATCGAGGATATGGAGGATTTATATCGTTCCCTGTTGGTGTACAATCCGGTTCCGCTGCAATACTGACAGTATAATCGGACTGATATAAAAAATAAGATCCCTGCTCGAAAAATACCGGCAGGGGCAAATGGAGTCGTGTGTCAAAAAGACGTTATAAATACGGCTGGTTCCCACCCGATTTGCATATTGTTGCTCAAAAACCACATTATACTGTTTGGTTTTGTGCTGAATTCACAGCCGATGGTACGAAAATCAATTTCAGGCCGTTTTTTAGCTCCAACCGGGAATAGCTG
>NZ_JAFFPZ010000082.1 GCF_016918505.1 Desulforhopalus vacuolatus
CGGTCACGGTAACAGGGATCGTTAAGATCTCGGAATCACCCACATTCAAATATTCGTACGTCGCATCGGTTGGATCGAAGCTGTATGAGCCATCTGGATGCAATGTGAAGCCTGCCGGAGCAGTTGAGCCTGGAGTGACCGTGAAGATAGCCGTCGAGCCATCATCTACATCTGTGGCAGTAAGCGTACCACTGATCCCAGCGGCCCCTTCATCAACAGAAGTGATTACATCCGCACCAGCCACCGGTGCATCGTTTGTGCCGTTGACTGTAATCTGGATCTGGACTGTATCGGTTGCACCATTATCATCGGTCACAGTGACGGGGATTGTCAGGATCGTGGAATCACCCACGTTCAGATGGTCATACGCCGCATCAGTCGGATCGAAACTGTATGAACCATCTGCGTGCAGCGTAAACCCGTCGATCGTGGCAGTCGTCGTATAAGCAGCCGTTGCACCATCATCTACATCACTTGAGGTCAGGTTTCCGGACACCATTCCGGCACCTTCATCGACGGTCGTAGATACATCCACACCTGCTACTGGCGCATCATTGGTACCGTTGACCGTGATCTGAATCTGCACCGTATCGGTACCACCCTGATCATCAGTCACCGTAACAGGGATTGTTAAAATCACGGAATCGCCAACGTTCAAGTAATCGTACGTTGCATCGGTTGGATCAAAACTGTAGGAACCATCTGCGTGCAGCGTAAAACCTGCCGGAGCAGTTGAACCTGGAGTGACCGTGAAGGTCGTCGTCGAGCCATCATCTACATCTGTGGAAGTAAGCGTACCACTGATCCCAGTGGCCCCTTCATCGATGGTAGCCGTTACATCCGCACCAGCTACCGGGGCATCGTTTGTGCCGTTAACTGTAATCTGAATCTGAACGGTATCAGTTCCACCCTGGTCATCAGTCACGGTGACGGGAACCGTCAGGATCACGGAATCACCCACGTTCAGGTGTTCGTAGGCTGCATCGGTTGGATCAAAACTGTAGGAACCATCTGCGTGCAGCGTAAACCCGTCGATCGTGGCAGTCGTCGTATAAGCGGCCGTTGCATCATCATCGACATCACTTGAAGTCAGGTTGCCAGAAATCATTCCGGCACCTTCATCAACGGAAGTAGTGACATCAGCACCAGCCACCGGCGCATCATTGGTACCGTTGACCGTAATCTGGATCTGCACCGTATCAATTCCGCCCTGATCATCCGTCACGGTAACGGGAATCGTCAAGATTGTGGAATCACCCACGTTCAAATGATCATACGCCGCATTGGTTGGATCGAAACTATAGGTTCCGTCTGGATTGAGCGTGAAACCTGCCGGAACGGTTGATCCTGAAGTGACAGTAAACGTTGCCGTTGCCCCATCATCGGAATCCGTTGAAGTGAGCGCACCATTAATCAATGCCGCCCCTTCATCAACGATGGTCGTAACATCAGCACCAGCTACCGGGGCATCGTTTGTGCCATTGACTGTAATCTGGATCTGAACTGTATCGGTTCCGCCATTATCATCGGTCACGGTAACAGGGATTGTTAAGATCTCGGAATCACCCACATTCAAATATTCGTACGTCGCATCGGTTGGATCGAAGCTGTATGAGCCATCTGGATGCAGTG
>NZ_JAFFPZ010000083.1 GCF_016918505.1 Desulforhopalus vacuolatus
TCAAGGGAGCTCCGCTCTCCTTAGATCCTGTCTTTGTCAAAAGAAATGACCAGGTTGAAGGTCTGACAAATCTTCTGAGTATAGCCTTGCGAGCCTTAACGCTGATTGAGTTTGTCGTTCGTCGAGGATTACAGCAAAATAGCGAAAAACTCACAGGCCTCCACGCAGAAAATCCCAAGAAGGAAACGGATTCTCCAACAGCGGAAAGAATCCTGAAGGCCTATTCCCAAATCACTCTGACGATCATCGAGTTAGCCGGGCAAATCTTTCACCATGTCACACCACTTTCACCGTTACAAGTAAGGATGTTGGAACTCCTTGGTCTGGGACCAGAAATCTATTCCGGCCTGGAGAGTAATTCCGGATAGCTTTTCAGTTTACGCGAATGGTGAGTTATTACAGAGTGAATAATACCGTATCGAATCCTGATCAGCCTCAATTATCCTGGCCAGCCGTTTCTGCAATTCCGTGAGTTCGTCCTCATCGAGATGGCATTCAAAGATAGACCGCTGTACCCGAAGGCCGAAGTTCTCCATTTCCCGGGCTACCTTGCGCAATCGTTTGTCGTCGCTTATGTCAAAACAAATGAGATACATAAGGGTCCCTTGAAACAGCTTGAATTTCGTTCATATTCGAGCACAGGAAAAATCTAACTCTAACAAAGTAAAGGAGTGATTATTCGATGTTCCCATAACTATACGATAAAATAATCACCGTCACCGGTCAATTCCCCCTTTCCTTGCCTGGTGATCTTGTCAGCGCACCAGCTGCATAAAGAATACCAGCGTATGGAATCCTGCCCCTCAATCAGACCTGTGATCTCCACTCTCAACTGATCAAATTCCTCGCCGTCAAGATGGCACTCGAAAACCGAATGCTGCACCCGGAAACCATAATTCCCCAGGATGCCAGCGACCTTGCCCCGGATCTTGTCGTCGGAGATATCATAGGTAACAACCCGCAACATGCTCATTTCAACAGCAGGGGCTGATATCTTTCCTGCCTGCCCTGAATGACACGAGCGATTTGCAATACCTGATATTCCATGCAGCGGCGATAGTCCATTTTCGTGCTGGTTACCGGGTGCTGACGGGTTGAGTTCAGCTTTTTTTCCAGTTCTCTGATAAAGAGATTTTTCGCGCTCTCCCCCAGCAAACACCCACTGCCATATTTCTTCCCGACAGAAAAATCAGCCGGTTTGATCCTGCGAGAAATAACCAGTTTCCAGACCACCGTATCTACGATCATGGCCCTGAACTCCTCTATTAAATCAGAAATCAATGCCGGATGACCAGGGCGGATAGAATGGAGAAAACCCACATGAGGGTTCAAGCCCCTGGCTCTGGCCAATGAATAGATGTTGTAGTACAGCAGTGTATATCCGTAGGAGAGCAATGCGTTTACCGGATCCGCTGGTGGATGCTTTTTTCTGCCGGAAAACCGCCAGTCGCCATCAAGGACAGACGCTATCCCCTGAAAATAGCTCCTTGCCGCGAATCCTTCATAGCCTCGAAGCTCATCCAGTGTTTGCGCAGATTTCATTTTTT
>NZ_JAFFPZ010000084.1 GCF_016918505.1 Desulforhopalus vacuolatus
CATTACACTAACCTGAGACTCTTCTTTGCCAAGTATTCGATGTATGCTTGTTGCCAGTTATAGCCCGAGCATGGGTAGTGTAACTTTTCTAAAATGGGTTTACGCTGTTGATCTTCCATTGGCTGCCTTTTACTTGACTTCAGCATTATAAATGTACTACGTATAGTAATACCTATGTTTCCTGTAGGATGCAAGTCCTGTCTTTTGAAATAGTACCCTGTGCAAAAAAAAAATGGATATAATTGTTCTGCAAGTGTAGATTAATAGAGTTTACAGAGGAACTCTGTTGACTCGTTTAACAGGTAGAGATGAAGCTAAAAACGGTTATTTGAATTATCCGTAAAAGTGGAGAGGAAGAGTGTATTATGGAGCAATTTGATACCCAATTTAAACAAGTTGATGTCTTACCGATGGTCAAACATTTCATGGATGGCCTCGATCTGTTTAATCTTTTCAAAAAATATGTTCCAGTGGCAACCGATAGTTTAGCGGGGCATGCTGAAAGTCTTTGCCTGTTAACCGCGAATATCATCTGCAACAACAAGCCGCTTTACAAAGTTCAAGAATGGTTGAGTCAATATTCCGATGGCCTTACAGAAGAGCCGTTTGCAGCGAATCTTTTTAATGATGATCGACTCGCCAGGGCTCTTTCAGCTCTTTTTTCTTCAGATCGTCATTCGTTAATGACTGAGCTCGCCAGTAACGCTATTTCTGTTCACGAACTGCTAACGGATGAAATCCACAATGACAGTACAACAGTGACGTTTATTGGCAAATACGATACTCCCGATCCGGAAGCAGTTAAGCTCAAGCATGGCCACAATAAGGATTTCAGGCCTGACTGTAAGCAGATCGTATTTGGTTTAAATATCACGGCAGATGGCCATGTTCCGCTCAGTTATAAACTTTTTGACGGCAATACTTCTGATGATGTTACTCATATTCCGAACTGGAATTCCCTGCGTGCGTTATTGGGAAAAGAAGATTTTATTTATGTTGCCGATTGCAAGCTGTGCAGCAAGAAAAATTTAACCCACATTGCAGAATATGGTGGTAAATTCATCACGATTGTCCCGAGAGCCAGGAAGGAAATTAAGTGTTTCTTGAAGTATTTGAAAGGTAACGAGGTAACATGGCAAGACGCCTTTTGTGTTGAAAGTTCACGGAAAAAAAACGAAATAAATGTTTATAAAACATACGAAGCCGAACTGACAGAAGAAGGCTTTCGAGTTGTTTTCATACACAGCAGTTCTAAGCAGAAAGAAGATGGAGAAAGAAGGCGTAAAAAAATAGAAAAGGCACTTGATAAACTAGAGAAGTTATCACCGAAACTCAATGCCTATCACCTAAAGACTCAAAAGGAAATCAAAGCTGCCGTTGACGAAATTTGCAAGGGCGTAAAGGAATTCATAGAGGTCCAAATATTAACAGATCGAAAACAGATCAAAGTGAAGGTATCTCCTGGCAGACCGGGCTTGGACAGCGTCTATAAAAATAAATGGGAATCCACATACAGCATTCAGTGGAAGTTAAACGAACA
>NZ_JAFFPZ010000085.1 GCF_016918505.1 Desulforhopalus vacuolatus
CTAGGAGCCTGTCCGAGAATAGAAAAAGCAACCTGACCTGTTATGAAAATGGCTACTTTTGGTATTTACATTATTGACGAATGAATAAACAATTATAGTCAGTAACATACTGTAATATAAACAAAAAATGGGGGATATTCTTGAATTAATGGTATAATACAACCAATAAATCAAGAGAGGTTTTCCTATGTCGATCCCGTTCAAAAAAAGTCCGATAGAATTTAATCAGCGACAATTATTTCCAAGCAATATTTTTGATCTGCTTGCAGATGACCATGAATGCTACCTGTATGATGATATTTTTCATCAACTTAACACATCCAGCATAGAAAAGAAGTTCAGTAGAAGAGGTCAGAATGCTTATCATCCCCGATTGATTGTCTCTATTCTTATATATTCATACTCTCATGGAGTTTTTAGTTCAAGACAGATAGAGAGAAGATGCAACGAAGACCTTTCCTTTATGTACATAGCAGGAATGAATTGCCCTAATTTCAGGGTGTTAAGCGATTTTAGGAAAAATAACAGTGAATTTTTCCATGAGTGCTTTAAGCAAAGTGTCCTGTTAGCTATGGAACTTGGACTTGCGTCACTTGGTCATGTGAGTTTAGACGGCTCAAAGTTTAAGGCAAAGACCTCTAAACATAAAGCTATGAGCTATAACCGACTTGAGAAGAAAGAAAATGAGTTAATGAAGGAAATTGACTCCATTATTCAAAAAGCCAATAAGCTCGACGAGAATGAGGATAAAAAATATAAAGAGAAAACCGGATATGAACTTCCCGAAGATTTAAAATTTAAAGAAAAAAGGTTGGCCAAAATAAAAACGGCCAAAGAAGCCTTAGAGAAAAGAGAGGAAAAGCTCTATCCCGGGAAGAAAATTGATGGTAAAAAACAAATTAGTTTTGCGGATACCGATGCACGTATAATGGGTAAAAATGGCAACTTTGATTATCAATACAATGGGCAAATATCTGTAGATGAAGATAACCAGATAATTGTCGGTCAGCATTTAAGTCAGAATGCAAATGATAAAAATGAGATCAAGCCTGCTGTAGACAATATTGAGGCAACAACCGGCATATTACCTTCAAAACTGAGCGCTGATAATGGCTATATGTCTGGGGACAATCTTGAGGCTTTGGAGTCTGCAGATCTTGACGCATATATTGCAACGAACAAAGAGGAGAAGAAGAATAGAATATCTTTGAATGAGTCGACCCGTAAGCTGACGAAAGCAGATTTTATTTATAACGAACAGGAAGATTGCTTTACTTGCCCTGGTGGTCAAGTTCTTATCCTGAAAAGCACATCAAAATATGGCAAAAAGATATATCAAGGTTCTTCTGATATTTGTACTGGATGTGAATATAAAAATAGATGTTGCAAATCTACAAAAGGCGAAGCTCGTACAATAAATACAGATGACAAAGAACCCTTACGAAAACAGATGAATGAAAAAATGGAGGCAGAAACCTCCAAAGAAATCTATAAAAAACGAAAAGTTATTGTTGAACC
>NZ_JAFFPZ010000086.1 GCF_016918505.1 Desulforhopalus vacuolatus
CTTGATGATGCCCATGACGTGGGAGATGAGCATCAAAAAGCTCTACCACCCCCATTCGTTTGAGAAGGCCAATCAGCAGGACAAAATCATCAATTCTTTCGGTTAAAACTTTTGGTATAGTAGTCATCTCGGCAGTTAATCAAAAAAAGGAATAAATTGAAATAATTTTACGCGAATGGTGAGTATTTAAGAGAGAAAAACAGGGTTATAAACCCGGTTAAGAGTTTGGTTCTTGGCACCTCACTGAAGTGCTATGCCTCCACTGAGGTGCCAGACATCATGTTACGCAATTTCTTCGAGAGGAATGGCATCAGCAACCCCTTGCAAAACAATGGCCTCAACATCTGAACTGTTATCAATTGTGCCATGAACAAGATCTTCTCCCCAATCTTTACAGACATCACTATCATTGACATCATACTCAAGATCAGGATATGGATCATCTCCAGGACCACTCTCGACACCCGCTTCATTATCTAATGAAACCAAAGCGGCTTCCGATGTAAGGCCACCCGCATCACCACCACTGACGATTTCACCATTAATTATATCATTATTGGTACTGGGAGGTGTGAAACCAGCGACTGTATTGATACTTAAATTATAATCTGAGGCAGATGTGTTGTCATAAGGAGCGACCCAAACGTAATAGGTCTCTCCTGATGTGAAATTACAGGATACCGATTCACTGGAACTTCCACCAGAAGTGGAGGAATCTAATGTTCGGTTTCCGCTGCTCAATAAATTTAAATTAATATTTGAACTCAATCCCGTTAAATCAATGATCGCGGTGCCATTGTATTGCGCGACAAACGTATAATAATCATCATCACCAGCATAACCTGTAATGCTGGCATCTCCATTACTGTCTAGTGAAACCGCAGTGGCTTTCGTTCGAGAGTCACCTGCATCACCACCACTGACGATGGTACCGTTAATTATATCAAGATTGCTAATGTTGATACTCAAATTATAATCTGAGGTATTGTTGAACCAAGGATCGACCCAAACGTAATAGGTCTCTCCTGATGTGGGATGACAGGATATAGATGCACTGGAACTTTCACCCGGAGATGAGGAATGCGGAGTGGAGGACTCCAGCGTTGATCCAGAGCTGCTCAATAACCTTAAAAAAATATCTGAACTCAATCCCGTTAACTCAATGGTCGCGGTGCCGCCTGGAGCGACAAACTTATAATAATCATTATCTCCAGCATAACCCGTAATGATTGCATCTCTACTATTGTTTAAGAACACTGCAGTAGCTTTCGTTCGAGAATCACCAGCATCGCCACCACTGACGATTTCACCATTAATTATATCATTATTGGTACTGGGAACAGGTGTGACAGCAGCGACTGTATTGATACTCAAATTATAATCTGAGGTAGATGTGCCATCAGGATCGACCTTGACGTAATAGGTCTTTCCTGAGG
>NZ_JAFFPZ010000087.1 GCF_016918505.1 Desulforhopalus vacuolatus
CAGTGGTGTCCGGTTAGAAAATTGCATGTTTCTTTTTTAACCGTTTTCGTGGTCGTGGACTGCATTTTCGTTTGTGTATTTGCATAGCTGCTGCCTGTTCTGCTGCCTGCTGTCTTGCTTCATTACGAATCTGATTACGCAGTTGACGAACACGGCGAATAGAGACAGATTCACCGTGTTTTTCCTGACAGTAAATTGCCAAGAGAATATAAGTAATCAAGCCGGACAATATCTGAACCATCATGCCGTTCTTACTTCTGGCAAAGAGATGGTAGACTTTGAGGTGACGCTTCCACCATGCAAAGAAATTTTCGATATTCCAACGGAGTTTGTATATAAATGCTATCTGTTCGGCAGACAGATCGAATCTGTCTGTGGCAACCCAGTACTGCTTGCCAGCGATATTATAACCGACAAGACGGAGCGGCTCTGTACTTTGATTGATATAAGGAGTGCCCAGCAAAACATTAGCATCAAAGAAAACATGAGAATTTTCCTCTACAGGAAGTTCTTCGATTATGGTTTTTCTGGTATTTCTTTTTATGCGACAAACAAAATGACAACCATCCAGCTGCCATTGGTCAAACAGCTTGTGTGCCTGGTATCCTCTATCCAGCACGCCCGTTTGACCAGGGTTGATAATTTTACTGACAAAAGGTCTTTCTGCTCCTTTACCTTCCGTCAGAAACAACTTATGAGGAACCCCATGGTTCAGGTCAAAGCCGAGATGAAGTTTTGCTTTTTTTGTTTTGCTTCTATACTCTGCCCAGTGCATTGAGAGAACGGAATCGATAAGAGATCCATCAAGAGCAACAAGATCACCCAGATCAAAGTATTGTGACGGTAAAGAACCAGGGATCTGTTTTTGCAGTTCGGTAAAAACATGGAGAAGTTGCTCTACACCACGGTCATTGACAGTATCGAAAAAAGTTGAACGCTTTATGCCCCCAGCAGGTGCAATAAGGTCTCGGGCATAATCATCTTCCTGCAGAGCTTGAATTAACTCTCTACCGGATGAGAATTCCTGCAGGTGATAGTATGTAAGAATGTTCAGCAGATCTTCAGTGTTCATCGCCAATGGTTTGTTGGATCTTGATCGAAGCGGTGGTGCATTGACCAAGGCCTGCTTTGTTGGTTTGAGTAAGTGTGTTTGTGATGGGACAGCATATCGCCGGGAGCGAAAAGTTACAAAATCCATCGTAACCTCCTTAGAAGATTA
>NZ_JAFFPZ010000088.1 GCF_016918505.1 Desulforhopalus vacuolatus
GGCTCATGTTGTGTTTCAGGGTCTTATTTAACCAGCACTTCAACCAGCGAGTGAAGCAAGGTTTTCCCGCGCTTGCCAACATTATGAACAAACTCGAAGAAACCAAGGTATAAAGGGAGCTTCTCTTGTGAGATACCCCGGTGTGGGCGCAGCCAGCTTCGCAGCAGGGACCAGAAGCCTTCCATTGTATTTACATGGACTTCATGGAAACCATCTCCATCCTCGTCCCTGGCATATTCACCAGCTCCGTGGTTCACGCTTTTATGGCTGTAACCCCATTCCTCCAGCCGGAAATAGATACTGTACTCATCGGTGTAAACCAAAGTTCCAGGTAACACAGTGGATTTTATCAATGGCTTGATGGTTACCTGGCGAACATTGGCAAGCATCTGAATCACGACTTGCCCAGTGCGTTGGATCATACCGAAAATGGGTGGTTTTTCTTTTTCCAATGTACTGCGGCCACGAGCACCCTTTAGGCGATTACGGCGACCTTTACGCCCCTTCTTGCTCACGGCTTCAGGGTTCCCTTTGTGCCCTGCCACAATATAGACCTCATCGAACTCTACTTCACCTTCAAGGGTCACTTGAGGCTTTTTTTTATCACGCCCTCACGAAGCTGAGTGGTCATCTTTTGAACATCGGTACGATTCAGCTCCAGTTCGGCGGAGATCTGTTTGTTAGAGAGGTTTAAGCCCATAAAATAGAGGCACAATATCCAGACCTTAAGAGGTTGATGATGCCCGGCAAAGATAGTGCCGGTCAGATCGTCAAAGCGTTTACCACATTCTTTACACTCATAGCGTTGTCTGGCAGGTTCCTTGTCGTCACAACCTCTTTTGATAACTTTCTTCGAAGTACAAAACGGACACTCGCGGCCTTCAGGCCAGCGTAACTCACGCACAGTAGCGTAACATTGGACATCATCCATCAGGGTCTGTATGTTTACCTTCATAGTGCTGGCCTCTTTTCAGTAGTTGGTAAAAGGAAAGCGTTATTTTACCAAATCACGACCCCGAAACGCAACATGAGCCT
>NZ_JAFFPZ010000089.1 GCF_016918505.1 Desulforhopalus vacuolatus
ACTCGGGTGGTAGAGAACGTTACTGTTGCCGAAGTCGCAATTTGTGATGTCTGTGGTAATCCTCTGAGCGACGTCCCGTGCCATGAACATGAACGACGGACAAAAATAGATATCATTTTTGAAAAAGTTGTCGAACATGTCGACGCCGAAATAAAACAGTGTCCCAATTGCGGAGCCCGGGTCAAAGGACACTTCCCGAAAGATATGCCGGGAAATCTTCAGTATGGAAACGGACTCAAAGCGTTTGTCATTCACCTGGTAATTTCTCAGATGGTTGCTCTGAACCGTGTTCAAAAACAGGTATCGGCAATGATCGGCGTAGTTCTTTCTGAGGCCAGTTTGCTTAAATTTATACTTCGCCTCCACCTGGCATTGGGTGACTGGGAAGCCGTAGCAATCGAAAATATCTTAACAGCCCAATCGGTTCACGTCGATGAGACATCATTTCAGGTTGAGAAGAAAAAACACTGGATCCATGTGTATTCATCCGGTGAAACCACCCTGAAAATGCTTCATCGCAAACGGGGCATAGAAGCTATCGAAGACATTAATATCATTCCAAGATATGGCGGGGTAATTATCCATGATTGCTGGGCATCATATCTTTCCTACGACCATTGTGGGCATGGGCTTTGTGGTTCGCATCTTTTGAGGGAGTTGACGTTTATTGTGGACTCCAATCAATACCGGTGGGCCAAGAATATAAAAAGACTCTTGAAGGAGACGTGCCATATTATCGCAAAACGAGAGACAAAATGTCTTGATGACAAAGAGTATGCCAATCTGCAAAAACGCTATCGTAACATCCTTACTCGTGGAAGCAAGGAGTTGCCCGAAATCCCTCCTAAGCCAAAAGGTCGGCGGGGCAAGATGGCCAAGTCTGATGCTCACAATCTTTGGGATCGACTGAAAAAATATGAGACCGCAGTCTTGCTGTTTGCAAAAAAGCCCTATGTCCCATTCACTAATAATAGGGCAGAACGAGATCTCCGTATGGCGAAGGTAAAACAAAAAGTATCTGGTTGTTTCCG
>NZ_JAFFPZ010000008.1 GCF_016918505.1 Desulforhopalus vacuolatus
GTTCCCACCCGATTTGCATATTGTTGCTCAAAAACCACATTATACTGTTTGGTTTTGTGCTGAATTCACAGCCGATGGTACGAAAATCAATTTCAGGCCGTTTTTTAGCTCCAACCGGGAATAGCTGCTGAAAGATGTTTCCACCAAGGGAGACGCCCAAGAGGCTTACACCCAGGCGCTCGTCGCTGTGTGGAATGAGGAAGACAAAACCGCAAGTCGCGCTTACAGCGCCCTCATGGGTCAGGGCGAGGGACACGCCCAGCAGATCCGCGTTCTCATCGACCACCACTTTATTTCTGTGTTGAAGAACAACAGGGGCAATCTGACCCTCAAGGCGGTCAAGGATAGACTTGCCGCGACCAGCGAGCCGAAGGAGAGCGCGATACTTACCAGCTATCTCGAAGCGGACAAAGAGCAGAAGGCTGCAACCAAAGAAGCGTCAAAGCTTCTCGCTAAGGCCGATAAGCAATACCAGAAGCGACTGGGGGCCGACCCTCTGCCGGAGAACCTTGTCGATTTGCATGCCACGGTTCGTTACCTGAGCCTTCTTGAAGAACAAAGCGCACTCAAGAGCAAGGTCAAGGAAGCGGATGCTGCGCTGGACAAGCTGGCCTATGAAAAATACCCACAGCTCAGCGTGGACGAGATCAAGACCCTGGTGGTGGATGACAAGTGGCTGACCACGCTGGCCATGGCCGTGCAGGGTGAGCTGGATCGCGTCTCGCAGACGCTTACCACCCGCATCCGTCAGCTTGCCGAACGCTACGACACGCCACTACCGAAATTGGTGGACGAAGTGACGGAGTTGTCGGTCCGCGTCGATGAACACCTCAAGCGCATGGGGGCGGTATGGAGCTAAAGCCGGGATATAAGCAGACTGAGGTTGGGGTGATTCCAGCGGATTGGGGCACTTCGGACTTAGAAAGGATTTCGTTGGTGCCAATGCAAAACGGCCTATTTTACGAACCCAATAGAAAAGGCCGTGGAGTTCATCTCGTTAACGTTGGCGACATGTATACAGCGGCACCGATTTCGATTGAAACACTTGATTTGTTTGATGCAACCACATCCCAAATTCAAAACTTTCGCGCACAGGAAGGAGATCTTTTTTTTACTCGTTCTTCTGTGGTGCCAAGTGGTATTGCTTATTGCAATATATTGCCGGACTGCAAGGAGGCAGATGTAGTTTTTGACAGTCATGTAATTCGGGTAAGAGCTAATCCGAACATAATGGATGCTCGTTTCCTTTACTTGAACTGCCTTGGCGTCCATTCGCGGAAATATCTGGTGTCATCTGCTAAGACAGCAACAATGACCACTATAGATCAGGGCGCTCTTAAGAGATGTCCTGTCTTAGTGCCACCACTCCCCGAACAACGTGCCATTGCCACCGCCCTGAGCGATGTGGATGCCCTGCTGGATGGCCTCGACCGGCTGATCGCCAAGAAGCGCGACCTCAAACAGGCCGCCATGCAGCAGCTCCTCACCGGCAAAACCCGCCTGCCGGGGTTTAAGGGGGAGTGGGAGGTGAAACGGTTGGGAGACATGGGGGGCTTTCTCAAGGGGAGTGGCGTCCGAAAAGATGAAGCGCAGAGCGGTGACTTGCCTTGTATCCGATACGGTGAAATTTACACACACCACAACGACTATGTCCTATCTTACAACTCTTGGATATCTTCCTCGGTCGCGTCGACCGCTGTACGCCTGAAGAAAGGCGACATTCTCTTTGCTGGTTCCGGCGAGACGAAGGATGAGATTGGGAAGTGCGTCGCTTTTATCGACGACCGAGAAGCATACGCGGGCGGGGATATTGTTATCCTGCGACCGCATGAAGCCGACCCAATCTTCATGGGTTACTACTGCAACACAACGCCAGTTAGAAAGCAGAAAGCAAGCAGAGGTCAGGGAGATGCGGTGGTTCACATCAGCGCAACCGCACTTTCCAGCGTTGAGGTGAAGGTACCATCCCTCCCCGAACAAACCGCCATCGCCACCATCCTCTCAGATATGGACGCCGAGCTAGCCGCCCTTGAACAGCGCCGCAACAAAACCAAAGACATTAAACAAGCCATGATGCAGGAACTCTTAACCGGAAAGACGAGGCTGACATGAAGATTTCCACCATTCTTGATCACATTGACAGCGGCCATATGGCCTTACCCGAATTCCAACGCGGTTATGTCTGGAACCGCGACCAGGTGCGCGGTTTGTTCGATTCCCTCTATCGTCGTCACCCGGTCGGCGGGCTGCTCGTCTGGACTACCGAATCCAAAACCGCTGCCCATCGCGGTGACGGATCGCTGGCGGGAGGGATTGTTAAGCTGCTGCTCGATGGTCAGCAACGCATGACCACCGTTTACGGCGTGGCGCGCGGTAAGCCGCCGAAGTTTTTCGATGGCAACGCCCAGGCGTTCACCGGCCTGCGTTTCCATCTGGATTCGGAGACTTTCGAGTTCTTTCAACCGGTCAAAATGAAGGACGACCCATTGTGGATCGACGTAACCGAGTTGATGAAAAACGGTCAGGATGGGCACGAAAAGCTTATCGAATCTCTTGCCGAACACCCGGAGATCGGCACCAAAGCGGTCAAATATTCGGGCCGGATCTCTCGGATTTTGGGGATTCTGGAAATCGAACTGCATGCCGAGGAGGTGACTGGCGCGGACAAAACACTGGATGTGGTGGTGAACATCTTCAACCGGGTGAATTCCGGCGGCACCAAGCTCTCCAAAGGTGATCTGGCACTGGCCAAAATCTGCGCCGAATGGCCGGAGGGCCGAGATGCGATGAAAGCCAAACTCAAGGAGTGGGCCGGGGCGGACTTCCATTTCAATCTCGATTGGTTGCTGCGTTCGGTGAATACGGTGCTAACCGGTGAAGCGAAATTCCAGTATCTGCATGAGAAGACCGCGGACGAGATCAAGGATGCCCTGGATCGCACCACCAAACATATCGACACATGTCTCAATCTAATCAGCGGTCGCCTGGGGCTGGATCACGACCAGGTGTTTTTTGGTCGCTTTGGCGTTCCGGTCATGGCGCGATACCTCGACCAGCGAGAATGCAACAAACTTGGTCCGATTAACGAGAAGCAGCGCGACAAGCTGCTTTTCTGGTTTGCCCAGGCCGCAATGTGGGGCCGTTTTTCAGGCTCCACCGAATCCTACATCGACAAGGATCTGGAGGCAATCGTTAGCACTGATGGCAATCTCGACCCCCTGCTTGAGCAGTTGCGCCTATGGAACGGCGGGCTGCGAGCCGAAGCCGGACACTTCACCGCCTGGAGCCGGGGGGCGCGGTTTTACCCGGTGCTTTACCTGTTGACGCGCATGGGTGAGTCGCGGGATTGGGGCACGGGCCTGCCGCTTAAAGCTAACCTGCTGGGCAAGATGAGCCGCCTGGAGGTGCACCACATCTTTCCCAAGGCCCAGCTATACAAGGCCAAGTGCTATAATTTTCAAAAGCCGGAGGTGAACGCCCTGGCGAATTTCTGCTTTTTGACCAAGGACACCAATCTGAAGATCAGCGACCGGCTGCCGGAGGTCTATTTCCCCGAGGTGGAGGCTGCATACCCCGGTGCGTTGGCTTCGCAATGGATTCCCACCGATCCGGCACTGTGGAGTTTGGACCGATACCGTGACTTTTTGGAGGCCCGAAAGGCGTTGTTGGCCGATGAGCTGAATCGCCAGATGGAGGCTTTACTGCATGGGGATACAAGATGGCTTGCCAGCGGAGCCACCCCGAAGATGGAGCCGGCCATTGTGGTGGGCGGAATCAGCAGCGAGGATGAAGAGGCAGAACTGGAAACGCTAAACAACTGGGTGGCATCTTGCGGACTGCCTCGTGGGATTGTGTCGTACGATTATGCCGATGCCGACTCCGGCCGGCAGGTAGCTGTGTTTGATCTGGCGTGGCCCCAGGGGATGCAAGAGGAGTTGAGCCAGCCGGTGGCAGTGTTGCTCAATGAAGAGCCCGCCACGATCGCCCTGGCCAGTCAGGCAGGGTTTCAGTGCTTTACCGACGTTCAGGGATTTCGACAATACGTTGACCGCTACATGACATCAGGAGGATCCAATGCCTGAAAAACCACGTCCCGAGCGGCTGACCCAGAATCGCGTGGCCGCCCTGTTTACCGACACATCCCGGCCGGACTGTCTTGGCTATCAGTATCTGGGTGATTGGAGCAAACGGGACAACAATAGCCCCATCGAAGCGGAATATCTCAGGGCAAACCTCAAGAAACGCGGATATTCGGATGCCCACATCTCTGCCGCCCTGCTACAATTGGAAACCGCAGCCGACACCACAGGCGTCACCCTCTACCAGGCCAACATGCGCACATATAACCTGTTGCGCTACCCGGTGAAGGTGCTTCTGGCACCTGGGCAGCCGCACGAGGATGTACACCTGATCGACTGGGAGCATCCAGAGGAAAACGATTTTGCCCTGGCCGAGGAAGTTACCCTGAAGGGCGGTTATGAGCGCAGGCCGGATCTGGTGCTTTACATCAACGGTATTGCCATCGGCGTGATCGAACTCAAACGCAGCTCGGTGGAAGTGGCCGATGGCGTTCGGCAATTGATCACTAACCAGGAAGAGATATTTAACATCGGCTTCTTCAGTACGGTGCAGCTTGTCTTTGCGGGCAGCGATTCCCAGGGGCTGCGTTACGGCACCACCGGCACCCCAGAACAATTCTTTGTCCAGTGGAAAGATGAGGAAGGCGGCAGCGCAATGAAGCCCGGCACCTTGCTCGACAAACCCCTGGCTCAGATGTGCGGCAAAGAACGATTGCTGGATCTGATCCGCAACTTCATTGTTTACGACGCAGGCCAGAAGAAGGTGCCCAGGCCCCACCAGTATTTCGGCGTTAAAGCTGCCCAGGAAAGAGTCCGACAGCGCGAGGGGGGCGTCATCTGGCATACCCAGGGCAGCGGCAAGAGCATCCTCATGGTGCTGATAGCCAAATGGTTGATGGAACACGATCCTGATGCACGAATCATGGTCATCACGGACCGTGACGAGTTGGACAAGCAGATTGTGGGCGTGATGCGTAACGCCGGGGTTATCGGCGAGGAGGCACCGTCGCCGCGCATTACCTCAAGGTCACAGTTTGTTGAGAAGCTCGGCGCTACCACCCCGCGCTTACTCTGTGCGCTCATCCACAAGTTCGATCTTGACCTTAAGAGTGACCCGCCGCCGATTCATGGACGTTTTTACATCTTTGTCGATGAATGCCACAGGACCCAGGGTGGCGATATGAACAAACAGATGAAGCGGTGGATGCAAGACGCTATCTTCATTGGCTTCACCGGTACCCCGTTACTGCGCAAAGACAAAAAGACCACCCGTGAGGTGTTCGGCACCTACATTCACACCTATAAATTCCATCAGGCCGTAGCCGACAAGGTGGTACTTGATCTTAAGTACGAGGCCCGGGATGTGCCGCAGCGCCTGACCTCAAAGAAAAAAATCGACGAATGGTTCCAAGAAAAAACAAAAAACTTGAATAATTTTCAGAAAGCTATTGTCAGGAAAACATGGGCAACCATGGAAAAGCTGATGAGTGCTGATGCCCGAAAACGGGAGATCATGGCAGAGATTATTGCAGATTTCAGCCTCAAGCCACGCCTGAACAATGATCGGGGGACGGCCATTCTGGTGGCAGCTTCCATTTATGACGCCTGTCACTATTTCCGGCTGTTCCAGAACACTACTTTTGGTCAGTACTGTGGCATCATCACCTCTTACCAGCCGAACCACAACGCGATTTCAAGAGAACCCGCCAACAGCGATGAGCGCTACAAGTTCGATACCTATACCCAACATGTGCTTAAGAACGGCCAGACGACCAAGCAGTATGAGGATGAAACCAAGCGGCGCTTTATTGAAGAGCCTGCCAACTGCAAATTGCTGATTGTGGTCAGCAAGCTGCTGACCGGTTTCGACGCTCCCTCATGCTCCTATATTTATCTCGATAATGAACTGCACGACCACAACCTCTTTCAGGCTATTTGTCGCACCAACCGTCTTGATGGAGACGATAAGGATTATGGACATATCGTCGATTTCAAGGAGCTTTTTGGGGACGTACAGCAGGCCATTGCTGTTTACAGCTCGGACGAGTTGGACATAGATGAAGGTAGCGGTGAGAGCAACAACATCCATCTCAAAGATTGGTTAAAAGAGGGTAAAGCGAAGCTCGACGGTGCCCGCGAAGCTTTGAAATATCTTTGTGAGCCGGTTCCTGCGCCGCGTGAGGTAGAGCAATATCTGCATTACTTCTGCGGCGATGCGGGTGATCCAAATGCGCTGAACGACACTGAGGCTCTGCGTATTTCATTCTACAAATCAGTGGCCACATTTGTTCGGGCATTTGCCGCTATTTCTCAGGATCTCATTGAGGCCGGATACTCCGCTGCCGAGATCACCTCGCTGAACAGAGAGGTTGAATTCTTCGGTGAGATTCGCGCTGCAATCAAGAAGCACTCCGGTGAAGAGCTTGACATCAAGCCTTATGAGGCGGACATGCGCCACCTCATCAACACCTATATCCAGGCCGATCCCGCCGACCCTTTGGGAGATGTGGATAATTATTCGCTGGTTGAGTTGATCATTGAGACCGGCATCCATGACGCCATAGCAAAGAAGCTCAACGAGAAGGGAAAACTCTCAAAGAATGCTGTTGCCGAGGGCATCATCAACAACGTTCGAAAGACGATTATTCGGGATCAATTGACCGACCCTATATTCTACAAAGAAATGTCGAAGCTGCTTGATGACCTTATCAAGCAAAAACACAATGACACGGAATCCTATGAAGAGTTTCTCCGCAAAGCTGAGGCGTTGGTTAAACAAATGGCCAAAGGGCAAGCTGATGAGGGGATCCCTATGGAACTGATTGGCAAACGTGAAGCGATGGTGATCTATAACAACCTGCCTTCGATTTTTGCCGGAGCCTCTACCACCAATGAGGTAAGAGAGCCACTGGCTGATTATGGTAATAGCCGGCTTATTCTGACCCTGGAAATTGACAAGGCCATGCGTGAAAAGGCGCCGGCAGGCTGGAGAGGTGACGACGCACGAGAGAAACAAGTCCTTAATGCGCTCTTCCCGCTCTTGAAGAAGGACAGAAACGCTACCATGGCCTTGTTTGAACTCATTAAAAACATGCCGGGTTACTGATGAGCGAGATTATTCACATAGGTGATCTTTCAATTGCGGTGACGAGGAAGGACATTAAAAACGTCCACCTTTCCGTTCATCCGCCAGAGGGCCGTGTCACGCTATCCGCCCCGACAGAAACACGCCTTGAGGTGGCCCGAGCCTATGCCATTACAAGGCTTAGTTGGATACGTGATCAGCAGGAAAAGCTGCGCAATCAGGCTCGAGAAACACCACGGGAATTCATCGAACGCGAAAGTCATTATCTCTGGGGTCGTCGACGTCTACTGACCGTGATTGAACGCGACACCAAACCCTGCGTAACAGTCGACCATAAACGGATCACCATGAGTGTTCGGCCGGGCAGCAACCATGCTAAACGTGCGTCGATTATCCACGAATGGCATAAGTCTCTCTTGCATGAGTTTATTCCTACCCTGATCAGCAAATGGGAACCAAAGCTCGGCGTGCTGGTGGCAGCCTATTTCCTCCAGCGGATGAAGACCAAATGGGGGAGTTGCAATCACAAAGCGGGGCATATCAGGTTAAACACCGAACTCGTGAAGAAGCCCAAAGATCTGATCGAATACGTTGTTGTGCATGAAATGCTCCACCTGATTGAGCCAACTCATAGTGATCGTTTTATTTCGTTGCTCACTGAGAATTTTCCGACATGGCGGGAAGCCAGGTCTGAACTCAATGAGTTGCCATTATCCGCAGAAGAGTGGAGGGAGTAAATAGATGTGTGCCGATCTACACCATCACATGCACACGGACAGCAAAATGGGAGACCTCTTGAGCAGTTGAAGATTCGGGGGAGTGAAGCCCGGCGGTACGCCCGCAGTCTTCTCGACCACCTGTCGGAATCGAGTTTAGATGGAGCAATTGCCGATCTTCTGGGGGGTAAAAGGTATTCTGGGGAAAAACAAAAAGCAGGAAGGGAATTCAGGATACGTGTGATCGAAAAGATTTAAAAAATATTAAAAGTATATGGGGAGGGACTATGAGCGGATACAAAAAAAGGCTCCTTGACGACCACGGACAGCCCATTGACAGAAGATACAACTACAAAAGACTCAATGATCGAAATATCGACGAGCTTATCGGTCTATGTAAGGGCATTGTTGCAGACAATCGGGTGAATCTTGATGAAACCATCTTTCTGCAAAATTGGATGGAAAAACACTCTACGAATATCAGCGACCCTATAATTAATGCACTCTACTGCCACATTCACAGTGTCCTGGCAGACGGGATTATTGATGAAAAAGAAGAGAAAGAATTATTCAAAATACTCACTGAATTTACAGGAGAATCAACCGTAAACTCTATTGAATCCATTGCGGCGACTCTTCCTCTCGATAGACCTGAACCAAAAGAAATAATTTTCAATAAGAAAATCTTTTGTTTAACCGGAAAATTTTCTTATGCTCCACGGAAAATATGCGAAGAAGAGACCAAAAAACGAGGAGCCAACACAAGCAAAGGTGTAACGCTAAAAACAGATTATCTCGTTATTGGAACTTTTTGCAGCAGAGACTGGTCTCATACCTCGTATGGTCGAAAAATTGAAAAAGCAGTGGGATACAGGGATCAACGTCGCACGGGGATTCAGATCGTGCATGAAGATTATTGGGCTAATTTTTTGACTGTGTGAGGACTAAATGGATGCTACCCAAAATGGGCCTCGCCGCCCTCGTGGAATAGAGATAAAAGGGGACATTGAACCTCAGTTGGACGAAAAATATCACCAGTATTCTAAGTTCTTTAAGAAAAGGGGTTGGCATCTTATCTACACCGGAAGTTTTCTCGGTCTGACCGTTTCTGATGATGTTTCCATGGGTGCTCAGGAAAATATAAGGATTGTTGATATTTCGTCATTCATTGAATACAACGGTTCCCCTGAGGGAGGGGGAAAGTTCTGGGAGACAAAGACTTACTGGGGAGGCAGACGTGTTTATTCCGAGAATTTTGACGAGGTATGGGATCATTTTTTAAAAGAACAGGGGAATTATGATCCCCGCCGCCTGGCGTGGTCATATCTCGACGATGAATATAGGGCGACACAAAGGATGAGAGATGAAAACAGAGCTCTCGAAATTATCGCGAATATTTTGGGAAAGGATGTCAGCGAATTTAGAATTAATTCGGTCGCTCAACATCTTGATGTGTTCGGCATAGACAGCACAAAATTAAAACGTTTTTGCTCCATTTTCGTTAACCTGCAAAAATGGAAAAATATAAAGCTCTATACCGGTAAAAAGAAAGAAGAGACCATCAAAATTACTGATATTGAAGCCTTGGAAAATCATTGGATGCCGATCATCAATTCCTTCATAAAATACAGCGATACCTTCCCACCAGTCAGAAAAAGTCAAATCCTGGAAAGACCACCCATGCTCTTTCAATTTCCCAGAGCAAGTATACACAGCCGTTGAATACAAAATTGGCAGAAAGGAAAAATGTTTATAACCAATAAAGTAGTTCGATTTTGTTTTTTTTGTGGAGAAGCTTATGGGGAAAGTATGTCCTAATTGCGGATATGAAAGGAAGGAAGAAGACACCGCGCCTGACTATGAATGCCCAAAATGAGGAAGAGTTTATGCGAAGTTTAAGGGGCAGTCTAAAAACATTGATACCAGTTATGATGACTCGCCTCATTTTACTGGCCGGAGTGTGAAACCGAATACCGCAGCGGTGTGGAGAGCTGCGTCGAGTGCGGAGTTCCGCTGATCTCCGGTCAGCAGTTTCTCGACCGTAAACACCAATTGACCGCCGAGTTTCAGAGTTGCTTAATGTTAGATGACCCGGCTGACGTACGCAGGAGAAAGGTCAAAGAAAGGCATATTCTAAACCCTTACAGGTTTTCTCCGGTGTAGATTCTCTCCAGCAATATTTTTAATTTCAGGCTATTGTATGACTACGCTGACGATCTTTTTAATAAAATTGCAAACGACGAACACGGTACATTTTTACAAAAAATATGTGAAAGAAAAATCGGATTATATATAAAAGGAGGAAGACAGGCAGGTTTGCTCTACAATTCCGTGTGTTTAGTGTATTTCGTTCATATTCAATGTTCCCATTATCTTGAAGTAATATCACCTCACGACTCAAATGTATTCAAACAATAAAATTACCTTGTTGCATAATGGAAAGGAGTATTTTCCGGCACTCGAGACAGCTTTTGACCGCGCAACTCAGGAAATATACCTGGAGAGTTATATTTTTGAAAATGATCACACCGGACGCCGTATTGCCGCAGCTCTCAGACGAGCCGCTCTGCGCGGGGTAAAAGCCTGTCTGCTGATCGATGGCTTTGGCTCGCAGGATCTACCAAAAACCATGATTGAGTACCTTGAGGATGGCGGAGTTCTGGTGCTGAAGTTCCGACCCAAAATATCACCGTGGACCCTCAAACGTCAGAGATTGCGGCGCCTGCATCGGAAACTTGCAGTCATAGACCGAAACCTCGCCTTCGTCGGCGGGATGAATATTATTGATGACCGGACCGGTCTGGATTCACCTCAATATGATTATGCTGTACGGGTAGAAGGGCCACTGGTCAAGGTTATCCATGCCTCCGCCCATCGGTTGTGGTCGAGGATTGTCTGGTTACGTCGCCTGGGCCTGGTTTCACCCCAGGTGAAAGAAAGGCCGTCTGCTGTACCACAAGCAGCGGGAAATATGCGCTGCAGTTTTCTGATCCGTGATAATTTCCATCATCGTCGCGATATAGAAAACGCGTACTTGAAGGCAATCGGTCTGGCAAAAAGGGAAATTATTCTGGCCAATGCCTATTTTTTACCGGGCTTGAATTTTCGCCATGCACTGGTGGCCGCAGCTCGGCGTGGCGTCCGGGTTGTCCTGCTCCTGCAGGGGAAAACGGATCACCGTCTGGTCTATTATGCGTCCCGTGCTCTCTTCGGCACTCTCCTTGATGCGGGGATTGAGATTTATGAATATCATCAGAGTATCCTGCATGCCAAGGTAGCAGTGATTGATACCTCCTGGGCAACGGTGGGCTCTTCCAATCTCGATCCTTTCAGTCTCCTGCTTGCTCTTGAAGCAAATGTTGTCGTCGACGATCCGGCTTTTAGTGCAACGCTGAAGGCGAGTCTGAGTGAGGCAATTACCATGGGGGCGAGGCGGATATCAGAGGAGACCTGGAGATCACAGCATATTCTTCTGCGTCTGGTGAGCTGGCTCAGCTATGGATTGACACGATTTATGGTCAGTATAGCGGGATATCTTCCGCAAGGCTGGCCGAAAAAACATATAAATACAAAGAGTTAATAGAAATTAAAACGGAAAGGACGAGAAAAGAAAAAGCAGATTATACCATTCCTATTAAGTTATACCCCGTTTTGTCTCCTGTTTATCTATTCATGGTTACAAACGACAAAAGGAACCACGAATAAACACGAATTATTACTGAAAAAAGCATAAGAGAATGCCCTTGTAAACCACGGAAGACACGGAATATGAGAGCGTAAAACGCTCAACCCCGACTTTCGGATGACGACCAGAGTTGATTAATACTCCTGGTACACTGTACGGTTTAACTTCGGATACACACGAATTATTACTCATTCGTAATCACAAAAAAAGATGTCCACGCAGTCGCGCTCTCTGGTCAATACAAAGTGTAAATGGTATTATAGATAAAAGGTGGAAGACAGGCAGGTTTGTCTGAAGGCTGTTTTTTATTTGACAGTTCACAAAATTTATTTAACCCTTTGCAGTAATTCGGAGAAGGAAAAGTGAAAACCACTGTCATGAAATTGCTGCTCTCAGCTGATGTCTTATTTGCTTCAGGTGCTGTTTCGATCAGGTCTGCAGACCCTCAACAGGGAGTTCCGCATCGACAATGTTGGACTATTCAGACCCTGGGGCGTCGTCATGCTTGAAAAAAAAGTAAAAGGATTGACCAGGCTGATCAGCAAAACTTCCTGCCGCATAGCCCTGCCAACCCTTTGCACTCTTCTCCTTTTTGTCATCGCTATTTTTTTCGTTCTCCTGCCGCAGCTTGAGGAGGGCTTCATCGCTAGAAAGCAGGAAATGATCCGGGAACTGGCGGAAACGACCTGGAGCTTGATTGAAAACTATCATGACCGAGAATTATCTGGTGAATTATCCAGAGCCGAAGCTCAGAAGCGGGCGATCCTGCGACTCCGTACTCTTCGCTGGGGGCCAGAGCAAAAAGACTACTTCTGGATCAGTGACATGGAACCACGGCTGGTCATGCAGCCCTACCGCCGCGATTTGGAGGGCAAGGACGTTTCCGGCTTCCAGGATGTAAAACTCAAATACCTTTTAAATAAATCTCTCAAGATGGTGCAGCAACAGGGAGCGGGATATGTTGACTACCGGTGGCAGTGGAAGGATGACCCCACAAGAATAGTTTCGAAGAGGGCGTACGTCAAAGGCTTTGAACCATGGGGATGGTTTATCGCTACCGGCATGTATCTCGATGATGTCCGTGCCGAGATCGCCGAAATTCGGAAAAAACTCACCACCATTTCCCTGGGTATTTTACTGATCGTCATGTTGCTGGATGTTTACTCTATTCGTCAGGCCCTTGCAGCGGAGCGGGAGAGACTAAAGATCTTTCTGGAGCGGGAGAAACTGATGAAGTCTCTGGAGGAGAGCCTGGAAAAACTGAAGAAAAGTCGGGATGACCTGCATGCAAGCCTGGAGGAAACCGTAACTTCGCTGGCATCCACCGCCGAAAAACGGGACCCTTATACCGCCGGTCATCAGGTACGGGTTGACATCCTGGCGTCTGCAATTGGCAGGGAGTTGGGACTCGAGGAGCAGCAGCTTGAGGGGCTGCACATTGCGGCCCTGCTGCACGATATCGGCAAGATTACCCTGCCTTCTGACTATCTGTGTAAACCAAGCAAACTCACCAGAGAGGAGACGGCTGTCATCAGATGTCACCCCCAGGCAGGTTATGAGATATTAAAAGGAATTCACTTCCCGTGGCCGGTGGCGGAAATTGTTTACCAGCACCATGAACACTTGGATGGCTCGGGCTATCCTCGGGGGCTCACCGAGCGGGACATCCTCCTGGAAGCAAAGATTATTACTGTAGCCGATGTGGTGGAAGCCATGTCATCGCATCGTCCTTATCGCGCATCGCTGGGCATAGAAAGTGCCCTTGACGCAATCCGTGCAGGCAGGGGAACCATCTATCACGCTCCAAGCGTCGATGCCTGCCTGTACCTGGTCAATGAGAAAAAAATAGATATTCGTTCTAAAGACTTGAGTGTTTCCCCTGAGGATCAAGAATACGAGGCATCAGAGTCCTGGTGTCGGATGGCATGAATCTACACAGCCGTGTTGACGGCAATTCTCTATATTTACGTTACCAATAATTGCTATTCTCCAGAGAGAGTGTGTTTTTAAAATTATCGAGCAGGACTTTTTCCCCTGTATTATCACTGGTATTGACTATCTCGGCTCATGCCGCTGGCGTAGAGGGTTCTCACGAAAGAGGTATTAAAGATATGAGCACTGATGGTCTGTTATTAATAATTTATGTACTGCTGGCATTGGTCTTTTCATTTCTCTGTTCTGTAGCAGAATCAGTACTTTTAAGTATTACGCCTTCATTTATCGAAGTGCAGAAAGAAAAGCGGCCAAAGCATGCGACTCTTTTGAAACGACTGAGACAAGACAATGTGGACCGATCACTTGCTGCTATTTTGACACTAAACACTATTGCGCATACGGTTGGCGCAATCGGTGCCGGGGCCAAAGCGACAGTCGTATTTGGAAACGCATGGTTTGGCCTCTTTTCGGCTGTCATGACGCTTTTAATACTTTTTCTTTCCGAAATTGTTCCTAAAACCTTAGGAGCCGTCTACTGGACAATACTTGCAGGTCCGATTTCGTATTTTCTAAATATTCTGATTGTGCTCCTTTATCCAATTGTGTGGATTTCTGAGAGACTCACAAAAATTATTTCACATGGAAAAGATATTCACATTTTCAGTAGAGACGAATTCATCGCCATGGCTCAGGTAGGAGTAGAGACGGGGCATATTCGCGATCAGGAATCGATGCTTATCCGAAATATATTTCGATTCGAGTCACTCAAAGTAGACGATATCATGACACCACGTACTGTTATCTCCGCATTACCCGAGGACATGAAGATTATCGATTCGTTGAAACACGTTACCCAAACCCCTTTTTCACGTCTGCCGATCTATACGACGAGTATTGACGATATAACTGGTTTTGTTCTTAAAGAGGATGTTCTGATTAACGCAACTCAGGAGCGATGCTATCAAAAACTCAATTCATTGAAACGTAAAATACTTACTGTCCCGGATTCGGTATCGTTGACAGTATTGTTGGAGCAGTTTCTTAAGGATCGTCAACACATCGCTATAGTTGTCAATGAGCATGGAGGGACAGATGGGCTGGTGACACTGGAGGATTTAATCGAGACGATTATGGGGATGGAAATTATGGATGAAACAGACGATGTTGAAGATATGCGTGCTCTGGCACGGAAACAATGGGATAAACGTGCCAGGGTAATGGGACTTGATGCTGATATCTTTGACCAAATAAAGACCGAACAAATCAATTCAGACGACGCAAAAAACCGCGCGGCTGATTAGCAGGTGAATATTAAAAAAAAGGAGAAAGAAAAAGGGAGACGGGAGGCAGGAAAAAGCAAAATTCGTGTCCATTCGTGGTTACAAACGAAGGCAGGCAGTTCAGATGCCCTGTAAAAAATCCGCAAACAGGGCGTAATGGTTCGGCAGGGTGCGGCGGGCGGGAAGAACAATGTAGAAATCACGTTTCATGGATACGCCGGGAATTTTTACCTGGCGCATTACTCCCGACTGCAGCTCCTGCTCAACGGCGTGGCTGGAGATAATAGTGACACCGAGTCCAACGCGTACCGCTTCTTTGGCGGCGGCACTGGAACCGAGGGTGGCAGCGATATTAAGACGGGCCGGGTTAATACCAGTTTCCTGGAGCTTGCTCTCAAAACTTTTACGGGTACCGGAACCTGATTCGCGTTGAACAAAGGGAGTCGCATACAGCTGCTCCGGAGTGATTTTATCCGGCAGTGTACTGTCTGCAGAAGTGACGAGAAGTAATTCGTCTGTCTCCAGAAAAGAGTACTTCACACGCGAGCTGGTGGTCTGTGCTCCGACAATTCCCAGAATGAGTTCATTGTCCGCCACCTCTTTCACCACCTCCGCAGAATCTGAAACACGGATCTCAAAAGATATCTGGGGATATTTCTTTTTGAACTCTGCGGCTCGTGCAGGAAGCAGCCAGGTTCCGGGAATACTGCTCGCCCCGATGATCAATTCTCCGGCAACGGTTTCTGCGGAGCGGCTGACCCTCTCCTGCAGCATTTCTATATCTGAGAGAATCTTTTTTGCTCCCTCGTAGAGAATTTCAGCTTCCGCCGTAGGAATGATGGTGCGGCCGAGGCGGTCAAACAGCTGTACCCCAAGCTGGTTCTCAAGATTCTGAATATGCTCGCTCACCGTTGGCTGGCTGGTAAAGAGTGACTCCGCAGCTTTGGTAAAGCTGCGGTGACGGAAAACGGCAAGAAAAACTTTGAGATGACGGGTTTCCATGGATATCAGGAGAAAAGCGGAGTGCTCAGGTAGCGTTCTCCGGTATCGGGGAGGATAGTGACAACGTGTTTTCCCCTGTTCTCCGGCCGGGCAGCCACCAGTGCCGCCGCAGCAGCTGCTGCTCCGCTTGAGATACCACAGAGGATACTCTCCTCAGTGGCGAGTCGTTTCGCCATGGCAACAGCCTCTTCAGTGGTAACGGTGATGATCTCGTCGATCAGATCTACATTGAGCAGTTCGGGAATGAAACCTGCGCCAATTCCCTGAATTCCGTGGGGGCCGGGTTTTTTACCGGAGAGAACGGCTGACTCAGCCGGTTCCACGGCAATAATTTTAATATCAGGATTCAGCTCTTTGAGCCTTTCACCAGCACCAGTAAGAGTCCCGCCGGTGCCAACTGCAACCACCAGAAAATCAACCTTTCCATCACTGTCGCGCCAGATCTCTTCAGCGGTTGTCTGGCGGTGTGCCTCGGCATTGGCCGGATTGGCGAACTGGTTCAAAATGATGCTGCCGGGAATCTCTTTCTGCAGTGCCTCTGCCTTGTTGATAGCACCTGTCATTCCATCGGCGGCAGTGGTGAGAACAAGCTCTGCGCCGAGGTGCGTGAGCAGTTTGCGCCGCTCAAGGGACATTGATTCCGGCATGGTGAGGATGAGTTTGTACTGCAGCTGACTGCAGACCAGGGCGAGACCGATTCCGGTATTTCCGCTGGTCGGTTCAATGATGGTTCCGCAGGGGGCGAGGCGTCCCTCTTCAACGGCTGCCCTGACCATGAAAAAAGCCGGGCGGTCTTTTATACTGCCGCCCGGATTCCGTGACTCCTGTTTGGCCAGAACCTCAGCGCCACCGGGAGCGATGGAGGAGAGGTGAAGGAGCGGGGTTGAGCCGATGGTATCAAGAATAGTTTTCATCGTTATGGCCTTTTTTTACTGGAATAAATGAGTTCCGGTTTGCGCACCAGTACCCGGGTTCCGGGGTCGACACTTTCAGTGAGCCAGTTGTTTCCGCCAATGGTTGCACCCTCACCGATAACAGTTTCACCGCCGAGGATGGTCGTATTGGAGTAGATGATGACATTGTCCTCAATAGTCGGGTGACGTTTTGTGTTCTTCATTTTAGCGCCTGCATCCGGTCCGAGAGAGAGAGCTCCCAGGGTTACACCCTGGTAGAGACGAACGTTGTTGCCGATAACACAGGTTTCACCAATAACGACGCCGGTTCCGTGATCTATAAAAAAACCTTCGCCGATGGTTGCGCCAGGGTGAATATCGATTCCGGTGAGGCTGTGGGCGTGTTCTGTCATGATACGCGGAATGGTGGGAACTTCAATCTCATGGAGCACATGGGCGATACGGTAAATCGAGGTTGCCAGCAGGCCGGGATAGCAGAAGATGACCTCGTCAGGACTTTTCGTTGCCGGATCTCCCTTGAGGGTTGCACGGATGTCAGAGGCGAGGATTTCTGCGATTTCCGGCAGAGTGTCAATAAACTTCAATGCCAGCTCATGGCTCAAAATATCGCTGTTCTTACAGGTACGGTTATGCCGTGAGCAGTCGTGACGGATGGTGACATGAATCTGCTCTACTACTTCGTCGTAGAGTTCATTTGTCTCCGAGCCGATATGAAACTCAAGATTGGTGGGGTGGAGCCGTTTCTGGGTGAAAAAACCGGGGAAGAGTATCTTGCGGGTCCTTTCTATAATTTCAATAATCTTTTGCTTACTTGGAATAGGTGTTGAACTGATGTGTTCATAGCAGCTCTTACTGCTCCACGATTCAAGCAGACGTTTCACCACGCCCGGCACCTGATTATGCAGATGATCGGTGGGGCAGTCTTTGGGCTTGCCGTAATTTTCCTTGAACACCGGCAGGTTGTTGTCGTGTTTTATAGCCATCTACTTCTCCCTTCCGGCTCAGGCCGGTTTTTCAATAACATATATACCGTAGGTCGCCCGCAGCGTTTTCAGCCAGTGAATAATTTCTCCGCAGGTGGCAGCAGGGTCCGTTTTAATTGAGATCTCTTCCACAATATTGTAGCCGACATCGCGGGTAAACCTGCGGAAATCGGCAATTGTGATAACCCGGATGTTGGGCGTGTCGTACCAGTGGTAGGGCAGCTCCTCACTCACCGGGGCTTCTCCCTTGAACAGGAGATGGAGACGGTTTCCGTAGTGACTGAAATTTGGGAAACTTACCACTACCCGGCGGCCAATACGGGAGAGTGAGTGCAACAACTGGGCGGGTTCATAAACCTGCTGCAGCGTCTGGCTGAGAATAACGTAATCAAAACTGTTATCCGGGTAGTCATTTACCTCACGATTAAGATCGCCCTGGAGTACAGAAAGGCCGCGGCTGATGCAGTGCGCAGCCTTCTTCTTGCTCATCTCGATCCCTGTGCCACGCACGCCCTTGTGTTCACTGAGCCAGGCAAGGAGATCACCATCACCGCAGCCGAGATCGAGAACGGAACTTCCCACGGGTATCTTCTCGGCAATGGTGCGCAGGTCAAAACGAATTCTGTCAGTAAATTCCTCGTTGGTCATGGTGTTACTCCGGCAAGAAAGCCACGTATCAGTTTGGGCAGAGTTGGTTCTGGAATGAGGAAGGCGTCGTGTCCGCAGTCGGATTCCATCTCCACAAAACTCACGTTCTGACTGGAACGTTTGAGAGTATGCACCAGTTCTCTGGACTGATAGGTGGGATAGAGCCAGTCCGTAGAGTAAGAGATCACCAGATATTTTATTGCCGCCTTGCGGCCGCCGGTGAGAGGACCGCTGGCCGCAAGGCGCTCAGCGGCATTGAAGTAATCCGCCGCACGGGTGATATAGAGCAGCGAGTTGGCGTCGAACCGGTTGACGAACTTGGTCCCCTGGTGGCGCAGATAGCTTTCCACCTGAAAATCGGCGTCGAAACCGAAGCTGAATCCTTTTTTATTCTGCAGACGGCGGCCGAATTTGCGTCGCATGGCGTCGTCAGAGAGGTAGGTGACATGTCCGACCATGCGGGCGATGGCCAGCCCCATTGAGGGGTGTTCGCCCTCGTAATAACTGCCATTATTCCAGTGCGGATCGGCCATGATTGCCTGACGGGCAATTTCATTGAAGGCAATGGCCAGCGCAGAGTGTCGCATCGTCGTCGCGATTGGCACGGCCGCATCTACCATTTCCGGGTAGCGTACACACCACTCAAGCACCTGCATTCCGCCTACAGAACCACCAATAACGGCGCGCAGACGGGTAATGCCGAGGTGGTCAACAAGTATCTTCTGCGCTTTCACCATGTCGCCGATGGTAAGCATTGGAAAATCCAGCGCCCAGGGCTTTTTTGTGGCGGGATTGATGGAGGCCGGCCCTGTGGAGCCCATGCAGGAACCAATAATATTCGGACAGATGACACAATATTTGCTGGTATCAATGGCACGGCCGGGGCCGACAAGGTAATCCCACCAGCCAGGCTTTTCATCTTTTCCGTCAGTGGCGTAGTACCCTGTAACATGAGAGTCTCCGGAGAAGGCATGGGCGATGAGAATGGCATTATCGCCAGCCTCGTTCAACTCACCAATACGCTCCCAGGCCAGGGTTACGGGGGAGAGCGTTGAACCGGAATCCAGCTGCATCGGTTCATCTTCGGCAAAAGTGAAGGACTCTTTTTCAACGATCAGTCGGTTCATTGAGCGTTTTGCTGCTGTTCAGCTGCAGTGATGTCAGCTTTAGTCTGGGCAATTATTTTTTTCAACGGAGTACCATTGTGTACGGTAGCTTCGGGGGCGAAAAGGAGAACTGCCTCCCAGGTCTTTACCGCCTCTTCAGACTGGTGGAGGTCATAGAGCTGGACCGTACCCTTGTTGAAAAATGCAATTGTATGCTGCGGGTCGCGTTGTATCGCCTTATCAAAAGATTCAACAGCCTTTTCCGGTTGCCCGGAACGGCGGTACATAACGCCAAGGTCTGTGAGAATGTTGGCGTCAACCCTGCCGAGAGAAATGGTGTGGGTATAGGCGTCAATAGCTTTGGCGGGGGCATTGACGTCAAAATAAAGGTTGCCGAGTTGCAGCCAGGCCGAAGCATTCGCTGGTTCGGAAGCAACAATTTTCACCAGCTCGCTGACAGCAGGGGGATTTGTCGATTGAAGACCGGCAGCGCTGACGGGCATGGTATCGCCGGAGCTGTTGGTTTTCCATACAGCAAATCCTGCTCCGCTGAGAAATCCGAGTACGAAGATAATGATTGCGTAAATGATGAGGGAGGTCTTTTTCTTTGCGTTTTGCATAGCGGGTATCCGTTTGAAAAACTCTAAATGTGTAAGTACATGATAATAGAGGTGTGCAGAAGGGTTCTGCAGTTGAAAAAAAACGGGTTTCGGAGTTTAATTTCCTCTTGTATCAACATAACAATTTCCACACAGTAAACTTGGCCGGTTCTTTTTGCAATATCGCGGATGCGGAATCTTGTAGATATCATGGTTCCCGGTGGCTGTCATTACCTGGCCCTCAGTTGTGGGAGTCTGATGCTTTCTCCATTACTGAGGTAAATCTGAAAAGTACCGGCGGATATCAAGTGATAATCTGTGCTGGTGCCGTTGATTTGAAGAGTACGCGGGTGAATCAGACAGCAACAGATTTTGTATTATTGCTGGTAAAATACAAAAAAGTTATGGATACCTGTGGACGCCTCCGGCGTCTCTCAGCAAGATCAAGGCAAATATGGAGGACGCCATGGCTCCAACAAAGGCATTTCTAGAAGCGGAAAATGAAATTGAAGAAAATCGGCCTGAGGCTGGCAGCAGGGAGAATGTAGAGAGACTCAAGAAAAGTGTCCTCCATCACCTGCTGAGTTTTCAGGGCCGTGATCCCGAGCGAAGTGGTGAAGAGGATGTCTACCGTGCTCTGGCTTATACCATGCGTGATCTGATGGTTGAGAAGTGGATAGAGACCCAGAAAGCGTTCTACGCAAAGGAGCAAAAGCGTGTCTATTATCTCTCGCTTGAGTTTCTGATCGGCCGCTCCCTGCGCACTGCAGTGACTAATCTTGGGCTCTATCAGGATGTGCAGAAGGCTGTGACAGAACTTGGCTTTAAATTCGACGACCTGCGGAATGAGGAAGAGGATGCCGCCCTCGGAAACGGTGGTCTCGGTCGTCTTGCGGCCTGTTTTATGGACTCCATTGCCACTCTGCAGGTTCCGGGCTTCGGCTACGGGATTCGTTATGAATACGGCCTGTTCTATCAGAAGCTGATAGACGGTTATCAACGTGAAATTCCTGACAACTGGCTGGAAAACGGTTCCCCCTGGGAGTTTGACCGCTCCGTGCCGCGTTTTCCCGTGCAGTTTTTCGGTGATGTTCTCAGCTATCAGGATGATGACGGCAGTTACCGTGCCAAATGGATAAATACGCAGAAAGTTATGGCCCGCGCCAGTGATATTCTCGTCCCGGGGTATAAAAATGATTTTGTCCTTAACCTGCGTTTATGGTCCGCCCACTCCTCACGAGATCTCAATCTGGCTGAATTCAGCAGGGGAGACTATATTGGAGCGGTGCAGGAGAAGGTTCACTCTGAGACCATCTCCAAGGTGCTCTATCCACCGGACCATAACTATGCGGGACAGGAACTGCGCCTCAAGCAGCAGTATTTCTTCGTGGCTGCCACTTTTCAGGATATCATGCGCCGTTTCACGAAGCGCTGCGTAAATTTTGACCAGTTTCCGGATGAGGTTGCAGTACAGCTCAACGATACCCATCCCTCCATCGCCATTCCCGAATTGATGCGTCTGCTGCTCGACATTGAAGGCCTCTCCTGGGAGCAGGCGTGGAAGATTACCGTCAACACCTTCGCCTACACCAACCACACCTTGATGCCTGAGGCTCTGGAAAGGTGGAGTGTTGACATGATGGGCCGTGTTCTGCCCCGTCACCTGCAGATTATCTATGAAATCAACGTCCGTTTTCTCAAAGAGGTTTCCGAGCGTTATCCCGATGATACTGCACGGTTGAAGAAACTTTCTATCATTGAAGAGGGTAATCCGCAAATGGTGCGCATGGCGCATCTCGCCATAATCGGCAGTCACAGCGTCAACGGCGTAGCCAAGCTGCACTCCGAATTGCTCAAAGAGCGGCTTTTCCCTGAGTTTAACGAGTTTTTTCCCGGCCGTTTCAATAACAAGACCAATGGAATTACTCCCCGTCGCTGGCTGCTTGATGTAAATCACGAGCTCTCTCTGCTGATCAGCGAGAAGATTGGTTCCGACTGGGTAACCAATCTTGACCAGCTCCGCGGTCTTGAGGTCTATGCCGACGATCCTGGCTTTGGCGAAGCCTGGAAGCAAGTGAAGCTTTACAAGAAGAAACAACTTGCCAGGTATATCTACGATGAGGTTGGGGTAAAGGTTGACCCGACTGCGATGTTTGATATTCAGGTGAAACGGATTCACGAGTATAAACGTCAGCTTCTTGCGGGTATCCATCTTGTGCATCTCTATCAGCGGATTGTTCGCGGTGAGGCAGAAGGGCAGGCGCCGCGGGTGGCAATCTTTGCGGGTAAAGCCGCACCATCCTACTGGCGGGCGAAGTTAATCATCAAATTCATCAACTCCATCGGAGATGTGATCAACAGTGATCCGCGTGTTGGCGATCGCTTGAAGGTGGTTTTCCTTCCCAATTACAACGTTTCCCAGGCGGAGATTATCATGCCGGCAGCTGACCTTTCCGAACAGATCTCCACCGCCGGAACGGAGGCCTCAGGTACCGGGAACATGAAGTTTTCTCTCAACGGGGCGCTGACTATCGGCACGCTCGACGGCGCCAATATTGAGATTCGAGAAGAAGTGGGGGATGAGAATATCTTTATCTTTGGCATGACTGCTGAAGAAGTAGCGTTTGAGAAGAAAAACCCCAGCCGCACGCCGGAACAGGTCTGCAGCAAGAATAAAGGGATCTCAGACGTTATCAACTGCATCCGCGAGGGTGCTTTCAGTAATGGGGATACAGAACTTTTCAAACCTCTTGTCGATTCGTTGATGGATCCCCATGATCCCTATCTCCTTATGCTCGATTTTGAGTCTTATCTCGAGTGTCAGAAAAAGGTGAGCACGGCGTTCCTCAAGCAGCGGGTGTGGACGAAGATGTCTATTCTGAATGTGGCGCGAATGGGCAAGTTTTCTGCCGACCGTACCATCCGTGAATATGCTGAGGATATCTGGAAGGTTAAAACGAAGTGATGGATATTCAAGATACCCATCACTCAATTTTCGGTTTTATGATACGTATTGTTTTTTTCTTTTTCTTGATGCTTTTTCCTGCGGCGAATACCCTTGCAACGGAGCAGGTCCGGAGTGTTGATTATTTTCTCAAGCATTCGCAGGAGGCACGACTTACCCTGTTGCACTGCGCTGTTGATGCTACGAGAATAACACTCAGCATGGGTGTGACCAGTCGTGCAAAAATCTCCGGATATGTCAGGCACTACCTGATGCAGGAGAAAACGTGCAGGAATGCGGCAGGTGCTTTTTATGACCTGAAGAGGGAAGGGGAGGTTGAATCTCTCGGTGTTGAAGAAATTTATGTCGGGCTGGATGCCGGGTATGGTTATCTGCAGAAACCTCAGGAAGCGCGGGCGAAGATGCTGCAGTGTATTGTCGATGCCAACCGCATGGCGGTGGATGAACATCAGCAGGATCTCGCAGCGATAAAGAAAAGAGCGGAAATGATCTTTTTTACCCGTGAACGGTGCATTTCGGCAGCATCAGCCGTCAGTTACTTTGAATCTACGGGGAAGATTAAAAAAATCCGTCTTGAAGAGATTGTCGAGACAATAAAGAAGAGTCGGATACAGCAGTAGTGCAGTTGACAACAGAGAATAAAAAAAAGGGATTACGGATGTTCCGTAATCCCTTCGAATTTCTGGAGGCGACGATCGGAGTCGAACCGATGAATAACGGTTTTGCAGACCGTTGCCTTAACCACTTGGCCACGTCGCCATCATTGAAACGATTTATTTACCATAATAAGAAAATTTGACAAGGAAAAATTTGCAATGGGTGAAAATATAGAGTCTCTTGTGCGCCGCAATAAGGTTCGTCTTGCGGAGCTTGAAGAGGTGTTGCATTACCGTTTTACCAATCTGCGTATTCTGCAGCGAGCGTTGATTCATTCTTCTTTCGCCTTTGAGAATGATGTGCAGGGACATGATAATGAACGCCTTGAATATCTGGGCGATGCCGTTTTTGACCTCATTGTCGGGCACTTGCTGATGCGCAGTTATCCTGAGATGCATGAGGGAGAACTTACCCGTTTGCGTGCTTCAATGGTGAATGAACATTCCTTTGCTTCTCTCGCGCGGCGGATTAATCTCGGCAGTTTCCTTGAACTCGGCAAAGGCGAGGATATGAATCAGGGAAGACAGAAGCCCCGCATCCTTTCCTGTGCCTGGGAGGCGGTAGCCGGTGCAATTTTTATTGATTCCGACTATGCAGCCGTAGTGGAGGCGCTGGAGCGTTTCTTTCTGCTGGATCTCAATACGAAAAAAGAGGAGATGTTCATCGCGGATTCCAAGAGTCGTCTGCAGGAAGATTTGCAGGAGAGATTCAGTGAGGCACCAACCTATCTTCTTGATGAGGAAGACGGGCCGTCACACGCGCGGGTTTTCACTGTTTCTGTTTGTTTTCACGACGATGTGATTGGCAGGGGAACGGCCGGTTCCAAAAAAGAAGCGGAACAGCGGGCCGCCCATGATGCCCTCACAACAAAATTGTGGCTGCAATAACCGCAAACGGAGCAGAATGGTGAAAGATCTTCTCGTTATCCCCATCTTTATTCCCCATCAGGGATGCCCGCACGTCTGTATCTTTTGTAATCAGACGCGCATCTCCGGCAGCTCGCGCTTACTGATTACTCCTGAGGCTGTGCAGCACGAAGTAAGACGCTGGCTGGTACGGGAAAACGCTCATGGAAACCTGCACAGTGAGGTGCAGGTGGCATTCTTCGGCGGTTCTTTTACCTGCCTGCCTGTCGAGACGCAGCAGGGACTCCTCGCGGCCGTTCAACCTTTTATTGCCAGAGGGGAGGTCAATTCAATCCGTTGTTCCACCAGACCGGACTGCATCGATTCACAGCGCCTCGCCGTGTTGAAGCAGGCTGGAGTGAGCACGGTGGAACTCGGGGTGCAGTCGATGGATGACGAAGTCCTGCGCAGGGCTCGCCGGGGCCACAATGCCGAGGATACCCGGTGTGCAATCACTTTGCTCAAGGAGACCGGGTTTACCACGGGGGTTCAGATCATGCCTGGTTTGCCCGGTGAGACCTTCGAGAGTTTCATGGAGGGAGTGAAGGAACTTACGGAACTCGGGCCAGATATTGCCCGCATATATCCGCTGCTGGTGGTGGAAGATTCTGGTCTTGTCAGCCCCTGGCTGCTTGGCGACTATCAGCCACTCAGTCTTGATACTGCGCTGGACTGGTGCAGTGTTGCCCTGTCATTTTTTGAAAAGGCCGATGTTCGGGTTATCCGTATTGGACTGCAGCCTGCACCCTCCCTTGAAGGCAGTATTCTCGCTGGTCCCTGGCATCCCGCCTTTGGCGCAATGGTGGAATCCCGCCGCTGGTTTTACTATTTAGAAAATTGTCTGAAGCCACTGAAGGAAGGTGAATGGATGGATGTAACTGTCTCCCACCGTGATATCTCCTCAGTCATTGGTATAAACAAAGAGAACAGAAAGCGGCTTGATGCCCTTGGCTATGCGGGACGTTACCGCATCACGGCTGACCGCTCTGTTGCGAAAGGAAGTTTTTATGCTGTCTGTAAACAATCTTGATGTTCGTTTCGGGGACAAAGTCCTCTTCAAAGATCTCTCCATCCAGGTCTACCGCGGTAACCGTATTGGCCTCGTGGGGGTAAACGGCGCCGGAAAATCGACGCTGCTGAAAACCATGGCGGGGCTGGAACATACGGAAGACGGCGTGGTGAGCCAGTCCCGTCATTTTACCATCGGTTATCTCGCTCAGGAATCAGCGGAACTTTTCGCTGAGCACTCATTGAAAAAGGATGCGGAGAGTGCCTTTGCTCACCTGATTGATCTGCAGACGGAACTTGATGATATTCACGAAGAGATGGCGCGTGGCGGGGATCCGCATTCCCCGGAATTTACGGAGATGGTTGAGCGCCAGGGAGAGATTATGTATCGCCTTGAAGGAAGCGATATTTACACCCTTGACGGTAAAATTGAGCGGGTCCTGCTCGGCCTTGGTTTCTCTCGTGAGGATATGGAAAAACCGGTCTGCTCTTTCTCCGGTGGCTGGCAAATGCGGCTCAAACTGGCGAAAATTCTCCTTGCAGAACCCTCGCTGCTGCTCCTCGATGAGCCGACTAACCACCTTGACCTTGTATCACTGACCTGGGTAGAAAAATTTCTCAAGAACTACAGCGGCTCCCTTGTGCTGATCTCCCATGACCGGATGTTTCTCGACAAGACCACTGAGATTACCTGGGAGCTGGGCTTCGGGAAAATTAACGTATATAAGGGCAACTACAGCTGGTATCTCAATGAGCGGGAGGAACGTCGGGCAATTGAGCGCGGCGCATGGAATAATCAGCAGGCGAAGATCAAGCAGACGATGAAGTTTGTGGATCGCTTTCGTTCCAAAGCCACCAAAGCACGCCAGGTACAAAGCCGGGTGAAGCAACTGGAGAAGATGGAACGAGTGGAGCTTACGGAAGAAGAGAGCTCAATCCATTTTCATTTTCCACCAGCCCCGCCTTCTGGACGGGATGTCCTGATAGTGGAGGGGTTGAGTAAGAGTTTTGGCGGAAAAAAGGTCTTTTCCAATGTCAATCTCCTCTTCAGCCGTGGTGATAAAATAGCTGTGGTCGGGGTGAACGGCGCCGGAAAATCAACGCTGCTGAAGATCCTTGCCGGTCAGATCAAGTCAGACAGCGGGGACCTTCGTTTCGGTGCCAATGTCCGTATGACCTATTTTGGACAGCATCAGGCGCAGGAACTCAGCCCGCAACTCACTGTCCTTGATACCATGGCGCTTGCCGGGGAAGATCTTACCATCACCGCCCAGCGTTCACTTCTCGGTGCATTTCTTTTCAGGGGAGAAGCGGTGGAGAAAAAGGTCGCGGTTCTCTCTGGCGGAGAGAAAAGTCGTCTCGCTCTGGCGAAGATGATTGCCATTCCGGCCAACTGCATGCTGCTTGATGAACCTACCAACCACCTCGACATGAGTTCGCAGGATGTACTTCAAGAGGCGATGAATCAGTATGATGGCACCATCATCGTCGTCAGCCATAACCGCTATTTTCTTGATGGCTTTGTCAATAAGGTGCTTGAGGTGCGGGACGGTCACATTACGATGCATGAGGGAACTGTGGCGGAATACCTGCGCTGGAAGGAAGAGCAGGAGACTGCAGGAGCACAGGCGGAGAAGGATAAAGCCGGACAGAGCAGCAGCGGAGGAGACAAGTCTGCCGCTGGCAGTCGTAATGACCGCCGCGAGCAGAAGCGGGAAGAGGCGAAACAACGTCAGGAACGCAGTCGCCGTATCGGAAAATGGAGCAAACAGCTTGAAGAAGCTGAGGAAAAGGTTGAAAAGTTGGAAAAGGAGAAGGAGGAGCTCGAAATCCTCATGGCCGACCCGAAGCTTTACAATGATCAGAAAAAATGGAACGGGGTGAGCAGGCAGTATGATGAATGTAAACTCCGCCTCAACCGTAATTACAGTCGCTGGGAACAGGCACAGGGGGAAATTGATAACATCGATTCCGAACTCGGTCTGAAATTAAATCAGGCTGAATAGACCCTGTTCCCGCGCATCTTTTCCGTGTGGTATTGAAAAAAAAGGAAAAAACATGAAATTGTTTACCCGGCTTGCTCCTGTGGCTCTGGCCCTCTTTCTTGCAGTATCTGCCGGAGCTCAATGCCTCTCTCCGGAGGAAGTAACGAAGAGCCTTGGGCTTGGATCTCAGGAGGGCAGGGTCGTCACCAGTTTTCCGGTGAGGGATCTGAAGAATATGTGTGGTTATGTGGTGCAGAAAAGTGATGGGTACCAGATATTTTACAGCAACGGACAATACTTTATTTTCGGGCGATTGATCGATTTCAATCGCAGTGTGGAGGTTGGAGAGGCTTTTCTGAAGAGTATGCAGACCTTGCCTGAGGCTGAACGCGTTCACTTGAAAACGTTTGCTGATTATACCATTGGTCACGGTATAAACGAGGTCATCCTTCTCACGGATCCCGAATGCCCCTACTGTCATCAGCTGGAGAAAGCTGTCACCGGGCTGGAAAGTACGGTTACCTTCTACGTTATCCTCTACCCTCTTGATCAGCACCCCGCCGGGCAGGGTGCAACCCGTCGACTGATGTGCAGGAAAAGTACATTGAATACCCTTGCCGACTATTCTGCCATGGCGGAAAAATTGACTGCGGAACCCGGTATTATCGATGAACCCGGTTGTACTGTCTATGAAAAAAAGAGGGCTCCCATAGCTGAATTTTTCAAAAAAAATAACGTGCAGCCAGCTTTTCCCACCCTGATATTCAGTAATGGATATCACATCAGTGGAGCACTGCCGAGGGAGGTTTTCCTCAAAGCGATTGAGCAGAACAGCAAATGAATTTGACGGAGGCAGGTTTTCAGCAATACAGCTTCTGGAAATGTAAAACCTGCTCGGATTTATATTGCATGAGAAAGATGAAATCGTTAGGCTGGAAGGTGTGTTTTGATGCGGACTCTCCCTTTGGAGCGTTCTTCTGAAGAAAATGTTTTCAGCAAAAGGGATATCTTATTATGCCTTGTTATACAGGTAGACCGGAGTCGCTGATTGCCGTTGATGTGGATGACTGTCTTCCAGGCACAGGTTTTACCGTAATGCTGGATAAAGGAATGGCTGCATGATGAGAGCCTTCACTTTGCACCTGAAGTAGAAAAACGCCCTGAAAACATTGTTTTCAGGGCGTTTTTTGTTTGCGGCCATACTCCGTATTGATCCTGCGGAGCGCCCGATGTCGCATAACCCCGCTGTCCCCGAGGAGCAAATATGTTTACAGTAATCGGTGAGCGGATCAATACCACGCTCAAAAAGGTTCAAGCTGCTGTCGCGGAAAAGAATACAGACTATATTGTCGATGATGTTCATGCTCAGCAGGCAGCTGGAGCAACCTATATCGACGTCAATGCCGGAGCCCGCATCGGACATGAAGATGAGGATATGCGCTGGCTGCTGAAGGTAATTCAACCCGTTACGAAGCTTCCCCTGTGTCTTGACAGTGCTGATCCCGCTATTCTTGAGAAGGCTTTCGAGCTGGTGGAACAGGCGCCAATGATCAACTCTATCAGCCTGGAGAAGGAGCGCTTTACACCAATGATGAAGTTTCTCAAGGGGAAGAAATGCCGCATTATTGCCCTCTGTATGGATGACAGCGGTATGCCGAAAACCGTGGACGAAATTGTTCAACGCGCCGCTCTTCTGGTGAAGGAGCTTGAGGGTGCAGGTTTCGAGCGGGATGACATCTTTATTGATCCGTTGATGCAGCCAATGAGTGTGGATGTCAAATTCGGCACCATGGCAATGAATGCAATCCAGCGGATTACGAATGAACTGGAGGGGGTACATACCACTGGTGGGCTCTCCAATATCAGCTACGGTTTGCCCCAGCGACGCTTTATCAACCGTACCTTCCTCTCCATGCTTATCACTTCCGGTTTTGATTCGGCGATTCTTGATCCCCTTGATAAGAATATCATGGCGACAGTGAAAACGGCAGAGATGCTGGTCGGCAATGATAAATTCTGCATGAATTATATTAAAGGAGTCCGGGAAGAAAAAATTGTTGCCTGAAAAAACTCCGGGAAAGTGCCATTTTCACTTTCTATGGGCGAATTGAAAGGCAGGGGGCTGAGAGACAGGAGTTTGTAACCACGAACGGATAAACAGGATGCAAAACGGGGCACAACTTAATAGGAATGGTATAAAATGATCTCATTATAGAAATGTCTGTTGTGCTGGAGACGCCCCAATTGGTCGTCTCTACGGAAATCTTTTGCTTTTTCCCGTCTCCCGTCTCCTTTCTCCCGTTTCCCTTTTCCCATCCCCCTGCCTTTGAATCCACCAATACAAGGAGGAAATGGTATTACAGGGGTACCTTGAAGGCCTCCTATGCCTGCATTCGCTGGTCCACCGTACCTTTCTTGAAAAAGAGGATAAAGAGCAGGATGCCGTAGCACACCACCGCCGCTACGGCGGCCGGCGGATAGAAATAGCCGAGCGGACAGAGCAGCAGCACTGTGACCCAGTGGAGGAGAATCACCCGGCTGGAGTGGAGCTGGATGGGAAAATCCTGAGAGCGGCTGATTACTGCGAGGCCGCTCAGGTTCCAGCCATAGAGCGCAGTAAAGGCGTGGAGGCGGATCAGCGGAATGGCGTAACGTGATTCGTAATATGGTGAAAATTCAAGAAAAATATACATGATCCCGGTGATTGAAGTGATAATCAGAAAGAAGATGCCGGAGAGAAGAAAAGCCTTCTGCTGCAGTCGGGTCCCCTCCCTCCAGAAGAGATAGAGAATCAGGGAGACGGAGAAGAAGAGAAAGAGGGAGATGAAAACCTGTGGGAGAAACCAGCCGCAGAGCATAAAGAGAAAAAAGATGATGACTCCGAGATTGATTGCCCAGAAGGAGAACTCTTTGAAAAGTGGGGCTGGCCCGGGCAGATGGTTTTTCATTATTGAGAAGATCACCGACAGGCTGATCAGCGAGACGGGAAAGGAATAGCCGAGGAAGAAGGTATTCAGTGTCAGCATGCGCAGGTCAAGCCAGTGGGTGAATTCACTGTTGAGAATGGCAAAACTGGAGAGGATCAGTCCGAGGCTGAGGCATAGCAGGGAGGCCTGGTGAAACTTGCGGGTAATGGGCTCTGTCATGGTAAAGAGTGCTTTCGGCAGGATGGAACCGAAAGAATCGATACGGATGGATTCTACAATCAGTGCAAGCAACGGGGGAAGGAACAGGGCAAGCGTGTAGCACTTGAAAAAAGCAGCTGCAGCAAAAACGATGGAGAGAAGGAAAAAGGCACGCACCCGCATGCTTACGGTGTTCTTGCCCTCAGTGTAATAGAGGATAATGGAGCCGCCACTGACAAGGTTGAAGAGAAAAATATGCAGCCTTTCAAAGTTTATTTTTGCTGGATCTGCAAGATGATGAAAGAAGCCGAAGGCAAGGGCCATTGTCATGACGACCCAGAGGGTTATTTTAAATGGGGTGCTCATGTTACTCTAAGGAAAAGGTTCAGGAGTTATTTCCAGCGGCCGTACATCGCCCGAAGGGCTGATTCCAGCTCAGGGTGACGAAAGGTAAAACCGGATTCGACAAGTTTCTCGCAGGAGACCCGACATCCCGAAAGCAGCATCTCGTCTGCCAGTTCCCCGAAGGTCATCCTGAGAAGAGGTGCAGGGAGCGGAAAGAGCAGGGGGCGGCCTGTAACACGGGCGAAGGTGCGCAGAAATTCGCGGTTGCTGACCGGCTTTGGGGCAACCACGTTAACCGGTCCGCTGAGCCCTGGACAGGTGAGAGCGTGGAGCAGGGAAGCAGCCATGTCATCTATACTCACCCAGCTGAGTATCTGATCTCCTTTACCGAGTGCGCGAATGCATCCGCAGAAACTGGCATCAGCAATTCTCTGCAGTGCGCCACCCTTTGGGGTGAGACCAACGCCGAAACGCATCATTACGGTGCGCATCCCCGCCGCTTCAGCAGCCAGGGCCTCCTTTTCCCAGTCGTGGCAGACGCGGGAGATGAAATCTGCACCAAAGGGATGCGTTTCATCTGCAGAGATGGCTCCGCAATTACCATAGCAGCCGGTGGCGGAGGCGGAGATGAAAACCGGCGGGCGCTGCTGGAGACAACCCAGGCGTTCCACCAGCAGGCGTGTCCCGCGTACGCGGCTTTCGAGTACCCGTCGCTTCTTCTTCTCTGTCCAGCGGTGCAGGCCAATATATTCTCCGGCGAGATGAATTACGCCATCGAAGAGTGGTGCACCGCTCAAATCAAGGTCGTTATTGTCAATATCCCAGCGAATTTCTCGTCGTGCCGGATTTGCCCTGTGCCGTACCAGCCGCCACACCTCATGACCTCCGGTGGTGAGCAGAGGTAACAGTTCCCTGCCCAGTACGCCACCAGCGCCACTGATGAGAATACGCAGCGGGCGGCCACTGCAACGCTGGTGCAGTAGAATATCGTTGCGCAGCTGCTCCTCGCGGTGACGGAACATGCGATCCAGACTGTGCTGTATGGTCCGGCGCAGAGGTCCGATCATGATTCGTTGCAGGGGCAGCCGATATTCAACCCGATCTTCAAGGCGACAGCCGTCGCCACTCTCTGAAAAGAAATGCTGGTGAGACCAGCTGCTAAAGGGGCCGCGCTGCTGGATGTCGTGAAAACTGTGGCCGGGGTTGTTTTCAAGGTGCAGGGCGTGGAATTCCAGGGGAAAAAGCTTGAAGGGACCGGAGTGAAAGCGCAGATGCACTCTCGCTCCGGCCTCTACGCCGCCGCTCTTCTCCAGCACCTCTACTTTTTCCCATGGCGGGAGCAGGCGTTCCAGTGCGCCCTCTCTGCTGTGCCAGTCGTAGAGTTCCTGTGCAGAGCAGGGATATTCGGAAGTATGGGTGAAGAGCAGCGGTGGATGAGTCATAGGAATCCCTGAAGGTTATTTGATTTTCCGTCTCGGTATTTTTCTCAATTTTTTTTCAGCGAGGGCTTTCCGCCCAACTTCGTAACGTTTCTCCGCCTGCTCAATAAACAGCGTATGGATAGAGACCTCTCCATCGGGTTTATTGCTGTGAAGCTGTTTACAGGTCCCGTCCGACTGCATCTCCCAGACATTGCGGGTATTGCTCAACTGGATATCAATAATATTACGCAGTTTCTCCTTATTGGCAGGAGTTTCAATGGGAACACAGACCTCCACCCGACTCTCCAGATTCCGCTTCATCAGGTCGGCACTGCCAATAAAATATTCCTCATCGCCGTTGTTCTTAAAGTAGTAGATACGCGAATGTTCAAGAAACTGGCCGACAATAGAAACAACCCGAATATGTTCAGACAAGCCCTTTATTCCGGGGCGCAGGCGACAGGTGTCGCGGCAGATGATGTCTACATGCACTCCTGCCTGTGATGCGTGGTAAAGGGCGGCAACTATATCTGCATCTTCCAAAGCGTTGGTCTTCAGCTGAATGAGTGCTTCCGCTCCCTGTTTGTGATGCTCAATCTCCCTCTCAATTTTCTCCAGCAACGCTTTTTTCAGCAGTTTTGGTGAGGGCAGAATTTTCTGATACTGCCGCATCGGCGTATAGCCGCTGGTGAGGTAGTTGAAGAGTTCGGTGAGGTCCTGCCCTATCTCCGGACGGCAGGTGAGCAGGCCGATGTCGCAGTAGCCGCGGGCAGTGCCGGAGTGATAGTTCCCGGTGCCGATGTGGGCATAGCGCTTGAGCCCATCGTAATCCTTGCGCAGTACAAAGATCAGCTTCGAGTGCGTTTTCAGGCCGAGAACACCGTATGTGACATGGATTCCCGCCTCCTCCATGAAATTGGCCCAGCGGATGTTGGCCGATTCGTCAAAGCGTGCCATCAACTCCACAACTACCGCCACCTGTTTGCCGTTCTGGGCGGCATCAATGAGGTATTTAATGATGTTGGAGTGCTTGGCAGTGCGGTAGAGAGTCATTTTTATTCCGAGGACCTTGGGGTCAGTACTGGCTTCCTCCAGAAAACGCTCCACAGAGGAGTTGAACGACTCATAGGGATGCTGCAGCAGTACATCTCCATGACGGCGAAGGGTGTGGAAAATGTTTGGATCATCGCCAAGCAGCTCCGGGTTATCCACCGGATGATGGGGCGGAAAGTGGAGCGCGGGATTATCAATGAGGGCAATCTGCATCAGGGCGCTCATGCCGAGGATTCCCTCAATCTCATAGACATCCTCTTCTTCATCGATATCAAGCTCGGCAGCAAGTTTCCCCTTGTGCAGGGGAAGAATCCCCTTGTCGACCTCAAGGCGCACCGTCTCAGCAAATTTACGGTCCCGAAGAGAGGATTCAATCATCGACAGCAGGTCATTGGCCTGTTCTTCGTGGCGCTCGGTGATGGCGTTACGCGTGACCCGAAATGCTTCAATGGTCTCGATAACGACGCCAGGCAGAAGGTGCTCAATATTGTTGGCCACCAGGTCTTCAAGAAGAATATAGGTCTGGCCGCGCCCCACCTGGATAAAACGTGGCAGGTCTGCACTGGTGGGAATCTTGATACGATTGAGATGGCTTTGATCTCCCCCGGGGGCACGCACCGACACCAGCAGATTAATGGAGAGATTGGAGACAAAGGGAAAAGGGTGCGCCGGATCCATCCCCTGGGGGGTAAGCAGGGGATAAATCTCCTGCAGGAAAAGGTCATCAATGGCGTCCCGGTGAGCCTTGCTCAGTTCGCTGTAGTGCGTGATGACAATCCGCTTGCCCGCGAGCAGTTTAATGAGTTTTTTTTCCAGGGTGAGTTTTTGTATCTGAATATCGCCCACGACTTCGCGACAGGCATCAATCTGCTCCTGAGGCAGTCGTCCATCCACCGAGAGGTTGGTGACGTTGGCCCCGACCTGCTGTTTCAGCCCACCGATACGCTTCATGAAAAACTCATCAATATTGGAACCAACTACAGCAAGTAAGAAAACTCTCTCCAGAAGGGGATTACGCTCGTCTCTGACTTCCTGGAGGACACGTTTGTTAAATTCAAGCCAGGTCAACTCCCGGTTGAGATACCATTCGGGGGAACTGAGGTCGAATTTTTTGACGGGTTTTCCGGTAACAGCTGGTTCAGGTTTTGTTTCCATACGAACTCCTGCGTTGGATCATTTTTTCGGGATTCAGCTTTCACATAATCGATTTGCGTACAAATCTTACTCATTCTGCCATGTACTTATAATATACTCTGCATTGTTTAAATTATGTTAAAAGTTATGAGAAAGACAGTGGGCATATCTTGCCCTGTTGAAGAGGGAATGATACTGTAACGCCATGAACGCATAACCACCTGTTACAGAGAAAAGGCCGTTATGGCGAAAGAAAAGAAGAAAAGTATATTACTCCGGCTTGATCCCGGAGTGCTCAAAGAAGTGACACTGACTGCAGTTGAACAGAAAAGGAGCATTCAGTCCATCGTGAAAAAAATGATCAGGTAATACATTGAAAAGTAGCACACATAAAGAGAATTTCCTCATGGAAGCAAAGACCGCGAGACCGTTCGTCTTCATGGCCGATCTCACTGTTACCCGAGGCCGATTGCAGAAAAAAATCCCGGCTGGCTCCATCTTTTCCCTGGTGATGGAGAAGGGAGGGAAGTTGTCCGGGTACCTTGTCGATACATTTGAAAATCTCCTGCTGAAGGCGGGAAAGATTCTCTTTGATGTTAATGACACCCTTGTGCTTGTTGACCTGCGAAGCGGGGACACTGTGGAGCAGGGTATTACCGGCGCATGGCGGTTTGCTGATCAGCTTCCTGATGGTCCTGTGACTGAAAAGTTACGTAAAATAACTACGACGCGTGCTTTTCTGCCGGTGGGAAAAGTAAAGTTTCGGCTCGACAGCGGCCTGCTGCTTGATGATGAGGAGAAAACTCTTGCCCGCTTCCGGCAGACTGTGCTCAAGTCCGGGGAAAAACATCTGACCCTTGGCGTTACCGCCATGCTGCGCGGTTATGCCCATGAACATCAAATGCTGGTAGAGATTCTGCAGAAATCGGGAGTGCAGAGCTGTGACAATTTTGAAGACCTTTATCGGCAGCTTGGCATTCGTGACAGCAGCTATACCAGCAAACCCGGGCTTGTTTTCGCTGCCAGCAGTACCGTAAAAAATGCAGCGGTGATTATTATCCGCACGCTCCTTGCTGTTGCCCGGCAGAATGAGGCGGGGGCAGCCGCCGATATCGACAGTGAATTCCTCCACGACTACCGTGTCAGTCTGCGCAAGGTTCGCTCAGTGCTTTCTCTCTTTAAAGGAGCTTTCTCCAGAAAGGAGACTGAGGCCCTTCAAAAAAGTTTTGCTGAATTGATGCGGCCAACCAGTCGACTGCGCGATCTTGATGTTTATCTGATGAGGACAGAAGAATATATGGCGATGGTTCCAGAATCTGCCAGAGAGGGCGTGGGGATTCTCTTCAGCTTTCTCGAAGATGAACGTGAACTCGCCCTGCGGACAGTAGTTGCCTGCCTGCGCAGTGAAGACTACAGGATTCAGATGGAGGCGCTTACCCGTAAATTCAGCAGAGCGAATAATCTGAAAAACGGCCTGGACAGCAGCCGCAGAGCTCATGAAGTCGGCAGCAGTCTCATCTATAAGCGCTATCGCAAGGTGTGCCGGATCGCCTCTGAAATGGACAAATCTACGCCGTCTTCCGAGGTCCATCAACTGCGAATTCACTGTAAAAAGCTGCGTTATCTGATGGAGTTTTTTGCGCCGTTTTTTCCCGAAGAGGCAATTGGTCTGCTGGTACGAAATCTGAAAAAGATGCAGGATAACCTCGGTAACTTCAACGACTACTCCGTACAGCAGCACTTCCTGCAGAAAATTCTCAAGGAGAAAATGGATGCTTTCGCAGATTATGAACTGACTGTTTCAAACAGCATTGGCGCGTTGACAGCCATGCTGCATCAGAAACAGCTTGCAGAACGGCAGAAGGTGAAAAACAACTTTATTCAGTTCAACAGTGTGGAAACGAGAAATCTGTTCAAACAGCTTTTTTCCAGTAAAAAAGGAGACGCACAATGAAAATACTGGCCTGTTACTCTAATAAAGGAGGTGTTGGAAAAACCGCTTCCTCGGTCAACCTTGCCTATGCCTGTGCGATGAGCGGCCGCAAGACTCTGCTCTGTGATCTTGACCCGCAGGGGGCTTCCGGCTTCTATTTTCGAGTAAAACCCTCTAAAAAACTGCAGGATCTTTCCTTTTTTAAAGATCAGGAAAAGTTCCTGGATTCGATTCGGGCATCAGATTTTGAAAATCTTGAGTTGCTGCCAGCCAACATGTCATTTAAGGATTTTGATATCTTTCTTGACAGAATGAAAAAGAGCTCTTCCCGACTCAAGAAAGCTCTGAAGGTGACTCGCAGTGAGTATGACGTGGTGATTCTTGACTGTCCGCCCAATATCTCCATGCTCTCAGAAAACGTTTTTCGGGCCGCCGACCTCATTGTGGTACCGGTAATTCCTACTACTCTCTCGGCACGTACCCTTGAGCAGCTCTACGCCTTTTTTAAAGAGCAGGGCTTTTCGCAAAAAAAATTGCTGCCCTTCTTTTCCATGGTGCAGATGAATAAAAAACTGCACCGGGAAACTATCGAGGCACTGCGAAAAGAGTATAAAATGCTTAAGCCTCAGGTGCCATTTTCAACAGATGTTGAGAGGATGGGCGTAAATCGGGCGCCGGTGGCAACATTTGCCCCGAAAAGCGCGGCGAGTGATGCCTGCCAGGCGGTGTGGAAAGAGCTGGAGACGTATCTTTGAAGGAGGTGCGGAAACATCGGGAGTTCAGTCGGGGTTCCGCTGCATGAATTTCCCTCTGCCCCGGCAGACCACTCTGCCATCGATACAGATCTCGGCGCGGAGCAGATAGAGCGGCGGCAGAGTTTCTTTGATTCTCGCATGGATTTCCAGCTCTGCTTCACAGGGTACCGGTTCAAGAAAGCGTATATTCAACTCTCCGGTAAGTGCTTTGATACCCTGATGGAGAAGACATTTGGCCATGGCCGTGTCAAGAAGGGAAGAGAGCACCCCCCCATGGAAGATCCCGTCGTAGCCCTGGCATCTCGTGTTGCCGAGAAAGGTCGTGCGGACACCACCCCGGCCATCCTCTTTAAAATCGAGAGAGAACAAAAAAGGATTTTCTAAATCACAGCCTGGACAATTGATCTTTTTCTCGGATTGTTTTTTAAGCCTGCCTGAGTTTAATTCTGACACGTTTTTCATCTCACGCCTTTTTCACAGCATTTCTGCCGCTGGTTTTATCTTCATAAAGAGCAGTATCCACCCGTTGCAGAAGTTTTCCCACACTTCCCTGAAAAATTGTTACTCCGAAACTGGCTGTTCTCGGACAGCCTGCCGTGAACTGATGGAACTGAACTGCAATCGCACATATTCTGCCAGTGTCACTGCCCCATTGCTGCGAGTCTGAGGCACAGGAGAAAATTGAGTGGATCGGCAGGGGAATATCTTTCAGTCTGTTTCTGTTCATCGATATTACGGATAAGGATGTTTTTTTTTCTCTCTGAATTGTCAAGAATATTTTTATCACTCTGTGGGATCTTTGACCAGTTTTTATCTGCAGCTGGAGAGAAAAGACAGGGGCCATCACCTTTATGGGACCCTTATATAACTTAATTTTGCTGAATTCACCGTGTGCAGGGTTTTTACCGATACGTTATATTTGGTACCTTGAACTGCAGGCAGCAGGACAAAACCTTTATCTGCACGCTCTCTGAATATGTATTCTCTGCATGATGGAAATTGCAAAACGAGCGTCTGGCGGGTAATCTGCCTGTTTCTGCCAGAGAGCGGTCGGCAGTGTGCAAAGCGGACAAGTGGAACTCTCGTCTGCCCATTACTCTTTTTCTTTTTTCCCGGAGGCTTTTTATGAAACGCTGGATTTGTGGTGTCTGTGGCTATGTACATGAAGGTGAGACTCCCCCCGAGAACTGCCCACTTTGCAATGCTCCCGCCAGTGATTTCACTGAAGAGGCCCTGGCGAAATCACAGCAGGAAGAAGTCCCTTCAGAGGCTGCGATCAAAGTTGAGCAGTCTCCTGACTCTGAAATTTCGCCCCCTGAGGTAAAGGAAGGCTCGGGAGAACAGAAAACAACCGAAAAATGGCTCTGTCCTGTGTGCGGCTATGTCCATGACGGGCTTGAGCCTCCTGAGACCTGTCCAGTCTGTCATGTAGAAGGCGAAAGGTTTGTTGCTTCAGCCAAAGGTCCAGTTGCAGAGACGCAGAGTAACACCGAATCAAAGGGCTCGAAACGCTGGCGTTGCACTGTCTGCCAGTATGAGTGTACCAGTGATTTTCCCCCGGAGAAATGTCCAGTCTGTGGTGCTTCCCGGGAGGCATTTGTGGAAATTGATGCCGAAGGGAACGTCATTGGTGTAGAGCCGGTACAGGAAGAAGAGAAAAAGGGTGGCTTTTACGATGCTCTCTGTCGTTTTTTCGTGAAAAATCATATCCATCCCATATCTGCACATTTCCCCAATGGAATTATGCCTGCGGCAGTGCTTTTCCTGCTTATTGGTCTCTTCTCTGGTTCAGCGGTTCTTGAGGATGCGGCATGGTATAATCTGGTGGTTATACTCGTCTCTCTGCCGCTGGTTCTCTTTGCCGGATTTATTGAATGGAAACGCTCTTATCGTGGTGCGAAGACATGGATTTTTATCACGAAGATTACCTGCGGAATTGTCGTCCTCCTCTCAGTGTCAGGTCTTGTTATCTGGCCTCTCGTAAAGGAAAGTGAAGAGTGGGGGAGTGTTGTCCTCTTCGGATTGGAACTGCCGGCACACCAGCTTTACGTTGCTCTTGCCTGTATCGGACTGTGTGCTGTGGCAATTGCCGGTCACCTCGGTGGTAAACTGGTGTATGGTGCAAGGCAAAGACGGTAAGGTCTCTTTCACAGCAGGGTACCTTGAATAACCAGTATGAACAGGAGTAGTAATGATTGAACTCAACGTTGGTCTTGGGGAACGCAGTTATCCCATTTTAATTGATCAGGGGGGATTGTCCCGGGTTGGCGCAGACCTTGCGCAGAGAAAGATTGCGAAACGTTATGCCATTATCTCCGATGATAATGTTGCTTCACTTTACGGTGCGCAGTTGATTGCGTCTCTGAAGGCCGCAGGACTGGAGTGTGAACTCTTCACCTTTGTTGCAGGTGAAGAAAGAAAAACCCTTTTCACCCTTGGTGAACTTGCTTCATCAATGGCACGCGCCGGATTTGATCGTAAAGATGCTATTATCGGCTTCGGTGGCGGCGTACCGGGAGATATTGCCGGATACCTTGCAGCCTCATGGATGCGCGGTATTCCCTTTGTGCAGATTCCTACGACTCTCCTCTCTCAGGTGGATAGTTCAGTCGGCGGGAAAACCGGCGTGGATCTGCCAGAGGGAAAAAATCTCATGGGTGCTTTCTATCAGCCAAAGGCAGTCTATATAGACTGTGACGTCCTTGTCACTCTGCCTCGAAAGGAACTTCTCGGCGGACTGGCAGAGGTGATAAAATACGGAGTAATTCGCGACGAGAGCTTTTTTTCCTGGCTGAAGGAGAACCGTGAGGCAATCCTCACGCTGCAACCCGCCGTGGTGGAAAAAATGGTTGCCCGCTGCTGCGAAATCAAGGCAGATGTCGTTGCCCGAGACGAGAAAGAGGGCGGCCTGCGCAAGATTCTCAACTATGGTCATACTATCGGCCACGCTGTAGAAGGTGCTTCTCACTTTACCCTTATTCACGGTCTTGCTGTTTCCATCGGCATGGTCGCGGCGGCCCGCCTTGCCGTGCTGAAAGGCATGCTTACGGAGAAACAGTGTGCTGCCATTATTGAACTGCTCAAGGAGTATGGCATGCCTGTCGAGGTACCGGTAGAGCTTTGCCGGCCGACTATCAGGAAGTATCTTCTCAGCGATAAAAAGGCGGAGGCCGGAAGAGTCTTTTTTATCCTTCCCACTGCTGTCGGAGATACTGAGATTACCGATCAGGTTACAGATGCACAAATTGACAAGGTACTTGGCTGACAGATATGAAAGACGAAAAATTTATGTACATTGCCCTGCAGCAGGCGGAGGAGGCTGGCAACAGGAGGGAGTTTCCCGTGGGGTGCATTATTACCCTCGGGGACGAGATCGTTGCGGAGGGAAGACGCTCCTGCAGTGGTGGGAACGGCCAGACCAATGAGCTTGATCATGCTGAGATTACGGCTCTGCGCAACCTCTCTGTGGGGGGGGGGAAGTATGACGCTTCGCAACTGACTGTCTACTCCACCCTTGAACCCTGCCTGATGTGCTACTCCACTCTGCTGGTCAACGGTTTCCTGCATATTGTCTATGCCTGCGAAGATGTCATGGGAGGAGGAACCAATCTCCCCCTTGATAAGCTTGCTCCCCTCTACCGGGATCTGCAGCCGGAAATCAGGGGGGGCGTATTACGCAATGAAAGTCTCCGTCTTTTTCAACGTTTTTTTCTGGACCCGGCCTGTTGCTATCTCCAGGACACGCTGTTCGCCCGTCACATTCTTTCTCAGAAAGTATAACTTCAATGAATACTGAAATTTCAAAAACAATCCATTTCCAGCCCGGGGAGCGCAACGTTTTCCTGCATCTTCTCACTGCCTGCAATCTTTCCTGCAAACACTGTTATATCAACAAAGAGCAGCATGGAAGCATGCAGTTGACCCGTGACCAGATTGAAAGCTGGCTGCAACTCTTTGCCGATGAATCAAAGAAAACCAATGTTATTCTGCTTGGCGGAGAACCGACCATGCACCCTGATCTGCCTGAGGCAATCAGTATTGCCAAAAAGCTTGGTTATCAGGTGACGGTAGACTCCAACGGCTTTCTCTTTCATGATCTGCTCCACCGAACCACTCCTGAGGAGCTTGATTTTCTCAGCTTCAGTCTGGACGGACCGGAGCCGGAGATAAATGATGCGATTCGAGGGGAAGGTGTCTATGAGGTCTGCACCGCGAATATCCGCCGGGCGATTGAGGCGGGTTTCCATGTCAGTGTAATTTATACGGTGAGCCGCAAAAATATCTCCCATCTGCATCGCATGGGAGCCCTGCTGGAATCACTCGGAGTGAAGAAATTTTTTATCCAGGTTCTCGGTCTGCGTGGAAAATCCGCCGAATCAGACAGCGAAGAGACCTCACAGGTGAGCCGGGAGGAGTGGCTGTCCATTGTTCCCGGAGTGGCTGCTGATATCGCTGCGCGGGGAATTCATGTCACCTGGCCGAAGGTTTTCTTGAATGAAGATGAGACGTTTCAATGTGCGGGGAATGTAGCGGAAAATTATTTTGTTTTCCCCAACGGAAGGGTGTATCAGTGCCCTCTCTGTGAGGATTATCCCATTCACAGTTTTGAGATAAAAAATGGTCAGTTGCAGAAAATGGGGGAGTTGCGTGAGGACTCCTTCTTCAAGCTGAACATTGCCGAGGGATGTGTAATGAACAAGTTGCTGCAGCCCGATACGATTGAATATACCGACGAGGGAACGCCGCGCTATCGTATTTCCTGCTGTCTGCTGAAACAGGAAATTGGTGGCTGAGTAAAGGGATCCTGAAGTCAGAAGCAACGTGGTGTAACAAAGCCCGCAGGCGCACAAATCAGTGTGCTGCGGGTTTTTTCTTTCTGTTGAACACACGACAGGCAAAGATTCCTGCCTCAAAGAGACCGTAGAGGGGCAGGGCGAGCAGGGCAGTGGCCATGAAATCGCCGGCAGTGAGAAGGAAGGCAAGAAAAAGGACAACTCCAGACATAGAGAGACGGGCTTTCTGAAAAGATGCCATGGAAAAAAGAGCAGTGCGATCGGCCATGACCATCAGGAAGGGAATTTCAAAGGCAATGCCGCAGGTGAGTACCATGCGGGCAACAAAGCTGAAGTACTCACCAAGCTTCGGCAGTGGCTGCAGTCCCTCACTGGCGTAACTCATGAAGTAATGAAGCAGCATCGGCAAGACGACAAAAAAAGCAAAAAGTGTACCGGCCGCAAAAAGCAGGGTGGACTGAAGAGTGATGAGTATTGTAATTTTCTTCTCACTCTCTTTCAGGCCGGGAGAAATGAATGCCCACAGCTGATAAATGGTCATCGGCATGCTGAGAACAATTCCACCAAGCAGCGCTACCTTGAGATAGGTGATAAAAGCCTCGGGAAGGCTGGTATATACCAGCCGATGAACCAGTGGTGAGGCATTGAGAAGGGGGCCGGCGCACGCTTTGGCCAGCTGTTCGGAAAAAATCCAGCAGATACCACTGCAGAGTGCAATACTGAGAATGATACGGATGGTCCGTTTGCGCAGCTCAAGATGATGGGGGCGGAAAAACGCGAGACTCTTTTCGAGAACCGGCAGGCCCTGTTGCAGATTAAGATTCAACTTTTTTCTCTGGTGCTGAAGTCGCTTCAGGGGAGATGGCTGCTGGAGCAGTTGTCGTTTCGGCTGCGGTTTCGGTTGAAATATTTTCAGGAAGATCTGAATTCATTGCTGCTTTTTCCTGCCGATCCTTCTCTTCCTGCTTCTGCACTTCATCATGCAGATCGCGCAATGTGCCGACCGGAGGTTTTACATCCGAGAGTGCCGCCTTCATTCCCTCCCCCCCCTCCGTCAGCTGTTTTTGAAAATTACGTGCCGCCTCCTCGAGGTCGGGTTTAATGTCCTTGATTATCTGGCCAGGGGATCCTTCTTCAGTAAAGCTTGTTTTAAGATCGGCGGCGGTCTTTTTCAGGTCAGAAAGGCCTGCAGCAAGTTTTTTCGCCAGTTCCGGCAACTTGTCCGGGCCAACAACAATCAGTGCAACGGCGAGGATGACGAGCATCTCCGGCATTCCAATACCAAACATGGGGTACCTGTAATTCTAAGGGGATGAAAAGTAGAACAGCGCAAGGCTATGCCGTTTCCAGGGAAGTTTTGTTCTTGAGGACCTCAAATCGGGAAAACTTTACGGTATCCCATTGAAACTGTCAACGAAAGGGTCATTCTGTCTCTTTTTTCTTAAGAATGTGAAGCAGAGATAAGTAGAGTGGATTATTTGACATTACTGCCTCGTTTGACTATATTTGTGCGGTTCTGTTTCAGGTTTTTTGAATTTTTTCAGGGTTGAAGTTCGAATACAGCCCATATAAGGAGATACGAAATGGCAAATGTGGTAGTGGCGGGAGCCCAATGGGGTGATGAAGGAAAGGGGAAAATCGTCGACCTTCTCACGAAATATGCCGACTGTGTAGTTCGTTTCCAGGGCGGCAATAACGCGGGGCACACGCTTGTCATTGACGGAAAACAATATATTTTTCATCTGATTCCTTCTGGAATCCTTTATGACAACAAGACCTGCATGATCGGAAATGGGGTTGTTCTTGACCCGGCCGTTCTGCTGCAGGAAATGGATGAGCTGAAAGAACAGGGACTTACTGTTACACCAAAAAGGCTGATGATCAGTATGAACGCGCATCTTCTTATGCCCTATCATGCTTTGATTGATCAGGCTGGCGAGGCTGTACTCTCTTCCGACAAGAAGATTGGTACTACCGGTCGGGGAATCGGTCCCTGTTATGAAGACAAGGTTGCCCGTACCGGGATCAGAGCCGGAGACCTCCTTGATGAAACCCTGTTGCGCGAGAAATTGAAACGCAGTGTTAAGGAGAAGAATTTTCTCCTTGAAAAGCTTTATGGCCAGAAATGTGTCGATTATGATGAGATGCTGCGCCATGTAATGACCTGCGGTGAAAAACTGATGCCTTATCTTGGTGATGTTTCCATCGCTCTTGATACAGCTCGCAAGGCAGGTAAAAATATTCTTTTTGAGGGTGCTCAGGGAACGCATCTTGATGTCGATCACGGTACCTATCCTTTTGTGACCTCTTCCAATACTGTCGCGTCCAACGCCTGTACCGGCAGTGGATTTGGTGTTACACACATTGATGCTGTTGTTGGTATTACCAAGGCCTATACCACCCGTGTCGGTGCTGGCCCCTTTCCCACCGAACTCCAGGATTCCGTTGGTGAAGAGCTGCAAAACAACGGGCACGAGTTTGGTGCAACCACCGGGCGTCCCCGTCGTTGTGGCTGGCTTGACGGCGTTGTGATTTCTGATTCGGTTCGTCTCAATGGTCTTACCGGGCTGGCCATCACCAAACTCGACGTTCTCAGCGGCATGAAGGAACTCAAGGTTGGTACATCTTACGATCTCGCCGGGAAAAAACTTGCGTCCATGCCAACCAATATCCGTCAACTTGCAGCCGTTCAGCCCGTATATGAATCACTCGAAGGGTGGAAAGAAGATATTACCTCTGCAACTTCGCTGGACCAGTTGCCACAAGCAGCCCGGAATTATTTGAAAAGGATGGAAGAAGTCGCCGGGATCCCTGCTGATATCGTTTCTGTCGGTCCGGACCGAAGTCAGACACTGCTTTTGCACAACCCTTTTGAAATCAAAGCAAAATAAGGAAAATTTATGGCTCGTATTACCTGTGAAGACTGCCTGAAGGCAGTCGGTGATAATAACCGTTTTAATCTGGTTGATCTCACTGTTAAACGTATTCATCAGCATCGTCAGGGAGAACCCTTCCTCAGCGAAGGGAAAAATCAGGAGATTGTCATGACGCTGCGGGAAATCGCTAATGGTAATGTCAGTTTCAATAATATTGATGATCTTCCCAACCATTTTGAGGGAAAGAACGAAGAAGAGGACTCTGCCAGGGGAGAAGTACATTCCTGAAATATGATTTCAGGTGTGACGATATATAATGAATGTTGATTACTACGAAATACTTTCTGTAAGCCGGACAGCGAGTGGTGCGGAAATTAAAAAATCCTACCGCAAACTGGCCATGAAATTCCATCCCGATAGAAACCCCGGAAATAAAGAGGCGGAGGAAAAGTTTAAATCCTGCACCGAAGCCTACGAGGTACTGAGCGATGAAAAGAAAAAACAAATATATGATACGTACGGGCATGATGGCCTGAAAAACAGCGGCTACCGCGGGCCCGGTAATGCGGAAGATATTTTCTCCGGGTTCGGCGATATTTTTGGCGATCTTTTCGGTGGCAGAAGTCAGACCCGGAGAAACGGTCCTTTGCCCGGAAGTGACCTGCGCTATGACGTAGATATTTCCTTTATGGAAGCTGTTCATGGTGTCAGTAAAGAGGTGAAACTGCGCAAGCGGGAGACCTGCCATACCTGCAATGGTACCGGAAGTCGTCCAGGAAGCAAGCCGAAAACCTGCTCCATGTGTAATGGTCGTGGCCAGGTAATTCGTTCACAGGGTTTCTTTCAGGTGAGTACGACCTGCCCGCAGTGTCACGGTGAGGGAGTGCGAATTACTGACCCCTGTATCGACTGCAACGGCACAGGCCTTGTTGAGAAAGCGAAAACTGTTTCTTTGAAAATTCCCGCAGGTGTTGACAGCGGGGCCCGCATGAGATTGAGCGGCGAAGGAGAGGGGGGGCGCAGGGGCGGACAGTCTGGTGATCTCTACGTTATTATTCATGTCGCTGAACATGAATTTTTCAAACGTGAGGAAGAGACCATCTATTGCAAATTTCCGGTCTCCATGGTGAAAGCGACTCTCGGCGCAACAGTTGATGTCCCGACGATTTACGGGAGTAAAGAGCTGGAGATTCCTGCCGGAAGTCAAAGTGGAGAACAATTCGTCTTCAAGGAATGTGGGGTGCCCAGTCTGCGCGGTCATCGCAGGGGCGACATGATTGTCTCCCTCCAGGTAATGACTCCTTCAAAGCTCAATGAGGAACAGAAGGAAAAATTGCGCGAATTTGCCGAAATCACCAACGAAAATATCAAAGAGGTCGAAAATGAAGGCTTCTTCAAAAAAATCTTCAACGAAGTCCTTGGCATGAATAAAAAGGATAAAGAGAAGAAGAAGGAGGCTGGGAAATAATGGCTGAGTTAACCCACTTTGACAGTGAAGGAAAGGCACAGATGGTTGATGTCGGCGGCAAGCAGGATACCGTCCGGGAGGCAATCGCTGCCGGATGGATTCAGCTCTCTGTTGAGGGTTTTAAAAAAGTTAAGGAAGGTTCTGTTTCCAAAGGTGATGTGCTTGGAGTTGCTCGTATTGCCGGTATAATGGCTGCAAAAAAAGTTGATGAGCTCATTCCACTCTGCCATCCACTTTTGATTCACAAGGCAAACATCGAGTTTTCCCTTCGTGAGGAGGACCTCTCCATTGATATTGAAGCTGTTGTCGGTATTTCCGGTAAAACCGGGGTGGAAATGGAGGCGTTGACAGCCGTGTCTGTGGCTGCACTTACTATTTATGACATGTGCAAAGCTGTCGATAAGAATATGACAATTGGAGATATTCGACTCTTAAAAAAGAGTGGCGGAAAGAGTGGCGTTTATGTTCGGTCCCCTGGGGGGTCCTGACACCGCGCTGATACTGGAGGTTTTGCTGAGAGGATAGACTATGATTGCAGAAGAGCTTGAGTTTTTCAGGAAGCAGCTGTTAACAACCAGAGACGAGATGCTCCTTGAGGTGAATAAAACCCTGAACGAGATGACTGAGACCAGCAATGTTCCAGATCCCAATGATCGGGCTACCCTGGAATCAGGTCGCAGTTTTGAGTTGCGTATTCGTGACCGGGAGCAGAAGCTGGTAAAAAAGATTGACGAGGCAATCAGTCGTATTGATGATGGAACCTTCGGAATCTGTGAGGCATGCGGGGAAGAAATTGGCATGAAGCGTCTTGAAGCCCGTCCGGTGACAACACTTTGCATCAATTGTAAAACATCTCAGGAAACCATTGAGAAGGCGACCGGCCATTAATCCGGGGGGCAGAAACACCAGTGAAGGACGTTCAAAACTTTATTGACACCCGTAACATCAATATAAAAAAAGTTGGTGTAAAAACGGTCTCTTATCCGATCTCGCTGAGAGACCGTTCTCGTGTGCGACAACATACAGTTGCCACCGCAAACATGTATGCGAACCTGCAGCACAACTGCAAAGGTACACATATGAGTCGATTTGTAGAAGTACTCAATAAATACCATGGAGATTTTGACACCAGCAGAATTCCGGAGATCCTTAAGGCCATGAAGGATCGCCTTGGAGCTGAAGCCTCTCATCTCGACCTTACATTTCCCTATTTTACCACTGGTGTGGTTTCCCCCTGTACCGAGAGGGAAAAAGATTATCCACAGAAAAAATATTACTGCACTCTCCACGGTTCTCTTGAGAAAGATGCTGATGTCCGTCTTACCGTCCAGGTGCCGATCTCTTTCACCTTCGGATCGGAACACGCGGTCTCATGCCGGTGGGGTGTTGCAGATGTTGCCGTTGCGTTTCGTAATTTTTATTGGCTCGAAGATATCATTGCCCTCGCCGAGGCAGGTATTGATGAAGCCTCAAAGGCAGTGCAAAGCAGTCATGAACCTAAATTGACGGCCGAATTGCTCTGCCGTGCTATCTGCTCGCAACTCCGGCCTGTACGAGAATTGCGCAGCTACACTGTTACAGTTCACAACCTTTCTGATGCTTGTGCAACCTTTGCGTCTGCCAGAGGCTGAGATCCTGAGAAAATTAACCGTTTCCCCTGTACGGGAATTTGAAGAGAGCTTACAATGCCTGATTTACTTTTTGAGATTGGTACCGAAGAAATTCCCGCTGGATATATTGCTCCGGCCTGCCGTCAGCTTGAGAATAACTTTCGCAGGATGGCACAGGAAATGACCCTGGGACACGGTAAGATCAGAGTCCTGGCCACCCCTCGCCGTCTTGCACTGATCGTTGCCGATCTTATCGAAAAACAGGCTGATATTGAAGAAGAGCTCCTCGGGCCCTCGAAAAAAGTGGCTTATGACACAGAAGGGAATCTCAGTAAGGCCGGGGCGGGATTCGCCCGTTCGAAAGGTGCCAACCCCACCGAGCTGCAGGTCATTGAGACTGCAAAGGGTGAATATCTCATGCTCAAGCGAACGGTGAAAGGGCGTGAAACCATTGAACTCCTGCCGGATATTCTTGATGCGCTGATAAATACTCTTTCCTTTCCCAAATCAATGCACTGGGGATTAAAACGTCTCTCCTTTGCCCGTCCTCTGCAGTGGATCGTCGCCCTTTTTGGTGAGAATATCGTCACGTTTACCCATGAAGGTATCGAAAGTTCCAATACCAGCATGGGCCACCGTTTTCATGCCAATACCTCCTTCCCCGTGACCAGTGCCGTGACCTATGAAACGCAGCTCGCGGAGAAAGACGTTGTTGTCGACCCGGGGAAAAGGCGAGAAATGGTTCTTACTGAAATTCGTCAGGCTGTTGCTGAAAACAGCACTTTTTCCAATGGCCATGTCCAGATTGATGAGGAACTTCTTGATACGGTAACGAATCTGGTGGAGACTCCGTCAGGGGTGTGCGGAACCTTTGATAAGAAATTCCTGCGGCTTGTCCCCGATGTTCTGATTACCTCAATGCGGGTGAACCAAAAGTATTTCCCTGTTGTCGATGAGAAAGGGGGCCTCCTGCCTGGATTTGTGGCGGTAAATAATACTCGCGTAAACAATGTTGATGTAACCCGCAGGGGACATCAACGTGTGCTCCGGGCGCGGTTGGAAGATGCGTTGTTCTTTTATGACAGTGACCGGGAGTCGAAACTTTCCGATCACATTGATCAACTCTCTGGAATTATTTTTCAGGCGAAACTGGGAACCATGCTGGAGAAAAAGAATCGGCTGGTAAAATTGTCCCGGCTCCTTGCTGAAAAAATCAATTCTGCCCTTGTCTCTGATTGCTGCAGGGCTGCTGAACTCTGCAAGGCAGACCTGCTTTCTGACATGGTCGGGGAGTTTCCGTCTCTCCAGGGGGTAATGGGGGCTGATTATGCCGAACATGACGGAGAACCCGCTGGTGTTGCCCTTGCCATTCGCGAGCATTATATGCCAAAACGTGCCGGAGCGGACATTCCCTCTTCAGATACGGGGGCAATCCTTGGTCTTGCCGACCGGTTTGACACTATTGCCGGCTGTTTTGGCATTGGCCAGATTCCCACCGGCAGTGCCGATCCCTTTGCTCTGCGCAGGCAGTCTCTTGCGGTTATTCGCATCATTAATGAGAAGGGATATCGGATTTCACTGGAGGAAATAATCGCCAAGGCGCTTTCTCTCTATGGGAATAAGGTTGATGCCTCCTCTACAACGATTGATAAGACAACGGCTTTTATCCGCGACCGTTTTATCAATGACGCAGTGAAAGAGGGGAATAATGCTGAAGCTGTTGAGGCTGCTGCTTCCGTGGCTTTTGACGATATCGTTGACTGTCGTGAGCGAATGGATGCGCTCTCGGCAATTCGCAGTGATGAGTCATTTGCCGTTCTTGCAGCATCGTACAAACGTATCCGTAATATTATCGGCAAAAACAGCAGCAGCGATGTGAATACAGCACTCTTGACCGAGAAAGAAGAGAAGGAACTCTATTCTTTCTATGAGGAAGCTGCCGTTGAGATGAAAAAGCATATTGCTGTCAGGGACTACACCACTGCCCTGAAGGCAATGCTGATCATGAAGGAGCCTGTAGACCACTTCTTTGATGTTGTCATGGTCATGGCTGAGGATAAGGCTGTGCGGGCGAATCGACTTAACCTGCTCACAGGTATCGGTGATTTAATTCTTCTGGTTGGAGATATCTCGAAGTTTCAGAAATAAGCGCATCAGGCTGAAGCGGGAAAACGGAAAAAGGCGGTCATGAGAAATTCTCATGACCGCCTTTTTCTTTTTTTATACTCCCTTTTTTGCCTCTTTTCTCCAAAACAATCTGCCTGAACTCAGCTGGCACCATAACTGTGCAGACCGGAGAGCCAGAAGTTGACTCCAAAGTACGTAAACATGACCACGGCAAGTCCTGCCATGGAGAGAGTTGCAATCTTCATTCCGCTCCATCCACGGGTGAATCTGGCATGGAGAATGATGGCATAGAAGAACCAGGTGATCAGTGACCAGACCTCTTTACTGTCCCAGCTCCAGTACGTACCCCAGGCGGAGTTTGCCCACACTGAACCGCTGATTATCCCGGCAGTAAGCCAGATAAAACCGAAAACCATCGTTTTGTGATTCAGCTCATCGAGGATATTGAGTTCGGGAAGCCTGTCGACGAGGATTCCTTTACTGCGCAGGAGATAGAGGAGACCGAAGGCTGCGGTCATGGCAAAGGCTGCATAACCTATAAAACAGGTGATGACATGAGATACCAGCCAGTTGGACTGCAGCGCAGGCACGAGGGGAGTAATTGCCGTCTGGACGGTTCCGGAATTGGAAGCCCATGCCAGAGCAATTGTGGCGAGTGCAAGGTTGAGTGTACCGCTGATCCGCGTTTTGAAATGCCATTCTACAAGGAGTTGCAGTAAAATAATGGTCCACGCAAAAAAGACGATTGATTCATACATGTTGGTGAGTGGGGCGTGGCCGATGCCGATCTGGTAGGACTCTATCCAGCGCAGACCAATTCCGGTGGTTTGAATCAGCAGAGCGATGGCAGTTATCGTCGTGGCAACACGGCCGAGTTTATTATACATCAGATTGATACCGTAAAGCAGTGTAGCAAAGAGAGAGGTAAATGTGGATATTCCAATAAGCGTTGAACTGTCCATGGGATGCTCCTTAGCGCCATAAGAGAAAATCTGAAAAATTTTTTAAAGGGTACCCTGATGTTATCTGGTTTGCGCCTGAATCTTTTCGACAAGATTTTTCAGTTCATCTGTGAAAGGAATTTTATTTTTGCTGGCACTTCCTGCCAATACGAGAAATTTCTTTTTGTCGGTGTTGTCCTGCAGGAGCCAGATGCGGCGATGGGACATGAAAAAAGCCATATAAAGCCCCGCCAGCATCATCAGGCAGCCAAGATAGACCAGCGGGACACCGGGGTCTTTTGCAACCTGTAAACCGGTACTGAAACGCTGTTTAACAGTAATTTTGAAGACCTTGCCATCAACTGTAACTGTAGTGGGGACATTGTTGTCAAGCCAGCCTTCCCAGGGATCTGCATCCCCAGTCTTGAACCAGAATTTTTCCTGCTTCACCTTATTCTGGAACCGCAGTACACGTAAAATCCCAAAAGACATGCCATTCCAATGTATTGGCTGCTGGTAGTCTGCAATAAAATGCTCGGTAATGGTTTTCTTCTTTCCTGTATTCTCAACGTCTTGTGAGAAGGTGATAACAAAAGAGTTTGGTACAGGTTGATACGATGCCTGGTAAAAAGTCGTCCCCTCATATTTAAGCGGACCGTTCACCTCAATCATTTGCGTTGTCAGTTCCTTCTGATCCTGAACCAGAGAGATGCTGCTCTCATACTCTTTCGCCATTCCGTTGTTGTAATATTTTATATCAAAATAATTGCAGTGAATATCGTAAGGAAGTTGAAGGGGAAAATTCCCTTTCTGAGTGTACGCGGTATGGACACTTTCCAGCTCAGGGACCCAGACGGTTGCCTTGAAACCACCGAGCCAGCCGATGAAGGCACCTGAAAAGATAACAAGAATAGAGATATGAACAATATAGACACCAAGTCGTCCCCAGCGTCCTTTCTGCGCAAAAAAGATGGTTCGTTCTTCTTCTCTGCGGACTTCTCCCTTCCAGCCATGTTTGTTGAGAATTTTAACAGTGGTGTCGAAATGAACGGAAGTCTTGAAATGAACTGCCCCCTGTTTTGCGGCGATGCGGTCGGAGTGAAGTTTGAAATTATCCTGATGAATCAGCCTCCATGTCAGAGGGAAACGGTCAAGAGTACAGACAATCAGATTCAGTGCAAGGATTGACAGCAGGGAGAGATACCACCACGAGCTGTACATATCGTCCAGATCAAGGATCCGGGTGAAGGTAGTGGCACTTTCAGCAAATTTGTTGATGAATTCATTGTGTCCCGGACCTGAAAAAAACGAGGCGATGCTGTTCCCAAAAAATCGGTAATAGTAATCTGGGGCCTCTCCCTGGGGAATGAGTGTGCCAATAACAGACGTAATTGCAAGGGCAATGAGCGTCGTGAGGGCAAGGTGAACTGATGAGAAGAAATGCCAGACAGGATTGTTTTTTTTCATTGGTTCCAGTAAGGGAGGCTGTGAAATTAACGTTGAACAGATGTCTGCAGGTAACTGTAGAGGACGTGGAGATGAAAAGAATTGATGTAAATCAAAGTAGAATGACTCTACAGCGCCGCCACAATATAACTTTTTCCTTATCTTGGCAAATCAAAGTAAGCGTGAATGAATACCTGTCCAGACGTTTTTTCGGTAGAAACACCTCTGTGCCGGTGAAAAATCTTGCCTTACCTGTCAAAACGCTGTAAGTAAAGAAGTTCCTTCAACAATTAACCACTTATAAGTCGCTTTTGTGGGCATTGCATGCCTTCAAGCTGGCAGAGGAGAAATCAAATGGCCAAAGTATGTGAAATCTGTGGCAAAGGTCCTAGAACTGGAAACAATGTTTCCCATGCTCACAACAAAAACCGTCGTCGCTGGCTTCCAAATCTGAAATCTGTTCGCATGGCAGATGCCGGTGGAAACAAAAAAAGAATGCGGGTCTGTACTCGCTGCATTCGCTCTGGTGCGGTTGTTAAAGCGGCGTAATGCCGTTGTTGCAGTTGTATTGGTAAAGAGTTGAAGGCGAAAGGGTTTGTTCCTTTCGCCTTTTTTTATAGGCTTAAGAAACGGAGGTCACCATGGGTAGTGATGAAGTTCAATTTATTCCCTGCGAAGAAGCTATGGCGATGGTTAGTGCCATCCAGGAAGAAGAAGATGTCGAACAGCCCGATCATCGTATTTTAACAGTATACGGGGAAAATGAGAAGGAACTCTGCTGGTTTGATTTTGATGAGGTTATGAACGATATCGGAAATGTTCCGGAAGAGGACAAAAAAGAAGCCGTAAATCGTTATATCCTTGAGCGAATTCCGTCATGGGTGAAGACTTTGTAAATGGTACCTCGAAGAATCTTGCATTTTTACCGCAGGTATAACTTTGATGTTCCTTGAAAAAGCTGTTCCTGAATGCAGAAGGCCCCCGGTGTTTAAAACACCGGGGGCCTTCTGTATTCAGAGAAGTCTTTTACTCGCTTTTAAGCCAGCTGCTTAACGGTATGCCAGCTATCTGACAATCAGCGTAAAGTTCGCAGGGAAAATTTTTGTACAGTACACGCCCCTGCAGAAAGACAGAAACTGCGGTATCCGATGAAACCACGATAATAATCGATTCCGGGTGGTGAGCCGTAAAGCGCAGAGCTGAATTGTAACGCGCACCACGGGCGCGGTCTTCTTCTGGTACACGAAGACCATCAAGGAGACAGGCAAAACCGTAAAGTTTGAGATCTGCTTTTATATGCAGAGCCCCGTCAACTTTAGCAAGTGCTATCGCCAGATCAAGATTTTTCGGATCGCGCAGATCAATCGGCGTCTCCAGGGATTGCCCGGCAAGGATTTCTGGTTCAGGAGCAAGGTCGACAACGATACTGCAGCCAAATGCACAGTCCTCGGCCTCTCTTACGAGGGCGGCAACTATACAGAATATATCATGATTCTGGTCAGAGGAGAAGTTGAAGTCGAGCAGAGCCTCTTCTACTTCAAAGAGTTTCGCCTTAAAGGTGCTGGAGCTGTAACGTCCGTCACGAAAGCTGCAGATCAACTCTCCTGCCACAGAGAGGAATCCCTGGCGGCCGAGATATTCAGCAGAGAGATCAAAACAGTCCGAAGGAGGATGAGCAACACCGAGGATACTGGTACCATCGGAAATCAGAGAGTTCCCGCTCTTTTCTACAGATTGCAGGAGTTTGCGTACATGCTTGTAGTTCCCGAGTTGTGGGAGATCTGGTCCAGCAAATCGTGACAGAAAGCGGACACGAGTCATCTCACGGGGATTGATAAAAGTGAGAATACCAAAAGGGCGGTGCCCCTCTTCATTCGTGCGTGAAACACCGAGAATAGTTTCAAGAATCGGCGAAATGTAGGGAGAAAGATCAAGGCCGAAGACGTCAAGCGCTATGTCAGCAAGGCATTCCCGTATGGCATGCGAAGCGTATTCCCGTAAAAATTCACCGGAGATGCCGGTGTAGAGAGCAGGGCCATTCTGCAAATCGTGAGAAAGACGGAGAATCGCGTGGCGGAGCCAGTATTTAGTAGGCAGAATCGAACAGAGATTGGGATGGTGGTCGGTAAACCACATCTGGTAAAAAAAGGTTGCAGAGTTTCCCCCCTGGCAGATAATGCCATCAAGCTGGGGATCATTCTGGGGTTGAATGTTCTCATAAAGTTTTCCCGTTTTACACTCGTCTCCCTCGCAAAAAAAGGAATTCACAACGTTATAAAAGGAGCTCAGCTTGAGTTCATACCCTCGCAGAAGGTTTTGCGGATCAATGATAGAGAGATGATCGCCAGGTTTGAGGGCGTAAATAATAGCAACCCGACTGGGCCCGGAGAAGCGGGAAAGTCCTTCTCGAACACCGCTGAGGGTTTCGTGAATGCAGCGGTGGGCAAATTCGTCGTTAGTCACGGCGTAATTTTCGCTGGAAAATAATGAGGAATCAAGGTTTTCGTCCGATGCGAAAACCCCGATTCAAACAAGGCTGTCTTCAAAAGAAACAAGTATTTTATTAAGATTCTTTTCGACATTATGCTATCTTAATCTGCAAATCCAACGACTGCAACAGGAAGCACGGATTTTACCAGCGGCGGTTCTCCCGACGACGGTTATCCCATGAGTGGCTGTAATAGGAATTTCTCCGCTTATCACGTGGCGCATAATATCCGGCCCCCCGTATCGGCACATACCTCACCGGTCGATGTCTTTCCTGGTACCGTTCCGGAATCGGCCGAACAGGTGTGTAGTGGTGCTGAGATTCCCGGCTGTTTCCTATGGCGAATCCGATGACTGAGCCTGCCGCAGTCCCCACAATGGTTGACTCGGTGTTCCTTCCGATGGCCTGACCGGCAAGGGCTCCGATGCCGCCACCGATGAGCATGCCGTTCAGGGTGCGGGGACCGGCGAAGGCGTTTGTGGAAAGAATAGAAAAAAGTGCTGTGGTGAGTAGAAAAAAAGTTGTGCGGTTCATATCTCCTCCCTTTGTAATGAATAACAACAAGGTGCCCGATAACAAACACGGGGTCGTCAGTACTGGGGAAGAACGTACAGCGGGAAGGGAGATTGTACAGCGGACGTTGGGGGACATCGGGGCGACATTGTCAGAAAAACGAGATGATAACCGTCATCAGGGGTTCACCCGCTGTTCGATAAACTGGCCGCTGGCACGGTCCTGATATTTGATCGTGGCACTGGGAAGAGAACGGGGAGGGGCGGCAAACTGTACTGTAAACGTCCTGCGGCCGGGACCACTTTTTTTCAACAGCCAGGTCACGGAGCGCCTGTTTATCTTGTGTGCCGGTGGAGTTGTTCCGGTTACCCGGGTGTCGGGTGAAAGGTACTGCTCAACGATGAGAGTTCCCGTGGGCTGGCTCAAATTAACTACAAGCGTGGAACGGGTGCTCGAAGCTGACTGAAAAGAGGCATTTACTGCGAGGGCTGTCCCGGGGGCTGTCAAAAACAGAATGAAGAGGAGTTTCACAATCTTATTTTTCATTGGATGTCTCCCTGCTGTCCTTTTTTTGTAGAATAACGAGTTTGTGCTGACTGTTATCCCAGCGATAGCCAACTCCAAGCCAGATATCTTCAATACGGTCTATTCCTTTTTCAAATCCTGGCACGTTGCTGTAACGGTCATATACCAGAATAATTTCACGGTCGTCGATTACATGATCCTGATTTTCATCGGCCCAGTGGTACTGACCAAGTGTAATGGACTGCTGCCCGGCGGTGGTGTTTTCACTGCTGCCGCGTGTTGCCCAGCTGCCATGCAGAGAGATAACCGTTCCCAATTCTCCATGCGGCGTAAGTATATAGCTGCAGGTGTCGGAGTCGGACACACTCTCGAGCCATCTGATTTCCCCACCTTCTGATGTTCCCGCAGTCTCTGGAAAAACGTTGCTGATGGTTGTTTCCGGAGCGATATTCTCTTTCAGAATCAGAGTGACAGGCTCTTTATTCTGCGGAACTATGGTGATACGTACCGGCAGTGATCCCTCTGGTAATGACCATGCAGGTGCCAGACGGGTTATTTCTGGTGTTTTGGTGGTGGGACTGAGGGTGAATTTAAAGAGTAACAGAAGGAGAAGAACAAGGCTGGCGAGCACTGCGGCGAAAAACAGCTTTTTGCGTTGATTGCGTCCAGAAGTTGTCATTATCTGTAGAGCAATCTTCTCTCCAGTCTCTTTGACGGGAGGTTGCGACGATGTCTCTGAAGCAGGTCTCTCTGCCGGGACAGGTTCCTCTTCCGGCAGTAACAGCTGCTTAAGGGGGACACCGAGTGTTTCGGCGAGTTTTATGCAGTTTTCACGCTTAATGGAAGGATAACGGCCATTTTCCCACCGGGAGATAGTATCCGTGGTCACCGAGACTGCGGTGGCAACATAAAGCTGGGTAAGTCCCTGCTGTTCGCGCAGTTTTTTGATGGTTGGGCCGTCGATCTTCACCATTGCCATGGGACTGAAGATCTGAGAATTCTCTTCACTCATCTGAACAGCCCTGAATTATGCCCACTCAAAGCGGACGGTATTGCCAAGGGGGTCGACTTTCACAACCCGGATCTGAACTGTATCACCGGGATGTACACCTCCAATCGACGGAAGGTCCAGATCCATCAGAATACTGGTAAGCAGCAGATGAGAACGCTTGGGGCCTGCCTGAATAACGAGGGCATCGAGTTTCTCACCGACTCGTTCGGACAGCCAGCGGAGCAGCCAGAAGCGCTGTCTTTGCAGGCGGACATTATTGGCAGCACTGAGAGTCCGGGCAAGTACGGAGGTAAAATCACGGCACATCTCTTCGGTAAAACAGGGTTCCCGATGGCGGACAATACTGTTGAGCTGATGCTGCATAACAAGGTCAAGCAGACGGCGGATGGGAGATGTTACGGTAGAGTATTGATTGACACCAAGACCGGAGTGCGGTTTCGGGGAGGTGGAAAGCTCGCCCCGGGGAAGCTGCCGCCGTTGGAGAGTGTTTTGATAGAGATCATCATCTTCGCCATGAACAATACGGTTCTTCAGCAGAGGCTGGGAACGATAGAGTCCGGGGACCATTCTGTCTGCCACATATTTGGCGGCTTCTGTATTGGCGAGAATCATCATCTCGGCAACCATGGTACGTGCAGGTGTGTCACTGCGGGCAAGGCTGATATGCACTCTCGACTGGTAATCGACATGGATATTAACATCCGGGAAGGGCAACAGCAGTGCTCCGGATTCCAGTCTGCGTTTGCGGAGTTTACGGCGTAACATCTCAAGAATTTTGATTTCCTCGTCACTTTCCAGCATCTGATCAACCTGGTCGTAGGTCAGACGCCTTGCCACTTTGATGATCGAGGGGAAGATACGGACACGGAGCACCTCACCTTTTGGGCTGAGGAGAATCATAAAGCTAAAGGCAGCACGCACTTCATCCTGGATCAACGAGCAGATTCCCTGAGAGAGGTGGCGGGGCAGCATCGGTATTTGCCGTTCCGGGAAATAAATAGAGGTCCCGCGACGCATGGCCTCAAGAAAAAGTGGATCACCGGGTCTGACATAATGAGCTACATCGGATATATGGACACCGACGAGGAAATCATTTCCTTTTTTCTCGACAGTAAGAGCGTCGTCAAAATCGAGGGTCGTCGGGCCGTCAATGGTCATCGGCTTGAGATCTGTGAGATCGCGGCGGGCATCATCTTCAAAAAGATGATCCGTACTGCTCTGCAACAGCATCTCCGCCTGCTGACGGGCGGGGAGGGAAAAGGTGTCGGGAAGTTCAGCCTGAAGGAGGGGAATATTTTCCTCTTCCGACCAGAAACCGCACTTCACCAGCAGGTGAAACGGGGCATGCTCACCGTGCATTCCCGCCTCCTTGAGGAGACGACGGGCAATATCCACAGTGCTGCTGTTTTTGCCGAAGAGATAGTAATCACGCAGGATTTTCAGCACATCCCCTTCAAAAATACTGCACCTGCCCACCTTGATGTTTCCGGCATCCATGTTTTTAAGGACACCGCAGCCTTCGGCAATCAGCTTCTCTTTTTGAGCCTCTTTTTCAGTTTGAATTCTAAGTTGTTCTACCTTCTCAACGCTGTTGGCAAGAATTTTTCCCTCTTTAAATTTAAAGAAGAATTTATCAACAAAAACACAGCGTAACAGGGCAGAAACCGTGTTGTCGGAGGCATCTTCACCGAAGGTCAGCTCAGCAAGAAAATCGGGACTGAAGGCATTGGTATTTTCGTCGGTTGTCAGTTCCCAGATTCCTTCCAGATCAACCTGAGCCATGAGGGCAAAGCGTTCCTGAGTCGTTTCCATCAACTGATGGGTAATGTCGTCACGATTACTGTTCACCTGCATGGTGGCGGTGGAACAATGGACAACCCGAGAGATCGGTAAATTCACTTCCCGGCCGTTTTGGGTGAGCAGGCGTAACCGCTTTGGTTGACTTTCGGTAACAAGGGCACAAATAAATTTGCCATTATCGAGATATTCTATGAGTTTTCCTGCGACAATCATTGGGAGTGCATTACCTTTTCACTTTGAGATCAGTCCTTGCAATAGCAGGAAAAAGAGAGTGTAATAGAATCGTTTTATATAACCGAATCAATATAGCGCAGAAACTGCGCTTTTGTCCATTACCAAATATTTATAATCCAGTGCTATGGAAATTAAACAAGCAGGATCCCCGGCAGAGCCGGTTCACTCGGGAATGACAGCTATTGTTGGACCGCCGAATGCCGGCAAGTCAACATTGATGAATGCGTTTCTCCGACAGAAAATATCTATCGTCAGTCCCAAACCGCAAACGACACGAAACCGCATTGCCGGAATTGTGAATGGCGACGACTATCAGGTCGTTTTTCTCGATACCCCGGGGCTGCACCAGACTCGGGAAGCGTTGAATACCGAAATGGTGCGGGTTGCCCTGGAGAGTCTTTCTGATGTGGATCTCGTACTTTTTCTGATGGACGTCTCTCTGCCGACTCCGGAGAAGGTGCAGGCAGCAAGGGAAAAAGAGATGTCCGGCTGGCTGGCAAAGATGAAGAGCCCGGCCATACTTGTACTGAACAAGGTCGATCTTATTGCCCGTGAAAAACTGTTGCCCCTCATCGCCGCCTATCAGAAGCTTTTTTCCTTTACTGAAATTATCCCGGTTTCAGCCAAAGACCGCGACGGTGTTGATCTGCTGCTGGAAACCATTATCAAGAAAATGCCTTTGGGCCCGCGCTATTTTCCGGAAGATATCCCAACCAATGCCTCCGAACGTTTTCTCTGTGCAGAGATTATCCGTGAAAAGGTGTTTTTACAGATCAATGCGGAGATTCCGTATTCAACGGCAGTAGTAATTGAGGCATTTCAGGAAGAGAAGAACCGGGTTCTCATTCACGCAACTATCGTTATTGAGCGACCTTCTCAGAAGGGAATCATTATCGGCAAGGGCGGCACAAAACTCAAGAGTATAGGTATTGCCGCCCGTAAAGATATTGAGAAACTGCTCGGGCAGAAGGTGCGGTTGGAGCTGTGGGTGAAGGTGAAGAAAAACTGGTCTCAGGATTCTCAGTTTATGAGAGAGCAGGGGTTTTGAACCGCGTTACAACTTTTCTTTTTTTGATCTCTGTCTGGTGTAGAGGTTGAGACTTTTCAAGATGTTGTAGGCAGCATGGAGCTGATTGTCGTTGGCGAGTCTTTTTTGCAACGCTTTCAGCTCCTGCGTATTTTGTTCCTTTTCTCTGATGTTTCTCTTTTCAGCCTCTCCCGGCAGATGATTCGCGAGATCAATCTCTTTGCGGGCCTTGCGTTTCATCGTGTTTTCTTCATCACTTTTTCGCTGTACCACTTCCACATCGGGGATGATTCCCATCGCCTGGATGGAGCGATCATCCGGGGTGTAATACCTGGCTGTGGTGAGGCGGAGTCCGGCGCCATTCGGCAGAGGAATCACCATCTGCACGGAACCCTTGCCGAAGGATTTTTTACCTGCAATGATACCTCGTTTATGGGCCTGAATCGCTCCGGCAACGATTTCAGAGGCGCTTGCGGAACCTTCATTGATCAGTACCACGAGGGGATACTCTGCATGGGAGCTGTTGTTGTGCGCGTTGTAAATGGTATTCTGGTCGGCTCGACGTCCCCGGGTATAGACAATGCGCCCCTGGTTGAGAAAGGTATCCACCACTTCAACCGCCTGGTCAAGCAGTCCACCCGGATTATTACGCAGGTCAAGAATGAGTCCCTGAATGGGTGCCTTTTGGGAAAGGTCAGCCAGCAGGTGACGCAGGTCCGCACCCGTGTTGCTCTGAAAATTAGTAATACGGGCATAGACCAGCCCTGGTGAAAGTGATTCGCCTTCGACGGAGACCAGTGGAATATTTGCACGGGTAATCTTGAAATTCCTCGGAGAAGCCCAGCCTGCACGTATAACAGCAAGATTTACCTTGCTTCCTTCTGGTCCGCGTAGTTTTTCGATGGCTTTGTACGCGCCGATATTCTCGGTATTTTCACCGTCAATGGAGACAATAAGATCTCCAGCCTTCAAGCCCGCAGATTCTGCTGGCGTGCCATGAATGGGGCTGACGACCGTCAACTCATCATGTTGCACCGTTACTTCAATGCCGATACCAGTGAACTGTCCACTGGTTTCCTCCTGCAGGTCTTTGAACTCCTCCGGGCTGAGGTATGAGGAGTGTGGATCCAGATTAAAAAGTAATCCTTTGATCGCGCCGTTAAGCACATCCGCTGTATCAACCTCTTCCACATAATTTTCCTGCAGCATGCTGAGAACGTTAGAAAAAACCTCAAGCTGTTTGTAGGTACGGGTAAGCTCTTCCTGACGTATCTTCTCCTTATTCTGTGCATCGGTTACGGCCAGGGCCGGAACTGCGAAGAACACAACACCGAGAAGAATTGAAGTTATAATTCTACACGGGAAGAGGTGGAACACCCGGGGAGTGGGGAGTCTTAACATGATCTTGTTTTGCCTTACAGGACGGTAATTACTCACGTTTAGTCGAAGTTTGATTTTATAAAAATCTTGAATAATTGTTTCTTATACCATTTACATTTTGTATTGACCAGAGAACGCAACTGCGTAAACATCTTTTTTGGCAATGACGAATGAGTAATAATTCGTGTTTATCCGTGTCCATTCGTGGTCCCTTTTGTCGTTTGTAACCACGAATGGATAAACAGGATGCAAAGCGGGGCATAACTTAACAGGAATGGTATTATTTGAATTTGAGCTGCTCAGAGTCAATCCATTCCAGAGGATCCACCTGGTTGTTGCCCTGGCGGACTTCGAAATAAAGGCCACGGGTGAAGAGGGTGGTACTGTCCCCGGCGATACCGATAACAGTGCCGGACCTGATCGTTTTTTCAGCCTCCACCTCGACATTTTCCAGCCGGGCAGTGACAGTGTAGACATGGGAACCATGGTTGATGATCACCGCATTGCCGTAGCCTTCGAGATAACCGGCAAAAATTACTTTACCGGTACCGATGGCACAAACCGAAGCGCCATCCGGGGCCTCAATTTCAATTCCTTCACAGAGTTCCTGCTCACCAAATTTATTCTCCGTCCAGGCGTGAAATCGTGTCCTTACGATACCATCTACCGGCATGGGCAGTTTCCCTTTACTTTTAAGAAACGCCTTCTGCTCGCGGGTAATCTCATCTTTTACTCTGGATATCGCCTCTGTAATTTCTTGAGATTTTTTTTCCAATTGTTGAATAGTCTTGCGGTGCAAACTGCGTTTGTCCTGCACGGCTTTTAAGACCTTTTCCAGATTCTTGCGGGCAACAGCGACTTTGACTTCTTCTCCTTTCCCCTGTTTGACCAGCTTGTCAAGTGCGGCGTTTTGCAGTTTGAAAGATTCCGTATTCTTTTTCTGCAGCTTGAGAGTCTCTTCATAGGCTGCAAGAAGTTTACTGTCGTACGTAACCAGCTGTTCAAAGGCGTTATTAAAGATAATCAGATCGGGCAGGGTACGGGCAGAAAAAATGGCATTAAGCAGCCCGAGACGGCCCATTCTGTAGAAGACGGAAGCGCGTTTCTGCAGCATGACTTCTGCCTTTTCACGTTCTGTGTGCAGGTGCTGCAGCTTCTTTTCTGTGCCCCTGATAATTGTTCGATACTTTTTGGCGCTTGCCTGAAGTTTTCTCAGTTTTGTCTGATGTTCAGCCACTATCAAGTCCATCTGCAGGATATCATGGAGGATTTTTTTTTCCTCCCTTTTGAACTGATTGTCTTCTCCGCGGGCAACTGCAATGTTCCCTTCGAGGTAAAGGATACTCTCATTGTAGGATTCAATCTGTTTTTCCACAGATGGTTCTTGAGACATCGCAAACGTATTAAAGACGCAGGCACATATTCCCTGCATGGCAAAAATGAAGAGAAAGGCAGTACCCCGCAGGACGTTACGCACAGGTTTTTTCTGCTGGACAGAGTTCATTAGCAGACCTTTACAAATCTTTGCATGGTTACCCATGAGCCTATGGTACAGAGAAGTATGGAGCTGAGGATAATAATCACTGTACCCCAGGGATTCAGGAAGGTGAAATCAAATATGGCCATGAAACCCGAAGTGGTAAAATGGATTTTGACCCAGAGAAAAAGTGCATAAAGAGTCCCGAGTCCGATGGAAGATCCCAGCAGGCCCTGCAGGAGGCCTTCCAGGAGAAAAGGTGCGCGGATGTAGTTGTTGGTTGCACCTACCAGCTTCAACAGTTCAAGTTCATTGTGGCGGCCAAGGATGGTCAGCCGAATGGTATGGGCCACAATAAAGATGGTGGTCAGAATGAGCAGGGCGCCGGAGGCGATGACAATGATGGTAATAAGCTGTGAGGTATAGTTGAACTTCTCCACCCAGTTCTGGCCAAACTGAACCTTCTGAATACCTCCCATTTTGGAGAGATAATCCGAGAAATCCTTGAGCCTGTTAAGGTGAGTGAGCGTGTTGAGCGGGACCACTTCTACCGAGGGAGAAAGAAAATTCTTTGGCATTCCGTCGAGGACGGCGGCATTCTCGCCAAGCTGAGCCTTGAAGCGGTTATATGCCTGTTCACGGCTGACGAAATTAATCTCTTCGACATCATCAAACTGCAGAATCTTCCGCTCAAGTTGTTTTCTCAATTCAGGGCCTGGCTCTTCGTCGAGATAAACAATCAAACGGATATTTTCACTGAGACGATCGCCAAAATGTACGATGTTAGTGTAAACAAGATAGGAAAAAGAGAAAATCAGTACTGAGAGAGCTACAGTAAGCAGAGTCATGATCTGTACCCCCCATGTCTGGCGAAGATTACGACCAAGTTGACGCAGAACTGTAAACAGAAAACTCATTATTTTTCCCCTTCAATGGGCTTTGGACCTGCGGTTAAAGCGTGCGGATTTCTGTGCCAGTGTAAATTCATCCTTTTTCTGCACATCCTGCAGAAAAATTGCTGCCTCATCCATACCATGCAGGGCAGAACCCTCTTTTTGTTGTACGGTGTTCCGTTTGTTTCGATCCCTGCGTCGATTTTTCGAATAAAGAAGGCAGCCGGTCTGGTGACCTGAGAGAGGGTCCACAGGGCATGGAAGGTATCATGGCACTGTCGGGACGCCTGTCATTTTCTTCAGCCTGCCGTTGGTAATCTCCAGTACACGATGAGAACTTTTCCGGAAAATTGTCTCGTCGTGAGTCGCAATCAGGATGGTAGCACCGTCCTTGTTGCAGTTGGAAAGCAGTCGCATAACGCGTTTAGTGGTAACGGCATCAAGGTTACCTGTCGGTTCATCGGCAAGAATAAGAGTCGGAAAGTTGGCAACAGCCCGTGCCAGAGTCACCCGCTGCTGTTCGCCATGGGAGAGCTCTCCGGTAGGGATGTTGTACTTATCGGCCAGCCCGAGTTGATCAAGCAGACTGCACACCCGATCACGAATGATCTGTGGTTTCTTGTAGCTTACTTCCATGCTGACGGCGATATTCTCCGCTGCAGTTCGTTTGGGGAGGAGCTTGAAATCTTGATAGGCAACCCCTATTTTCTGGCGGAGTTGCGAGAGCTTGCGGCCACGAAGCAGATTCATCTTCTGGCCGTCAACTTCAATCAGTCCACTGGTTGCCTGGTCCATATTGCAGATCAACTTGAAGAGCGTTGTTTTCCCGGCGCCGCTCTTGCCTGTAAGAAAACACATCTCACCCCTGCTAACAGTAAGAGAGATCTCATGCAAAGCGTTGATATCAGGTGGATAGATCTTGGCAACCTTGATCACTTCGATCATTGGTTTTGCTCTGCGATGTACTTTTTTTTTCATGGTTTGTCATTTTTACGAAAAAGAGAAACCGGGACGGGAAATGCCTCGGATTAAATACCTGAAACTCCATTAAATATATACGGTATTTACCGTAGAAAGGCAAATCTACTGTCTGAAAAGAGCAATATAATCCGGAAAGTGGTACTCTCCGGAAAATTTTCCGCCGAGACCTTTGCTTTCGGTATGTACTCTTTTTTTTCGGATAAATATCTATGAGAAGTTTCAATCGCAGTAACGATCAACAGCGTCCTTTTTCCCTCGAACGGGGTATTCAGCCGCAGGCGGCAGCCTCGATACTCATTAAAACTGGCAACACCCATGTTCTCTGCGGAGTCTCTGTGGAGGAGAACGTGCCGCCTTTCCTGCGCAACAGCGGACGCGGCTGGATTACCGCAGAGTATGGCATGCTCCCTTGTGCCACCAACAGCCGATTTCGTCGTGAGACGAAAGGACAGGGTGGCAGGACGATGGAGATTCAACGTCTTATCGGGCGCAGTCTGCGTATGATGGTTGACCTGCAAACTATCGGTGAACGTACCCTGCGGGTGGACTGTGACGTTATCAATGCCGATGGTGGAACCCGAACCGCTTCCATCACCGGTGCCTCCATTGCCATTAACGATGCCCTTCTTGGACTGGTTGAACAGGGACTGCTGGCACAGATGCCGAAGGTGATGCCGGTAACCGCGATCTCCGCAGGTATAGTAGATGGAGAAATTTGTCTTGATCTCGACTACAGCGAAGATTCCCGTGCTCAGACCGACGCCAATTTTGTCATGGGTGGCCTCGGCGAGTCTGCCCGCTGGATCGAAATGGGGGCCACCGCCGAGGGAAAACCGTTTGATGATGAAGAAACTTTTCACATGATGGCTCTCGCCAGGAAGGGCTGCATGGAACTTGCCTCTCTCTGGGATTGAGCAGAGTCCTTTCCCTTTTGTTGCCAACCCTCACCTTGCGAATACATGTTACGAGCATTTTTTTTAGACAGGCACTACTTCTGGTGGGCCTGGGGAACAGGGTTTCTTCTGGTCCTCATGGTGGTATACCAGGTTCTGCTAATGCTGGACTTTAACGACTGGTACAAGCAGTTTTACGACCTTGTGCAGACACCTCACAAGCATCACATTGATGAATTCTGGGGGAGCATCAAAGTCTTTGCCGTAATCACGGCGCAATACATTCCGCTGCAGACCCTCAACGCGTGGGTCAGTCGTCACTACGCCTTTCGCTGGCGCAAGGCAGTTACCTTCTCGTATCTCTATAAATGGCGTGCAGTCGAGCATGACATTGAAGGATCAAGCCAGCGTATTCAGGAGGATATCCGCCGTTTTTCCACCACCATTGAGAGTCTTGGCCTGCAGGCGCTGCAGGCAGTGCTGCTGCTCTTCTTTTTCACCCCGATTCTCTGGCATTACAGTTCAGATGTCCATATCCCGCTGCTTGAAGGGGTGCCCGGCTCGCTGGTATGGGTGGCGTTTGTGGTTTCTGTCGGTGGTATGTTCATCTCCTGGATGGTGGGAATGAAGCTGCCCGGACTGGAATATGATAACCAGCGCGTCGAGGCAGCTTTTCGCAAGGAGCTTGTCTATGCTGAGGATAACAAAAAGGATTACGCCGATCTCAAGACCATCTTCTGCCTCTTTACCGGACTGAAAAAAAGCTACTACCGTCTTTATCTGCACTATGGATATTTCGATATATGGCTGATTTTTTTCATGCAGTTGATGGTGGTGGTGCCTTTCGTTCTGATGGGGCCGTCGCTGATGTCCGGAGCGGTATTGCTCGGTGTGGCAATGCAGGTCGCCAATGCCTTTGAGCAGGTGCAGGAGTCACTTTCCATCTTTACCAATAACTGGACAACCATTACAGAATTGCGCTCCATCCACAAGCGTCTGCGTGAATTCGAACATAATATCGGTTACTGACGGGTACCTTGAATAATATTCAATGTTCCCTCTCCTGGAGTTAAAAACGTGTTCAAGGCATTTTTCGGCAGTAAGAAATGGGCAATATGGGCGTGGGGCGGCGGAATCCTCGTCTGCCTGCTTATTGAGGTAAACGTAATGCTCACCGTAGAGCTGGTGGAGTGGCGCGGCGATTTTTTCAAGATGCTGCAGGATGTCAGCAGTTATAACATTAGAGATTTCTGGACTGGCATCGGGAAGTTCACTAAAATTGCTCTTGAGCTGGTCTTTCTTGGCATGTTTTCCGCGTATTTTGCACGTATCTACTCTTTTCACTGGCGCGAAGCGATCACCTGCGCCCATATAAAGCGCTGGCGTGAGGTGGAGCAGGATATAGAGGGCTCAAGCCAGCGGATTCAGGAAGACTTCATGCGGTTTGCGATAATCGTTGAGTCCCTGGGAGCACAGGTGGTGAAAGCTTTTCTCACTTTGATCAGTTTTTTGCCTATTCTCTGGGCGGCCAGCGCTGATCTTAACCTGAGCTGGCTCAACAGTATCAACGGTTTGATTGTTCGTACAGCGGACTCCTGGCAGATCCCATTTTTATCTGTCTTTGCTGAAGGTTCAATGGTCTGGCTGGCCCTCTTCATTTCTATAGGCGGGCTGGTCATCTCCTGGCTGGTGGGGATTAAGCTGCCGATTCTGGAATATAATAATCAGATTGTCGAGGCAGCATTCCGCAAGGAACTGGTCTTTGCTGAAGACAACAAAATATCCTTCGCCCAGCCACCGACCATTATTGGACTGTTTACCGGACTTGAGAGCAACTATTACCGGCTCTTCCGCCATACCGCCTACTTCGATGTCTGGATTTACTCTTTTGACCGGATTATGATGATCACCCCCTATCTTCTCATGGCTCCAGGGCTTTTTGCCGGTGTCATTAATCTTGGCATACTTATCAAAGTCAGCAGTGCCTTTGGTCAGGTCCGCGCCTCCTTTTCCGTCTTTACAGCACGCTGGACCGTTATCACAGAACTGCGCTCCATCTTTCGACGTATTCGCGAGTTTGAACGTAATATTGGATATTGAAAGTATTGGGAAAATGTAATACCATTTACATTTTATATTGACTAGAGAGCGCGACTGCGTGGACATCTTTTTTTGTGATTACGAATGGTTACAAACGACAAAAGGAACCACGAATGGACACGAATAAACACGAATTATTACTGAAAAAACCATAAGGGACCCATAAGAGAATGCCCTTGTGGTTACTTTGAGGTAATTGATGTATTAGAGCGTAAAACGCTTAACCCTGACTTTCGAATGACTCCCAAAGTTGATTCATAATCCTGATGCACTGTACGGCTTAACTTTGGATACAAACGTTTTCGTTTAATGTGTTGTCCCTGTTCGTGAAAATTCGTGTCTATTCGTGGTTACAAATTGCAAAAGGAACCACGGATAAACACGAATTAGTACTCATTTGTAATCGCCAGAAAAATGTCCACGCAACTTTAAAGTTTTTTGCCTTTATTCGCATGATTAGAGCTTTCCTTTGGCAAAAATTTTTTCGCTGTTCCGTCTTTTGCTTTTTCCTGTCTCCCGTCTCCTTTCTCCTGTTTTCCGTCCCCCTGCCTTTACATTCGCCAATAGAAAGTGAAAATGGCATTTAGTGAGGTCACAACGTAATCGGAATGGTATCAGGGTTCCCTTCAGAATGTGATAACCTTGTCGCTGTGAATGACCCATTCCGCCAGCTCTGGCATTGTTGATTTCTCGGCACCTTCGAAATACGGATGATTCTTGTAGACTCCGCAACGTGCCATGCAGGTTCCGCAGACTTTGACGGAGACCCCATTGGCAATGAGGTCCTTGAGCATCTGTGACAAATCCTGGTCATAGCTCTCGGGTGGTCTGCACACGTCACGAGCCATATCCACAGAGTCGTTCATCAAGAAGATTCTAACTTCCTGCCCCGCCTCGGACAACTTTTGGGCCAGACGCAGACCGTTCCAGTTGACGTCGGTATTGTCGTAGGGTTCGTGATTGAAAATGATCAATATTTTCATAGTATTCTTTTCTCCATCATCTCTCAGCCAACATGTTTTCCATCGACCGATATTCAAAGGTTCGGTGAAAGGACGTGTTGGAATTTTCATGTTTTCTTCGTTAAGACGCAGAGAACATGGAGAGAATCATGTTCCTTTGCCAGAACGGAGATTTTAACCTCACTCCTTACAGATTTGGTAGATAAATTTACTACCACTCATAAAAATTGTTAATAATACAAATCGTGGTAGTACACTATTGCTTTGAGGTAATTGATGTTTTCCGTGTCCTTCCGTGTTTTCCGTGGTAGCAAACTGCATGAGTCTGTTGGAACCCAAAGGCAGGGATGGGAGACGGGAGACAGGAAAAAGCAAAAAGCTTCCGTAGAGAGGAGCAATTTGGGCGTTTCCAGCACAACGGATGTTTCTACAATGAGATCAATGTTACATTCTATCCATTCGTAATCGTCAAAAAAGATATAAGGTATCCGCGCAGCCAGGTTGCCGGGGCTTAAAAAAACACGGGATCTCGTAATCAGAAAACTCAAATTGGCACGGCCGTTGCTCTAAGGTCGGCATGGGCAGGATACTTTTTATGAAATCAGTGAATTTTGAATTTCTCAGACCAGAGAATGAGCCACTGGCCAATCTTGGCGGCCTGGCGGAAGCGGTGCTCTATATCGATCCGGGCAGTGCGCTGACCAGACTGCGCAGCTTTGCTGAAGAACTCACCAGAGCCATCTATAACGAAGAGCTGTTGCCAGTAATGCCTCAGTCCACCTTCTACGAGCTGGTCAAAAGCCCTGTGTTTGAGGCCTGTGTAAATACGTCACTGATCCATCAGATAAATTTCCTGCGGATTCAAGGCAACAACACCGCCCACGGTGGCAGGGGTAACCTGAGCAATGCGAAAACAGCACTGGAGACTGCCCATCAAATTGCCATGTACATGGCCCTTCGCTACTATGGCAGAAAAAAAGAGCAAATAGGTGAATTTAAACATATTCAGAATCCTGCCGCCACATTGAACACGCTGCAAAAATCAGTCTCCAGCCATGAAAAGGAACTGAAGAAACAGCAGGACGAGCTCCAGCGGGTGATAGACCATCTGGAGCAGGAGCGCATAAAAAACAGCGAAAAACGTAAAAAACCTGCCGAACCTGAGCAGCAGAAACGGAAACAGCAGAGCCAGAGCGTCGCCGACAGCCTGCAGTGGAGCGAGGCCAAAACGCGACATCTTTTGATCGACGCCATGCTGCTGCAGGCCGGATGGGATATCAAAGATCCGGAGCAGGTTGGTCAGGAGGTCGAAGTGCAGTTTGAGGACAACCCCTCCGGCAAAGGAAAAGTAGATTATGTTCTCTGGGGTGAGAATGGCGATCCCCTGGCGGTGATCGAAGCCAAGAAGTCCGGCAACACCAATTTACAGGCTGGCCGTGAGCAGGCACGTCTCTATGCCGATGCCTTCGAGAATATGGGCTGTCAGCGCCCGGTGATTTTCTATTCTAATGGCTATGAAAGCTTTATCTGGGACGATTCTCAGTATAACACCTACCGCCCGGTCTACGGCTTTTACAGCAGAGAGAGCCTCAAGTATTGCATCTATCAGCGGCATTACCGGGAACAAGAGCTGGAGAAGCATAATCCCCGGCTGAGCATTGCCGATCGCCCCTATCAGATCGAGGCCATCAAGACCGTGGCCGCTCATTTTCAAAACGAACGTCGCAAGGCGCTGCTCATCCAGGCAACCGGCACCGGAAAGACCCGTGTCGCCATCGCGTTGACCGAGATGCTGCTCCGCTGCAGCTGGGCCAAACGAATCCTGTTTCTCTGCGACCGCAAAGAGCTGCGGGTCCAGGCCGATGAAGCCTTCAAACAGCACCTGCCATCCGAGCCGCGCTGTATCATAGGAGGGACCAGTACAATCGATACCTCTGCCCGCATCTATATCGCCACCTATCCCGGCATGATGAACCGGTTTACTCAGCTGGATGTGGGCTTTTTTCACCTGATAATCGCCGACGAATCGCACCGCTCCATCTACAACAAGTATCAGGACCTGTTCGAGTATTTCGATGCTTTGCAGGTGGGACTCACGGCAACACCGGTGAAATTTATCAGCCGCAATACCTTTGATATGTTCGATTGTGAGTCCACCGATCCGACCTTCGAATTTGGCCTTGATGCTGCCATCAACAACGATCCTCCATATCTGACTCCTTTTCGTGTCAAAGACCTCACCACCGACTTTCTGCGTGATGGTATTCACTACAATGATCTCACCGAGGAACAAAAGCGTCAACTGGAAGAAGATGTTGGTCTCGAAGAAGCACGCAATACCACCATCGCCGGCAAAGATATAGGCCGTAAGATTTTCTGTGAGGATACCGATCGCATTATCCTGGAAAATCTGATCAATAACGGTATCAAGGATGAAACCGGCTCTCTGGTGGGAAAAACCATTATCTTTGCCCAGCGCCAGGAACACGCCGAACACCTGGAAAAGCTTTTCTGCACACTCTACCCGCAATACGGCACCAGGGTGTGTAAGGTTATCCACAATGCTGTTCCCCACGTGGAGAGTCTGATCAAGGAATTCAAAAAGGGCAGGAACCAGTTCCGTATCGCCATCTCTGTGGATATGCTTGATACCGGTATCGATATCCCTGAGGTTGTCAACCTGGTCTTTGCCAGGCCGGTAAAATCATGGGTCAAGTTCTGGCAGATGATTGGCCGCGGCACGCGTTTGTGCCCAGACCTCTTCGGCCCCGGCAAAGATAAGAGCGAATTTTTGATCTTTGATCACTACTCCAATTTCGATTTCTTTGAGGAGGAATACCAGGAGCCGGAAGATGTTGGCGGTAAATCCCTGCTGCAGACCACCTTCGAAACACGTCTTGCGCTGGCCTCTGCCGCCCTGCAGCAGAACCACGCCGCCGCCTTTGCTGTTGCGGTCGAGCTTTTGCGTGCCGATATCAACGATCTGCCCGAGTCCAGTATTGCCATCCGACGTGAGTTGCGCCTGGTACACCAGCTGCAGCAGACCGGGCTGCTGAAGAAGATGGATGCCAGAACCCGGCATCTGTTATCCACAACCATTGCCCCCCTGATGTCAACACGGGTGCTGCGCGACAAACATGCCAGCCGGCTCGACAGGCTTATGGCCTTTATAGAACGCTGTTTTGTCGAACAGGCCAGCTGTTTTGCCGATGGGCAGAGTCAGCTGCTGGCGGGGCTTGACAGCCTGGCCGTCAATATCCAGGCTGTGCAGCAAAAGGAAGCACTGATAGCCGAGGTGCGCTCGGCTGACTTCTGGCAGAATCCAAGTATTGAGCGGCTGGAAACGGCCCGCAGTGAACTGCGCGACATCATGAAGTATTGCCAGCAGCCAACAGGGTCTATCTACGAAACGGCCACCACCGACACCAGAGATTCGGGGCTGGAGACCCATGAGCGCAGGGTCAAGATCGCCGGAGCCAATGATGCCATGCTCTACCGCCACAGACTTAAGGGCATTCTGGATGAAATGATAGATGCCAGCCCGACGTTGCAGAAGATCCGTAAAGGTGAAACGATCGAAGAGGCAGAGCTGAAGAGCCTGACTTCAACCATCCTTGCCAGCCATCCCGGTGTGAGCCTCGAAGTTTTAAACGACTTCTACGGGCGCACGGCGGACCAGCTGCATCTCACCATCTGCGAGATCATCGGGCTGGACCTGCAGGCCGTTGAAGAACATTTCAAGGATTTTTTGCATACGCATCCCGCATTGACAGCGAGGCAGGTGCAGTTTATGAACCTGCTGAAAAACTATATTGCTCAGTACGGCTCCATCCTTGTCGACAAACTCTATGAAGCACCCTTTACCTCTGTTTCACACGAGGGCATTGAGGGGGTCTTCGGTCTTGAGGAGGCCGATGACCTTATTGCCGCACTGAAACCATTTTTACGGACTGGTTCATCGACCAGTGCCACCTCAACCCCCGTGCAGGGACAGGAAGAACAATGTTAACAGGACCAATACGTAACGATATCGATAAACTCTGGGAAAAATTCTGGACAGGAGGGATCACCAACCCTCTGACCGTTATTGAGCAGATCAGCTATCTGATGTTTGCCCGCATGCTCGACATGCAGGAAGATCTGGCCGAGCGGAAAGCCCGGCGCACCGGCAAAGATTTTATCAGACTGTACGAAGAGACCCCGGAAGGGCAGCTGTTGCGCTGGAAAAATTTTAAAAACCTCGGTGGCAGCGAGCTGCGCACCCATCTCAAGGAGAACGTTTACCCCTCTTTTTCCAGGCTTGGCAACTCTATGAAAACGGAGGTGAAGTCGCTCGGCCAGATCGGCGAATATATGCAGGATGCCGATATGGAGATCAAAAACGAATCGGTACTGGTCAGCGCTGTCGAGATGGTCGATAAGCTGCCGCTGGCGCAGAGCGATGTCAAAGGTGATATCTACGAGTATCTGCTCAGCAAACTCACCACCGCCGGGATTAACGGACAGTTTCGCACCCCGCGTCATATCATCGACACCATGGTGGAGATGCTTAACCCGCAGCCCACTGACACGGTCTGCGACCCGGCCTGCGGCACAGCCGGGTTTCTGGTGCGCACCATGGAGTATCTTAATCGCAGGTATTCCAGCGAGTTTGGTATTTTCACCGATGAAGAGGGCAATACCCAGTACAGCGGCGACCTGCTCGAACCCTACCGCGACCATATCAATAAAAACATGTTCTGGGGCTTTGACTTTGATACCACCATGCTCCGCGTCTCCAGCATGAATATGGCCCTGCATGGCGTCAGCGGTGCCCATGTCCTCTATCAGGACAGCTTAAGCAAATCGATCAAGGAGAATTTTCCTCAGCAGGAGGAGGATTTTTTCGACTGTATCCTCGCCAACCCGCCCTTTAAGGGCAGCCTCGATGAGACGAATACCAACCCCGATGTACTGGGGATGGTCAAGACCAAAAAGACCGAACTTCTCTTTGTGGCCCATATCCTGCGTGCCCTCAAGCTCGGCGGCCGCGCTGCGGTGATCGTACCGGACGGGGTGGTCTTTGGTTCCAGTAAGGCCCATAAGCAGTTACGCCAGGAGTTGATTGAGAACAACCAGCTGGAAGGCATTGTCAGTCTGCCCAGTGGTGTTTTTAAACCCTATGCGGGAGTGAGCACAGCAATCTTGTTCTTTACAAAGGGTGGCACCACAGAGCGCGTCTGGTTCTACGACCTGCAGGCCGATGGCTATTCGCTCGATGATAAACGCACCGAGCTGAAGGGCGAGGGGGGGAATGATCTGCCCGATGCCCTTGCCCGCTGGCAGGAGTATCGGGAACTGGTGCTGGCCAACGCCACAGCGGAGGAGATCAACGAGGCCTTTGGTGATAAGAAAGAAAAGGCCTTTGTGGTGGATGCAGAGGATATTGCTGCCAATAAATTCGACCTCTCCATCAACCGCTATAAGGAGGTTGTGTATGAGGAAGAGGTGTATGAAGAGCCGAAGGTTATTCTCCAAAAGCTCAGATCCTTGGAGAAGGATATTTTAGGGGATTTGGATGAGTTGGAGGGGATGCTGTGAGTTGGCCAATGGTGAAATTGTCTGAAGTGGCTCCAGCAAAGCCACTGAAAACAGATAAATATTCAGGTGAAGATCATATCCTTCATATTACGTTAGATAACATTGAGTCTGAAACAGGATCATTACTTAAACGCAATTATGCACCGGTAAATGAAGCTGGTAACTCAACACATTGGTTTAATAGCAGCCATGTCCTTTATTCAAAACTTCGGCCATATCTAAATAAAGTATACCTGCCGGATGAAACCGGTATTGGTACAACAGAGCTCGTACCAATGTTGCCAAATGAAAAGGTTCTGGACCGAAGATACTTGGCATATTTTCTAAGATCGAAAAATTTTGTTGATTGGGTGACTTTGCAAACAGCAGGAGCAAAAATGCCTCGCGTTTCTATGAAGGTGTTTTGGGATCATGAAATCCCCCTCCCACCCCTGACCGAACAAAAGCGCATCGCCGCCATCCTCGATAAAGCCGATACCATCCGCCGCAAACGCCAGCAGGGTATCCAGCTCGCCGACGACTTTCTCCGCGCCGTGTTCCTGGATATGTTTGGCGATCCGGTGACTAATCCTAAGGGATGGGAAAGGTTACCTCTCAAAAAGATCCTTGACCGAATTGACAGCGGCTGGAGCCCGAAATGTTATAATCGAGAACCAGCCAAAAATGAGTGGGGGGTTTTAAAACTTGGTGCAGTTACAACGTGCAATTTCATAGAAGGAGAGAGTAAAGCACTTCCATCTGATTTAGTTCCAAGACCTCAGCTAGAAGTGAAAAAAGGTGACCTCCTTTTTAGTCGAAAAAATACTTATAACTTGGTAGCAGCTTGTGCTTTGGTTAATTCTACCCGCCCAAAGCTTATGCTTTCTGATTTAATTTTTAGATTAAGAATCAATGAAAAAGCTAAAGTTGTTCCTGCCTACTTATGGGCACTATTAACACATTCAGGGAAAAGAAAAAAAATCCAGGGAATCGCTGGAGGGGCGGCCGGTTCAATGCCGAATATTTCAAAGAAGCGCCTTTTAGAGCAATTGATTGAAATACCAAATTATAAATTGCAACAGGAATTTTCTTTGATATTAGCCAAGACCATTGTTTTAAAATATAATTTTTATTTAGGTGTTGAAGAGAATGAATATTTTTTCAACTCCCTCACCCAACGCGCTTTCCGAGGAGAACTCTAATGCCGGAGACTTGCCCCTTCTCCTCGACCCAGATCGCCAGCATGTTTTTCAGGAAGAGATGCAGTAATACCCTTGACATTTTTACTGACCAGAGAACGCAACCGCGTAGACATCTTTTTTTGTGATTACGAATGGATAAACAGGATGTAAAACAAGCATAATTTAATAGAAATGGTCTAATCATGCGAAAAAGGGCATTTTTTATAAAAGCGTAACTTCTTAATTTTTTTTGCCTTTATTCGCATGATTAGAGCTTTTATTCGTTGGCAAAAAGTTTTTCGCTGTTCCGTCTTTTGCTTTTCCCTGTCTCCCGTCCCCCTGCCTTTCAATTCGCCAATAGAAAATGGCATTTAGCAAGGTCATAACTTAATAGGAATGATGTTATTCGTGTTTATTCGTGTCCATTCGTGGTTTCCGTGGTTCCTTTTGTAGTTTCCAACCACGAACAGACCGACTCGCATGCCAGTTATTTTAAGAGAGTTGATGAGTTGCGCTCTTTCATTGGAAGTTGTTTATTGACTAAATTTAGGGACTTAGCTACTATACTTTTCACGCATTATTTTTATGGGAACCTTGAATAATCAGTCTTTCGCCCATCTTCTTCGTTACAGTCGAAAATTTATCCTCGCAATATCAAACATATAGCTCCGGTAAATTTTCTCCTGTGCCTCGAATATGAACGAAATACAAGATTATTCAAGGTACCCTTATGTATTGTTTTTCTTCCAATAACCCCCACAAAAAAGGATCTCGACAATGACACAAGCTGTGAAATTTCTAACACTACTTTCTCTGCTGGTTTTGATGCCGGTTATGGCTCAGTCTAAAAGTACAGATTTCAATATGAGTGAAGTAGAACTAGAACAAGGGGCCATGTTTATACAGCAAATGATGAATTCACCTCAAGCTAAAGCCAAGTTTCAGCAAGAAAAAGATCAGATGCCAAAAATGCTGAAAATGATGAAAAGTTTTGCGAGCTGTCTGGAAGGTTGCTCCTCTCAAAAAGATGCGGATAGATGCGTTGAAAAAGCATCTAAACTTTCCCAAAAACTGGGATTAGATGAAGATTTTAGCGACGATGAAGATCCTTTCATCTGGGATGAAAACACCAAAGAACAAGTTCTTGCAGAATTCCAAGAAAATATTCAACGTGTAGAACAGATAATGCCATGTATTGAAAAAGCAGAGAATATGATGGATATAATGAAATGTAATCAGGATATGGAGCAGTTCTCGGAGTGAAATGACCTGAGACTATTTACATTTTGTATTGACCACAAAACACAACTGCGTGGAATAAACGGGTAGCAATTCCAAGAGTTATTAGAACAGATACAGCCGGGATTGGGTATCCTTAAACGGGGCATAAATTAAGAGAAAGGGAGGCGCTGGAGTAGTACAAGAAGTGCAACAGCAGTGCAAAAGCATCAGTCAAAAACACCAACTAAATACAGGAGTATTTATGAAATCTACGAAAGGATCAAGCGTTATGACTGACAGAAAGTTCGAGCAATCACTGGAAAAGCTGGGGGCATTTGAAGTGAGCAGCAAAATGCTGGGTTTAGCAAAGAATAATGAGCGTCACAACTCGTTTCTTAATGCTGGACGTGGCAATCCAAACTGGATTAACACCAGGGCTCGTCTTGCTTTTGCACGTTTTATCAGTTTTGGCGTGGAGGAATCGCAGCGTACGACTGATGAAGGCGATCTGGCCGGATATACTACTTTAGACGGAATAGCCGGGCGTTTTACTGCATTTCTGGACGAAAAGAATCAAACAGACGCCTTCCTGAGTCAGGCACTGGAGTATTGTGTCCAGAAATTGGGAATGAACGAAGATGTAGTGGTTAAGGAGTTCACTGATGCAATTATTGCAAACAATTATCCGGTTCCCAGTCGATTTCTCGTCAAGCTGGAGCAAATCGTCAACACCTATTTGCAGGAAAAACTCTACGGCGGCGTCGATATTGCAAAACAAACAACGCTGTTTGCTACCGAAGGCGGAACAGCAGCGATCGTCTATATCTTTGAATCGTTACGCCGCAATCATTTGATTAAGGAGGGGGATAAAATCGCGATTAACACGCCGATCTTCACCCCCTATCTCCAGATTCCTCATCTGACCATGTACAGCATGGCAGAGATCGACCTTTGTGCGACAGAGGAAAATGACTGGCACATGAAGACCGAGGAGCTTGATAAGCTGCTCGACCCTTCAATCAAGGCGTTTTTTCTCGTCAATCCTTCAAATCCCGGAGCCCGCGCCCTTGGGCAGCCCGAATTGGATAAGATCAAAGAAATTGCATCCAAACGAAAAGATCTGATTATTATTACGGACGATGTCTACGGTACCTTCGTCAATGGATTTCAGACGGTATATGCGGTCGCCCCATACAACACGCTCCTCGTCTATTCCTATTCCAAGCTTTACGGAGCCACCGGCTGGCGTGTGGGTACCATCGCGGTCAACAAGAAAAATGTGTTTGACGATCTGATCGCGGCAATGCCGGAGGCTACACAAAAAGAGTTCGATGAAAACTACAGCATTGTGACAAACGAGCCCCGCAAGCTGCCATTTATTGAACGTCTGACTGCAGATAGTCGCTCGATTGGTCTGTACCATACGTCGGGTCTGTCCACCCCCCAACAGGCGATGATGGCGCTTTTCTCGTTGACCAGCCTGATAGCAGGGAAAAACGATCCTTATATAGAGTCATCGAAGAAAATCGTAGCAGATCGCTATAGCACCCTTATGTCGACGTTGGGAATCACCGAGGATAATGAGCGTACGAACAGTAAATACTACTGTCTGATAGATATCTATAAGTTGGCCCGCAAACGTTACGATGCCGATTTCGAAACCTGGTTGCGAACAAAATTCGAGGAAATTGATTTTCTCCTGCGTCTGTCGGAAGAAGAGGGCGTTGTGCTGATGGAAGGGGTTGGTTTTGGAGCGTCGCCGGGCACGCTTCGCGTTTCACAGGCCAACCTGCCTGACGAGAGCTATGAAATACTTGGTGAGCGAATATTGCAATTGCTTGCTGAGTATCATGTTGAATTCAGCAGTAAAGAGGAGATAAAAGAATGACCTTTATCTCGCAATATATGCTCCATCACGTAACTATTGCTATCTTCCTTTGTCTTGCATTGGGCTATTTGCTGGGCAGATTAAGGTATAAAACATTGGTTGTCGGGGCGACCGTTGGCACGCTTCTGGTCGGCTTGCTCATCGGGCATCTCGGGAAGTTTGAGATTGATGGCAACATAAAGACGATATTTTTTAGCCTTTTCATCTTTACGATCGGGTACGAAGTCGGGCCGTCATTCTTTCGCAGCCTGAAATCATCAGGAATTAAAGTTGTTCTTCAATCAGTATTTTTCGCTGCGGCCGCTCTGGGTGTGGCCATGGCGTGCTTCAAGATTTTCAACATTCAACCTGGCGAGGCAGCAGGCATAATTGCAGGCGCGCTGACCCAAAGCGCGATAATTGGCACAGCCGCAACCGCGATCAGTGATCTGAGTATCTCTGCGAGCATGCAGCAGCAGATGCAATCGCAGGTAGCTGTTGCCTATGCACTCACATACGTTTTGGGAACGGTTGGTGTGATTATTCTACTGAAAAATATTGCCCCGAAGCTCTTAGGTGCAGATCTCCGCGCAGAAACGAAAGCGATGATCGAAAAGCACAATTATCATGGGGATACACCGCTATCAACAGCTGTCAGCCCAACGAAGCTCCGATCATTTATCGTGGAAAAGGGATCATCATATATCGGGCAATCCGTGGCGCAGCTCGAAGCTCAGTTCCAGGACCAGATTATAGTCGAGGGATTGTATCGAAATAATTCCAGCGTTGCTTTTTCTTTGGCAACAAAGATTACCGCCGATAACATCATCCTGGTTATTGGCGACCTCTCGGATATGGTTCAGTTGGAGGGTAATGGCCTTACGGAAACGTTTGATGAGAAATATCAGTCTGTCGATTTGCAGCAAGTTGATGTCATGCTGACCAGGGTGTTTCGTCGTGATCACCTCAAGGATCTTTATGCAAATAATATCGTGATTGTTTCCGATAAGTGCGAAGGCAATGCAGTTTCGGATCGAAATGATATGCAGGCAGGAGACACATTGACGCTGATTGGTCCCAAACGCTCCATTGAAAAAGTTGTGCACGAATTTGGTTATCCGAAGCAGGTGGGCAGCGATACCGATGTCAGTTTTCTCAGCGCTGGTATCGTACTTGGTTTGATCGTCGGCGCCATTACTTTGGGAAGTGCTTCTATTCCCATTACACTGGGTGGTGGGGGCGGTGCCTTGCTCATGGGTTTGTTGATGGGGTGGTATCGCGACAAACACCCGCATTTTGGCCTGATTCCTGCACCCACGCGCTGGTTTCTCAAAAGCGTTGGCCTGAACCTGTTTATTGCCATCGTCGGGATCGAGGCGGGGGCCAGTTTTATCCCTGCGTTGCAATCGATGGGGTACATGGTGCTGGTTATTGGGCTGATAGTCTCGATCGTGCCGCATATTCTATCGATATTCTTTGCCAAATACGCGCTGAGGATGAATGCTGTTGATATCATTGGCGGGCAGTGCGGTGCAGGAACTATTACTGCCGGGTTGAATGCGGTAAACGAAGAATATGGTACCAGTATCTTTGCGCTCAGCTATACGCCAGGTTATGCAGTGGGCAATATTCTACTGACACTTATGGGGCCAATCGTCATTGCTTTTCTCTGAGTGATGGCCGTTGCTGTCCGGAAGGGTACCTTGAATATTCAAGGTACCCTGTTGTGAGATGAGCCACCTGTTGTGCTGAAGACGCCCAAATTGGGCGTCTCTACAAGGACATCCTTCCCACAAAGACAACGCCATATTGCCACTACGGGGATATCGCGGCAGAATTGTATCCGGATTTGTATAATCAATACCCGCAAGATAAAAGATTTTTTTGCCAAAGGAATACTCTAAACATGCGAAAGGAGCATTTTATATAGAGAATCTTTCGTGTGTTTCGTTGGTCATCCAGTCTTTCCACCTTTTGCGTTTCCCTTTCTCCTGTCTCCCGTCTCCTTTCTCCCCTTTCCCTGCCTTTAAATTCACCAATAGAAAGTGAAAATGGCATTTAGAGAGGTCACAACGTAATCGAAATGGTCTTACTCATGTCGGTGTACAATAAAGTGGCGGCCCTTGATTTTGTTTTTGGAGAGCGCTTTTTCGGCTTTATCCGCCATCTTGCGCTCGATGGCCACGTAGGAATAGAACTCAAAGCAGTTGATCTTACCCACGCAGCTTCCGGCAATTCCCGCATCTCCGGTAAGAGCACCGAGAATATCTCCAGGGCGAAGTCTGGTCTTTCGTCCACCGTTGATGGAGAAGGTTACCATGGGAGGTGCGCTCTTTTCGGTTGAGGGCTCAAGCTCTTTGATATCTGAAGCCTCAAAAGCAGTACCCATCAGGGTATTTATCTCTTCCAGCCTGAAGCGTTCGCCAGGTGCCATAAGAGAAAAAGCCATGCCCTCTTTTCCGGCCCGGCCTGTCCGACCGATGCGGTGGATATACACCTCCGACTCAAAGGGAAGGTCAAAGTTGATTACCGTGCTGAGCTCTGAAATATCAAGGCCCCTGGCGGCGACGTCCGTGGCAACCAGAATGGGGCTGCTGCCGTTGGAAAAACGCACCAATATTTCAGTTCGATCCTTCTGCTCAAGGTCACCGTGAATGGCCAGAGATGAAAAGCCTTTTGCCTCAAGAAATTTTGCCAGAGATCTGCACTGCAGTTTTGTATTGCAGAAAATCAGTGTCGATGCAGGCTTGCACGTTGCTAAAATCTGCGCAGTAACAGCGGGCTTTTGATCCTCCTTTGATTTGTAAAAATATTGTCGAATAACGTTTTCTTCGTGCTCAGCATCCACTATCACCCGGTGCGCGTTTTTCTGAAAGCGCGTACTGAGCTTCAGGATCGGCTTTGGAAAGGTCGCAGAAAAAAGAAGAGTCTGGTGAGTTTTAGGAACATACCCCATGATAACTTCGATGCTGTCGGCGAAGCCAATATCCAGCATGCGGTCCGCCTCATCGAGAACAAGGGTGGTGACATTATCAAGGTTCATTGTTCCGCGCTTTAAATGCTGTTCAATACGCCCGGGAGTTCCCACTACAATATGTCCCTGATGCTCCAGAGAACTCTGCTGGGGCAGGAAAGGAACCCCGCCGCAGATGGTTACAATCTTGATATTGTGTTTAAATCGGGCTATGCGCCGCAGCTCAACAGCCACCTGCTCTGCCAGCTCGCGGGTGGGGCATATCACCAGGGCCTGCACCCTGAAGAGCTTCACATTCAGATTGTGCAGCAGGCCGATACCAAAAGCTGCGGTCTTCCCGCTTCCCGTTTTTGCCTGGGCCAGCAGGTCATCACCTTGAAGTACATGGGGCAGGCTCTCCGCCTGAACTGGAGTCATCTCGTGGTATCCCAGAGTGTCCAGATTTTCAATCATTGCTTTGGTTAATGGTAACGCGTTAAAAGTACTCATAAATCCTTTTTTTTATTAAATTCAGGCCTGTAAGACCATTTACATTTTGTATTGGCGGATTCAAAGGCAGGAGACGGAAAAAGGGAGACAGGAGAAAGGAGACGGGAGAAAGGGAAAAGCAAAAGACGGAACAGCGAAAAACTTTTTTCTCAATAATGCTTTTTGCCTTCCTTCGCGTTCTTCGCGGTGAAAAAATGTCTTATCGCCTTTTGCTTTTTCCTGTCTCCCGTCTCCCGTCTCCTTTTTCCCCTTTTCCTTTTTAATCTTGAGGTTCTGAAGCCAACATATTTAAAGTCACGGCCTCGGCGACCTTAATACCATCCACGGCTGAGGAGAGTATGCCGCCAGCATACCCCGCACCTTCACCCGTGGGATAGAATCCTCTGGTATTGATACTCTGCAGATCGTCGGTGTTGCGTTTGATGCACACCGGCGAGGATGTACGGGATTCCACCCCGGTGAGAACGGCATCGGCCAGGTCGAAATCTTTGATTTGTCTGGCAAAGGCGGGCAGGGCTTCGCGGATGGCAGTAATTGCGTACTCCGGCAGGGCCTTACTGAGATCGCAGAGGGTAACGCCGGGGCTATAGGAGGGCTGTACCGAACCAAACGCGGAAGAGGGCCGACCGGCCAGAAAATCACCCACCAGTTGTCCCGGCGCATGATAATTACTCCCGCCAAGCTCAAAGGCCCGTGATTCCCAAAAACGTTGAAATTCCATACCGGCCAGTGGGCCACCCGGGTAATCTTTGGGTGAAATGTCTACCACAATAGCGCTGTTGGCATTTCGTTCTTTGCGCGAATACTGGCTCATGCCATTTGTTACTACCCGACCGGCTTCAGAGGTTGAAGCAACGACAGTGCCTCCCGGACACATGCAAAAGCTGTATACCGTTCGGCCATTGCCGGTATGATGAACAAGTTTGTAGTCGGCGGCACCGAGCAGCGGATTGCCGGCGTTTTTGCCATAGCGACCGCGATCAATAAGGGACTGGGGATGCTCAATGCGAAAGCCTATGGAAAAAGCCTTTGCCTCGATATAAATTCCACGACGGAGAAGCATCTCAAAGGTGTCGCGGGCACTATGGCCAATGGCTGCAATGAGATGATTTGTGGGGATACGCTCACCACTGGCCAATACAACCCCCTGCACCTGACCGTCTTCAACAAGGACATCATCCACCCGGCTCTGAAAGCGAATATCTCCCCCCAGGGACAGGATGTGGGCACGCATTTTTTCCACGATACCAATAAGTTTATAGGTCCCTATGTGAGGCTTGCTGACATACATGATTTCCGGGGGTGCCCCGGCCTCAACAAATTCAGTAAGAACCTTTCTGCCGTAATGTTTGCGGTCTTTGATCTGGGTGTGCAACTTGCCATCGGAAAATGTTCCGGCGCCACCTTCTCCGAACTGAACATTTGATTCCGGATCAAGAATACCTTTGCGCCATAAATCAAAGGTGTCTCTGGCCCGCTCCCGCGCAATCTTGCCACGCTCCAGAATTATCGGCCGCAAACCGGCCTGCGCCAGGATCAGACCGGCAAAGAGGCCGGACGGGCCCATACCAATGATGACCGGCCGGGTGGTGAGCGGCTTTTTGGGAACACCGGCTACAAAATGATAGGAGGTGTCCGGGGCGATTTTCAGGTGTGGATCTTTCTTGAATCTGGAGAGAAGTCCGGCCTCATCTGCTGCTTCAAGATCAAGAGTGTAGACAAAGGTAATGGCGGAAGGTTTTCGTGCATCAACACCGCGTCGAAAAATCGTATAGCTGATAAGATCATCTGCAGGGATGCCAAGATATTTTATAATTGCCTGCAGGATGTCAGCTTCGTCATGTTTGAAAGGGAGTTTTATCTCTGTTAATCTAAGCATTTAAGTGATTGAGTTTTTTAGATTTATGCAGGTTGCGAAGGTAACTCGTCGTTTTCATTTATTTTCATTTAATGAGCGGTTATTTCTGAATTTTTCCATTTTGCCGCGTAAAGGCAAAAAAGGTCAACCATAAGCACTTTGTGAAAGAATTTCACCGCTTATTTCCGTAAAACAAAAATTCCAAAATTCCCACCGCCGGTAATCCTTTCCTTTTCAATTTTCAATCCTGCTTTTTCGATTACGCGTGGCAGGCCGCCATTTTTTATAAAATGACGATAATTTTTATGATGATCTCCTCCCGCCAGAAATTCAAAAAATCTTATTACTATTTTTGAATATACCCCTTCAAAATTTTCTATTGGTCCGGGATGGTAATCAATCAGGAGGATTCTTCCGTTATTTTGAAGAATTCTTGTCGCTTCTTTCAGTATTTCTATTCTTATGACGTCTGAAACTTCATGCAAAATAAGAGAACAGGTGATCAAATCAAAAGAATGCGGTTTAAATTCAGTTTTTGTGGCACTGCCAACAATGAGATTTGCTTTCTCATTCAGTTTTTTGCGGGCGACCCTGATCATGGAAAGCGATACGTCAATACCAGATATATTTTCAGTATATTTTTGATAAATCTTTAATAAGGAACCTGTTCCACAGCCTATATCCAACACACTTGTATTTTTGCTCACTGGAGACATTTCCAATCCCATGATTTTTAAATTTCTCACCATGGGCTCTATGATTCTATCATAGCCTTTTGATACATTTTTATATTGATCTTTCATATCAGCCTTCGGCAGTTTGCAACCACGAATGGACACGAATTTTCACTAATAACAATTACATTTCAAAGAACACGATTGCGTAGACATCTTTTTTGGCGATTAAGAATGGATAAACAGGATGTAAAAAAAGCATAACTTAATAGAAATGGTCTAATCATGCGAAAAATGGCATTTTTTATAAAAGCGTAACTTCTTAAAGTTTTTTGCCTTTATTCGCATGATTAGAGCTTTTATTCGTTGGCAAAAAGTTTTTCGCTGTTCCTTCTTTTGCTTTTCCCTGTCTCCTGTCTCCCTTTTTTTATTTAATCCCGAAAGGCTTCAGCTGTAGAAAAGCATTAAAAAAGTTCATTGTTGAGAATCAAAGAGGCAAGAGAAATCATACCGATAAGCTCACCTCCATCGTCAACCGGAGCTCTTCGTATTCCAGCCTGGCAAATCAGACGGGAAACATAGCGTATGTCCATATCCGCAGGCACGCTGATAACAGGTTTTGTCATGATTTCATAGACATTCACTTTCTGTGGGGAGCGACCGGGCATGATTACCCCTTTAATAAAATCCTGATAAACCAGTATCCCCCAGGCATCATCTGCATGCCTTTTATTGACAAGAAGTGAGTAGACTTTTTCAGAACGCATCTTCGCGGCAGCCTCACTGGCGGTTGCCATGCCGTCAATGTACACGATCTTACGCATCACGTCCCTTGCCCGAATTATTGTGGTATTGTCAGGTGCCATAATTTCTCCCTTTATAGAAACAAATATCATTGACGAATTATTGACTACAAATAGCTGTTTCGAACTTCTTCTTTGAATTTTTCCATCTGGCTTTCCAAACCGATAACATGTTCAACTGGAAGTACAAAAGCAATGCCTGTTCCAGGCTCATGAAATTTTCCCGCTTTCTTTATAGCGTCTAAAATTTTAGCAACAAAATGTTCTTCGACAAGGAACATGATAATGTCGGTTTGTGCTTCCAGCGAAAGGCCAAAAAAAGTTTTCGCCTCCTTGAGCCCGGTTCCTCTGGCCGGTATGATGGTCGCTCCAGTGGCTCCGGCCTCTTTTGCCGAATCAACAATATGGTCAGTGAGATCCGGTTTTACCGAAGATAAAATAAGTTTAAAGCGCATTCCTCTTCTCCATGATTTTTGTACTGCGTTTTGTTTTCCAGTTCATCAACTGAGCATAGCCCAAAACGGCAATGATTGGAAAAAGACTGGCAAAAGCAATAAGGCCAAAACCGTCCAGGGCAGGATTTCGTCCAGGCACGGTGGCGGACAAGCCAAGACCAAGGGCCGCCACCAGAGGTACTGTTACTGTTGAAGTGGTGACCCCGCCCGAATCATACGCCAGAGCAATGATGCTTTTGGGAGCAAACAGGGTTTGTACAATAACAATCATATAGCCGACAAGAATGTACAGGTAAAGTGGGGTCCCGGTGACAATGCGAAAGGTTCCGAGGCTTATTCCAAAAGCGACGCCTATGGCAACGGTAATTCTCAACCCCCATTGACTGATCGTCCCGGCGGATACCTCATTGGCTTTATACGCCACGGCGATAAGAGATGGTTCGGCGATGGTGGTTGCAAAGCCGATCATGGCCGCAAAAAGATACACCCAGCCATACGCCTTCCAGTCTGCCTCGCTGACAATTTCCGCTGCACCATAAATAAAGGCGGGATCAGACAGCTGGTCAGCCATAATTTTTCCCAGGGGGAAAAGTGCTTTTTCAAGTCCTGCCAGAAACAGGGCAAGGCCAATAACAACATAAACGCCACCGACAAGGAGACGACGCAGATGGGGAATTGGCTGACGCAGGACGAGGAGCTGAAAACCGGTAATGAGAAGAATAATCGGCAGCACATCTCTGCAGGTAGCAAGCAATATTTTACCGAAATCATACATGAATTCCACTCAAAAATTCCCCTTTTTATCTGAAGATGAGAAGTCCATAACCCATAACAAAAATCATCGGAAGAAGAGATGCAAAAGCGATAAGACCAAAACCATCTAAAAGAGGACTTCGTCCTTTGATTGATGAGGCCAACCCTACTCCCAAAGCGGTAACCAGTGGTACGGTAATGGTGGATGTGGTTACTCCACCAGCATCATAGGCTATACCAATAATCTCTTTCGGGGCAATTATGCTCATCAGCATCACAACAACATAACCGCCGATGATCAGATAATGAACAGGCCAGCCGCGGATGATACGCATGACACCGACAAGGATAGCAAGCCCCACAGAAAAAGCGACAGACATGCGAAGTCCAAAAGCATATCGCTGCAGGGATTCTGGACCGGGGTCAATAAGCCCTCCCTGGCTGGCAATATTGGCCGCTTCCCAGGCCACTGCTATGAGGGCAGGTTCTGCCACCGTGGTAGAGAAGCCCAGGGCAAAGGCAAAGGAGAGGAGCCAGAAGATACTGCCCTTTCTGGCCAGGGCATGGGCCATTGTCTCACCAATGGGGAACAGGCTCATTTCCAGTCCCTGAACAAACAAGGTGAGGCCAGCGACCACAAGAAGAGTACCAAAAAGGACTTCTCCCAATTGAGGTAAAGGCTGTTGCAGGACAACGATTTGAAAAAAAGAAATAACCAGAATAATGGGAAGCAGATCAGTAAAAGACTGCTTAATTTTGTTTAGAATTATGGAAGTGATCATTTTTTTCCCTGACTCTTGCAGAATGTCATGACAGTAAATGCGACGAAAAGAGGGCGGAACTCTTGTTACGTTACATCGACCCAACCACGTTTACAAAAAAAAGAAAGCCGCCAGGCTGTTAACTTCTACGTTAAGACCCTGTAGATTGAGATCGCGACTGCGTGGAAATCTTTTGCTTTTTCCTGCCTCCTGTCTCCCGTCTCCCGTCTCCTTTCTCCCTTTTCCCGTTCCTGCCTTTGAATCCGCCAATACAAAATGTAGACCGTATTATTCCTGTTCGAGGTCAGCAAAGCTGCCCCCCGTGGCTTCAAGCAGGGCCTGAGGTTTCAGTTCGAGATCCATTCCACGGCGTCCGGCACTGACAAAGACCGTCTCCGCCACCTGCGCCGAAATATCAAGGAAGGTGGGCAGGCGTTTTTTCTGACCAAGAGGGCTTACGCCACCGAGTACATACCCGGTGCTGCGCTGAACCTCATCGGGTTTCGCCATGGCAGCCTTTTTTGCCCCGGCGGCTTTTGCCGCCTTTTTCATGCTGAGCATGGCATTAACCGGAATGATACAGACGGCCAGAGATTTCTTGTCAAGGCTGACAACGAGTGTCTTGAACACCCGCTCCGGGGCCACACCAAGTTTTTCTGCGGCCTCCATGCCATAGGAATCAGTCGAGGCATCGTGCTGGTATTCGTGCAGGGTATATTTGATTTTCTTCTTTTGGGCGGTTTTTACGGCGGGAGTCATAGTTTTACTGTGAAATAGATTTTATTTTTGTGTTACGTATTTGTTTTTACGTCAGGTATTGCTGAATTCAAGGAAAAGTGCAACACGTCTGTCGGAAACTTAATTCGTCCTCGCTCCACCCCATTTCCGTTTACGATTCTCAATCCGGGTAGGTCTCCCGTGGAAACGAACGGGTTCCTTCTCCTGAGGAAAAACCTTTCTGAGTTCCATGGTCAACTCCTGACAGGGGCGGACCGTGAGATCGGAGAGCACGTCCACATCTACTTCACCAAGATCCTGGAAATCGAGGGTAATCTTTAAAGGGACACTGCCGTGCCATGAGAAAAAGATATTCTTTACCTTTTCCAGAAGAGGTCGATTCACCAGGTTTGCTGGAATTTTCAGGGTGGCAGAATCGGTATATTTCGCCCGTGCGTTCTCAAGTGTATCGACACTTTCGGCGATAATCTTTGGCCCGTGTTCTTCCTGCTGCACTCGTCCGAGCACTACTATCGGACCTTCACTTTTGAGAACTTCGGAACATTGTTCAAAGGTACGCGGGAAGATCACTACCTCTATGCTCTCAAAGACATCTTCTACTGAAATAAAGGCCATGGCGTCCCCTTTTTTACTGCGGTGGAGTTTTATGCTCTTAATCAGTCCACCGATGCGCACTGCGCCTTCATCGGGCCACTCTTTGAGTTCATCGATCTGGCAGTCAACAACGGTTTTCAACGCGGACATGACATCATTGAGAGGATGACCGGTGATATAGAACCCCACAGCGTCTTTTTCCCAGGCGAGTTTGTCTTTCTCGTCCCATTCGTCAATGGAAGGCATGATAATATTCGTGACAGGGATAATCTGTTCAGAGTCAGAAACTACGCCGAAAAGAGAAAGCTGACCGCTCTGTTTGTCCCTCTGTACTGCTTTCGCCTGCTCCATCACCTGTTCCAGCACTGCCATATACTGTGAGCGCCGATAACCAAGGGAGTCGAAGGCTCCCGCCCTTATCAGAGCCTCAATAACCCGGCTGTTCACCCTGCGGGAGTCTACCCGGTTGCAGAAGTCACTGATCGATCTATACGGACCGGACTCTTCACGCTCGGCAATAATGATTTTCAGCGCTGATTCTCCAACGTTTTTAATTGCTGCAAGACCAAAACGTACCCGGTCATTTTTGACACTGAAGTCGATATAACTTTCATTGATATCCGGTGGCAAAACGTCCACATCATGATCGCGACACTCAGTAATATAACGGACCACCTTCTCGGTGTTGTTCTTATCGCAGGAGAGCAGGCCTGCCATGAACTGCGGCATGTAGTGTGCCTTCAGCCATGCGGTCTGATAGCAGACAAGGGCGTATGCTGCAGAGTGCGATTTGTTGAATCCGTAACCCGCGAATTTCGCCATCAAATTAAAGACATATTCGGCTTTGTCCATGGGAACCTTGAGATTTTTCGCCCCTGCAAGGAAAGAGACCTTTTGCTTTTCCATCTCCTCCTTTTTCTTTTTCCCCATTGCCCGTCGCAACAGGTCGGAAGATCCGAGGCTGTAGCCGGCAAGAATGTTGGCGATCTTCATTACCTGTTCCTGGTAAACGATAACGCCGTAGGTCTCGCGTAAAACATCTTCAAGCTGGGGCAGGGGATAGACAGCCTCTTTGCGGCCGTGCTTGGTATTGACAAAGTCATCCACCATGCCGGACTCAAGCGGTCCAGGACGGTAGAGAGCGACAAGAGCGATAAGATCACTGAACTGCTCCGGAGCCATCTTCGTCACCAGATCACGCATCCCGGAACTCTCCAGTTGAAAGACGCCGAGGGCGTCTCCCCGGCAGAGCAGAGCGAAGGTCTCGGGATCATCAAGGGGGATAGTGTCGATGTTGAGGTCGAGTCCCTTGTCCTTTTTGATATGCTGTATCGCCTTGTGAATAACGGTGAGTGTCTTCAGACCAAGAAAGTCAAATTTGATCAGGCCTGTTTTCTCCGTGTGATAACCGTCATACTGGGTGATGGTGGTAAATTTCTTCTTCCCTTTTTTCCCTCCCGGCTGATCACTGTTTTTCTCCTCACTGCCCCGTGCAAGAGGGAGGAAACGATCCATGGGACCGGGGGAAATGACGACTCCGGCGGCGTGGGTTGAGGTATGGCGGGCCAGTCCTTCAAGGGTCTGTGAGACCTTCAGCAGTTCTGCTATCTGAGGGTCACTGGCAGCCATTTCTTTAATTTTTGGCTCAATGTCCAGTGCCTTGACAAGAGTCATCTTTAACTCATCTGGAATCAGTTTTGCGACCTTGTCAACCACCGGCAGGGGAATATCCAGTGCCCGGCCGACATCCCGCACCACGCCCCGGGCTTTCATGGTTCCATAGGTGATGATCTGGGCTACCTGAGTTGCCCCGCCGTACGTCCGGCGAACATAGTCAATAACCTCGCCGCGTCGTTCCTGACAGAAATCGACATCAAAGTCAGGCATGTTGATCCGTTCTACATTGAGAAAGCGCTCGAAGATCAGTCCGTAGGGCAGGGGATCGATGTTGGTGATCTTCATGCAGAAGGCGGCAAGACTGCCCGCGCCAGAGCCGCGCCCCGGACCCACCGGGATATCATTGTTCTTGGCCCAGATAATAAAGTCTGCAACGATGAGAAAATAGGTGGGAAAGTCCATGGTGATGATGACTTTCATCTCCATGTCGAGTCGGTCGTGATACTGTTTTGCTTTCTCCTCTGTGTAGATACCGGCCGCACGCATGTCATTGAAGCGGTCTTCAAGGCCGTCGAGACATGCTTTGGTGAACATTGACCCGGCAGTTTCTCCCTCTGTAATGGGGAAATCGGGGAAGGAGTAGTCCTCAAGGGGAATTTCGAGATCACAGCGTTGAACAATCTCCTGAGTGGTGACAATTGCCTCCGGGCAGTGGTCAAAGGCGCGCTTCATAACATCTGGAGATTTAAAGTAGAACTCGTCGGTAGAGAAACGAAAGTGTTTGGGATCGGTAACAGGTCTCCCTGTCTGGATGCAGAGAAGGATCTCATGGGCGTGAGCATCCTCCTTGTTGAGATAGTGACAGTCGTTGGTGGCGACAAGTTTTACCCCCATCTCCGAGGCAAGCTGCTTCATGCCGTCGTTTACCCCCTGCTGGGCGGGAAGACCGTTTTCCTGCAGCTCAAAGTAGAGACGGTCACCGAAAACATCGTAATATTCCTTTGCCTTCAGGCGGGCACCTTCCATGTCGTTATGAAAAATCATCCACGGAATTTCGCCCTTGATACAGGCGGTGAGAGCGATAATGCCCTCGTTATATTCGCGCAGTAACTCCATATCGATACGCGGCTTATAATAGTAACCTTCGAGCTGGGCAACGGTGGCCAGATGCATCATGTTCTGGTAGCCGGTGTAATTCATTGCCAGCAGCACGAGATGGTTCTTCTCGTTTTCGGGAACATTGTCCGTACACGTGTGTCCCATAGGGGCGATGTAGAACTCACAGCCGATAATAGGTTTGATATCGGCGGCCTTGCAGGCGAGATAAAATTCAAGCGCACCGAGCATGACGCCGTGGTCAGTGATAGCGACCGCGTCCATGTTGTACTCTTTGCATTTGGCGATGAGATCTTTGATGCGGATTGCACCATCGAGAAGACTGTATTGGGTGTGAAGATGAAGATGGGTGAACCCTGAGCTCATAGTGCTGTCCTGGAAGTCGTTATTGTAGAAAGAGAGTAGATCTGATTGCGAAGGGGAACCGCCGGAAAATCAGAGTGAAAAAGATATGGTTAAGGATGAAAATATTTTAACATGGGGGGAATCAATGACAAGCCCCTTTTAAAATGAAGGGACGTAAGTATCGGCAGTTTGGCGCTAAAAAATAACATGTAACAATAACAAATAGTTATCAGACAGAAAACGCTGTATCCCTTGACAGTAAAGGGATACAGCGTTCTTCCTGCAACAGGAGTGAAAGGGGAAATGTGATGCAAAAGTCTTCATTCTTCCTGCTGGAGATGGCGATGGCTCCCACCATAAGCATCTTCTGCAGCAGCAACTCCCGCCTGGTCTGTCTGCGGATTACGGCAGCAAAGAAGAGCATGAAGAAATTGGCACAGAGGAGGCAGTAGAAGGTGAGGGAAGAGCTCTGGATTGTGGCGTTGTTCTGCGTAGAAACAGGGCCGATTAAGAGTGAAACAGAAGCAGTTTCTTGTCCGCTTCAGCCATAGCCGCTTAGAATACCGGCTTGTAATCGAAGAAGTGAGTGGTGCGCAACTGACGATAGGTATGCGTTTCTCCACGGGCGACAAAACTGCTGGTCTGCGCACCGTTGGAGGTAAAACGAACGCCTTCCAAAAATTCGCCGTCGGAGACACCGGTGGCGGCAAATGCCACTTTATGACTTTTAATAAGATCTTCGGCATGAAAGATTTTGTCAAAATCGGTGATACCGTGGTGTTGTGATTCAGATCGGTCACGGTCATTTTCGTAGAATATTTTTCCTTCAAAATATCCGCCGAGACAGGAGATGGCTGCGGCTACCATAACCGCGTCCGGAGCGAAACCATAACCGATATAGATGTCCGCTTTTTCTCCGGTGATTGCCGAGAGACAACCGGAAATTTCACCATCCTCAATCAATTTAATACGGGCCCCGCACTCCCGTACCTCGTGGATAAGCTTGTTATGCCGCGCCTGGTTGAGAATACAGACGGTCACGTTCTCAGTATATTTCTTCAGTGCCCGCGCCACCCGTTTAACGTTTACCACTGGTGCCTGATTGATGTCGATCACTTCACCAGCCTCGGCACCGACGACGATCTTGTACATATTGAGATTGGGCACTGACTGAATAGTCTTATTTTCAGCTATTACTGCGAAGGCGGAGGCATTATTCTTCCCATCAGCAGCGGAACGGTAGGCTTCAAGTGGAATTGCCATGAGGTCAAATTTTTCACCACCCTGACCGATTTTCGCGGGGAACTGCACGATTTCCGTACGCGGGGTAAAACGGTCATTGACTATAGTACCATCAATGGGCACGCGGTTGAGTACTTTGATCAGCGAAGACCGGGCACGGTTGAGGATGTCAGTGTGGTTTCCAAGCCCCTGCATCCGTGCAGCGGTGAGCGCCGCAATCTCCGTCGCCCTGACGATCTCCATTCCGTAGTTGGTATTCATTATTGGCTCTGGCTCTGGTTTTCGGTTGTACTGCATTCCCTGGTGGGCACCCTGGTATCAGTTTTTTCAAACGCGATGGAATTCCGTTGCAGCGCTGTCACTTCCCATGGCCTGCAGCTCGGCGAGAATGGCATCCCGTTCAGCCTGCATTTTTTTCCCGGCGATTGTATCGCGGATCTTTATCGCCTGTGGAAATTCATCAATCAGCTCAATATCAAGTGGTGCAGATTCCAGCCGTCGCTCCGCTTCCATGATCTCCTGCGGCGTGGGCAAGATAATACCGTAGAGCTGGAACGGTGTATGAACAAGGCTGTGGCCGCGATTATAGTAGGCCGAGGCGAAGCCCCCGTCGATATTGATAGAAACACCGTCACTGCTTGCCATGTGCGCCCCTTTGGCATAGTTGACAGGTGTGTGACCATAAATAACCCGTTTCACACCAAACTCCTCCAGCAGTTTCTGCTTAAACCCCTCGGTATTCATATTTTTATGCCAGTAGAGGGTGCGTTCCTGATGGAGTTTTTTGTCAAGCAGGAAATAACGTTCAAAAGTCTTCATCGCCTCTTTGCCAAAAAAAGGCGATTTAGGGCCACACCAGAGGTAGAAAAAGAGTGCCTGATCCTCCGGTTTCTGTTTGCGTCCGGAAATGTAGTTCTGGCCAACACGGTAGATAATTTCCTGTATATGGTTAAGAAGCTGTTTGCCTCGACGACCAAGAAATTCCTCAAATTCGCCGTCTACAGTGGAGGGGACAAGGGCATGAATATTAAGAAAGTTGTTTTGAATATGATAGGTCTTGCCACGCTCAAAGAGAAACTGCAGCAGCCGTTTGAGTTTGCGGTTGGTGGTGAACTGCTTCACGAGGTCCTTGACGATCGCAGATTCCTCACTGGTCAGTTGTGCAGGGTTCTCAAGGTCAATGGTTGGGAAAAAAGTATCGTTGAGCCCCGCTTCTTTATTCTTCAGCATCCTGGCGAGACGGTCAAGCCACAGCCGGGATTCCATTTCATACTGGGGAAAATCGTGGATGGTCTGCTCTTCCAGCTTGAGCTGAATGATCGTCAATGCCTTCTCAAGTGCGCGGCCCTTATCGGTCTGAGCCTTGAAATTACCGGTGATTTTGTCGACAGGATAGGTCTCAATGGCAAATTTTTCGAGACGGGCGGTATCGAACCCCATCCGCTTGAGAAAGACAAAGTGATCGTAGCGACAGGTAATACGCATGGCCTCGACAGCCAGCGAGGCGCAGCCTGCGGCACCACCCATCCATAGGATATCATGGTTGCCGAAAACGTAATCAACACCGTTGCGGTAAGAGGATGAGGAGAGGATACGCAAAATCTTGTCAGGCTGATCGCCCCGGTCGAAAACATCCCCGAGAACCTGAATACGGTCGAGGAGAATCTGGCGGATAGCAAAAGAGAGATGTGAAATCAGCCGCCGAGAGACAATAGGCTCTTCAAAAATAGGGTCCGGTACAGGCAACCCGGAGAGCAGGCGGGAAATAACATCGCGAAACTCCGGCTTAAAGTTACTGCCTTTGTTGGGACGAATATTGGTCGTCTTATATCTCAACACTTCCACAAGACAAAGAATGATATCCTGCATATCCATCTTGATGACATCGTCCTTCAGATATTGCTGTTTACGGATGATGCGGGTGAGATATTGGATCTTTTCCATGCTGAAGGTGCCAGGCAGCGCCTCACGACAGGTCTGATAGAGCATGCCGAAGCGTCCGCGGAGAATCGATTTGAAACGATCCCCCTCCCCATGCAGGTCGCTGATCCAGAGAGTTGTGGGAATGTTGGAGTTGAGTTCGAGGTCGAGTTCGAGCAGCCGACTGGCAAGCTGGTCTATCTTTTCCACATAACCGCCTGAAACTTCGAACTTATTAGGAATGTGTTCCTTTTCTGCCGTCATGATTTCCCCATGCTGAAAGGAGTGATGCTGTAAAGGATTGAGCTGTCAATATAGCAAAATCAGGGCAGGAAATAAACCCTGGACTTTTTATAAGAAAAAGCTGTAATGTTGTCGGTGTTCGTGGATTATACGTGATGTCAGTTACAAGGAGTACTGTCATGTATCCCCGATCCTCTTTATTCCGGTTATATTACCACCTGTTCTTATTCTCTGGAGGCAATCTTGAAACGAATTCTCACCTTGTGTATTGTGGCAGTGCTGGGTCTGGTTTCGGTCAACTCTTTTGCAGAGTCAGCAGTGCCGCAGATCAGTGTGTTCGGAGTGTCCGAAAAAAGTGTGGTTCCCGATGAGATGCACTGGAATCTGCAGGTCAACACCCGCGGTGCCAGTGTTGAAGAAGTTGCCTCCGCCCATCTTAATGATGTCTCTGATGTGCTCTCTCTACTTGATGAAATGAAAATTTCTGAGGCGAAAACGGTTACGAGTCGTATGCAGATCCGTGAAAACTGGCAATATCAAAATAACAGCCGCGTGCGCGATGGCTACATTGCCGGCACACAGATATTTTTTGTCATGAAAGACTTTAAAAAATATGTGCCAATATGGACAAAGCTCTCCACTTTTAAAAATCTGCAAATAGAGAATGTTAACTTTGCTCTTTCCACGCAAGGGAATATCCAAAATGAACTTCAGATATTTGCCCTCAGGAATGCGAAAAAACGAGCAGAGAGGCTTGCGGCAGTACTTGGGGTTCGTATTGGCACTCCGCTTTTAATTGAGGTTAATGTATCTCCTTCGACACTCAACAACAGAATGGCACCAATGCTTGTTGGGAATGCCTCCAGTGATTCCAGTGAAAAGGTGGTGGCACCGGGAGAACAGCAAGTGCGCAGCTCGGTTCATGTCGTTTTCAGTTTGGAGACGATTTCTGGAACAGAATAAAATATAAAACATCTCATTTTATTGGATATACAATAAAATGTGTCTTCAGGAGAAATCCTGCGTCCAAAGATTTTTTCGCATTTCTCCTGTGGTAAAATATGATATATTTTTTTTGTTTCATGGGTACGGTTGTATAAACCTTTTATTTAAAGGCTCCCCTTATCTCTTTGAGGGCACTGGGGATGTATTGGATGTCTTCAATTTTGTTGAAAGTTTAAATTATTTGAAGAACCCGGCGTTTTGAAGTCTTACTACTGAATTTGAATGAGGAAAACTGGGATTACTATGAATGAGAAAGATCTGCAGAAGCAGTTACAAACCCGAGTGCGCAGGAAACTAGAAGCTCTTTTCACCAAATACGGCATGGATTACGGTGGAATTGATGACAGCATGAAGTGGAAGCCTCTGGTTCTGGTTATCGGAAACTATTCTTCTGGTAAGTCAACACTCATTAATGAGCTGGTTGGCAAAAATATCCAGCGTACAGGTCAGGCTCCCACTGACGACTCTTTTACTATTTTGACTTCAGGTGAGGAAGAAGAAGAGCGGGAAATTCCTGGTTCGACTCTTGTCAACGACAGCACCTTGCCTTTTGAGCATTTCAAGCATTACGGTGAAAAACTGATTTCTCATATCACCATGAAGACGCTCAACTCCCCGGTTCTTGATAATCTTGCTATTATCGACAGCCCCGGCATGCTTGATGCTACTTCTGAGAACGACCGCGGCTACAATTACATGGAGGTTCTTGGTGATTTTGCCAGGATGGCTGATCTTATTGTCCTCATGTTTGATCCGCACAAGGCTGGAACCATCAAAGAATCCTACGAAGCGATTCGTAATACTCTGCCGGAAAAATCTGGAGAACACCGTCTGATTTTTGTCATGAGTCGTATTGACGAGTGTGATCATCTCACCGACTTCACCCGTTCTTACGGGACGCTCTGCTGGAACATGTCGCAGATGACAGGTCGCAAGGATATTCCGCACATCTATCTGACCTATGCGCCGAATCTTGCCAATAGTGACAAAATGGCAAAAGACTGGCCTCAGGAACGTGAGGAGCTCTTTGAAAAAATTAAAGGTGCGGCGGCGTTTCAAATCAATCATATCCTTGAAGACCTTGATCGTCAGGTAAATGAGGTGAATATTGTTGCAGAAGCCGTAACTGAATTTATCAGAAGGGCAACACGCATATTCTGGAAATACTTTAATATCACCATGCTTATAGCTGTTCTGTTTTTCTTTTTCGGTGATGTAATGCTTAAATCTATTCTCGGTCTTCCAGAAGCTACACTGTTAAGTTCTATCCGCGGAGGTACGGTAGGAAGTTTTCCTTTTACTCTGATTTTATTCCCGCTTGTTTTTTTCTTTGGTACTATCGTTGTAGGGGGAATTTCTTTCAGCCGCTATGCCTTTCCGAAGTTGCGCCGTAACTCTCTGGCCCGGAGCAGTGAACTGGTGATTCTTGACACTCAGTATCGCAAAAATCTCTGGCAAAAGATGGAGGGCAAGGCTCTTGAAAACATCCAGAAACTTACCATGAAAGATCTCTGGGGTGGTTATATCCGCAGTTCTCAACGTATCAAGGCCTTCCTTAATAATGATATGAAGAGATTTTATGAAAAGATCGGCAGCAAACGGAACTCGTCTCCTGAATAAGGGGGAGTTAATACAGTTTTAAATCTATAAAAGGGCCGTCTCCAAGTAGTGGAGACGGCCCTTTTATATTGTGACTGGCAGGAGGCAGGGAAAAGCAAAATACGGAACAGCGAAATTTTTTTTGCCAAAGGAAAGCTCTAAATTACTGTTGTTCTCTCTTTACTTTTTGCGTTCTTCGCGGTGAAATTCTTTGTCTTTTTATACCATTACTATTAAATTATGCCCCTGTCTAAGGAGGCATCAGTAAAAAATGTAATTGGTATTAGTGTAATTGGTATTAGTGAAAATTCGTGTCTATTCGTGGTTACAAACTAAAAAAGGAAACACGAATTATTACTCATTCGTCATCGCCAAAAAAGATGTCTACACAGTTACGTTTTCTGGTTAATACAAAATAGAAATAATATAAGACAAATTGATAATCATCGGAGAGTTAAAAAGAAGGGTGCCCGCAGAGGTTCTCTTTTTCCTTTCTTTATGATGAAAAAGAAAAATTGTTATTTTTGGAAAATTGCGTCCAGGAATCAAAACGGGGAGCTAATAACAATTTTGAATCGCCAGCTGAGCAGTTACATATACAACAAACAAACCTGCCAGAATACTCAGAATAAAAGGTGTGCGTTTTTCATTAACATAACGTTTGCTCGTATTCACTATCCATTTCCAGTTCAGACTAAGATGTAAAAATAACAGAAAAACAAACAGAAGAGAAAAATAAAGGTGAATATCAGCCCATTCTTGACGATGTATTCCTAAAAAATACTTGTTTACACCTCTTCCTATTGGAATAATGAATCCCAGGAAAAATCCAGTCATCGTTACAGAACAAAAATCAATAAACATAACAATATCAACAACGCATTTCAGATTGTTTTTGTTCATTTTTTCCAGCATTTTTTTTCAGCGCGTCTTTTATTTATTTCCACCTGGATTTCGAAAGAGAGGGAAAAGAAGATGAGTTTTTCAGCAACAGTGGCGATATGCGTATTGGCGTACATATTGCCACTGATCCCTTTTTAGCAGTTCATAAGAATTTAGATCTTGATTTCACTTATTTGAATATGAGGCTCTATGTTCGTGAAGTTTTCCATATCAGAGAAGATTTCCTTGGCGTGAGGACCAAAACATGTTCGGAAAGAATCAATTGAGTCAAAGGTAAAGTGCCCAACGGCTACAAACAGGGGGGTTTCTCCTGGAGAACCACCGGCCACCCCGGCCTCCACTTCTTTTCCCTTTAAATCATTGCCAAGCAATTCTGTCATCATTAAGATATGTTTGCTGCAGTAATAATCAATGTCGAATTGACATTTTGAACTGTTCGGATACATGACACTTACTTTGATCATCGTTTCTCCTATTGATTGATATTTTTTTGATGTGACGATCCTCGACCGGAGATGCCTGCAGGTTAAGTGAAACAATGAGCAGCGTGTGTATCAATTACGGAGAAGAGAGATTTCGCATCAGAATCTTTTGTAAAAAAATCCCGAGTATTTCATTACCTTGATCGTAATGACGATATGAGTTCTTTCTCTCTATAATTTTTACGACTGTGAAAAAACGTACTCTTTGAACGACACATTGTCTGCATTCCTTCTCCGGGCAACGTTCGATAACAAACAGCCAGACCAGCTCTCCCTCATCTGCTCTCAGAAGCAACAAGATATTTACATCTTCTGAGTTTTCCTTCAACACTCACTCTTTAAATTGACATCTTCAGCAGAAAAAAACAAAAAAACAATAGAAAAAAAATAGGATAGAATATCTCTTAACGTTTCGCTTTTTATGAATATTTCAACTAATGATAATCTATATAATTATGGATTTCAAGTAGAAGACTTCCTCCAGGCAGGCATACCGCTCATGAGTAAAAATATTAAAACATCCTTCCCAGCCTGAAGAACGGGGATTCGGACGGGGATTCCTGCAGCGCCTGCGCGTTTTCTGCGTGAATCATTTCAACAGGAATTGCGGTAAATTTTCTCCTGTACTTTGAATATGAACAAAATACACGTTGTTTCAAGGTACCCTGCAGGCAGCTTGCTGTAAAAAGGGGACCGTACCTCTGATGGCCCCTTTTTTATGCATTGAATTGTATTTTGAGGAGGTCATATAAAAAAAGCCCGGCTGCACAAAGCAGTCGGGCCTGAAAAAGCATCAGAAAAAACAGTTATCAATTTTTCGGCCAGACCAGCGGGGCATAAATCCAGCCAATGGTTCCACCGGAGTGCCGTACTTTAATCCAGTCTCCTTTCTTCTGCAATTTAGTGAGTACAACTCCGCGCTCAACACTGGCAATAACTTTAGATTTGGTCGAAGGCTGGGAACGCATATTCATAGACTCCTCAGCATTCACGATAATGGAGTTCTGGGGCATGGTAATACCCTTATGAATCCAGCCCGTATCATTCTCAAAATCAGAAACCTTGAACCAATTCCCCTGAGTCTGCAGAATCTTCAGCGGATATCCCTTGAAAAGCTCCATGCAGACACTGTCCCTGGTTGACGGACCTGTACGCACATTGGCGTTATCTACTTTTACAGAAATATATTGAGCTGCAAAAGCCGGGGAGGAAACGAGAGCCAGAATAACCACTACAGCTATTGTACAAAGAGTCTTCTTCATAATTACATTTTTTGTCTTTTTTTTTGTCTCAAAGAGTAGCGCTTTTTTGCTGTTACCAAAAAGCAAACTAATACACGAATACAGAACACACGCACTCTCTCAAGTCATGCGAAAGAAGATCTGATATTACACGTTCTTGAAGTTCAGGTAAACCGTAAATCCTTTTTTTTTGACATGAGCGTTTCCGCGCCAAGAGCGAGAGCCATGTTTTCCGGGCAATGTCCCACCGGCAGACCGGCCCATATAGGGCAGGGAACTGCCGAACCCGAAACTGCATCCAATGCCAGTTGCCAGACAGCTTCAAGGAAGCGCAGATGGGCAAGACTGTCGGTCTGTGCATTCGCCTGTGAGGTATGAAAATCTCCAAGGAGCAGTCCCGCAAGGTTTTTCAGCTTTCCCGCCAGCTGCATCTGGGTAAGCATGCGGTCTATCTTATAAAGCGGCTCATCAACGTCTTCCAGCAGCAAAATACAGCCACTGTAATCAATGTCATTTGGAGTGCCAAGAAGGGAGACGAGAGTGGTGAGATTGCCGCCGAGCAATGGGGCACGCACCTCAGCGCCGTCACGAAGTACCTCAAGTTGACGTATTTCCAGAGCTGGCTGTTGCTGCAGAGGAGTCTGGAGACAATGGGCAAGACGCTCAAGAGCAGCTGGAGCAGCAGCAGCAATACTGGTGACTACAGGTGCGTGCAGCGAAACGAGCCCGGTCTTCGCCCGCAGGGCATTGAGCAGGATGGAGATGTCGGAGAATCCGGCAAAGATTTTCGGGGCAGTACGAATCTGCTCATAATCAATATTCTCCAGCAGCTTCAGGCAGCCGAAACCTCCGCGCATGCAGAAAATCCCCTGTACTTCGGGAGCAGCCCACATACGGTTGAACTCCTCTGCACGGTTGGCATCAGTATCAGAAAACCACGGGAATGTACTGCCGGGCCAAAGTTCCCGGGGAAATTTCACCTCAAATCCCATCTCGCGCAGGCAGGCTACTCCCCGTTCAAAGCGGACGGTATCCTGCAGCTGACCGGCGGGAGCAATAATGCCAAGGGTATCGCCACGTTTCAATGGCGGCGGAAAAAGAGGTGCCGGCAGGGTCGAAAAGCTCATTTAGCCAGTCTCCTGTAGATCTCCTGCAGCCCGTTAAGGGTTAACATCGGCTCGATCCTTTCAATGCAATGGCTGTAGGGAGTGACCAGGGGGGCCATGCCGCCGGTGGCGGTTACAGCGAAGTCATCCTCCGGTTCACACATCTCCATGCGGATATTGTGCACCATGCCGTCCACCATAGCTCCATAGCCGTGAAGGATACCGCTTTTCATAGCCTCCACAGTTGAGCGGCCAATCACATTCTCTGGCGGTGAGGAGATATCAATCTGCGGCAGACGCGCGGTGCGGGAGGAGAGGGCATCGAGTGAGATCCCGATACCGGGGAGAATCGTACCTCCTAAATAGGTGCAGTTGTCACTAATACAGTCAAAGGTAATGGCGGTACCAAAGTCAATTACGACCTGTTTCACCGGATTCAAAGCCCAGGCTGCAATAGAGTTAACGAGGCGATCCGCTCCAACTTCTTTCGGATTTTCAAGATCGACATGGATAAGGTCTTTGATCTGATCCACCTCCACCACAATAACATCCTGTCGTAAATGGGCAGAAAAATATCGTCTGCAGCAGCCGAGCCAGGCTGCCTGCAGGGCGGGGACTACCGAGGAGATGATGATACCGTGCAGTTCTTTATGCGGAATTTTCTGCATGGCAAAAAGGGCATTGTAGCGCATGGCAAGTTCATCGGCTGTGTGCTTGCGATCAGATGTCATCCGCCAGTCTGCGATAAGGGTATCGCCATCGTAAATCCCTGTTACAGTGTGGGTATTTCCCACATCGACAACTAAATACATGGTCATTCCAGAGTGGGTTAAGATTTCAAAGTGATGCCCGGATGAAAAGCAGGGCGCGTGTGAAAACCGAGCAGGGATTTCGCAGAATGACTATACTGTTTCAACGAATTGCGCTAATAATAGTCATCCGCCTGCTGTCTTGAGAGTTAAGATATCAGGAGTTAAGATACCGAAATGGGGAAAAAATGACAGAGAAAAAATCCTACCGCCGCCGTCACCGTGGAGAATATGTTTGCCACTGCTGCAAGCAGAAAAAAACTTTCTGCTGGAGCTGTAACTGCGGCTTCATGATCTGCCCTGAGTGTTTTGCAGAAAACGGCTGGGGGCTGACAAACGGTCCCATCTGGATCTGCCCGGACTGCGGTCGTATTCACATGATGGAGTAAACTCTGCCGGGGAGAGAAACTGCCTTGCCAAAGATGAATCATTTGCGCAAACCGCCTTGATATTATACAATAGCTGCCTCATTAAACACATCTCTTCCTGCCTCCCGCTGTCAACTTTCAGAAAAATTAAAAACTATGGCAATACCCCAGAAAAGTCTGCTTGATACCGCTGTAAACTCTACATCGAAGACAAATAATTCTTCCACCAGGACAGCAAAGGGACAGTACACCGACGACTCCATCAAGACCCTCAGTTCCCTGGAACATATCCGCCTCCGTCCAGGAATGTATATTGGCCGTCTCGGTGACGGCTCCAACCAGCATGACGGCATATATATCCTCCTGAAAGAGGTAATCGACAACTCCGTCGATGAGTATATCATGGGTGCTGGCAAACGCATCAATATAGAAATCAGCGACGAAGGCCGGGTGACGGTACGCGATTTCGGTCGCGGGATTCCTCTTGGCAAGCTGGTTGACTGTGTCTCGGTGATCAACACTGGTGCCAAATATAATACTGACGTTTTTCAGTTTTCTGTGGGTCTCAACGGCGTTGGTACCAAGGCCGTCAACGCGCTCTCCTCAGAGTTTATCGTTACCGCCTGTCGGGACGGGAAATTTGCTTCAGCCTCTTTTGCCAACGGCAATCTGCAACATGAGGAAAGTGGCGAGACCAAAGAGAAAAATGGCACCCGTATTGAATTCGTGCCCTCAACAGAACTCTTTCCCAAATACAGCTTCAATCCTGATTTTATTGAGAAACGGCTGTGGCGTTATGCCTGGCTCAACGCCGGACTCAAGCTCTATTTCGGCAACAACCTCTACTACTCGACCAGGGGGTTACTCGATCTGCTCGAAAAGGAACTGGACGGCGGCGAACTCTATCCGCCCATATCCCTGAAAACAGATATCCTTGAATTTGCCTTTTCCCATGCGGACAACTTTGGCGAAACCTACTACAGCTTCGTCAATGGGACCTACACCAGTGAAGGTGGAACCCATCTGTCTGCCTTTAAAGAGGGAATTCTCAAGGGGATTAATGAATATTCCGGCAAGAAATTTATCAACACTGATGTGCGCGACGGGATCGTCGGCACCCTCGCCGTGAAAATCATGGAACCAGTGTTTGAGTCGCAGACCAAGAACAAGCTGGGAAATACTGACATCCGGGTATGGATTGTCAATACCGTGAAAGAGGCCGTCTCCAAAGCGCTCTATAAAGATACTGAAGCGGCGCAAAAGCTGATCGACAAAATTAACCACAATGAGAGGGTACGCAAGGAGTTGCAGAGCGTGCGCAGTGAGGCGAGGGCCAACGCAAAGAAGGTTGCTCTGAAGATCCACCAGCTGAAGGACTGCAAGTACCATCCCGCCGCCGGGAAACCGTCAAAAGAAGATCAGGAGAATATGGTTTTCATCACTGAAGGACTTTCTGCCGCTGGCTCCATTGTCTCCTCACGGGATCCACTTCGTCAGGCAGTCTTCTCTCTAAAGGGAAAACCGAAGAACGTTTTTGGACAAAATATCGCGACACTCTATAAAAACGAGGAAATGTACGCCCTGATGCGAGCCCTTAACATCGAGGACAACATTAACAATTTGCGTTATGACAAGGTTATCTTCGCCACAGATGCCGATGTGGACGGACTGCATATCCGCATGTTGCTGCTCACCTTTTTTCTGCAGTACTTTGAGCCGATGGTCCGAGAAGGGTTTATCTATGTGCTGGAGACACCAATTTTCAGAGTACGTAACAAGAAGAAGACCATTTACTGCTATTCCGACAAAGAGAAGGAGAGGGCGATCAGAGAGCTGCAGGGCAAAAAAGAGATCAAGGTAGAAATAACCCGATTCAAGGGGTTGGGTGAGATATCTCCAAAAGAGTTTAAACAATTCATCGGGGATAATATCCGCCTTACTCCTATCATTCTTGATTCGCTGAGTGAGATCAACAAAGTACTCTCATTTTATATGGGAAAAAACACACCTCAGCGCAGAGATTACATCATGGATAATCTTTTACCTGTCGAGGAAGCAGTGGGCGCGTGAGTGAAAGGGGGGATGTTTCCTGCAGGGTAATCCTGATTGACAGCCTGCTCCTGCCATCTGTCGTACTGCTTTTTACTGAAATACTGTTCGCGGGGAACAAACTCTATGATCAACTGCGCCGAAAACCTTCGCATTCAGATTCACAATTTTCCACAGAAACAAATTAAAGATGCCTGAAAAACAGAGTAAACTTCGCGCCTTTTTCGATCATAACTTTATTGAATACGCGACCTACAACATCCGTGACCGTGCCATTCCCACCATTGATGACGGCTTGAAACCGGTACAGCGGCGGATTCTGCAGACCCTTGCCAATATGGATGACGGCCGATTTAACAAAGTGGCCAATGTTGTCGGCGAGACGATGAAACTGCATCCCCACGGCGACGCCTCCATCTATGAAGCCCTGGTTAACATCTCCAATAAAGGGTATCTCGTTGACCGCCAGGGAAACTTCGGTAACATCTTTACCGGCGACGGAGCTTCAGCCGCACGCTATATTGAGTGCCGTCTCTCAGCCCTTGCCAGAGAGACCCTTTTCAATAAAGAGCTTACGGAGTATATCGACTCCTACGACGGCCGCATGCAGGAGCCGGTCACGCTGCCGGCCAAATTACCCCTTCTGCTCCTGCTCGGAGCAGAAGGGATTGCCGTTGGCATGGCAACAAAAATTTTGCCTCACAACTTCTGTGAACTGCTCAAGGCAGAGCAGGCTGTCCTGCGGGGAGAGGAGTTTCAGCTCTACCCGGATTTCCAACAGGGGGGACTGCTTGATGCCTCCGGGTACGAGGACGGTAACGGTAAAATACGCTGCCGGGCACGTATTGTGGAGGAGAACGAGAAGACAATCATCATCAAAGATATTCCTTACGGTCAAACCACCCAGAAACTCACCGATTCCATAGAGAAGGCGGCAAAGCAGGGCAAGATAAAAATTGTCTCCATCAATGACTATACCGCTGAACATGTGGAGATTGAGATCAAGGTTGCCCGTGGAGTCTATGCCAGCGAAACCATCAAGGGGCTCTACGCTTTCACGGACTGTGAAGTATCCATTACACCAAATCTCACCCTTATCAATGGGAATGATCCTCAGATAAGCACCGTCACTGCAGTCGTGAAGCACAACGCTCTCAAACTTTGCCATGATCTTGAGAAAGAGCTCAATTTCGAACTTGCCCACCTTGAAGACAAGCTGCATGCCCGTCTCCTCGAACAAATTTTCATTGAAGAACGTATCTATCAGCGGATTGAGGAAGAGGTTACTCCGGCGGCCATCGTGGCAACAGTTTATGAAGGCCTGAAGGCCTTTCATAAAGAGGTTGGTCGAGAAATAACCGATGACGACGTCAATCGGCTGCTGGAGATACGCATCAAGCGTATTTCCCGTTATGACATTAATAAGCAGGCGAAGGAAATCAGGGATATCCGCAGTGCAATCAAAGTAATTACGTCTGATCTCAAGGATATGACTGGGTATACCATCAATTTCCTTGAGAAATTACTGGAAAAATATGGTGATCAGTTTCCAAGACAGACCGAACTGACCAGTTTCACAGAGGTCAATTTGAGAAGGGCGGCAATTGCCAACCTTAACGTGGTTTACAACCGCGAATCCGGCTTTGTCGGCACTCTGGTGAAACCGGAAGAGGGGCAGGATAATATGTCTCTGATGTGTTCTGAGTATGACAAACTCTTTCTCATCTTTTCCAATGGTCTCTATAAGTTTGTCTCAGTGACAGAAAAAATTTATGTCGGTAAAGAATTAGAGTGGGTTGGAATCGTGAAACGGGATCAAATCTTCAATGTAATTTACCGTGATGGCGCAGAAAATATTGCCTATGTTAAACGATTAAAGACACCAAGTTTTATCCTGGATAAAGAGTATCGTTTGTTCCCTGAGCATAAACGCTCAAGAATTCTGCTGTTGAGTTTTGGTAAAGGGCAGTATGCCAAAGTCAATCTCATGCCTTCCTCCCGCGCACGCAGCAACAGCCTTGAGATTGATTTCGACAGCCATCTGGTGAAAAACGCTACAGCCAGAGGCAAGAGGGTCTCACCGCGCAGCGTTCGCAGGGTTTCACCACTTTCCGATCTGAGCAGCAATGCTGAACCGAAAAAAGAGCCTCCTCTGCCGGGACTGGGGAAGGAAAAGGAGAACAGTGAATAAAAACGGGAAGGATGGAAAAAGGGAAGAGCAAAAGGTCTTTGTAGAGACGCCCAATTTTGGCGTCTCTACAAAAATCTCTCCAGTACAACAGGCGTTTCATACCACAAAGGATAGCATCGCGGATATCATCGGGTTTTGTTACCCTGCTTTTTCCTGTCTCCTGTCTTCCTCTTTGTCTTTGTCTTTTTTCATTTTTTTCTGAAGATCCTGCAGAGCAGTACGCACTCCCTCTTCAACGGTTGGGTGATAGAAGGGCATCTCCAGCATTTTCTCAACTGTCAATTCCATCTGATGTGCCCATGCGAGAAGGTGTCCAAGATGCTCGGCATCCGGGCCAAACATTTCGGCACCGAGAAAACGACTACTCTTCCTGTCTCCATACACCCGCAGCATTCCCTTATTGCGCAGCATCGTTCTGGCACGTCCCTGGCCGGTGAAAGAGACCTCTCCAACGGAAAAACCATTCTTCCCATATTCTTTCTGCAAATGCCCATAACTGTCACCAATCATGGCAATCTGCGGGTCGCTGAAGACAATTGATAAATTACTCCGCCGCAGACCGTGATTTATTTCAGGATAACTCCCCGCATTTGCACCGGCAATACGTCCCTGATCTGTTGCCTCATGGAGAATGGCAGACTGATTGCTGGCATCTCCGGCGATAAAAATGGTCGGGACACTGGTCTGCATCGTATTGCGGTCAGCAACAGTGGGAATACCGTGACTGTCAAGCTCAAGGTCAGTATTCTCCAGACCAAGATTCTCTACACTGGGACGGCGGCCGGTGGCAGCAAAAAGGTATTGCGCGTGAAAGACGGCTTCCTTTCCCTTACGATCGGTGTAGGTGATCTTTACCCTGTCTCCATCCTCTTCCATCGAAGTCACCGGATCTTTGGGCGCGACATAATATTCTTCGTTCAAAGCCTCTTCAGTGTAATCACGCAATTTGGGATCGGTGATCGGGCGAATCCGACCACTGCGGCCAAAGAGTCGCACATCAACTCCAAGACGGTGCAATGCCTGGGTAAGCTCCAATCCGATAACTCCAGAACCGAAAACCGCCACTGACTGCGGTAACTCTTTCATGGAAAAGAGATCATCGTTGGTGATGATGGCTGTGCTGAATTTCGCAAGACTGGCAGGAATCACTGTATGTGAACCGGTGGCGATAACAATCCGTTTCGCCTTGATACGCAGCTCTCCAGGCTCTCCAATATCGAGGGTGTGGTTATCAAGAAACCGGGCATTGCCGATAATCTTCTGTTCCGGCGGGATGTTGTCCACTCCCTCAAGCACAAAGCCAACAAAGCGGTCTCGTTCGGCAAGAACCCGTCCCATAACTTCATCACCCTTGATACAGGGGGCGTTCTCTGTATGAACCCCGAAACCGGGGGCACGCTCAATTGCATGCACACTCTCGGCTGCGGCAATGAGAAGTTTAGACGGCATGCATCCAACCCTTGCGCAGGTTGTTCCCCAGATTCCTCCCTCAATAAGAACAACGGAATCCGTATATGCAAGGGCAGAGCGGCGGGCATTGAGCCCGGCGGTCCCACCACCAATTACTGCGACATCGACGTTTTTTGTCTGCATTTCTCTTTCCTTAAACAGTTTTCCCCTGAAGAGAGTGTTGACCTGCATAGGTGATTTTCACCATGCACAGATCCCCGGGCACAGCCTTTACTCCTTCTTTCAGATGAACAATAAGATTGCTTCCGGTGCGACCGCGCATGAGCAACCCACCATCATCCGCCGGTTCGAGCATAATCTCCAGTTCGCGGCCGATATACTCTTTATTGCGCTCCAGACTTATTTCGTCCTGCCGTTTCTGAAAACGGTGAAGACGTTCACTCTTCACATCCTCGGGTACGGCATCGCTGAAATCAGCGGCCCGCGTCCCCGGGCGGGATGAATATTTGAAGGAGAAAGAACCGTGATAACGCACATCATTGAGCAACTTCATCGTTCCCTCAAAATCCTCCTCCGTCTCACCGGGAAAACCGACAATAACATCAGTAGTAAGCGCTATTGAAGGTAATACCTTATGCAGTTTGTCGACAAGTCCAAGATAGGAGGAGATAGTGTATCTGCGGTTCATCCGCTTCAGAACTGCATCCGAACCAGCCTGAACTGGCAGATGGAGTTGCGGGCAAAGGATATCAAGGGAACCAAAACAATCAATCAACTCGTCGGTAAGATCTTTGGGGTTGGAGGTGGTAAAACGAAGGCGTTTCAGACCGCGCTCCTGCAGCGCGGCAACCTCGCGCAGAAGTTCACTAAAACCATATTCCCCTTTGCCACGCCCCGGAGCTACGCTGTTGGTATTGCCGTAGGAATTGACGTTTTGTCCCAGCAGGGTGATCTCTTTTACTCCTCCCTCAACCAGTACCCGTGCTTCATCAACAATATCTACAGCCAACCGGCTGACCTCCCGACCACGGGTATAAGGAACCACGCAGTAGGTGCAGAAGTTGTTACATCCCTGCATGATGGTAATAAATTTTCGGAAGGGTACTGCAGAGGGTGGGAGATCCATAGATGGAAGAAATCTCGGGATATCATAGACATCAACCAGGGAGGTGACCACCTTCTGACCTCCCTCCGCTGCACACTGCAGGGCAGGGACGATGTTATATATATTCTGGGTACCGATAATCAGGGAGACAAAGGGCATGCGGCGAAGTATCTCGGATCCCTCCTGCTGGGCGACACAACCGGCGACCACTGTTTTCAGCTTCGGCTTTTTCTTCAGATTTCCACGCAGATGTCCCAGAAGGCTCATGACCTTTTGTTCCGCTTTTGCACGAATGGAGCAGGTATTGATAATAACCAGATCAGCGGTATCCATTTCCGCCGATTCAACGTATCCGGCCTCACCGAGAAGTTGTGCCATGATTTCCGAATCACGTTCGTTCATCTGACAGCCAAAGGTCTTAATATAAAAGAGCTGTTGTTCCATAATTTATAGTTGTATAGGGGCTTGGCGCAGGTCAGCGGCAATGCTGGCAAGAAGGGGAAAAAGTTCGTTGGCAGATTCCCGGGCGTATTTCAGACGCACTGTTCCCGGGACACCTGTACTGGAGAGAACAGCAAGGTTATCGTAACCTTCAAGGATGAACTTCAGAGAGTGAAAACGTCCCGGAGCTATACGAAAGTAAGAATTGCACAGCTCCGGGGCAAGAGCGGGAGTCATAAAATCAGACATTGAGGACACTGTCAACGGCGGCCATCCTGTTTTTATTAGCGGAGAGAAGAGGGTGCACTACCTCTTCAAGATATTCTGTGGTCTGCGCCTCTGCCCGACCGGTAAACTGCGTATAGTCAGAGATCATTGCATCCATTTCTTCCTGGGTGAAAGGAATACGAGGATCAGCAGCCATGCGCTCAATAAGGTCGTTACCAGCACCATTTTCCTTAATGTTACGGCCTGCGGCAAGGGAGTGTTCTTTCACAACTTCATGCATCTCCTGGCGACTTTTTCCTTTTTCGACAGCCATCATGAGGATCTTTTCAGTGGACATGAAAGGGAGTTCCTGCAACAGGTAACGTTCAATTTGTTTCGGGAAAACAACCATATCGGAAGAAACGTTATTGAAGATTCTCAATATTGCATCTGTAAGAAGAAAGGCTTGTGGAATATCCATCCGACGAATGGCGGAGTCGTCAAGGGTACGCTCAAACCACTGATTACTGTAGGTCCCGGCAAAATCAACCGACAGGTTCATCAGCTTGCGGGCAAGTCCACAGAGGCGTTCACTGCGCATGGGGTTTCGCTTATAAGCCATCGCTGAGGAACCAGTCTGGTTTTTCTCAAAGGGTTCCTCCTGTACCTTAAGATTGGAGAGAAGGCGAAGGTCAACGGCAAATTTATGAGTGGTTGCACCTATCCCGGAAAGGGTCTCCGCGAGTTTCATGTCGAGTTTGCGGGTGTAGGTCTGGCCGGTGACACTGAAGACCTTGGAAAAACCAAGTTTTTTCGCAACCAGCAGGTCGAGTTCACGTACTTTTTTATGATCACCCTTAAAAAGCTCAAGAAAGGTTGCCTGTGTACCGACGGTACCTTTTGCGCCGCGTGCTTTCTGCTGACTTAAATAGAAGTCAATAGAGTCAAGATCCATCACAAGATCCTGTAGATAGAGCGTGTTTCGTTTGCCGACCGTAGTTGGCTGGGCAGGCTGATAATGAGTATAACCGAGGGTGGGCAGACCTTTATATTTGTCGCAGAATCCGGCGAGATTCTGAATGGCATTGAGAAGGGCGCTGCGCACCATTTCCATGGCCTTTTTTTGAATAATCAAATCCGTATTGCAAACTACAAACTGCGAGGTCGCTCCAAGATGGATAATGCCGGCAGCTTTAGGACATTTCAGTCCAAACTCATAAACGTGGGCCATAACATCGTGGCGAATTTTTTTCTCCTGAGCAGCGGCAATCTCAAAATCGATATTTCCCACGTTGGCCCGCATTTGATCAAGCATCTCTGAAGTGATGATATCAGTGAGCCCCAGTTCATATTGTGCCTCGGCGAGAGCGAGCCAGCATTTTCTCCATAAAGTGAATTTATTGCGTTCTGAAAAAAGAAATTGCATTTCTGGACTGGTGTAACGGCTGACAAGCGGTTCCTGGTAAATTTCACGATTTTGGGTCATGGCAGCTCCGATATTACGATTTCAAGGAAGAAGTATAGTTGAGATAAAAAAATTAACAAAATTTTGAGGTATGAAGATATTGCTCTGAGAATGACGAAATTGGATCTTTATACCATTATCGAGATAATTATTAAAGTTTGAAGGACTCTAAAAACCCATCAAGAGAGGGCGAATACCAAAGCTTTGCAATTTACACACCAGAAACACATTATAGAAGTTATGTCGCATAATGTATATTATGTATAATTTTATAATAAAGGATTCCAAGCCTGAGATATTCTCTGGGTCTCGACTCCTTTGTTGGCCACCCTTCAACCAGACGCCTTTTTAACCAGACGCCTTTTTGCTTTTTGGCCTTTTTGCTCTCACTCTCATGATCATAGAGAATGAACACGAATCTGCCAGCTCTCCGTCCCGCGATATCGATTGCGTGTCAGCGAATAAACAAGACTCCGCTGAGACTCTGCCTGCACATCGTTTAGTTGTTCGCCAAGCCCGAAACCGATCCCCTTGTATTGCGAATACTGACCGCGAAACATCAGACTGAGATGCCGTTGATCCACGCCGACATTTCTTGACTGGATGACAATAGAGTTCTTATCATAAAACTTCGGTGCCGGATTTCCCTGGCCAAATGGCTCCATCAGCATAAGATATTGAATTGATACCGGATTCATTGCTTCATCAATACTGCAGGCAACATCGAAACTCTTCTTCCGTACAGGTTTCTGCCCATCCCGGGCACTTTCCTCGCGGATAGCCTTGCCCAGCATCTGAGTGAATTTATCCAGATTTTGTGGCTCAATACTCAATCCCGCAGCCATGGCGTGCCCGCCAAATTTTATAATTACATCAGAGCACTGCTGCAGCATTTCATGCAGATTGATTCCTTCCACAGATCTACCGGAACCCCGCAGAGTTAAACATCTATCGGAGTCAACCGTTTCGGCCAGAACGATTGCCGGGACACCAAATAATTCCACCAGTTTCGACGCTACAATCCCCGCGACCCCGGGATGAAATTTTCCTGCAACGACACAGACTTTTTGTTCTGCGACCTCGTATCCAGAGACCATGCTCTCGGCGAGAGCAAAATCATCGACACAGAGTTCTTTCCTTCTCAGATTCAGTTCCTGCAACTCGGCGCTCTTTTTTTTGGCGATTTTTGGATTCTCAGAGGTCAAAATTTCAACAACCAGTTGACTGTTTCCGAGCCGCCCTGCCGCATTTATCTTTGGCCCGATGCTGAAGCCAATATCCTCAGAGGTTACCTCGCCACTAAAAATTTCCGACTCTTCAAGAAGTGCTATAAGGCCGGTAAACCGTGGGTTATGCAACTCTTCAAAACCAGCCCGCACAAGAATACGATTGGTAGAAGTCAACTCAACCATATCCGCAACAGTCCCAAGGGCTACAAAAGGGAGAAATGACTTCATATTTATATCATTTCTCTTTGAAAATTCGTTACGAATGGCAGCTGCAAGGTAAAATGCAATTCCCACTCCGGCCATTTTGTCGCTGTGAAAACCACATTTCTCCTGCTCCGGGTTCACCACGATACAATCCGGAATGCCACTCTCGGGAAGAGCATGATGATCTGTTACGACAACCACCCCGCCGAGTTTCTGAATGAGCGTAACCACCTCACGGCTTGAGATTCCGTTATCTACCGTAATCAACAGAAACCGCTTCGAACTGAAGGATGATATATTTTCTTCAAACCAGCGGATATTCAAGCCATAGCCATCGGTCAGACGATTTGGGATGTGCCATTTTATATCAACGCCGAGCTCTCGAAAGAAATTTACCAGTAACGCAGTGGCGGTTGTTCCATCTACGTCATAGTCTCCCCAGATAATAATCTGCAGCTCTTTTTCCACGAAATAACGGACCACTTGTGCTGCTTCCCGCAGGTTAAGCATGGAGTCTGGTTTCGGCAGCGATGCGAGTTTCGGGAAAAGAAATTTCTCAATATCAGTATAGTCTTCTATTCCACGCTGAGCCAGCAGCTGAAGAATAAATCCGGGTATTTCTTTTTTCACCATCTGTCATTTCTCCAGCCAGAGTGCAATCGTCTTGAGAATTTGCTGCCTGTCTATGGCAACATCAAACCACTGCAGACCATCAACCTGATGAAACCAGGTATATTGCCGCTTGGCATAGCGCCGAGTGTCGCGTGCAAGCAGTCTCTCCATTTCTGCGTAATCATATTTTCCATCAAGAAATGCATTCATCTGCCGATAGCCAATGCTCTGCATGGATTTAAGTTCTGGTCCACAGCCCTTTTCCCTCAGACTGCGAACCTCCTGCTCAAGCCCGCCCTGAAGCATCATTCTGCAACGTTGATTAATTCTTTTATACAGTTTTTCTCGATCGCAGGTGAGGCCGATCTGCAGCAGACGACGGAAATCATTCCCTTCTTTACGGCGTCGTTCCTGTTGTCGACGCAGGTACTCTGACCAGGGTATTCCACTGACCAGATAGATTTCCAGCCCACGCAGCAACCGCTGGGTATCCCTGATGTGTACCCGCTGTGCCGTCTCAGGATCATACTGTTGCAACTCTTCGTAGAGTTTTTCACGCCCTTCTTCTTCCAGCCTCCTGCGCAAGACTCCGCGCAGTTTAATATCAATCGGAGCATCGTTAAAGAGCCCCTCTATGAGTGCCTTGAGGTACAACCCAGAACCGCCGGTAATAAAGGGGAGCCTGCCCCGCTCATGAATTTCCCGAACAAGACGCAGGCCATCAGCGGCAAAACGGGCTGCATCGTACTGTTCATCAGGGGTACAAACATCAATAAGATGATGGGGAACCTTCGCCCTCTCCTCATCGGTCGCTTTGGCTGTTCCAATATCCATGCCGCGATAGACCTGCATGGAATCAAGGCTGATGATTTCGCAGTCAAAACGCGATGCCACTTCAAACGAGAGCGCCGTTTTCCCAATAGCGGTTGGGCCAGCAATTACCAATACAGGTCCTTCTACAATCTCTTTCATTACACCTCAATCAAAACGGAATTTTTCAGCAATATTTTTCGCACCGACAGGCCCAATCCCCTTAATCTCAGAGAGAAACTGCGGCCCGTCTATTCTGCCGTGTTTCCTTCGCCAGGCGAGGATTGCCCGTGCTCTTTTCTCCCCAACCCCCTTCACCAGACACAACTCCTCTTCTGTAGCGGAGTTTATGGAGATTTTGCCAAAGAGAATTATATTAATCGCCCTGTTCTTCCTCAAGGAGTCGTCAATAATAATTTTTTGCGGGTTGTCGAAACTGTCAGAGAGCCGAAACCAGCCAATAAAAAGGAGAGCAAAACAAAGCAGCATCAACACCAGCCAGTGATTTTCTTTTTCCCAAAAGAGTTTTTCATCGGGAATTGAGCCCGTTTCACTTTCGGGCTTTTCTTGTATTCCTTGAGGGGACGGGGTACATTCCATGGCGGAAAACAGCGGGATTCCCGGAAGCGGGAAAGATTCACATCAGAGGACCTTGAAACAGCCTGCATTTGAGCGAAAGACTGATTCTTTGATGTCCCCAACAGTTGAAAACAACAATACAGGATAATCCTGAAAACTCTTATCATTATGCAGGATAGATGCAAAAAGTCAAACCTTTTAATATAGTGCTTGTTGAACCTGAGATTCCTCCCAACACCGGCACTATTGCCCGCCTCTGCGGAGCAACAGACACTGTTCTGCACCTTGTGCGCCCTCTCGGTTTTTCCACCGATGATAAACATCTCAAGCGCGCCGGACTTGATTACTGGAAATTTGTCAACATTGTCTACTGGGACAGTTTTGCGCAGTTTCTTACTGCCACCGAGGAAAATCTTCTCTACTTTTTTACCACGAAAACTGCACAAATTTACAGTGAGGTAGAATATCCTTCCGGAGCATATCTTGTCTTCGGAAAGGAGACGAAGGGACTCCCAAAAGAGATACTTCAGGGCCACCGTGACCGATGTTGTACTCTGCCAATGAGCAATCCTCACATCCGCAGCCTGAATCTTGCCGTATCCGCCGGAATTGTTCTCTATGAAGCTCTTCGGCAACGTGGTTTTGACAGGCAGTAAAATAAAATTGGACATTCAGCCCAACCTTTCTCACCGGAGATAATTCATGAAAGAACGAACCTTTAATTTTAGTGCAGGGCCCTCCACCCTGCCCGTCGAAGCTTTGGAAAAAGCCCGCGACGCGCTGTTTGATTTTGCCGGAACCGGTATTGGCATCATGGAGATAAGTCACCGTTCCCAGGAGTTTTCAGCCTATATTCTTGAGGTGGAAGCCAATCTGCGGACACTGCTTGGAATTGCGGATAATTATAAAGTTCTCTTTCTTCAGGGTGGTGGTTCCAGCCAGTTTTTCATGGTGCCAATGAATCTGCTGCTCGATAAAGGAAAAAAAGCGACCTACCTCAATACAGGTGTCTGGTCGAAAAAAGCCATTGCCGAGGCAAGGCTTTTCGGCGAAGTAGCTGTTGGCTTTGACGGCAGTGCCGAGGGGTTTCATCGAGTACCGCGCCCCGATGAGTTTACGGTGTCTGAAGGCTCAGAATACCTCTATTATACCTCAAACAATACCATCTACGGCAGCGAATACAGTTACATTCCGCAGACTGAAACCATGCTGGTCTGCGACATGAGTTCGGATTTTCTCTCTCGTCCCGTGGATGTAAACCGCTATGGACTTATTTTTGCCGGAGCTCAAAAAAATCTCGGTCCGGCGGGTGTTACCATTGTCATTATCCGCGAAGATCTTCTTGAGCGGGCACCGCTGTCGGTTCCAACCATGCTGCGCTATAAAACCCATGCAGACAAAGGGTCAATGTTCAATACGCCGCCGGTGGTCAATATCTTTGTTGCCGGTGAGGTCTTGAAGCTGCTGAAGAAGAGTGGCGGGCTTGAGGCTGTACAGCAGCGAAATATGGAGAAGGCAGCCTTGCTTTATGAAGTGCTTGACTCGGGGGATTATTACCGTGGCTACGCGGAAAGAGAGTCACGCAGTCTGATGAATGTCTCTTTCAACCTGGCAACCCCTGAACTGGAAAGTAAATTTGTTGCTGAGGCACTGGCAGCCGGAATGAGTGGACTGAAAGGCCACCGGGATGCCGGTGGTTGCCGTGCCTCCATCTACAACGCTTTTCCAAAGGAAGGCGTTGAACGGCTTGCTCAATTTATGACCGATTTTGCACAAAAGAATCCCGCATGATAAATTCATCAGAAAACAACAAGACAGACCTGCGTAACCTCACCGAGGAGCAACTTGTCGCTTTTGCGGAAAGTCTCCATCAGCCGGCTTTCCGTGGCCGCCAGATCATGGCATGGCTTTATCGCCCTGGCATTACGGACTTTTCTCAGATGACTGATCTCGCCAAAGAGTTTCGCGCTATTCTTGCTGAAAAGGCGTATATTTCACAGTTTAGCAACCCGCTGCTGGAGAAGGCCTCAGACGGTTGTGTGAAATTCGGTTTTCACCTCTTCGACGGGCAGATGATTGAAGCGGTTTTGATACCCGAACCCGATCGCAATACACTCTGTATCTCCTCACAGATTGGCTGCGCCATGGGCTGCACCTTCTGCCTCACCGGTACCATGGGTTTTATTCGCAACCTGACAACAGCGGAGATTGTAAATCAGGTTGTCGCCGCACGCGATTATCTTGCGGAGCAGCCACCGGAAACACTCATTGGATCGAACCGGGTGACCAATGTTGTTTTTATGGGTATGGGAGAACCGCTGAACAATCTGGAGAATGTTCTTGACGCCCTCTCCATAATGACAAACCAGAAAGGGATGAGTCTTACCACCCGCAAGCTCACCGTTTCAACATGTGGTATTGTTCCAAAACTACCGGAGCTTGGAGAAAATACTTCATGCAATTTAGCGGTTTCTTTGCACTCTGTAAAAAATAGCGTGCGCAGTGAACTGATGCCTGTCAACCGCCGCTGGCCGGTGGAAGAACTGCTCGATGCATGCCGCAATTATCCCCTGCCGAAGCGTAAGCGAATCATGTTTGAATACACCCTGCTTGAAGGTATTAATGATTCACCGACAGACGCCCTTCTCCTGGCAAAAAAACTGAGAGATATTCCCTGTAAAATCAACCTGCTGAGTTTCAACGCCTGCCCGGAACTGCCGTTCCGCAGCCCGCCACGGGAAAAGGTTTTACAGTTTCAAAAGATACTGCTTGATGCCCATTACACGGTTTTTATCCGCAGCAGTCGAGGCTCGGATATATCTGCAGCCTGCGGGCAGCTTGCCACAAAGAATCAGCAGGAGATCAAACAGGTCTGAGAGTTCTTAAATGTTCAGGGTACCCTTGAGAAAAAGCCGTCCCTGCCATGGAAAGATGTTGAAAGCATAATGAACAGTGCTTTTTTTATCGGGCGGAAATGGCTTACAGGTTATTTTCGTACCACACCTCTGCCGCTCTTAGAACTGGCCTTCTTCCGGCGGCAGAGGTGAAATTATTTTCAGGAAAACATGATGGGAAACGTAACAGACAACGACAGAAAACAACGAAAAGTCAGCGAGGAGACTCTGCTTAAAGTTGCCAAAGAAATCGCTGTAAAATTTATTGAAACCGGACGGATAAACCCTGCGACATTCGACAGCGCGTTCAAAAATATTTACCGCAGCCTTGAAGAGACGATTCGCGGAGAGAAGCAATGATGGATCTTGATCCACAACTCAACCACGCTCCCGACACAATCAAGCGCATTCACATCATGGGTATCTGCGGCACCGGTATGGCCGCGCTTGCCGGCATGCTCCAGGCGTCCGGTTATGTGATTACGGGCAGTGACAGCCATATATACCCGCCCATGTCAGATTTTCTTTCCGGACTCGGGATTGAGATCATGTCGGGGTATTGCGCGGAAAATCTCCAGAGTCATCCAGATCTCGTCATTGTCGGAAATGTAATTACCCGTAAAAATTCAGAGGCCATTGCCCTCTCGCAGACCACTCTGCCCTACCTCTCTTTTCCGCAGGCCCTGGCCCACTTCTTCATTCGCGGCCGCACCTCGCTCGTAGTTGCCGGAACCCATGGTAAAACAACCACCTGTTCCCTGCTTGCCAGCACCCTTTTTCGTGCCGAACTTGACCCCACTTTCATGATTGGTGGAATCGTCAAAGAATTCAACGCCAATTTCAGACTCGGTAAAGGAAAATACTTTGTTGCAGAGGGTGACGAATACGATACGGCATTCTTTGATAAAGAATCTAAGTTTCTCCATTATCGTCCTGAAATTGCGATAATTACATCCATTGAATTTGACCATGCTGATATTTTCGACAATCTCGACGAAATTAAGGCATCCTTTCGCAAATTTGTCCGCTTAATTCCCGAAAAAGGACTGCTCGTTGCCAACCTTGACGATCCCAATGTGGCGGAAATTGCCGCTGAAGCGAAGTGCGAGGTGCAGGGATATGGACTGTACACAGAAAACAGCACGCTCTCCTGGGCTCTCGGAGAGATGAAGACACAGGATGGCACCACGGACTTTGCGGTGTATCGCGAGGGCCAGCTCTGGTCACGGCTCAAAGTGAAGATGGCTGGCAGGCATAATTGCCTCAACAGCCTCGCGGTAACAGCTGTCTTAAACCGTATTGGGCTTACTCCGGAAGAGATCAGCAACGGTCTTTCCACTTTTGCCGGTGTAAAACGTCGCCAGGAAGTACGGGGAGAAAAAGGCGGCGTCACTGTAATTGATGATTTTGCCCACCACCCCACTGCCGTTCGTGAAACCCTGGCCGCTTTGCGCTCTGCCTGGCCCGGTCGCCGACTGATAACAATTTTTGAACCGCGAACGAACTCCTCCCGGCGGGCAATCTTTCAAAAATATTACGCCAGCGTGTTCGATTCCGCAGATCTTATTCTTCTCCGCGAACCACTTCCCATTGAAGGACTGGACCCCGAAGAGCTCTTCTCGTCAAGCAGGCTGGCCGCAGATCTGCGCCGTCGAGGACTCGATGCATTGAGTTTTTCAGACACCGACGCTATTCTTCATCACCTTATAAAAAGGCTGAAGAAAGGAGATGTTGTTGCAATTCTCTCCAATGGTGGTTTTGACAACATCCATGCCCGCCTCCTCGCTCAGCTTGACAGCTGACTGGAACATCCGTTGAAACAGCCCGCCCGCACAACACTCATAGATCGCGTTCGCGCCACCGTGCACAAGGAGGCGCTCATCCAGAGCGGCGAGAGAATTCTTGTTGGAATCTCCGGCGGTTCAGACTCCGTTGCTCTGCTGCACCTCCTCACCGCTCTTGTTTCATCAGACCGTCTCCATGCGCTTTATGTGAACCATGGCCTGCGCCCGGAAGAGGCAAAAACGGAGACTGCCTGGCTGCAGACCTTCTGCCAGTACCTCAACGTACCATTTACCGCAGTCAGCGTCTCCGTTAAGACCTTTGCCGCAGAAGAGCATCGCTCTCTTGAGGATGCCGCCCGTATTTTACGTTACCGTAAACTGCAGGAATTCTGCACTGCCTGCAGATGCGACTCCATTGCTGTTGCCCATAATTCGGACGATCAGGTTGAGACGTTCTTTATTCACCTGCTGCGGGGAAGCGGTCTGCAGGGCCTTACGGGGATGCGCTACAGAAAGGGAAATATCATTCGTCCCCTGCTCGATATCTCCAAAAAAGAGCTGCAGAAGTATCTGCAGAAGCAGCATCTTGAATGGAAGGAAGACTCCTCCAATTCCGATCTCCGTTTCCTGCGCAATCGTATTCGCCTTAATCTTTTGCCCTCTCTTGAAAAAGATTATACACCTTCACTTCGACGTCAGATCATACAGTTAATCGATATACTTCATGTAGATAATCATTTTCTGAACAGTGCAACAAAAGAGTGTTGGAAACGCAACGTAACAATGACAAAAGGGAAAAGGTTGAGGCTCACCCTCTCCTGCAGGCATTTTATCCAGGAAGATCCTGCATTGCAGCGGCGAACGATTGAACAATGCTGCTGGCAGATGGGAACCCGACCGGATTATGAACAGATTGATGCAATACTGAAATTGATGGGAAGAAAAACTTCCGGGGGAGAACTGCATCTGGAGAAGGGGCTGCGGGTGAACAGAAGCGGGGACGAACTCTTTTTTCACTACCCTCTGCCGAAGGGACAGAAGCGCGGTTCTGCAGAATCAGGCGCGGAGACTGGCTATCGCATTGAGGTGACACAACCGGGTCGTTTTGAGATCCCCGGCACGCAAAACGTTATCAATTTTCGTCTCAAACATCGTGAAAATATCAGAGACAAGCACGAGTATCTTGACAGTCTGGAGCCTGAAGCCCTGAACCTTGATGCAGACAAACTGACCTTTCCTCTCTGTCTGCGCACCATGAGGCCCGGAGATCGTTTTACTGCCTGCGGTTCGGGTAAAACAAAAAAGGTGGCACGCTATTTCTCTGAAAAATCCATCCCCGCTTTTATGCGCACCAGCTGGCCAATCATCACCAGTGCAGAGCGCATCGTGGCAGTGGCGGGCATGGAACTTGATACCTTTTATAAGGTAACCAGAGAAACACGTATCATTCTGGTGATAGAATACAGGGAACATTAACCAGCCAGTCTTCCTCTCAATCTTCTTCGTTACAGTCAAAAATTTACCCTCGGAATATTCAAGGTACCACTTTAGTAGTGGTATCGGCAGGATATGACAGTGATATATTCTTTATCAACCGCATAGACCAGGCGGTTTGTATCATCAATTCTTCTTGACCAAAAACCGCTGAGAGTCTCTTTTAGAGGTTCAGGTTTTCCAATACCCTTGAATGGATCGTTCCGTCTTATATCTTCCAAAAGCGTGTTCATTCGCTTGAGTGTTTTTCTATCTTGAGTTTGCCAATAAATGTAGTCTTTCCACGCTTCATCAGTCCAGGCGAGTTTTTTATTCATTTATCGTTTCTCTCTCAGTTGCTTTGCCCTTTTTATATTGAGCAATAGACTTTTCAAGGTGCCTGGCGTTTGAGGGAGATTTTAGAAGGTAAAACGTTTCCAAAATACTGTTGAAAGAATCGAGAGACATTACTACAGCGTCTTCGGCGTCACGACGAGTGATTACAGTGTAATCAGCATCATCAGTCACTTGATCCAGTATTGATTTCAGGTTATTTCTTGCTTCACTAAAATTTACTACTCTCATTTGAGCCTCCTTACTTGACTTGTTTATTGTACAAGTATAAGAAGTTCTGTTTATGTTGTCCAGTAAATTGTGCAGGTTTATTCTTGGAATCGAATCTCGGTGCTAACCAGCGCCATGGGCAGTGCAATACGCCAAAATCAATAAACGCCATTCTTTCGATGTCTTTTTTGCAAAACCAGAGCAGGCTGGTAGAGAGGAACAAAACTTCACTGGTAAACGTGTTGCACTTCTTACTTGAATTCAGTGGTCAACCTGGGGAGGAAGTCTTCTCCCTGTAACCTCACAGGATGTACCTCCGTTTCTGTTGGTCCGCTATCCCTTCAGACACGGACCAAATTGCTGTGGATGTTTATGTACCTTTGTTTAGAAAAACCCAACATACTGTAAAATGAAGTTATCAGGATTGCTTTCGGAGGAATCTTTGATTTCCAATCCGCATGGTGATCTTCACCCGGTCAAAGTATTCGAGTATCGGAATGGAAAATTTTCGCGAGAGGCCTGTCATTTCCTTGAACCCCTGAGCGTCAATTTCGCCATGCTCAACAAGATACCTTTTCAGCTCTTCAATCAGCGGTTCAATCACTCCCTTTGCATAGTAGAGTGATTCGCTGATCTTAATAATTCGCCCGTCCCGCAGCTGCACATCCATGACCTCTTTTACCAGCTTCGCAGGATACTCATTTAGATGCTCCATGATCTCTTTAAGAGTCGGCGTCTGCAGTCCCCGTTCCAGCAACCACTCCGCGAGTTCTCTCTCAAGAGCCTTCTCGTCTGCCTTTAAGGCGACTTCGTGGCCTGCAAGGCGGAGCAGCGATTCCTCCTGTACCACCCCGCCATTTTTCACCAGCTCGTTGAGGCAGTAATTAAATACTTTCTGCTCTACCGGTCTCGGCAGACTGCTGCGCAACTCTTCACGTACAATGCCGGGGAGCAGCGGATGTTTTTTATGCCACTCGGTAAAGGCCTCCACTATCATGGTTTTTACGCTTTCGGCCACAGAGGTCACGACATAACGCTGGACTGCGGAATCAACAACTGATATTTTCTTCGTAGAAACAGGATCCTGCAAAGCTTTTTTAAGGTTATTTCCAAAGAGGCCGATACGTATGCCAATATCTCCTGCCGTCAATCCCTGTTCCCTGCTCTCTTCAAGGAGGAGAAGGATTTTGTCGGTGAGCCCGCCCTGCTCAAGAATGTTGTATGCCTGCTGGTTTGCCTCCCGATCGCTGTCGTGAAGGCGCTTGCGCTTACGCGGCGGTACATTTCCCAGCACCTCCCCGCCACCAATGGTGAGTACCGGAGAATAACTGCGGATGACAAAGCGGTCCTGCGGCCAGACCGCGACCTGCTCCTCAAGCAACAGCTGCACCGGTGCTTCATCTCCGGGCTGAAGCTCTTTGCGGTCAAGCAAAGAAACCCGTCCCAGAACCTCGGTAGAACCAATATCTACACGAACCCTGGCACGATGCGACAAGGGCTTTCCCGCAGAATTGAGATAAATCATCCTGGTGTCGAGCATAAAACTTGCTTTCAGCGCCTCGGCGGGAGCAAGAACCATGCCTCGGGAGACATCACTCGCAACCACTCCCTGCAGGTTAACCGCCGTGCGATGCCCGGCCTCCACCTCTTCCACTGCCTCCCCATGTACCTGAATACCGCGTACCCTCGCCTCTTTTTCAGTGGGAAAAAGGCGCATGGAATCACCAGTCTTCATTCGTCCGGAGAGAGAAGTTCCGGTAACCACCGTGCCAAAACCTTTCATGGCAAAACAGCGATCTATAGGGAGACGAAAGGGGCCAAAAACTTCTTGAAATACGAAATCCCGCACCATCCGGTCAAGTTCATTGCGAACTTCTTCAAGCCCTTCGCCAGTAGTCGATGAGACGTTGATCATCGGCGCATTTTCAAGGAAAGACCCTTCACAAAATTCCGCAATTTCGCCTTGTACCATCTCCAGCCAGTCGCTATCAACCATATCCTTCTTGGTTACAACCACAATTCCCTGCTGGACACCCATCAACCGGCAGATCTCAAAGTGTTCCACCGTCTGCGGCATGATGCCCTCATCGGCAGCAATAATAAAAGCAACGATATCAATTCCAGAGACCCCGGAAACCATCGTTTTCACAAATTTCTCGTGGCCGGGCACATCAACAATACCGATGCGGTGTCCGCAGGGCAGATCCAGCCACGCGAAACCCAGTTCAATGGTTATGCCACGCTTTTTTTCCTCCTTCAGCCGATCCGTTTCCTGGCCGGTGAGTGCGCGTACAAAACTGGTTTTGCCGTGGTCAACATGCCCCGCTGTGCCAAGAACTATTTCACGCATGGATTACCCGCAAGACTCAGAGAAATGGATTGGACTTCGCTTCAATGCCGATGGTGGAGTGGCATCCGCCGTAGCCGTGTCCCGGCCAGACCACCGTTTCAGCGGGCAGAACGAACAGTTTGCTGCGAATAGCAGTGAGAAGCTGCTCCGTGGAACCACCGGGGAAATCAGTCCGTCCAATACCTCCGGCGAAAAGCGTATCACCGGTGAAGAGATTGGGAGCATTATAAAGACAGATACCACCCGGCGTATGGCCAGGCGTGTGAATAACTTTGAATTTTTCTTCACCCACAGAAACGATATCCCCCTCTTTTATTAGAATATCCGCAGGGGGCGATGGTTCCAGACCAAGCATGGAAAAATACTCGGCAATACCAGGTTTTGCCAGGAAGGCCGCTTCATCGGTATGCATGACAATCTTTGCCCCGGTGGCCTCCTTGAGTTTACGGTTACCGCAGACATGATCCGGGTGACCGTGGGTAAGGAGAATATATTCAAGGTCCAGACCATGTTTTTTCACGCTGGCGAGAATTTTATCTTCATCTCCACCTGGATCAATAACCGCGCCCTTTCCTGTTTTTTCACACCCCACCACATAACAGCAGACATCCATGGTTCCGACAATCAGTTGTTCAAGTATCATAAAAGTTATCCTGAAAGTAAGGCCGGAAGGGAATTCCTTCCGGCCGTGGAGATCAGCGTTTTGCCATCTGAATGGGTTCAGGGATTTTCACAGCCGGAACACGCAGTTCAACCTGGGCAAGGACCTTGCCAAAGGCCTCAACAGCCGGTCCGTCCTGGTTGGAGATGAGGAACGGTTTCCCGTCGTCTCCACCTGTTACAACCCGGGTATCCAGCGGAATTTTGCCGAGAAAGGCAAGATTGGTTTCACGGGCGAGTTCTTCACCGCCACCAGATTTGAAAATATCAACAGTCTTGTTACAGTGCGGGCAGATGAAACCAGACATATTCTCAATCAAACCGGCAATTTCCACTTCTACTGTTTTACAGAAGTTGATGGATTTACGTACGTCTGCAAGTGCTACTTTCTGCGGAGTGGTAACGACGACAGCGGTAAGGTTGGGGATGGTTTGTGCAACGGTAAGAGGTTCATCACCGGTACCTGGAGGAGCATCAATAATAAGATAGTCAAGATCACCCCAGTCCATGTCGGAAATGAACTGACGGATAGCCTGAATCTTCAACGGTCCGCGCCAGATAATTGCCTCGTCACGGTCACGCATCATGTATTCGAGGGAGACAACTCTCAGGTTGTCATTAAATTTCAAGGTTGGAACGAGATCTTTCGGAGAATCGGGACCTTGAAGTTTCCCTTTCATATCAAGCATGCGGAGGACATCGGGACCATGGATATCGACGTCCATCAGTCCGACCTGGTACCCCTTCTCGGCAAGGCCGAGAGCAAGGTTGACCGCAACGGTGGATTTTCCTACACCACCCTTGCCGGACATGACGAGAATCTTTCTTTTAATCTTGCCAAGAGATTTTTTGATTGCCAGCTCCTGCTGCGCTGCCTTTGCCTGCTGAGCTTCTGGAGTCATTCCTCCATTTTTAGTTGCCACTGTACTGTCTCCTTATACTTGAGCTGTTAAGCATGAAATGGCCTGTCCCATTTTTCCAGAATGGAAAAATGGGACATCTGCCGCTTTTACTTTATATCCAGGCAGTTTACGCTGAACTGACGTAACTCCTTAGAAACCCATGGAAAATAAAAAATAATAACGATACCAGTATGTTATATAATCATAAAAATTTATTTTTCGTGTCTTTATTACGATTTTCTTCAGTCGAAATTTTAAAAACGTGTAAATACAGTATGTTGATTATGACACAGGACGTGATTGAAAGCTGTTTTTTGTATGCGTAACATACTGAAATTACATACGTCCACAACTTCTTGAGAACGTACAAATTTACCAGACTAGACTATATGTCATGCCTGCCACTCGTGCAATGTTGAATCCGCCTGCAGACGGGATTCACACTTGCGCGACGGCTGGAAAATTTGTATTTCCTGTTACAAGGATTATTATCGACAATTGCAACAGGGTTGTTATTTTCTCTCATGTTTTTTCAAAAGGGGCGGCAGGCGAACAGCCACCGAAGGATTTTCCTCCCCCGCAGACTCTCAGGTGAAACATGCTCAAATGGTTTAAAAAAAAGCTCAAAGGCAATACGAACACAACCACTGAAACGGAGAAAGTGGTCGCTCCGGAAAGTGTTGATAATACTGCCGTAGAGACAGCAATAACTCCGTCAGAAGTTGCCCCCATAAAGGTTACAGCTCCGATTACACCGGCTGAACCGGACAAACATCTCGCACCACCCGTTCCTGTTGAGGCAAAAATACCTGCTCCACCTGAAGTTCCCGCTGAGCCTGACACTTTCCCTGAAGCGGAAAAAGTTTCTGCAATGGAAGAAATTCCTGAAGTAGAAGAAGTGCCGGAAGCAGAAGAAAAAAGCCCCCCCGCTCAAAAGCCCCACAGCTCCTTTTTTTCCCGTCTTTCAAAGCGCCTTGACAAGACGAAAGAAGCCCTCACGTATCAGATGGATGCTCTTTTTCTCGGCAGCAAAGAGATAGATAACACTCTGATGGACAGCCTTGAAGAAATTCTCATCACTGCTGACGTTGGTGTTGCCACCACAGAAGAACTGCTGAAAATTCTTCGCCGCAAGGTAAGCCGAAAAGAAATTACCCAGCCGGAAGCGCTCAAGAAACTGCTGAAGAAACAGATCAAAGCTTACATTCTCAGCAATGAAACTGACAGCGCCCTCGTCATGCCTAAAAAAGGACCTTTTGTTATAATGGTTATTGGCGTTAACGGGGTGGGCAAAACCACCACCATTGGCAAAATTGCCCACAAATTTATTGCCTCCGGACAGAGTGTAATGCTTGCCGCTGGCGATACCTTCCGAGCAGCAGCTGTATCTCAGCTTAAGATCTGGGGAGAACGCAACGGCGTGCCGGTTATCGCTCACCACGATGGTGCCGACCCGTCCTCTGTTGTTTTTGATGCAGTCTCCGCCGCCATCGCACAGAAGATTGATGTTCTGCTGGTGGACACAGCCGGCCGCATGCATACCAAAGAGAATCTCATGGAGGAGTTGAAGAAGATAAAACGAGTGATGAAGAAAAAACTGCCAGCAGCGCCTCACGAGACTCTGCTGGTTCTTGATGCTACTACCGGCCAGAATGGTATTTCCCAGGCACAGCTGTTTGATGCCGCAGTAGATGTTACCGGTCTTGCCCTGACCAAACTCGATGGGACATCCAAAGGCGGTATTGTCATCAATATTTGCCGGGAGATGAAGATTCCCATCCGTTTTATTGGTATAGGTGAAGGCATGGAAGATCTCCGTGACTTCGTCCCCGAAGAGTTTGCCGACGCCCTGCTTGAAAACAATTCCTACTGAAAACCCTGAACCGTAATACGAGAATATAATGCGATACCAACAACAACAGCCTCCGGGTTGCGGCGGCTGCCTGCTGATTGCCGCAATTTTAATCCTTCTTACTGGTGGTGCCCCCGCCCTGATGAATTTTATTGGCACTATTTTCTACTTTGTGATGTCCCTGGGGGTTCTTGGCATCGGCGGCTTCATGCTCTTCTCCTGGCTGATCCGTAAGCGGGTCTCTGAATATGAACAGTCACAAACAGAGAATCATAACCGCTTTGTCTGGCTGCTGGTCAACATCCTCATAACCATTGCCAAGATTGACGGCCAGATCACCCGCGCGGAAGTACAGACGATCCACAACTTTTTTCAGATCAATCTGCGCTACAACCAGACACAGATGAGCTGGGTCAAGGAGTTGATCAAGGAAGCCACCAACAGTGACCAGCCCCTTGACACACTGTGTGTTGAATTTCGCCAGACATTTCCCTACGAACATCGTTTCATCCTCCTGGAACTCGTCTATCAAATTCTCTTTACCAAGACCAGTGTTCCGGAAACTGAGCTGAATGTGGCCCGCCATATAGCGCAACTTCTGCAGATCTTCAGTCGAGATCAGCAAACTCTTGAAAACAAGTACCGCTTTCATCAGCAGAGCAGGACCCGCAGTGGAGGCAGCAGCTACGGAGGGCAGAGAAGTTACTCAACTGGTTCGACGGGAGATGAAGCGGCGAAACATTATGCAACTCTGGGCCTGAGCAAAGGTGCCACGGCGGATCAAATCAAGAAGGCTTACCGCACCCTGAGTATGCAGTATCATCCAGACAAAGTGCGTAACCTCGGCGAAGAGTTTCAAAAAATGGCTGAGGAAAAGATGAAGGAGATAAATGTTGCTCACGATTATTTTGAACGCAACGGGTATCTTTGAGGATACCTTGAAGTAATAACCAGAAGCACAACACTATCACGAGAGGTTTGCCATGTCTGTATCGGAAAAGATGAGAGAGTACGCCAAAAAATCGTCCTGGGTACGCAGGATGTTTGAAGAAGGTGCCGAAATGAAGGCTAAATTCGGCGCGGAAAATGTCTTTGATTTCAGTCTCGGCAATCCTGATCTGTCTCCGCCGGAAGAATTTAACGAGGTGATTCAACGCATCGCCGCAGACACCACCCCGGGTGTCCACTCCTATATGCCGAACGGTGGATACCCCTGGGTACGCGACGCCATCGCCGACAAACTCACCCGTGAGCAGGGAGTACCTGTTACCGGTGACAACCTGATTATGACCGTCGGAGCTGCAGGTGCCATCAACGTTACCATGAAGGCACTGCTCAATCCCGGCGATGAGGTTCTGCTGCTCGCCCCCTATTTTGTTGAGTATGGGTTTTATGTGGAGAACCACGGCGGCGTGCCGAAAGTAGTAAACATGAAGGAGGATTTCAGCCTTGATCTGCAGGCCATTGAGGATGCGATTACCAGTAAAACCCGGGCAATCATCATCAACTCCCCAAACAACCCTACGGGACAGATATACTCAAGCGCAGAGCTGACAGCTCTCGGTGAAATGCTGGAACGGGTTTCTGAGGAAGTCGCCAGAACGATCTATCTCATTGCCGATGAACCCTACCGTGCGATTGTTTATGACGATGCCGAGGTTGGTTCGGTATTTAAAGCCTGGCGGAACAGTATTGTTCTCTCTTCCTTCTCCAAAGATCTTTCCCTTCCCGGCGAGCGGATCGGTTTTCTTGCCGTAAATCCAAAGATTCGCAGTAAAGAAGAACTGATTAATGCCCTGACTCTCGCCAACCGCATTCTGGGCTTTGTCAACGCCCCTGCAATGATGCAGCGGGCAGTGGCTGAACTCATCGATGTAAAACCAGACATCTCTCCCTATGTCCGCCGCAAAAAGATGATATGTGATGTTCTGCGTGAGGCTGGCTTTGAGTTTACCGAACCAAAGGGAGCGTTTTATGTCTTCCCCAAAACTCCGATTGTGGATGATATTGCGTTTGTGAAAATCCTCGCTGAAGAGAAAATTCTCGCTGTCCCGGGAACCGGATTTTATGGGCCGGGTCATATCCGTATTGCCTTCTGCGTGCCGGATGAGACAATCATAAACGCTGCAGAAGGTTTCAAACGGGCGGTGAAACAAGCAAAAGCGCAAGGGGTTTAAGCGAATATTTATCTTGATATTTAAGATACACCCACAGAACAAAGGCGATGTGGAAAATAATCTCCACACCGCCTTTGTGTTATATACTCTTTTCTCTGTCACCCCTGACTTTCATGGCTTCCTTGTTGCATATTCTTGATTAAATCACTATGTTACACAATTTTTAAGGGGAGGTAATTTCCTCCCGGAGACCTTTGAAAACAGAGAAAACAAGACATCATGTTTACCATTGCAACCCTTGGCCCGGAAGGCTCCAACAGCTGGCAGGCCGCCTGCCAGTATAACCCTGCCGCAAAAATACTTACCTTTGGCCACATCGGGGAGGTCTTCGCTTCCTTTACTGAGAATTGCTGTGATATCGCTCTCATCCCGGTGTATAACACCCGTGAAGGCTCCATTCGCACATCTTCCCGTAAAATCGCCGCCAGCAAAGGTCTTTACTGGGTGGATAACGTGGTGCTGCCCATTCACGTCTCTCTCTTTTCTTTCCAGGCAGATTTCAAACAGGGAGACGAGATTCATACCATTATCGGTCGAGCCTCAGTACTTCGCCAGAGCCGGGATTTCCTCGACAGTGTATATCCCGACGCCACCCAGATGGCGGTTCACGATATCGACAGCACCATCAACCAGACTGGCAGTGGTCAAAGCAAAGGCTTTGCGGTTATCGACACCGAAGAAGTCGGACGGCGCCACGCCCTTACCCTTGTAAAACGTGAACTTGCTTCCCATAACCGGACCCGCTTCGCCGTTGTTGCCCGTCATCCCGCAGTAAAAACCGGCTACGATGCTACGGCAGTGATCACCATTCCACTGAAAGACCGCGTCGGCCTGCTGGTAGATATCCTCAATGAATTTACCTGTCGAGGTATCAACATCATAGACATGCAGTCTGAAAACGATGTAAAAACCCAAAAACTGCAGATATATCTTGAATTCGAGGGGCACAAGGAAGAGCCACTCATTGCCGAAATGCTGCGCACCATCGAAGAAGCTGTCATCCAGGAGAAAAATTCGCTCAATATTCTCGGTTCCTTTCCCCGGGTGGACATGCGTGAGAAAAATATCAAAGCCATCGGCTTCATCGGCACCGGAGCTATGAGCCACTGGTTTGCTGAACGTCTGCGAGGTGAAGGATACCGTACCCTGCTTACCGGCCGCACCACCACAATCACCCCCGTGGAGATGATTGCACGGGTAGATGTGGTGGTGATCTGCGTGCCAATCTCGGTGACCACCGAGACCATCCGTCAGTATGCGCCGAAGCTGCATGACGGCCAGGCGCTGATTATCCTCGCCGGGGAATCTGAGCATAACATAGAGGCAGCACTGACCTTTTCTGGTGAAGGGGTGGAGGTCATGTTTATTCACAACCTCTGGGGGCCACAGTCAGCGACAATGAAGGATAAACATGCTGCCGTTGTCCATACTTCGAAGGCAGGTGCACTGTGTAATGAAATTGAAGCCTTTCTCTATAAACACGGGGTCGACATCTATCAGGACACCCCGCGCAAGCACGATCTGTTAATGGGTGTAGGACAGAAACTCCCCACGACTATCTCTGTTGCCCTTGCCAAAACGTTTAAAGATCATAATCTTGACTATAAAGACATTGCCAGTCATTCTACCCTCACCTCGCTCTATGGTATTCTTGCAATGGCACGCATCCATAACCAGAATCCGCGTACCTACGCAGAGATCATGGCTACCGGTGGTGAAGGCAAAAAGATTGTACGCAGTTTCGCTGAAAATATTCTCAAGCTGATGGACTTGGCGGAAGACTCACAGATCAGTGCACTGTGTGAAGTAATGGAAGAAAACCGTTCCGTCATGCCTGCCGCCTTTCTTGAGGCGAGAATGTCAGAGGCAAAGGCGGTGGATGAGATACTGAGCCGACCGGGGATACGCAAGGCATAGCTGGCAGCTGTTGCAGAGTACCGGAGGCACCTGTTTTATAATTCTGTAGTTTTGAGGGAGTTCAAACCATGACAAATATTCTCCGCTATCTTGACGAAGTGAAAATCTGTCCGCATTGCAATCAGAAGCTTACTGCATGTGAAGCACCTCCAATCCATGTCGGCGATGGTCTTGGCTGGGGGGCAGAAGTTCTTTTTATCTGTCTCAACGACGAGTGCCCTGTTTTCGTAAATGGCTGGGATAAAATTGAGGAAGCTTACGGACATCATGCCTCATACCGTTATATGGAGCTTCCCGGCAGTCCAGAGAAGAACTACATGATGGTGGGTAATGCCGGTGCCTTCACGGGCTGTATTATCGACCGGGAAAAAATCCTTTCCAAAAACAAGCAATATATCGAACAGAAAAAGATGATGGCCCGCCTGGATACCGCCGCAGCAGAGAAAGACATAACAGCCCCGCTGGCAATCCTGCTTGATGAGGGTGCGGCCAAAGATAAACGCAAGCAGGCATGTGACATTCTCATTGAAATTGCCAACCTTGAATGCATTGATCCCATTCGTAATCACCCCTTCCGCGATCCGTCCCTGGAATCTTTCGCAGGACTGGCAGTCGTTGCCGTGTTGAAGAAAAACTTCAAAAAAGAATGTCCCCACTGCGCCGAGATTATCAAGGCACAGGCAAAAAAATGTAAATATTGTCAGGGAGACGTGTAAAACAGAAAAAAATTCTTGCATTTCAGTATTTGAAGAGGTACTGTATAAATTCATTTGTAATGTAGTAAAATGTAGCATATAGTAGAACGCTATAAGGATACTTTTACTAAAAGAATACTATCTTAAACGGTTGTATTTATAAATAAAACATGTACAATGAAAACTGAAAGCAAAAGGAACCTGCAATCCCTATAATTCATGTAAACTGTTGTACTACAGCAGCCATGGATATTGTAGCTCGGTAGAGTCTATCGAGTACATACGTGGAGAATCTTTTAAACTTCGGTTTTATCGAAGATTTTTAAGGATCTATGGAAGCGTATAATTTTCTATAGTAGATAATAATTTACTATTAGATTTAAGACTATATAAAATCTTCTTTTCCGATGGAACATGTGGTGGATGTAGCTCACGTTGGTTAGAGCACCTGGTTGTGGCCCAGGAGGCCGTGGGTTCAATTCCCATCATTCACCCCACCATCCAATGAATTGACATTCCCCTGAGACGTTTTTAATGTCTCAGGGGAATTTTTTTATCATTTGCAGTTGTCAGCAGCACGAAAGATGTTCCTTCTTCTGCTTCCCCAATCCACCCTGGACAACATCATGAAAATACCAGCCTCATTTTACGATGTACAGACCGTTGATACCCCCCTGAGTTCTCCCGATGTACCTGCAGAAGCGACCTGCTCCCTTAACGGAATTCCCGCAGTGTGGCGACCGACGGAAAAAGATGCACCCTCCGTTCTTCTCTTCCCGGCGCCGGAGGGTGACGCACAGCATTCACAGTCGCTTGTTGACGGTCTTGTCGGGAAAGGACTCAACGTACTGATTGTTCGCCCCTCTGGAGAGACTCTTGCGGAATTTTCCGCGCAGGGTGTGGAAATATGTTCGGCGGCGATAGATTTTCTTGAAAAAGAGGGCTGCGGCCAGCTTTTTCTTTTTGCCCAGGGAGTCGCCACTCTGCCGGCAGTACACGCCATGACGGAAATAAAAACCGGACTTAAGGGAATCTTTCTTGAGGGTACAGTTCTCGATTATGCCGTATGGCTTGAGAAGATTTGTGATATTAAAGGAATTACATCTGATGAGTACGAGCGTACCATCCTTGACGCCATGGAAGAGATTACCCGCGCCACCATGATCTTCCACGGTGCGCTTGATGAAATCACTCCAGCTCCGGTAGCAGAGAGACTGCAGGCAGACAGTGGTGCACGCACAAAACACTTTTTTATTATTCCCGGGGGGCACGCTCCAGACAAAGAACCTCTCTGCGATGTAGGAGGGGAACCTTACCTGGATGCTATCCGCCAGTTTATCAATACCGCCTGCGGTATCAACACCTGGCGCCAGCGGCGCAGACACGTGCGACCGACCTTAAAAAAATAAAGGGTACCTTGAAACAGCCTGGAAAGACTGGTGGGTGTCCTGAACTCTTAATTTGAGAGAAATAGAATGACTTCTGGAGACAAACGCAAAGATTATCTCAACTGGGACGAGTATTTTATGGCCGCCGCCCTGCTCGCTTCGCGGCGCAGCAAAGATCCCAGTACTCAGGTCGGTGCCTGTGTGGCCAATGAAGAGAATAAAATCGTCGGTGTAGGATATAACGGCTTTCCGAGGGGATGCTCTGATGATGTACTCCCGTGGAAGCGGGATGGTGAGCTGCTGGAAACAAAATATCCCTACGTCTGTCACGCTGAGCTTAACGCTGTGCTCAACTCCAATCAGACCAGCCTCACCGGCTGCAGAATCTACGTGGTGCTCTTTCCCTGCAACGAATGCACCAAGGTCATCATCCAGTCCGGCATCAGGGAGATTATCTACATCTCAGATAAATATGCTGATACTGATTCTGTAAAAGCCTCCAAGCAGATGCTGAAGATCGCCGGAGTCAAGATCCGGCGTTTCGTGAGCGAGCGCCGTGAAGTACGGCTGAGCTACGTTGCTCCGGAAGATCGTTGATCTTCAGGGTTTCCCCGGAGAGGATGTCAACGGCCTTCCGTTGACATCCTCCCCAGCCTGAAGGGCCGATTCAACGTTTGAAGGCCAACACTTTCCCTTCCCCCTTCTCTTTCTTTTTCAGCGGCTCCAGCGGAGGTTTGGTGCCAAAATCAACCGCCTTGATAAATCGGGGCGCGCCACCCATGGTGAAAATCTCCTCGCCGTACATTTGCGAAGTGCGCAGTGTCCAGGTAACCTTTTGCACTGGAACGCTGAGTATTTGTAAATACACATGCCACCACTCATCACGACGACTGGTATCCCGCTCAATGTCAGAGATGTGAGCATAGAAAAGAATATCTGTTTCGGTGCTCTTTTCGCTCTTGCCGACAACGAGAACCGTATCACCAATTTCCGTGGTCGGTTTGAAATTCATCAACGTTTTTAATTCCTTCACCATCTTTTCCATTATATTCCTCTATTTAACTGAATGCGCGGAAATTTCCGCCCGAGTCTTCCCGTACGACCTGCACAGCTGAACAGCCTCGGCCATATGGTTAACGCTAATCTTTTCAGCACCGGCAAGGTCGGCAATGGTGCGCGACAACTTCAAAATTTTATGGCAGGCCCGAGCTGAGAGGCCAAGGCGTGTCATGCTCTGTCCCAGCAGTTTTGAGGTGGAAACGTCAATGACACAATATTTATCCACGAGAGAACTGCCCATCTGACTGTTGCAATAGATGCCTTTGTCATTCGCAAACCTGTGCAGCTGCCTCTGCCGCGCTGCCTCGACCCGTGCTTTTACCACTGCCGAGCTTTCGCCCGGATCTCCCGTCTGCAGTTCCGAAAAGCTCAGGGGAGCAGTTTCGATCTTCACATCAATACGGTCAAGCAAAGGTCCGGATATCCTTGAGGTATAACGCTGAATTTCCACCTCTGTGCAGCGGCATCGATTGTGTGGATCGCCGAGAAAACCACAGGGGCAGGGATTCATTGCTGCAACAAGAAGAAAGCGGGCGGGAAAGCAGAGAGTCATGTTGGCGCGGGCAATAGAGACCGAACCATCCTCAAGAGGCTGGCGCAACACTTCAAGTACATTGCGCTTAAACTCCGGCAGTTCATCAAGAAAGAGCACACCGTTGTGCGCCAGTGAGACCTCCCCCGGCTGTGGAACCTGCCCCCCGCCGATCAACCCGGCATCAGAAATTGTATGATGCGGAGCGCGAAACGGTCGACGGCGGGAGAACTTCTTGCCAGCCGAAATCTTGTTGGAGACACTATAGATACGGGTTGTTTCCAGCAGCTCTTCGTCGGTGAGCGTTGGCAGAATGGTTGGCATTCGCCTCGCCAGCATCGTCTTGCCCCCGCCGGGACTGCCGACCAGCAGGATATTGTGGTTGCCAGCGGCCGCAATCTCCATCCCGCGCCGGGCAGTGTGCTGCCCCTTCACCTCGGAAAAATCAAGAAATCCCTCCTCGCTCGGAGTCTCTTCCTTAATCTTCCCCTCCGGTGCCTCAATTACCCCTGCAAGATACTCCACTGTCTGCGCGAGAGAGGTGACTGGAACGATCTCAATGCCTGCACGCACGAGAGAGGTCTCGGTATAGTTCTCCGCCGGGACAAGGATTGTTTTAAATCCCGCATCCCGTGCAGCTGTTGCCATTGAGAGCACTCCCTTTACAGAACGAACCCCGCCATCAAGCGAAAGTTCACCGGTTACACACCAGGGCCCGCTCCGCTGCGGGGTAAAAAATCCGCTTGCTTCCAGGATAGCGAGGGCAATGGGCAGATCGAAGCCCGGCCCTTCCTTGCGCAGGTCGGCAGGCGCAAGGTTCACAGTAATTCGTCGGGCGGGGAAGTCGTAGGAGGAATTGCGAATCGCCGCACGCACGCGATCCTTGCTCTCTTTAATAGAGGAGTCGGGCAGGCCAACGGTGGCAAACTGGGGCAGACCACGTGCCACATCAACCTGCACGTGAACGATGGCGCCGTCAATACCGGTAACACAGCAACTGTGGATGGTGGCAAGCATAATCAGTTCCGTCTGTAACAGGTTTTAACCTCTTCGCTGCGCGGGCCGCCTTTATGCTCATAGACATAGAGCGGCGGCAATACTTTCAGCGAGGATCGGCCGTTTTTCATGCAGGAGAAAAGTGTCAGTTTCGCTGGCCCGCCAGGATAGCTGTGGACATGGCGCAGGTTCTTCACCTCCATCCCCTCCTCACGGGCGGTTACGATAAAATCCGCGCCCTGCTCCGCCGGGTAGATAAAGACGGCGCTGCCCCTGTTTTTCAGCAGGTAACGTGCCGCAGCAAGGAATTCGGCAAGGCCGCCGTTCTGCTGCCGGCGGGCAAACTCCTCCTCCTGACCACCACTCGCCCTTCCATGTCCCGGCGGATAGAACGGTGGATTACTGATCACCCGGTCCACACTTTCGGCCTCAGCGAAATGACCGATGTCACGCAGGTCACCGTTGAAGATAGTACTGCGGGCAGTGAACCCTGCTGCGGAAATATTGCCAGTGGCGAGGTGATGGAGATCAGGCTGCAGTTCGATCCCGCTGCAGGTGATATCCCTGTTGCGATAGAGCAGAATCAGCGGCAGTACGCCACAGCCGCTGCCGAGATCGAACACGGAAAATCCGGATTTCACATCAAGAAAATGGGCAAGAAGGACGGAGTCCACGGAGAAGCGATATCCCGCCGCATGCTGCCGGCAGAGGAGTGCTCCGTTGAACAGGGTGTCCTCTGTATATTCTTTATTTCGTTGAGATTTCTCAGGCGACGGCATGGCGATTTCCAGTAAAAGCTGTATATTGACGAATCAATTCTGATAGACGAAACAGTCGGATTTCCAACGATCAAACACGCATCTGAGAGGAGATAATGTACGATATATTCATCGATACCCACTTTGCCGCTGCGCATCATCTGCGTGATTATAATGGATCCTGCGAGCGCCCCCACGGACACAACTGGAAGGTTCGTGTTACTGTACGGGCTGAAGAGCTGGACTCCATCGGCATGGGCATTGATTTTAAGCGGTTGAAGAAAATTGTCAAAGAAGTAATCGACCTGCTTGACCATTATGATATCAACGAACTCCCCTGGTTTGCCGAAAAAAATACCACCTCCGAACATATTGCCGAGTTTCTCTGGCTTGAGGTGGAGAAGCGTTTGCAGGACGACAGCTGCAGGCTTTACACCATTACGGTGAAAGAGACGGATACCCAGGGGCTGCACTATTATGGCCCGCAGAAGAGAGGAACTGACTGATGAAATGTGCGAAATTGAGTACTGTAAAGATCGGCATTATTGGCCTGGGCTATGTCGGATTGCCACTGGCCGTTGAATTTGGCAGGACAAAGTCTGTAGTAGGATTTGATCTCAAGGAGAAGCGCATTGCCGAGCTGCATTCCGGCACCGACTCTACCCTGGAGACGACACCCGAAGAGATGGCACAGGCGACTCATCTGCATTTCACCTCAGAACTCTCCGACCTGGCCGACTGTACCGTCTATATTGTTGCCGTCCCCACCCCGATTGATAAAGCACGCCGCCCGGACCTGCGCCCCCTCGAAGGCGCCAGCCGGACCGTGGCGAAGGTGCTCAGCAAAAATGATGTGGTCATCTACGAGAGTACCGTCTATCCCGGTGCCACCGAAGAGGTGTGTGTACCGCTGCTGGAGGCCGGTTCCGGTCTGACATTTAACAAAGATTTTTTTTGCGGCTACAGTCCGGAACGTATCAACCCCGGCGACCATGAGCACCGTCTGCCGTCCATCGTCAAGATAACCTCTGGTTCCACCCCCGAGGTCAGCGATTTTGTCGACGCCCTCTATTCCTCCATCATCACTGCCGGCACCTATCGTGCCAGCTCCATGAAGGTGGCGGAAGCCGCCAAGGTGATTGAAAATACCCAGCGTGATGTCAATATCGCCCTCGTCAACGAACTGGCGCTGATTTTCAATAAGCTCGGGATCAACAGCGGCGAGGTTTTTGCGGCTGCAGGAAGCAAATGGAATTTCCTCCCCTTTCGTCCCGGCCTCGTTGGCGGACATTGTATCGGAGTGGATCCCTACTACCTCACCCACAAGGCCCAGGAGATCGGCTACCATCCGGACATGATCCTTGCCGGGCGTCGTCTCAACGACTCCATGGGCGGCTACGTGGCAACACAGACAATTCGTCTGATGATGAAAAATGGTATTAACACCTCCAGTGCGAAGGTTCTGGTGCTTGGTCTCACCTTCAAGGAAGATTGTCCCGACCTGCGCAACACAAAGGTGGTGGATATTATTCGTGAGTTGCAGGACTGCAGTCTCAAAGTGGATGTTTATGATCCCTGGGTGACCCCGCAGGAGGCACAGACCGAATACGGTATTGTGCCCATAGAAAAGCTTGATAAAGGCTGCTATGACGCCATTATTCTCGCAGTGGCGCATCGCCAGTTCAAGCAGATGGCAGTGACAGATCTCCGTACTCTCTGTCACGAGAAATCAATTATTTATGACGTAAAGGGCATCTATCCTCCAGCAGAGGTTGATGGTACCCTGTAAAGGTAAATCAAATCATGACGAAAACTGTACCTGTTGAAAAAGCTGTGGGGATGGTAATTCCCCACGATATGACTGAAATTGTGAAGGATGTAAAGAAAGGCCCCGCCTTTAAAAAAGGCCATATCATCCGTCCTGAAGATGTGGAGCATCTCAAACGTCTCGGCAAGAATCATATCTATGTCCTCACTCTTGAGGACAACGAAGTGCATGAGAATGAAGCGGCACAGATTTTTGCCGGAGCCATGGCCGGGGAGAACGTAGAGTTCAACCCCAATGCCAGTGAGGGCAAGATTGCCCTTAAAGCGGGCTGTGACGGACTGTTGAAGATCGACAAAGATCGTCTGCTGCAGTTCAATCTCCTCGGCGAGGTGATGTGTGCGACCCTGCAAACCAACACCCCGGTGAAAAAAGGCGAGTCTATCGCCGCCAGCCGGTTGATCCCTCTTGTTGGCTCACGGGATATTGTTGAAAAAGCAGCTGCCATTCTTAAGAATGGTGAACCGATTGTACAGGTGAAGAAACTGCCAAAATTGAAGTTTGGTCTGGTGATTACCGGCAGTGAGGTCTTCGATGGCCGAATTGAAGACAAGTTTGAAGCTGTTTTGCGAGAAAAAGTTACTGAAATTGGCTCTGAAGTTGACATGGTAAAAAAAGCACCAGATGATATTGATTGCATTGCCGCAGAGATTCGTGCCTGTGTGGATGCCGGTGTCGATATTGTTATCACGAGTGGAGGGATGTCCGTTGACCCGGATGACGTTACCCGCCTTGGAATCCTCAAGGCTGGAGCTGATGATGCTGTGTACGGCACTCCAGTTCTTCCTGGTGCCATGTTCCTCAGTGGGCATCTCCCGGCAGGTGACCGACAGATTCCGGTGCTTGGCCTGCCAGCCTGCGGTATGTACCATAAGATCACAGTGCTTGATCTGCTGTTGCCGAGGGTAATGACTGGCGAGACGATTGGCCGCCAGGAATTTGCGGAGCTGGGACATGGCGGGCTGTGTCGGAATTGCCCGAAGTGTACCTATCCGGTGTGCAGTTTCGGAAAATAGCGTCACAGGTATATTCTGCGGGATTGTATAAAAAAGCTGGATTGCCCTTTTGGGCAATCCAGCTTTTCGTTTGCAGGGTCCCTTGAATAATCTTGTATTTCGTTCATCTCATAGTGATGAGAACACAGAACGTTGTGAGCATGATTCATAGCCCTGCATCGTGGTCAGAGCGGACATTCCTTAAGAAAATTTGTTTGTGTGTTTCTCTCTGCCAGCCTTAACAAGACAAAAGAGAGAAGGACTATCGTACAAAATAATATGCTTGTAATTCTATTATCAGTACACTATTATAGAATTTTATTAAATAGTTTTTCACTTATTGTGGCGTCGAAGAAAAAAATGTTTAACGTCAGGTATTGGCGGGAACGTATAACACTCAACAAAGGAGAAGAGACATGCCAGAATTTGGATCGCCTTTTTCAGGATTGGCTAAAGATAAAAAGCTTACAGATCAAGAACTTATCAGAGCAATAAGATTTATGGTGGCCGCAGAGTATGAAGCAGTTCAACTGTACATGCAGCTTGCGGAGTCAACAGACAACAAGCTTGCCATTGAAGTGCTCAAAGATATAGCTGACGAAGAACTCGTCCATGCCGGAGAGTTTTTGAGATTGCTTCATGAGCTTGCTCCAGATGAAAAAAAATTCTATGCAGAGGGTGCTGAAGAGGTAGAAGAAGAAATCAAGAAAATGAAGTGAGGGTTCTTTGAAACAACCTGCCTTTCGTTCATATTCGAGACACAGGAAAAAATGTATACAGGATTTGATATCGGAGTCTGGCGTTTACCTTCGAGGGTAATTTTTTTCCTGTACCAAAGAAAATGGGCGAAAGACTGGTTATTCAAGGAACCCTTATGGTTGGCAGCAAAAAGCTATGGGGCACATTCACAACAAGAGTAATAAAACTGACACCGTATAAAACGAATCAAGAATAAAGGGGCAATTTATCTTTACGTTAGAGAACAGGAGAAAACATGAAGCATATTTTAATTATTATGATTTCATTCCTGCTTAATGGTTGCTTAAGTATGCCTGAGACCGTAACACCAATACAAAAATTCGAATTAGATAAATACCTGGGTACGTGGTATGAAATTGCACGACTTGATCACTCTTTTGAAAGAGGATTAACTAAAGTATCTGCTGAATATACTCTTCGAAAAGATGGTGGTGTTTCTGTTTTGAATAGAGGCTTTTCTCAATCGAAAGGTGAATGGAAAGAAGCAGAAGGGAAAGCTTATTTTGTCAATTCTGCTGATGAAGGCTTCCTGAAAGTTTCATTCTTTGGTCCATTTTATGGATCTTATATTATCTTTGATGTAGACAAAAAAAATTATCAATACGCATTTGTCTCAGGGCCAAATGTATCATATTTATGGTTGCTTTCGAGAACACCAGATGTAAAAAATGAAGTAAGAGAAAAATTTATGAAAAGATCTCAAGAACTTGGTTTTGATACTGAAAATTTAATCTGGGTTGAGCATTAATCCGCACATGAAGAACAAAGATATAGAAGCATCAACGTAACGCTCCCCTTTTCACTAGTGATATTTTCTAAACAAGAAAATAATCGTGACCTGTCCCCTGTTTCGCCAATCTTAAATTTTCAAAACTCAATTTTAAAAAATATATAATATACTGTATCATAATCATATCGAAAATGTATAATTTATATGGTATCTTGGAACCGTTTTTATTTCGTTCTCCATGTGAAATCTATACATTTCGCAATACAATTTAATTTCCTACAGGAAACATTATGCCGAGAAGTAAAAAAGCTTTTAAAATTCCCCCAAAAAAATATCAACCCAAAGGGCTTTCTGTTCTCTATGAAGATCATGATATTCTGGTTGTAGATAAAACGAATGGCCTTTTGACAGTAAGTACTGACAAAATAAAAGAAGATACTGCTTATTATCATTTAACTGATTACGTAAAAAAAGGGGTTCAGAAATCAACAAACCGGGTATTTATTGTGCACCGTCTGGATAGAGACACTTCAGGTATTTTGGTTTTTGCAAAAAATGAGTATTCTAAACGTTTTCTTCAAGACGAATGGCATGAATTTAAAAAAAAGTACTATGCTGTAGTCCATGGAACGTTATCGGATACAGAAGGGATAATCACTTCATATCTTGTGGAAAATCGTGCGTACAGGATGTATTCTGTTAAGGATCCCGAAAAAGGCAAGCTCGCGAAGACCGGATATAAAGTTCTGAAAGAATCAAAAAAATACAGTTTGCTGGAAATAGATCTTCTTACCGGAAGGAAAAATCAAATTCGGGTTCATTTCGCGGAAAAAGGCTTCCCCGTGGTTGGAGATAAAATGTATGGGGATAAGGAAAAGAACAAAGGAATTAAAAGACTTGCACTTCATTCAACGTCCTTAACCATATTACATCCTGTTACAAAAGAAAAAATGACCTTTGAAACAGATCTCCCTGATTATTTCAAATCACTTATGAAAAAATAATAAAAATTAAAACGAAATTCACCGCGAAGAACACAAAGAAAGGCAAAAGAATTTGAGAAGATCCACACAGTTTTCTGTCAGGCTCTTCACATAAATCTGGGAATTATACTGGAGACGTAAAGATATCTCACCTTCAATAAAACCGAGGATATAAATTATGGAATCAAAAAAAATAGTTGTTATAGGTGGTTCTGCCGCAGGTGCCAAGGCCGCCGCCAAAGCCAGAAGGCTTGATGAATTTGCTGAAATCACTCTTGTCCAGAAAGCACCAGATCTTTCCATGGCTTCGTGCGGGTATCCCTACTATGTTGGCGGCGTTTTTGATGACCGCAACCTTTTGCTCTGCACACCAACCGGGGTTCCCCGTGATCCGGCTTTTTTCGACAAGGCCAAGGCCATTAAAGCCCTCGTGGAAACAGAGGTTATGACAATTGATCGCAAAGAAAAGAAGGTAGTTTGCCGCAATGTCAAAACCGGCGATGAACAGACCATTTCCTACGACAAGTTGATTATCAGCACCGGGGCAAAACCCAACATGCCACCAATCCCCGGCATCGATCTTGACGGTATCACCAACCTTCAGAGTATGGCAGATACTGATTACCTGCGTCATATATGTGACGAAAAAAAAATCAAACAGGCGGTCATTATTGGCGGTGGATTGATTGGAGTTGAGACCTGCGAAGCACTGCGTCTCGCGGGACTCGAAGTTACAGTTGTCGAAGCACTTGACCAGGTTTTGACCTTTCTTGACTGGGATCTGGCTCACCTGGTTGAAAACCATATCCAGAGTAAAGGAGTGCAGGTTTTAACTTCTAATGGTGTGAAAAATTTCATCGGTAAAGATGGTAAACTTACGGGTGTTGAACTTGCAGATGGGACGGTTATCAACTGCGAGCTTGCCGTTATGGCAATCGGAGTACGCCCTAACAGTGATCTCGCCAGAACTGCCGGTCTTGCAACCGGTAAATTCGGTGGCATTACAGTCAACCAGTACATGCAGACCTCTGACCCCGATATTTATGCCGCCGGTGACTGTGTTGAGATCCCCAGTATTATGAGCGGTGAACCGGTTTTTGCTCCGATGGGCGATCTTGCCAACCTTGAAGGCCGGGTAGCAGGAGAAAATGTCATCAATGGTAATTGTGTTACCTTTCCCGGTACCAGTCATACAGGTATCTGCAAGATTTTTGATTTTGCTGCCGGTTCGACCGGCCTGTCGACTAAAGCCGCCGAGCGCATGGGCCTGACCGACTACCAGACGGTGGTCAATGCCAGTCCGGATAAACCAGGGTTCATGGGCGCGAAAATTCTTGTATCGAAAATGCTGGTCAGCACCAGGGACCAGCGCATCCTCGGCTATCAGTGTGTGGGAGCGGGCGATGTCAGTAAACAGATTGCCACCGCTGCCATGGCTGTCAAAGGCAAGTTAACGGTAGAAGACCTGATCAATATTGATCTGCCTTATGCACCATCGTTTTCCCTCGCCATTGATCATTTTATTGCTTCAGCCCATATCATGCAAAACAAACTCAAGGGCCGCATGACGGGGATCTCAGCTGTAGAGGTATGGAAGAAAAGAGAGAACGGCGAACAACCATACTTCCTGGACGGCCGCAGCCCGGGTGAATATGAAGAGATGCAGCTCGGCATCGGCGAGCACCTCATTCCCATTGGCGCCTTACGTTCTCGTCTGGATGAGCTTCCGGCAGATAAAAATGCAGAAATTATCTGTTTCTGCAAGGTATCGCTTCGCGGGTATGAGGCAGAACTCGTCCTCCGGGCTCACGGGTACACGAATGTCAAGGTTATGGAGGGAGGTATCATGGCGTGGCCGTATCCCCGTAAAAAATGAGGGCTTAAACAGGAAAAAGATGCGGGCAGAGTCTGAGAGCAGGAGTACAAGCACCTGAGCTTATCCCATGTCATTATTATTATCCCGAAGAGGCGGCACTGACCAGTTCAGTGCCACCTCTTCGTTGATGTATCCCCCCATGGTTTATTGACCAGAGAACTCAACTGCGTGGACATCTTTTTTGGCGATTACGAAGGGATAAACAGGATGTAAAATTGATCTCATTGTAGAAATGTCCGTTGTGCTGGAGACGCCCCAATTGGTCGTCTCTACAAAGACTGTCTCCTTTCTCCTGTCTCCCTTTTCCCGTCCCTGCCTTTGAATCCTTCAATACAAAATGTAAATGGTGTGACTGATACCATTTACATTTTGTATTGACCAGAGAACGCAACTGCGTAGACATCTTTTTTGGCGATTGCGAATGAGTACTAATTCGTGTTTATCCGTGGTTCCTTTTGCAATTTGTAACCACGAATAGACACGAATTTTCACGAACAGGGACAACACATTAAACGAAAACGTTTGTATCCGAATTTAAGCCGTACAGTGCACCAGGATTATGAATCAACTTTGGGAGTCATTCGAAAGTCGGGGTTAAGCTTTTTACACTCTAATATTCCGTGTCTTCCGTGGTTTACCAGGAGCATGAGAACAGACCCTGCTCCAGATGGATCGATAAGCAGAAACAATACATTGCCACAATACTCATGTAGTTTGCTACCACGGAAAACACGGAAGGACACGGAAAACATCAATTACCTCAAAGCAATCACAAGGGCATTCTCTTATGTTTTTTTCAGTAATAATTCGTGTTTATTCGTGTCCATTCGTGGTTCCTTTTGTCGTTTGTAACTACGAATGGATAAACAGGATGCAAAACGGGTTACAACTTAATAGGAATGGTATGATAGGCTCTCACCATTAAGGAGGTTTTATCTCTGCTATTGGAGCAGATTGCCTGCGGCAGCTTTTTGCAAGGCACTTAAGGTCTCAGGGTCGTTGAATAACTTTTTACATAAACTGCATTTACGATATGTTACAATATCTCTTGATTTCATTCCAAGGTACGAGGCGATGGGAGTAATGCCCATGGTACGAATACAGTTATAAAGAATATTGTTTTCACTCCTGGTCAACAACTGGTCCACTGACCAGTCGTTCAGGCTGCCCAGTCGGAAAAAGTTGGTGGAACTGAAATGACTGCCTGCATCACAACAGGCATACATGGTCAGGTCCGGGGCCAGATAGGGGTTCATCTGGCAGCAATTATCCTGGTAATCGGTGAAAAGAGGCTGCTGGCTGAAGTCCTCTGCCCGTCCCGCGTAGATAATTGGCTCTGGAAAAAATTTGACGTTATTGTCCCGCAGATACTGTTCGAAAGGATCATCCAGTTCTGAAAAATCAGTTATAAAAGAAATAAAGGAATCAACTCCTGCCTCCTGACAGGCTTCTGTCGCATAGAGTACCTGCTGTTTCGGCACATGCTGCTGATGCCACCTGCTGTAGCTCAGGCGCAGCTGGCAAAGACCAGATTGCTTGAGCAAATGCAGTTTTTCTCTGGCTTGCTCGGGTGTTTTGGCCCAGGAGCTGTTGGTTACCACCCGGGTATATATTTTTTTTTCAGAACAGAGATTGATCAGTTCCAGGAGATCCTCCAGGTAGATAAAGGGCTCTCCTGCGGTAAAACTGATTCCCTTCACCTCTGCCGTGGCCATCTCGCGGATAATATCCCTGGCACGAGCCAGTTCCATTTTACGAGCAACAGGAGTCTCTCCTGCTGCAACGCAGTGGGAGCAACGAATGTTGCAGCGGGTGGAGTAGCCAAATGCGATTTTTCTCATCAGTTTTCCGGTTGTTTTATGTTTTTTTTGAGGTCTTTTTTGGGTTTATCTGGTGGCAACATCTGCCAGAGGATTGGCCGGACAACTGCTTTTTTGGGAGGATGAAACCTTCAAACTCAATATAACAGGATCAATGTGCAATGAACACGTCTGAAGATCGTTTGAACGAAAAACTCCAAAATATTTCGAATCGTCTCGTTGAATTAACAAAAGAAAACAACCAGTTAACGTCGAATATCATCAATCTGGCGGAAAAAAGAAATACGATGACCGAAGAACGCACACAACGCACCAGGGACCAGTCAGAATTAAATCACCACAACACTGATCTTGCGGAAGAGCGCACCAGCCTCTCCGAGAAGCGGACGGTTCTGGCGCAGGAGCGGACTGAACTGGCTGAATCACGAACTGATTTTTCCATATATCGTTCAATTCTGGCAAAGGGTCGAACTGAACTGGCGTTCATTCGAACCGGTTTTTCATTCATTGCCCTGGGAATTGGCCTGATGCGATATTTTGGCTTCGGTCCCTGGACGACACTCGATGCGGGTATTGTGGTCATTGGTGCAGTCTCAGGTCTATACGGCAGTACTCGCTTCATAACCACGATGAAATTCCAGCGTATTTACGATCGCAAGATGAAAGCCTTTCTCGCCTCTGAACTCGAGGGTGTAGACAAAAAATGAGACGACCTTTCTCTTTCCCCGTCCTCCTGTTACCTTTTTTTCGTTCTCTCCGGTTTTATACGTAATTTCAGTGTGTTAATTATACGAAAAAGAGTGAGCTGCCAATATGGTTACGTCACCATAACCTGATCCGAAGTTACCATGCCACAACAGGGTGCCAGCACTCGCTGCCCCCCACTCTCTCTTACAAGGTACCAGGTCACGGCCTTTCAAGCAGGAAGGTCTCAGACTGAGATTGCTGATGCACTGAATCCTTCTAATACCATTTACATTTTGTATTGACCAGAGAACGCAACTGCGTAAACATCTTTTTTGGCGATTGCGAATGAGTACTAATTCGTGTTTATCCGTGGTTCCTTTTGCAATTTGTAACCACGAATAGACACGAATTTTCACGAACAGGGACAACACATTAAACGAAAACGTTTGTATCCGAAGTTAAGCCGTACAGTGCACCAGGAGTATTAATCAACTTTGGGAGTCATTCGAAAGTCGGGGTTAAGCGTTTTACACTCTAATATTCCGTGTCTTCCGTGGTTTACCAGGAGCATGAGAACAGACCCTGCTCCAGATGGATCGATAAGCAGAAACAATACATTGCCACAATACTCATGTAGTTTGCTACCACGGAAAACACGGAAGGACACGGAAAACATCAATTACCTCAAAGCAACCACAAGGGCATTCTCTTATGGGTTCCTTATGGTTTTTTCAGTAATAATTCGTGTTTATTCGTGTCCATTCGTGGTTCCTTTTGTCGTTTGTAACCACGAATGGATAAACAGGATGCAAAACGGGTTACAACTTAATAGGAATGGTATCAGAGTAGAAAATAATATTTTTGACAGAATCAGGGGGTGTAAGGAGATATCGACACGGGACAATGGCAGTAATTTTACTGCTCACGCCAATATCAATGAACGTCATTCCATTAATATCTTTTTTGCGAAACTATACGCAAACTGGCAGAGAGAAAAAAATAGAAATACCACTGGCAGACTCAGAAGAATCTGGTCGAAAAAAAATAACAAGAGAACTCTTTCTCAAGAAGAGAGAGACAAGGGGGTTCTGTTGTTGAATTTGATCCCGAGAAGGTAACTTCTCAAGAAATCGGGAAGAACGAAAGGAGGAAGACAGGAGGATGGGGAAGGAGAAATGAGGTGAAACATTTTTTGCATCGCAAAGAACGCGAAGAAAGACAAAAAACATTTAATAACAAAGAGTTAGTCGAAACTAAACCGGGAAGGACGGAAAAAGTGGAGCCAGAAGAAAGGAGACAGGAGGACGGAAAAATCAAAAAGCAGGAAAGCAGATTTTCTTTTCACCTCGAAGAACACGAAACATACTGCAATTACATGCGTCCCGGCTTATTGAGAACGTCCCGAGAAAGGCCTTAAAGGTGCTGACATCTCTTGAAATATTCACTGGAAAACGTGTTGTATTTATTCCTTGAATTCAGCAGTTTTTGTGTTGCTGTGGAGGATGATTTCGATAGCCAGAATCGCGTCATAGACCAAAATAAAACACAATTTTTTGACGTTTATGATAATATATTACTGGTCTAATCCAAAAAAAAATTTCCCTGCCTTCCTGCCTCACAGAGGTATTTCTGATTGCCAGTCAACAGCAGCAGGTCCTTCACTCAGTCATGGCAGGCGTATCTTCTGCCATCTCAGATTTTTGAGGCGTCTCGATATTAGCGGAAACGTAACGATAACGCCTGGAACGTGTGGATTCCTGTTTTTCGTTTTCAACAGCAATTTAACACTACAGCAAGGAGGTTATGCATGAAATACACACCTTACATGCTTCACAACTACAAAAGTATTCGCCAATTGCAATCCGTTTCACCCGAAATTATCGAGGCAATCGAGGTTGTCGGCTCAGTGCTGCCGTTTAAAACCAATAACTATGTGGTCAATAACCTCATCGATTGGAACAATATCCCGGATGATCCGATGTTCAAGCTGACATTTCCGCAAAAGGAAATGCTTATTCCGGAACATTTCACAGAAATGGCATCCGCCATTAAAAACAATGTCGGGAAAACACAGATAAAGGAAATCGCAAACAAAATCCGTTTGGAATTGAACCCTCATCCAGCCGGCCAAATCGAATACAATGTTCCCTCAATCGAGGGCGAAAAAATTTACGGCATGCAGCATAAATATCGGGAAACGGTTCTGTTTTTCCCCAGCCAGGGCCAGACATGCCATGCGTACTGTACATTCTGTTTTCGCTGGCCCCAGTTTGTCGGGATAGAAGATTTAAAGTTCGCCTCCAGAGAGGTTGAACTGTTAGTGAAATATGTCAAAGAACATAAAGAGGTAACCGATGTGTTGTTCACCGGCGGCGATCCTTTGATTATGAAAACAACGCATCTTGAAACCTATATTCGGGCATTGCTGGATGCCGACATTCCGAATTTGAGGCACATCCGGATCGGAACCAAATCACTTTCTTACTGGCCTTATCGATTTTTGACCGATACTGATGCGGATGATCTGCTGCGGCTGTTTGAAGAGGTCAAAGGCGCCGGAAAACATCTGGCGATTATGGCGCATTTCAATCATCCGGCGGAACTCAAGAGCGACGCAGTTACCAAAGCGATTAAAAGGATTTTAAAGACTGGCGCCGTCATCCGGACCCAGTCTCCGATTCTCAGACACATCAACGACTCCGCAACAGTCTGGGGAAATATGCTCAGGAGGCAGATCGCGCTCGGATGCATCCCCTACTACATGTTCATCGTCAGAAATACTGGCGCGCAACATTATTTTTCCATTCCGCTGGTTGAAGCCTGGCATATTTTTCAGGAAACCTATCAGTCGATCAGCGGGATTTGCAGAACGCTGCGCGGACCAAGCATGTCCTGTATTCCAGGTAAGATTCAGATACTGGGGGTAGCGGACGTGAAAGGAGAAAAAGCTCTGGCACTCAGAATGATTCAGGGAAGAAATCCGGACTGGGTAGCGCGTCCGTTTTTTGCAAAATATGATGAAAAGGCCACCTGGTACAATGAGCTGAAGCCTGCGTTTGGAGAGGAAAAGTTTTTCTTCTCCGATGAACTTGAAAAGAGGTTAGATACCGATGCATTGGAGGCAGGCTGCGAGTAACCGTTCTGTTCAAGAAACCCCTTAGAAAAACGTTTTAGGTCCCTTCGCTTCAATGTTTTCGCCATCTCCTTTTTATTTCAAGAAAATCGATTATCTGGTATCTTTCTTCTATGGAGAGATGCCTGTGAGTGTTACCGGTACCTTGAAGAATAATGTCAAGACATAAGGAGAAAATACATGGAAAAAGTAAAATCAATTGCAATCACTGGGGCCAGTGGTTTCGTCGGTTCTCACTTGTGTCAGATTTTTAAGAAAAACGGCTGGGAAATAACACCCCTCGGCCGTAAAGAATTTGCCTCCACAGCAGAAGAACTTGCTAAAATCATACAGGGGGTTGATGTCATAGTAAACCTGGCCGGGGCTCCTGTAGTCGGTCGGTGGAGTGAGAAGTATAAAAAAATTTTATACGACAGCAGAGTCACTCTCACAAGCAAACTGATTCGTGCCTGCAATCTGTTGGATACGCCTCCTTCTACGTTCCTTTCTGTTTCTGCCGCCGGTTGTTATACCGAAACAGGAAGCCATACTGAAGAGGATAATGTCCTGGCTGACGATTTTCTCGGAAAACTGACCCGCAACTGGGAGCATGAAGCTTTAAAAGCTAAAGAATTTGGCAGCCGCACAGTTATTTTTCGTTTTGGTATTGTTTTAGGAAAGGGAGGAGGTGTCCTGGGGCAGATGCTTTTGCCTTTTAAACTTGGTTTGGGAGGCACCATTGGTGATGGCAGTCAGGCTCTTTCCTGGATACATATAAAAGATTTGGTTCGGATTTTTGAAGCTGCAATTAATGATTCGACCTATGAAGGTATCTATAATTTAACAGCGCCTCATCCAACAACCAATCTTGAATTCACCAAAGCTCTCGGCAAAGCTCTTTCAAGACCAACCATTTTACCCGTTCCCGTTTTTCTCCTTCGTCTCGTCTATGGCGAAGGGGCAAAGGTCATCACTTCCGGGCAGACAGCTCTTCCCAAAAGGTTGCTGGACCGTGGTTTTCAATTTGATTTTCCTTTTATTGATGAAGCAGTTTCTGACTGCATAAAATAGCAGGTAGAATTTATATGCGGATTTGGGATATAAACCCTGGTTTCCTCAATGATCAAAGTCTTTTAGGAGAACATCGCGAACTGCATGGTATTCATTCCATTATCAGCAAGGGCAAGTCCGGGTATTCCCGTCACCCGGAAACCCTTCGCTGGTATTCTCATTTGTCTGCGCTGGTAATTCGCCATGAGTTACTCGTTGAAGAGATGAAATTGCGGGAATTTAACCACTACAGCCCACTTCACAGAGATACGAGGAGTTTTGAATGGCCGACAATTTTTATTGATTCCCCCGCAGCGCAATACAGACTGCTTCAGAAAAAGTATGTCAGAAAAAAACAGGGGCGTATCTCTTTGCCACGGAATATCCAGGAATTATGGGCAGCCCATAAATATTCCGTTATGGCCAGAAGCCCTTCCATCTGCAAAGAAATCGGTAAAAGAGTGGCTGCTGAAGAAATTACTTTCGATGCTTTATCAGAAAAGCTCGTGCTTTTTCTACGTACCCTGCCCCCTCAGGAACGCATTACGAATGCAGTCTTCCATATGTGGGGCTATATTTCCGATTATTCACTGGTGAATCCTCAAGAGCTGACAAACATTGAGTTGCTCCAGAAAATTCAGAAAAAATCCAGGGAATATAATATCGATTATCTCCTTCACTCCACGGCCCTCAGTGAATTAATGTTCTATGCCCGATGGCCTTCATTTCTGGAAGAATAGCTCCTTCAGCGCGGGAGAAGACGGGAGTTACCACCGTTCCCTCCATGATCTTCAACGACTTGACCCGTCTCGTCGGTGCCTGGTCTGTTGAGGAGGACAAGAAGGTGCTCTCTCAACTCTCGAAAGGAGAGCAGCGCAGCCAAAACCCTTCACTGTCATAATCTCCAGCCATATAACCCGCCTGTATTACATCCCGCAGAACGCCACAATACAACGAAAAAAATGCCATCTCTCTGGCCCTCCTCACCCCGCCCTTCACTATTGTTCCCCCGTGACCTCTTTTCACACCGGCCTTGAGCACTGTTGTCACTGGTTCAACTCGTAAAGAATCGGGGGTACCCTTGATTTTTGAGAAATGACGAGTACAACAGGCTGTGTCTTTCCAGCTGTCAATTTTAGCTTTGCTATTCATCATCAAAATAGCTTATATATACAACCAGCTGATATTCCATGTAAAAGACTACTTTACATGGTGAGACCTTACAAAAAACCGGTTGCCACAATGGATAACTTACCTATACTTAGGTGCTACTAAGTTACTTGTTATTATGAAAAATTATTTATATGTTCGAAGTAGATCCTGCACCTCTACGCAGGGAAGGCTTCAACTAGAATACTGGAGGCATCATGGCAACACTTAATACCCTCAGGGCAGGTGACAAAGCAAGGATCACTGCGGTGAACTGCGAATCTGCACTGAGAGGTCGTTTCTACTCTTTTGGTGTCGTCAAAGGGGCAAAACTTGAGGTGACAGAAATCACCCTTGCCCGTCAGACGATGGATATTATCATCAACAAAAGTAAAATTGCGCTGCGTATCTCAGAAGCCAAACGCATTGATACGGAACTGATTGAAAAGATGTCACCAGTCGAGAGAATGATCCCTCTTGAAAAAAGGGACGACAGAGACCCCGTCATTGAGCACAAGGGAGGAACGCTGATACGAATTGCCCTTGCCGGACAACCCAATGTCGGAAAGAGCAGTTTGATCAACTCAATCTCCGATGCGCGGCTGCGGGTTGGCAACTTCGCCGGAGTAACGGTTGAAAAGAAGATGGTGACCTTCAACTACCGCAACTACACCCTTGAAATCACTGATCTGCCTGGTTCTTATTCCCTGAACGACTACACTCCTGAGGAGAGAGTGACCAAGGAGTTCCTTGACAGGGCACAGAAGTACGACATCATTCTCAATGTTGCCGACTCCACCAATCTTGAACGTAATCTCTATCTCACGTATGAACTCCTCTCTCTCGACCGAAAAATGCTTCTCGCTCTTAATATGAGCGATGAGGCGGAGAAGGAACAAATTGTCATTGACGAGGAGCTGCTTTCCGGCCTGCTCGGCATCCCATGCGTGAAAACCAGTGCCGTAAAGCGTACCGGTCTTGAGACACTGGTGGAAACTGTTATCAGAGTTTTTGCAGAGGATTTGAAACCGTCGAAGGTGATTTTTTCCGATCTGGTGGAGAGGGAAATCGAAAAGATTACAAACTTTCTCTCCAAAGCAAATTCTCCAGATCTTGACAAACACAATTCATACCGGGCAAGTGCCATTAAAATACTTGCAGGCGATAAGCAGATCTATGAGACTCTGCATGACAAACCGGTGTGGGCGCAGGTTCAGCCAATTCTTGATGCCTCCTGGGAGAAAATCTATCTGAAATACAACTCCCGGGATATTGAGGATATTTTCAACGATGAAAAATTTTCTTTCTGCAAAGGAGCAATCACCGAAGTATCCATCTCTAAAAAGGAGGAGCGCCGTTCCCTGTCGGCAACGCTGGACATCCTTTTCCTCAACAAATACATCGGACTTCCCATTTTTCTGGTTTTGATGTGGGGACTTTTCCAGGCGACCTTTGTCATCGGGCAGATTCCCATGGAATGGATAGAGAGTGGCGTCACCTGGCTGCAAAATACAACTGTTCAGGTCCTTGGCGAAAATTCTCTCTCCGATATGATCTCAAACGGAGCCATCGGCGGGGTAGGAGCAGTGGTTTCCTTTATCCCCAACATCATGATTCTCTTCCTTGGTATCGCTCTGCTGGAGACTACCGGCTACATGAGCCGGGCGGCCTTTCTGCTCGACGGTTTTCTGCACCACTTCGGCCTGCATGGGAAATCTTTTATCCCGCTGATTACAGGTTTCGGCTGCTCTGTTCCCGCCTATATGGCAGCACGTACCTTAAAAAACCGCAGTGACCAGCTGTTGACTCTCTTCACCGTGAGTTTCATGTCCTGCGGAGCGAAACTGCCTACCTACATCCTCTTCACCGGGGCTTTTTTCAGCAAGGAAAGCGCGGGGAACGCCCTCTTCGGGATCTATGTCGGCGGAGCCTTTATCGGTCTTCTCTCGGCCCTGGTTCTGAAGAAAACGGTTTTCAAAGGAAGAAATGAACCCTTTGTCATGGAGATGCCAAAATATCGCATGCCGTCGTTTCAACTGGTGAACAGCATGGTGATGAACCAGACGATGATGTATTTTAAAAAGGCTGGAACATATATTCTCGCCGTCTCAATTCTGGTATGGGCTGCAAGTTCCTACCCGAAACAGCTGCACCTGGACGAGGCGTTCAATATACAAATTGCCGGGTATGATCATCAGATCGAACAACTCCAGGCTCAACCGGAGAGTGAAACTGCTCAGGTGAAACTGGCTGAGCTTCATACCGCAAAAGAGACTCTCGGGAACAAGCATGCTGAAGAGAATCTTGGGAACTCTTATCTCGGCAAGATAGGCAAATTCTCCGAGCCCTTCTTCAGACCTCTCGGCTACGACTGGAAAATGGCCGTTGCACTGGAAGCCGGACTGGCGGCAAAAGAGGTGGTTGTTTCCACCCTGAGCGTGCTCTACAACATGGGAGATGACGTTGATGAGACATCTGTGGGGCTCATTGAAAATATTCGCAAAAATATCCCGTTTCCGGTGGCGGTCTCCTTTATCGTCTTCGTAATGCTTTATCTGCCCTGCATTGCTTCGTCGATGGTTTTTGTGAAGGAGAGCGGCGGCTGGAAATATCTTGGATACCAGTTTGCCTACACTACCGCAGTGGCATGGATTTTCTCTTTCATCGCCTTTCATGTAACGACGCTGCTCACATAAGGGGACCTTGAAACAGCTTGTATTTCGTTCATATTCGAGGCGCAGGAGGAAATTTATCACAGGTATATTAGTACCTTAGAAATTATTTCCGTGTTTTTCCGAAAAAAATTTCGTGAAGGTTCTTATACCGACTTACCGTTCATCATCAGTGTAGTTGATATCGGAGTCTGGCGCTTACCTCCGAGGATAAATTTTTGACTGTAACGAAGAAGATGGGCGATTATTCAAGGGACCCATAATCAGGGGATACGGCATCCTCCCGCCAGGATGGCTGAAGGATGGCACACCCGAGGAGAAAAAGATGACAGTATATTCGATTCTAGTCTGGATTATCGTTGCAATCGCCGCGATCTATATGCTTATCCGTCTTTACAGGACATTTTCCGGCAAAGGTGGCTGTGGTAACAGGGGAAAACAAAAAGATATCCGGACGTCGGCAACTACCGGCAAGAAACTGAAAACGCCCTTTCCCATGGCCTCGCCAAGAACAAAAAATGAAAAGAAATGAAGGGCAAAAATGAAGGGCAAGAGTGTATGGAGCTCTTCTCCTGCAACCTCAGCGGGTAATTTTTCCCGCTGACACATCAGACATCCCACATAATAAAAAAAGCCACCTTCCGAAAGAAGGCGGCTTTTTTTATTATCTTCCCGGTATAGACTTCGCTTTCGTACAGTCTGCACTGCTTCAGGGCTTTGTCTTGTGCCCTTCTCAGCAAATTTTCGTCTGGCGATTGCTGAGACATAAGCATCGCAGGGATCATATTCCCCTTCGGTAGAAATACATCACCATCGGTGAAAAATCAGCACAGCAGTGATTCCAGCAATGCTGTTGTAGAGACAAGGCATGCCTTGTCTACACGGTGACGATAAAGGTAACGGTAACGGTAACGGTGCAACCGTAACCGAATCCGGGAACACCGATAACCCATGAAATAATACACGCCACGTTGTCACCACGTGGTAATGACGGTAGAATTCAGTGGTGTCCGGTTAGAAAATTGCATGTTTCTTTTTTAACCGTTTTCGTGGTCGTGGACTGCATTTTCGTTTGTGTATTTGCATAGCTGCTGCCTGTTCTGCTGCCTGCTGTCTTGCTTCATTACG
>NZ_JAFFPZ010000090.1 GCF_016918505.1 Desulforhopalus vacuolatus
GCGGCTCAATATCGGGGAAATCATCAGGGGCAATACCCGCCTGGCTAAAGGCATCGGCCATGGCGGTTCTTGTTGTTTGCTCTGTGGATTGTTCCTGTTGCGCAGGACCATTTAGGTCCCGACTGCTACAGGGAGGAACAAAGGCGAACGTATCAAACTTCACAGGCGTGAGTTCAACATCCGGATAGACAGCTTTTAAAGCAAGAGACCTGACAAAATCTACTCCGAGAAAACGAAATCCCTGATCAAAAGTGGTGATACTGGTTTTCTCCCTGCTTATACGCAGCTTCAGACTTTCCAGGACCTGTTCGGTAAATTTCAGGCCCTTTTCCGCCTGTTTCCTGCTTTTACAGAGGACAATGAAATCATCGGAAAACCTGATAAGCCGATAATTTTCTCCCAGCATGGCTTCATCAAGTTTATCCAGGTAGAGATTGGCCAGCAAAGGTGACACAGGTGAACCCTGAGGTATGCCTCTTTTCAGATACTCTGTCCTTTTACCGTCCCTGACTGCAGCCTTCAGCCATTGTTTTATCAGTGACAGGATATCCTGGTCATGGACCAGTTTTGCTACCTCCAGCAACAAACGGTTATGATCGATTTCATCAAAATAGGATTTTATATCCGCGTCAACGACCCAGACAAAGCCCTGATCACGCAGTCGCTCGATCTGTGCCACCGCCATCTGCACTGATCTCCCCTGGCGATAGGCAAAACTGCATTCTTCAAATTCAGCTTCAAAAAGCGGGGTAATGACAAGAGATACAGCCGTATGCAGCACGCGATCCCGTACTGCCGGAATGGAAAGAGGCCGCAATCCACCGTTTTTTTTAGGGATATAAACACGCAGCAGCGGACAGGGACGGTATGTTTCATAAACAACCTCATCTTTAATCAGGGCCAGTTTGGAAAAGAGGTTTCGTTCAAAATCC
>NZ_JAFFPZ010000091.1 GCF_016918505.1 Desulforhopalus vacuolatus
GATCATCGAGTTAGCCGGGCAAATCTTTCACCATGTCACACCACTTTCACCGTTACAAGTAAGGATGTTGGAACTCCTTGGTCTGGGACCAGAAATCTATTCCGGCCTGGAGAGTAATTCCGGATAGTTTTTCAGTTTACGCGAATGGTGAGCTATAACGTTCTAAAATAGGGGGGAGGAACGAGGGTCGGGCCAAGGTAAGTGTTTGTATTCGTGTGTAAGATGTGTTCTTTTAACTCTTATACCTGTCAATAATGCGTTTTTTAGGCTCAAAAACGTTAATATAGATCTGCATTAGAAAATAATTTCTTATGGCGAGAGCAAAACGGCATTATATTCTTGGTCAAGTATGGCATCTTACCCACAGATGCCACAAGAGGGACTTTTTACTTAAATTGAAAATGGACCGTCGGAATTGGGTCCAGTGGTTGTATGCTGCCAAAAAGCGATACGGTTTGGTAATTCTCAATTACTGTGTTACTTCCAATCATATTCATTTACTCGTTCAAGATGTAGGAAAGAGAGATGTCATACCTCGATCTCTGCAGTTGATTGCTGGAAGAACCGGGCAAGAATACAATATGAGAAAAAAGAGGAAAGGAGCTTTTTGGGAGGATCGATACCATTCAACTGCAGTGGAGACCGAACAGCACCTGCTGAGATGCCTTGTCTATATTGATTGTAACATGGTTCGTGCTGGTGTCGTTGCAGCGATTCCCGGGCACCCCTGAAACCCAGCAATAGCGTAGTTTTTAAAAAAAGTCTTCGTAAACATTTCAGAAGTTAAGGTAAAATTTTCCTTGACATATCGATGCGATTGTAATCGTCTTTTTGTAAGCAATATTAAAACCTTACAAGGAGGCTGCAATGTCCCGTCACATAAAAGAAACTATAAAAAGCCACAGACGAAAAATGGCCCAAACTG
>NZ_JAFFPZ010000092.1 GCF_016918505.1 Desulforhopalus vacuolatus
CCTCGACGAACGACAAACTCAATCAGCGTTAAGGCTCGCAAGGCTATACTCAGAAGATTTGTCAGACCTTCAACCTGGTCATTTCTTTTGACAAAGACAGGATCTAAGGAGAGCGGAGCTCCCTTGAGACGATGAAATCCTCTTTCGATTGTCCACTCGTCGCGGTATGTGAGCACTGCGTTTTCAAAGCTCAACTGGTCAGGAGATTCGTTTGTGACGTACGCTTTCCAACCCAATGTTTTCTCTAATTCAGTGATTGCATCCTCCCGTCTTTCCACGGATGTAATCTGGTATCGGACCTGTGTGACTTGTTTCTTTTTGCGGTTCTCACTGCCGCGACCTTGTCCTATATATTGAACGAGTACTTTTTCTTCACGCTCAGAATGATAGCGAAGCAATCCCTGGACTTTATATTGTGTCAATATGGTTTCAGCTTTTTCTTCAAGCGTTTTTGCATCCCGAATCTGACGTTTTCCGCGAGCAGGAGCGGGAGTCAATGCCTCCAACTTTTCGGTGGCCGTGGCGAGTCGTTTTTTTAGATTTTTCGACAGTGTTTCCCGGTATTTGGAGGAGCAAATAAGAAGAACGCGCTCTTCCCATTCGAATCTCTTTTCATCTTGGTCTATTGAACAGGTTCGAGTGAATTCATAGCCTTGGCCAAGAGATATTTGCTCTCCGTTGTTGTCCAGCTTTCGGCTGAAAACAGGACGAAGTTCTCGGCTTCCATCCAGGCCTTGCTGTATCCAGACAGGCATTTGGGTGGCTGTCTTACCGGTTTGAGGCAAAGGACTGAGATAGCAATGTTCGAGGCCATGCAGATGAGCCCGTGTAGCCAACGCTGACATTTTGCAGTCTCCCACGAACAGGAGTCCTTTTTTGTCCAATGCTTTCAACGCTTTAT
>NZ_JAFFPZ010000093.1 GCF_016918505.1 Desulforhopalus vacuolatus
TCTACATCTGTGGAAGTAAGCGTACCACTGATCCCAGTGGCCCCTTCATCGATGGTAGCCGTTACATCCGCACCAGCCACCGGCGCATCGTTTGTGCCGTTGACTGTAATCTGGATCTGGACTGTATCGGTTGCACCATTATCATCGGTCACGGTGACGGGGATTGTCAGGATCGTGGAATCACCCACGTTCAGATGGTCATACGCCGCATCGGTCGGATCGAAACTGTATGATCCATCCGGATTGAGGATGAAACCATCGGGAACGGTTGATCCCGGAGTGACGGCAAAGGCCGCCGTTGCACCATCATCTACATCGGTGGAAGTGAGCGTGCCATTAATGGCAGCATCCCCTTCGGCAACCGTCGTGGTAACGTCCGCGCCAGCAATCGGAGCATCGTTGGTACCGTTAACCGTGATCTGAATCTGCACTGTATCGGTACCACCCTGATCATCAGTCACCGTAACAGGAACCGTTAAGATCACGGAATCGCCCACGTTCAAATGGTCGTACGTCGCATCGGTTGGATCAAAAGTGTATTGTCCATCTGCATGCAGCGTGAAACCTGCCGGAGCAGTTGAGCCTGGAGTGATCGTGAAGGTCGCCGTCGAGCCATTATCTACATCTGTGGAAGTAAGCGTACCACTGATCCCAGTGGCCCCTTCATCGATGGTAGCCGTTACATCCGCACCAGCCACCGGTGCATCGTTTGTGCCGTTGACTGTAATCTGGATCTGGACTGTATCGGTTGCACCATTATCATCGGTCACGGTGACGGGGATTGTCAGGATCGTGGAATCACCCACGTTCAGATGGTCATACGCCGCATCGGTCGGATCGAAACTGTATGATCCATCCGGATTGAGGATGAAACCATCGGGA
>NZ_JAFFPZ010000094.1 GCF_016918505.1 Desulforhopalus vacuolatus
GGCCTTTTCTCAGAAGAATCTGAAGTTGCTCCCGATTCTGTGAATATTCCGAAGATCTCCGAAGAACTCGCCCTGCAGGGGGTTGATGTGGAGACCGATGACGATGATGATTCCGGGGAGGATACACTTCCTCTTGATGGAGATCAACTCGCCCCGGCTCTGGCGACTTCTGACGAGTCTGAAGATAAAGAGATTGCTTCTGTTCTGGTTGATGAGGACGATGAGGAGGAGTCTGTTGCAGCTCTTTCTTTGCAGGAAGACGAACCTGCCCCCGCACTCAGCTTTGAGGAAAAAGAGATCCCTGATTTCAGTGCGACTGGTGAGAAGCAGGTCACTCCAGCTCTGGAAGATACCACTGCCGAAATTGACGACGATGATCTTAAAGAGGGCGTATCTGGTACTCCTGCAGAAATAACTCCCGCTTTGGCCTCATCGGGTGAAGAGGAGGAAGTGCACGGTTTTTGGGCTGAAGAGGAGATGGCTGGTGTTGATACCGACAGCAATGCTGTCAACCTTAAAATCGGTGGCCTTTTCTCAGAAGAATCTGAAGTTGCTCCCGATTCTGTGAGTATTCCGAAGATCTCCGAAGAACTCGCCCTGCAGGGGGTTGATGTGGAGACCGATGACGATGATGATTCCGGGGAGGATACACTTCCTCTTGATGGAGATCAACTCGCCCCGGCTCTGGCGACTTCTGATGAGTCTGAAGATAAAGAGATTGCTTCTGTTCTGGTTGATGAGGACGATGAGGAGGAGTCTGTTGCAGCTCTTTCTTTGCAGGAAGACGAACCTGCCCCCGCACTCAGCTTTGAGGAAAAAGAGA
>NZ_JAFFPZ010000095.1 GCF_016918505.1 Desulforhopalus vacuolatus
ATGACTACTATACCAAAAGTTTTAACCGAAAGAATTGATGATTTTGTCCTGCTGATTGGCCTTCTCAAACGAATGGGTGTGGTAGAGCTTTTTGATGCTCATCTCCCACGCCATGGGCATCATCAAGGTTTAGGCTGGGGGTGGATGGGTACTATTTGGCTTGCTCATATTATCTCTCAAGGTGATCATCGAAAACTCACTGTCCGTGATTGGGTGAGGCAAGCGCATTCTACTCTGGAAAAAATTACCGGACAGGACATCCGTGAAACAGATTTTACCGATGATCGATTGACTCTCCTGCTCAGAAAACTGAGTAATCCCGGACATTGGCAGGATGTCGAAATCGGGCTTGGGAAGAATTCTATTCAAGTTTACGATCTTGATCAAAAAATAGTACGTGTCGATGCTACAACGGTTTCTGGTTATCATGATGCCGGATCAGACAGCTTGTTTCAGTTCGGAAACAGTAAGGATAATCCAGCACTTAGACAGATAAAAATCATGATGGCAAGCCTTGATCCCCTGGGATTTCCACTGGCGACATCAACAGTATCTGGAGAACGCGCCGATGACGGTTTATACGTTCCCGCCATTGATAAAGCGTTGAAAGCATTAGACAAAAAAGGACTCCTGTTCGTGGGAGACTGCAAAATGTCAGCGTTGGCTACACGGGCTCATTTGCATGGCCTCGAACATTGCTATCTCAGTCCTTTGCCTCAAACCGGTAAGACAGCCACCCAAATGCCTGTCTGGATACAGCAAGGCCTGGATGGAAGCCGAGAACTTCGTCCTGTTTTCAGCCGAAAGCTGGACAA
>NZ_JAFFPZ010000096.1 GCF_016918505.1 Desulforhopalus vacuolatus
ACCGATGCGCCGGTGATCGCAGTAGTTGACGTGGCTGGCGATATTATTGAAGGGACGACGTTGAGTGATACCGGTTCGATCACCTTCACTGATGTGGATCTGACGGATCTTCCGTTGGCAACAGAAGTGACCAGTACTGTGGATGCGGTACTGGCCGACGGTTCGACACCACTCACCCTGAACGGAACCCAACAGGCTGCGATTGAAGCGGCGTTCACCATTGCAAACGTCGGTACGAACACCAACGATGGCAGCGTTACCTGGGATTATACAATCACTGAAGGCGAGCTGGACTTCCTTGCTGAAGGTGAGACTGTTACGGCTGTATTTACGATAACCGTCGATGATCAAAACGGCGGAACCGATACGCAGGATGTAACAATTACCATTACCGGAGCAACCGATGCGCCGGTGATCGCAGTAGTTGACGTGGCTGGCGATATTATTGAAGGGACGACGTTGAGTGATACCGGTTCGATCACCTTCACTGATGTGGATCTGACGGATCTTCCGTTGGCAACAGAAGTGACCAGTACTGTGGATGCGGTACTGGCCGACGGTTCGACACCACTCACCCTGAACGGAACCCAACAGGCTGCGATTGAAGCGGCGTTCACCATTGCAAACGTCGGTACGAACACCAACGATGGCAGCGTTACCTGGGATTATACAATCACTGAAGGCGAGCTGGACTTCCTTGCTGAAGGTGAGACTGTTACGGCTGTATTTACGATAACCGTCGATGATCAAAACGGCGGAACCGATACGCAGGATGTAACAATTACCATTACCGGAGC
>NZ_JAFFPZ010000097.1 GCF_016918505.1 Desulforhopalus vacuolatus
CGCCCGTCTGTTCAAAGAGGTCTTTTGAATGGATACTCCCGCACGCATAAACCTGACAACTTTTTCCAGTCCCCATATTCTTGTAAAATCATATAGCCAGGCTGATGACGGTACCCTGAAGAAGGTCTCTCCCGACAGAGTTGGCTTTGGGACCGCTGAGACCCTGCATATCTTCCCCGCACAGCTCCCGGATGTTCTCCAGGGTCTTTCTACTCACCAGAGTCTGATTCATGGGACTGCAGGAGACGGGATTCGAAAAATTGTACCGGATAGATACCGCAAGGGAACGCAGACCAGCAGGACGAAAAAGTTTTTCAGTTATCCCGACGGCCCCGGGCTTGGCATGTTGGATCACGACCCGGAGAGTACCGGCTGGACGGGATCACCGGACGAACTTCGCGCTCTGATCTGTTCCTTGATGCCTTCTTTTGCCGATGCGGCCACCGTCTCTAAATTCTCAGCCAGTGCCAATATATATTCAGGCGATACGCTGCTCTCGACACCCTCACCGGGATACCACCTTTATTTTTTTCCCCTGAACGCTGCGGATCTCCCACGGTTTGGCCGGGTACTCTTCGACCGTCTGGTCCTGGCCGGTAAATGTTACGGTAAGGTCTCGAAAAATCACGGGATGTTGTTGAAAAGAGGCCCTGTTGATGCGATGGTATTCAGCCCTGAACGCGTGGATTATTCTGCACCTGCTCTCATGGGCAAAGGTCTGCACCAGCTCCCTCAGCGTCCAGTATTCACCCCCGG
>NZ_JAFFPZ010000098.1 GCF_016918505.1 Desulforhopalus vacuolatus
TCTACTTGCAGAAACTAACCGTATTCTTCCATCTCACTTCGTCCTTGGATTTATGATGATTTTTTGAAGCGAAAACTATCCTGATACATAGGGTTACTAAAGGCTAAGAAAAGTTTACGAAGACAATTTCTAACTGCTTAATTTTGCAGGATTCTTTTTTATTTTTTTATTGTAATGTCAATAGTTTACGATTTTTTTCGTAAACTATAAAGGGTTAGTATTAACAATAACAAGGTTTTAATCCGGGAATAGATACTGTCAAATCAAACTGAATTTTGTGACAATACTCACCAAAAACTATGCTGAAAATTTAATCATGTCTCTTTAAATTGCCACCAGCCATCCTGTAGATGTTTGTACACCGAGTCGGGGATTTCCAATAGACGATTAATCTGTTCATGCAGATCACTAATCCCTTTTGCCACGGTTTGTAGACATACGCCATTGCGGGTTATCTGCGAGAGGTGAACGTTACGATAAAAGTAGCGAATGTTGTTCCATGTCGGCTTTTTCGAATTCATCCCCTGTGGCAAAATAGGTAATTTATCGATATGTGCAGCTGCCATATTCATACGTATCTTTCGCTCGATAAGCGACACGATCATTAATGCTAAAAAATATAAAAAGAGCATGGCTTCAATGCGTTTTTCTTTCTTCAAAAAAACTGGTGCTACTTCCAAAATGGTTTTTTTGGTATACATGCGTTTTTCGATAAATGGTTGGTTCTTATATTTTCTTAA
>NZ_JAFFPZ010000099.1 GCF_016918505.1 Desulforhopalus vacuolatus
GTATCGGTTCCGCCATTATCATCGGTCACGGTAACAGGGATTGTCAAGATCTCGGAATCATCCACATTCAAATATTCGTACGTCGCATCAGTCGGATCGAAGCTGTATGAGCCATCTGGATGCAATGTGAAGCCTGCCGGAGCAGTTGAGCCCGGAGTGACCGTAAAGATAGCCGTCGAACCATCATCTACATCACTTGAGGCCAGGTTTCCGGACACCATTCCGGCACCTTCATCGACGGTCGTAGATACATCCACACCTGCTACCGGCGCATCGTTGGTACCGTTGACCGTAATCTGAATCTGCATCGCATCCGTACCACCGTTCTCATCCGTCACGGTGACCGGAACTGTCAGCACCACCGTATCACCAACATTGAGATGGTCGTAGGCCACATCGGTCGGATCGAAACTATAGGTTCCATCCGTGTCCAGCATAAAACCGGATGGAGCAGTAGATCCAGTTGTAATACTGAAGGTTGCCGTTTCCGGATGGTCAACATCCGTAGCAGTGAGCACACCGTCAATTGTCGCGGCGCCTTCATCAACGGACCTGGTTACATCTGCGCCTGCTACCGGAGCGTTGTTCGTACCGTTAACCGTGATCTGGATCTGAACCGTATCGGTTCCGCCATTATCATCGGTCACGGTAACAGGGATCGTTAAGATCTCGGAATCACCCACATTCAAATATTCGTA
>NZ_JAFFPZ010000009.1 GCF_016918505.1 Desulforhopalus vacuolatus
GCGTAACATTGGACATCATCCATCAGGGTCTGTATGTTTACCTTCATAGTGCTGGCCTCTTTTCAGTAGTTGGTAAAAGGAAAGCGTTATTTTACCAAATCACGACCCCGAAACGCAACATGAGCCTTGTGGTTTTGAAACCGGTCCCATTCGGCCTCCGAGTGAGGCGGAGAGTCTGCTGGTTCGGGTGACCCGCAACTGCCCGTGGAACCAGTGTACCTTCTGCTCTCTGTATAAGGGAGAGACGTTCAGTCGTCGACCGATAGAGGATGTGCTGCGCGACGTGGATACGGTGAAGTATTATATTGATGAGCTGCAGCATGCGAAAAATGAGGGACGCCCGCCCTCCTCCATTGTCCTGCGTACCCCGGAAGAGGAACAGGCGTGGTGTGCCGCAGCAAATTTTTATAGTGGTGGCATGCGTTCCATCTTCCTTCAGGATGCCAACAGTCTGATAATCAAGCCAGAGGATATGATCCGCCTGCTGCGCCACCTGCGGGCACTCTTTCCCAATGTGGAGAGGGTAACCACGTACGGTCGCTCGAATACCATTGCCCGAATTTCCGATGAGGATATGGTGGCCATGGCTGAGGCCGGGTTGAATCGCGTGCATATTGGTATGGAGTCTGCCTGTGATGCTGTACTGGCACGGGTGAAAAAGGGGGCTGACAAGGCGGCCCATATCGCTGCCGGTCTGAAGGTGAAAGGTGCCGGTATTCAGCTCTCGGAGTATTATATTCCCGGTCTTGGCGGCCGACGTCTCTCGCGGGAGCATGCCCTTGATACGGCAGAGGCGATGAGTCGGATCAACCCTGATTATATTCGCCTGCGGACTCTTGGTCTTCCTGCCGGTGCACCACTTTCGGAGGAATATCGCAGGGGAGAGTTCGATAAAATGGGTGAGGTCGAGACTGCGGCCGAGCTGTTGCTCTTTCTTGAGAACCTGGAGGGTGTTACCAGCCATATTCCCTATGATCATGTGCTCAATCTTTTTCAAGAAGTGGATGGGCAACTGCCAGAGGACCGTAAAAAAATTCTTACACCAATACGCTCCTTTCTACATCTTCCTGCCCATGAACAGATGCTCTTTGCCCTTGGCCGCCGTACTCATCGAATGGCCCGGCTGGCAGACCTCGACAACCCTGCTCTACGCGAACCTGTGGAGCGCTGGTGTCGTGAGACGGGGGCAACTCCGGAAAACATGGACGGATTGATCGACGGAATCATGCAGCAGTTTATCTGATACTGTGGTGGTATACTTTGCCCTGCCTCTTTCTTGCGGGGACTGTACGCCTCCCAAATGGCTGAGGGGCGCAGTGAAGCGGAAACCTTGTGCAGGTTTTACTCTTTTTCAAGGTAAAGATAGATGTGACCACGCTGCTGACCATTTTTACCACCCACATGCCCCTTGCCGCGAAGCCGGAGTCTCTTGCCTGCGGAGCTGCCAGGGGGGATGTGCACCCGCAGAGTCTCCGCTTTTCTTCCTCCTTCTTCACTGGCAACCTGTACCTGAATGGTTTTTCCCTCACGCAACTCCTCTGCTGAAAGGGGTGTGTAATACACAACATCAAGTTCACTGGGGCCCGGCTGGTTGTCACCGCCATGAGAATCGTCAGCCAGTCCCTTGAGCTGAGGGAATTTTTTTCCAAGGCTGCGTCGAAGGCGTTTTCCGAAGGATTTAAGTTTTTCAGTATTTGATTTCAGACTGCTGCGGGCTGCACTTTTGATCGCCGGGACGGCGAGAGCTGCCACGAGGGTGGCGCCGTTGCGCAGCAATCCGCCTTTATTGGAAAAGAAGCTCTTTTTGACAAAAGTCTGGCTGGAGCGGTATCCGGCACGCTGAAAATCGTTCAGGATGCTGGAAAACATGTTTACAAACTGCGGATCACGAAAGAGATCGCGGAGAATATCTTCCTCGCTGTAACGAAATCCATTGGCACTTTCGCCCTGGCTCCCTTTCTCTGCATTTCTGAATTCCCCAAAACCTCCCTGTCGTGAAGTATCGTACTGCGCGCGTTTTTTTGGGTCAGTCAGTACACCGTAGGCCTCGGCGATCTCCTTGAACTTCTCTTCTGCCCGCGGATCATCGGGATTTCGATCGGGGTGCCAGCGCATGGCCAGCCTGCGGTATTGATGGCGAATTTCATCTTCAGTGCAACTGGTAGAGAGTTCAAGAATGGTATAGTAATCTTTCATGCGGAGTCCGGGTAAAAGAGAGGCCGCGCCGAGCCTGAGAATGTATCAATGGTTGAAGGGAATATCGAATAATCGCCCCTCTTCTTCGTTACAGTAAAAAATTTATCCTCGGAGGTAAGCGCCAGACTCCGATGTCAAAGTTATGGGCGGGTAAATTTCCTTCTGGACCTTGAATATGAACGAAATACTTGATTCTTCAAGGTCCCCTGAAGATAAGGCTTTTTAGAACATTGACCAGAGAAGAAAAGGTCAGACCAGACCTTTTTCAACACATTTTCCTCAGACCTTACTTCTCATCCATCTTATCAAGGCGATAACGCAGGGTGGCGCGGGACAGGTTGAGCAGACGGGCGGCCCGGGAGACATTATGGCCGGACTCTTCCATGGCAAACTGGATGTAGCGCTTCTCGAGTTCTTCAAGTCCGACACGGTGACGGCGCACCAGCTGCTCCACCATCTGCTGTGCCCCCATATTATCGACCGGTTTTGCCACCGGGCCGCCGCTGAGAATGACATGGGCGGTGGTGATACGGTCGCCTTTGCTGAGGATCATTGCCCGTTCCAGTACGTTGCGCAGTTCCCGGATGTTGCCGTTCCACGGGTGACTCTGGAAGAGCTCCAGCACCTTGTCTGAGAAAACGGGTGGCCGACGGCCGAAGGCCTCGCTGAACTCTTTGATAAAATAGTTGCAGAGCGGTTCAATGTCGTCACGGCGTTCGCGCAGCGGCGGAATGTGGATGGGGAAGACGCTGAGACGGTAGTAGAGGTCTTCACGAAAGCTGCCCTCGGTAACCATTGCTTCGAGGTCTTTGTTGGTGGCGGCGATAATGCGAACATCAGTGGGGATGATGCGTGTGCCGCCGAGACGTTCGATATTCTTCGACTCCAGCACCCGCAGAAACTTGGACTGTACGTCCAGCTCCATGTCACCGATCTCATCAAGAAACAACGTTCCGCCAGAGGCGATCTCAAACTTGCCTTTCTTTTGCTGGGCAGCCCCGGTGAAGGCTCCTTTTTCATAGCCGAAGAGTTCCGCTTCAAGCAGGGTGGCGGGGATGGCGGCGCAGTTGACCGGGAGAAAGGGCAGGGCTGCCCGCGGGCTGTTGAGATGGGTTGCCCGGCTGAGGAGTTCTTTGCCGGTGCCGGATTCGCCGCGCAGTAGAACCGTGGTGTCGGTTTTGCTTACCTCACCGGCAAGGCGGAGAATTTCGCAAATCTCCCCGGAGTTGCCGATAATATTGTCAAAAGTGTATTTGCCGGCGATTTCCTTGCGCAGATACCGTACCTCGGAGGTAAGGCGCGAGACCTGAAGCGCTTTCTCGACACAGGAGCGCAGCTTGTCTTCAGTGAAAGGTTTGGTAACATAGTCGTAGGCACCTTCGTGGATAGCCTCGACAGCGTTGTCGATGGAACCGAAGGCGGTCACGACCACTACCGGTACGTCCGGCCGCTGCTCTTTGATTGTTTTCAGTACCTGCATGCCGCCAATCTTCGGCAATTTGAGGTCGGTAATCACCATTTGCACTGTCTCCGAGGAAAAAATCTCCAGTGCCTCCTGGCCGTCACCGGCCTCGAAAATGGTGAGAGGAAGATCTGAGAGGAGCATTTTGATCACCTCTCGCATGCGGGGTTCGTCTTCCACAAGGAGTAATTTAGACATGGTTCCTCAAGTGTTGATTATCTGTTCCGTTTCTTTGAGGATGCACGGAAAATAGAGGGTGAAGGTGGTTCCACTGCCGGGCTCACTGTCAATTTTCATCTGGCCGCGATGCAACTTGACGAGCTGAGACACGATAGAGAGTCCGAGTCCGATGCCGTCGTCGGAAAAGGAGACGAAGGGATCGAGTATTTTTCCCATCATCTCCGGTTTCATACCGCAGCCGACGTCACTAATATTGATGATCAGCCAGTCGCGTGCTACAGTGAAGGGATTGCGGGTGGAGATAAAGCGCTTGTCGCCGTGGCGACCGCTGTCGCCGAGGCCCATCTCCGGTTCCTTCTCCGATCGAATGGTGATGGTTACTGCGCCACCGTCCGGCATGGCGTTGAAGGCGTTGAGGAGAATATTCATCAGAATCTGCCGCATCTGGCCGGGATCGGCCTCCATCAGGGGAAGATCGCGCTGAAAGTTGCGGTGGATGGTATACCTTTCCTCTTGATAACGCTCCTCAATGGCGGTCAGTGTCTCCTCAAAGACCTCGCCGAGATTGATCACGGTGAGGATCGGGGTGGCGGGGCGTGCGAAATCCAGGAATGCCTTGAGGGTGTTGTCGAGCCGTACGACCTCATCCATAATGAAACTGGCAGCTTTTTCCCGCATCGGCCACGGGCGCTTTGTGTCAAGCACGACCTGAGTGGAACCGAGGATGATGCCGAGGGGATTCTTGATCTCGTGGGCAATTCCGGCGGTCATCTTGCCGACGGCGGCGAGCTTTTCTTTCTCCTGCAGCTCGGCATGGGTATTTTTCACCTCAATGAGACTTTTCTCGAGAGAGTCCGCCATCTTGTTGAAGGAGAGGGCAAGGTCACGGGCGATATCCGGTTGATGGATATTAACCCTGTAGGAGAGATCGCCGATGCCGATGCGGTCAATTCCCTTGCGCAGGGTGAGCAGTGGTTTCATGATACTGCGGGCGAGCAGCATGCTGAGCAGAGCGGTGAGGAGAAGGACGGCGAGAATGAAACTGATGGTTATCTTCTGAATTACCAGGAGCTGATCGAACCACTTTTCGGCAGGAAAGACGGCGATGAGGAGTCGGCCATCGGAGAGGGGCCGCCGGAAGGCGAACCATTTACGGTGGGCAAAGGTTATGACGTTCTGGTTACGTCCAGAGGTCTCAAGTCGGGTGAAAGCGATAAGCAGCAGGTCTTCTGCGGGTTGTTTGGGGGAATTCTGCATGTTGATGAGGGTTGTGGCTTTCCTCTCCCTGCTGAGGACAGCAGCAACAATCTTTTCTTCCTCGGGGAAAAGATGATCCGGTCCTGTGGAGGGCGGAGCTTCAACAGTTGCAGTGAGTCTTGTACCGACATCTGCGGCATGCATTCCAAGTTGTGCCATGACCACCCGGTGCGCCTGGTGGTACCCCACCCAGCCGGCAGCAGTAACGAAAATCGTTGAAATGAGGGTTATGGCGATGAAGATGCGAAATTGAAATGAAAAGAGATGACTGATGAATTTGTTCATGGCAGAGAGCATACACTATCCCGAATTGCTTGAACAGAAAACATACTGCAAAAAACGTGTTAAAATGGTTGATATCTGTACTATTTTCTGTTGAAGTATTGACAAATTTTGGCCGTTATTTTAATCAGAAGGGTGATGGAAATGAAGGGCCGTTCATTTGTTCCGGACGGCGGCGAGCAGTTTAATTCGATAACGAGGTAGCAAGATGGCCACGAAAGAAGAACTTGAAGAACTGTATGATGACTGTCAGGAAACTCCGGATTACGTAAAGGTCGCTCTTGGAGCCTTTGAGATCGGTGAAAAAGAGTGGGCGGAAGAAGTGTATGAAGAGGGTGCTGACTGGGCTGGTTCTGCGCAGGATTTTCTTGCAATGTCAATTGGAGCAAAGAAGATTCTTGGCGACGATGCCAGAGCCTCAGAATATTTCGAACAGGCCAAAGGGGCCTGCAGCTCTGCTGATGACATGGTTGCCCTGGCTGATGCCTGCGCTGCGGATGGTGACAAAGAGACTGCCCGCGAGCTTTTTACAGGTGCAGCCGACAAGGTGCAGAAGGCTGCTCAGTTTCTCGCTCTTGCCCAGAAAATTAATGATTCTCTTGGCGACAAGGAGCTTGCCGCACAAATTTCTGCCAGAGGCAAAGAACAGTGCAAGACTCCGGCCGACTTCGCTGAACTGGCGAAAGGGCTTGCCAAAGATTTTGGAGATGAAGCCGGGGCTCAGGATGTCCTTTCCTCTGCAGTAGATGCATGTAAGACAGGAGATGATTTCGCTGCCATCGCGGCAGCTGCTGCGGAGCTCTTTCCGAAAAGTGATCTTGGTATTCAACTTTTCAAAGAGGCTGAAGAGAAGATCCCCTCCGGTCTTGATATGGGTGGCCTGGCCAAAGCTGCTGCCACTACTCTTGGGGATAAAGAGTACGCAAAAGTTCTCTTCAACAAGGCTCAGGAGATGCTCACTTCTGGTGATGATCTCACCAAACTTGCTGGTTTGGTGCAGGAGAGCCTCGACGACAAAGCGATGGTGGCTTCTATTTATCAAAAAGCAGTCAGCTATGAAAGTGATGCTGGCAAGATTGTCACCGTCGCCACTAAAATGGCCGATGAACTTGGTGATATCGATGGGGCTGTAGCAGTGCTCAGGCAGGCTGAAAATGCGGTGAAGAGCAACGCTGAATTTGAGAAGGTTGCGGATGCAATTCTCAAATACGCCTCCGACCCGCAGTGGAAAGAAGATATCGCTGTGCAGAAAGAGAAACGGGCTGCCAACGGTCCGCTTTATGAAGAGCTTATCAAGAAAGAGGGTGAAGCGGAAAGTGCCGCTGCCCTGCGTAAACTGGCAAAAGAGGTGATGACTGCCACCGGCGACAAACCCTATACCCGTAAATTGCTGGCCAATTCAGCGAAAACCACTCACTTCTTTGGTGAAGGGATGGAACTGGCTGGAATCATTGTCGATGACCTTGGTGATCGTGAGTGGGGTGAGAAGGTCTATGAAGATCTGTTGCAGAAGGCTGATGATTTTGTCAGCAAAAAAAATATTGCTGCCGCGCTTAAAGAAAAAGTTGGAGATGAGGTGAAAACCAGGGAAATTTTCACCAGCCTTGAAGAAGAGGCGACTGATGCTGCAGGGTATCTCAAAGTCGGAGCTGCGGTATGCAGCGTGCTTGATGATAAAGATTGGGTTCGCTCTCTGTATAAAGAGGCGCAGGCCTGCTGTAAGGATGATCTCACAAAACTGACAGTGGCAGGCAATGTCCTGCGGGATCTTCACGATACCTCATGGGCTGCAGAGATCTACAGCGAGATTGCTGCCAACTGCAGCGATCAGTTCTGTGCGGAAAACCTCTTCACCGTGGTCTTACGGCAACTGGGAGATTCTCCGGTCCTCAAACAGCTTTACCAGACGGTGGAAAAACAGATGACGAGTGCTTCCGACCTGTTTTATCTCGGGGAGAGCGTTATCGAACGTTTTCAGGATACAGCCTGGAGCGGTAAGATTTTTTCCCGCGCAGAGCAGGGAAAAGGATATGATGCGGTGCGCTTCAAAATGGCCTCAGCCCGTCGGGAACAGGTTGCCTGAACCCTTATTTACAACATGATGTAACACCAGAGGGGAGCGGCTGCGGTCGTTCCCCTTTTGTGTCTTCTGGCGGGAAAGTGATCATGCGAAAAGTACTCTACATACTCCTTTTTCTGCTTGTGCTGACCGGTGTTGGAATATTTGTACTCAACTGTTATGTGGCCGGTTTCAGCAGGTACAGTACCGGCGAACTTGAGGAACTGCAGCCGGAGCATGCCGCGCTGCTGCTCGGGACTGCCAAATGGAGGGTGGGAGGAGGGGAGAACCTTTACTACCGCTACCGTATTGATGCTGCGGAGCAACTCTACCGGGCAGGAAAGGTGGAGAAGATTATTGTCTCCGGTGCCAATCGCACCATTCACTACAATGAACCACGGGAGATGAAGGCGGACCTCATCGCCAGGGGGGTTCCGGCGGAGGATATCATTTCTGATTACGCGGGGTTGCGCACCCTTGATTCGGTAGTGCGTTTTCAACAGATTTTTGGTCAGACCCGGGGAATCATCATTTCTCAACCTTTTCACAACGCTCGTGCTCTCTATATTGGTCGTATGAAGGGGATTAACCTGCAGGGTTATAATGCTCAGTGCGTGCCGGGGAACTACAGTGTGAAGACCCGTCTGCGGGAAATATTCGCCAAGGTGGTCAGTGTGTTCGATGTTGAACTGCTCGCCACTGCGCCGCACCATCTCGGGCCGTCGATTGATATAGATGCTGTCCGGAAACCCCTTGTGCCGAATGACGGTGAAGGGGTGGAAATTGCCCCGGAAGAGAAGATTGAGAGCCCTGGAGTGAATGAAGAGACACAACGGGATAAAAAAAGGGCAGGGAACATCGAATAATCGCCCCTCTTCTTCGTTGCAGTCAAAAAATTATCCCCGGGTAAGCGCCAGACTCCGATATCAACGTGATACCGGTGATGAACGGTAAGCCGGTATAAGTACCTTCACGAAATTCTTTTCAAAAAAACACGGAAATAATTTCTAAGGTACTAATAGACCTGCGGTACATTTCCTTCTGAACCTCGAACAGGAACGAGTGGTTTCCTCTATGCGGAAGGAACTTTTTTTATGGAAAGTGCAAAAATACCGTAAAAATATTATGCTGGTATTTGACAGGAGGAGTGTCCGTTCACATTTTATCAGCGGCAGCCCGCGTTGACAGTTCTGTGTCAGAGAGTAAAGAGAGAGGATCTCTCAGCTGGTTATATTCCACGTAATTTAAACAAAAAAAGAGAGGGTGGTAAAATGGCTCAAATTAAGAATGTTATGGCAAGTTTGGATATGTCTGGTTATGCAGATCTGGTTATGGATTATATCGCTGAACTGCTGAAAGACAGGACGGATGCTGAAGTGGTTATCTATTCTGTTATCAATCAGCGGGATATTGACCATATTGAAGATGTGCGCAATTATTTCGTCGGGCTGGGTAATCAGGGGGTGACCACTCAAAAATATATTGATAAAGAGACGGCAGCACGCACTGAGCATATGAATATGCTTGGGGAAAAATATCTTGGCAGCAAGGGAATAAAGTACAGTGTGAAAATTGCTACAGGCCATCCTGCAGAGATGATCATCAAAAAAGCCAAAGAGGGGCCGTTTGACCTTATCGTCATGGCCAATAAAGGGAAAAGCAATATTGCCAAGGCCCTCTTTGGTTCCATTGCCCTGCGGGTGTTGCGTCATTCTCCTGTGCCGGTGCTCAGCGTGCGAAAATTCGACTGAGGGGCCTCTTGACGCAGCCTGCATTCGTTCCTGTTCGAGGTTCAGAAGGGAATGTACCGCAGGTCTATTAGTACCTTAGAAATTATTTCCGTGTTTTTTTGAAAAGAATTTCGTGAAGGTACTTATACCGGCTTACCGTTCATCACCGGTATCACGTTGATATCGGAGTCTGGCGTTTACCTCCGAGGATATTTTTTTGACTGCAACGAAGAAGAGGGGCGATTATTCGATGTTCCCTGATTTCTGTTCTGGAGATGTTTATGTGCGCCGTACTCCTCATTTGAGGAGCACGGCTTTTTTTGCCTTTGCAGGGCAGCCATGCCGGTGGAAGAATCAGGCGAGTTCTTTTTTCAGCAGGGGGAACCCCATCTCTTCGCGTTGTTTGACATAGCCCTCGGCTACCCGGCGGGCAATGTTGCGGATACGTCCGATGTAGCGGGTGCGCTCGTTCACCGAGATCGCCTTGCGTGCATCAAGCAGGTTGAAGGTGTGGGAGCACTTCAGACAGTAATCGTAGGCGGGGAGGATAAGGCCGAGTTCGGCCAGTTTCAGCCCTTCTGCTTCAAAGGTATTGAAGAAGTCGAGGAGTTTCTCGACGTTGGCATGTTCAAAGTTGAAGGTGGAAAATTCCACCTCTGCCTGATGGAAGATCTCACCGTAGGTGATGTTGTCGTTCCACTTGATATCATACACGCTTTCCACTCCCTGCAGATACATGGCGATGCGTTCAAGTCCGTAGGTGATCTCTACAGTCGTGGGGTAGAGTTCGATGGAACCGGCGTGTTGAAAATAGGTAAACTGAGTGATCTCCATGCCGTCGAGCCATACCTCCCAGCCCAGTCCGGAGGCCCCGAGGGTAGGGGATTCCCAGTCATCCTCAACGAAGCGGATATCATGGTCGAGAAGGTCAAGCCCGAAGCGTTTAAGGCTGCCAAGATAGAGCTCCTGCACATTGGCTGGCGAGGGTTTCATCACTACCTGATATTGATAATAATGCTGCAGACGGTTGGGGTTATTGCCGTAACGACCGTCGGTGGGGCGCCGGGAAGGCTGGGGATAGGCGGCACGCCACGGCTCGGGGCCGAGGGCGCGAAGCAGGGTGGAGGGGTGGAAGGTGCCTGCACCGACCTCCATGTCGTAAGGCTGCTGTATGGCGCAGCCCTGTTCTGCCCAGTATCTGCCGAGTTCAAAAATGATATCCTGGAAGTTCATGGGGATCCTTTTATTTGATTTTCGTGGGAAATTTACTGTTTTTCAAAAGGCCCTCAATATAGCGGAGAACTTGACTTTTGTCTATGGGGAGCTACCTGTATGAGGGTTAAAACAAGGAGAAAATAATGAATGATCAACAGATGAAAACACTCCTGAAAGAGACAAAGAGCATCGCCATTGTCGGTCTGTCGCCGAAGGAAAATCGGCCCAGTAACGAGGTGGCCCGTTATCTGATGGCGGCCGGGTATCGCGTTATTCCGGTCAACCCTGGACAGAGCGAGATCCTCGGACAGCCCTGCTTCCCGGATATGGCCTCCATTGGTGAGCCGGTGGATATTGTCGATATCTTTCGCAGGAGCGGGGATACCCCGCCGATTGTGGCAGAGGCTTTGAAGCTGTCGCCGAAACCGAAGGCGGTGTGGCTGCAGCTCGGTATTGAGAACAGTGAGGCTGCGGCCATGGCGGAAAAGGCCGGAGTGCCGATAGTGATGAACCTTTGCACCAAAATTGAACATGAACGCCTGCTGGGGGAAAGTCACGGGGGGAGTTTCTTTGCGAAGTTGTAACAGGTAACTATGGAACCACAGAAATTGAGTATTCGCGGTGCGCGAATGCACAACTTGAAAAATATCAATGTTGATTTGCCCCGGAATGAACTTGTCCTTTTCACCGGGCTTTCGGGATCGGGGAAGTCAACACTGGCTTTTGATATCCTCTATGCCGAGGGACAGCGGCGCTATGTGGAGTCTCTTTCTACCTATGCCCGGCAGTTTCTCGGGCAGATGGAGAAGCCTGATGTGGATGCTGTCGAGGGGCTGAGTCCGGCGGTTTCCATTGAACAGAAGACAACCAGTAAAAATCCCCGCTCCACTGTTGGTACGGTAACGGAGATTTACGATCACCTGCGGCTGCTCTTTGCCCGCTGCGGTCACCCTCACTGCTATATCTGCGGTGAGGAGATCCACGCTCAGACGATACAGGACATGGTGGAGAGCCTGCTGCAGCTGCCGGAGGGGACGAAGATCATCTTGCTGGCACCGATGGTGGACGGTCGCAAGGGACGACATGAACAGCTGCTGGCGCGTATTTGCCGGGAGGGATTTGTTCGGGTGCGGATTGACGGCGAGATAGTGGATGCAGACGATGTAGAGGCATTGGAAAAGAACAAAAAGCACACCATTGAGATCGTTGTGGATCGACTGGTGGTAAAACCCTCAATTCGCCCCCGGCTGTGGGATTCGGTGGAGACCATTGTAAACCTGACAGATGGTTTTATGCGTGTTTATTTTCCGGATGAGGATCGGGTGCGGCTCTTTTCTGAGCATGCAGCCTGCCCAAAATGCGGAATTTCTCTTCCCCCCGTTACCACTCAGCTCTTTTCTTTCAATAATCCACAGGGAGCCTGTGAGGAGTGCGGCGGGCTGGGCGTGAAACAGTTCTTCGATTCGTCGCTTGTCATTCCTGATGAGAGCAAAGCCCTTTGTGAGGGGGCCATTGCCCCGTGGCGCGGCTGGCGGTCTGGCTCCTATTACAGTCAGATGCTGGAGTCGCTGGCGAAGTATTACAGATTCTCTCTGGAGACCCCTTTCAGCAGGCTGCCGAAGGGAGTGCGTGACGTGGTCCTCTATGGCTCTGGTGACAGGGAAATAGAATTTATCCATCAGCACGGGGGACGGATGGTTTCGCAGGTAAAACCGTTTGCAGGGGTTATTCCCCAGCTTGACCGCCGTTTTCATGAGACCAGTTCGGCTCCGGTGCGTGAGGAGTTGATGAAGTTCATGAACGAGCAGATTTGTCCCAAATGTCACGGCGCACGACTTAAACCCGAGGCACTGGCGGTCAAGATGGGGCAGTGGTCGATCTATGAAATTACGCAGATGTCAATTACCAGCCTGCTGGAACGGGTGCCGCTGCTGCCCATGTCGGACAGGGAACGACAAATCGGCGAACCAATCCTCAAAGAGGTGGTGGACCGCATCTCTTTTCTTGAGGATGTAGGGCTCGGTTATCTCAGTCTCGATCGGCGTTCCGGAACCCTTTCCGGAGGAGAGGCACAGCGTATCAGGCTGGCTTCACAGATCGGCTCGCGTCTGGCGGGGGTGCTCTATGTACTTGATGAACCGAGCATCGGTCTGCATCAGAGGGACAATATGAAGCTGATTGGTACCCTGAAGGAGTTGCGTGACCTGGGCAACACCGTCATCGTCGTAGAGCATGACACCGATACTATCCTTGCTGCGGATTATATTGTGGATATTGGTCCGGGGGCGGGTATTCATGGAGGCAGCATTGTCTACAGCGGTGATGTGGAGGGGTTGATTGGCTGCGAGGGTTCGGCTACCGGCGATTTCCTTTCCGGCAGACGTAGTATTGAGGTGCCGCAGAAGAGACGCCGGGTCTATAAAACGAAAAATCGGCTGCAGCTTGAACATTGTTCAGTGAATAACCTGAAAGATATCAGTGTCAGGTTTCCCCTCGGCGTGTTCACCTGTGTGACCGGGGTTTCAGGTTCTGGCAAGAGCTCGCTGGTGATTGAAACGCTTTTTCCTGCGATGAAATCGGCAGTTGCAAAACGACTTGGACGTGTTACCCTGCGTGGGGCTGAGTTACGCGGGGCGGCTGCTGTCGACAAAGTTATCGACATCAACCAGAGTCCCATCGGCCGCACACCGCGCTCCAATCCGGCGACTTACAGCGGGGTCTTTTCGCCGATTCGGGAGCTCTTTGCGCAGCTGAGCGATTCCCGTGTGCGGGGCTATAAGCCGGGCCGTTTCAGTTTCAACGTGAAAGGGGGGCGCTGTGAGGCCTGTGAAGGCGACGGGGTGAAGAAGATCGCCATGCACTTCCTGCCCGATATTTATGTCGAGTGTGAAAAATGTAAAGGGACACGGTATAATCCCGAAACCCTGGAGATTCGCTGCAAGGGAAAGAATATTTACGAAGTATTGAAGATGACGGTAGAAGAGGCGCTGGCGTTTTTTGAGAACGTCCCGCCGATCAAAAATCGTCTGCAGACTCTGTTTGATGTAGGACTTGGGTATATCAGTCTCGGGCAGTCGTCGATCACCCTTTCCGGCGGAGAGGCCCAGCGGGTTAAACTTGCCAAAGAGCTGAGTGGTCGTGCCAGCGGTCAGACTCTGTATATTCTTGATGAACCGACTACCGGGCTTCATCCTGCCGATATTGTTCATCTGCTGAAGGTATTGAACCGTCTGGTGGATGCTGGTAATACCGTGGTTGTGATTGAGCATAACCTTGATGTTATCAAGACTGCGGACTGGCTTATTGATGTTGGCCCGGAAGGTGGTGATAACGGCGGGAGTGTTATCGGTGAGGGTACACCGGAAGAGATTGCGGCGATGAAGGATTCCTCTACCGGTCAGTTTTTACAGCAGTTATTCTGAGAAAACTGATTCCTTCTGGTGGCTGTCAGAGATCGTGTTGAACCATCAGGTACCTTGAATAACCAGTCTTTCGTCCATCTTCTTCGTTACAGTAAAAAATTTATCCTCGGAATATCCAGAGATCGTGTTGAACCATAAAATAAAAAAAACTATTGGAGAAAAAACATGGCAGATGAAGCGCAACAACCCCGCCCCGAATTTCGCATGCAGAAGATGTACATCAAAGATCTCTCCTTTGAGAATCCCCACGCTCCCGAAGTCTTTTCCGCTCAGGGGCAGGAACCTTCTGTAGAGGTCAACCTTCAGCTGAACAACAAGAAGATTGATGATGAGAACTGGGAAGTTGCTCTGCAGATCAACGCTAAAGTAGTCAACAAGAGTGATAAGAAAGTGCTCTTCATCCTGGAGATTGAGCATGCCGCCGTTTTCCTGATGAAGAACATCCCCGAGGAACATATTGCCCCTCTCCTCGGTGTTGACTGCCCGACCCTCCTCTTTCCTTTTACCCGGCAGATCGTCAGCCAGGCCTCCATTGACGGCGGTTACGTGCCCTTCATGATGGAACCGGTAAACTTCGTGGCATTGTATCAGAATGCACAGAAGAAAAAGCAGGAAGAGGCCGAAAAAAAAGACTGATTTTTTCAGGTCGTCAGGAGTTGGAAAAAGACAATCCCCGTGGAACACATTCCACGGGGATTTTTGCTGTTCATCAGGTGTGTATTGATATCAGGGTACCCCTGATTACATACCGTAGGAGACAAAGTTATACATCAGGCTGTTGACACCTTTCTGGATTGCCTTGTTGAACAGGTTGTCATACTGCTTGTCAGCCATAACTGTTTCAGGAGCGACTTGAACACGGATACGGTTGGTCCATACAACATTGCCTGTGTCGGCATCCTGCACCCATACACGGAATTGTACTACGGCCTGATCAACACCGGTGTTATGGGCAACTTCACTGCCGACACCGTAACCAATTCCCATCCAGGTGATGGTGTCGGCGGAGCCGTCAACCATGCCAAGAAAAGAGTCTCCATCATCGAAAGGCCAGGTTGCATTCTGGTGGGCGATGATCCCTCCGAAAAGGGCACCGGTCAGACCTTCATTGCGGGCATCATAGGCATCAGAAGAGGCAAAACCATTGAGGATACGATTACTGCCCTGGTAGATGAAGGGCAGAATCCCTTTTTTCCATGGTTCCCAGCTGGCTTCGTCGCGGGTTTTAAATTCGAGAATACGACCACGGACGATGTAGTCGGCTTTGAAGTGACGACCGATCTGAGCCACTTTTTGCTGTGTTAATGCGTGAACTCCTGGAGAAGCTGCCTTTGCAGAAGCCACATCCGTCTGGACTTTGGTCCTGTAGATTGTCAACTGTTTCCGCATGGTATCGGTCCAGTCGGGATTAGCAATCTCATCATCAAGACTGGTGGTGTTGGCGGCATTGTAATCAGCAAGCTGGATAACGTTTTCTTTCACCAGCCAGGCGTACACATCTTCTTCAACTGGCATGCTGAAACCATAACCGTTCAGACTGTCAGTGAAGGCTTCACTGACCATCATGGAGCGGCGTTGAGCTGATTCCATGTTTCCCTTTGAGTAGTCGGCAAAAGGCATGACCACAATGCTGCGGCCATAACCGGGGCCGTTTGTATTTGCTCCGAGAGGGTTGTTGAGTGTCTCAATGACCGTTTGTCCACATCCAGATACTGCGAGTGACATAATCCCGAGTGCGAGGATTTTCAATTTGTTCATTTTCTTCTCCCGTTGTTTGTAAGAGTCATTTGTTTATCAGGTTATGGTGCCTGTCGCCTGGATCAGATGATTTTCGGGCGAAGCAGAATGATAAGCTCACGTTTTGTCCGTTTCTTCGTTTCATAACCAAAGAGATACCTGATTACCGGAATGTCACCGAGAATGGGCAGAAACTCACCTTCGGTACTTTTTGAGTCGGAGATCAGGCCACCGATGACCAGCATTTCACCATCGCCGACTCTTACAGTGGTACTCATCTCCCGAATATTTATCACGGGGAGACCGACGACCTGTCCTTCGGTCCCGATATACTCTTCGGTAATCTCACCTCCAACCAGTTCGGAGGTGATGGGAGTGAGGTTCATGATAATATCGTGATCATCAAGGATTGTTGCCGTAAGTGACAGGGCGACTCCGGCAAGCAGACGGTCTGTGTCAACGCTGTATTCATTCGTGTCGGTATCACTGTCTACTGTAACGGTAACTTCTTTTATGTAGGTATAGTTGGTCCCAACTGTAATCATGGCGGGTTGACCGTTCATGACACTGATCTTCGGGTTGGAGAGAATCTTCGTTTGTCCTTCTTCTTTCAACGCATTGAGAAAGACGTCAAAGCTGGCTGCTCCGAGAGCAATTTTGGAGATGAATTGTCCGGGGTCGATTGCGTCGTAGTATCCTGTACCTGTAGAAACCGTGTACGCGACGCCATCTGAATCTGTAGTACTTCCGCTCCGGTCGGTATACACTCTGCCATCCGAAGTGGATGTAGAATTATCTCGTATGTAAGGATAAACCTGCCCATCAGCTCCAAACGTCAATGTTCCGGAAACACTGAAATTTTTCAGAACACTGCTCCAGTTGATACCATAGTTGGATTCGTTATCAATTTGAACTTCAATGATTTTGGCCTCAATGGAGATCTGCTTGTAGAGCGTTCTTTTGAGATTGCTAATATAGGCATCGACCTTTTCAAGGACTGGGCGTGGAGCCGTTACAGTTATTAAACCAACAGGTTTATCAATAACATAATATCCCTGTGACTCATTGTTCTTTACTTTGTCTTTCGTTACCTTTGCTGTTACTTCCTTTTCTTTTTGTTCACCTTGCTTTTGGCTTTGGGCTTGTGTTGTTGTTGTGTTTTTCGCTTCCTGCTGTACGTTTTTAAGCTCCCAGACATCTAAGATGGTATCCAGATTTTTTTCAATATTTGCCCATACATCAAATTGGTTATCAGAACTGTTTAAAGAAACTGTCCCGTTGATTTGATTACTTGACTTGCCGTCAGAACCACTGGATCCGAGGAGATTGCCACCTACCTGTGTGGCATATTGCTGCTTCACGAATGGCATCGCTATCTGAAATCGCTTGGTATCACGAAACTTAATAACAATGGTATTTCCCTGCACTTCGCCGAAGTAGTCAACCTGACGCAGCATATCGTCAAGAGCCTTGTAGAAATCGTCCTCAGGATTGATGTCAACATCGACGAGGACGTTTTTATCAACATCGGAGGCCCAGGAGACACTCATCCCCTTGAGAGCAACAAGACGTTTGACAATATCCCAGAGAGGGAGAGGACCACTGGTCGTCGTAATGCGGGCACCAACCTTGAGTACGGTTTCGTCGTCAAGATTCTCGCTCCGATCCATGGCCTGGTCTACGACGTAGGATGCGGTCTGATATCGAACGGGAAGAGAAGCCGGGGCGGCCTTTGACGCTGGCGGAGGTGTCATTGCCTTTTTCTCGTCTGTTTTTTTCGTCCCGGTGCTGCTTACGCAGGAGCTGAGCAGCAGTGCTGCGACGAGTACTCCCCCGACAGTAAATGTTTTTTTCATCGACTTCATCTGCATCCTCTTGCTTTGGTTATAAGGACTGTTTTTCCTGTATAAGTTATTACTTTTCACTCAACCTTGCCTGAATGTAATGTCGTAGATCAGGTGGAAAATGATAACCTGATGCGAGAATGGAGCGATACTCTGCACTGGCTTCTGTCGTTTTTCCCTGTTTGTCGAGAATCCGTGCACTGGCGATCATTGTGCTGAGATTTTCACCGTAGTACTTTTTGTACTTTTTCAGCAGTTTCAAAGCGGCCTCATTCATGCCGTTATTTTCACTGAAGGCGGCGTAGCTGAGAAGTGCTTCTTTCATCGGCGGATTACCGCTGATGCTGCGAATGAAGTATTCATTTGCCAGCGAGAGTCGTTTCATATTTGCATTGGCAATGGCAGCGTAAAGTGCAGCGCTGTAGTTCCTGGGGTTCTGCTTCAGACTGATATCTGCATAATGGGCGGCCTGTGCATTCTGGTGGAGAGAGACAAGACAGATTGCTGCAAGGCGATCAGTGATCTTCGTGTTTGTCGGCCACAGTCTGGCTGCTTCGTCAAGAAGAACGATCGCATCTTCAATATTGTCCTGTGTCTCAAGAAGCTGAACCTGTTGAAGGAGCTGTTTGGCCTTAAGAATTCCAGCGGACTGCTGGTTGTTGTCCTCAATGATCAGTTTATTTTCCTGTTCCATTATTATATCAAGATCAGGTTTAATGCTGAGTGTATTCGCCGTTGATGAGCTCGTTCCCGGCCAGGTGAAGGTGTTGGCTGCCGGGTAGATAACGATGGTGTTGAAGCGTTCCTCTTTTTTCAAGTCCATCAGATTGAGGATGATATCAAGAGCAAAGTCCCAGGGGACATCGTTAAGAGCCAGTGTCAATGAGCCCTGTACGTGTTCGTCAACAATAATATTAAAATCAGTGATTGTGCGAAGGAGTCGGAAAACGTTATGAATATCCACTTTGTAAAAATCTACGGTTATTCTTTGTGCTTCATATCCGGCGTTTCCAAAACCGTCTCCGCCAAGAGCAGCAACGCGGGCACTGGTGCGCTCAGCAAGAACAGCGCTCGGGGAACCTGACACTTTTTTCTCCGAAGAGCTGATGAGTTTGTCGAGCTTGCTGTCCTTTTTGTTTTGTGGTGCTGCAGAAACTGCGTCATTTTTTACTGGCTTGAAGACAATCTTCACATCGTTTCTCTGGGAGATTACCTCGTAATTGTGACTGGCTTTAAGGGTGAAAATAAAGCGTTTACCGGGGGCGTTGTCTCCCTTGAGCTCTTCTACCGCCATTTTTACAAAGTCGTTTGCAGGCAGTGGTGCCGGGACAAAGGTAAAATCTGCTTTGTTGATATCCATGACAACTCTGAAGGGAGAAAATCTCTCCGCAACAAATTCAGATATTGGCGCCGAAGCACTGAGCACGTAGGTCAAAATACCATTGGTCAGAGTTGCGTCCTCACCGTTGACCTGATACGTTGCACCTGTATCTGCAGCCTTCGCGGAAACAGTGTGAAATGTGAACAGGACACAAAGTGCGAGGAAAACAGCAATGTGTAATTTTTCAATACCGTTACGCATCTTTAGTCCTCTCCCTCTTCTTTCTTGAGTGTCATCACCTTTTCAGTGACAATTTTTTTGCCGGCTCGTGTCCGGGCTGTTTCTTCTATGACGACGCTGTTGGTTTTAATCTGGCTGACCACTCCCCGTCTTCCTATCAACATACCTTCGGTAAGAACATAACCCTTGCCGCTGAAATCTTGAACCATGGCTATATTTCCCTCGCCTGACTGCATAAGTGCTACAAGGGTGAGCTGGCCAGGTTCGAAGAGCTGCATGCCGGTGAGGGGGCCCTCCTCGTCAACAATTTCATTCATGTTGGTAACTGAAGTTGCCTTTTCTGTGATGAAGGGCTCAAACGGGTCCGCACGGTTTTCGATCTGGTAGTGAAATTCAGGAGGGGCAATTCCCTCAGGAACGACGGAAGCTTCACGGGGAGGAGCTGTTGCCAGCAGCATTGCCAGGACAATTCCTGGAACTGCCAGCCTGATCATCCTGCCGGTTGCTGTTCCCGTTTGTCTGTCAGTATTTTTCATAACGGTCACTTTTTCTTCTTCTTTTTATCATCTTCGAGGGCCTTGTTGGTGAACTGATACGTCACCAGCTGGCAGTTGGATTTCAGCAGCATTTCCCCGTCCTCTTTCTGCGGAGAAACCATCTTGATATTGTTTACAGAGACAATTCGCTCCAGCTTACTTACCTGATCGAAGAAATATCCCATGTTATGATAGGGACCGCGCACATTGATCGTGATCGGAATCTCCTGGTAAAAATCTTTGGGACTTTCTTTTTCGGGTTTGAAGGTATTGAAATCAAGTCCTGCATTACGTCCAAGCGAGGAGATATCTTTGAGCAGCTGAGGAATCTCTTTTTCCCTCGGTAAAAGAGCCGAAATTTTTTCAAAGGCCTGCCTGATCTCCGCGACCTTTTTTTTCCTGTCAGGGAGCATCGCGACCTGTTTTCTGTAGTCGTTAATCTCCGTCTGAATCTTGCTGTTGCCCTCTTTGAGTTTGTGAATCATTTCTCTTCTGGAGCCATAAAAAGTAAAGTAAAATACAAGAACAGGCAGGATAACAATGACGAGGCACAATCCTGCTTTAGCCCTGTTCGAGAGAGGGATGAATTTTTCATCCAGGAACGTTGTAAATGCTGAGTTACCCGTGTTCATGCTCTTGTATGTTTGTAAAGGTTCTGTTTCTTGGCCGTGGATTTCAATTCTGATATTATACAGAATTACTGAAGGACCTCACTGCCGCCGGTCTGCATTGATTTCTTTTTGTACTTTTCGGGATATGTGACAATGCAGTTGATGACAAAACTCTTCAGATTACGGCCCGAAATAACCTTCATGGATGAATTTGCAAGAGATACATCCACGACAAAATCTGAATCCAACAGTGCATCCATGAACTGGGCAACAGTCTGGTTGTCGAGTGCAATGCCTGTGATCGTCAGATTGGTGTTACTCTGCTGCAGAGATGTAAGCCACATCCGCTGAGAATCCACCCGGTTGGCAACCTCATTCATGACACGGACAGTCAGTGAGGCTTCACTGCGAAGTTTCTTGATGATGTTGGTCTTGCGCTCGAGTTCTTTCATCTCAGCTTTGAGGGCCTTGAGTCTGGCGATCTGGGGTTCAAGGGCGGTTCGCTCGACAGTCAGCGATTTCTTGTCGGATTCAAGATTGGAAATGGAGTGAAGCAGCCACATGGCGACAAAAAAAAGCAGGACAAGAGTGGTAAGAAAGAGGAACCCCAATCCTAACAATTCTTTTTGAGCCCTTGCTCGTTTCTTCAGCTGGCGGACAGGGAGAAGGTTGATTCGTAACATTTTTAACCTTTGGTCTCTTTTTTGCAAAAATGAACCTGGCTTAAATTATGGAGGTCCTCAAGGCAATGCCTGTTGCGATTGCCATTTCAGGTCCGATACTTTTCAAATAGGCAGGATCAATTTTTTTCCTGCTGTAGAGCATATTGATAAAAGGATTGAAGAGATTGACGGGTACTCCTGTTTCACTGGCAAGAAAGTCGGTGAGTCCAACCACTTTAGAGCCGCCGCCACTGAGAACAATGTGATTAAGGGGAAATTTGGGATTGTTTGCCTGATAGAGGTCGATGGCTTTTGTGATCTCCAGTACCCAGCGGGTGCAGATTTTGTTGAAGACCTGGACGATGGTCTGCTGCATGTCTGGAGCCTGACGGATGCCAAGCTTGATCGCCTCGGCTTCGTCAATATCAACACCGAGGGCGTCCGCCAGTTCGTCGGTGAGCTGGTTACTGCCGAGAAGAATATCGCGGGCGACCGCTGAAACCCCGTGGGCAAGAATGTTGATGTTCATCTTTGATGCCCCGATATCAATCAGGGCAACGTTTTCATTCTCTGAATAATTGTATTCATAGCTGTTTTCAAAGGCAAAACCGTCGATGTCAACAAGCACAGGGTTAAGCTTGAGGCTGGTGAACATATTGAGGTAACCGTCAACAACATCCTTTTTCGCCGCAACCAGCATGACATCGGTGCGGTCATCAGATTGCGTGTTGGTGTGCAGATCCTGAAAATCAATATAGACATCGTCGATATCGAAGGGGATATACTGCTCAGCTTCTGCCATGATATGCTCTTCCAGCTCGGCTGGCTTCATGATTGTGAGGCTGATTTTTTTAACAATGACGGAGTAGCCGGAGATGGAAAATCCTATTTTCTTATTCTTAATTTTTAAATTTTTAAGGAGTTTTTCCAGAATTTCACTGACCTCTCCCGAACTCTCAAGATTCCCATCATTAATTGATCCTTCCGGAAGCATTGCACTGCCGAGAGCGATGATAGTATTTTTCCCACCACTCGAGGGTTTGAGTTGACAGACCTTTACGGAATGAGAACCTATATCGATACCAAGGACCAGGTTGTTCTTCGCCATGTTCTTGCGCTGTATAATTGGTGTTTCACCGGGTTCTTCCGGCGGTCACGGAGACCTTCTAATTTTTTCCTTAAGTTTTACTTATTAAGGCACATCTCCTTTGGGCTGTCAAGCAAAAGAATACCAATTTTCGGTGAAGACTTATATTTATTGATGTCTCACTTTTGCACGTATGATAATGTTTTGTGCAAGGTTGTCTTCCCTTCAAGAATATTATCAATTCTAATTGCATCTTTACTCTTCATAAGAAAAAAAACTCGCCAAACGAATCATTCTTGTAAATTCCCCGCTATTCCTGTAGGATACGGCCAATTTTCCGGCTGATTGTCCGTAACATATTTTGAAAAAATGAGGTTTCCTGTGGCAAAAAGTGAAAAAAAGAGAAAATCCGTAATTCGAGAGTACGTTGAGGCCATCACCATCGCGGTTTTACTGGCACTCTTTATCCGCTATTTCGTAGTGCAGGCCTTCAAAATTCCTTCCGGCTCCATGAAACCCACATTGCTGGTTGGTGACTACCTTATGGCAAATAAATTTATCTATGGGATAAAAAACCCTTTTACCGGGAAGGTTGTTATTCCAATTTCTTCACCCAAAAGGGGCGATATCGTTGTTTTTCCCAACCCGCGTGAGCCGCAAATTGACTTCATCAAACGAATCATTGGCGTAGCAGGAGATATTATCGAAATTCGGGATAAAAAGCTGTATAGAAATAATCAGCTGGCAAAAGATTCCCATGCCTGTTTTACTGCCCCCGACGAAATTATACCCAATTGGGGTGTGGGTGCGAGCCCGCGTGATAATCTTGCACCGATCGTTGTCCCCGAGGGGAAAGTCTTTGTAATGGGGGATAATCGTGATAACAGTTACGATAGTCGATTCTGGGGGTTTGTTGATGTTGATACCATTCAGGGCAAAGCCTTTATCCTCTACTGGTCGTGGGAGATGAATCCCGATCAGTTCTGGCTCGCGCCAGCCAGGTTTGAGACCATCCGCTGGGGCCGCATCGGTGAAATTATTCATTGACAGGAGGAATCATGAATGCAGGGAAGGAAGAGACTTTGAAACAGAAGTCTTACTCATTTTCCCATCACAGTATCTTTGGTATTGAACAACTCAGTGCTGAAGATATCCGGCACATACTTGCCACTGCAGCGTCCTTTCGCGAGATTGCAGCGCGACCGGTAAAAAAAGTCCCGACGTTGCGTGGTAAAACTGTTATCAATCTTTTTTTTGAACCCTCAACGCGAACCCGGACTTCTTTCGAGATTGCCGCCAAGCGGATGAGTGCGGATACTTTTAATATCAATGCGTCCACCAGCTCCACCAGCAAGGGGGAGACGCTGATTGATACAACCCGCAATCTGCAGGCAATGGCTCCGGATATCATCATTGTACGTCACTCCGCTGCTGGTGTTCCTGAACTGCTTGGGCGTCATGTAAGGGCCAGTATTATCAATGCCGGTGACGGTGCCCATGAGCATCCCAGCCAGGCTCTGCTTGATATGATGACCGTCATGGAGAACAAAGGGCATATTGACGGGCTGAAAATTGCCATCATCGGCGATATCTCCCACAGTCGTGTCGCTATCTCCGACTTTATTGGTTTTACCCGCATGGGTGCAAAAATCTCTGTTGCAGCTCCGCAGACCTATCTTCCCACAGGAGTTGAACAGTTTGGCGTAGACGTTTGCAGCTCAGTGGCCGATGCGGTGAAAGATGCCGATGTCGTTATCACCCTGCGGATTCAGCTGGAGCGTCAGAACGATTCCCTCATCCCTTCCCTGCGCGAATACTCACGTTTCTACGGTATCAACAGTGAAATCCTCAAGGGTGCAAAAGATGATGTAATTGTCATGCATCCGGGACCGGTGAACCGCGGCGTCGAGTTGAATCCCGATGTTGCTGACGGAAGGCGCTCCGTCATTCTGGATCAGGTTGCCAATGGAGTGGCGGTGCGCATGGCGCTGCTTTATCTGGTGCATGGCGGGAAACGGAAGAAAAAAGTGCAGGGGGAACAGCCATGAAGAGACAAAACAGGGTCTTGATAAACGGGCGGGTGATTGATCCCCTCTCCGGTGTTGATGAAATTCGTGAGATTTATATCAGAGACGGTCGTATCGCTGCCGGTCACTCCAGTGGAGAGGAGATTATTGATCTTGCCGGAAAATGGGTTGTACCCGGTTTGATTGATATGCACGTTCATCTTCGCGAGCCCGGGGAGGAGTATAAGGAAACCATCGCCAGTGGTTGCCGTGCTGCCGCTGCGGGGGGCTTTACCGCCGTGGCCTGTATGCCCAACACCCATCCGGTGAACGATAATGCCATCACCACCCGCTTTATCGTTTCGCGGGCGGCAGGATGTGCCGCCCGTGTATGGCCGATAGGTGCGATTTCTACAGGTCTTGCGGGGGAAAAACTCGCTGAGATGGGCGAGATGAAGCGCGAAGGGGCCGTTGCCGTCAGCGATGACGGCAGGCCGGTGGTCAACTCACAGTTGATGCGGCGGGCGATGGAATATGCCGCCAGCCATACCCTGCCCGTAATCTCCCACTCTGAAGATCTTGCTCTGAGTCGGGGCGGCTGCATGAACGAGGGTGCGCTCTCCACGCGTATGGGCCTGCAGGGAATTCCTGCCGCAGCCGAAGCGGTGATGGTTGAGCGGGAGATCCTGCTTGCCGAACTGACCGGTGCCCGTGTGCATATTGCCCACGTCAGTACCTGCCAGTCTGTGGCACTTCTCCGTCTGGCAAAAGAACAGGGGCTGGCAGTGACGGGGGAGAGTGCACCGCACTATTTTACTCTCACTGAAGATGCCGTGCGGGGATACAATACAAACGCCAAAATGAGTCCACCTCTGCGCAGCGAGGCCGACCGGGAGGCAATTATTGCCGCTCTCGCCGATGGTGTCCTCGATGTTATCGCCACCGACCACGCTCCACACTCCATTCTTGAAAAAGAGAATGAATTTGCTTCCGCCGCCAACGGTATTACCGGCCTCGAGACCTCACTTCCGCTCACTCTCCGACTGGTACGCAGCGGGGCTCTTTCCGTGAAAAGAATGGTGGAGCTGATGTCGTGCAATCCTGCACAGATTCTCGGTGTTCCCGGCGGATCTCTCGCTGTCGGTGAGGTGGCTGATATCACGGTGATTGATCCAGATGTACGGTGGACTTTTCGTGCTGCAGAGAGTTTCTCCAAAGGAAAAAACTCTCCCTTTGACGGTGTGGAAATGGAAGGCAGGGCGGTAATGACTTTTCTTGAAGGAGAGCGAGTTTCTTCAGGGGATATCGAATAATACGTTTCCTTGTCTCGGATTGGAGGAAATTGATACGGTCTGAGATTGCCGGAGAGTTTATAACTGCCGGGAAAAAGTGGACACATGACAGCGACCGGCGGGGGAAAACCCCGCCGGTCGCTTTTTTTTATAATACGCAGGGCTAAAAGATAAAAAGGGAGAAAGGAGGCAGGAGAAAGGGAAAAGCAAACAGCGGGAAAGCAGTTTTTACCGCGAAGGACACGAAGAACGCGAAGAGTAAAGATATAACAACAGCAAAGCCCTGTTTAGTTTTAAAATCTTTTCGCTGTTCCGTCTTTTGCTTTTCCCTTTCTCCCTTTCTCCCGTCTCCTGTCTCCCTGCCTTTACATTCGCCAATAGAAAGTGAAAATGGCATTTAGTACGGTCATAACTTAATAGGAATGGTATTACTCCATGAATCCGTGTTGGCGAAGGAAATCGAAATACTCCTCTGGCTGTGGTAATCGGCCGAGAACTGCTGCGATGGTCGTAAGTTCCGTGGAACCCAGGTAGACCTGAGAATTATCGCCGAGACGGTTGTCGAAGTTGCGGGTGGAAGTAGAAATTACCGTTGCTCCCGGGTGTACCCGCGCCTGGTTCCCCATGCAGAGGCTGCAGCCGGGAGTCTCCACGCGTCCTCCTGCTCCAGCGAAGACCGCCAGCCCTCCTTCAGCTCTGATGGCGTCGCGGTCCATCCGGGTAGAAGGGGCAATCCACAGCCTTGCTTCGGCATAGGGGCCGCCCTCAAGCAGTTTTCTGGCCCGCTGCAGATGGCTCAGATGAGTCATGCAGGAACCGACAAAGGCCTCATCAATCTTCACTCCGGCGACAGCGCTGAGAGGTTTGACGTCATCGGGATCATTTGGGCAGGCGAGGAGGGGTTCGCGAATTTCTTCGAGATTAATGTCAATCTCGGCGAGGTATTGTGCATTCCCGTCGGCTCGCAAAAGTTCCGGTTTTTCCAGCCATGTCTCCATGGCTGCGATGCGTCGTTGAAGCGCCTCCTTATCTTCATAGCCGTCCGCAACAAGTGTTTTGAGAAACTCTGCATTTTCTTTGACCTTTTTCGCCACAGTGGCAACCGGCAGTTTCAGAGTGCAGGCTGCGGCCGAGCGCTCGGCGGAGGAATCACTGAGTTCAAAGGCCTCCTCGACGCTGAGGTCATCAACTCCCTCAATCTCAATAATAGTACCGGCAAAAGAGTTCTTTTTTCCTTTCTTGGAGACCGTAAGCAGCCCCTCTTTAACGGCTGCAAGTGGAATGGCGTTGACCATGTCGCGCACGGTGATTCCCGGCAGCCTCTGACCATGGAAGCGTACCAGTATCGACTGTGGCATCTCCAGGGGCATGAAGCCGAGAGCGGCGGCAAAGGCGACCAGTCCGGAACCTGCGGGAAAGGATATGCCGAGCGGGAAGCGGGTATGGGAATCTCCGCCGGTGCCCACCGTATCGGGAAGTATCATCTTATTGATCCACGAATGTACAACGCCGTCTCCTGGATAGAGGACAACTCCGCCACAGGCCACAGTCGTCTCCCGCATGATTTTCCAGCGGTCGAAGTCACCCGCTTTGGGATAGGCTGCAGTGTGGCAGAAGGACTGCATGAAGAGGTCGGTCTTGAAGCGCAGGCATGCCAGTTCGGTGATTTCCTGCATGGTCATCGGCCCCGTGGTGTCCTGGGAGGCAACGGTGGTCATTTTCGGCTGGCAGGCTGTTCCTGGAAGAACGCCCGGTGTTCCGCAGGCGCGGCCAATTATTTTCTGTGCGAGGGTGTAGGGCTGGTTTTCCGCAGGCTGCGGCTGTGCCACTTCCTTGAAAATATCTGGAAAGGGTTCGCCAAGGAAATCGCAGGCAGTACGGGTAAGCTGCCTGCCGATAATCAGGTTGAGACGGCCGCCGGCGCGGAATTCATCGAGTAGAGTAACGGGGGCCGGTGAGAGGGGGACAGAGGTGTTATCCGAGACCTTTGTCATTGTCCATTTTTTCAGATTAAAAATGACCAGATCTCCGGTCTGCAGATCCTCCATGGGGCACTCAACCGGCAACACTCCCGCATCGCGGGCTGTGGCATAGAAAATGGGGGCGATAATTTCGCCGAATACTACGCCTCCACTGCGCTTATTGGGTACACCGGGAATGTTATCCCCGATGTGCCAGAGCAGGGAGTTGATCGCCGACTTGCGCGAAGAGCCGGTTCCTACTACGTCCCCGGCGAAGGCGACCTGTTTCCCGGCAAGGCGAAGGTTGGTAATGGTGTTCATGCCGTCTGGAAAGCGTGTTTTACCAAAAAAAGAAGCGTGGAGAGGGATATCGGCCCGGCTCTGAGCCTCGTTTCCGGGGGAGAAATCGTCAGTATTGATTTCTCCATCCACTTTGTAGAGGGCAAGAGGCAGCTCTACGGGCAGTGGTTTGCTTTTCGTAAACCACTCCGCCTTCGCCCAGGATTCAATGGTTTCCCGGGCGGCTGGAATCTTCTTCGAAAGTTCTGCAATTTTCTCGAAGGCCTCATAAATTTTTGTGAGTCCCTTGAGAGCCTCACCACTGAAAGGAGCCAGTTCCGGAACCTCCAGCAGTTCAGTGAGAACCTCCACATTGCAGCCGCCACCCATTTCACCGAGCATGGTAATAGAGAGTTCACGGGGGATAACAGTGCAGATTGTTTCACCGAGTGCCACTTTACGGAGCCATTCTGCCTTGATCTTCGCTGATCTGCTTACTCCTGGTTCTACTCTCTCTCGCAGCAACATGAGTAAAAAGGCGGAATCTTCTCCGTCCGTTTCGAGCCGTTTGATTACCTCTTCGGTCAACTCTTCAGAGAGGGGTTGCGGAGGGATGGGAGGATTTATGAGAGCGCGCTTTTCAGTTTCTTTACGGTAGAGGTTGAGCATGGTGATCTCCTCGATGAATGATGAACATGGCAGCCATATCGACTTTTTTTTATCTTCAAAAGGGTCCCTTGAATAATCTTGTATTTCGTTCATATTCAAGGCACAGGAGAAAATTTACCGGAGCTATATGTTTGATATTGCGAGGATAAATTTTCGACTGTAACGAAGAAGATGGGCGAAAGACTGATTATTCAAGGTTCCCAAAAAATATTTTGATGTTTCACAATTGCCTGCCGCAGATATCTTTTCCGGCAGTATTTTACTGCCGGGTACTTTGAAACAGCCTGCATTCGTTTATATTCGAAGTACAGCAGGAAATGTACCGCAGGCATATCAGCACTATCTCGACGTCTCGTTCCTCGCTTTGTCGGAGAATACTTTTTTGACTGCAGCAAAGCAGATGGGCGATTATTTGATATTCCCTGATCTTGGAACAATTCTGTAAAGCCACCCTTAATGTACCTGAAGCGGGGGGAAAAAGGGAGAAAGAAAAAGGGAGACGGGAGACAGGAGACGGGAGACAGGAAAAAGCAAAAAATCTCCGTAGAGACGACCAATGTTGGCGTTTCCTGTACAACGGGCGTTTCTACAATGAGATCAATTTTATACCATTCCTGTTAGGTTATACCCCGTTTTGTATTCTGTTTATCCATTCGTGGTTGCTTTTGTAGTGTGTAACCACGAATGGACACGAATTTTCACTAATGGCAATTACATTTTGTATTGACCAGAGAGCGCGACTGCGTGGACATCTTTTTTTGTGATTGCGAATGAATAAACAGGATGTAAAAAGAGCATAACTTCATAGAAATGGTCTAATCATGCGAAAAAGGGCATTTTTTATAAAAGCGTAACTTCTTAAAGTTTTTTGCCTTTATTCGCATAATTAGAGCTTTTATTCGTTGGTAAAAAGTTTTTCGCTGTTCCGCCTTTTGCTTTTCCCTGTCTCCCGTCTCCTTTCTCCCTTCTCCCGCTTTTACGTTCCTCCTCCTGTCTCCCTTTTTCCATGCCAGTCTGGAGAAAATCCCATCTTTCTGAGGGTTTCTTGTGCTTCTACGATGAAATTTCCCACCGAATTGACGCCATGGCTGTCGTCGCCGGGAAGAACGGTAATTCCCATATCTCGTGCACGCTGAAGAATTGGTTGGGAGATATAGGGTTCTTCTGCACCTTTCAACAGGGCCCGCTGGTTGAAGTCGAGGGTGAGACCCAGCCGGGCAATACATTGGAGATTACGTTCAATGCGCTGCCAGACAACCGGCTCTTTAAGGCGCGCCGGGTAGTGTGTATCAAAGAGGCGAATGAGGTCAAAATGGCCAACGACAGCAGGCTTGAGTGTCTCCAGCATCTCGAATTGCTCATCGAAGTAATGGAGATAAAGCCCGGTGATTCCACCCGCCTTTTCTGCGGCCAGAGCGTAGTGCTGCGGGGAGTAGTCAAAATTGATATCCCCGACGTGGTGGACGGAGCCGACAATATAATCGGGAGAGAAGGCAGCGAGCAGTTTCGGTACAAACTCTCTGTAGCCGCTGCAGGTCTCAGTTTCCATCGCGGTAAAAAGGGTAATCTCTTCGGCGAAGAATTGCTGCAGTCGTCTGCACTCCTTTATGTAGCGGGAAAAGCGCTGCCACTGCTTCTCTGCAGTCAGTCCCGCTTCACGGTCATCATCGTAGCTGAGGGCATCGCTGATCGCCGGCTGGTGCTCAGTGATACCGACGTGGGTAAAACCTTTGGCAATATAGGCACGCACGACCTCCTCAAGGGTGTTTGAGGCGTGGTTGCAGAATTCGCCGCTGTGGCCGCCGTGAACGGATATGAGATTCATTTTTTCGCCTCAGAATGGGGAATGGGAATGTTAAGATGATCGGTGCTGTCCCGCAACATGCGGTTACTGATAAAGAGCAGCACAATCAGCGCAAGAAGAGTGAACCAGGGGAGCCAGGTGATACCTTCCACGAAGGCTGCATCCGCGATCTGCTCAGTTGCCCACAGGGGATGTTCATCGGTGAGGTTACTGCGCAGCCGGGTGAGCAGGATTGCAAAGAAGAAACTGATTGAACCATAGGCAATATTAAAGGCCATCCCTTTGAAACTCAAGACCGTTGCCCGTCTTCTGGAATCAGTGATGATGTTAAGATAGTTGCTGACCATGAAACTGACGAAGGTCAGGGTGATGGTGGTGGTGGCGACAAAGAAAAGTCCCCCCATGAGGGAAAATTGTGTAAGGCCGAAGAGACTGAGCAGGGTGAGTATCGCCAGGATAATCATGTTGGTGCGCGGGCTGCGCTTTTCGCAGAGGACCTCGGCTATCTTTGGTGTTACCATCGCGAGCAGAGAGAGGGTTGCTCCGATGGCACCAAAGCTGGCGTCGGGCAGGTCGATGCAGCGGTAGTATTGACTCGTAAAAGTGACAACGAGCCGCAGGACATGATCGAAACACATGCCGAAGAGAATGATGGCGAGGGCGAAGGGGGTTCGCAGTATCCATTGTCCGGCATCAAGGGTTTTGAAGAAAGCACTGACGATTGTTGTCTTCTTCCCTGACGTATCGTCAGGATTCTCAATGGTAACCTCCTTCATCTTTATGGCGGTGAAAAAGGAGAGTACCGCAAAGATCAGAGTGCCATAGATGGGGAAGCGCATGGTGGTCTGCTGGGTGAGGGTGACGTTAATACCGAGGAAGGCGAGTACGCTGTTGACGGATGACGGCGCATAGATCAGCGACCCGAGAGTGAGTGAAAAGATTGCCGTGAGAGCCTTGACACGATACGTGGTGGTGAGAACTTTCGCCCACTGGTGCTGCATCCCCTCCTGGACGAGACTGTCATAGGCGATGGCTTCGTCGGCACCGCTTGCCATTGATTCTGCAAGTCCGCTGAGAATGCGGTTGATGAGAAAGGCCTGGAAGATAATATTGCTGTTGCCGATGGGAACAACGGCGAGGATGGTCATTTCGAGAATCATCAGAACAGCGGTGGTGATCAGCAGGTATTTACGGCCGAGGACATCGGCCAGTGCGCCCGAGGGGACCTCGGCGCAAACGATGGTGATTGCCCAGATGGTGTTGAGCAGGGAAAACTGTTCAATAGTCAGGCCATAATCGAGGAAAAGAATTGTAAAAACAGGGTAGTAGAAGCGCGCGGTGAAACAACAGCGGAAGAGAATGAAAAGCCGGATATTGGGTATGCTGTACGGAGAGTTCAGTATCGACGGGGTATATTTCGGCAGCTTTCTGTGTTGCATTATGATGTTTCTTCCGCTTCAGCGGGCCTTCCCGGTGTTGCCGGCGTAGTGTTTTTCCAGACGCCGGACCCCAAGGGAGAGTAACAGGCAGACTGCAAGATACATCAGAGCGACCACCGTCCAGACCTCAATGGTGGCATTGGTTGAGGCGATGATCTGAGTTCCATCATAGGTCAGCTCCTGGATGGAAATAAAGGAGACGATGGAAGACCACTTGACCGTATTAATAAATTCATTGGCAAGCTGCGGCAGCATAATTTTCATCGCCTGTGGCATGATTATGCGTCGAAACTGCTGATGGCGGCTCAGGCCAAGAGAGGCTCCTGCCTCCCACTGGCCTGGCTCGATACTCTGGATGCCCCCGCGGACAATTTCGGCGATGTAGGCACCCTCAAAGAGGGCGAGGGCAAGGACACCGGAGAGAAATTGGGTGATCAGACTGGGGCGGGCGAAAAGGGTAATGATAATCCGCTGGATTTCCTCACTGGTGGCAAGCACACGTTCTTCCAGGCCGAGCAGTGAAAGCAGCTGACCGCTGATAAAATAATAGAAGATGAAGAGAAGTACAAGGGCTGGCATGTTGCGAATTGTCTCCACATAACTGCGTCCGAGAAGGCGGCAGAAAAGGCGTGGAGAGACTCGCAGTCGGCCGATGAAAAAACCGATAAAAAGTGCAAAAATCATGCTGTAAAGAGAAACACGAAGGGTGATAAAAAGCCCTTCGAGCAACAGGCCGGGGCGGAGACCTCCGGTGACGGGGCTGGTCTGGAACATGTAGGGAAGGATGACGTGCCAGTTCCAGTGGTAGTTAAGGGACCAGGTCATGCGCAGAGCGATGACCAGCAGGAGGGCTGTGGTCGCGACAAGAAGAATTATATCAAGGAGCTTCAGCTTTTTGAGAAACATTGTGTCATCGCTCGGAAGTGAGGTTAAAGGCTCAGATGTTGCGTCAGAGTGCGGAGCCCCGGAGGAGAAAGGCCCGGGATTTCGGAGTGGCGTGAAATCCCGGGCTTTCATCCCCTCTTATACCATTTACATTTTGTATTGACCAGAGAACGCAACTGCGTGGAAATTTTTTTGGGCTATTACAAATGGATAAACAGGATGTAAAACGAGCATAACTTAATTGCCTTTATTCGCATGATTAGAGCTTTTATTCGTTGGCAAAAAGTTTTTCGCTGTTCCGTCTTTTGCTTTTCCCTGTCTCCCGTCTCCTTTCTCCTGTCTCCCATCCCCCTGCCTTTGAATTCGCCAATAGAAAGTGAAAATGGCATTTAGTGTGGTCACAACTTAATAGAAATGGTATTACCTGAGTTCGTCAGTGACCCAGTCGCGGGTTTCGAACCAGTAGTGATGACGCTCTTTAAGCCACTGCCCATTGGTTGTGATCCAGCTGTTGAGGAAGGCGAGTGAGATGCTGTCACCTTTTCGCAGGGCCATGCCGATGGGCTCCTGCGTAAAAGTTCCTTCAACAGGGGTGAAAAGGATGTCGCTGTAGTCGATGGCCTCAAAGGCCGGTTTTGGTGCCTGACTGACCACGGCGGCGACCTTGCCGTTACGCAGTTCCTGATAGGCGGCCGGTTCGGTATCGAAGTAGCGCAGGGTGGCTTTGGGGAAGGTCTTTTTCGCGGCATCGGCGGCGGTGGTGCCGAGTTTGACGGCGATTTCCACGCCGGGAGTATTGAAGGCTTCAAGAGTGTTCATTCCCTCTGCCTTTTCTTTATTGGCGACGATGGCCTGTCCACCGTTATCGTAGGGGATGGTGAAATCGACTTTGCGCCGACGTTTCTCAGTGATGCCCATTCCTCCGATGACGACATCAAAACGTCTGGTCAGCAGGGCGGGGATAATGCCGTCCCAGGCGGTGGGCATAAATTCTACCTTCACTCCCATATCGCTGCCGAGTTTACGTGCCACATCAATTTCAAACCCCACCAGTTCTCCCGTGGAATCTTTCATTGCCCATGGCTTGAAGATATCCATGCCTACCCGCAGTACTCCCCGTTTCTGAATGGTGTCGATCAGTTTCCCTTCTTCCTCTGCGGCAAAACAGGTTCCGGCGATCAGGGTGAGTGTCACAAGCAGTAACGCAGTAACAACTTTTTGAAGTTTCATAGCATTTTCCTCTTGTAAAATGAATGGTGACCATCGGTCATTTTACTGACCATTTACGGGAGTCGTACTCGGGACTCTATCACGCTGACAGTGAGGGAGAGAACAGCGGTGACTGCAATATATATGGCGCCGACCACCAGCCATATCTCGAAGGTGAGATAGGTGTCGGCAATAATCATCTTTCCCTGCTGAGTGAGGTCAAAGATCGCGATGGCTCCCACCAGCGCCGAATCTTTAACGAGGGAGATCGACTGGCTGGCGAGGGGGGGGAGGATATTGCGCAGCGCCAGCGGGATAATTACTTTTTGCCAGGTGATCCACGGGGAGAGACCAAGGCTTTTTGCGGCCTCAAACTGACCGCGGCCCACCGATTCAATTCCACTGCGGAAGATCTCTGCAGCATAGGCCCCGTCAAAACAGCTCAGGGAAAGGACCGCAGCCCAAAAACGGTTGATTCCCAGCACCGGGCCGAGGACAAAATAAATGAAGAAAATCTGGATAAGCAGCGGTGTGTTACGGCTTACTTCCAGGTAGAGTGTGGCAAGAAAGCGGGCTGCCGGAGCGTCACTTCTGCGCAGCAGTGCAGTGACAAGTCCAACGAAAAAGGCCCCCACCAGGCTGACTGCAGCAATTTGCAGGGTGATACCCAGTCCCTGCAGCAACAGCCCGGCCTGCCAGTGGCCGTCGGCATGGCTGATAATATATTGGGGCACGGTTTCCCAGTCCCAGGGATACTGGGCCTCTCCACTGTCCATCAAAAGATGGAAAACCAGGCCGGAGAGGAGAAGTACGACGATGAACAGCAGAATGTCAAAACGTGCACTGCGGAAAAAAGGGATCCGTTTTTCAGGGGGCAGAAGAGGGCAGGTTGGCGGTATCATGGCTTCTCAGTGCAGTTCTTCCTGCGTCATCTCGGTTATCTTGCGAAAGTCGATCTTGCCGCTTCCCATTTTGGGCAGACTTTCCCAGACGAGGAAAATTTTGGGCAGGGCAATCTTTGGCAACTCTTTTGACATCGCTTTGAGGGTTATCTTCTCATCAATCTTTGTGGTAACTACGGCGACAATTTTTGCACCCTTGCGCGGGTCTGGCGTTTCCACTACACAACAGTCCGCATCCTCGGGGAGGAGGCTCTCCAGCACGCTCTCAATCTTGACAAGGCTGATCATCTCTCCGCCGATCTTGACGAAACGCTTGAGCCGTCCGATATGCCACAGGTAGCCGTCGGCGTCGATATTACCCATGTCACCGGTGTCGTACCAGCCGTTACGGATATGGAGAGAGGTCTGCTCAAAGTTATTAAAGTAACCTTTCATCACCGAATTCCCGCGTACGAGGATACGGCCGTCCTCCCCTGCCTGACACTCAACACCAGTTTCATAGTGCTCGATTCGTATCTCAATGCCGGGAATCGGTTTCCCTACCGAACCGGGGCGGTTGTATTCAAGGGTGTTCGTGGAGATGACCGGAGAACACTCGGTTGCCCCGTAGCCTTCAAGGAGGATGACGTTGTGTTTTTCTTTCCAGCCGTTGCGCAGAGAATCCGGGCACTTGTCAGCACCAACAATGGCGATGTGCAGGGACTTGAAATCGTTTTCTTTCGATTTGCGCAGGTAGCCCCAGAAAAAAGAGGGAGTGCCGATGAGAAAGGTGGCATTGTGGTCACGCATCACTGTGCAGACCTTTGCGAAATCCAGCGGGTCAGCTACCGTGAGCATCTTCATGCCGTAGATCAACGGCAGCCAGAAGGTAACAGTGAGACCATAGACGTGGAAATAGGGAAGACTGCACATGAAAACATCGTCGGGCGAAAAGGTGAAGATGGAGATCATGCTGGCGATGTTGGACTCAATGTTTCTGTGAGAGAGTTGTACCGCCTTGGGATCTTTTTCGCTGCCGCTGGTGAAAAGGATAACGGCGGTGTCATTCGGGTCGCCACCGTAGACCATTTTTTTGATGAGCGATGCCGGCAGGGCGGCGATGAGGGCGGCAGTAATCTTCTCCCACTTGCTGAGGGAGGCAAAAATGTCTTCAATATAGACCATCCCCTCAACCTCAGGACACTTGATTTTTGCCAGCAGGGCGCGGGAGGCGATGATGGTTTTGAAAGCGCAGGTGCGCTGGGCATAGCGGGCGTTATGCTCAGCGCCTGTCGAGTAGTTGATCATCACCGGGGTTCGGCCACTCATGAGGATGGCAATCTTGGTTAGAATGCAACCTGCAGTGACGGGAATCATGATTCCGATACAGCCGTGACTCATGCGACGGAATCGACGGGTGAGAATGAGAGCGGCGATGAGCATTTCACTCCGGGTGAGAACACGCTCTGTGGTGAAGTCGTGAAGGGCCGGAGTCGAACCTGACTGTTTTGCCCTGTCGATAAACTGTTTGTGCAGCATTCTTTCTACTCCTCGCCGGGGTGAATTTTGAACCTCTGTAAAACAGTCAATATTACTGTAATTTGCCTTGCGGCGCTACATTTCTGCCCGTTCGATGATACTCTGTGGCAGTTCTTTTGAGGGTTGCACGCCGAGTCCACGCAACTGTTCTGCCTGGGATATGAGATTGCCCCGTCCACGGGCGAGTTTGTTGAGGGCACTGTCGCAGCAGTTGCGGGCACTGTCGAGCTGACGGGTGAGCTTTTCCATATCCTCAATGAAGCCGCAGAACTTGTCGTAGAGCAGTGAAGCCCGGCCGGCGATTTCCCGGGCATTTTTTTCCTGCTGCTCAAATTTCCACAGGTTCTGTACCGTGCGCAGGGTGGTGAGCAGGGTACAGGGGCTGATCATGATCACATTCAGGCGAAGAGCACTCTCCATCAGGGTCGGTTCATGGCTGCAGGCGGCGGCGAAAGCAGCCTCCACGGGGATGAACATCAGGACAAAGTCAAGAGAGTGCAGAGTTGTGGCTCCAGGATAATTCTTTTTACCGAGTCCTTCGGCGTGGCGGCGCAGGGAGATAATGAGTTCTCCAAGGGCGGCGTTGCGCTCTTTTTCTTCTGTTGCCGCGACGCAGCGACTCCAGGCCAGCAGGCTGGTCTTGGCATCAATGATGATATCCCGCCCCTCGGGCAGATGGATTATGACATCGGGGCGGATCAGGGAGCCGTCGGCGGCGCGGAAGCCGCCCTGGGTGGTAAATTCAATCTCGCGGCGCAGTCCGGCCACTTCCAGCAGTCGCTCCAGCACCATCTCTCCCCAGTTGCCGATGATCTTATTATCGCTGCGCAAGGCCCGGCTGAGAGTTGCGGCCTCTTTGCCGAGGTGAAGGTTGAGCTCTTTGAGCTGTCCGATCTCCTCTTTGAGGGCAAAACGTTCCCTGCTGTCAGCGTTGTAGATATTACCAATCTGCTGGTGCAGTTCGCCGAGTTTCTCGTTGAAGGGAGCGAGGATGCTCTGCATCCGTTCACGGTTCAGTTCGCTGAAACTCTCTGCTTTTTCGCTGAATATCTTTCCAGCGAGGTTTTCAAACTGAAGTTTAAGTTCGTCACGTGCCTCTTGAAGAAGATTGAGCTTTTCCATGAAGAGACGCTCGTCACTCTCCAGTTTTACACTCAGACGGGTGTTGCGGATCTCGTGCTCGTGCAGTTCTCCGCCGAGTCGGGCAATCTGTGTGTCAGCGTCTCTTCTCCGTTCTTGTTCGCGGTGCAGGCGCAGGCCAAACAGCAGGGTGAGGCAGGCAAAAAGCGAGGCACAAAAGAGACTGACTACGGCAAGAGCAGGCAGAGGAAAGGAGGGGGGAAGAATTTCATTGAGAGGGGAGGCCAGGAGTAAAAGGGTTCGGGTCATGGTGAGCGGGGCCCCATAAGAGAAAAACCTTCCGCAGAGCACAGAAGGTTTCTCGAGTCAAAGATCAGAGCGGTCGGGGTTCCGGCCTGCCCCCGAGGATGTGCATGTGTACATGGAATACTTCCTGGCCGGATTTGGCGCCGTTATTGAGCACTACCCGGTAGTTCTCCTCCACGCCTTCCTTCTTCGCCACTTCTGCGGCGATACGGAAAAGTTTGCCCATCACTGCTTCATCGGCGACGGCAATGTCTTTCGGCATTGGGATGTGCTTTTTAGGTACCAGCAGAAAATGTACCGGTGCCTGCGGGTTGATGTCGCGAAAAGCCAGGATATCATCATCCTCATAAAGTTTTTCGGCGGGGATTTCTCCAGCAATTATTTTACAAAAAATACAGTCGTTCATGATACTGCCTTCTCCTTTTTTCGGCTTTTCTTTTCCAGAGTCTCGTGTGAACAGGTGAACGTGAGTTTGCCTTTGCGGTCGCCTACGGTGACAGCCCCGCCATGGGTGAGCTTTCCAAAGAGAATTTCCTCGGTGAGCGGGTCACCGATCTCTTTCATGATCAGACGGCGCAGTGGACGTGCGCCAAAGATTGGATCGTAACCGCGTTTTGCCAGCGATTTACGGGCGGCAAAAGTAAGTTTGATAGCCACTTTTTTCTCGGCAAGCTGGCCTTCAAGTTCGCGGATGATCTTATCCACTACCTTCTCGGTGCTCTTTTGATCAAGGGGGGCGAAGCTGATGATTGCATCCAGCCGATTGCGGAACTCCGGAGCAAAAAGACGGTTGATGATCGTCTTGTCTTTGCCCTTGCTGCTGGAGACAAAGCCGATGGTGGTGGTGGAGAGTTCTCGCGCTCCGGCATTGGAGGTCATGATGAGAATTACATTACGGAAGTCGGCCTTGCGCCCGGAGTTGTCAGTCAGGGTACTGTTGTCCATTACCTGCAGCAGGATGGAGAATATATCCGGATGGGCCTTCTCAATCTCATCAAGCAGCAGCACCGTATATGGATGTTTGCGGATGGCTTCGGTCAGCTGTCCACCTTCTTCAAAGCCGACATAGCCTGGAGGGGCACCTATCAGCCGGGCAACAGCATGTTTCTCCATGTATTCACTCATGTCAAAACGTTCGAAATTGACATTGAGACAAGTTGCAAGTTGACGGGCCACCTCGGTCTTACCCACGCCGGTGGGACCGGTAAAGAGAAAACTGCCGGTGGGTGCATGGGGATGACCGAGACCGGCACGGGAACGCTTGACAGCGGTAATCACCGCGTTCAGGGCATTGTCCTGACCGAAAACCACTTTTTTCAGGTTCTTTTCAAGATTTTTCAGCTCACGGACCTCATTCCCGCTCGTCGTTTTCGCCGGAATATGAGCGATAAGAGAGATAACATTCTCCACATCGGGCACTGTGACTGTTGCCCCGTTGCGTCCGGCAAGACGAAAGAGTGCACCGACCTCATCCATAACGTCGATGGCCTTGTCGGGCAGAAATCGCTCGTTGATGTAACGGCTGGCCAGTTCTGCCATGGCGTCCACGGCAGCAGGGGCGTAGGTGATGTCGTGGTGTTTCTCATAGCGGGGCTGCAGCCCTTTGAGGATGCTGATGGTGTCTTCCACCGAGGGCTCTTCAATGTCGATCTTTTGGAAACGGCGGGAAAGGGCCCGATCTTTTTCAATCTGGTTCTTGTGCTCCTCGTAGGTGGTGGAACCGATTACCCGCAGGCTGCCGGACTGCAAAGCCGGTTTGAGCAGGTTGGAGGCATCCATTGAGCCACCACTGGTGGCTCCGGCACCGACGATAGTATGCATCTCATCAATGAAGAGTACGGAATTAGGGCGCTTCTGTACCGATTGAACCACTGATTTGAGGCGTTTTTCAAAGTCTCCGCGATATTTGGTGCCAGCAACGAGGCCGCCCATATCAAGCATGAGCACTTCCATATTTTCCAGCAGATCCGGGACGAGCGGTTTTTTCCCAATATCACGGGCGACACGGTCATCGTGGATACGCAGGGCGAGTCCTTCGGCCATGGAAGTCTTGCCCACACCCGGTTCGCCGACGAGCAATGGATTGTTTTTCTTCCGCCGACAAAGCACCTGCATAATGCGCTGCAACTCCTCGTTGCGACCAATCAGCGGGTCAAGTTTTCCCTGCGCCGCCTGTTCCGTGAGGTTGACGGTAAACTCCTCAAGGGTCTTTTCCTCCTTTTCCCGTTCTCGCTTCATCTCATGACGGTTACGTTCCATGACAGGTTCTTCCTCATCGGGGGAAGGTTCCTTCTGCAGGTTTTCGGCCGGTAACTCATGGGCGATAAAGTTGATTGTGGGGAGTTTCTCCAGTCCTTCAGAGGCGAGGAAATAGACCGCATACGAATCTTTTTCTTCAAAAAGAGCGGCCAGCACGTCACCGCTGTCCACTTTTGCTTTTTCACAGCTCTGCACATGGGCGACGGCCCGTTGCAGGACCCGTTTGAAGGCACGGGTTTGAATCGGTTCGCGGCGGGGGGGGGAGGAAATTTGCGGTATTTCCTCAGCCATGAAGTGTTCAATCATCTCTTTCAGAGAAGTGGTGGAGCCGCCACACTCGCTGATGATATAGGCTGCAAGATCGTCGTAGAGCAGTCCGTAGAGCATGTGTTCAAGGGTGACATATTCATGATGACGATTTTTCGCCTCGCGAATGGCGCGAATCAATGAGCTTTCAAGTGTTTTACTGAGCATTATTTTTTCTCCTCGGAATTCAGGCGGGTTCCATGGTGCAGAGCAGAGGAAATTCATTTTCCTCTGCAAGGTCGTGAACCTCGTCAATCTTACATTCGCAGATTTCCCGGGTATAAATCCCTGCGACTCCCGAGCCTTTATTGTGAACATTAAGCATTACAGCAGTAGCCTCATTTATATTCTTGTGAAAGATCTCGACAAGAATGAGGACAACGAAATCCATCGAGGTGAAATCGTCGTTGTGCAGCAGAACCTTGTAGAGCCGCGGTTTTTTTACGCGGACACGTTTTTCCAGGGCAACTTCATCATCGCTGTATGTATTGGGGAAGCTCATACTTTTCTGTTTGTATTTCCTTTTCGGGTCTCCAGCTGGAAACCCTTAACTTTTATCGAAACCAGTGACAACAATAAGCAGGCTTTTACCTTTGTGTCAAGATGTGCCTGCTGCGAGTACTGCGGAACCTCTCTGTTAATGGCTTCGAGTGGGAATCTTTAACAGGATGAAGAGGAGTTCATCAAGGAGAAGATGTGGTGGCAGACCGGATCCCTTGAGGCGGTATTCCGTCTTTAAAATAAGACCAAGGCGCTGTTTCAGCGAGGTTGGAGTAAATGTGGCCGCACGGGTGAAGTTGAGATAAAGAGGATATGGGTGGCCGCCGAGGTGCGGTTTAAACTTCTCAACCTCCTCAAGTGGTGGCAGATAATTCTGCTTGAATTCGCGAAAGGGGATCCCGTGGCGCCAGCCGCTGCTGTTGAGCTGAATAGTGCGCAGTATAAGGTGCCTGCGAATGTGGTTGCGCAGGGTGGAGAGGATGGCCAGACCGTGAACGCCCTGGTCAAGGAGGTGGTTGAGGATGGTAAAGGTCCCGGCGGCGTCGCGGTTGTCGAGGGCTCCGGTGAGCTCATAAATGGCATCTTCGCGATTACGGCTGACCATGATGTCAAGATCTTCCATCGTGATAGTCTGGCGGTCGCCGACATAATGCGCCAGCTTCTCTGTTTCCATCACTACTGCCACGGGATGGCTGCCGACGCGGTTGAAAAAAAGATCGATGGCATGGTTGTCGATCTTCTTGCCGAACGTACTGAGGGTGGAGAGCATCATCTCCCGCAGCACTTCTTTCTGAGATTCTTCTGCGGCCTTGCTGGCCCCGGGGGCAAGGGTACAGTCTATGGCGAAGGCATTCTTTTTGATCCAGGTGAAGAGCTTATGTCGTTTGTCAACTGTCTCTGCCGTAAGGATCAGCAGGGTTTCCGCCGGCAGACCTTTTTGGAAACTCTGCAGATAACGTTCTGCGGGGGAAGTCCCGCCGGTTTTCACCTCGTCCCGGCTTTGAAAAAGTGCGGAGTCTGCCCAGTTTAACTCTTCAGTCGGTTTGTCAAAGCCGAAGAGCTTTTTCCATCGGGGGCCGGTGAGTTCTGAGAGCGGTGTGGGGGTGTCGATGGGCAGCTCTGCTGTTTCGACAAGGGCACGCAGATTTTTCAGAGCAATACGGGGTTTGTTCCCTGCATTGGCAGATACCGCCTTCTCCCAGAGGGTATCAAGGATGGTTTTGGAGTGAAAAAGACGGCTGTCGGTGACGTAATAGAGCTGGCGGCCGGGCAGCAGGCTGTAGCTGTGCATGCGGGCGAGGGTGGTCGTCGGCTCTTCGTTATCCCCATCGACGGGATTGAGGTTGAGCAGGCCTGTTGAGGCAAGACTCTCCTGCAGTTGAGTTGCACTCTGGCGGCAGAGATAGCGTTCACCGAAAAAAAGAAAAATCCGGTACTGCCGCGGGTCGGGCATGGCTTTTTCATCTTTTCCTGCAGAGGAATTTTTCAGCAGCTGGAGGAATTCAGTACGGGTAATTTGCGGCATCTGTGATGTGAATAAATAAGGGAAGAGTTATTTTTTTAACAGCTTTAATGGACAATCCTCTTATGCGAATTGAAAAGCGGGACAAAAAACCGTCGGATGTCAATGCTTTGCAGGAGAAATGATATTGTTTTTACGTACATATTTTTTTCTTTGAAAGACGTTCTGCGGAGGAGAACTGTGCTGCTGATGATGAGGTCTTTCCGCAGGCCTCAAAAGGAACTGAATTCTAATATTTGGGAACCTTGAATATGAACGAAATACAAGATTATTCAAGGGACCAATTTGCTCTTTTCAGGGTGTTTTTGACAGCACACAGTTGTAGAGATTATTGAACTGAATGCGCGGAAATCCTGCCGTTCAGGACGAGGACAAGATGTCTCAAGCTATCCTGATGGCTGAATTCAGACTGAAGAAAGCTGTTTTCCGAGGAAATAATTTATCAAAAAATTGCTTCTATCGCCTGTCTGCGGGGTAATTTACAGGCTTTCAATCTTGTATACAGCTTTCCGATACCAGTGAGAGCATCTTCTCACGCTGCCCGGTGCAGATCAATGAATTTACCGAGTGTATTCATGTGACATTCCGCAGGGAACCGGCAGGGAGCATGTTGGAGAACATTACATCATCTCCGGCACCGTAACGGTGCCGGAGGTGGTTTTGTGGAAACCTTGAAGACGCGGAATTATTCTTCGCCAGGGAGTCTGCGTACCGCTCCGGTATCCGCAGAACTGGCGAAGAGGGCGTAGGCCTGGAGTGCCCGGCTGACCACCCTGTCGCGGCCGACGGGCGTCCATGCCTCTTTCCCTTTTGCTTCTTCAGCTTTGCGCCGTTTGGCAAGTTCAGCATCGCTGAGGTTAACGTTGATGCTGCGTTTTTCAATGTTAATATCAATGATATCTCCGTTGCGGAGCAGACCAATCGCGCCGCCCGCAGCAGCTTCAGGAGAAACATGACCAATGGAGAGGCCTGAGGTTCCACCAGAGAAACGCCCATCGGTGATCAGGGCACACTCCTTGCCGAGATGAATTGATTTCAGGTAGGAGGTCGGGTAGAGCATCTCCTGCATTCCTGGCCCGCCGCGAGGGCCTTCATAAAGGATGACAACCACGTCTCCTGCCTTCACTTTACCGCTGAGGATGGCATCACAGGCATCTTCCTGAGAGTTGCATACTACCGCAGATCCGGAGAAGGAGTAGATGGAAGGATCTACACCCGCTGTCTTGACGATGCAGCCTCTCTCGGCAATATTGCCAAAGAGGACGGCAATCCCACCCTCTTTGTCGTAACAGTGTTCCATATCCCGGATACAACCACCGGCGCGGTCAAGGTCAAGTTCTTTGAAGACGCTTGTCTGAGAGCCGAGGACCAGGTTGCGCGTGGAGTGTGCGGGAGCAGAGCTGGCGAGAGTTTCCGCGTCGGCACTGTGTCCTTCCCGGAGTAGATCCCATTTCTGCAGGGCTTCTTTGAGGGTGGTGCCGTCAGCACGATGTACCGACGTATCAAGCAGGTTGCCGCGATCAAGTTCCCCGAGAATGCCCATGACACCGCCGGCGCGGTTGACATCTTCCACGTGATAACTGGAGCTGGGGGCAACCTTGCAAAGGTTTGGTACCCGGCGGGAGAGGATGTCGATATCACTTATGGTGAAGTCAACTTCTGCCTCGCGGGCAACGGCAAGCAGATGGAGGACGGTATTGGTGGAGCCGCCCATGGCGATGTCGAGGGCCATGGCGTTGAGGAAGGCTGCCTTGCTGGCGATATTGCGGGGCAGTACCGAGGTATCTTCATGCTCATAATATGCGTCGGCCATTTCAACAATACGTTTTGCCGCGATTTCAAAGAGCTGCAGGCGGTTTTTGTGGGTGGCAACGATGGTTCCGTTGCCTGGCAGGGACATGCCGAGTGCCTCGGTGAGACAATTCATTGAATTGGCGGTAAACATCCCCGAGCAGGAACCACAGGTGGGGCAGGCACAGCGTTCAACCTTTTCAATCTCCTCTTCACTGACGTTATCGTCAGCGGCAAGGATGATGGCATCAATAAGGTCGTAGCGTTTGTCGCCGTCAACGCCAGCTTCCATCGGACCACCGGAGACGAAAATTGCTGGAATATTAAGGCGCATGGCGGCCATCAGCATGCCGGGGGTGATTTTGTCGCAGTTGCTGATGCAGATGATGGCATCCACGGTGTGGGCATTGCACATGTATTCCACACTGTCGGCAATAAGATCACGGGAGGGGAGAGAGTAGAGCATCCCGGAATGACCCATGGCGATGCCGTCATCAATGGCGATGGTGTCGAATTCGGCGGCAAAACACCCGAGTCCTTCAATGATCTGCTTTACCTGCTGGCCAATCTCATGCAGATGGACATGTCCGGGAACAAACTGGGTGAAGGAGTTCACAATCCCAATAATCGGTCTGTTAAAATGTTCTTCTTTTGCCCCATTTGCCCGCCAGAGACTGCGGGCACCTGCCATTTTTCGTCCCTGAGTTGTGGTGGCACTTCTACGTGGTATGGACATAATATTTCGCTCCCGAAAAAAAAGCTTTATGACATAAATAAAAGGAAAAAGTAGAAAAAAACAGGGAAAAAATGTATTTTCTACTAAGAAAAAGAAAGAAGAAGACAATATACAACTTTTACCCTCTGTATTGTACACTTTTTCAGGGAGAAGAGATGAAAAAGAATGAAATTGACTACTGGATTGCACGAATGCTTGAGGCATATAAAAATGTCTCGGATCTGAATATCACTGTGGGGAAAACCCTGCAGGTAGAGTCAGACGGAGTGCTTATGCCTGTGGATATTGAACCGCCCGTAAGAGAGCTTACCCCATTTCAAACTGAGGTGTTTGCCCTCAATCTTATCGGCAATAACCGGCGGATGCTCAAAAATCTTGTCAGCACCGGTTCCTGTGACCTCTCTTATCATCTCGGCGACCAGGCCCGTTTCCGGGTTAATATTTTCACCCAGAAAGGCTATTTGACCACCGTTCTGCGGAAGCTTCAAACAGCGATCCCGACCATCACCGGAATGCAGTTCCCCGAGTCTTTTGTGACAATGGCGAATGAGATCAACGGACTTGTCCTCTTCACGGGTGCCACCGGTTCAGGAAAGACTACTTCGCTGGCTGCCCTGCTCAATCAAATCAACGAAAAAAGGGCAGTGCATGTTGTCACCCTCGAAGACCCGATAGAGTATGTCCACAAGCAGAAAAAGGCGACCTTCAATCAGCGTGAACTGGGCAGTGACTTTGACTCTTTTGCCGCCGGTCTGCGGGCTGCTCTCCGCCAGGCCCCGAAAGTTATCCTGGTTGGTGAGATGCGTGATCGGGAAAGCATGGAAATCGCTTTGACCGCTGCTGAAACGGGGCACCTTGTTCTCTCCACCCTGCATACCATCGACGCAGGCCAAACCATGAACCGGATTATCTCCATGTTCGACCAGGACGAGCAGAACCAGGTCCGCAGTCGTCTTGTGGATACCATTAAGTGGGTTGCCAGTCAGCGTCTGCTGCCACGGGTTGGTGGAGGACGGATTGCCGCCATGGAGATTATGCGAATCAGTTTGCGGATAAAAAACCTGATTCTCAATGGGGAGACCGAAGACAAGACCTACTACAGCATTATTGAGGAAGGAAGTGCCCTGCAGATGTGGACCTTCGATCAACATCTGCTCGAACTTTATTCTCAGGGGCTTATTACCGAAGAAAATGCTGTCACCTACTGTTCTCAGCGGTCCTTGCTCAATCGTGGTCTCGACCAGATCAAGTCTGGACGTGGGGAATTGACCTTTTCTCTTAACGATTTGAGCATGGAAGAAGAGGAACAGGCAGGCAAACGCAGGCGTAAGAAAGGAGAAATAAGATAATGATTGTCAAGTGCCCGCACTGCTCAACGCAGTTGAAATTGAATGAAGGGATTATCAAGAATCTCAAGAACCTGCCTGCCGGGAAGACCCTTAAAGTGCAATGTGTCAACTGTAAAAAAACTTTTTCCCTGAGTGGAACACTTGTCGCTGGCGGAGAGCGGGAAGTTTTCGAAAAGAATGCCCGTCGGCAGGCTTCGCAGGTTGCTGTTCGGCCTCCGGCGGCTCCCTCCCTTGACTGGCTTGCCCGGGGGGAGGTCGATGAGGACAAAAAAATCGACGGAGTACCGCGAGCCATGGTCCTTTTCTCCGATATCAAGGGAAAGAAAGAGCTGATCAAGGCTGTAGAGGATCTCGGTTATCAGGTGGAAGAGGCTGTCAGTGTGGAAAAGGCACTCTCTCTCATGTATTTTACATCCTATTCACTGGTGTTTATGCACACTGATTATGAAAAAGGAGACCTTGAAAATTCTCAATTCCATAATTACATGTGTAGTTTGCCGATGTCTCGACGTCGGAATATTTTCTATGTGCTGGTCGGTGATGATCGCACAACAATGTATGATCTTGAAGCTCTCACCCTGTCCGTCAACCTGACGGTGAACAGCAGAGATGTGAAGTATATCTCAATTTTGCTGCGCAAGGCCATTCCTGAGTATGAAGAACTGTTCGGCGCATGGATGGAAGAGTTGCGGCTGGCAGGAAAATAAGCAGTAACGGGTACCTTGAAACAGTCTTCATTCGTTTATATTCGAGACACCGAAGGAAATTTATCGCAGGTCTCTGAGATTGATTTCGGAGTCTGGCGTTTACCTCCGAGGATATTTTTTTGACTGTAACGAAGAAAATGGGCGATTATTCAAGGTGCCCTGAAAGCTTCTCTTTGATATTTCTCTTCCGGGTCGTCTCAACAGGCGGTCCGGTTTCTTTTTTACAGGATAGTTCATGAAAAAAACACTGTTCGCCAACGGTCAAAGGCTCCAGCATCCCGCTGATTTTCAAGAGAAGGCCAGCCGGAAAGCGGAGGCGCAGGCCCCCGCAGCAGAGCAGGGCAGCCGTGAGGCCATACAGAGCGTGTCGGCAGAAAAGCCGGTGAAACGCCAAAGGGTGAAGAAAGCCCATCCGGCAAAAGAGGCGAAGCCGGTGTGGACTCGGGAATCCTTTGTCGTTCCTCCAGAAAAAGGGAGGTGCCGATTCCATGACTTTGATATCCCGGATGAGGTAATGCATGCTGTTGCCGATCTTGGGTTTCAACACTGTACTCCGGTGCAGGAACAGTCCCTGAGCAACTGTCTCGGAGGAAAAGACTTTGTTGGCAAGGCAAACACTGGAACTGGCAAGACCGCCGTTTTCCTCATTACCACTTTCACCCGTCTGCTTACTGAGAAGCTCAGTGAAAAAGGTCGTAATGGTGCTCCGCGGGCGCTGGTCATTGTACCTACCCGGGAGCTGGTTATTCAGATCGGCAAAGATGCCGGGGAACTCGGAAAATACTGTAATATAAATGTGCGGACGGTTTTTGGCGGGGTTGATTATCAGAAGCAGATGAGTCTTCTCCGGGAGAGTCCCTGCGATCTGCTCGTTGCTACTCCGGGGAGACTGCTCGACTTTATCGGCAAGGGTGTGGTTAATCTCAGCACCTGCGAAATTCTCATCCTCGATGAAGCTGATCGTATGCTCGACATGGGTTTTATTCCCGATGTGCGACGTATCGTCGGTCGCCTGCCACAGAAGGAAAAGCGGCAGACTCTGCTCTTTTCTGCCACCATTACTGAAGCTGTGCGGCGTCTTGCTTACCAATGGTGTGTTGATCCTGTTATGGTGGATGCCGAGCCGGAGCACGCCACCTCAAATACGGTGGAAGAGGTTGTTTATCTTGCAAGTAAAGAAGAGAAATACACCATTATCTATAATGTGCTCAAGGCTCATCCCGAGGACCGGACGATCATTTTCGCTAATATGAGAGGGGAGGCCCGGCGTGTTGCCGATCGCTTAAAGCGTAATGCAATAGACTGTGTGTTGCTCTCCGGCGAAGTGCCGCAGAATAAGCGGACGTCCCGCCTTGAGCGTTTTCGTGAGGGAAAAGTGAAAGTACTGGTGGCAACCGACGTTGCCGGGCGGGGAATTCACATCAACGATATTCGCCTGGTGATCAACCACAGCGTTCCTTTTGAGCCGGAAGACTACATTCATCGTATCGGGCGGACCGGCCGGGCGGGGGCGACAGGGCGGGCGATAAGCTTTGCCTGTGAAGAGGGCTCTTTCTACCTGCCGGCTATTGAAGATTTGATTGGGGAGAAGTTCAATTTTGTCGTTCCGGAAGAAGAATTACTGGAGATACCGCCTCCCCTTGCAAAAGCTCCTGCAAGAAAAGAGGGAGGGAGGCCAGGCGCTGGAACATTATCGAACAAAAGACGGCGGTCGCGTCAGTCAAGGGATGGCGGCGGTCGCTCATCTGGCTCCTTATCGAATAAAAAAAGAGGCGGAAAAGCGTGAAAAAACACTGCTCTCCCCTTGTTTTTTAACCCGATTCCTGGTATAAAATCTATCCTTTATTCATTGGGGAAGCAGTGTGCTCTCCCCGTATTCTTCCGCGAAGGTGCAACGCCTCGCGGGAAAACTTCAGACACCGGTCAGGGTCATCGTGACGGCTGATCGACAGGAATAACAATTTCATGACAGAACAAACCAGCCAATCAACCCCTGCGGGCGGCGAAGATCTCAGTTTTGCAGAGCTCTTTGAAATGGAAGAAAACAACAAGGTAGTCGCTGTCGGCGACGTTACCATGGGGACCATTATCGGTTCTGTGGACAACTTTTTCCTTGTTGACGTCGGTGACAAAGCCGAAAGTTATATTCCGCGCTCCGAGTTTCGTCTGGAAGAGGGCGAAGACGTTAATATCGGTGACCAGTTTGAAGTCTTTGTGGAACGTCGCAAAGATGAAGGTGGCCTGCTTCTCTCTCGTGAGAAAGCTATTGCCATCAAAGTCTGGGAGAAAATTGCTGAGATTCAGGAGGCTGACGAGACCATCAACGGTAAAATCGAAAGCCGCGTTAAAGGCGGTATGTCCGTTGATATCGGCGTTCCCGCTTTCCTGCCCTATTCACAAATTGATCTTCGTCCGGTCAAGGACCTTGACGGATTGATTGGTGAAACCATGGACTTCAAAGTGTTGAAGTTCAACAGGAAGAGAAATAACGTTGTCATCTCCCGCCGTGCCATCCTCGAAGAGGAACGCAATAAACTGCGTGAAGCAATGCGCAGCAAGCTGGAAGAGGGACAAATCATTAAAGGTGCTGTCACCAATATCACCGATTATGGTCTCTTCATTGATATGGGCGGTATGGATGGTCTCTGCCATATTACCGACCTCTCCTGGGGCCGTGTCTCTCATCCTGCGAAACTCTATAAGGTGGGCGAAGAACTTGAAGTTAAAGTCCTCAAGTATGATCGTGAGCATGATCGTGTATCCCTTGGTGTCAAGCAGCTTCGCGCTGATCCGTGGGAGACTGTTGTCGAACGTTACCCGGTCCACGAAAAGACAGCAGGCAAGGTTGTTTCCATCACTGATTACGGTGTCTTCGTTGAACTGGAAGAAGGCGTTGAGGGCCTGATCCATGTTTCCGAAATGACCTGGTCGAAAAAACCGCGTCACCCCTCCAAGATGGTTTCCGTAGGTGATGAGGTCGAAGTAATGGTGCTCAACATTGAGCCCGAGACCAAACGTATTTCCCTCGGTATGAAGCAGCTCCAGCCCAATCCCTGGGATCTGGTTACTGACAATTATCCGGTGGGCTCTGTTATTGAAGGCAAGATCAAGAATATCACTGACTTTGGTATCTTTATCGGTATCGAAGAGGGTATTGACGGTCTTATCCACGTCTCTGATCTTTCCTGGACTGAACGCATCAAGCATCCCAGCGAGAAATTCTCCAAGGGTGAGACCATTGAGGCTGTTGTCCTCAAAATCGACAAGGAGCACGAGCGCTTTTCCCTTGGGGTCAAACAGCTCGTTCCTGATCCGTGGCAGGTGGCTTACAACAACTATCCCTCAGGGACGGTTATTGAAGGTGAAATCACCAACGTTACCGACTTTGGGGTTTTTGTGAAACTCGAAGAAGGTATCGAGGGTCTTGTCCATGTCTCTGAACTGAGCAAGGACAAGGTGAAAACTCCGATCGGAATGTATCAGGTTGGCGATACCCTGAAGGCTATTGTTATCAATGTTTCCGCCAAGGATCGCAAGATTGGTCTCTCAGTGAAAACTCTTGAAGGAGAAGATGAAGAAGCTGCAGTAGAGAAGTTCAAGAAGGCAGAGCAGGCTGCACAGGATGCTGCTCCCTCAACCTTTGGTGATCTCCTTAAGGCCGCTGCCGCAGAGGGTAACGACTCTTCTGAAGAGTAATGTCCCGGGTACAGTAGAAAAAATTCCGCCCCGCAGAAATTTCTGCGGGGCGGATTCCCTGTTCTCCTGCCGGGGCTGGCTGCTGGCTGGTTCCTGCGGTATGAGGAAAAGATTATGTTGAAAAAAGATATTGTAGATAAAGTCAGTCATGAGCTCTCAATGCAGAAGCAGGATGTAGATCTTGCTGTCAACATTATGCTTGAGACGATGACTGAGGCGCTTATTGAAGAGCGGAGGATTGAGCTGCGCGGATTTGGCAGCTTCTCTGTACGCAAGAGAAAGCCGAGGTCAACAAAGAATCCGCGTACCGGTAAGATCATGGATATCCCGGCGCGTAAAACCCTTCACTTCACCATGAGTAAATCGCTGAAAGAAGCCCTTATCAGCGAAATGGAGTAAGGTCTCCTTTTCCTTCCCTTATTATTATGGGGGTGTCGGTGGTAAGGTCTATTACTGAAGAGGGTTCGGGATAGATAATGCCGCCGTCTATGACAAGTGTAATCTGCCTGCCGAGGTGTTCCTCAATCTGCCACGCCTCGGCAAGCGGATCCTCCTCTTTTGTCAGCTGCACACTGGTGTTGACAAGAGGATTGCCGAGGGTTTCGGTGAGCATGGCACTGATCGGCTGGTCTGCAACGCGGATACCGACAGTTTTCTGCTTTGTCACCATCATCTTTGGCAGCAGTTTCGTTCCAGGAAGAACCAGGGTGTATGGTCCCGGAAGATTTCGTTTCAACAGTCGGTACGCCGTATTGGAAACGTGGGCAAAGAGGGCTATATTACTCAGATCATGACAGATAATGGAGAAGGGCTTGTGTTTCGGCCGTTTCTTCAACAACATGAGTTTTTTAATGGCTCGAGCGTGAAACAGATCACAGCTCAGCCCGTATCCCGTACCAGTAGGGCAGGCTATTACCGCACCTGCCCGCAGCTCACTGACCACCTGGTCGATGAGGCGCTGTTGCGGGTTTTCTGTATTTATTTCAAGAAGCATGGCATTTCCCCTTGTCAAACAGCTGCATGGCAGCGACTGCAGATGACATTTCGTATGTCTCTTGTTGGTCACTCTTAATTTTTTTTACCTTCAAGAGGCGCAATGTCGCCGCAACAGATTATAATATAATCTCTGCGATAGAGATATAACAGGTGACGGAAATTCGAAAGAAATCCATCTGTATTCCGCGTCGCCTGTTTCTGAAAAAATTCCTGAAAATCAACATGTGAAGGAGGAAACATGTTACCAGATCACGTAGAAACTGCACTCACATTTGATGATTTGCTGCTGGTGCCACAAGTTTCAGAAGTTCTGCCGGACGGCGTAAATCTCGAGACCCGCCTCACCAGAGAAATCAATCTGAACGCTCCGCTGGTCAGTTCGGCCATGGATACCGTAACTGAGTCCCGCACCGCCGTCGCCATGGCGCGTGAAGGTGGCATCGGTATTATCCACAAAAACATGACTATTGAGGAGCAGGTCCGAGAGGTCGAACGGGTGAAAAAATCGGAATCTGGAATGATTACCGAGCCCGTGACCGTCACCGAGAACATGACCGTGGCGGAAGTGCAGGAGGTCATGAGTGAATACCATATCTCCGGCCTGCCGGTTCTGAAGGAGGGGAGACTGGTGGGGATCGTTACCAACCGTGACCTCCGTTTTGTTTCCGACAACGGTTTGCATGTCAGGGATGTGATGACCTCGAAAAATCTTGTCACTGCCAGACCGGGTATCACCATGGTGCAGTCCAAGGCTCTTCTGCATGAGCACCGCATTGAAAAGCTGCTGGTTGTTGATGATGAAGGGGCACTCAAAGGATTGATTACCATCAAGGACCTGGAAAAGACCCGTAAATATCCCAATTCCGCCAAAGACTCCAGGGGACGCCTGCTGGTTGGTGCTGCTCTCGGAGTAGGAGATCAAATTGAGAGCAATGCCGAGAAATTGATGCAGGCCGGGGTCGATGTGGTGGTCATTGACTCTGCCCATGGCCACAGCAGGGGGGTTCTCGACGCTATCCACAGGATAAAGAGTGCCTTCCCGCAATTACAGGTGATTGCCGGCAATGTGGCCACCGGCGAGGGAACAAAGGCTCTGATTGACGCCGGAGCCGATGGGGTGAAGGTTGGTATTGGTCCCGGCTCCATTTGTACCACACGAATCGTTGCAGGAGTTGGCGTTCCACAGATTACTGCCATCAAGAACAGTGTTGAGGTGGCGATGAAGTACGGTATTCCGATCATTGCGGATGGTGGAATCAAACATTCCGGAGAGATCGTCAAGGCTATCGGCGTGGGAGCCAGCTCGGTGATGATCGGTTCTCTGCTGGCAGGAACCGAGGAGACCCCGGGGACAACTTTCCTCTATCAGGGGCGGACCTACAAAAGCTATCGCGGTATGGGGTCCCTGGGAGCAATGAGCCAGACCAATGGTTCGGCGGATCGTTACTTTCAGTCTTCGGTAAAAGTTACTTCCAAGTTCGTCCCCGAAGGAATTGAAGGCAAGGTTCCCTATCGCGGACCGCTTTGTGATATGATCTATCAACTCCTCGGTGGCCTGCGTTCCGGTATGGGCTATGTGGGAGCAGAGAGTATTCCTGAACTGCAGAAACGGGCGAAATTTATTCGTATTTCTTCTGCCGGACTCCGTGAGTCTCATGTTCACGACGTAACTATTACCAAGGAAGCACCCAACTATCACAGCGCATAAGGAGCCGAACATGGCTGTCCACAACCAAACTATTGTCATTCTTGACTTCGGTTCTCAGACTACCCAGCTCATCGCCCGGCGTATTCGTGAACAGAAGGTGTACAGTGAAATACATCCCTTCAATACGAAGCTGGAGAAAATCAAGGCCCTGAAACCGGCGGGAATCATCCTCTCCGGAGGACCCTGCTCAGTCTATGATGAGGATGCCCCGTACAGTGATCCTGCAATCTTTGAACTTGGTATCCCCGTGCTGGGAATTTGCTATGGTGCCCAGTTGATGCTGCAGCAGCACGGTGGACGGGTGGAAAAGGCGCACAAGCGTGAATTTGGCAAAGCGGATCTTACCATTAAAAGGACCGGTGGCCTTTTTGGAAAACTGGAGGGAGGCGATCACCAGGTGTGGATGAGCCATGGTGACCGGGTGGAAGTTGTGCCCGAAGGTTTTGAGGCTACTGCCTTCAGTGATAATTCCCCTTACGCTGCCATGGCGCACCGGGAAAAGCCCTTCGTCGCTGTTCAATTTCACCCCGAAGTGGCGCACACCCTCATTGGTACTGATCTGCTGAAGAATTTTATCTTTGATATCTGTGGCTGTAAACCGGAATGGACAATGGCCTCTTTTATTGACCAGAATGTGCGCGAAATTCGTGAGCGGGTTGGGGATGACAAAGTGATCTGCGCCCTTTCCGGAGGAGTGGACAGCACGGTGGTGGCAGCAATGCTTGACAGGGCCATCGGTGATCAGTTGACCTGTATCTACGTCAACAACGGATTGATGCGTGAGGGGGAGAGCGAGTCGGTGCTCTCCTTTTTCCGCAGTCATACTGCTCTTCATCTTGTGAATGTAGATGCCAGTGAATTTTTCCTCGGCCAGCTGGACGGTATCGCAGATCCTGAGGAGAAGCGCAAGCGTATTGGCATTGGCTTTATCGATATTTTTGAAAAAGAAGCGAAGAAGATCGGTGCCGTAAAATATCTTGCGCAGGGAACACTGTACCCGGATGTCATTGAGTCCGTCTCCTTTCGCGGTGCTGCGCCGATCAAATCTCATCACAATGTCGGCGGTCTGCCGGATGTGATGAAGCTTGAGTTGATTGAGCCTCTGCGGGAGCTCTTTAAGGATGAGGTCCGACAGCTCGGGCTTGAGCTGGGTTTGCCGGAAGAGGCTGTCTTTCGCCAGCCGTTCCCCGGCCCCGGGCTTGCTATTCGTATCATGGGTGAGATCTCCGGAGAGCGTCTTGCGATCCTGCGCCAGGCTGATGTCATTGTTCTTGAAGAGATGCGCAGGGCGGGCTGGTACCGCAAGGTCTGGCAGAGTTTTGCTGTGCTGCTGCCTATTCAGACCGTTGGCGTTATGGGCGACGGACGCACGTACGAACATGTGATTGCGATCCGCGCTGTAGATTCCATCGATGCCATGACTGCCGACTGGAGCAGAATTCCTCCGGAAATCCTCGGGGAGATATCCAGCCGTATTATCAACGAGGTGCGCGGGGTTAACCGTGTGGTCTACGACATTTCTTCCAAACCTCCGGCCACTATAGAATGGGAATAAGGGAGAAAATCTCCCCCGGGTGTAATTTGTCGGCGAAAAGGGGATCAGCCCTTCCGTTACGTCGTTTTATTTAAGGTACCCTGAAGGTATCCTAAAGAAGTCTCTTCTTAATTTCTATGCCAATGCTTAAAACTGGAATTTTTGTTGATGCGGAGAACATCCGCATTTGTGGTGGATACGGCATGCGTTACAACGTACTTGCCAGTCTTGCCGGTTGCGGGCACTCCGTGCTCCTCCGTGCCAACTCTTATATTGCCGAAGACCGGGAACGGACCAAAGACCCGGAATATCGGACAAAACTATACCATTATCAAGATGTTATCCGTCAGTGCGGGTTTAAGGTAATCAAGAAATTTGTAAAACATTTCCTTGATGATGAAGGGATTTTGACGACAAAGGCCAATGCAGACATGGATCTGGCAATTGATGCCCTGCTTCAGGCACGCAATCTCGACAGAATCATCCTGCTCACCGGCGACGGCGACTTTGTCCGTCTCATTCTGGCGCTGCAGAATATGGGCTGCCGGGTAGAGGTCATTGGTTTCAAAAATGTCAGCAATGCGCTGCGTGAAACTGCAGATTCCTACACCTCCGGCTATCTCATTCCTGGTCTGCTTCCTGTTACCTCTTCGGAAAATGGTGAGGAGTTGAAAGGCCGATTGCGGGGAGTTGCAGTCAGCTATAAGGCCGATCGGGGCTTCGGCTTCATGCGCTATTATAGTCTCTCTGAGCAGGGGCTCAGTCCGGAGACGCTTTTTTTTCACTGTTCCCAGGCGGTAGATGTACACGACTCCATGTTTCTGGATTCGTCCAACATCTTTGAATTTTCACTGTATCGGAATCCTGGAAATGAGAATCGTCTTGAAGCACGCGAAATCCGCCATGTTACCGGCGATCGTCCCGAACATGTCTCCTGATACTAACTGCGGGGAGATTTTGCCCCCGCAACTCTGTGGCTGAGCTGCTTTATTCTGATGGAGAGGACATGAAATGCAGAATCTTTTAGACAAAATCAACTTGAAACAGTTTGACGTGGAGATACTCCAGCAGTTTGGTTTACTGGTACTTCCCTGGGTCTGGAAGGTGCTGGCTGCACTTCTCATTTTCTTTATCGGAAGATGGATCTCCCGGAAACTCTCGCAAATTTTCACCAAAATGATGGAGAAACAGGGGGTGGATGTTACCCTTATCGGTTTCCTCGAAGGTATTATCTACTACGCTTTGCTGGTCAGTGTGGTGCTGGCCGCTGCTTCTCAAATCGGCGTGAAAACGACCTCTTTCTTTGCCATTCTGGGTGCCGTATCTCTTGCTGTAGGCCTTGCTCTGAAGGATTCTCTGGCCAATTTCTCCGCTGGTGTGATGCTTATTTTCTTTCGTCCCTTCAAGGTGCGGGATTTCATCATTGTCGGGGGAGAATCCGGTGTAGTAGAGCATATCAATGTTTTTAATACCGTGCTCAATACCGCAGATAATCAACGCAAAATTATCCCCAATAACAATATCATCAAAGCCACCATTACCAACGTCACTGCCAACCCGCGGCGCCGCGTGGATATGGTAATTGGAATCGGCTATGATGACGATATCCGCCTCGCCAAAGAGACTCTCGAAGAGATTATCCGTGCTGATAAACGAGTGCTTGCTGAACCCGCACTGCAGATTGCCGTGTCGGAACTTGGTGCTTCAACAGTGAGCATTGTTGTCCGTCCGTGGGTGAAGACTGGCGATTACGGGAGCGTTCTTTTCGCTTTGACCGAAAAGATTAAACTGACCTTTGACGAGAAAGGCATCAGTTTGCGGTAGGTGTCAACGTACTTTTCACCTAAACGAGTTCTTTTATGAAAAAGGACTGGTGTTTTTATAACAGTTCACCACGCTGGGCCATGGATTATTGGAAAAACCATAAGAGAATGCCCTTGTGGTTGAATTCGGTCTGTTGCCTGCTTTGAGGTAATTGATGTTTTCCGTGTCCTTCCGTGTTTTCCGTGGTAGCCAATTTTATTCATAATAATCCTGGTGCACTGTACGGCTCAACTTCGGATGCAAACGTTTTCGTTTAATGCGTTGTCCCTGTTCGTGAAAATTCGTGTCCATTCGTGGTTACAAAATGCAAAAGGAATCACGAATAGACACGGATAAACACGAATTATTACTCATTCGTAATCGCCAAAAAAGATGTCCACGCAGTTGCGTTTTCTGGCCAGTAAAAAAAATGTGATTATTCAAGGCAGCCATAAATGATCAAATGACCTCACTGCTTTCAGCAGCTCCATTGCGGTGCTCCCTCCGGAGGCGCTCTGGTCCCTGCAGGACGGGCACGGGAAAGTGAGGGGGGTCACACCGGTTTTGGCTTGCTGGGAGAAATCAGGATCGGTTCCTCAGATGGACTCTGGGGGAGACGAGGCATATCAGTTATGAGGTTTTTCTCTGCGGTTTTGGTTTTATCCGAATTTTTGTTACTGAAGAGCTGGCTTTTGTCCCTCAGACGGCGGTATCGACAGCCATGCAGCGGGGGACGGGGAATCTGACACTGAAACCGGTTGGTGATACTTAAGAGACAGGTTGGCATTTTCTCAAACTCTACTCCGACATTGGTGGTCTCCTCTGTGACGTTGACGTTTCGCACCCGGCAGTTGATCATCTGCTCTTCTTTGATCCCAGGCAGCAGACAACGCAACAGCATTAGTGTTCCGGGCTTTATCACCGGCATGGGGCGCTCCGGGTGGTGTTTGATCTGACAGAGACTGCCTGCTGCGCTGATATTGATCAAGGCCCCGTAAAACTCTCTATTATTCTCAAAGTGGAAGGTAGAAGGGAGAAAGATTGAGGTCCGTTTTGCCTTGCGCAGTTCATAGCAGTGCAACACAGATGGATATTCGAAGATGAGCAGGGGGGTTGTGCCCCGAACCTGCTGAAGCAAACGTGTCTTGAACATCCACGTCCGTCCATTGTGGATAAATTTGATGAGGACACGATCCATTTTATCCATATCGCTGTCAAAATCTCGTTCCGGTTGCGGGGTGGTAACGATAAAATAGTTGTCCTGTAACATACCCGCAACGGTGGCGGAGAGAGGCGTTTGATTCCCCTGCAGCTGCAGTGTCACAGTTGTTCCAGAGTGCACCGAAACCGGAGTATCGAGAGTGAAGAAGTGTTTCCGGACAAGCTGATGCTTCCGGGCGTACCCGGTCCCTGAATCTCTTTTCTCCTGTTCGGAGCGCTTTTCGAAGGCCTCCATAATAAGTTCCAGCCCGGGTCGATGAATTCGCAAGCCGCGTTGATCGTTGAAAAAGCGCAGCCTGAGCTGGAGGTCCGGCCATCCCATGATCTCCAACGCGGCTTCTTCTCCAGTAAGGGCTTCTGTTTCAGCATCGATGAGGGTTCCGTTTTTCAGGAACAGCCAGCCTTTTTTGCCAACCGGGCCTGCTGCCTCAAGGGTGCAGGTGGTGTGCTCACTTTTGAGAATTTGCAGATAACTGTGCAAAGGGATGCTCTGCAGCGGGCCATACTCTTTTACCTCAAGCAGACTCTTTGCTTTGAGCACCAGATTATCGCCGACCAGTGGCAGTGGAATACAGGCGCTGGCTCCGTTGGTCAGAACCATTTCCTGGATGGTTCTGAGTCGTCGGGCAGTTACCACAATGAAGGGCAGCCAGGGGAAGCGGTGTGTGAGTCGGGAGATCGTCTTTTCAGGGGATTCGCCTGTAGCAGGGAGTTCAAGGATAACAAGTCCGACACTGCGACTGCTTATCAGTTTGCCAGGATCGGTCCCGGCACCTGCCGAGAGCAGCAGAGGGCACGCCTCCCAGCCTTCAAGCTGACGGGTGAGTTGCTCTTTAACTTTCGGTGTGTGGGTGAAAAGCAGTATAGTGTGCATTGACTGTCTTTAATTATAACGGGTGGTTTTGCATGACACCCTTTTTTGCTGGCATTTCAGGATTTCATGGGCAGTATATTTTCCAGCCCTCCAATATGTTCTTATGGTATAATAAGAGATACTGTCTGGAAAGAGAAAAAAGCAAATGATCATCCTGTTTTCTTGTAAGTTTCCCTTTTAATTTTGCAGGATGTGCACCATGTTGTGTCAGCAAGACCTTCTTTTACCTCGATTTCACCCCTGCCGCAGGAGAATTTAATGGAACAATCACCCTTTACACTGCTTAAAACTTCTTCGGAGTGCGCTGCACGACGAGGTCAGCTTCGCACCCGTCAGGGTGTTATCGAAACGCCGGTCTTTATGCCGGTTGGTACTCAGGGAACGGTGAAGGCCGTTACCCCGGAGAATCTGATTGATGCGGGGGCACAGATAATTCTCGGGAATACCTATCATCTCTTTATCAGGCCGGGGCACAAACGGGTGGAAAGTTTTGGCGGGCTGCACAAGTTCATGAACTGGAAAGGCTCCATTCTTACGGATTCCGGGGGATTTCAGATCTTCAGCCTGAAAAAACTCGCCAAAATTACCGAGGAAGGTGCAGCTTTTCGTTCTCATCTTGATGGCTCAAAGCTGTTTCTCAGCCCAGAGATTGCCATTGAGGTGCAGCAGAGCCTTGGTTCCGACATCATGATGTGTCTTGACACCTGCATCCCCTGTCCTTCGACTCGCATGGAGACAGTTCACTCAACCGACCTCACCACCCGCTGGGCGGCCCGCTGCCGTGAGGCACATACAAAACGGGATCGCCTGCTCTTCGGCATCGTTCAGGGGGGGATGTTTCCTGATCTGCGCAAAGCCCATGTAGAGGCGCTGCAGGAGATCGGTTTTGACGGCTATGCCGTGGGCGGTTTGAGTGTGGGAGAGGAGAAGCAAATGATGCTGGACATGACCGAGGAAACCGCCTCTCACATGCCGGCAAACTTTTCTCGTTACCTTATGGGTGTTGGCACTCCCGCCGATCTGGTAGAGGGTGTGTGGCGGGGGATAGACATGTTTGACTGTGTCATGCCTACCCGTAATGCCCGCAATGGCTCACTCTTTACCCGCAAAGGCAAAATCAGCATCAAGAATGCCCGCTTTCAGGATGATCAGGGACCGGTGGATGAGAGTTGTGACTGCTACACCTGCCGTAACTACTCCCGGGGCTACCTGCGTCACCTTTTCCAGGCGCGGGAGATACTCAGCAGCCATCTGAACACCATCCACAACCTTCATTTTTACCTGCATCTGATGGCTGATATCCGCAGGGCGATTGAGGAAGACCGTTTCGCCGATTTCCGTAAAGATTTCTATAGCGCCCTTGAGACGGAATGAGTATCTTTGTACATTTTAACCCTATAATTTTTTCCACACTTATCTGAGGAGGTCTTTCATGTTTACAGGTGTTGCTTATGCAGCCGACGCTGCCGCAGGCGGTGCCCCCAGCGCACTCGGGTCGTTTGTCCCTTTGATCCTGATTGGTGTTGTTTTTTACTTTCTGCTTATCCGTCCGCAACAGAAAACGGCAAAGCTCCATCAGCAGTTCCTTGCTTCTCTGAAGCGGGGTATCCGTGTTGCCACCACTGGTGGAGTAATTGGTACCATCGTCGACATCAGCGACCTTGTGATTACCCTTGAGGTTGCCGAGGGTGTAAAGATCGACGTTACCCGTTCCTCTATCGCCGGTCAGATAGATAAAAAAGGCGAACCGGTTGGTGTAAAGAAAGACGACAAAAAAAAGATTGGTTGAGCCAGTTGCTGATTCCCCGGCGGGGATGAGCAGTTTTTGGAGCCGGATTCTGCAGAAGAATCCGGCTCTCTCTTTTTAGGGGAGAGGAAGAGTGGCGAAAAAGAAATTTTATGCTGTTGCTGTCGGCAGCAAGACCGGTATTTATACTGACTGGCCAAGTGCGGAAAAGCAGGTGAAGGGCGTGGCCGGTGCCAAATATAAAAGTTTTCCCACTGAAAGAGAGGCGAAATCCTTTCTGGAAAATCCCGTTTACAACAAAAAGCCCACCGGGCCAAAGAAAAAGAAGACGGTGGCGAGGGTATCAAAACCTCCCCTGGCTGACAACGCAGTGCTGATCTATACCGATGGCGGAAGTATCAATAATCCGGGTCCCGGCGGTTACGGAACTGTTATTGAGATGGATGGCGACCGGCGTGAGCTCTCCGGCGGTTTTCGTCTGACCACCAACAACCGCATGGAAATGACCGCTGCTCTTGTTGCTCTTGAAGCGGTGGCGGAGTGCGGCAGGCCTGTTTGTCTCCACTCCGACTCACGCTATCTCGTCAATGGTATAACCCGCGGCTGGGCGAAAGGATGGCGAAAGAGGGGATGGAAGAAGAGTGACGGTGAACCGGCGCTCAACGCCGACCTCTGGGCACGTCTGCTGGTACTGGTGGAAGGAATGGAGGTGCAGTTTTACTGGGTGAAGGGACACGCTGGCAATCCTCTCAACGAGCGCTGTGACCAGCTTGCGGTGGCTGCGGCGAGGGGGAATCCGCAGGCGGTAGATGCCGAGTATGAAAAGAATGTTGCCTGAAGAGTGCTGGACGTTGCTGTAGAAGAAAGATGGCCCTCGGGAAAATTTTCCGGCGGCCATTTTGCTTTGCGACCAACACTGAGGGCAAAACTTAGACTTATGGATACCCTTATATCACGGGTGAGTTTCCTGCAGGAGATTCTGCAAAATACTCCCGCAGGTCATGGAGTGCTGAGAGCCTGCCACTCTTCAGGGTACCTTGAATAATGCCATTTACATTTTGTATTAACCAGATAACACAACTGCGTGGAAATCTTTTTTGGCTATTACGAATGGATAAACAGGATGTAAAACGAGCATAACTTAATAGAAATGGTTTAATCATGCGAAAAAGGGCATTTTTTATAAAAGCGTAACTTCTTAAAGTTTTTTTGCCTTTATTCGCATGTTTCGAGCTTTCCTTTGGCAAAAAGTTTTTCGCTGTTCCGTCTTTTGCTTTTCCCTGTCTCCCGTCTCCTTTCTCCCGTCTCCCTTTCCCTGCTTTTACCACTCTCCGATATTTCCCATGCTCTTCCACGGTTCCATCGGAGGCAGAGCGTTTCCCTTCTGCAGCAGCTCAATACTGATCTTGTCCGGGCAACGGATAAATGCCATATTCCCATCTCTCGGCGGTCGCAGAATGGTGACTCCGTCATCCATCAGTTTCTGGCAGAAGTCATAGATATTATCTACTTCAAAAGCCAGATGGCCAAAGTTACGGCCACAACTGTACGGGTTCTTCTCATCCCAGTTCCAGGTGAGTTCTACCTCTGGTTCTCCCTTTGCGGTGGCAAGGTAGATGAGAGAGAAGCGTTCCTCTTCAAAATCTTTGCGGCGGGTCTGTTGCAGACCAAGTTTTTTTTCATAGAAATCGAGGGATTTATTGAGATCGAGCACTCGGATCATGGTGTGCAGATATTTCACAGTATTCTCCTTTTTGAAAAGTTACGTTTTTATATAATACCATTTACACTTTGTATTGACCAGAGAACGCGACTACGTAGACATCTTTTTTTGGCGATGACGAATGAGTAATAATTCGTGTTTATCCGTGATTCCTTTTGCATTTTGTAACCACGAATGGACACGAATTTTCACGAACAGGGACAACGCATTAAACGAAAACGTTTGTATCCGAAGTTAAGCCGTACGGTGCACCAGGAGTATTATGAATAAAATTGGCTACCACGGAAAACACGGAAGGACACGGAAAACATCAATTACCTCAAAGCAGGCAACAGACCGAATTCAACCACAAGGGCATTCTCTTATGGTTTTTTCAGTAATAATTCGTGTTTATTCGTGTCCATTCGTGGTTCCTTTTGTCGTTTGTAACCACGATTCTCTTCGAAACTTTGATATCTTCCAGTATCTTCACCACTATTTGTTCTCAGGAAAATTGATGAAAACGAGACAGTCGGGGCAGATCTTTCCAATGCCCCACAGTGAAAAAGGAGGAGAGGACGTCTGAGTGGAAAAGAGGGCAACAGTATGGAGTCTGGCTCTGTCGGGTGGAATATCAAGCTGATAAATGGAGTTTGGAGAAGAGAGAACTGCAGAGAAAAAAATGGAGCGGGAAACGAGGGTCGAACTCGCGACTTCAACCTTGGCAAGGTTGCACTCTACCACTGAGTTATTCCCGCTCACTAATACGACAATGAAGTTCAGTTTTCTAACAAAAAATAGTCTACATGTCAAGTGCTTACGATAAAAAAATGACATAAAGATATTTTGAATAGTACCATTTTCACTTCAGGTGAGTCTCTGTTGAGAGAGACTCCGGCTGCATGTTATAAAACCACCCCAAAAGGTCAGTGCGGGAGACAATGCCCAGGACCTCATCATCCTGCACTACAGGCAGATAACCGATCTCCTCGTCTATTATGATGCGCGCCACCTGCATTGGGGAGGTGTCCGGCCTGGTGGTAGTGATATCGCGGGTCATGAAAGCCTTCACCGGTGCCTGCCACTGTTTTTGTTTTTTTACCCTCTTTAAGTCGGAGAGGACAATCATGCCACAGATCTTCTTCCCCTCCATTACCGGAAGGCCTCGAATTCCCTGCTTATCCATGATTATTTTCACCTTTTCCATGCTTGTGTCTGGTGATACTGAGATGACCGGAGAAGACATAATCGAGGCGATGGTAATCTGGTTGGCAGTATTGTGGCACAGCAGAGATTTAATATGCTTTTCACTTTCTTCGGGAGTTGCAATCGTATTCTTTACCGTTGCCGAGCCTGCCCCCGGGTGGCCGCCTCCACCGAACTCGCTGAGAATTTTTCCGATATTGATCGCCTCCACTGTACTGCGCCCGATAATGGTGTGGTAATGGCCGAGATCGTAGATGCCAAAGATGGCCTCTACCCCCATCACCCGGCGGCAGAGGCTGACCACCTCAGCCAGCTCGGGCACCTTGCTCCGCATGGAAATGCGGTGAAAGCCCACGGAATGGCCGTGGACGGTGAGGCGGCGGGTGGCCTGCGTCATCTTGAAGAAGGCGTCCTTCTGGCCTTTTTCATAGGGAGGATTGAGAAAGAAGCGGGCGACGTTGAGGTCGGCACCGTGCTCAAGAAGCAGAGCTGCAGCACGGGCATCGTCAGGGGTGGTGGAGGGAAAGGTGAGGTGGCCGGTGTCCTCATAGAGACCGATAAGGAAGACCGTCGACTCCAGCGGTGAGAGGTTACGCAGTGGTTCCTGCGGCATCTTGCGCATGAAGAGACTTATGGTGGCTCCAATATGTTCACGGTATTCAAGGTCGCCAGAGATGTCTCCCGGTGTTGTCATGTGATGGTCCCAGAGATCAATGTGCAGTCCGTCACGACCGCGCAGCTTCTCCATGCGATCAAGGCGGTACCAGTGATTGGTGTCCACTACGGTGAGACGATGTACAGCCTCGAAATCAACATCTCCCGGCCCGATGAGGTTAAAGGCACTCTTGTGCGTGGAGAGAAATTGATCGACGTTTCTGTTGACTGAAGAGGGTATGACGCCCACGGATCCCGGGTAGAAGAGGGTGCCCGCAATGACCGAGGCAAGGGCGTCAAAGTCAGTATTTTTATGAGTGGTTACAATATGCATATACACGAAGATGTAGTTTTTTTGGCAGCCGTTGTGCGTATCAGCCATCTGCTTCTTTACGCTTTCCAGCGGCGGTAACAGTTGAGTGTTTGACTTATACACTGGGCACGTAAACTTATCAAGAGAATCCGGCATATATATTTTTGCCAGTTCGGCAAGTGTTGGTGAGTATTCAATGTCCCCTTATATTTTTCTACAAAAAACATGCGGTATCTGCGGAGAAATTGATCTATGAAATCGTCTCAATTCCATGAAAATCGACTCAAAGAGCTGCGCAGTCTCTACCTTGGAGAGAGTTGGGCCAACACGTGTCATCAGTGTGAAGTGGAGTTGAAAACACCGATCTTTGTGCTTACTGCCAGCGGTTGTTACGGCTCCTGGCAGGCAGAGAGCCGTACCCTCAGCATCAGCGAAGAGTTGATGCTCGACTGGCCGTGGACGGTGGTGGAGCAGGTTCTCCGTCATGAAATGGCACACCAGCTGGTCAGTGAGCGGCCGGAGCTGTTATCGGGAAGTGCGGGACGCTGCCACGGCAGCGGTTTTCAGGAGGCCTGTAAACTGCTGCGGGTCGAGTTGCCGTACCGTCGGGCAAGGGTGGATCTTCGGCGCATTGTCGAGGAGGCGGAGGTGTGGCGGAAGGGGAGTGGCAGCACCTTCAGCAGAATTTTTGGCCGGGTCGAGAAGTTGCTTGCCCTTGCTGGATCCGATAATCCCCATGAGGCCGAGCTGGCGCTGGCCCGGGCGCGGGAACTCTCAGTAAAATATCATCTTGAACGCCTTGATCCGGGGGCGAAGGAGGTTCGCCATGTGCGCACCCGCCTTGTGCTGCATCGCCGGAACGTGGCCCGCTGGCAGCGCTTTCTCGGGGCGATGATTCGGGAGAATTTTCCGGTAGAAATTATCCTGCTGCAGAGTTTTGATGCAGCGTCCGGCAGATCATCCATGGCGGTCGATATCCTTGGTCGCCCGGAAAATGTGAAAGTAGCGGAGTATTGCTGGCGATTTATCGAAAATCATGTCGTGCGACTGTGGCAGCGCGACCGTGCTTCACTCGGACGTTTGTCCCGCTCTCAGCGTGGAGGTTATTTTGTTGGTGTCGTTCAGGGGTTTTCTGATAAAATGAGACTTCAGCAAGAGGTGGTATCGGGTACAGAAAGGGAGACGCTCGAAGAGGATGCACTGGTGGTTCTCGCCGATCACTGTCTTGCAGAGTATGTACAGTGGTGTTATCCGTGTCTGCGAACCACTGCGGCGCAGGGAGGAGTGAGCAGGGCCGGGTATGTGTCGGGGCGTGCCGCAGGGCGTGAGCTGAATTTTGTGGAGGGAGTGACAGAGGGACCGGCAGGTACTCTGCTCCCGCCAGGAAGAGGAACATAATGTTGATGAAGTTTTGCCCGCAGAGGGGGAGTACGGCGATTCTGCTCGCCGTGGTGATTTCGTTTGCCCTGAGTGGCTGTACGGGAAAGAAGGTTCGTCATGCGTTGCCACAGGAGGAAATTTATCAGTGGCAGGGGGGGGCGGAAATCCCCTTCGAGCAACAGATGGCACAATTTTATAACAATTGGAAGGGGGTCCCCTGGCGGCTCGGTGAGAATGGTCGGCATGGAATGGACTGCTCAGCCTTCATACAGAAGGCGGTGCGCTGTCTGCTTGGAGTAAATCTGCCGCGAACAGTCGTCGAAATGGTGCGCTATGGGAAGAAACTCCGGCGGGAGGAGTTACAGCCCGGTGATCTGGTCTTTTTCCGAACCGGCTGGAATGTCAGGCATGTGGGGATGTACCTCGGTAATTCGCGTTTTATGCACGTCTCGTCGTCAAAGGGGGTCTCCATTTCCGCCCTGCAGCCGGTGGATGGGTATTCCGGTTACTGGAATTCAAAATACTGGTGTGCCCGGCGCATACTGTAAAAAGAACACAGAGTTCATCGAAATTGAAACGGGAAGGAAGGCAAAGGGAGAAAGGGAAAAACAAAAAGCGGTAAGGCAATTTTTACCGCGAAGAACGCGAAGGAACACGAAGGAAGGCAAAAGCGGAGAAAGGAGACAGGGAAAGGCAAAAGACGGAAAGACAAAGATTGGGGAGCCAGCGAGACACGCGAAAGAAGGCAAAAAAATTTAAGAAAAAGATTCAAGATTCCCTTTAAAATGAAACAGAGAATTGCTGTTGTTATACCATTTATATTTTGTATTGACCAGAGAACACAACTGCGTAGACATCTTTTTTGGCGATTACGAATGAGTAATAATTCGTGTTTATCCGTGTTCATTCGTGGTTCCTTTTGTCGTTTGTAACCACGAATGGATAAACAGGATACAAAACGGGGTATAACTTAATAGGAATGGTATTATATCTTTGCTCTTCGCGGCCTTCGCGGTGAAATTTTTTGTCTTTTTCCATAACTTTTTGAAAAATCACGATAAAACTTGACAACTAACTGAAATTATTGTGAAAAAATCATTTCAGACAGTTGTCCACCCCCCTTTGTTTATGGGGTCCCTATGGTTTAACCTCAATCCGGAGTAGAATCATGTATTCACTGCTTTTTCTGTTGCTGCCTGCTGTTGGCTATTTTGTTGGATCTATTCCCTTCGGGTTGTTGATCGGTCGTATGGCGGGGGTGGATGTACGCCTGCAGGGCAGCAAAAATATCGGCGCCACCAATGTTAACCGGGTGGCGGGCGTAAAGTTCGGTGTGTTGACGCTGATCTGCGATGTGCTTAAGGGCAGTCTGCCGATGCTGCTTACCTCTCTGCTGCTGCCTGAAGAGTATGGGAATCGCGAATTGATTATTGCCCTCACCGGAGTGATGTCGGTGCTTGGACACATGTTTTCCTGCTTCCTTGGTTTCAAGGGAGGCAAGGGGGTGGCCACCGGGCTCGGAGTTTTTCTCGTGTTGTCGCCTGTGGCTGTTGGCATCAGTCTCGGAGTTTTTGTGGTGGCAGTGCTGGTGTCCGGCTTTGTTTCGCTTGCCTCCGTTCTTGCTTCGGGACTGCTGCCGTTCTGGCTGTGGATCCTTGATGCACCCCGGGTGGCGATTGTTGCGGCCTTCCTTGTGGCTCTGCTCATTATACTCAAACACCATGAGAATATCAGACGACTTCTCAACGGGGAGGAGAAGAGCTGGCGCGGAGTACCTGAGAAAAGGAAGGAAAATGGAGAACGACGGGAAGGGGATAGAGACTGGCGTCAGTCGGGAAATGATATTAACCGAAGCAAAAGGAAGTAAGCAGCTGAGGGGTTTTGGGAGGCCTGACAAGATCCTGAAGGTACCTTTCTGACTTTTCATCCATGAAATTTTCTTACGGGAAGACTCTTTATCTATTGTTTCTTGGAAAAGAAATTGGGAATGGTGTAGGTTGAAACTGCTTTTTGGGGAACCTGACATAATGTTGGAATTCATTCCCCACTCCTTATAACTACATGACCAATCCACTGCCATTTCACAAAAGAGACTTTCTCCAACCCCACCGTTTTCGTCGGCGGATGCGTGCTGTTATTCTTGGCCGTCGTCCCGGTGAGGCAGCTGTCCGCCGCATGATAGCCCCGGCGATATCCGGTGCCGCGTTCATGGGGGCACTGGCGAGGAGTCCGCGTACCATTGGGGCCTGTGTGCCGAGTTCGAAGATGTTGTCGAGAATGATGGCGACTGAGGTGTCGCTGCCGGTGGATGGTGTTGTCGTGGAGTTGGGCGGAGGTACCGGCCGGATCACTTCCGCGCTGCTCGAACGGGGCGTGCCGCCGGAACAGCTGGTAGTGGTGGAACAGAGTCCTTCCCTTGCCGATCTGCTGCGCAAACGCTTCCCGAAAGTGCAGATAATTCAAGGGGATGCAGCTTTCTGTTACAGTCAGATTCCTGGTTCACCGCGGGTTCATGCCGTGGTTTCCGGGTTGCCTCTGCTTTCACTTCCGAAAGTGGTCGTGGAAAACATTATCTGTCAGATTAGTTCCATGCTCGCCGCTGATGCCCCTCTCATTCAGTTTACCTACCGCCTGAATGGCCGGGGGCCACTCCACGCCACTTTTGATTCTCTGCACTTCCGCACCATCCTGTTCAACATTCCTCCCGCAAGGGTTGAAGTCTTCCGACGGCGTGAGTCGCGTTGAGACTGCGTTGAGGTTCTCTCCCCCTATGTTTACCAGGTTGAAATGGAAACGTGTGCCTGTTGAGAGAGGGAAAATGGCAGGCCCGAAGTGTATCGTGTAACGACACCTTCGGGCCTGCGGGAATACAGGACAGACTTCAAGGTATCCGGAAGATTACTGCGGGACGTAGTTGATCATTTCCACATGAAATTTTTCACCATTCTGACGAATGACATTCACCCCGGCATAGGTCTGATCAAGGTTGAAAATTCCCTTGATGGGCATCTGTAAGAGCCATGAGAGCAGGACCCGGTTGGTGCCGGCATGGGCAATAATGGCAATATTGCCCTCTTTCTCCCGGGTCAGTTTGAGGAAGGCGGGATGGATCCGTATCTGCAGCAGATCCTGAAAATTCTCTCCACCGGAAGGGCGATACTGGTCAAAGTTGCGGCCCCGCGCCTCGTAGGCTCCTGGGAACAAGCGTTTCACCTCGGCGACTGTTTTTCCCTCCCACTTGCCGAGGTTAATTTCCTGAAACTGAGGGAGGATCTCAATCGGCTGTTCACCCGTCTCTTTTGCCACGATCTCTGCACTCTCTCTGCAACGACCTGACGGACTGGTGAAGATGCCTTCAATATCTTTGTCTTTCAACCATTCACCGCTTTTCTTCATCTGTTCCCGACCCTCTTCCGTGAGGGGCAGTTCCATCTGGCCAATAAAGGGTTTCGGATTCGGTATTTCAATAGCGCCGTGGCGCAGAAGGTATATTTTTCTCTGCTTCATAATGGTAACTCCTCTGATTTCAGCCAGGTTTCCAACTTCACCTCAGCGGACTTTTCCCAAAGTTCAGCCAGTTGCTCGGCCTGGCGAAGGCGGAGCCTGATACAGCGGCATGCCTCCTTATCGTCTTTATAGATGTGTAATTTCTCTTTATACCTGTTTTTCAGGGCAACGCGGCTGCTGCCGTGCGCCAGCTTGTCGGCGAGACAGACAATCTCTTTTTCGCTGAGAATACCATGCTCCGGTGGTTCTATATGACTGTGTACCCTGACTATTGCCGCCATGCGCTGCAGGCCGAGGGAATTCAGAAGTTTTTCTCCCTCAATGGCGTGATGTGACTGTCCTTTGCAGATATCGTGCAGCAGCGCAGAGCCGTAGATTAACTCCCGGTCAAGTCCCTCGACGCCACTCTGGCGCATCCCTTTCTCAAGGGCAAGAGAGATTTTTGCCACAAAGCTGCAGTGGGCTGCCAGCCGGGGCGGCATCACTGTTTCGGCAAGGATATCCGCCTCCTCCGGGGTGAGAATATCATACCGGGCCGCACGTTTTTCGAGATTGGCAAAGGCCTCGGGGGTATCAGCGTCGTGCAGGATATGGCGATCCCACACTTTTACGTTAAGGCTGGAAGATTTCTCCAGTACAGCGGCCAGGCCGCCGCTGCCATCGGAGTCGAGAATCTCCCTGCGCAATTCTCCGGAGATGAGTGGGGGATGTCCCTTTTCTCCGGCAAATTCAGGGTAGGTCACCTTTTTCGATTTATGGGCCTTGAGCAGCATCTTAATGGTGGCGGGGCGTATCAGCGGAATATCTACCGGCAGGACGAAAAACGCATCCTGTCCTTCCATATCTTCCACTCCGACCTGTACTGAGGAGAACATTCCCTTCTCGTAATGTACATTCGTTACGCAGCGTATGCCCAGTTTTTTGGCTTCTTTGCGGACCTCATCACCACGGTGGCCGATAACTGCAACCACTCGGTTTACCCCGCCTTCAGTCAATGTATCCACACAATGAGCGAGCAGACTTTTCCCTTCCAGCTGAAGCAGCGGCTTGAAGTCGCCCATGCGGGATGAGAATCCTGCCGCAAGAATTATTGCACCGCTCTTCATCTTTCAATACCAGCGCGATGTCGAATCAGCTCGCCGACGATGCAGATTGCAATCTCTTCCGGAGTGTCAGCGCCGATGGAGAGGCCGATCGGGCAGTGGACTGCGGTGAGCTGCTTCTCAGTGACGCCTTTTTCCTGCAGCAGGCGATATGTGGTGTCACGTTTTTTACGACTGCCGATCATACCGATATATCCCGGAGAGTTGGCAAGGGCCTGTTCCAGGACTTCGCGGTCGTGGGAATGTCCTCTTGTGACAATGACGACATAGTCATCCGGGCCGAGGGTGGGGAAGCAGTTTGAGAAATCTTTCAGCACCTGTACATCCTCAGCCTTGGGGAAGCGCGAGCTGTTGGCGAATTCGGCACGGTCATCCATTACCCGTACGGTGAAATCGACGAAAGCGGCGGCTTTTGCCGTGGCGAGGCTGACGTGTCCTGCCCCCACCAGCCAGAGAGTCCCGGTATCGATCTGTGGTTCTACATAGAAAAGGCCGGAGGTTGCACCAAGGGTGTAAGGAGTCCGGCATTTCTGCGTTTTGTGCAGGACCTCGCCGGCGGTATCCTCATCCAGTTCTGCGCCGATGAAGGTGCCGTTGCTGAGCAGGGTGAGTTGCGGGACGCCATCGGCGGGCAGCGAAATCACCAGGACGGGGCGTCTGCGGCCGGCATAGGCGGATTTGATTTCTTCAAAGAGCGGCAGGTGTTCCGGCGTGATGCGCCGCAGCAGGACCTTTACTGCGCCGCCGCAGACCATGCCGGCGTTGGCTGCGGTCTCGTTATCGAGATTATAGGACAGGAGGAGAAAGTCACTGTCCTCTTTAAACATGGTGGCTGCTCTGTGCTGGCTGCCGCCTTCGACCGGTCCGCCGCCGATGGTTCCGTACAGGGTTCCGTCTGCGGTGACAAGCATTTTTGCCCCGGAGCCACGGGGAGCCGAACCGTGCTGTTCAACAATGGTGCCAAAGATGGCGGAGTCGCCCCGGCGGAGGATGTCGAGGAGAGGGTTAAGAATATTTCGCATGAATTACCTCTATATTATTAAGTGTGCGGGCAGTTTATAAGGAATCATTGTGGTTGTAAACGCCGAGAAAAAAATTTGCCATACTTTCCTGAAAAGAGTCAGCGGAGATCGCGTAGAATCCTTTTGAAGGTATGTTTTTGTGTCCAGCCAGGCACCCGTTTCGCACTGGCGAGGGGAATTCCTGATGGGGGAGTAAAGTGTGACGGAGAGATCTCTTCGGAGGCAAGATATTCGAGGTGCAGCCCTTCTGGAGCAAGGGCGGCGCGGTAGTCGAAGAGTCCGGGCAGGGCAAAGAACAGATCATCGAGCTGGCGGCTGGAGAGAAAGCCCTGAGGGGTGTCGCAGCCCTGGTGACGATGGATGTCGAGCAGACGGGTGGTGATGCCGCCGCAGGCGCAGGGCTGACGAGTGAGGGCACCGGAGTCGCCGGTGAGATAGCGAATCAGCGGCATGGCGCGGCGGCGCAGGGTGGTGAGAACAATCTCACCGGTTTCACCCTCGGCGAGGGGTACCCCCGTCTGTGGATCGATGATCTCCACGAGGATGTCCGCCTCGCGCAGGTGGCAGCCGTGGTGGTGGTCGCACTCCACGCCGCCGCCGAGGCCGGTTTCGGTCGCGCCGTAGTGGAGAAAAGTGGTGATGCCGCATGCCTCAATACGTTGGCGCAGGGCGGGCGGTGCGTAGTCGGAGTTCAGCAGAACGGTGCAGACTGGATGCCTTTTCCCCAGTGTTTCAGCAAGAGAGAGAAGGTGCTGCGGCAGGCCGATAACGCAGTTGGCGCCGTGTGCTTCAACGACAGCGGCACATTGCTGCGGGGTGCCGGGGGGCCAGTGAATGAAGGTCGGATGGCCTTTTTCCGGCAGGCAGCTGCGCAACAAATCGCCTGTGCTGTCCGGGCGGTCGGCGGGAAGCAGGACAAGGACCCGTTCCTCCGGGCGCAGTAGATTCTCCATCCCCTCGCGGAAGAACTCACGGGTTGCTTTCAGTTCCCCGGAGGTGAAGGCAATGCGTTTGGCCGCGCCGGTGCTGCCACTGGTGTTCAGGGTGATAATCCGGGCAATCTCACTCTGGGAGAGGCATTGCAGATTCAGCCCTTCGCTGCGCAGATCGCCAGTGGTGAGGAAGGGGAGCCGGGAAAGATCGGCGAGGGAGTTCAGGGGCGCGATGCCCGTAAGATGTCGACGGTAGAAGGGACTGGCGGTGACATGGCGCAGGGTGGCATTGAGCCGGTCAAGCTGCCAGGCATCAAGGCTTTCACGGCTCAGTGACTCGGCGAGGGCTGTCTGGCGGGCGGTGAGCGTGTCAACGGTGGTGCGTTTCACTGTTTTCTCCCGTACAGGCTTCGGCCGGAGATTGAGGTGAGATTGGCGGCACAGAACGGGAGCAGGCGGCCGTCGGGTTGCGCGATATGGATGCAGCAGCCACGCAGGCGTTCGAGGTTGAGACTCCAGGCGTCCATGAAGGCCATGGCGGAGATGGTAAAGCTGTGGCTCTTCGCCCGCTGGATAAAGCGTTCGAGGTCGTCTTTCGGTGGAGTCTCCGATGTGTTGGGACTGCTCCACTGCCGGGCGGTAACGCCAATGGATTTGATCGCACCCTGCAGGGCGGGTTGCGGAGTACAGGTACAGGAGCTGCCGCTGCCGAGGCGGGTGAGACTGCCGTCGGTCTGCGTGATATATTTGGCGGAGAAGGAACAGAGGGCATGCTCGCAGCCGGGTGGCACAAAATCTGTCGCGTGGACTCTGCCGCCGCTCTGCTGTTCCAGTCCGGCCATGAGTTCAGGCAGGGTGAAGTGCCGGGGGGTGAACTCTGCGGGAAAACGGCCGAAGTAGCTGATGGGCTGAAAGTGGACGCCGCGTACATAAGGCTGATGCTCAAGCCCGAAGCGGACAATCTCCCACAGCTGTGAGGTGTTGAGTTCCGGTACAATCACCGGTACCAGCACGATGCCGATATCGGCTGCGGACAGATTGGCGATGGCGCGTTTCTTTACGTCAATCAGTGGACGGCCTCGCAGGGCACGATACGGCGTGTCGTTGATACCGTCGAACTGGAGAAACACGGAGCTCAGTCCCGCCTCTTTCAGCTCGCGGCAGAAGGCAGGGTCTTCGGCGAGACGCAGTCCGTTGCTGTTGAGCTGGATAAATTCAAAGCCGGTTTTGTCGGCATGGCGAATAATCTCCAGCAGTTGCGGATGGATTGATGGTTCACCTCCGGAGAGCTGCAGATTACAGCCGCCGGTCTCTTTGAAAACACTCTCCACCATCTTTTTCACCTCCGCCAGTTCTCTATGGGTGCCTTCACCGGAACTGGCAAAGCAGACCGGGCAGCCGAGATTACAGCGGGAGGTGATCTCAATCAGCGCCGTGCAGGTGCGCTGGTTGTGGGCGGGGCAGAGTCCACAATCAAAGGGGCAGCCGTCACTGACCGGGGTTTGTCGGTTGCCGCCCTTGTGGGGCAGTTTAGGGCGCTGCCAGGAGTCAAAGAGGGGGGCACCAGGTACTTCCCGCCAGACGACAGTGGAAAAAGAGCCGTGTTCCGGGCAGTTCTTTGTGAGAAGAATCTCGTGACCTTCCCGCGTCAGCGTTGCGGGGAGGCGTTTGAGACAGACCGGACAGAGGCTGGAGGTGGTATGTATGGGGGTGGCCATGGGGGTTACAGCTCCTCTTTCAGTTCATTCAACTCAATGCCTTCTGCCATGAGAAGTGCAAAGACCTTTTCCGCCATATCGCCAATAATACCGGGGCAGACAGATAGATATGCGTCTGGAGTGGGGGCAATGTCATGGCAGAGAGTGCCGCCGTGTACGGCGGTGCGCTCGACAAACCACGATCTCAGCTCGGAGAGCAGCAGTGGCAGGCGGTCGGAGGCACTTTCCTGTGGAGAACCTTTGCCGAGATAATAGGTGAGCAGGCATTGCCCGCCGGTGAGTGCTCCGCAGTTGCCGTTGGCATCGCCGCCGCCTGTGCATAGTCCCTGCGCGGCACGGATAAGGCCGGGATTTTCTATCCCCTGCATATCAAGAGCGAGTTGCAGGAGCATTTGGGAGCAGCAGTAGCCTTTGCCAGCCAGTTGCAGGATGTCACTGTCGTATTGACTCATGGTATTGCCTCTGAAAAGGTTGTTGAGCTGTTTTTTGCCAGCAGGAGAAACAGCCCCGGCAGAGTTGTGTGTCCGGCAGAACAGGCCGCCCGGGCGGATTCACGGTTGCCGGTTACCCGTTCCCAGAATCCTTCGAGACTGCCGTATTGAAAGACAAATTCTGCTGCCGTCTGCTTGAGCAGGATGGTGTGATCCTCCAGTGCTTCGATGGAGAAGCTGGCGTCGGTCACCAGCTCGCGGGTGACGGCAAGAGGTGCCGCATTGGCGAAACAGCAGGAGACCGGCCACTGCGCCGTTTTCCCGCTGCGGGAGAATATGTCGCTTATCACCAGTCTTCCTTCCGGCTTGAGAACGCGGCGAAACTCCTTAAGGCTCGCCTGCCGGTTGCTGAGATTCCACGCACATTCACAGAGGAGCAGATCACAGCAGTTATCCGCCAGGGGCAGGTGTTCCATGGGAGCGCAGGCTGTGGCAATCCCCCGTTTATGTGCTTCCCGCAGTAAATCCATCTGCAGGTCTATGCCGCACAGCTTCCCCGCACCCCGCTCGCCGAGAAGAGAGAGTGAAACGCCAGTGCCGCAGCCCGCGTCCACCACCGTGCGCCCGGTCACGTCGACCAGTTCCATCATTCGGCGGGTGAGCTGCAAACCACCCGGACGGATGGCGGCGGGCAGGGCCTCGCGCACCGGGGGAGAGAGGTAGAGGGTTTTCATCATCTATTTATCTTCAAGCAGTTGTTCTACCTCAAACATGCGCCCGGTGGCGAGCTCCTCTTCCACCATAATTCGCCCGCATTTCGGACAGACGGGCAACTCCACCTTAAAAGAGGCATTGAGGTAGGTGATCTCCACCTTTCGTGCTTCAAGAGGCACACCGCAGGGCTGGCAAATCCAGTTCATATCGTCGGGAATAAATCGCAGATCCATTCTTAATCTCCTTCTTTAACAAGATTCATGCGATGGCTCCAGGCCCGCAGGATATGGTATATGTAGCCTTCACGGCGGTATTCCACCCAGAAGGTGACGTCGCCGAGTTTTGCCGAGGCCCGTTCACGGCCGTCGCTGTTGACGAAGAAGGCGTCGGATTCTTCCCGTGCGGCGAGAGTCCGGCGAATGTCATCTTCGAGAATGTGGCGGGAGTCGAGCAGCAACCGGATATCCTCCTCCATGTCAATGTTGATTGAGTCCCACGGTTTATCAGCGGTCTCTTTTTCGCCGTAGAGTTCAACGAGAAACTTCTTTTGCAGCAGGTGGCGATTGTATCTGCGCTCGGAGATCGTGGCGGGCGGTTCTGCCGGATCCCTGGCCTGAGAGGGGAATATGAGGTCAAGGATGTGGTAGACCGGTTTGCCGGTTTTGGCAAGACGGTCACGGCACATGGCGCACCAGGTGAGAAAGGGCTGTTCGGACTGGGCGACCCGTGCTTCAATCACCTTTTGAGCGAGTTGCGGGTTGGCATTTTCCATTAGTCCGCCGAAACCGCAGCACTCGGTGGTTTTACCAGAAGCGGCAAGAGGGGCGAGCTGCTGCCCGCAATCCTGTAACAGGGTGCGGACCGATTCCTTTGTTTCTTCGTCCCAGCGTGCGGTGCAGGGATCGGAAAGGGCGAGGGGGATGTTCGCGGCGTGGATTCCTTCTGGAGGAAATTTTACCAGCAGATTCCACACTGAATCGACCTCAAGACCACCATCTTCACGAAAATGTTCAAGACAGGACGAGCAGGCTGTCACAATCTTTGGACTGCCCATCTCCAGCCAGCGTTCACGAAAACGGGCGTTGATCTCTTTCGTCTCAGCCTTTCTGCCCGCCCAGTGTGCGGGTGCTCCGCAGCAGTCGAGCCAGATACCGGTCTCTTCTTCGATTCCGCGCAGGTAGTTGTAAAGTATCCATACCTGTTGCGGACGCATGGCGGCAAGCTGGCAGCCGGGGTAAAAAAGGACTTTGCTTGCGGAATGGCCGGGGGCGTGACGGAGCAGACTCGTCTCCTCTTGAGCGTGGTGCATTTCCTGCAGGGCAAAGTAGTGGGCATTGGGCGGAATATCACCGGCCTCTACCAGCCGTTCGCGGGCGTCAAGGCAGATATCCGCCATGGAGAAGTTCGTGGGGCAAATCTCTTCACACTGACGGCAGAGAGAGCAGGAGTCAATGAGAGAGTAGGCGCCGTGAACCCCCTGGTAGATGGAGAAGTTGTTGAAGATGGCCCGGGCGTGTTTACGCGGGAAATCACCGTACTCCTGTAGATAAACGCAGGCGCGAACACAGCGCAGGCAATGACAGTCGATACAGCGGGCGGCCTCTGCGGCAGCCTCTTCAGCGGTATACATGTCACCGGCGGGGGCAATCCGTGGCAGGTGTTCGATTCCCTCTGTCTCCGGGGAAAGGGTGGTTTGCCCGTGACGTAAGGGAAAACGGCCGGTGGTGAGAGATGCATTCTGCAGAAAGCGGTCGATGGAGAGTGCCGCCTGGCGGCCATCGGAGAGTCCTGTAATGAATGAGTCCTGTGGCGAAGCACCACCGGTGAAAATTTGGGGAGTACTGCACTGGCGGGTGAATTCATCACAGGCCAGATCGGCAGGGAGGCCGCTGGTGAAATCATCGTGGCCGATATAGAGGGCGTCGATTTCATCCGTGACACGTTCTTCTGCCGTAAGAGAGGTTGTGGTGCGAAACCGCACGTTCATCCCCTCCAGTTTTTCGAGCTCTTTTTCCAGAGCACCTTCCGGCAGACGGGCTTTCAATGCAGCTCCGGCACCGCCTTCAGAAGCAACAATTTCCACACTGTATCCCTTCTTCGCGAGATCCCATGCGCAGGCGAGAGATGAGGCGCCGCCGCCGATACAGCGCACCTTTTTTCCCCGGGCCGGCAGGGGGCGGATGGGAGTGGAATGTTCCGCTTCCCGCAGACAGACCTTCTCCAGGGCGGAGATGGCTATCGCGTCACCGAGTTCTCCGCGCAGACAAAAATTTTCGCATGGTGCTTCGCAGAGCCGTACAGTTACGCCGGGCAGGGGCATGCCCCTTTCCAGCAGCTTCCATGCTTTGCTGAAGCTTTTTTCCTTCATGGCAAGAACAAAAGCGCGTACGTCTATTCCGAGGGGGCATCCCGCGCTGCATGCAGGCGGCTGTTCTTCGGTGCAGCGGGCTTCAACGTCGTGGAGATCGTTTTGATTTCTCATGATTCTCTGGATTTCGAATTGAGGCAGCTTTGTGTGTGTCTGAAAAACAAAACGATCCGTCGATGCAGGCACCGGCGGATCGTTTGCGTCGTGTAATGGAGCACGATCAAATTTTCAGCCCGAACGAACCGGGCTGAAACTGTCCTCTTTACTTCATTGCAGCCAATACCTTCGCAGGTGTTGCCGGAATTGCCCTGATACGGGCGCCGACTGCCTGATAGATACCGTTGACAATTGCGCAGTGAGGTGCGGTGAGCGGCAGTTCGCCGACACCGGATGCACCGTGAGGACCGTCGGGACGGGGTGTTTCAACATAGACAATCTCCATGTCGTCCGGAATCTGCCTGGCAGTAGGAATTCCTGCACCCTTCATGCTGGTGTGTTTCTTGATGTCTTCATAGTCCTCATAGAGTGCGAGGCCGATACCCTGAGCCATACCGCCGTAGATCTGACCGTCAACGACGAGGAAGTTATTGATCTTACCGACATCGGTAACGCAGATCATCTTCTCAACGGTGGTTTTTCCGGTGGCAACCTCAACGGCAACACTGGACAGGAAAAGACCATACATGTAGCAGCAGAAGGGACTTCCCTTGCCATTTTCATCACAGGGAGTGCAGGGTGCAGTCCATTTTCCGTTATAACGAAGTTTCTTCCCGTCTTTGACCATTTCGTCGCAGGTGCGGAAACTGCCGTCGTCTTTTTTCATTGCTGCCAGCAGTTGTTCACAGGCATTGACAATGGCCTGTCCGGTCATAACCTGCGAACGGGATCCACCGGAAGGTCCAGAGTTCGGTGCAAGGCGGGTATCATTCATAACCAGATTAATTTGATCTGGACGGAGTCCCAGCGGTAACAGGCTTTCATGAGCAGTTCCGAGCGTTCCGGAGTCAGCGCCCTGTCCGTGATCCTGCCAGCAGTCGTAGATGGTAACTGTACCGTCGGGCATAAGTTCAGCGTCGGCTTCAGAGCTGTCCGGACCGTCAAGGCCAGCGGCGTAAACGCCCAGTGCAATCCCGACCGCGCGTTTTACTTCATCAGTGCTGCCAGCGGCGGCAACTCTTTTTGCTTCTTCGTATTTGGGACGCATTTTATCAAACATCTCTTCAAGGCTGTACACCTCAGGCTCTTGTCCCGTCGGTGTCGTGCATCCTTTACGGTAGATGTTTTTATAACGCAGATCAAAGGGGTCCATGTCGAGTTTTTCGGCCAGTTCATCCATCAAAACTTCAGAGGGAAACTCCGATTCCGGTGCGCCGTAACCACGGAAGGCAGCTCCGTAGCAGTGGTTGGTACAGACGGTGCGTCCGATACCACGGATGGAAGCCCAGTCATAACCGGATCCGATATATTGTGCACCACGGATGGTGAGCAGGTCTCCAAACTCGGAGTAGGGACCATGGTCAACAGTCCAGTCTGTTTCCATGCCGAGCAGTTTCCCATCTTTCTGCGCGGCATAGCGAACATGTGTCCAGAAGGGGGAGCGTTTCCCGGTATTGTGCTGATGCTCGGTGTAGTTGAAGCCGAGGAAGCAGGGACGTCCGGTAGCCATGGCGCAGGCTCCGACCATGCCTTCCATGGTGGGGCTGAATTTGTAGCCGAAAGTACCACCGGCGGGGTTTTGTACCATGTGCAGTTTGTCCAGCTCGACACCGAGACCGTCAGCAATCATGGCGGCGTGGAGTTGCAGACCAATAGATTTAGAGTGAATAACAACTCCACCTTCATCATCGATGTAGGCGAATCCGACATCAGGTTCGAGGGGAAGGTGAGGCTGACGGGAGGTGTAATAGTCACCTTCGATAACCACATCAGCGTTGTCGAAAACAGCTTTGGTATCCGGGCCTTTCTCGATCTTCTGTTCAAAGTAGATATTAGGAGTACCGGGATGAATCTCAATGGCGTCATCCGCCATGGCAGCCGGTGCGCTCATGTATTCAGGCAGTTGCTCAAGATCAATTTTTACCTTTTCAGCAGCACGCTCAGCGTTGTAATGGGTATCGGCGCAGACGATGGCGAGAACGTCACCACACTGGAACACTTTTTCGTCGTTGAGGATCGGACGATCCCAGCCGTCACCTTTGTTGCCAGCCATGGCGAGACCGTTAACGCGGTTTTTACCTTTAACATCTTTGTGAGTAACAACCTTGACAACACCGGGCATTTTTTCTGCTTCGGCGATATCGATATTTTTGATGTTGGCGTGGGAGATTTCAGACATTACTGCTTTGCAGAAAAGGGTGTCTTTCGGCATTTTCACGCCGAGGTCAGCACCAAAATCGAGTGTCCCTGTAACTTTGGCGACAGCACTTGGCCGTGGCATTCTGGAACCCCAGATACGACCGCTCTTCGGAATTTTGAAGGCGAGATCTGCAATGCTTTTTTCACCGCGCATAACGGTGGCAGCATCCATAACAGCGTCAACCAACGGCTTGTAACCTGTGCAGCGGCAAACGTTTTTATGTTTTTGGAACCAGTCACGAACTTCCTCACGACTCGGATCAGGATTTTCTTCAAGCAGTGCTTTGGTGGAGACGATGAAACCGGGAGAACAGAAACCGCACTGAGCACCACCGTGTACTATCCACGCAACCTGAATGGGGTGCATGTTCTTTGGAATACCGATGCCTTCAATGGTGGTGACCTCGCAACCGTCTTTTATACGGCTCATTTTGGTGATGCAGGAACGGGTTACCTTGCCGTCAATCAGAACGGAGCAGGCACCGCAGACACCTTGACCGCAACCGATTTTGGTTCCGGTGAGACCAAGGTCTTCGCGCAGAACAGTCGAAAGCATAGTGTCACCATCGGCAACGATATGCCGAGAGACTCCATTTACAGTAATTCTTTTGTTTAACATCTGTTTCTCCTTCTACAAAAAATGTTGACTGGTTCAGGCGAGCCGAACGTTCGCCCTTTTTATGAATGCGCCAGGCAATAAAGGCGTTTTTTTCTTCTCCATTGCACAACGGGCAGGTGCCTTGCGCAATATTTACAGCGCTGGCACCCTGTTTACCAGCTAATTTACGACTCTTGACAAATTCTTGTCAAGAGATTTATAAGAACAGCTCTGAAAGAGCTGTGGAACGTGTAAAGTGAAGTTTTTTCGGGGCGTTATTGCATCATTGAAACGTTTACCACTTCACAAAAAAAACGTATAAAAATTAGACGACTGAATACAGGAAAGGCAGTCCACTTCTTTGAAGAAAGTGGACTGCCCGTGAAGTTTACTTCTATTCTTCTTCTTACCAGGCAGCTTCATAGAGAGCAGCTACATCTTCGTCTCTTACCATCCGGGGATTGGTGGCACCACAGGCGTCTTTTTGAGCGTTGCCAACCATGATCGGAATGTCTTTTCTATCAACTGTTTTCCCATAACGTTTCCCAAGAGCTTCAATACCTGCCGGAATTCCAACATCTTGAGAGAGTTGACGGATGGCTTTGATAGCAAGCATAGCCCCTTCTCGCGGGGTGCAGCTGGAAACGTCTTCACCAAGCAATTCTGCAACTTTGCAGTAGCGTTCATATTTGGCGATAAGATTGAACTCGCTGACGTAGGGCAACAGGATGGCATTACATTCACCATGGGGCAGATCGTAGAAACCACCGAGCTGATGTGCCATGGCATGAACGTGGCCAAGGCTGGCGTTGTTGAAAGCCATGCCGCCGAGATACTGAGCGTAGCACATTTGCTCACGGGCTAGGAGGTTGGAACCATTGGCAACTGCTTTGCGCAGATACTTGGCGATGAGTGAAATTGATTTTTCCGCAGCACAGTCTGTTTGCGGGGTGGCGATGGTAGAAACGAAGGCTTCTATGGAATGGGTAAGAGCATCCATTCCTGTAGCAGCAGTGAGTGCGGGGGGCATGCCAACCATCAGTAACGGGTCATCAAGGGCAACGGAGGGAGTTACACGCCAGTCAACGATAGCCATTTTCACTTTGCGGGCAGTATCGGTGATGATACAAAAACGGGTCATTTCAGAGGCGGTCCCGGCAGTGGTATTGACAGCAATGTAAGGAGGCATGGATTGAGTGGATTTATCAACACCTTCAAAATCCTGGATTTTGCCGCCGTTGGCGATTACGAGACCAACACCTTTCCCGCAGTCATGAGCAGATCCGCCACCGAGGGTGATGAGACTGTCGCAACCCTCTTTTTTATACATTTCAACACCCTCGCCAACATTTTTGTCGGTAGGGTTGGGAACAGTGCCATCATATACTACGTAGTCCATTTCTGCTTCGTCGAGCAGGTCAGTAATTTGCTTGGCGATGCCGGCACCGACGATCCCTTTGTCGGTAACGAGCAAGGGTTTTTTGGCGTTACGCTGTTTGAGTTCGATGGCAATTTTAGTTGCTGCTCCAACACCAATGAGGGTAACACTTGGGATGTAGAAACCGTAGATCTCTTCGCGAATAGTCATAATGCCCTGTCCTTTATGGTAAATGTTGTACGCCAGTGGCGCGTTTCGAATTCATTGAAGGTTCTTTTGTGAATCTTCAGTACGCTCTTCTATTAGCAAGCGGCGTGCCAGAAAGTGATATTACGTAATAACAGGTATTTGCAGGATAAATTTCTGAAGGGAGGGGGCCAAACAGGTCTGATGGATACATTTCGCTGCGGTAAAATAATTAAGGTAAAGATCAGGAAAACAAAGCGATATAAAAGGTGTGAAGAAAAAATGGACAATATGACGTTTCTTAACATACCGAAATTACACTGTTTTTTCTATATTGTGCCAAAGTGACCCGGTCAAAACAGTTCCCGAGTCATTTTGACACATCATACCCCGAGAGTTTACGGTACAGGGTTTTACGCCCGATGCCCAGGATGTCAGCGGTCTGCTGACGGTTCCCTCCACAGAAGTCGAGCATTTTCAGGATATGTTCCTGCTCTACAGCTGCAAGGCTCAGTTTATTGCCGCTGCCGGGGCTGGAAACCAGTTCCCGGGGCAGACAGCTTTCGGTGATAAGGTTGTTCTCAGCGAGGATGATTGAGCGCTCAAGGACGTTGCGCAGCTCTCGCACGTTTCCCGGCCAGGAGTAGCGAAAGATGTCGGACATCACTTCGCTGGTAATGGTGCATTGCTTTCCTCTGGAACAGAGGCGGGTCAGGAAGTATTCCACCAGCAGCGTGAGATCTTCCTTGCGGTCGGCGAGAGGCGGGACCTCAATATTGAAGACATTGATGCGGTGGTAGAAGGCCTCATTGAAATGTCCTTCTTCCACCGCCTTTGCCAGATTGCGGTTGGTGGCGAAAAGAAGGCGGATATTTACCTTGCGTTCCTGTTTCTCACCCACCCGGCGGTAGGCTCCGTCCTCAAGGACCCGCAACAGGGATGCCTGGATTTCCAGGGAGAGGTCGCCGATCTCATCGAGAAAAAGAGTGTTGTTGTGGGCGAAACTCATCAATCCCTCAGAGGCTTCACTGGCACCGGTAAACGCCCCGCGGGCATGGCCAAAAAGTTCACTGCGGGCCAGATCCCGGTCGAGAGCGGCGCAATTCTTTATCACCATGGACTGGGAGCCTGCCGGGGACAGGTTGTGAATGAGCCTGGCCACGACATCCTTGCCGCTGCCGGATTCCCCGGTGATCAATACCGGGGCTGAGGTTGGAGCCACTTTCTCAACGAGAAACCGAATATTCTGCATGGCCTGGGAGTTGCCGATAAAGAGCGGCGGTTTTCCCGTGTTTCTGTTGTTCATGCGCAACAGGCGGTTTTCTTTCGAAAGAGAGGCACGCTGGCGGGCTTTTTCAACCACGAGGTCAAGGTGTTCAAGGTTGAAGGGCTTCTCTATGAAGTCACATGCGCCGGTTTTAATCGCCTCCACTGCTGTATCAACATCACCGTGCCCGGTAATCATGATTACCTCAACATCTGGTATTGTCTCCCTCACCTTGACCAGCAGCTCCAGTCCCGAGACATCCGGCAGCTTTAAATCCATGATGATCACATCCAGCCACTGATTTTTGATTATATTCAGTGCCTTTGCCGCGTTCTCAGCCGTATAAATGGTGCGCGAGGGAGCGCGAAGTTCTTTTTCCAGCAGACGACGAATAGACTGTTCGTCATCGATAACAAGGATTGCTGATTCCTGTTTCATGGTGCCTCCACGGGGAGATAAACGGTGAATGTCGCCCCCTTGCCCGGGGTACTCTGCACGCTGATTTCGCCATTATGGCTGGCAACGATAGTGTAGCAGGTGGAGAGGCCGATACCCACTCCCTGGCCGACGGTCTTCGTGGTAAAAAAGGGTTCAAAAAGTTTTTCGCGGTGTTGTGGTGAAATGCCGCAACCCTCGTCGTGGATGGTGAACTCTACACCTGCTGTTCCGTTTTTTTCGGTTCGGGCGCTGCTTATAATAACACGTCCTTTTATCCCGGACATGGCATCTATTGCATTGGTACAAAGATTGATGATTACCTGCTTGAGTTGTGATTCATCGCCGTGGATGTTCGGCAGCTTCCCGTCGAGATCCAGTTCCAGCCGGAGAGAGCATTGTTCCTCAATATGATTTTTGAGAATGAAGAGGGTATCCCTTATGCAGCGGTTGATATCCGTTGAGCTGCGCCGTGCCGCCACCGGGCGGCTGAAGCTGAGCAGATTGCGAACAATATTGCGGCAGCGGGAACATTCACTGAGGATGGTGTCGGTATATTCACGAAAGTCGGCCAGGACATCTTCTTCCCCTTCGATTTTGCCCATGCGCCGCTTGAGTCCCTGGGCAAAGCCCTGGATGGCGGCGAGGGGGTTGTTGATCTCGTGGGCGACCCCCGCAGCCAGCACGCCGACGGTGGCCATCTTTTCTGCCTCGGTATATTTTGCCTGGAGCTGTTTGTCACGGGTGACATCGCGGTAAAATATCTGCACCCTGCGGGTGCCGCCAAGTACCAGCGGAGTTGCGATAATGTCAAAGTGACGGAAGGTCCCATCGATCTCGTGAATCCGGCTGCTGTGTACCGTGCTGTCGGTGTGGAGAGCTTTGACTGCAGGGCAGTCTTCACAGGGGTCATCGGCATTGCCGAAGATCTGATAGCAGTGCCAGCCTTCGCGCTGCCCCTCTATCTCCGGGAAGCGGGTGAAGAAGACCCGATTGGCCCGGATGATTTCCAGCCGGTCGTTGAGCACCAGCATGATGTCAGTGAGGCCATCAAGAATGGTCTGGATCTCGGCGCGGCTCTGCTGCAGCTGGTCGTTGATGATTTCAAGATGGTGCATATTCATCTGCAGGGCCTCGTAGTGACCGATCTTGCCGTGGTCGAGGCCGATGAGATCTTCAAGGGAGGCAATTTTACGCATTACCATACCTCCCCGCAGAGGGTCAGCAGTTCGTGGGCGGAAGTGGGACGCGGATTAGTGAGGGTGCAGGCGTCGTTAACCGCCATCTGGCACACTTCATTGAGCAGCTCGCGTTTTTCCAGGGGAATTTCATCGCGCAGTCGAGTGCTGACTCCGAGGGTTCCGAAAAACTCTTCCAGTCGGGCAATGCCGGCAAGTGCTGTTTCCCGATCATTACCCTGGCGGTGGTTAAGGATTACCTCGCCGAGACGGGCCAGTTTTTTCTCTGCAAAATCCAGGTTGTAACGCATGAAGGCTGGCAGCAGAATGGGATGCACTACTCCATGGGGCATGTCGAAATGGCCCCCGAGGGAGTGGGCAAGAGCGTGCTCCGAACCAAGGCTGGCATTGGAGAAGGCGATCCCGGCGGAGAGTGAGGCTGAGCTCAGCACTTCCATTGCATCAAGGGATTTATTCTCAGCGGCCTGTGGCAGGACGGCAAGAATTTTGTCTACGGCCCGTAGAGAGTGCAGTTCAGTAAGAGGCGAGGAGATGATGGAGAGGTAGGCTTCTACGGCGTGGGATATGGCATCCACTGCTGAATAAATGATTTGTGTACGGCTTATTGTGGTGAGCAGCAGGGGGTCAATGATGGAGATGTTGGGAATCAGTGTACGGGAGATAATCGCCATCTTTACCTGCCTCTCAACACTGGTGACAATACAGAATTGAGAAATATCGGACCCTGAGCCGGCAGTCGTGGTGATAAACAGCATGGGCGGCAGGGGATTATGCACCTGGTTGGCCCCCTCGTAGTCGCTGATTTTCCCACCGTTGGAGGCGATGATGGCAATACCCTTGGCAGTATCCAGGGTAGATCCTCCGCCGATGGCAAGGATGACGTCTGCCTTCTGCTCGCGATAGAAACGGGCTCCCTCCTGAACCTGAAAGTCGCGGGGGTTGGAGGAAACATTGGAGTAATATGCCTGTTCAATGCCTTCTGCTGAGAGCATTTGCCGGAGTTGCTCCACCCAGCCCGCCTGTTCGATGCCCTCCTCACTGACCAGCAATATCCGGCGTGCTCCGAGACGCTGAGCACATGGCGCTACGTGGCGGAAACTGCCCCGGCCGAAGATGATTTCAGGAACGGCGAATTTTGTAATATTCATAGTATCCACAGAGTTGTTTTTATCAGAAAAATAAAACTCTACCGTATCGTGAAACGGAACAGGCGACAACCAGGAAGTTCTTACACACTTTTTTACGGGGGTGAAATATTCTCCGGCGAGAGTGGCAGGTATGGATGGAAAATTTCAAAGCTCCGCTTCTCAACGGCGCATGTTTCACCGCCATCAGGGTATCTTGAAGCAAAGAAAAAATGAAAAATCAATGAATTATAAAATTCCCTGCGGTATGTTTATGGGACCGTTTTTTCTTGATGATAAATCTCAACCTTACAGGAGCATAATATGAAATCTATTTTGCTGCAGAAACAGTGGAGCTGGCTGCTTTCCGGGTTTATGCTCGGGATGAGCTTCCTGCTTGCCGTGGTACTGGTAAAACCAATTGGTGTCTCAACCCAGTATCCCATTGTTGATGGAATTCTCTGGGAGCAGGTCCAGCCGGATCTGGTGACTGAAAATGGAGAGAATAAGAGCGGTTATGGCAGTTCAAACGCCTACTTCAATGAAAACGGCGGAAAATATGCCGCAGCCATTGCCAAACCACTGACCTACGGGCTGGTCTTTGTTCTGGCGATGATCCTGGGTGGTTTTGTCGCCCGTATCACCCAACGCTCTGGACAACCTGAACTTTACACTCCCTCAATGGTGAGCTCGGAGCTGAACTCCATGCGTCTAAAACGGCTGCAGCGCGTTTTTGTCGGCGGGTTCCTTGCTCTTCTCGGTGCCCGGCTGGCCGGGGGCTGTACCAGCGGGCACATGATGAGTGGCATGATGCAGACCTCTCTCAGTGGTTTTCTCTTTGCCGCTGCAGCTTTCGCCGCCGCCATTCCAATGGCGCTTTATCTTTATGGAAGGGAGGAATAATCATGCAGATTGCACTGGCGATACTTCTTGGACTCTTTTTTGGCTTTACTCTGCAGAAAGTGGGAGCGGCCAACCCTGTAAAGATCATTGACATGCTGCGCTTTCGTGATCTGCACCTGATGAAGGCCATCCTTTTCGGCATCGGTTTTGCCATGATCGGTCTCTTTGTGCTGCTTCATTTCGAGGTGTTGAATGTGGCTTCGCACCTCAGTGTTAAATCGGCCTACACAGGTGTGATTGTCGGCGGGGTACTGCTCGGCGCGGGCTGGGGAATGGCGGGATTCTGCCCGGGAACGGGCCTTGTCGGGCTTGGGGCGGGGCGTCGGGATGCCTGGGTCTTTCTTATCGGGGGGTTGCTTGGTGCCTTCCTCTACACTCTCATTTACGGCTGGATCAAAGGCAGCTTTCTTTTTACCACTATCGGCGGCGGGAAAAGTACCCTTGCGGTGACTGGTAATAAGGCTTTTCCGGCGCTCTTTCCTGATATCCCCGGTTACATTCTCGGCTGCGGGATTGGTGCCGGGTTTATCCTTGTCTCCCTGCTCCTGCCTGTGTTGAAGAAACGCCGTGTGCAGACCGGTGTGGAGGAGAGTGTGCCACAAGATACGACGAAGGAGACCCCTGCCGGGTAAAATCCTGTTGCAAAATGTTCCCCCCTGGGGGAAAACAAAAAAGAGGCTGTCCCGATTGGGGCAGCCTCTTTTTTTCAGTACAGAGTATTATCCGAGTCCATTGGTGGTTCCTTTTGCAGTTTGTAACCACGAATGGACACGAATTTTCACGAACAGGAACAACGCATTAAACGAAAATGTTTGTATCCGAAGTTAAGCCGTACAGTGCACCAGGAGCATGAGAACAGACACCGCTCCTTATGGGCCGATACGCAGAAACAATACATTGCCATAGTTCTTATGCAGTTTGCTCCCACGGAAAACACGGAAGGACACGGAAAACATCAATTACCTCAAAGCAACCACAAAGGCATTCTCTTATGGTTTTTTCAGTAATAATTCGTGTTTATCCGTGTCCATTCGTGGTTCCTTTTGTCGTTTGTAACCATGAATGGATAAACAGGAGACAAAACGGGGTATAACTTAATAGGAATGGTATTTATACGATGTTCTCTGAAAATGAACAGGAGATGGATCAGGTGATTCCCACAGCTGATAACGACAGGGATATTTCACTGGTACTTGGCAGTGGAGGAGCGAGAGGGCTGGCGCATATTGGCGTTATCCACTGGCTTGAGGAGCATGGCTTCCGTATTCGGGCAGTCTCCGGCTGTTCCATGGGCGCTTTGGTTGGTGGAATATATGCTGCTGGCAAGCTCGATGAGTATGAACGGTGGGTGCGCGGAGTGGATAAGGTCGACATCGCAAGAATGCTTGATTTCTCGTGGCAATCCTCTGGTATTTTTAAGGGACGCCGTATTATCTCCATGCTGCGCAGGATGGTGGGGGATATCAACATTGAGGATCTGCCCATTGCCTTCACCGCTGTTGCTACCGATATCACCATGCAGAGGGAGGTATGGCTGGAGAATGGTGGTTTGTTTGATGCCATCCGTGCCTCCATTTCCATTCCCCTTTTCTTTACACCGGTTGAACTGGAGGGACGACTGCTGGTGGATGGCGGGGTAATTAATCCGCTTCCCATTGCACCTGCCTTCAAAGAACAGGGGTGTCGTATCGTGGCTGTGAACCTCTCTGGCAATAATCCGCCGCTTGTGGTGAAAAGGGAGGAACTGTCGACAGTGAGGGAAAAACTTCACGGTCTGGAGAAGTATCTCGGAAAGTGGCAGTTGAGTCTTCCGAGTTTCCCGGAAAGGGATAACTTCAAAATTGAGGGCTTTCAGGTGGCAATTCACGCCTTTGAGACCATGCAGAATTGCCTTTCTCGACAAAAAATGGCGGCTTATCCGCCTGATGTCACGATAAACATTTCGAAACACCAGTGTTCCTTCCTTGAATTCCATCGTGCTGGTGAGCTCATTGAAGTGGGCTGGCGGGAGGCCGGGAGGGCACTGTCGACAGAAGGGTAATACCATTTACATTTTGTATTGGCGGATTCAAAGGCAGGGGGATGGGAGGCAGGAAAAAGCAGGGCAACAAAATCTGATGACGTTCGTTGTGGTAAAGAGGCCCTTGTGAAAAGCGGAACGGCGAAAAGATTTTTTTGCCAACGAATAAAGGCTCGAATAATGCGAAAAGAGCAAAAGACAATTTTAAAGATTTTAGGTTCCCTTTATTTAATTTTACAGCCTGTTTATCCATTCGTAATCGCCAAAAAAGATGTCCACGCAGTCGCCTTCTCTGGTCAGTAAAAAAAGTGATTGGTATAACAGCAGGTACCCCCCGTCAGAGGGGAGTGTTGCAGAAGATGGGCGATTATTCAAGGTACTCTTGTCCCTTCTCCCCAGTGGCAAGTGCGACCAGCTCTGGACCGTTGAAAAGATGTCCCTGGTCCGCTCTACCTTCGTTCTGTGTGTATTTTGCCAACAGTTTATCTATGGGAAGGGCTTTATCGTAGAGCCATCCCTGTTGGATATCGCAGTTGTTGTTGAGCAGCCATTTTGCCTGCTCTTCCGTCTCCACCCCCTCCGCCACCACATGAATACGCCCCCAATTATTGATGGCAATCACCGACTTCACCAGCTGTTGATTCTGTGGATTGGTGAGGATGTCGTTGATGAAAATCTTGTCTATCTTTACTTCAGTTATCGGCATTTTACTGAGGTATTTCAGCGAGGAGTAGCCGGTGCCAAAGTCGTCGATGGAGAGGCTGAAACCTGCCTTGATCAGAGATTTGAAGATGGGCATTACCTCGTCAATATCGTTGAGCAGAATATTCTCCGTGATCTCAAGGATGATGCGCTTCGGGGAAATTTTGGTATTTTTGATTATCGCTGTTACAAAGGTGCAGAAATCTGCTTGCAACAGCTGTTTCGGGGAAACGTTGATGGAGACCCGCAACGGGCGTCCGTCAAATTCCACGGGCTGAATGTCCCGGCAGGCGGTTTCGAAAATAAAGAATCCGAGCTCATGGATGAGATCCGTGCTTTCTGCGATGGGGATAAATTCCTCCGGGCTTACCTGCCCGAGGGATGAGTTGGACCAGCGTACAAGGGCTTCTACGCTGATCAGACGACCCTGCTGATCGATCTGTGGCTGATAGAAAACATTGATCTCGCCATCATGGATGGCCTGCTCAAGTGAGCGTTGAATGAGCAGTTCGCGCTGGATATAATCGTCTGCAATTTGGTCATAAAAATAGATGTCGCCTTTCTTTTTTGCCCGGCCCTGAATAAGGTCGGCTTTCATGATCAACTCACCAATATCGACACCGTATTTGGGGAAAAAGCAGATACCGGTGGTGCAGGTTACGGTGAGATCTATATTTGTGTCGTTAATATGCAGCTTGATGTCCAACGCTGTATAAATCGGCTGGATTGCTGCACGTGCTTCTTCTTCAGAGTGAATACCGGTGATGAGAAAGCTGAACTTGTCACCACCGCCATAGCGTCCGCCCACTTTAATTTTGTGGGCGACTCGCAGTTGTTCCAGGAGATAGGCGATATACTGCAGTACCTGGTCTGCAGCGGCATAGCCGTATTGCTGGTTGATCTTTGTGAAAAAATTGATATTGAGAATGCCGATGGCTGCTTTGTCGTCGACACGGTTGAGCTGGCGGAGCAGGATCTCACTGGCGGTGCGCTTGAAGGCATAAGGGTTGAGCAGGTCGGTGAGCAGGTCATGGGTCTCTTGATAGGCAATTTTCTCAGTGGTGTATCTGGTTTGCTCCGCATTTATGTGGGCAGAGGACTGGATACACTTCAAATCCTCTGCGAGAATGTCGCGAAAATCCTTGATGAGAAGGATAAACTTGTCGTCAAAGGTATCGTTTTTGTCATCGATGATACAAAAATTACCAAATACATCCCCGTTTTCCAGGTTAAGCGGCAGGATGTAGCAGGAGTTCATCCTGCCGGTAAAAGAGGGTGAATTTTTCCACTCGGGATGGCTGGAGGCATTTGTTACCAGAAGAGAGGTGTTTGGGGCGATGACAACCTCACTGCAGCGTCCTTCACCGAAGGGAAATATCTCTCCCTCAGTATAGGGGTTATCGTCTGTTGTGCTGCTGGCCATAATAATCATATCATTATTACGGAATTTCATGATAAAACAGGAGGATACTTCAGTAAGGCGGGCGATAAGATTGACCATCTTCTGCCAGTGATGCTGTTTCTTTTCAAAGAGCAAAGATTCTACAGGCGTATCGAGATGAACCGTGTGCAGAGAAGTCTCTGTGGGGAGAAAACAGATTTCTGGCCTGCTCAGGAAAACTTTATTGTCCTGTGGCTTTTTCGTCATAGAAGTATTTTCGTCAGCAATTCTCGTAAATGGTTTAATATCCGGTTTAACATCCTGATTTTTTCGGTAAAGCTATCTGCTCTTTGCAACTTCTCAAAAATCCGTAGAAAGCAAAAAAAATAATAACAATATTAGTGTGTTATATGCTCATGAAAAATTTCTTTTTCGCGTACTTAAAGTACGATTTTCTTCGGTCAAATTTTTAAAAAGTGGGTAAATACAGAATGTTGCTTATTTTATAGGGTTTGCCTGAAAGATCTGTTTTTTATGTATGCATAACCTGCTGAAATTACATACATCCACAGCTTCTTGAAAACGTACTGTTATTTCCGTAAAAAAGCTAATATTTAAATATTATTTATACAATTTAACAATATTGCTTATGTCAATCTCTGTTTTTCTGACATTTGTCCCCGTCAGTTGCTCCGCTGTCAAGCGATCAGTTTGTGGGAACATCGAATACTCCCCCTCTTCTTTGTTACAGTCAAAGAATTTATCCTCAAAGGTAAGCGTCAGACTTCGATAGCAAAGTATCCTGAAGACTTTCTGCGAAGCGTCTACCTGACTGAGGTGTCACCTTTATGAGACTTCAGGCTGGATCTGATGAGAAAAAAGCCAACTATCCCCGATGCAATTGAACCCGCAATAATGCCGAGACGTTCATCAAAGAGCAGGTTTATACCAGTTTCTTCAAATGCTAACGAACCAATGAAAAAACTCATTGTAAAGCCAACGCCACAAAGCGTTGCGACCCCATACAGGCCAAGAAAATTTGTCCCGGCTGGCAGTTTTGCAAACTTGAGTTTAATGGCCAGCCAGCACAGCCCAAAGATACCAATTGGTTTGCCAAAAAACAGCCCGGCAGCGATACCTGCAGGTACACCGTGTACAACCTGATCAAGGGTAATCCCACCCAGCGCTATTCCTGCATTTGCGAATGCAAATATGGGTAAGACAAAAAAGACGACCAGATGATGTAAATCCTGCTCCAATTCCTTTAGCGGTGAAATATTGGTTTTTTTATCGTTCAACGGTATAAACATTGCCAAAACAATACCAGCTAATGTTGCGTGAATACCAGATTTGAGGGTCGCAATCCACATAATTACGCCAACAAAAATATAGAGACTTTTTGATAAAAATCCAGACGTATTGAAGATGTAAAGTACAAAAATGCATACGGTGACAACGAGTATTGCACTTGCAGAAATACCAGTAGTGTAGAACAACGCAATAATGCTAATTGCACCAATATCATCAAATATTGCGAGTGAAGTTAAAAATATTTTGAGAGAAACAGGAACGCGACTGCCAAGTAAAGCCAATATCCCCAATGCAAACGCAATATCCGTAGCAGCTGGAATTGCCCATCCCTGAAGTCCAACCGGATCATCAGCGTTAAAAAAAACATAGATTGCAGCCGGAACACACATCCCTCCAACGGCACCAATCCCAGGAAGAATAATATTCTTTCTCTCAGATAAGTTTCCTTCTATGATTTCCCGTTTGAGTTCAAGACCGATAAAAAGGAAAAATATTGCCATCAGTCCATCGTTAATCCATAGCAGTAAAGGCTTCGCAATTTCAAAAGTCCCGACCCGTACTTCTACGGAAGTGGATAAAAGCAATTTATAGAAGGACTCAAGTGGAGAATTAGCTGCCACAATTGCAATTATGGCCGCCAGTATCAGAATTATTCCACCGGAGGATTCTTTCTTGAAAAAATCTTGCATCGTTCAGCTGTTAACCTCTGTTGAATACTGGAATTAATTTATGGGTACCTTAATAATCACCCATCTTCCTGGTTACCTTTTCTTAGTCTTTAGTAATGATTTCCACCACAGTTCCTTCCAAAGCAACACCCGCTATAATAGTACCTGCGCCACACTGAAATGAATTATTGCTCGATGTTGTATTATTTCTATAGATCGATTTAATGTTAATCACCGCATTGCCACCTTCTCTAACAGCTCGATCTTTCAATGCAATCATTGCTGAAAGAAAAACCCACTGACATGCTTCTTTATCAGATTTATTAAAGGCATTGGTCTTCTTATTGGTACTAAAGGTACCAAAGGTTTTTAGAACTTCGCCGTGTTTGCTGTTGCCAAAGTAAAAACTCACATCTGTGCCAAGTTTTTCTTTGGCGGTATCGGTTGCCAGGGCGTCTTTAACGGAATAGCTCTCTATACTGTCGCGGGCCATCGCTGAGGTGAACATTAACATGTTGAGCAAAATAACTACCATAAGTGTTTTCATTTTTGCTACTCCTTCTTTTTTAATAGAGTGAGGAAATAAATTTTTTGCCTTTATTCCCATGTTTAGAGCTTTCCTTTGGTAAAAATCTTTTTGCTGTTTCGTTTTTTGCTTTCTCCTGTTTATCCATTCATGGTTACAAACGACAAAAGGAACCACGAATGGACACGAATAAACACGAATTATTACTGAAAAAACCATAAGAGAATGCCCTTGTGATTGCTTTGAGGTAATTGATGTTTTCCGTGTCCTTCCGTGTCCTTCCGTGTTTTCCGTGGTAGCAAACTACATGGGTACTGTGACAATGTATTGTTTCTGCTTATCGACCCATAAGGAGCAGGGTCTGTTCTCATGTTCCAGGTAAACCACGGAAGACACGGATAAACACGAATTATTACTCATTCGTCATCGCCAAAAAAGATGTCTACGCAGTCGCGTTTTCTGGTTAATACAAAGTGTAAATGGTATTAGAGAGTTAAAGCTCTTTTTTATATCCATATATTCCGTCACCTGGGTTGTGATGTAGAGAGAACTCTTTCGGGAAAGGTGCGTATTAAAATTTTTATCAATTTTAGACCGATTTTGGGCTCAAACCGGGAGTGGCTGGTTATATATTTTTTAACAAAAGCGCGGCATTAATACCACCAAATCCGGAGTTGCAGGTGATAACTGTTGGATGCAAAAGGGGCAGTGTGCTGTTTCCTGAGAGGGTACAAGAACTTTTTGACGGAGTTTCAAGACCAATTGTGGGAGGAAGCACCATTTCATGCAGACTGTGGATTGCCATTATTGTTTCGATTATCCCTGAAGCGGCAAGACTGTGGCCAAGGGCACCTTTTACTGAACAGACCGGTATTCCAGTGGGAAAACAGTTTTGAAAGGCGAGAAGTTCCATGGCATCGTTGAAAACTGTTGCTGTACCATGGGCATGAATGCCACCGATGGGGGCTTCTGTTTGAGACAGTATATCCCTGAGCGCTGATGTGAGTCCGGTGGCGTTTCGACTGGGCGCTGTTATATGGTTTGCATCACAGCTCATAGACCATGGACCAGGGGTGGCAAGTATCTCTGATGGTTCTGTGACGTCTTCGGCAGCAAGAAGCATCCATCCAGCACCATCGCTGAGGGCAAGGCCGTCCCGGTTGCAATCAAATGGTTTGGCACTTGTCAGCGTCAGGGCCTTTAAACTCGAAAATCCTGATAAAACAAATTGCGACACAAGATCAAATCCGACGATCAGGGCGTGATTGCATTCACCGGTGCTGATTCTCATTGCACCCTGGATAATTGCAATGAGACTCGACACACATGCTGCACTTACCGTGCTCCCTGCTTCTATACCAAATTGTTCAGCAAGTTGGTCAGCCATCTGCCATGCCTGGCCCTTGTTACGCCCGGTTCGAAGTAAAAGCTCATCGGTTGCAGCTTTTGTGGTCGCGCAAAATAATTTGGTATGGGGGGGGAGGGGAGGTACGTTTTTCAGTAATCTCTCTAACATCTCATCTTGTCTTTCAAGACTGCCGACCTCGCTTGAAAGACCTGGGATGAAACCTAGAGGCCATGCTCCTTCAAGATGGCCGAAATTCTGTAACGAGATGCCACTTTTACCGGCAAGGAGGCCTTGCCATGTCTGTTGGCTGTCGCCCAGACAGGTAAGACAATCGCCTGCTGTGATCACCACTTTTCTCATAATGTACTCCACTTGCCTGCACGCCATTGAGCGCGGAACTCTTCCAGCCAGAGAGGAGTAATAAAAATCGTTCCCCCGGCAAAGTCGGTTAACAGCTGTACCGTATAGGCGCTGGCCGCAATATCACCTGCACTATTGCGAATAATATAGGAGATGTTCAACCGTGCGGATTCCACCCAATGCAAAGAGGTTTCGATGGTGATTTGTTCATCAAAGCGCAGAGTTTTTTTGTAGTCGAGATGCATCTGCACGATGGGAGCTGCAACACTATGTTCTTTGAACAGGTGGTAGCTTAATCCGTACATATCACCTAAGGCCATTCGACCATCTTCGAGATAGCTCGCATATCGGCCATGCCACACAATGCCAATGGAATCAACTTCTTCGAATCTCACCCGTGTCCTGGATGTCGCGATGAGAGGCGCCGGTGCATCAGACTCTTCCTGGAAATATTTTTTTACAAAGCTCATCTGTTATGTCTCACTGCAATTGGTATTTGAAAGGGATATTGAAATTACTTAAAAGAAACCTTAATCAACGATGCCTTGATTATTCAAAGTACCCTGAAGTCACACGATCCACTTGTTATCTTTTTACCTTCTTTTCTCACTGTAAACACTCCATGCCATTTATCGTTTATGTCGTTGAGTGCAATTTCTATTTCTACCTGTTCGTCGGGTTGTATGATTTCTGAGAATTTAATTTTTCCGCAGGATACAAGTTGTAAAGGTCTCTTCAATGCCTGTTCGGCTGTATAACGTATTGCTGTTAATTGAACCACGGCAGGTAATATCGGTTTTTCAGGGAAATGACCTGCAAATACGATACAGTTGCTGGAAAAAATAAACTGGGCTGTAGAGTGAATGATATTCTCGTCGCGCCCATTAACCTGGGTGCTGATACAACACAGGGAAAGAGCATCGTATACGTTCATCTTCTTCAGCGCTTTGCTCGTATCAGTTGTTTGCATCGGTAATCCTTACAAGTTTTATTTTCACTCCGAGCCACGGTTGGGAGTAAAGAACACTCTCCGAAACTGGTGAGCCATGTACAGACCACCAGGGGAATGGGCCTGCCCGGCATGCACGCATTTTTTCCTGTTCTGTTTTGCTTTCTACGGAAAAAGAGAAGAGACCCTGTTTGCACTTCATTTGAGAGGACTGAGAGAAAAAAATTCTATAAAGAGAACTGGTGAGTAATTCAGGGAGTGGCGATTCGCCGAGTTTGGCTGCCATGTACTTCGTGCTGCTCCTGGCGTCTTCTGTAATTGTGGCTGAGAGCAGGGTAATTCCCGTGGGGTCGAGCAGTGCGTAGGAGAGGCTTTTGCCCTTCCCCCGGGTTGCCAGGATTCCAGAAAAACGGATTTTCTTCTTTTGGGAGATCTGTATGCTATATAAAAAAGAGAAATTTTGGTTGAGTGTGGTGTCTGTAACAGGGCTTTGCTGTGTGGCACACCCCGTTAATCCTAAAATTAAACAGGTGAGAATCAACCATGAAACTGATTTTGTTAAGAGTGTCATTTGTGCCCCTGATCTTTTTGGGTGTTCTCAATTCCAGGGCGCGTGAGAAAAGTCGATCGTTTTTTACCCAGTGTGAAGAGATATGGGCTTACCAGTAGTGAAACGGGCCAGCCGACACCTATGCCCACAAGTACGGTTATGCCAAGCGAATGCAGGGCGGGGTGCGATGAAAAAGCAAGGACACCAAAACCGATGAGAGTGCTGGTGGCACAGATAGAAATGGCCTTTTCTGTTCCGTGAAGATTTGGCTCAAGCTGAGAACAGATCGCGAAAATACCATAATCCACGGTTAAACCAATCACCATTATTCCCATGATGACATGCATCATATTGAGCGTGTATCCCATCACCCAACAGAAAACCATCATTCCGGCAAGGGCAGCGAGCACCGGGGCGAGTACAGCAAGGATGGCATTGGTATGTTTAAACTGGATAAAGACCAGTACGCTGACCAGGAAAGCGGCCAGGCCTGATAAAAAAAGAATGTTATCTTTTAGTGAACGTTCAACCTGGCCCTTCCATTTTTGATTTGCCAGCACGTGTATTGCCGGATGTTTTTCAGAAAAGGAGAGTAACGAGTCAATTTTATCACTATTCCCCGACACTGTGGTCAGCACTATCATCTGGTTGTTTCCCATGGATGAGTCTGGACGAATCATCATCTTGAGCATTGGCGCAAGTGGAGAACCATCAAATCGTTCTCGCTGGAATGTTTCAACGGGTCTTTGCAGCCAATGAAAAAATGGGGCGAATGCCTGGGGAGTAAAACCAAATTTTGTGGCGATTGCAGGAAAATCGGTATGGAATTGTGGCAGTTCTGCAGTCCAGAAATCTTTCCAGTTCAACCCATTTTGTTTTTGCTTCTGGATGCTCGGGAGTATGGGGGCTATCGTTTGTATCTGTTTGAATGCATCTGCTGATAAAAAATCAAAGAGTATATCATTTTGTTCTAAGGCTTCTTCAAGATTGCCTCCAACGCTGACGATAAAAAACTTGTCGCCTGGTGTACCCCATATCTGGTTGAAAAACGCTTCATCAGCTGCAACGTCTTCGCCGGGTGCATCCAATGATTGTAAATTCCCATCGTAATGAATATGTGGCCAGGCAAAGATTCCGAGGCAGAGTAATACGGCCCATAAAAGAGTGAAAACTTTGTGAGGTACTGATTTGTTTACAGCGTTTGGCTTTTGTACGCTGTTGAGTGCATTGTTTTGGGGTTCGATGTGCAGGGTTGGAATTAATAACCACGCAAATAAGACTCCATTGAGGATGCCTGAAAGAGCCAGGCAGGCCATCTGCCGATGTGCAGGTACATCTGAGAAAAAAAGTACAAGGAAGACACAGGTAGTGGTTGCGGTGGCAAAGAGAAGAGGTCGGCGCATCTGTTGGAGAATTTTACGAGGCTCCCCGTGATTGTTCGTAAGGGCAACAAAGAGATGGACTGAAAAGTCGACAGCAATACCAAGAAGCACGATGCCAAAACCGAGGGCAAGTCCACTCATCCCATTGAAGAAACAGACTGTGATTGCAATAGCCGGTAGACTTGCGAGAAGAGGCACGGCAAAGACGACAATGGCGCGGACGCTTTTCAGTGTAAAGGCAAGTAAGAGAAAAAGTAATATGGTAGCAATGGGCAAAAGTGTTTGCAGATCGGCTTTGATTGTCTGACTGTTGGCCAGGGTATGGGGCAGGGTACCAATGACCCTGGCCGTGATCCCAACGGGCAATACCTGCTTGTAGATCTGCTCCAGATCGTTTTGGATTTTCCTGGCGTTATTTGAATCTGTAAGCCCAGGACGACTTTCGGCAAAAATCAGTATATTCCTGCCATCAGCACTGATTAAAAATCCGTTTTGCAGGTTAATATTGGAATTGTCTCGCAAGAAGGCGAGTTTTGTCATCACTATTGAGCGAAAGTCTAAGGGATCTTTTTGTAACTGCTTTTTCAGAGGAATACCAGCAAGACTATTGAGCAGGATGAAGTTTTTCTCCATCTGTGAAGACATGGATGTCTCTGTGAGAAGTCTTTTCAATTTTGCGAGATCAGTTTGTCGTGTAAGTGCTGGTAATATTCTCGTGAGATCTGGCAGGGCCTGCCTCTTGTCCGTGCTGTAAAAGCGAGCAAAGACATGGCTGAAATTATCGTTTTTACGGAGCAGGTTTTCACATTCGACACCACTTTTTTCAAGAGCAGTCTGTGCCTCTTTCAGAGAAGGGTATACGGTTTTATCTGCTGTAAGGGTGATGATAATGCGGTCAACCAATCCTATCTGTTGTAACAGGTGCAGGTCATTTCGGACAACACCGTCAGGCAGCAGGTCAAGGGCATTGTCTTTCACGGACAGGCCAGTGGAAAAAAAAGCTCCTAAAGCGACAATAGCGAGAACGAATATCCAGCGAAAAAATCGTTCTTGCCTAGTCATCCAGTTCACATTTGTTAAATAAAGTATCGGCAAGCGTTTCATTGAGACGCGATTCTGTGAAAATTATCCGGGTGAAGTCTCCACCTTTTTCATCTATCTCAATCATTATTGGCTGGAGATTTTCTTCGTCAAAGCGGATACGTACCCGGGATAAAAAATCTGCTATGGGCTGTTCACTTTTAAAACTGACAACAAGGGTTGCTTTGTCTTCTTTGTCCAGTTGATATTGGGCCGCGAGTTTTTGATAGTCACCGCCCAGCCAGCTCCAGAGTTGTTCGGAGACAATTTTCATTACCGGATCACTTGCAAGTGTGAAGGAGGCGGATTCCCCTTCTGCGTCACAACGAATACCTTTATCACCATTAAAAATAAGTGTTGAGGGGATTGGGTTGAGAAATTGCCAACGTAATTTATCAGGGCGCACAAGACTTAATTGTCCAGAGAAGAGTACTGGCCGGGCCAACATGGCAAGGTGCTTTTCCTGGCTGAACTGTGTCGTGTAGGAAGATGTTTTTTCGGAAGCGGCCTGGAGTTGTTGGAGAAAAACATCCAGTTCGTGGTCTTGTGTAACTGCAGCTGCACCGGGGGCCACGAAAAAAAGTATGGAGATAAGCAGCGTTGTGAGGGCGATGAAAAATTTCATATTGTATAGAGGGAGTGACCGTGGAACATAAGGTTATGTTTCCCGCAGTTCCTCCCATACTTTTAAATTTCCTTCTGCCAGGAGTTTTCCTTCTGAAAAAATCTGTCCTTTGACAAAGGTGATGGCGCCAAATGTAAAGGTTCTTTCCACTTTAATTCGTAAATGATTGCTGGCACGAGCTGAGTGTAAGAGAGAAAAATTTTCTAATCCAACGAGCATACCGGATCTCAGTTTTTCACCTGCCAGCAGAGTCGTGTACCCGTTTTGCAACGCGGCCGTCTGGGCAATGAGTTCTATAAAAAATTCGGGAAGAAACTCGCCATTATTATAGAAAATACCATCTGTTGGTAAGTGCGCCCGTGCGATCGCTGTATTGGCACTATACTCTGTTAAGCAATCCACTAAGAGCATAGGGGCTCGGTGTGGTAAGAGTTGTTCTGCAGAAATGGGCAGGGCAAAATATTTGTTTTCGGATTCTTTCATGACTGAGTTCTCATAACCTACATGTGCATTCCGCCGTTCACACTGATAACCTGACCTGTTATATAGCTTGCATCTTCACTCAAGAGAAAGCGAACAACACCTGCAACCTCTTTCTTTGTGCCCACACGGCCAAGAGGAATAAGGGGCAACATCTTATCGAGTGGCAGGTCGGTAATCATCTCGGTTTCTATTAATCCAGGGGAGACTGCATTAACCAGAATATTTCTTTTGCCCAACTCCCGGGCAAGAGCTTTTGAGGCACCAATGAGACCAGCCTTTGCGGCGGAGTAATTCACTTGACCTGCCTGACCAATTTCACCAGAAAGAGAGGCAATGGTGATGATCCGTCCTTTCCTTCGGGAAAGCATATAGCGAGAAAAAATACGGCCAAGGATGTAAAAACTGTTCAGGTGCACATCGATTACGGCGTCCCATTCTGCACGTTGCATCATCGGTAATAACGTATCTCGGGTGATGCCAGCGTTATGGACGACAGCAAAAGGTACATTCTGGATCAGCAGTGGTTCGAGCATCTCAGTTGCTGCCTGTTCGTCTGTCACATCAAAGGGGAGCAGGGTGCATGAACGCCCGCATGCCTCAATTTCCGCTTTAACAGCCTGGGCATGATCTGCAGAACTTCGGTAGTTGAGCCATATATCGTAACCGGCAGCCGCCAGGTTTACGGCAATGGCCGCGCCAATACCGCGACTGGCGCCACTTATGAAAACTATTTTATTATCACTATTCTCAGGCATGTCGGACCTTTGTTGATTGAATGAGATGTTTTTTACAGCTGCCAGGAACACGATGGTGAAATCTCAAGTCGTACTGTACTATGGGCTGCACGACTCACGCACACCATGGGGCTCTTTTTGTTTTTACTCAGATTTTCAGAAAGCAGGCGAGCTGTTTTTAACGGGTCCTGGTGGCTCCATTTCTCTTGATTTAGTGTTACGTGTTCTTCGCAGGAGAGATAATTGCAATCGTTTGTATCTGTGTTTTCTATTGTTAAAGAATCAATTGAAAACTGAGCTGTGGTCTCGTTGTTGGTGAGAAACCAGCAGGCGACACCTGGTTGCCATTCGTCGCTTTCCGGATACTGTTTTTGTCGTACATCCTTGAGTAAATTGCTGTAGGTCTCAACCTGTAAAACCAGGCATGAGGAAACTAAACCACTTTCTATGGTACACATTCCCTGTTCAAGTGCTCTAAAAAAGGGAAATTCAAATTCTGTGCAGCTCATGGTGCATCCCTGGATATTGAAAATATTTGCCATATAACCAACTGCTGAATTGGCAACAGAGTGCGAAAAGAGGGTAGGGGAAAGTGGATTTAAATGGACAATTTCTTTGAGTACGTCAATGTTTGTATTCATGGGACCAGTAAATGTACTGAGAAATATCCCACACGAGCATTTTTCCTCCGAGGTCTGGAGCATCTCGTCGCCAAGGACATTGTGAGCGGCTGCCACTCCGAGTCGGATGAAATCATCGGCCCTGCGCAGGTGTCTGGCTAATTGACTGGGGATTTCAATATCTGAGAGCAGGCCAGCATATATCTTGGAAATAAAGACCGTCATTGTGCACCCCCTTCGATAATTAATACACTATTAGAACCACCAAAGGCGAGTGATTGGCTTATACCAATGATACCTGCTAATGCCTGGCTTTCAGCTTCGGGGATGACAGGGAAGTTAAGGAGGGGATCAGGGTGGGTACATCCCACGGTACCAATAATATGTCCGTGATTTAAGGTCAGCAGAGTGAGAACTGCTTCAACTCCTCCCGCCGCGCCAAGGGTGTGGCCAGTGATACCTTTGGTTGAAACCATGGGCACGGAGGGATCTATTCCTGCTTCAAATACAGCCTGTGTTTCAGCAATATCATTTGACGGAGTGCCGGTGCCGTGGGCATTTATCATACAGATATCTTGTCGATTTATTTGCGCATCCAGTAAGGCAGCCCTGATGGCAAGTTGCAATCCTCTCCCCTGGGGATGAGGTGCTGTCGGGTGGAAGGCATCACCTGCAATACCATAACCTTTTACAAAACCCAGAGAGAGCTTTTTATGATCGCTCTGTTCATCACGTTCCATGATAAAGACACCTGCAGCTTCACCAGGATTTAATCCCTGTCGGTTTTTGTCAAATGGACGACAGCTTTCACCTGCAATGAGTCGTAAACTTTTAAACCCATTACAGGCAACCCGCGAAAGAGCATCTGCTCCTCCGGCAATCGCCAGATCGCAGAGACCTTGTTCGAGCCATATTTTCGCAAGACCAATTGCATCAGTGCCTGAGGCGCAGGCGTTGGTGATTACTACCCGTGGTCCGTTAATTCCTAAAAGACGTTGAATATAGAGGGCAAGATTATTATCGAAATATTGATGCAGAGGGGCAGGATCCGGGATTTCACCGTTTTCCCATTGCATATAATATGCTTCATTGTGAAAGGTGTTGCCCACAGTAGTCCCAAGAGCCAAACCAACACGTTTCCCACGGAGATCTTCAAGAGTGAGACCCGCCTGGTACAACGCTTCATCTATGGCAAAAAGGGCCAGTGAGATTGTTCGGTTGTGTGGTCGCAGATCGGATTTTGAGAGCACCTGGAATGTGGAATTCTCTTCATCAACATAAAAACAGGGTGCTTCAAATATTGAAGGAATAATTTTATTATTCACCCGTCTCTGTTGCAATGCATCCCAGGATGCAAGACTCGTGGCACCAGCAGCAGTAATACAGCCGTAGCCGATTACAGAAATTTCAGGAAGAATTCGTTTAGACATTAAAGCATTCCATGTTGTTATGGGTACTCTTATAAAGAATGTGTTTCTTAACCCGAAGACTTCATGAACACTTCGCTCTATGCAGGTGTGTTAATTTATGAAATATGGGGGGCAGAAAAAGTTACTCTATTTGTTGTTTTTCAATAAACTGTGCGAGGGCATTGATCGATTCAAAAACAGCTTTACCTTCTTCCATATCAGCAATAGTCACACCGAAACGTTTTTCTATAAGAAAGGCGAGTTCCACAGCGTCAAGAGAATCAAGACCAAGACCTTCGCCGAACAATTGACCTGCGTCATCGATGTCTTCTATGGCAACGCCTTGTATTTTTAGATCAACAACGAGTATTTCTTTAAGCTGCTGCTTTATTTTTTCCATTTTTTTACCAACGGCTGGTAGCCTGTGTTGTAATGGCAGAGAATACGAAACAGGCACAATAAATATTGGTTATTCAAGGTTCCCTGCTGTTTTTTTACGAGTTATTGTGCCCAGAAATTATAAAAATTATACCACTGAAACGGATATTCCTGCAGGTAGGATTCCAGCGCTTTCAAGTACCTGCCTGCGCATTCTTGTAACATGTCTTCACGACTGTCTCGACCCTTATACTCTGGATAAAAACAATCCCATATTCGTATCTGAAAATGTTTGCCACCGGTGTTGGCAGCAAGTATAACTATAACAGGTGCTTCAGCCGTTGCCGCGAGCATATACGCCGCAGTTGGTAAACGTACAGGTGTGTTGAGAAATATACCTGAAACAGGATGCCCTGTGGTGAGTCGATCACCCATTATTACCACGAGATCACCCTTTCTCAGAGCTGCAGCTGCTGTGAGTATACCACCACAAGGGCCGTTGATATCGATAACGGTAAAAGGCTTATCTTTATTCTGTAACTCAAAATAATGTTTTACTGCAGCCTGTTCGTTCATGTTCATAAGTATATGGATATGGGCAGAAATCGTATTGAGTTGGGAGAGTACTGCCTGCCAGTTACCCACATGGGCCATGAGGAGCACCGCACCTTTTCCTTTTGCCACCGCCAGCTCAAATTCGTGATGGTCTGCAGGATCTTCTTGCAATGAGGCTGTTTTACATATCTCAAGCCATGCCTGCTCTACCAAAACTGTACCAAAATGAGCGACTATCCTGCAGGTAGAAATAAAATATTGGAATCTGTTCATCTCTGGAAAACGTTTCACCAGATAGTGAGAGAGTGTCTGGTGGATTTTCCGGCTGCAGAGGACATAACAGGAAAGAACAGGAATGAGAAGAATACGCCCACCCAGGTATCCTCCACAGCGGATTGCCATATAGAAAAACCAGTGACCGAGTTTTTCAAGCTCAATGAGTATCTTTTTTTTCTCCATAATCTTAGTTTGCCTTTTTTGACCTTAAGAGCACAAACCTCAGAGATGTAAAATAAACAAGAGCGGCTCCAGTACAACCAAGCAATGGGCCGATAACCAGAGAGCCCAAAAACCATTCCCAAACGCGTTGTGGAATTTCGATCAACCATCTCTGCCAGGAAAGTTCGTATAAAAATTCGCCATGGAGCATATAGTGACCAAGTTCAATACAGAGAGCCGGGACGATCGGTGGCATGCAAAATTGGCTGGCTGCCACTGCTGCAACCTTGTTGAGATGTAATCTACAACAGAAATATATGATAACAACGGTATGGCAGGCGATCAGCGGCAGTGTACCTAAGAATAAACCACACCAGACAGCCACCGCCAACCAAAAAGGAGACGCATTTTCATGGCATATTCGATTGAGTGTTTGCCAGGGATGTTTTACGTCGACGATGGGGGGTTGCGGATCTTTTTCTTCCACAATCTGTTTCTGTGGCAGTGGCAATAATCGTCTACAGATAAGAGCGGTATGGAGTTTTGTGAGACGCCAGTTATCTCGTCCTTTTTTAAAGTGACTTACCCTTTTGTCAGCCGGTGGATAGTGTACGGAAACGGGGACAGATCGAGCATCGAGACCTCGCCATATCGATTTGACTAATACCTCTATTTCAAAATCATAACGGCTGTGAGAAAGATTCAGGGCACGCATTTCAGCCACAGGATATAACCGCATTCCACTCTGGGTATCTGGAAGGTCGCAGCCACATTCCAGCCGTACCCAGAAATTGGAAAATACTTTGCCAAAATGACTGGATTGCGGCACCGTATCCTGAATCATTTCTCGGGCACCAATTATGATAGCGGGCCATCTTCCCTTTTCAGCTTCCGCAATCAGTTTGACTGTTTCAAGCGGATTGTGTTGACCATCTGCATCCACAGTGACAAGAGCTGCATATCCATGTTGTGCAGCGTATTGGGCTCCCGCCTTGATGGCGGCACCCTTCCCAGAGTTCCGGGGAAGTTGCAGGGTGAAACAGGGGAGATCCTGCACGGTTTTAAGACCACCGTCACTGCTGCCGTCATCCACAACCAGGACGGGATAACCTGTTTCAAGTGCCTTGCTCACTACATCAGCTACAGTGGCGGCATGATTATACAGGGGGACGACTATCAGTATTTTCGTGGTATCAAGTTTCATTAACCCGTTTCTTTTTTTTCAGTAGAAGATCCCAGGAAGGTCCAACAAATCCGAGTTTATGTACAGCTGCAATATGAAGATTCAGTTCATGACAGGGATATACACGCGCCATATTGCCTGTGAACGATTGCTTTATGGATTCTTCCATCTGTTGCCGACTTATCCCTGGAGAATAATAAAATATTGGTGACAGCAACGACTGTTCTTTGGTAATAAGACCCTCAATAATCGCGTGCTGGTAAATGGCCGTGCCGGGCAGTATACGAATACCAATAAAAGCAAAAACAACACTTGAGGTAAGTTTTTCTATGTTCGCGAGGCCTTGAGAGAGAGTTCTCTCGTTTTCTCCGGGACCACCAAATATTATAAAGTGGGCACAGGAGATTTTTTCTTGTGCCATCATCGCATCGATTGCTGTCACCTCGCTGAAGGTGAATCCTTTCTTTATGCCACGCAGCGTTTCATCTGTTGCTGCATCGGTTCCAAGTTCAGCGGCGGCGAGACCCGCTCTTTTTAACAGCTGGATATCGGAGCGGCTGATGTTCTGTGGACGGAAAAAGGCGCACCATGGAATAGATACTTCCTGGCGGATGAGTTCTTCGGCAATTTCGAGATACTTGCCTGCCGGATCGTTAAAGACGCTATCGGTGAAAAATATATATCGAGCACCAAAATCGCGTATCAGTTTTTGTACTTCTTCCACAACCTGTTTCGGCTCATAGCAGCGAATCTTTCTCCCCTCTATTGTGGGATATGAGCAGTAGCTGCACTGGTAAGGACAACCACGTTTTGTCTGTACATTCAGCATCCCGCCACGTTTGGTGTAGTACCGGGCTATGTGGGGGGTGAATTCATTACAGGGGACGAGTCTGGCAACAGGTGGAGATGTTATAATCTTATCATGAGGTAACCGTTCTTCTACAATTTCCTGGGCAAGCCACGGCATAATCTCTTCGCCTTCACCAACAACTGCATAGTCTGCGTGGAGGAGGTGGAGCAACCTGTCAGGTATTATAGAGACAGCGGGACCGCCAATAATGATCACGGTTTCCTGCAGACGGCGTATCAGTTCAGCAATAGCAACAGCACCACTGAGGTAGTTGTCGGGGCAGGCACTGTCAACGGTATCAATATTGCGGATAGAGAGCCCGATAAAGTCATATTTTTCAGTCGTGAGCAACTCGTGAAGAGCTTCTAAACCATTGTCCGCCAGCATATCAAAATGTGCAGTCTCATGGCCATGTTGTTTCAGTGCACCGATAATACATGCCGCACCAAGAGGGTAGACGGGGTAGGGAACAAGGACTTGATTAACAGATATAATCAAGCTCTTGGAATGTCTGGTCACTGTGCTGTTTTTTTCCACAATTACGCCTTGTAATAAATTGACATGTGTGACAACGAGGAGTTGTTTTCCTCTTCAGATCTCCGATGTGTTCAGCGCCGGACTGTTGTTATCTGTACGGAAAAAGTGGTTGTACCATTTTCCTCATAATGATCAAAATCGCAGGCAAACATTATATCGAGATTTGCTTGTGTTTTCAGTAAGAGAGCTGCTTCTTTCTCCGCTGTTGGAAGCGGGGACTTCGTTGCAAAGAGCGCGTATACAGGACCGGTGAGGCCAAAAGTAAGAGCAATTTCTGCAAGAGGAATATTTGCCAGGGTATAGCCAAAAAGAGCAGGGCTTGCCAGGGCGGAATTTCCATCCATGGTGTCGACAAATGCCTGGTCGGTAAAGAGTGATCCTCTTGTCGTACTCCCAATAAGACCCGCCCGTAAGCCTTTTTCGTCCAGTCGTTCACCGATTTGAAGAAGATCCTGATCTTGTAAGAGGCTGGCAAATTCCACGATCAACAGTCGGCTCAGGGGAGACATTCTTCCCCAGCGCTTTGGCAGAGTGCCCAGCAATTCTGTGACCTGTGGATCGGCATGGGCATCCAGTAATCCCTGTTTCATCTCAACTGTGATCATAATCTCTCTTTTGCATCCTCAGTTCGGTTCCGCTGGCATAACAGGTTTTCGGCAAGGTCATCTCTGGTGACATGACAGATGCGTTCCCGGCAACCATAACCGGGTACCTTGAAACAGCTTGTATTTCGTTCATATTCGAGGCACAGGAGGAAATTTATTACAGCCATGATTGATACATTCCTCTTAAGTTATGCATCATTTGGGGGCCCAATCGTGGTTGTACCTGCTCTTAGTAATTCCACTGTTATCGTTACATTTCCCGTCACAGTGTAGACAAGGCATGCCTTGTCTCTACAACACCATTGCTGGAATCACTGTTGTAGCGATTTTTCACCAAGGATGTGTAATGTCACCGTTATCACCCCGTGGTAATGATATGGCATGTATTGTTTCACGAGTTATCGGTGATGGTTGCCATTTCGCTGATTGCCGCCACCGTAGAGACAAGGCATGCCTTGTCTACACAACAACATTGTGGGAAACCACTGCCGTGCCGATTTCCCATCAATAGTGATGAATCAATACAAAATGGAAATGGTATGAGATCTCAACATCTTGTTCCTCGCTTTGTCGGAGGATAAATTTTTTACTGTAACGAAGAAGATGGGTGAAAGAGCTGGTACAATCTCTTTGCCTGAATCTGCAAGAGTTATCGATAATCAAAAAATTTTCGAGGTTTACGTCCGCCATCTTGACTCATCGTCGCCTCTACCTGGGCTGTTGGGAGTACGGTGAATGCTGGTTTTACCCGTAACTGTGCCTGGAGCATTTCTTCTATTCGTTTGCTGATATTTACGCTCTCGGAGCCGATAACCACATTCAGATCATCAAAGCCATTGGAGGATTTGCGTACCTCGACGTATGCTCCAGAGACTTCGTCAATCTGCTGTAATACATTGAAAATAGTTTCCGGGTAAAGGGTTGTTCCTTTGTATTTTAGTCGTTGGGCGAGACGACCTTCCACTGGACCAAGTCGTTTGTTTTTCCAGCCACAAGGGCACGGTGTACTGTACATACGGCTTATATCACCGGTTTTTAGGCGGACAAGGGGGAAACCTTCGACTCCAAGTGGGGTAACAATAACTTCACCAGGGATTCCATCGACGACAACGTTTCCCTGGTCATCAACTATTTCCGTGAGCATCAATTCAGGATGTATATGTCCACCCTGGGTGGCTTTACACTCACTAAAGGCTGTTTCAAACTCAGTGGCGCCATAGGATGAATAGATATGTGCTCCCCAAAGAGCAGCAATTTTTTCTCCCATTGGAGTGAGGAGATGATCGGGCTTACGGACAGATTCGCCTATGGTGATTATAGATTCCACCGAAGAATGCGTTGGATCAATGCCTTCATCGACAGCCCACTGGGCGAGATCACGTAAGAACGTTGGCACACCAACAATGACCTTCGGATTAAGGGTGTTGATTGTATTCCATTGCCGGGCTGGTTGGCCGGGGCCGCTCCGAATGGCTGAAGCACCGAGTGAAGTAATGCCGGAATAGTAGGCGAGACCTGCAATAAAACAACGATCAAGTGTAACTGTAAGCAGTACCCGATCATCTGGGCGCACACCCGCACCATAGAAAGCAATGGCCTCGTTGAACGCCAGGCGTTTGAGGTCACTGTCGGTATATGGAACAATAACCGGATTGCCCGTGGTTCCAGATGTTAAGGCAAAATCGCGAATAGCTTTTTCATCAGGCAGACCAAAATCATCTGCGTAACAGTCGAGGTGTTCCCGTGTGGTAAAAGGTAATTGAGATAATTCAGAAACGGATCGTAGATTATTGATATCAGCTTTGCTGATTCCCAATTCTCGCTGGTAAAAAGGAATGTTGAGAGTATGGTGCAGATGTTTTTTCAATAATGGGAGCTGAATCTCTTCTTGCTTGTGCAGGGAAGCGTGCCGCAAAGAAATCGCCTGCTTTATATCATATTTATTATCAAACATAATTATTGCCTCTTCACATGGCAGGTGGCTGATCAATCAAAATGGCCGTATTCTTTAAGAGTGTCTTCTATCGTGGTCTGTACATGACGTCGCAACAGTTGGACGTCATCTCTTCTATTGGTTTTATCTTCAGGGTAGACGGGGTCAAGAACCACAAGCGTTACCTTGCCGCATGAGAGGAACCGTTCACCTGGAGCCATAATGTCTCCTGAACCGACAATGCAAACAGGGACGATGGGGGTGCCGGTCTCAAATGCAAGCCGAAATGCTCCGGATTTAAATCTGCTTATCTGCCGGTCACGCGAGCGATGTCCTTCAGGCCAGATAATAACATGACAACCTTCATTGAGCATCTTTTGGCTTTTTTCGGATATTTCGTGCCACCCCTTCTCTGCGTTTGCATAGCCAGATATTCCCATAAAATATTTGTATAGAGGAATTTTGAAAGGCCAGGAGGTCACAAAACCAGTTTCTACAGGAATGGCACCAAAGAGGTATGGATCAATGGCGGAGTTGTGGTTCGCCACGAAGATCGATTTTTTTGGTATTTTCTTCCCCTGATAAATGACTTTAACAGGTGCAAAAAAAGGTACTTTACAGACAAGAAGCCAACCGTAAAAACGTATCCCACGCCGCATGGCAGAACCAATACTGATCGATGTATAAACCATGATTATGGGGATAACAAAAGGCGATATTATGACGACTATGATGGTGATGAGTGTGAATGCTATGAAAAAATAACAGTTCCACAATATTTTTTGTGCTGCTCTCATTCAACTGTCAATTCCGCTTTCTTTTTTACAATGAAGTTCACTAAATCACCGATTGTCCAGATCGAACGTATATCTTCTTCGTTGGCAAGTTTAAGATTAAAAGTTCTCTCTAAAACGATGACCATGTCAACGGCGTCCAGACTGTCAAGGCCAAGTTTTTCATAGAGAGAAGCCTCCAGGGTTATCTCCTCTTTATTGAGCTCAAATTCTTCAGCAAGCACATCTACGATCTTTTGAAAAACTTCTTTATCTGTCATGGGAGTATGTTTTGTCGAATTGCAAGTGAGGTGTTAACGCCACCTAATGCAAAATTATTTTTTAATATTGTCTTTAAACGAGCAGGCTGCTTTTGAGTCACCAGGGCAATCTTACCACAACGAGAATCTATACTGGTTAAATTACGCGTAGGAATGATTTCCTGTTGGGCCATCATTTCCAGTGTCGCGATTATCTCCAGGGCACCGGATGCACCAAGTGTATGGCCAAAATGACCTTTGAGAGAACTCACCGGAGTTGTGCTTCCCAGCACATGTTCTATGGCAACTGATTCTGCAATGTCACCACGTTCTGTCCCAGTGGCATGGGCGTTAACATAATCAATATCTGCAGCTGCAATTCCAGCTTCAGTCATTGCCTTTTTCATGGCTCTTTCCATGGAAAGTGTTTCAGGATTGGCGATATGACCACTGTCGGTAACATTGCCAAAACCAACAATTTCGCCGTAGATCTTTGCCCCGCGTTTCCGGGCGGATTCCAAATCTTCCAATATCAAGACTCCACTTCCTCCCCCACAGACGATACCATCTCGATCTTTGTCAAAAGGGCGACAGGCACATTCTGGATGGCTGTTTTGACGGGATCCAGCTCCGAGTAAATCAAAAACACTGGTAACCGAGGGATGGGTTTCTTCGGCTCCACCGCACAGCATTGCCTGCTGTCTGCCAGCTTTTATCAGAATATAGGCAAGTCCTATAGCCTGGGATGAGGAGGTGCAGGCACTTACCGGCCCCCACTGTTCTCCTCGAATTCCTAAAGCTAAACAGACATTAGCAGAGCAGGTATGTCCCATGGACTTGAAGAATTCTCCTGACTTGATACCTCGTAGAGAATTGTTTGCCAGGTACTGAGAGTAAAAGGCCTCATAGGCTGAGGGGCTGCCAATGGTTGAGCCGATAGCCACTCCAAGGTCGCCAGAAGAAAGCAGTTCTGTGCTGATACCACTGTCTCTCACTGCCTCCTGGGATGCAAGTGTAGCGTATATTGCCATTTTTCCCATGGTACGACGCTGTACTCGGGGAAGAATCTTAAAGTCGAAGTCGGGAACTGGTGCGGCCAGGTGGCTGCATAGACCTTCAATTTTTAACCATTCTGGCATATATTGGATAGCGGAACGTCCCTGCCATATATTTTCCAGCAGTGCCGAAACTCCCCGGCCAAAAGGAGACACAGCCCCTCTACCGGTTATAACTACTCGTCTCTTCATAGTCGAATACTTCTCCAGAGATCTTCCAAACCAAGTATTTCACCAGCACTGACAAGTCCAGCAACAGATGCTCCAACGACTCCAGTCATAAGAGTAGACTGGCCACTTAAATAAAAACCAGATAAGCGTGTACGAACGTCAGGGGTATATTGTCCCAGACAGTGCATTGCCCCATAAGTACAGCCTGAAGGTGCAGATAATTTATCACGAAAGGTAAGAGGTGTTGCAGTGGCAAGAGGCGTGAGGGTGCCTGATATCGCCCCCCATCTCTCTTCTGCTTTTGTGACCATTTTGTCAGTAATGTCAGCCTTCCAAGCAGTGTATTCAGGTGATCGACGTGGAGAATCATTTTTGAGAAAAGGTTCTACATCTTTCCAATATCCTGTCGAAAGCAATGTAACGTCATTACCATGACCATGCAATTCTTTTGAACTTGCTGGAGCCCCACTTGTCATCAGCATTATTCGTTGATTGGGTGCGAGCATGCTTTGCGGAGGTAAAATTTCGCCTGTTTTTGGAAAAATATAATAATTCAATGCACCGGTCGTGCAGTCGACAAATTTTTCAGATTCGGCAAAAACAGCAAACATGGAGAGACTGTTTTGCAAGTTTCGCACGCGGGATTTGTATGCAGGCCGAAAGACAGACGGTGGCAAGAGCGCGAGCGACTGGCCTGGATGGCCAGTGTAAATAATCTGTGAGCAGGTAATTTCTTCGCCGGAATAGAGTGTTACCCCGGTCACTGCACCATTCTTTACCTGGATCGAAGTCACTTCAGCATTGACTGACAGGGAGGTGCCGGTGGCGCGGATAGCATCCACAAAGCTATTGACCACACTTTGGCCGCCACCAGCAACCTTGTATGCACCTGAGTAATATCCATGCGCCACAAGGGAATGAACTTCAACAGAGGCCTTCCGGGTTGGTACACCGTACAGAAAACCTGGGGCTTCAAGCACAGAGCGTAATAATCTGTCTTCTATTGTCTTATCTAAAAAGGAGGAAAGGGAGTTTACCTGATCTTTATATCCCCGCAAAAACGGGAGGAGGGGGAGATCTGTTTTGTAAAATGGGACATCCTGGCAATTGGTGCGGATGGTTTTAAGATATGTCTTGATGCCATTTTTTTCATGAGGGAAGTTTGCGATCAACTCTTCTTCCAGGTGTTCGTAAGAGAAATAACCGCGAATGACTTTTCCTGTTGCTGGATCTTCAAAATGGTCATATCCACCCTGGCTGGCGGGGATAATGTTCACTTTGTCGAGCACACCGCAGTGTTGCCAAAGTAAATTTAATATCTCTCCTTCGCCGAGGCATCCCGTGTAGTGAAACCCAATGTCGAAAGCGTGGTTTTTTCTGGTAAACTGGCGGATGGAACCACCAGGGTTTCGGTTTTTTTCAACGAGGACAACTTCTTTGCCATGTTTTGCAAGGAGGGCTGCTGCGGTAAGCCCGCTTATTCCACTGCCAATAATAACGACATCTGCCTTCACCATCCCCCCTGTACCAGTTGTTTTCCAGATACCCTGTTATACCATTTACATTTTGTATTGACCAGAGAACGCGACTGCGTAGACATTTTTTTTGGCGATTACGAATGGATAAACAGGATGTAAAGAGCTTTCCTTTGGCAAAAAGTTTTTCGCTGTTCCGTCTTTTGCTTTTCCCTGTCTCCCGTCTCCTGTCTCCCTTTTCCCGTCCCTGCCTTTGAATCCGCCAATACAAAATGGAAATTGTATAAAAGGTAAAATGAGGGAAGCGAAAAAATATTCGCCTCCCTCATTTTATTTGAGTGTATCGCACACTCTGTGCCTTTGTGAGGTCTCTGAATATTTCTCAAGCCTCATACGTCGTAGAACTCGTCTTTCCCCCATGTCCAGACCAGTCCGTGTGGAAGAATTCACCTCGCGGTTTATCCACCCGCTCGAAGGTGTGGGCGCCGAAGAAGTCACGCTGAGCCTGGATCATGTTAGCCGGGAGGCTGGCGCAGGTGTAGCCGTCGAGGAAGGTGATTGCGGACGTCATTGCGGGCATTGGCAGGCCGATCTCCACGCTTTTGACGACGATTTTTCGCCAGGAGTCCATGTTGCCGAGAAGCTGCTTGCGGAACCACGGTGCCGAGCCAAGGAAGGGGATGTCCGGCTCAGAGGTGAAGGCTTCGGCAATGTCGCTGAGGAAAGCGCTGCGGATGATACAGCCAGCGCGCCACACCTTCGCGAGCTGAGTGTAGTTGAGGTTCCAATTATACGTTTCTGAGGCCTCGCGCATCAGCATGAAGCCCTGGGCGTAGCTGATGATTTTCGAGGCAAGCAGTGCCTCGCGCAGCATCTCAACCCATGCCTTGATCTGGTCGCTGTCGCCGGTGACCGGCTCGATTTTCTTTTCGAATATCCGGGCGGCGTCTACACGCTCCTCTTTCAGTGCGGAGATGCAGCGGGCGAAGACTGCCTCGGTGATGAGGGTGAGGGGGATACCTTTATCAAGGGCATCCATGCCGGTCCATTTCCCGGTTCCCTTTTGTCCCGCAGCGTCAAGAATGTTGTCGATAAGGTGTTCTCCGCTTTCTTTCTCGCGGTAGTTGAGGATGTCGGCGGTGATCTCAATCAGATAACTGTCCAGCTCGGTTTCGTTCCACTTGCGGAAGATGTCGGCCATCTCATCATTGGTCAGTTTCAGGCCGTCCCGCATGAACTGCCAGGCTTCGCTGATGAGCTGCATATCGCCATACTCAATTCCGTTATGCACCATCTTTACGAAATGGCCTGCGCCGCCGGGTCCGACCCAGTCACAGCACGGCTCTCCGTCTTCAGCCCTGGCGGAGATATCCTGCAAAAGCTCTTTCACCTCAGGCCACGCCTTCGGATTGCCGCCGGGCATGATGGAGGGGCCGCGGCGTGCACCTTCTTCACCGCCGGAGATACCTGCGCCGACAAAAAGGATGCCTTTTTTCTCCAGCATGTCAACGCGGCGGACCGTGTCCTCGTAGTTGGAATTGCCACCGTCGATGATGATATCACCCTCGTCGAGCAGCAGGCTGAGATTGTTGACAAAAGTGTCTACCACCTCACCGGCGCGGACCATCAGCAGAATCTTGCGTGGTCTTTTCAGTTTGTTTACGAGACTGGTCAGTGAGTCGGCACCGACGATGGCGGTACCCTTCGCCGGGCCTTTGAGAAAGTTTTCCACCGTGCTCCATGTGCGGTTGAAGGCAATCACTTTATAGCCGTGATCGTTCATATTGAGACAGAGATTTTGTCCCATTACCGCGAGGCCGATAACACCAGCCTCTCCTTTTTCTCTCATCTTTTCTCCTTTTTGATTCCCCTTGTGGCAACCTTTCGCCGGGTCTCCTTGAGCAACTCTCTCATGAACTTTATCAAAAACGGCCTGTCATTACACCGTATAATACCATTTACATTTTGTATTGGCGGATTCAAAGACAGGAGGACGGGAAAAGGGAGACGGGAGACGGGAAAAAGCAAAAGAAAGAACAGCGAAAAACTTTTTGCCAAAGGAAAGCTCTAAGCATTCGAATAAAGGCATTTTATATATAAAAACTTTCGAGTGTTTCGCTGGCTGCCCGGTCTTTGTCTTTCCGCCTTTTGTCTTTTGCTTTTTGCTTTTCCCTTTCTCCCGTCTCCCGTCTCCCTTCTCCTTTTCTCTTTCTCCCTTTTTTATGACATCAACATCGCCGCCGCACTGTCGAGATACCATTCAGTGATTCCGCGGGTGGAGCGAATGCGTGCTGCCGGCCAGGGCAGGGTGTTGAGATCACAGCCAGCCGCGTCAATCTTCGTGCGAATCTCTTTCAGCAGTTTCGCCTTCGATTTACCAAGGACGAGATAGCTGATGCGGTCCGCTGCCTCTATCAGCCGTACTGTTTTGCTGATACGCAGCTGCCCGCTTTCGGGCTGGGTGGCAATGAAGATAAGGCGGGGATCGGCAAAGTCGGTCTGGTCCGGAAAGAGAGAGGCGGTATGACCGTCGCTGCCCATGCCGAGGATAATCCAGTCGAAGGCAGGAACGCCGTCGGAATGTTTCGGCACGAACTCATCAATCTCGCCAGCGTAGCGCCGCGCCTCAATCTCCGGTTTTTCTTCACCATGGATGCGGTGGATATTGCCCGCCGGGATGTTGACGTTGCGCAACAGCAGCTCATACGCAGCACCGAAGTTGCTCTCCGGGTCCTCCGGGGGCACGCAGCGCTCATCGCCCCACCAGAAGTGGAGGTTTTCCCAGTTGATATTGTTCGCGCAGACCGGTTCTGCCAGCGCCGCAAAGAACCGTTTGGGCGTACTGCCACCGGAAAGGGAGACGTGCACCGTTTTTTTGCTGCGGCTCAGAGCGAGGAGATTGTCACAGAGGGCACGGATGACCATTGCCGGACTGTCGTAAATTTTCCAGTTCATCGACGCTCCCTATAATTCACAGTATTGTTCAGAAGTGAGATTGCGGCAGGGAGTACGCCATTCGCGGCCGTCCCGCTTCAGCAGATTGATCGCCTCCAGGGGACCCCAGGTCCCGGCGGCATAGCCGTAAAGTGATCCTTCGGCTCTTTTGTAGTCGAGCACCGGCTGGATAAATTCCCAGCAGGTTTCCACGGCGTCGGATCGGGCGAAGAGGGTGGCGTCGCCCTTAAAAGCGTCGAGGAGCAGGCGCTCATACGCGTCGAGCACGTTGCCGCTGCTGAGATTTTTATAATGAAAATCCATCCCGACTTCGGTGGTTTCAAAGCCTGCACCTGGCGTTTTCAAGCCAAAATTGATGAGGATGCCTTCGTCCGGCTGGATGCGGATAACAATTTTATTCTCTGAGGCATATCCGGCGAAGAAAGGGTGGGGTGTCTTTTTCAGGTAGAGGACGATCTCCGTGGCGCGGGTAGGCAGTCGTTTCCCGGTGCGCAGGTAGAAGGGTATGCCGCTCCAGCGCCAGTTGTCGATGAACATGCGCAGAGCGACAAAGGTTTCAGTGCGCGACTGAGGGTCAACCCCCGGTTCGTCGCGGTAGGCGGGCAGTTTCTCCCCGCGTACGGTAGACTCGGTGTACTGGCCAAGCACGAGGTTTTCTCGGAGATCTTCTGCACTCAAGGGGCGGAAACACTGCATCACCTTCACTGTTTCGTCCCGCATGAAGCTGGCGTTGATCTTTGAGGGTGGTTCCATGGCCATCATGGAAAGTACCTGCAGAAGGTGGTTCTGCAGCATGTCACGCACGGCACCGGCATCGTCATAGTAGCCGCCGCGCTTTTCCACACCGATAAATTCGCAGCCGGTTATCTCCACATGGTCGATATAGCGGCGGTTCCAGATCGGTTCAAAAAGGGTGTTGGCAAAGCGGAAAACCAGGAGATTCTGCACTGTCTCCTTGCCGAGATAGTGGTCAATGCGATAAATTTGTTTTTCATCGAAACTTCGGTGGATGCGGGTGTCGAGCTGTCGGGCGGAGGCAAGGTCGTAGCCGAAGGGTTTTTCCACGAGGAGACGTTTGAAGCCGTCGCTTTCGTCATTCATCCCTGCCGCCTTGAGGTGTTCGGGGATAATGCCGTAGAGGCTTGGCGGGGTGGCGAGGTAGTAGATGACGTTGCCGCCGCAGTTGTGGCTTTTGGCCAGTGTGGCGATCCGTTCTTTGAGTTCACTAAAATTGCCGCTGTCGCTGGTGTCGACCGTCTGATAACTGATATGGCCGCTGAACGCCTTCCAGGCATTACGCACGGTTTCAGATTCTTCCGTAATAGCCCCGGAAAGGTGTTCTCGAAAACTCTCGTTGGTGTAGATGCTGCGGCTGGCTCCAATAATGGCGAAGTCTTCCGGCAGGAGGTTGCTGGCAAAGAGCCGGCAGAGGGAAAGGATGAGCTTGCGCCGGGTGAGGTCACCGGAAGCACCGAAGATAACGATGATACTATTTTCCATGGAGTATTCCTGATGATAGAGGGAAAATCTATTTTTATGCGTGCGGAAGCATGAGTTCAGAGTAAGAAAAGTTGAGAAAGGAGTCAAGAGAAAGGGAAAAGCAAAAAGCGATAAGACAATTTTTTCACCGCGAAGAACGCGAAGGAACGCGAAGAAAGGCGGGAAGGACGGGAAAAGCAAAAGGTCTTTGTAGAGACGCCCAATTGGGGCGTCTGTTCCACTGCCTTTGAATCCGCCAATACAAAATGGAAATGGTATAAACAACTCTTTAATTAAATCAGAATGTAGTTCAGCTTAACAGCGGCATTCGATAAAACCGTGATCATGCCAGGGTCGCCGAGTGCCCTATTGAAGGCTGGCGTCACTGGTATTGCGGTTTCTGATCTATCGTAAAAAGCAACAGCAGGTTGATTTGCATACATTGCCGAGCCGTACAGCAGGCCCTCGACATTCGGGTAGGCAGAATAAATTGCCTTTGACCATTTCCTACTCTTTGCCTTTGAGCCGGAATTGATTGCCATTGATGCGCCTGCTTTTGTGGGCCATAGATTTGTCAGGTTCAGCAGTTGAACGTCCCGCACCGTCTCGAATCTCACTATCCAGGGGTCGTTCCTCCAGCGGTCAATCGTTCGTGTATCCTGAAAGACTTCTGCAATACAAGTCGGACCATCCTCCGCAAGATAGATGATGGTTCTTTGTTGAACACGCTTTGGATGAGTATGGTGATCAAACTTGGAGTTGGTCGGACCATACTGTCGAAAATTATTCCATGTGGTCGGATGGGGGCCGCCTCGAAAATAGACCCGCCAGAGTTTCGCCCCGGCGGGAAGGATGGTTATATCCTCACCAATTGCCCTTAACTGCACCTTTGATGGTGGATCAGGGAATGTTGCCACTGTTAAAGATCCTCAGCAAGTTCAACCACTTTCTCGGGAGGGTTTCCCATTAATAGCCAGTCACGCGGGCTAAACCTGTGCATAAGCCGGGAATTTTCCTCTATGGGGGCTTCAAGATCGGGATTCTCGGCCATGAACCAGGAAAACACCGACACGGGATTGAGCGAACGATGGAGAGCAGCAAGGACTTTTTCTATCCCCGACACAAGCTTGCGATTATGAAACTGAAACATGGGGAGACGCCATTTCGAGCCTTCTTTTATGCCGTACAAGGATCGCTGTCCCAGTCTTTGCCGCACACGGCTCGGATCAACTCCGAGCATATCTGCCGCCTCTTTCACCGACTTGGATGTAGCCAATATTTCGGTATAAAGTACTGTATACCTGGCAATAGGATCCTTGCTCCCATGACGCTTGGGTGTCAAGTCAAAGCCGCCTTCTTCAAGCTCTTTGGATTCGGCTTTGGAGAGCTCATGCCTGGTATTTTCCAGGTATACGACAGATGGCCGCTGCTCGATTGCATCAACCAGCATCTTTATGAGCGTCTCCGGTTTAGACGTTATTCCGTGGGCATGGAGGAATGCAAGCGTTTGACGTTCCATTTTTTGACTCCTTACAATTAACGTTACCTACCAGTGTTACTTATTGTTAAAAATAAACCTGTTTCAAACAATATGCAAGTGCATTAGCCGTATTTTAATCCAGACTTACTGAACTTATTAACTCACTGGCTTATCCGTGTGACCGGTCATGAACGTTCAAATAACCGGCTTGACCGGTTGATTTGAATTTAAGGAAGTCTTCCGGCAATTGCAGCGCGGTAAGATCTTCAACGAGGATGCCTTAAATTCCAACGCACCGTATATAGAAAATCTTGAGGCTAATAATCTCCATTATATCCTGGGCGCAAAGCCGGGAGATCACCAGTTTCTTTTTCAGTACGTGGACGATGCCGTGGCCAGGGGAGAGGGCATGGAACTGACGGTAACCCAACAGAATACGCCCCACTTAACGCATTGCTTTCGTGTCGTTTATAACGCTCCTCTCAATAAATCACACCAGAATACAAGGGTTACTTTTGTCGAATACTGGGAAGAAAACAGTAAGACCGGCAAAACACAACACTTCACCTGGGTTACCGATTTGACCATCACCGAAGAGAGTATCTTTCATTTTATGCGTGGTGCCCGTGCCAGGTGGAAGATTGAGAACGAAACGTTCAACACCTTGAAAAATCAGGGCTATCAATTCGATCATAATTTTGGCCTCGGCAAGAAACACCTGACTGAACTCTTTGTTCTCCTCATGATGTTCCTTTCTCATTGATCAGATTCTGCAGTTATGTTGCCCTCTGTTTCAGGCTGCCTGCAAGAGATTTAAGACGAGAAGATTATTCTGGGAAAATGTACGCAGTAAATTTCGGGAGTTTTACGTCGAGAATATGGAGGATTTATATCGTTCCCTGTTGGTGTACAATCCGGTTCCGCTGCAATACTGACGCTATAATCGGACTAATATAAAAGATGAGATCCCTGCTCGAAAAATACTGACAGGGGCAAATGGATTAGTGTGTCAAAAAGACATCATAAACACGGCTGGTTTCCACTCAATTTGCATCTTGTTGGTCAAAAACCACATTATACTTTTTGGTTTTGTACTGAATTCACAGCCGATGGTAGTAAAATCAATTTCAGGCCGTTTTTTAGCTCCAACCGGGAATAGCTGTACAGGCAGTAAGATAGTCGTCAACTGACTCTTGAAAGGCTGTTTCCAACTCGGTGACAGATTCGCCATGAAAACCAACAACATCACGGATGCCAATAATATGGCCGACAAAGATATGATCCTCAGAGTCAAATTCAACTTTGGCGAAATAGCCTTTATGATTCATCCCTTTCATGGTGTCTCTCCTATTTTCTTTATGAATTCACGAGCATCCTTAATGCGATACCTCAAAGCTTCTCTCTCAGGATGTGGTCTGTGAAAATCGTTGCCAAAGTTTTTTGGTGTTTTGTTTTCATACTAATTATGATAGCGAATAATGATTGCGTAGAACAACAGCTCAAAATAGGCAAGGAGGCTTTCCAACACCCGCGCATTACCTGTACCCAAAGTTACGAAGAACTCGTAAAAGGCCCATTTGGGGGTCTATAAATAAATATTGAAAGCAGCGTTCTTTGGGTTTCAGAGTGCATGCGTATTGTTATCCATCCATTTTTAGTTCATATCTTGCCGCTATGACCTCGCACCATTCGTCTTCGTTGTTTGATATGACAAAATGATGGAGTTCTTCATCCAATGATGCAGTCGAGTCCTCTCTGAGAGAACGAATATCATCAGAATCCATTATTTCGAGAACCTGTGCCTCCGGCAGATTCTTATAGCCATTAGCCATGCGGTACAAAAAAAGATAGACAGTACCGAAGGAAATAATCTGTTTTTTATTTTTCCAATCGATAAAGGATAACTCGACTTGTCCTTTCGAGAATGTAAAGCAAAATTCACCCTCGGGATCATTTAGGTCAAGTTGATTTTCAATTCTATTATAGTTCATTCTCATTGCTCTTGGCTAACAACGTTGAGCTATGCGGCTGCCGTGCCAGACGAACGGGACGAACGGGGTCATCTGATTACTCGAAATTAACGTCCCATTCAGAGGCGTTTATTGAGCCTATATCTTCATTTCTACCATCATATTCGACATTATAGGTTCTGTGTTTTTCACGAAGTTGAAATCCGATGTCATGTTCTAAAACTTTCCGACCTTTACCACGAAATCCCAATTTCGAATGAATTGTTTCTAGAAAACTTCGGCTTCCTACAGCTACACTTTCACTCCAACCCGGTTGCCTGCCGCAGGTCCTGTTGGTAACGGATTCATTTACCAATTCTTTGTGAGTCTCTCGGAAGGTACTATAGGATGCAAACCCTGTAAGTTTCGCTAACTTTTGATAATCAATGAGCACTGACTTCCTTTTAGGCATCTGGATTTCATTATATCCACAAAAAGGCCACTCAGAGGGATGTGCAACGACACCAGCTATTCCCGGTTGGAGCTAAAAAACGGCCTGAAATTGATTTTCGTACCATCGGCTGTGAATTCAGCACAAAACCAAACAGTATAATGTGGTTTTTGAGCAACAATATGCAAATCGGGTGGGAAC